>NZ_JBDSZG010000048.1:0-52591 GCF_039925265.1 Mucilaginibacter sp.
AGGGATGAAGAAACAAAATCGTTCCGGAGGAACGTCTCATGGGTAGAAAAAATAACGGCAATTTTCACGTTCCAGCGGAACGTTTTATGAAATCTGTCTAATGATAGGCTATTACTCTTTGGAGAGGGCAGGGTGAGGTTTTCTTAAACCTTCTCCACCACAACTGCGGTGCCGTAGGCCAGTACTTCGGTAATGCCCTGCATTACTTCATTGGCATCGTAGCGCATATTGATGATAGCATTAGCGCCTATCGCGCGGGCGTGTTGTATCAATAGCTGGTAGGCCTCTTCGCGGGCGTTTTCGCAAAGCTCAACATAAACAGAAAGCCTGCCGCCAAAAAGCGACTGTATGCCACCTGCAAAATTGCCCACAACGCTGCGGCTGCGTACGGTGATGCCGCGCACAACGCCCAGGTGTTTGGTGATCTTGTAACCTTCTAACGTGTTGCTGGTGGTGATGAGTGAAGTGTCCATAATTAATATTGTAATGATTGATTTAACGTTTAGATACTATTTCTTTAAAAATGTTACTAAAGCCGGGTTCACAATCTCGCCCTGCTCAATAAAAGGCAGGTGGCCGGCATCCTCAACAGGCAAAAATTCCGATTTTAAAACACGGTTTACCGAATCGCTGAACGTAAAGGGCACTGTTTTATCTTCTTTTCCCCATATCAGCATAACAGGTTTATTTTTCGCGCCAAGGGCCGCATAGCTTTCGCGGGCATTGAATAAGTAGTTGTATTGCGTAGAAACCAACGCGTTGCGGAAGCCCTTATATTCCATCTGCGGGGTGTATTGTTCTACCCAGGTGGGGTGCCTGTCGGGGTATTTAAAATCCTCCATCTGGCCAAGCGCGCGCTTATCGGCATTAATTATTTCTTTAAAAGTGGTGATGTATGATATAAAGTCGGGCTTGCCAAATTTGTAGGCCGGGTCTACCAATACAACTTTGCTCACCATGTCGGGATAGTCGTTGGCAAAATCGGTAACAACGGCGGCACCGAATGACACGCCTACCAGGCTCACCGGTTTTTTAAGCTCCAGTTTTTGCATCAATTCTTTTAACTGGTCCAGATAAAGTGCTTTATTATAAACGGTGTCGGGCCTGTCAGAATAGCCTCTGCCAAATTCATCGTAACGCAATACGCGGAAGCCGTGTTCGGCTAAATATTCGTAGGTGCCATTCCATATATAATACGGTACGCTAAAGCCATGTACCAGCACAACAACTTTACCGGAGTCGGGGCCGTCAAGCTCATAGTGGGTAACGCCGCCGCTTAGTTCTACATAACTGCCATTGGTGTTTTTACGCAGGTTGTAAGTAATCTCTTTTGTTTCTTTATTTTGGGTGAAATAAAAAATGGCGGCAACGGCTGCTCCTAAAATAATAAGCACCAAAAGAAAAGTAACAAAACGCTTAAGAAGCTTCATTTTTGCGGGGGAATAAGGATTATTGGTTTACGAAATAAAAGTAACGGAAATATTTAATTTTGCACCACATGTATAATAAAAACTAATGCGCATCACCCTTATCGGCTCGGGCAATGTTGCCACACACCTGGCTGCGGCGTTTAAAAATGCCGGCCACCGTTTGGTGCAGGTTTACAGCCCAAATATGCAAAATGCTGCTATGCTGGGCTACCATGTTGGTGCAGCTGCCATTGATAACCTTAAGGATATTGACAGTGAAACCGACATCTTTATAATCGCTGTTAAGGATGACGTGATAAAGGAAATTGTGCCCCAATTGTCCCCGTTTAAAAAACTGATAGTACATACTTCGGGCGCTGTTGAACTGCAAATGCTGCTGAATTCTACTGTAGATGCCGGTGCTTTTTATCCGCTGCAAACCTTTAGTAAAACCAAAGAGCTCAATTTTTGGGATGTACCCATGTGTATTGAAGGCGCTACCGAAGAGATAACCAGGCAACTGGAAGAGCTTGCCCGAACCATCAGCAATAATGTTTACCGGGTAAATTCCGCGCAGCGCAAAATATTGCACCTTTCCGCAGTGTTCGCCTGCAATTTTACCAATCACCTTTATGCCGTGTCAGAAGCGCTTTTAAAGGAGCATGATATGAGCTTTGATATGCTGCGCCCGCTGATACTGGAGACCGCTGATAAGATAAAGGCGCATCCGCCGGCCACGGTTCAAACCGGACCCGCGGTGCGTAAAGATGAGCAGACCATGCAGGCGCACCTGCAAATGCTGGATGGAAAGGATGAATTGCAGCAAATTTACCTGCTACTAAGTCAGGATATTATCAAAAACAGTAACACAGGTAACAGGGATAGTTAATTTTGTTACTTTTGCCAAAATGAATATTTTTAAGATAAAGATCAACTTTGAAGAGGCAGACCATGATACCATTGAACTGCCAATTGCCGAAGGGGAATCTGTTTTGGACGTATGCCTGGAAAACGGCATAGATTTACAGCACAATTGCGGTGGCGTTTGCGGTTGCAGCACCTGCCATATATATGTTAATAAAGGGATGGATAACATCCAGGAGATCTCTGATAAGGAAGAAGACTTTATTGACAGGGCCGTAAATCCGCGCATTACATCGCGCCTGGGCTGCCAGTGCGTTATTATAGATGGCGATATTGAAGTTACCCTGCCCGATCAATCGGGCTTTATGGGCCACTAATTACATATAGAAACGATCACTCACAAGCAAGAAATGAACGACGATAAATTCGCCCTGCCAATACACTGGGCCGACCACGAAGATATAGCCTTGAGCCTGTACGAAAAGTTCGGCGATGATTTTGGCGAATCGAAGATCTACCGCATCCGTTTTACGGAACTATTGGAGTGGGTACTTTCCCTCCCCAACTTTGCAGGCACGCGCGAGGAATCTAACGAGGGCCACCTGGAGCAGATCCAAAGTGCCTGGGTATACGAATGGCGGGATAATCAATAGTAGTTGGATGTGCAGATGTGCAAATTTCAAATGTGCAGATGAAATGTGCAATCGGTCCCCAATCTGTGAAATCATAATATAATCGGTGTAATCATATATAATGGAATCCTTTTTAAACAAGCTTAAAGATATAACCACTTTTATTTTTGATGTGGATGGCGTATTGACCGACGGATCGATCATGGTGACCGAAACCGGTGTACAGAGCCGTTCTTTTAATATTAAGGATGGATATGCCTTGCAGCTGGCCGTAAAAAGTGGTTACAATGTGGCAGCGATATCTGGCAGCCGCAGTAAAAGCGCGCTGTTCCGTTTAAATAGTTTGGGTATTAATGATGTTTACCTTGGCGCGAATACCAAAACCGAAAGGTTTAAGATCTACGTGGAAGAAAAAAGCATACACCCATCAAACGTGTTATATATGGCCGATGATATCCCTGACCTTGGCGTGATGAAAATGGTAGGCCTCCCGGTTTGCCCGGCTGATGCCTGCGAAGAGATAAAAGCCGTTAGCGCCTTTGTATCACCCTACGCAGGTGGCAAAGGCTGCGTACGCGATATCATAGAAAAAGTGATGAAGATACAAGGCAAATGGATGAACGAACAGGCGTACAGCTGGTAGTTCAAGTAAAAAGTCAAAAGTAAAAAGTCAAAAGTCAAAAGTTTTCTTGTATGAGTGGTTTTCCTCAAATGATTCTCGCATCCAAATCGCCAAGGCGGCAGGAACTTTTGAAACTGATGGATATTGATTTCCGGGTGGTTTTAAAGGAGGTGGATGAATCTTACCCCGACGGACTTACACCGGCCGAAATAGCCCTTTACATTGCCCAAAAGAAAGCCGAAGCATTTGACGAAGATATTACTGATGAGGTAGTGCTTACAGCCGATACTATTGTTTGTATTAAGGGTGAGATCCTGGGCAAGCCCGATAATGCCGAACACGCTATAGAAATGCTGCACAAGCTAAGCGGTAACGTACATCAGGTTTATACCGGCGTTTGCCTGCTGCATAAGCACCAATATAACAAATTCTACGATATGTCAGAAGTGTTTTTCCGTAAGCTTACTGATGAAGAAATCAGGAGTTATGTGGAAGAATACCAACCCTTCGATAAAGCCGGCTCTTACGGCATCCAGCAGCGCATCGGGCTCATCGGCATAGAGCGGATCAACGGTTCGTATACCAATGTGGTAGGTTTGCCTACAGAGAAGGTGTATCAGCAGTTGAAAAATCTTCTCCCGTAGAGAAGCGATACTTCGCTTCTCTCTTATATCCACGGTTTCAAGTCCCACCGCGTCATTGCGAGGCGCGAAGCAATCTCCAGATAGGCAAGTTGGCGACATGCATTGCGTTCATGCATAGTTTAGAGATTGCTTCGTGCCTCGCAATGACGCGCGGAGAGGGTGCCAAGCCCAGAAATCATTACAACTTCTTCCCATTATTCTTCCTGTTCACATCCGGCAGGGCATTATCCGGGTCAACGGTAACGCTTTCTACATCCTGGGTTGTAGGGATAGTGATAGTTGCCACTTTTTGCTGCAGCCAGGTTTCTACCGGGAAATAAGTGCGTTGCTTGCTGCCGTCCTTTAGTTTTACCTCTACGGTGAATGGCATAGCCATTAGCTCTTTGTTGGCAATGGTTACCTTGATGCCTTTGGTGTGGTCTTTATCTACGTATTTAGCGTCTATCAAAGCGATATCCAATTTATAGTTATTATAGAACCACCCCTTCCAAAACCAGCTCAGGTCTTCGCCCGCGCCGTTTTCCATCGAACGGAAAAAATCATCGGGCTGCGGGTGTTTGTAGGCCCATTTGTGGATGTAGTTTTTAAAGGCATAATCAAACCTGTCTTTACCCAGGATCTGTTCGCGCAGCAATATTAAACCGAAGGCGGGCTTGAAATAGGTGTAAGGGTGGCGGTATTTTTCAGGTATGGCATCAGGTGCGGTCATCATGCTGGGCGCTTCCGGGTCGGTGATAAAGGGGATGATCTCATCTGCGGGGTTGCCGCTATTCTCGGCGTACTCGCTGTCACGTTTCGGACCGAACTCGCCTTTGTTTACCATATCTGAGGCATAAACATCTATAAAAGTGTTAAAGCCTTCGTCCATCCAGGCAAAGCGGCGCTCATCGCTGCCAACGATCATCGGGAACCAGTTGTGCCCTATCTCGTGGGCGGTGATCCAGAACAGATCCTTGCCTTTATCGGTAATACCATCGAAAACAATACCGGGGTACTCCATGCCGCCTGCAATACCCGCCTCGTTCACGGCAACCGGATAGGGGTACACAAACCATTTTTCGGAAAAATATTCTATCGAACCTTTCAGGTATTCCGTAGCCCTGTCCCAAGCTTCTTTGCCGGCGCTCTCTACAGGGTAAACAGACATAGCAAGCGATTTTTTACCGCCCGGCAGGTTAACTCTTGCAGCATCCCAAATAAAAGCCTTAGAAGCCCCGAAAGCAACATCACGGGTGTTCAGCATTTTAAAGTGCCAGGTGAGCGAGCTTTTGCCCGCCGGGCGCGATGACGGGTCGGTAACTTCGGCTGCAGTGCGGATCATGATGGTTTTGTCGCTGGCTTTAGCAGAGGCTAAGCGGCTGATCTGTTTGGCGGTAAGCACCTCCGCAGGGTTAACCAACTCGCCTGAGCCGGCTACGATCATATCCGCAGGGAGCGTTACCTTATAATCTATATCGCCGTACTCTAAATAAAACTCGCCGCTGCCCAAAAAAGGTGCGGTGTCCCAGCCGCGCATATCATCATACACGCACATGCGGGGATAAAACTGGGCAATCTCGTAGATCTTGCCGTTTTTGGTATCGATGTAATCTGTCCGTCCGCCAAAACTACCGGGGATGGTGTAATGGTATTTAATTACTAAGCTTATTTTGCCACCTTTCGGACTTACCGCCAATGGCAGACGTACCTGCATCCGGGTATCAGTAATTACATAATTCAGCTTGGTAGCCTTACCGTTTTGCAGCAGGGATACCGATTCGATTTGATAACCCGTAGTATGATCCGGCGCGGGAAAGCCGGTTACAAAGTTGGAGCGGGCATCTTTTTTATAGGTGTTTTGGTCGAGGTGCAGCCACAGGTATTGCAGGGCATCGGGACTGTTGTTGGTATAGTTGATTGTTGACGAACCGCTGATGGTTTTAGCCACGGTATCCAACTTTACCTCCAGTTGGTAATCCACCCGGTTTTGCCAGTATTTTGGCCCCGGCTCGCCATTGGGCGAATGGAACTCATTTCCCTTCTCGGTAAAAGGCAGAGTAGAAAATAAGGCCGCAGGCTGATAATTACTGGTAACGGTATCGTTGGGGTTTTTCTTTTGCGCCTGCGCGGATAGTATGGTTAAAGATAATAACGCGGCGGAGATAAAAGTGGTTTTCATAGGATTGGGTAAAAAGCACAGCAAGATACAAAGCTTGCCTGTAATATTATTTTTATGCTTAAAAAAGGATAAACTTTTTAAAACATTTATGGAATGCAGGCGGGTTTTGCATCCTGTAATAAAACCAGCGTATGCAGCCCATCAAAAGCATCAATATCCCCACACCCTGCCACGAAAGTTGGCCGCAAATGGCAGCCGCAGAAAACGGCAGACATTGCCGAAGCTGCTGTAAAACTGTAATCGATTTTACAGCGATGCCGAATGCAGATGTTATCGCCTACCTCGCATCGCACAAAAACACCTGCGGACGCATAACCGGCAGCAAACTGGCAGCCATTAATCATCAGCTGGAAATTAAAAGCAGAAAACGCTTTACCTGGAAAGGTTTTATCGCGGCGGCCTCGCTTAGTATGCTGTTCCCGGCTGTAAACGCGAAGGCACAAGTGCCGCCAAAAACAGAACAAGCACCTGTTGCGCCAGAATTGATGGGTAAGACAGCCCAACTCGACACCACCAGCTATATCACTATAAAAGGAGTGGTAATTGCCAAGGACGACGGCTTGCCTGTACCAGGCGCATCGGTGAGGATAAAAGATTCAAATATTGGTACGCAAACGACGGTAAATGGCTCGTTTACTTTGCGGGCGCCGACATCTGCTACCTGGGTTACGGTAAGCACTATAGGCTACACAGCAATAGATCTACCAGTTGTTAACTTAGATAAAAAACGCGAAATAATAATAAACCCGGTATTTGAGAACAGTGTAAGCGTTGCTTTGGGTATTGTAGTATATACAACTATAAAGCAACCTTTTTACAAACGGTGGTGGTTTGAAATAAAAAATATTTTTTAATTAACCCAGCATCCCCGCCAGTACCCCTTCTTTAAGCGAATAGGTAGACATGCTCACATCTACCAATCCCAGTTTTTGCATAATGTAGATGGTAAGCAGGCTGGCGGTTACGATCATATCCACCCGTACCGGGATGATGCCTTTTGTACTGGCGCGTTTGGCATGGGTTGATTTGATAAGGCGCTCGATGAGTTCGAGCAGGTCGTCGGTATCAAACTCGTAGGATTTTGTTTTTTTAATGTCGAATGCTTTACTCTTTTCCAGTTCTATCACCTCGGCAAAGCTTTCGAACGCGCCCGAGGATCCAATAAGAACAGTGGGCTTGTACTGCATTGCGGCGATAAACAGATCAGCTAATTGCTGGTTCAGGTACGCGGTCATGGCTTTTATGGAAATCACCGGTATCGGGTCGGTTTTATGGAACTTGTCCATCAGCCTTGCAGCCCCTATTTCAAAACTCTGCTTCCAAAGCACTTCTTTATTGTTACCGATGATAAACTCTACGCTGCCGCCACCGATATCTATAATAAGGGCGTTTTCATCGGTAAGCGCGCCGCTGGCTTTTATCCCTTCGTAAATAAACGCGGCTTCCTGTTCTCCATTAATAATTTCTATTTGTATCCCTGCTTTAGCTTCCACTTCGGCTATAAAATCGTTACCATTGGCGGCACTGCGCAGGGCAGAGGTGGCTATGGCCCGCACCTGGGTTGCACCGGCTTCGTCTATACGTTTCTTAAAATCCTGCATGGTCTTAATGCCCCTGGTAAAAGCGGCTTGTTGGATAACGCCTTTGTTGATGCCGCCCTCGCCAATTTTTACCGCTTCGGTTTGGTGGTGAATAACCTTAAAGTCATCGGCCCCCGCTTCCGCTATCAGCAGGTGAAAGGTATTGGTACCAAGATCCATCACAGCGATGCGTTTGGCAGAAGAGTTGTTTTGTTTGGGCATGGGTAGCAATTAAAAATCCCCGCAAAAGTATGGCTTTCGCAAGGGATTTTTGAATTTATGATGCGGTTTTGGGTAAAGATTATCTATGAATGCAGCATTGCTAATATCCCCTTACGTTTATTTCCCCTCTTGAGAGGGGCGCGGGAGGGAGTGTGCGGTGGCGGGGTGTGTTATGCGGTATGCAGGCTAAAAGTTCGCCTTATTGCATCGTGGCTAACACACCCCTGCACCCCTCTCAAGAGGGGAATCGCACCATCCCTTCCCGTCTAAAAAAATGATTACTCTTTATAAAAGAACCATTTGGCCAGTTCTTTAAAGCTTGCTTTTTTGCCATACATCAGTACACCAACCCTGTAAATACGGGCGGCAACATAAGTGGTAAATAAAAATCCAACTACCATTAGCGACATGGAAAGCGCTAATTGCCAAGGTGCTACGCCACCAAAAGGTATACGCACCATCATGGCTACTGGTGCTGTAAACGGTATAATGGATAACCAAACCGCCAGCGGGCTATCCGGCGCCTGGAACAATACGGTTACCGATAGCAGGTAAGTAAACAGCAATGGCAAAGTGATGGGAAACATAAACTGCTGTGTTTCCGTTTCGCTATCCACTGCGGAGCCTACCGCTGCAAACAATGCGCTGTAAAGCAGGTATCCCGTAAGGAAATAGAAAATAAAGCAGCCCATGATGTAGCCAAAAGGGATAGTTGCAATAACTGCTAATGCGCCAGCTATCGGGCTGCCAGGCCCGGAAAACGCGTGGCCGGCAATTTTTGACGATATTACAGAAAGCAGAATCCATGCCCCGAATTGGGTTAAACCAACGAGCCCTACGCCAATGATCTTGCCCAGCATCAGCTGAAAAGGTTTAACCGAAGAGATGATCACCTCGATGATACGGCTCGTTTTTTCTTCGATAACACCGCGCATTACCTGGGCGCCGTAAATGAATAACGACAGGTAAATTAAAATGGCGCAGGCTATACCGACAAACATGGTAGTGCCCACATTGGCATCTTTAGTGCCGGTTGCGGTAACCTCCATCGGGTTTACCGAGATGCGGTTTTTGTTGATGCTGTTCAGAAAAGCGGTATCTATATGATGGTCTATCATACTTTTGGTAGATGCAATACTGTTCATTTGCTTTTCTACCTCTTCGGTGAGATGGTAGGAGGGTTTCTTTTTAGAGAAGATCTGTACGGGCTTTTTCGCGTAGTCGGCAGGGATCAATAATACCGATAGGTCCTCATTTTCCTGTAACCCGGCTTTAGCATCTGTTATGGATTGCTTGGCAGGTTCGAATTTAATATGCTTTTGGTTGTGGAATTTTCCTTCGAAAGCGTTGCTTTCGTCAATCACCTTAACCAACTGGTCGTTACTGAGTTCCTGGTTGTTTTTAGCAACATAACCAATCAGTGCCGACATACCCAACAGCAACGCAGGCACCACAAATATCATCACGATAAAGGCTTTCTTCCTTACGCGGGTTACGTACTCGCGCTGTATAATAAGTAATACTTTATTCATGGCTTATTTAATTTGGTTCACTTTTTCAATGAAGATCTCGTTCATGCTGGGGATAACTTCCTGCAGCATATTGATGCGGGTTTTGGGCAGCAGGTATTGCAGCACATCATTAGCCGTGGTGTTGTTCAGCTTTATTTTGATGGTGTGGCTGCTATCTTCTCCGGGCACATCGCTAATGAGGTCGAACGGTTGTGTGCCGTTAAAATCTAAATGCTCACCGGTGTATTCTACCAGGTAAGTGTCGTTTTTGTAGGAGTTGCGGATAGTTTTTACGCGGCCATCCAATATCTTATGCGATTTATGGATGAGCGCAATGGCGTCGCAAAGTTCCTCTACCGATTCCATACGGTGGGTAGAGAACAGGATGGTAGCACCTTTTTTGTTTAGTTCCAATATCTCATCTTTTATCAGCTCCGCGTTCACCGGGTCGAAACCGCTGAAGGGTTCATCTAAAATGATCAACTCAGGGTCGTGCAGTACGGTGGCCACAAACTGCGCCTTTTGCTGCATCCCCTTAGAGAGTTCTTCTATCTTTTTCTTCCACCAGGTTTCCATACCCAGCTTCTCAAACCAGAATTTGAGTTTGGCGGTAGCATCGGCACGGCTAAGGCCTTTCAGGCGGGCAAGGTAAATCATTTGCTCGCCGATCTCCATTTTTTTGTACAGCCCGCGTTCTTCGGGCAGATAGCCAATACGGTTAATGTGCGACTGGTCGAGCTTTTGCCCGTTGAAGTACACTTCGCCCGAATCGGGAGCGGTAATTTGATTAATAATGCGGATGAGGGAAGTTTTACCGGCGCCATTTGGGCCAAGCAGGCCAAATATTTTGCCGCTTTCTACTTCTAAACTCACATCGTCTAACGCGCGGTGACCGGCGTATTGCTTAACAATGTTGCGTATGCTTAGCATGTTTGTGGGTGGTGTTTTATGATTATTTAGATTTGGCCCGCGTGTGTTTGTTACACATTTAAATTTATATATTAGTTAAATAAAAAGCCATGTATAAACCCATATTGCTTACCATAGTTGTTTTTTGCTTCGCGATGAATGCAAAGAGCCAGCAGTTGAACAAAAAGCCCGTCAGTATTATTTTTGACAGCGATATGGGGCCTGATTATGATGATGTGGGCGCGATAGCCATGCTCCATGCCTTTGCCGACAGGGGCGAAGCCAAAATATTAGCCACCATGGCCAGTACCAATTATGAAGGTGTTGCCGGCGTGCTGGATGTGTTCAATACCTATTTTAAACGGCCCAATATTCCCATTGGTGTACCCAAAGGGAAGGCTTTGGATCTGCGCGACTTTCAGCACTGGACAGATACCGTTTTGGCCAAATATCCCCATAAACTAAAAAGCAATGTCGAAGCACAGGACGCCATAACGCTCTACCGCAAAATACTTTCGGCCCAGCCGGATAAAAACGTAACCATAGTAACCATTGGCTTTTTAACCAATATGAGTAACCTGCTGCTCTCCGGGCCCGATAAATATTCGCCGTTGGATGGCAGGCAACTGGTAGCCAAAAAGGTGAAACAATTGATAAGCATGGCTGGCAAATTCCCCGAGGGTTGGGAGTTTAATGTAATGAAAGATGCACCCGCCAGCCAAAACGCGTTTGATCACTGGCCAACGCCGGTAATATTAAGCGGCTTTGAAATAGGAGAGAAGATAAAGGTTGGCCTGACGCTGATACATAATACTTCCATAAAAAACTCACCCGTAAAAGATGTTTTTAGCCTGAGTATCCCCATGGCCAAAGAAGACAGCATTGGCCGCAAAAGCTGGGACGAAACTGCAGTGCTGGTTGCCGTACGCGGATATACCCACTACTACACCCTGCATCCCGGCAGGGTAAAAGTGTTGGATGCCGGCAACAATACCTGGAATGATGCAGGTAAAGGGCATTTCTATCTGGTGGAGAAGATGCCGGCCAGGCAAGTGGAGAACTTGATAAATGAGCTAATCATGCATCAGCCGCGGCGGTGAATGGTTGCGGTGAGACACCGCAACAGGGGGGAGGGTTTTTAAATTAATAATCCTATACCGGTTGCAAGTGTTCCAATTTAAATGTGGAACACTTATTTTTAAAACAATATTGATTACCAGTATTTTACAGTTTTTCGTGAAACACTTTGGAACACCCCTGTTGTTTATATATTAGCTGTAAGTTGTTTGTTTTTAATTGGTTATGTAAAAACTGGAGTTATCAGAAAAATATAGTGAAACACTTTTTTGAGGACAAGTCAAGTCACCCCAACGTCATTCTGAACTTGTTTCAGAACCCCACGGGACAAGTAACCTGTTGCTGGCGACCTTGCAATCGCAGACTTTTGTGATGGGGTGCCAAAATAAATTCGACATGACGTGTTGAGGAATCATCTCTCGTCGCATCAGGACAATTCGATCGTGTCTGCGGTCGAGTCATTTAAAACACCGCCCTTTTTAAGGTATCGCAAGGTTTTATAGAAAATGATAAGCATGGGTATTGGTATAAGCAATTCTGCTATAACCATAAAGGTTAACATGTTGCTACCAGCCCAGTGCATAATGAATAAAGTGGCAGCAATTGCTCTGAATATAAGTGAAAACAACACGATTATACCGAACGCTTTAAAGGGGAATGAAAAATCTGTGTGTTTAACGCTACAGGTTTGTAAGATGAAATATAGGGTAACAACAAAAGTTATAATATTCAACGCCATATCGCCATGTATTACCGAAAATCCAAATAAGAATGTACGCAGCAAAAAAGTAATTGCATCAAAAAAAGTGTAGATAAGGACGGCTGTAACAATGGTTTTTTTTTCGTGAATTGATTTTAAAATCGATGCCAAATACATCATCATCATAAAATATGCACCCTGGATTAAAAAGTTATTTATAAGCTTGCTGAAATTATTCAACGGCGTATGGGTAATCTTAAACATGCCGGATAAAGCAACTAATATTATATATATCAGTGTAATAACTATAACACAATAAGTTTTCCTCAGGCTTAGTTTCATCATAATCTATCTGCCTAATTTAACAAAAATACAGCAACTAAAAAGCCCGGAGTCAAACTAACCCCGGGCTTCCTTTTACCTTTTGCCTTTAAGCTTTTACCTCAAAAACTACTCAAAATATTCCTTCATCCGTTCGAAGAAGCTTTTCTCATTCTTACCCGGGTTTGGTTTAAAGTTGGGTGACCCTTGCAGTTTTTCCAACATTTCGCGCTCTTCGCGGCTTAATGCCTTGGGGGTCCAGATGTTGATGTGGATCAGTTGGTCGCCGCGGTGGTAAGAGTTTACCTCCGGTACGCCTTTGCCTTTAAGGCGCAGGATCTTGCCGCCCTGGGTGCCCGGCTCCAGTTTAATTTTTGCTTTACCGTCTATAGTAGGTACTTCTACACTGGTACCTATGGCTGCATCAACAAAGTTTACATGCAGATCGTATATCACGTTATTGCCATCGCGTTTAAGGGTTTCGTGCGGTACTTCTTCTATCAGGATGATGAGGTCGCCCGGTACACCGCCGCGCGGGGCCGCGTTACCTTTGCCAGCCATACTTAGCTGCATACCTTCGCTTACACCTGCAGGTACGTTTATGGTGATGGTTTCTTCGCCGCGTACCACACCGTCGCCATGGCAAACGGTACATTTTGAGGTAATGGTAGATCCTTCGCCGTTACAGGTAGGGCAGGTGCTGGTAGTTTGCATCTGGCCCAAAATAGTATTGGTAACCCTGCGTACAGAACCCTGCCCGCCACAAGTTTTACAGGTGCTGAAGGATGCTTTATCCTTAGCGCCGCTGCCCTCGCAGGTTTTACAGATGATCTGCTTGTTTACTTTTATCTTCTTTTCGGCACCGTTGGCAATTTCTTCTAAGGTTAACCGCACTTTAATGCGCAGGTTGCTGCCACGGGCAACACGGCGACCACCGCCACCCTGCCTGCCGCCGCCAAAGAAACCTTCGAACGCGCCGCCACCGCCACCGCCGAATATATCGCCAAACTGGCTGAATATGTCGTCCATATTCATGCTGCCGCCGCCATAACCACCGCCATTTGGCGATGATGCGTTGGCCGCGTGGCCAAATTGGTCGTAACGCTGGCGTTTTTCGGCACTGCTCAACACCTCGTAGGCCTCGGCAGCTTCCTTAAACTTTTCTTCAGCTGCTTTATCGCCCTCGTTCTTATCGGGGTGATATTTAATAGCCATTTTACGATATGCTTTTTTTATCTCATCAGCATCAGCGCCTTTGCTTACCCCAAGCACATCGTAATAATCTCTCTTAGCCATAGTCTTCTTATTTCGGATTTCGAATTTTCAATTTCGGATTTAGTATAAATATTTTAGGATACGGGAATAGTTGGTTCAGGACAAATCCGAAATCGAACATCCGAAATCCGCTATCCACCTTACGCTCCCACAATTACTTTGGCAAAACGTACCACGCGCTCGTTAAGCTCGTAGCCTTTTTCCATTTCATCAATTACTTTGCCCTTCATATCATCTGTAGGGGCGGGGATGCTGGTAATGGCCTCGTGTATATCGGCATTAAATTCAGTGCCGATAGATTGCATTTCTTTTAAGCCTTTTTGCGTTAAAATATTCTTTAACTTATTTTGTATCAGTATAACACCTTCGCGTACCGGCGCTACCTCGGTAGCATTTTCGGTAGCACGCAGGGCGCGCTCAAAATCGTCCAGCACCGGTAATAAAGCTACGATCAGCTCTTTACCTTCTGTTTTACGGGCCTCTTCGCGTTCTTTTACGGTGCGGCGACGGAAGTTATCAAACTCGGCATATAAGCGTAAATACTTATCAGTGGCCTGCGACAGTTCGTCCTTTAATTTATCTTCTGCCGAAATGGTAACTTCGGTAGTTTCTTCCTGCTGGGCTACTTCCTGTTCGTCGCCCGGGTTATTTTCGTTTGTTATTTCCACTGTATTTTCAGGTGTTTCTGAATTTTCCTTCTTTTTTTTCTTCAACATGTCGTTAAAATTCATGAATAGTGCTAATCAAGTATCTTGCCACCGGTGTAAAACCGACAGCATGTCAGAATACATTAAAATTTTATGTAAAGTTTGCAGTTTGCGGCTGGCAGTTGGCAGGTTTCAGTTGGCAGAAGCCTCACCTAAATCCTCTCCAAAGGAGAGGACTTTAAAATATTAAAAAAACCCTCTCCTTTGGAGAGGGCAGGGTGAGGCCTACTGCCTACGCTATCTGCACATCCTCTAATACCTTGCCGTTTTCGCATTTAATAATGCGCGAAGGGAAGGTGCGGATGATATGGTAATCGTGTGTGGCAATTACCACGGCGGTACCCATTTGGCTGATTTGTTTTAGCAGCAGTACAATTTCTTCTGAAGTATCCGGGTCCAGGTTGCCGGTTGGTTCGTCGGCCAGTATAATTTCGGGGTTGTTCAACAAGGCACGGGCAATTACTACGCGCTGCTGCTCGCCGCCGGAAAGTTCGTGCGGCATTTTCTTTAATTTGGAGCGGAGGCCCACTTTTTCCAACACATCTAAAATACGATCGGAGATCTCCTTTTTATCTTTCCATCCGGTGGCCCGCAGTACAAAATGCAGGTTTTGCTCTACCGATCTATCCGTAAGCAACTGAAAATCCTGGAAAACGATCCCCAGCTTGCGGCGCAGGTAGGGGATCTCTTTGCTGGCGAGTTTGCTCAGCTCGTATCCGCAGGCGTGGCCGGTTCCGCTGGCAACACTCAGGTCGCCATAGATAACCTTCAGTAAACTACTTTTGCCCGAACCTGTCTGGCCTATCAGCCACACAAAATCGCCTTTATCAATATGCAGATTAACGTTTGATAACACCAGGTGCTTCTGCTGAAAAATATCAACGTTATTGAGTTTTATAATAGAGTTTCCAATCATTTTTTATAGCTCTAATTTTAATATCTTTCCAAAGGGCAGGTCGTTAACAATGCCCATAATATAATCTTGCCTGTCGCCCAGCCCAATTTTATCCAGCGATTTATCGGGCCTGTCTACCCTAAAATAGGCCAGCAGCGTAAACTTATCATCCCGCAGCTGCACGTAATCGGGTATTTTGGCAACGCCTTTTACTTTTATAATATACATGCGTTAGTTCATGGGTGATAGTTCATAGATGATAGTTCTTGGTTCATAGGAGATGCTCGCTTTTGCTATGAACTATAATCCATGAACTATGAACCCCTTCCCCCCAAAGGTATTGTTATTTTAAAGATTTGCCAAGAATTCCATCGTATCTACGCCATCGGCATAATCCCATAATTGCGGGTGCTGACTGTTGCCAAAAGTTACCACCTGGTTTTTGGTTTGCAGCGGGGCCGTGGTTACAATACATTGCAGTTGTTCGCTTTGTTCTTCCAGCTGTTTTTGTACCGATGCCAAATCGGTATAGGTATCGTAAAATAAAACTGCCAGCGGCGATACCAGGCGCTCATCCTGCTTGAGCAATAAAAAGCCATTATCCAGGTGCTCATCGCGGTTTACCAGGTAAATGGATTTATTGTAATCGTAATTGTTGTTGTATTTATGATGGTTGATGATCGGGTTAAAATCCTCTATCGATTCAAAAAATTTATTGAACACGTAACCCTCGGGCACAAACACCTTAGATACATTACGGCAACCCAGTCCGTAATAATCAAATATATCACGCCCCAGGCTGTGCAGTTCTTCCGTTGTTTCATTGCCTGTAAGCAACGCAATGCTGTTACGGTTCTTGCGGATAATGTTGGGCACCTTGCCAAAATAGTACTCAAAATAACGCGATGTGTTGTTGCTACCGGTGGCGATGATGGCATCAAAATCAACCAGTCGCTCTACAAAACTGAACTGATCCTGATAGCTTTCGTCAATCTCCACCAGTAAATTCAGCACGTATTTAATGAGCCGGGCATCCTGGGATGAGGCTTTAATTAAAGCGTGATTGCCGCTCACCAATACACTGAGTACATCATGGAAACCCACCAGCGGGATATTGCCGGCAAGTACCAAACCAATCTTTTTACCTTTGCCTTCGGTGATGTTGTAAGTGCCGAGCCATTTTGTTAGATCGCTGCTGTTTAGCATCCCGCCATTGGCCTTTACAGCTTCTAAAACACTCTCTGGGGTAAACCAGGCATTGTACTGGCGCTCGGTGTTGATCACCTCCATCAAGGCCTCATTGGGTGCCGCAAGGCGTTTTCCGAGTTCAGAAAATGTATTTACGGTATTATTTATCTCTAATTTTGACATATATATGTTAAGGAGCTAAACCCTTAAAGTGTTTTTTTGTTATATTTGCGTGCTTTCCATAGCGGGGGCAAAGTTAATTGAGAATATAAGATTATTTAAAAAATATGGCGATTATAATCACCGATGAATGCATAAACTGCGGAGCCTGCGAGCCAGAGTGCCCCAATAATGCTATTTATGACGCTGGTGCCGCCTGGCGCTTTTCTGACGGGACGGACTTAAAAGGAATTATTGATTTTGGCGATGGTAATACATTGAATGCAGAAGAAGCACAAGCTGCCCTTTCTGATGATATTTATTACATAGTGCCCGATAAATGTACCGAATGTGTTGGTTTTCATGATGAGCCACAATGTGCCGCGGTTTGCCCGGTTGATTGCTGTGTGGATGATGAGGATGTACGCGAGACAGAAGAGGAATTACACGCCAAAAAAGATTGGCTGCACGCTAACGGGTAACAATATTAAGAAACAATATTGTTACAAAAGGGGAAGCAAAACAAGCTTCCCCTTTTTTTGTTACCTTGACACGTTATTAACCTGAGAACATCATACTACTTCTTGTAAAAAAATGGAATACGGCATTTGCAATATTGCTATCGTACCTATGCGCGCTGAACCCAGCGATCGTAGCGAGTTGGTGTCGCAACTTTTGTTTGGCGAAGCGTTTGAGGTTACAGAATATGGTAATAAATGGGCCAAAATAACAACCGCCATTGATAGCTACACCGGTTGGATAGACCAGCTGCAGTTTGTTTCGTTAGGGCATATTGCGTATAAAGATCTGCAGCGTAACCCTGCGCCGCTTACCTACCGGGCTGTTACCCAAGCCTGGAAAATAGCAGATAACTCGATAATTTACCTTTCTGCAGGCAGTTCACTGGCGTTTTTGAAGGGAACCACCTGTTATATAGGCAACCAAAAATTTGAGATCATAGGCGAAATTGGCGAAACCGACCGTATTGCCAACATTGCCTGCTCTTTTTTAAACGCGCCGTATTTATGGGGTGGCCGTACGCATTTCGGTATAGATTGCTCTGGCTTTACCCAGGTAGTTTACCGGTTATGCGGGTTGAATTTGCAGCGCGATGCCTCGATGCAGGCTAACAAAGGCCAGTTGGTTGAAAACCTGGCGCAATCCAAACTGGGCGACCTCGCCTTTTTCAATAACCCCGAAGGGAGAATAACGCATGTGGGTATTGTACTTAATGATGGGCAAATTATACACGCATCGGGCAGAGTAAAAATTGATCTGCTGGATAGCGAGGGCATCTGGTCGGAAGAGTTGAAGCGGTACACCCACAAGCTAAACGTGATCAAACGTTTCCTCTAAGCCTATAATTCTGTATTTCGGTCGGTGTTTTTATTGCTGTGAAACAAAACGAAATTAATAAGCATTAATGCGCCTACTATTAAAAACACCTCGAATGCATTTATAAAAGCCAGTTTCCCGGCGTATATATTTCCAGTGTTTCCTTGCGCAAAAGTGTATTGTGTAGATAAGCATAAGCTTAATATGACCAGAACTAAAAAAACAAACCTCTTAGGCTCATTTTTAATAAATCGCATCTTTTTCATCTCCCCGGTATTTAGCTCTAATGCAGTTAATGAGTTACTGCTTACAATTGGTTATTATCAGCAAAAGCATAATGGACAATTTACTTCGCTGTTATATTAACTTAACATACTTTATACGTAATTTGTTGTGTGAAGGTGACGGTTTTTGAAAAAAAATTACAGAATAATTAATAAAGGGAATTAGTCAGAATAACCGGGCTGATCTAAAAATCCACTTGCCAGCGCATTATGGTTTTGTCATCGCTTACGGAGAGCAATTCGTCGCTGTTCCAGGCCAGCTTATTGATAGAAAGGCGGTGCGATGGGTAGCCCTTTTCGCGGTTGATGATCTTGCGTAATTTAAAATCGGCGGCATCCCAAATTTTGATGCTTTTATCCATACTTGCCGTAGCAAAATAAGGCCGGGTAGGGTGGAAGGCGATATGATTTACTGCGAACAGATGCGCAGGGATATTCTGTATCAGGGTATAGGTTTTATTGTCCCAAATTTTTACCTGTGCGTCCCTTGCACCCGTAACGAGGTACTCTCCATTAGGCGAATATTGCAACGAAAAAACCGCCATGGTATGCCCGATAAGTGCTTTGATGGGGCTGTAATCTTCCGAATCGTAAACCATCACCCTATTATCGCGGCAGCCAAAGGCAACCTGGTTTGCAATAGGATTTACGCTGATACATCTCACCGTGTCATTAGAAACCGTGATGGTATGCAATAAATCCATTGTTTTAAGGCTCCAAACGGATACGGTGCCATCTTCGGAAGCAATCAGCAACTCATCTTTTTTGCTGATGGATTTAATATCGAAAATAGGTTTGATATGCTTGCGTAACCGATGTGTGATCTTCTGCTCAATAAAATCGAAAACCAGCACATCGCCGCTACGCAACCCGGCAAATAGCAGCGGGTATCCTTCGGGACAATGGATAGCATAAATAGAAGCAGGCACCGGGAACATCACTTTGATGAAGCTGTTATCCGCCAGGTTCCATTCTACCAGCCCCCTATCGTTGCCACCGGTAAACAATACTCCTGGTTTTTGCGAAAGCTCCAGCGTAAATATCGGATTGCTGTGACCGGTGAGTTCTGCGGTTTTTATTACGTGCATGTGTTTAGTTCATGGTTCATGGATGATAGTTCATGGTAGCTCGTGTTGCTCTTAGCCGCTGCCGGTACATTGGAGCTGCTATGAACCATGAACTATAAGCTATGAACTACTTATGTCTTTCCTCTAAATTCTTAGCTATCCGCTCCAGTGTTAAATTCTTTTCGCGAAGCAAGACCAGCAGGTGGAACACCAGGTCCGATGCTTCGTTGATGAGGTCGGTCTCCGTTTCCGCAAGGGCGGCTATAACGGTTTCTACGCCTTCTTCGCCCACTTTTTGGGCAATTTTGTTGAGGCCTTTCGCGCGTAATTTATTTACGTACGAGCCTTCTACCGGGTTGGCATACCTATCGGCAATGATGCCTTCCAACTGCATAATAAAGTTCTGGTTGTATTCCGTTTGGAAACAGCTGCGCGATCCGGTGTGGCAGGTTGGTCCATCGGCGCTCACTTTTATCAGCAGGGTATCGTTATCGCAATCTATATGCATGGTTTTTACATGCAGGTAGTTTTTGCTGGTTTCGCCCTTGGTCCACAAGCGGTTTTTTGATCGGGAGAAAAATGTAACCACATTTTCGGCCACTGTTTTATCGTAAGCTTGCTGGTTCATGTAACCCAGCATCAACACCTCAAGCGTGTGCTCGTCCTGTATAATTACGGGTACAAGCCCGTTTGTTTTGTCGAAATCGATGTTCATTTTCTGTTTGTTTGTTGGCGGTGAGGACACCGCCAACGGGTAATTTAAACGTTACGTCATTGCGAGGTACGAAGCAATCTCTAAGCTTTGCATGTCCGCCCTGCCTATCGGGAGATTGCTTCATACCTCGCAATGACGCGTGGGTAAAGATGGATTATATTTCCCTCACCTCAATATTATTCTGCCTTAAAACGGTTTTCAGATCTGGTATCAGGATCTCGCCGTAGTGGAATACCGAGGCTGCCAAAGCAGCATCCACATTGGTTTGCTCAAACACATCTACAAAATGCTGTACTGAACCGGCACCGCCCGAGGC
Source organism: Mucilaginibacter sp. (assembly GCF_039925265.1). Lineage (GTDB taxonomy): Bacteria > Bacteroidota > Bacteroidia > Sphingobacteriales > Sphingobacteriaceae > Mucilaginibacter. The sequence goes on from NZ_JBDSZG010000048.1 coordinate 20,591, forward strand.
GATCACCGGGATGTTTACCGCGTTGTTCACCTGTGTTAAAAGTCCGTTGTCAAAGCCTGCTTTGGTGCCGTCATGGTCCATAGAGGTGAGGAGTATCTCACCTGCGCCACGGCTTTCAGCTTCCAGGATCCAGTCTAAAGTTTGTTTATCGGTTGGTAAACGCCCGCCGTTTAGGTGGACGATGTTTTTATCGCCCATCACGCGGGTATCAACAGCAACTATGACAAATTGCACACCAAAAGCTTTGGCCAGTTCATCTATTAAAGCCGGGTTACGTACCGCTGCGGAGTTAATGGAGATCTTATCGGCACCTGCATTCAGCAAGGCATCCGCATCGGCAATTTCCATAATACCACCACCAATAGTAAAGGGGATATTGATTTGCCTTGCAACTGCTTTTACCAGTTCTACCAGGGTTTTGCGTTTTTCGACTGTGGCGGTGATGTCTAAAAACACCAGTTCATCGGCGCCTTGCTGGGAATAGTTCCAGGCGAGTTCAACCGGGTCGCCTGCGTCGCGCAGGTCAACAAAGTTTACGCCCTTTACAGTGCGGCCGTCTTTAACGTCGAGACAGGGGATTATGCGCTTGGCAAGCCCCCCCCGCCCCCTGAAGGGGGAGCCTGAGCCCCCTAACCCCCTGAAGGGGGAATTTAAGTCTTCTTTTATGGTAGTCAAAACTTTATTGAGATCGTTGAAAATTTCTTGGTTAGTAAATCTTAAAAATCTGATGCCATCAGCTTCTAAGTTTTTTTGTCTTTGTATATCGTTTGCAGCTATTTCCGGTAGGTTGTGAATGCTGCCATCCAGTTCAATTATTAGTTTATGATGATGGCAATAGAAATCTGCTATGTAAATGCCCAACGGATGCTGCCTTCTGAATTTAACACCGAGTTGATTACCTTTTAGATATCCCCATAATACTGTTTCGGCATGGGTCATGTTGTATCGTAAGGCTTTGGCGTTTTCAAAGATTTCTGGCCCGGCGCTTAAAAACAGTCGTTTGCTCATAGCAGTTTAGGTTGCAATTCAAAAGCTCCCCCTTTAGGGGGCGGGGGGTTATATCGACATCAAACTTTCCAAATTCCAATTCTTTATTTCTTCGATGCTGATATGGCCTTCGTAGATGGCTTTGCCTACCACGCACGATTCTACTTTGATATTGTTTAGCTTTTCGATATCTGCCATGGAGCTTACACCGCCCGATGCGATTAGTTTAATAAAGGGAGAATGGTCCAGCAGTTTTTCGTACAGTTCTATGCCTGCGCCAGCCAGTTTGCCGTCCTTATCAATATCGGTACATAAAAAGCGGAAGAAGCCTAAAGAGAGGCACTTATCTACATAATCCATCAGTTTAAGCGGTGAGCTTTCCATCCAGCCAGAGTATTTTATCACTTCATCCAACACGTCGATAGCGATTACCACCTGGTCGCTGCATTTATCGCGACCGCAGATGGCTTTGCTCAAATCGTGAAGGAAGGGGGGATTGGTAATGGCCTGCGTACCAACAATAACGCGGTGTACGCCGGCGTCTATCAGTTCTTTTACCTTATCAATGCTGCGGATACCGCCGCCATATTGTACCTGCATATCTGTTTTGCGAATCACATCAAACAGGTATTGCTGATTGCTAAAGTCGTTTTTTGCGCCGTTGAGGTCGATGATATGAATAAAGTTGGTACCATTGCTTTGGTACCGCTCTATCATTTCTTCGAGGGTGACATCATATTCAGTTACCTGGCCGTAGTCGCCTTCGCGCAGCCTTACAACTTTTTTGTTTAAAATATCAATGGCGGGGATTATATACATTGCTTTTAGATTTTTGAAAAGTTCTTTAATAGTTGTTCGCCGTAGGCGCCTGATTTCTCGGGGTGAAACTGTACGCCATAAAAATTATCCCGCCAAATTGATGCCGAAAACTTATTAACGTAATTTGTTGATGATAAAGTGTATAATGGGTCATACTCAATAAAGTATGAATGTACAAAGTAAAAGTGTGATCCCGTTGGAATATTTGCAAAAAGTGGGTTTTCTTTTTCAGGGAAAACCTGGTTCCAACCAGTATGCGGTACCTTAAAACCATGGGTGGCCGGGAACTTAAGCGTTTTAATGGGGAACAGATCGAGCAGATCGCTATCGCCTTCTTCGCTGTAGCTGGTAAGCAATTGCATGCCTACGCAGATACCCAAAGTAGGCTTATTGAGCGCTTTGATAGCAGGTACCAGCCCGGTGTGCTCCAGTTTGTGCATGGCAGCACCCGCGTGGCCTACACCGGGGATAATGTAGCGGTCGTACAGTTCAAAGTCGGCCTCGGTGTTGATCATGCCGTAGGCAATGCCCAGCCGCTCTAATGTAGCAGTAAGAGAAAATATGTTGCCGGCGCCGTAGCGGATTATTCCAATCATATCTTTTTAGAGTCAAGAGACAAGAATCAAGAGAGCTACAAATGTCTTGTCTCTTGATTCTTGGCTCTTGTATCTGTTTTACAAAAGTCCTTTTGTAGAGGGTAAAATCATCTTATTCACGTCCCTTTTTATCGCCATTTTAATGGCTTTGGCAAAGGCTTTAAATATAGCTTCTATTTTGTGATGTTCGTTTTGTCCTTCGGCTTTTATATTGAGGTTGCTTTTTGAGGCATCGCTGAACGATTTGAAGAAGTGGTAAAACATCTCGGTAGGTACATCGCCAACCTTCTCGCGTTTAAATTCAGCATCCCAAACGATCCAGTTGCGCCCACCGAAATCAATGGCTGCCTGTGCCAGGCAATCATCCATCGGTAAGCAAAAGCCGTAGCGCTCAATGCCCATTTTATTGCCTAAGGCCGTGGCTATCACCTCGCCAAGTGCTATGCCGGTATCTTCTATGGTGTGGTGCTCGTCTATATGCAGGTCGCCTTTGGCGATAACTTCCAGGTCGATACCGCCGTGGCGGGCTATCTGATCCAGCATGTGGTCGAAGAAATGCAGACCGGTTGAAACTTTAGCTTCGCCCGTACCATCAAGGTTTAGTTTGATGTAGATATCTGTCTCCTTGGTAGTACGGCGGTGCTCTATAACGCGCTCGCCCAGTTTCAAAAACTCATAAATAGCCTTCCAGCTGAGGGTTTGCAGGGCGACCACACCGGCAATATCGCTATCAATTTCGGGTTGAAACTCTCCATCGCCCAGACCGGATTTATTGTTGATCCAGATAGCTTTTGCACCCAGGTTTTTGGCCAGCAGTACGTCGTTTTTCCTGTCGCCAATGGTGAAGGAGTTTTTAAGATCGTATTTGGTCTCGTCGAGGTATTGGGTTAGCAACCCTGTTGCAGGTTTGCGGGTAGGGGCGTTATCTACCGGGAAAGTGCGGTCAATAGCCTCGTAAGTAAAATGCACGCCCTCGTTTGCAAATGTTTTGATGATGAGGTTATGTACCGGGTAAAAGCTGTCCTCAGGGTAAACCGAAGTGCCTAAACCATCCTGGTTGGTAACCATTACCAGTTCGTAGTCAAGCTCAGCGGCAATTTTTGGCAGGTATTGCAGCGCGCCGGGGTAAAAAGTAAGCTTGGCGAAGGAATCTATCTGCTCATCAGGTGTTTCGTTGATGATGGTACCGTCGCGGTCTATAAAGAGTATTTTTTGCAGCTTGCTCATTTGTATTGCTGTAAAGTTGATAGCAGTGTTTTATTTTCTTCGGGCGTGCCAACGGTAATGCGAAGGCAACCTTCGCAAAGTTCCACATTGGTACGGTTACGTACAATGATGCCTTTTTCTACCAGGTAATTGTAAATGCCCGTTGCGTTGGTGGTTTTAACCAAAACGAAGTTGGCATCGGATGGGTAAATATCCAGCACAAAATCCATCGTTTTCAGCGTGATCACCAGTTTATCCCGCTGTATAAGGGTCTCTTTAATCCAATCGTTTACCTGCTGCACGTTTTGCAGGGCCTGCAGCGCTAACTGCTGCGACGCTTCGTTTACATTGTAAGGCGGCTTTACGCGGTTCATTACTTCGATAATCTCCTCGCTTGCGAAAGCCATACCAACGCGCAAACCGGCGAGGCCCCATGCTTTGGAAAGGGTTTGCATCACCACTAAATTGGCGTATTCGGTTAGTTCCTGTATAAAGCTTTTTTGGCGACTAAAGTTGATATAAGCCTCATCTACCACCACAAGGCCGTTGAAATTGGCCAAAAGGGTTTCTATATCCTCGCGGTTGATGGAGTTGCCGGTAGGGTTATTTGGCGAACAGATAAAGATGAGTTTGGTGCGCTCGTTTATTGCTTCGGCAATGCCTTCCAGGTTGAGTTGGTACTCGTCCGTAAGCAATACTTTTTTGGTTTCCACATCATTAATATTTGCCGAAACCTGGTACATGCCGTAGGTAGGGGGTACGATGATCACATTATCCACGCCCGGGTTACAAAAACTGCGGAACAGGATATCGATGGCTTCATCGCTGCCGTTGCCCACGAAAATGTTGCGAACGGGGAGACCTTTTATATCTTTCAGGCGTAGTTTTATAGCATGCTGCATAGGATCCGGGTAGCGGTTGTAAGCAGCAGGCAGCGGCGAACCGAAAGCATTTTCGTTCGCATCCAAAAACACGCTGGCCTCTCCCTGGAACTCGTCACGTGCGGAAGAGTAGGGGGTTAGGTTTTTGATGTTTTGGCGAAGGAGATTATTGATGTCGTACATTGTTTTGGTATTCTAAATGGTCAACCCGTCATTGCGAGGTACGAAGCAATCTCTGAACTTTGCATATCGCCCTGCTTATCGGGAGATTGCTTCGTACCTCGCAATGACGTTATTTATTATTAAGACGGATTGAAACCGCATTCCTATGCGCGTGCAAGCCTTCCATTTCTGCCAGTAGCTCTACCGCCGGGCCTATATTTTGGATGCCTTCCTTTGTTAAAAACTGGAAGGTGATCTTTTTTACAAATGAATCTACCGATACGCCTGAGTATGCTCTTGAATAACTACTGGTTGGCAGCGTGTGGTTGGTGCCAGATGCATAGTCGCCCACGCTCTCCGGCGTTAAATTGCCAAGGAATACCGAACCTGCGTTGATGATCTTTGGCGTGAGCTTTTTCCAGCTTTCTGTAGCTAATATTAAGTGCTCCGGCGCGTATTCATTACTGAAATCCATCGCTTCATCCAAAGTATTGGTGATAATGATGTAGGAATTATCTATCGCCTGGCGGGCAATTTCGGCGCGGGGTAAAACGGCTAATTGCTTGTCCACTTCTTTTAAGGTTTGCTCCGCGATGGTTTGCGAGGTGCAAACTAATATAGCCTGGCTATCTATGCCATGTTCCGCCTGTGCCAGCAAGTCGGCAGCTACGTAGGCAGGTTTGGCGGTTTCATCGGCTATCACCAATACTTCTGATGGACCGGCCGGCATATCAATGGCGGTGGTGGTTGTCGACTGGATAATAGTCTTGGCCTTCGTTACAAACTGGTTACCCGGGCCGAAGATCTTATCCACTTTAGTTATGCTTTCAGTGCCGTATGCCATTGCTGCAACGGCCTGCGAACCGCCCACTAAATACACCTTATCAATGCCCAGCATCAAAGCCACGTATGCGATGAAGGCATTCACCTTGCCGTTTTTTTGTGGGGGCGAACAAACAACGATCTCGCTACAACCCGCTATCCTCGCCGGGATGCCCAACATCAAAAAAGTAGATGGCAACACCGCCGTACCACCGGGAATATATAAGCCTACTTTTTCTATCGCCCTCAACTCGCGCCAGCAGGTTACGCCGGGCATGGTTTCCACCTTATCCTCGGTTTTAAGCTGTGCCTTGTGGAATTTGTAGATATTGGCGTAAGCCGTTTGCAAAGCCTCCTGCTGATCGGGAGATACCGCCGCGGCAATTTCTTCCAGCTCGGCTTTGCCTAAATATAATTTATCCAGCTCCACCTTATCAAACTTAAGGGCGTAATCCACCAGGGCGCTGTCGCCGTTTTGTTTTACGTGCTCTATCACATCCTCCACCAAAGCGCGGATCTCATTCGCCGGGTCAACATTGCGTTGAACGAGACGAGCGATATCTGCTTCAGTTAGATCCGAATAATTGAATATCGGCAAGCCCCCCCCGCCCCCTAAAGGGGGAGCTTTTGAAAAGCTTGATTTTAAATTATCGTTATCCATCGTTATATTCTTCTGTTCCCCCTTCAGGGGGTTAGGGGGCTTACAATATTATCTTTTCAATCGGCATTACGACAATGCCTTGTGCGCCGGCTTGTTTTAGCTGGCTGATGCGGTCCCAAAAGTCTCGCTCGGGGATAACGGTGTGTACCGCCACCCAATCAGCCTCTGCCAAGGGCACTACCGATGGGCTTTTTACGCCCGGTAATAATGCGATCACGGCATCCAGGTTATCACGTTTTACATTCAATACCACGTACTTGGTTTCCTTAGCGCGTAATACCGATTGGATCCGTTGTATCAACTCCTGTATCAGGTCGTTGTTTTCGCTGCCTTTGCTGCCAATTAAAACCGCTTCGCTGCTCATTACATCGGCAAAAGGTTTTAGGCCGTTGCTTTTTAAGGTGCCGCCGGTTGATACCAGGTCGCAGATAGCATCGCTCAGGCCAAGGCCCGGAGAGATCTCTACCGAACCCGAAATGGTACGGATATCAGAGGTGATGCCTTGCTCTTTAAGGTATTTGCCTAAAATTACGGGGTAGGTGGTAGCAATTGCTTTGCCGTTCAAATCGGCAAGGGTAGCTATGTCGTTGTTATTTGGCACCGCTATTTTAAGAGAGCATTTGCCAAACCCAAGGCGCTGCAGGTAGGCAACTTCTACTTCGGTTTCTTCTATCACGTTTTCGCCTACGATACCCAGATCGGCGATGCCATCCTGAACGTATTCGGGAATATCATCATCGCGCAGAAAAAGAATTTCTAAAGGGAAATTTGATACGGGAGAGATAAGCGAGCTCTTGTAATTTTCAAAATTAAGGCCGCAATTCTTTAATAATTCAACGGATTTTTCGTTGAGCCGACCCGATTTCTGGATCGCTATTTTTAGTGTTTTCACAAAATGAGTTTAAGGTACTATAATAAAATGGGGCTGTTATTTCGCGTAGAAACATACATTATCTATTCATCACCGGGCGGTGATGGTGCAAATGCAGATGATGTTGTTTGTACAATTCCATTTTTGTATAGTAATACTATAGATTAGCGATGCAAATATAGATACTTGAGCGGAAAATCAAAATCTTTCAGTCGTAAAAATTGGAATTTAGTAATTTTTATGATGGTTCCTTAACAAAGTGGCAATATGTATAAGTGCTTATGTATTATTGACCTGCGTTAAAAAAAACGTCATGGGTAGGAACGAAGCAATCTCCCGATAGGTTGGTAACCTTATGCAATGATAATCATAGTTCTGAGGTTGCTTCGTGCCTTACAGCAATGACGTGTGGATGATAGGGGCGTGGTTTGAGGAAGCAGTCTTAGTTAAGGCTTCGTCACCTCGCCCTCATACTCATATATCGCCCCTTCCGGGAATTGCTTCAGCAGCTTCAGCGTTTTCACCTTTTGAATATCCTTTATATTAATGAGTTCAGAGTTCTCCAGGTTGTTGAACCAGATGAGGTAGAAACGTTTGCGGCTATAAAATAACTTCACATCGTTTTTAAAGAATTTATGCGGAACGAGGTAAGATGATATACCCGAGAAGAAGTACACCGCTTCATGCGCATCGGTATAGATCAATACATCCGGGTCGAACATTTTTTTATCTATCGTGCGCAGGTAGTTGGCAAATTCATTTTCCTGCCAGCTGGCGTCGGTGTAGCCGGGGGCGCCGTAGTCGTCCTTCACCTGGTCGTTGTAGCGGTCATAATCTATATAAAATTCTTTGCCGATGAAGCCGAGCATCAGTTGGATTGATATAGTTGCTATTATCAATCGGGTGCGTTTCTGTTTGATACTTTTGAGCCACAGCAGCACCCAACTGGTATAACCCCACAACGCGGTTATATATAAAGGGGAGAGTAAACGGCTGTTAATGCGCTCGTACCGCGAGAAGGTAGACGACAGGATAATGAACAAGCCATACACCAGCGAGAAAGTAATAGCCAAATTCTCGTAGCTGTTTAAATGCCTGCGGTAATAGTTGTACGCCAGCGACGCAACAAAGCCCAGCAGCATAACAGTAGCAATAGGCAAGGCCAGAAAATATTGGCTTGGTGTAAGACCCATCCAATCGCACATCACCGTGCCGAAATAGTAAAGGTTTTTAATGAAGGGCGTTATAGAAGGCTCGCGCGGGCCGGTTACCGTTCCCGACATAAACGCGTTGAATACCAGATTGCTCACTAAAAGCGAGATACAGATCACACCATATATAAATATATGCCCTATCTTTTTTTTGATGGGTAACGTCCTGTCCAGCAGTAGAAGCAGGCCACCCGTGCCCACAATGGTTACCGCGGCGTAACGGGTAACGCAGCCAATGGCGGCTATGGCAGCCGCGGCTATCAGCCATTTGCCGGCATGCGTATTTAAGTATTGGCGGAATGCGATGATAAAAAACAGTACCTCTAATATAAACAAGGTTTCCGACCATAGGTAGGAGTAAATCTGTAACAGCCCAGGACTTAGCGCTATAGCCACCAGCATTAGCCATTTATATAATTGCGATGAGGGTGCAAAGCGGTTCATGATCCAGCCGCTGCTATATAATAAGGATGCGAACAGGATGCAATTGAGCATTGCACCAAAGGCTACCGGATCTACCCGGCTGATGACTTTGATGATACCCAAAAACAGCGGGTAAAACACCGGAAAATCTACTATAGGGATGTGGTTGAAGGTTTTTAGCGTGCCTTCGGCGGCAAAACTGCGCGCCGCGCTGGTGTACATGATCGAGTCGGGAGAGATGCCGACACCGCTGTAACTGGTGTACAGGCAGATAAGGAAAAAGCCGAGGCCGCAGGCTATCAGGGTACTATAATCGTGTATGGATTTGGGTTTTACCATTACCGTGTAAAAGCATAAAAAGATAAAATTGTTTAAAATTATTACCCGAATTGCACCAATTAAAGCGAATTCCACCAAGTTTAAGCAGTTAATCTTGACAGAACTGCTTTTTTTTTAAGTGAATAGGGCGAATTTAAAGACGAAAATATGCCGGTTAGGGCGCTAATTCGTGAAATCAGTGTTTACGCTATCTGGTCCAGCACCGTTGCTATCGGTTGGTCGCTGTCTATTAATATACCTTTTACGCCGGCTGCGGTTCCTGCCTCTACATCGCGCTCGCGGTCGCCAATGAAATAGGATAGCGATGGGTCGATGTTATATTTTTCGATCCCCTGAAAAAGCAGGCCGGGTTTTGGTTTGCGGCAATCGCAGTCGCCGGTAAAGTCAGGGTGGTGGGGGCAATAGAAAAAATCGGTTATTTCCACACCTTGTTCGTGGTAAACCTGTTTAAGGTGGGCGTGCATTTTGTTCAGTTCGGGCACATCGTACCAGCCTTTTGCCAGGCCGCCCTGGTTGGTGGCAACCAGCAGCATATACCCCCTGTTTTGTAGTTCTTTTAAGGCGTCAAAATTATCCAGTACGTGGAAATCCTCGAGCTTACAAACGTAATCGCCCATCTCTTTGTTCAACACTCCGTCTCGGTCTAAAAAAACTGCTTTATTCTTATCAGGCATAAAATATATGATGTAATGTGCTTTCGGCAAAAATAGTTTAATAAGCTTATTTACTATGTGTGCATATTAAACAATAAGATAAAATTAAAAATTTCATATATAAAGCCTACGTTTTTTGTCGGCTTAATAATAAATTAACCTAATAATAGCATTGTTTTAATAAATTTGAAAAAATTAATAGCGTTATTATAAAAATATTATAATTCGTTAACTTCGTTATTACCCGAATTACAAAAAATCGGATAAAAAAATGGATCAAACCGATGGCAACCAGCAGGGCCTTTACCGGCCGGAATTTGAACACGATTCTTGCGGAACTGGGTTTATAACCAATATAAACGGACATAAATCATACCATATTATTGATGATGCGTTAACCATGTTAGAGAACATGGAGCATCGCGGTGCGTGCGGCTGTGACCCTGAAACAGGCGACGGCGCAGGTATATTAATTCAGCTCCCCCACGAATTTTTAATGGAAGAATGTGCTAACCTCGAGATCAACCTGCCCGAACCGGGTGAGTATGGTGTTGGGATGATATTCTTACCCAAAGAGCCTGCCTTGAAGAAGGCATGCCGCGTAATTATTACTAATGCGATAGAGAAAATGGGGCTGCATAAGCTCGGCTACCGTAAGCTTGCAGTAGATTCATCTGCTATTGGCGAAACAGCCCGCCAGGCCGAGCCGGACGTTGAACAATTGTTCATCTCCCGCCCGCACCATATTACCAACGCCGATGATTTTGAGCGTAAGCTGTATATATTAAGGCGCTACATCAACAAAACAGTTACCGAAACGGTGCCTGCCGCGAGCGAGTATTTTTACTTCACCTCGTTAAGCTGCAAAACCATTATCTATAAAGGCCAGGTTACTACTTACCAACTGCGTAAGTACTTTGCCGACCTGAAAGATCCGCGTATTGCATCGGGCTTTGCCATGATCCACTCGCGTTTCTCTACCAATACTTTCCCATCGTGGAAACTGGCTCAGCCGTTCCGCTTAATTGCGCACAATGGCGAGATCAACACCCTTACAGGTAACTTAAACTGGTTCTACTCGGGCTTAAAATCATACGTTTCTACCTACTTCACGGCAGAAGAAATGGAGATGTTGTTACCGGTGATAGATAACAACCAGTCGGATTCGGCCTGTTTGGATAACATTATCGAAATTTTGCTGCACACCGGGCGTTCGTTACCACACGTAATGATGATGCTGATACCCGAAGCATGGGACGGCAACGTACACATGGACCCGGTTAAAAAAGCGTTTTACGAATACCACGCTACTTTAATGGAGCCATGGGACGGCCCGGCCGCTATCACCTTTACCGATGGTAAACTGGTTGGTGCCCTGCTGGACAGGAACGGCCTGCGCCCGCTGCGTTATGTAATTACCAATGATGGCCGCGTTATTGCCGCATCAGAAGCGGGTACCTTAGCTATAGATGAAAGTACAGTATTGCGCAAGGGCCGTTTACAGCCCGGCAAAATGTTGCTGATAGATACCGAAAAAGGTAAGATTATCACCGATGACGAGATCAAAAAACAAGTAACCTCTCAGCAGCCTTATGGCCGTTGGCTGGATAACTATAAAATTCGCCTTGGCGAACTGTCTGAGCCGCGTTTGGCTTTCGCCAGTTTATCGCCCGATTCTGTTTTTCGGTACCAGCAGGTATTCGGTTACAGCCGCGAGGATATCGACACCATCATTAAACCAATGGCATTGGATGGCAAAGAGCCGGTAGGCTCGATGGGTACCGATGTGCCCTTGGCTATCCTTTCAGATAAACCGCAGCATTTATCAAGCTATTTTAAACAATTCTTTGCCCAGGTAACCAACCCGCCGATAGATCCTATTCGCGAGCGTTTGGTAATGAGTTTGGCTACCTTTATTGGTAACAACGGCAACCTGCTTGACGAAGATAAAATGCATTGCCATTGCGTGGTTTTAGACCACCCGATACTGAAGAACCACCAGCTGGAAAAACTGCGCAGTATTGATACCGGCCTGTTCCACGCTAAAACCCTGCAAACCTACTTTAATGCCGATGGCATGGCCGGTTCGCTGGAAAAAGGTATAGCCAGGCTTTGCCGCTATGCCGAAGATGCCGTGGATGATGGCTTTGAGGTACTGATCCTGTCTGACCGTGCTGTGGACTCAGAACACGCGCCTATACCAATGCTTTTGGCTGTATCGGCAGTGCATCACCATTTAATTAAAAAAGGGCGCAGAGGCGCTGTAGGTTTGGTTGTAGAGACCGGCGATGTTTGGGAAGTACACCACTTTGCTACCTTGCTGGCATTCGGTGCAACGGCTATTAACCCATACCTGGCGCTTTCCACTATAGAAACGCTGAAGGATAATGGTAGCCTGGAAACCAATCTCGATCTTAAAACCCTTTACAAAAACTACGTTAAATCGGTTAACGATGGCTTGCTCAAGATCTTCTCAAAAATGGGGATCTCTACCTTGCAATCGTACCACGGTTCGCAGGTGTTCGAGATCCTGGGGATCAACAAAGCGGTTGTAGATAAATATTTCTCGGGCGGTGTAACCCGTATAGGCGGTTTAGGCCTTGACGAGATTGCCCGCGAAGCGCTTTGCAAACACAAAATTGGTTTCGGTAGCGGTAAAACTGATGTTAGGTTACTGCCGGAGGGTGGCATCTATCAGTGGAAACGCAGGGGAGAGGCTCACTTGTTTAACCCGGAGACCGTTCACCTTTTACAACACGCTACCCGCAGCAACAGCTACGCTGTTTACAAAAACTACGCTGCAAAAATAAACGAGCAGACAGAGAAGCATTACACCATCCGTGGCCTGCTTGATTTTGCCCACCACCGCGAAGCCATACATATTGATGAGGTTGAACCGGCAGAGGAGATCATGAAGCGTTTTGCTACAGGTGCCATGTCGTTCGGCTCTATCTCGCACGAGGCGCACAGCACTATGGCCATTGCCATGAACCGCATTGGCGGTAAAAGCAATACCGGCGAAGGCGGCGAGGATGAATTACGTTACGAAAAAATGCCAAACGGCGATTCCATGCGTTCGGCTATCAAGCAGGTAGCATCAGGGCGTTTCGGGGTAACATCTAATTACCTTACCAATGCCGATGAGCTGCAGATAAAAATGGCGCAGGGCGCGAAACCCGGCGAGGGCGGGCAACTTCCCGGCCACAAGGTGGACGACTGGATAGCCAAAACACGCCACTCTACACCGGGTGTAGGTTTGATATCTCCGCCTCCTCACCACGATATTTACTCTATCGAGGATCTGGCGCAGTTAATTTTCGATTTAAAGAACGCTAACCGCGCTGCCCGTATCAACGTTAAGCTGGTATCAAAAGCAGGCGTGGGTACTATAGCCGCGGGTGTTGCAAAAGCACATGCCGATGTTATTCTGATAGCCGGTTATGATGGTGGTACAGGTGCATCGCCAATCAGTTCGGTAAAACATGCCGGCTTACCATGGGAACTTGGCTTATCGGAAGCACACCAAACTTTGGTACGTAACAAACTGCGCAGCCGCGTGGTGTTACAAACGGATGGTCAGTTGAAAACCGGTCGCGATTTAGCTATAGCAGCTTTATTGGGTGCCGAGGAGTGGGGCGTTGCTACCGCTGCTTTGGTTGCCGGGGGCTGTATTATGATGCGTAAATGCCATTTGAACACGTGCCCTGTCGGTGTTGCCACACAGGACCCTGAATTAAGGAAACTGTTTAGCGGTAAAGCTGATCACGTAGTAAACCTGTTCCGTTTTATGGCGGAAGAGTTGCGCGAGATCATGGCAGAACTTGGTTTCCGTACCATCCAGGAGATGGTTGGGCGCGTACAGTTCCTAAAAGTAAGAGATAACATCCAAAGCTGGAAAGCTAAAAAGGTTGACCTGAGCGGCATCCTGCATCCAATAAACAATACCAAAGGCATGACGCTTTACAACAGCGAAAAGCAAGACCACGGTATGGATGCTATTTTAGACTGGAAACTTTTGGAAAACGCGAAAGCCGCATTGGAAGATAAAACGCCGGTATTTGCTACCTATGATGTGAAGAATGTAGACCGTACCATTGGTACCCTGCTTTCTAACGAGATTTCCAAGATCTACGGCTCGGCAGGTTTACCGGATAATACTATCAACTACAAATTCAAAGGTTCGGCAGGGCAAAGCTTTGGCGCGTTCACCACTAAAGGTGTTTCCTTTGAACTGGAAGGCGAAGGTAACGATTATGTGGGCAAGGGTTTATCCGGCGCGCAGTTAGCCATTTACCCGGCTGCAAACGCGACTTTCGCGCCCGAGGAGAACATCATCATTGGTAACGTAGCGCTTTACGGTGCAACATCCGGTGAGCTGTTTGTAAGAGGTATGGCGGGCGAACGTTTCGCGGTGCGTAACTCTGGCGCTACGACGGTTGTAGAAGGTATTGGCGACCACGGTTGCGAGTACATGACCGGTGGCCGTGCTCTGATATTAGGCGAAACAGGCAGAAACTTCGCGGCAGGTATGAGCGGCGGTTTAGCCTGGATCTACAACCCTAAGGGCACCTTTGCCGAGAACTGTAATATGGAAATGGTTGATCTTGACCCGCTATCGGTAACTGACCAGGAGCAAATTACAGCCTTGCTGAAAAAGCATATCCACCTAACGGGCAGTAAGGTTGCCCAGGGGATCCTTAAAAACTGGAGCAAAGCTTCGGCAGATTTTATTAAGGTTTACCCGAAAGAGTACAAACGAGTTTTAGAGAAACAACAATTACAAGCTATAGGATAATTATGGGAAAACCTACAGGATTTCAGGAATTTAACAGGGAACTTCCCCAAAAAGCGCCGGTTGCCGAGCGTTTAAAAAACTATAACGAGTTTGTTGGTTTGTACCCCGAGGAAAAATTGAACCAGCAAAGCGCGCGCTGCATGAATTGCGGCATCCCGTTTTGCCATAGCGGCTGCCCGCTGGGTAACGTGATACCGGAATTTAACGATGCTGTGTATCGCAAAAACTGGGGCGAAGCGTACCAGATACTATCATCAACCAATAACTTCCCCGAGTTTACCGGCAGGATCTGCCCCGCGCCATGCGAATCGGCATGTGTGCTTGGCATCAACAAACCACCGGTTGCCATTGAGGAAATTGAGAAGCACATTATAGAGGTTGCTTATTCGAAAAATATGGTTAAACCTACTGCCCCGCTTATTAAAACGGGTAAAAAGGTTGCCGTAGTAGGCTCTGGCCCTGCGGGTATGGCTGCTGCCGCCCAACTGGCAAAAGCAGGCCATAAAGTAACCGTTTTTGAACGCGACGACCGCCCGGGTGGTTTGCTGCGTTACGGTATCCCCGATTTTAAATTAGAAAAATGGGTGATCGACCGCCGCATCCAGATCATGGAAGAGGATGGCATCCTGTTTAAATGCAATACCGAAATTGGTAAAGATATTGCTGCCGATGAGGTGGTACGCACGCACGATGCCGTTATTTTGGCAGGTGGTTCTACCATTCCGCGTAACCTGCCTATCCCAGGCCGCGAGTTTAAAGGAGTGCATTTTGCCATGGACTTTTTAAAGCAGCAGAACAAACGTGTTAGCAATACCACTTTTGAGTGGGAAGAAATAACCACCACGGGCAAAGATGTAGTAGTAATTGGCGGTGGCGACACCGGCAGCGATTGCGTAGGTACATCAAACCGCCAGGGTGCAAGTTCTGTAAAGCAATTTGAGGTGATGGTACAGCCACCAGAGCAGCGTACCGCTAACATGCCGTGGCCAACTTACCCTATGGTAATGAAAACCACCAGCAGCCACGAGGAAGGCGTTGACCGTTTCTGGGGAATTAACACAAAAGAGTTTTTAGGCGATGAAAACGGTGAGCTAAGAGCTATTAAAGTAGCCGATGTTAGCTGGGAGATTGATGTAATGGGTCGCCCTATTAAATTTGCCGAAGTGGAAGGCAGTGAGCGCGAGATTGCTTGCCAGCGCGTATTTTTGGCTATGGGTTTTCTTAACCCGCAGTTTGAAGGTGCTTTAGAGCAACTAAAAGTTGGCCTGGACGAACGCAAGAACGTAAAAGCCAAAGAAGGTGTTTACCGTACAAATGTAAGTAAAGTATTTGCTGCAGGCGATATGCGCCGCGGACAGTCATTAGTGGTTTGGGCTATATCAGAAGGCCGGGAAGCCGCACGTAAAGTGGACGAATTTTTAATGGGTCACAGCAACCTGGAAAGCAAGGATGCCGTGAACCAGTTCGACCAGGTGTTTTACTAAGCCCTAATCCAAACCCCATCATAATGCGAAAGCGCCTCAAAAAGGCGCTTTTTTTGGTTGAGTGGATTTCTTCTATTTCACCATGGAGTAGATATTGATGTGGGTGCGTGCCTTATGGTCGGCATCAATTTGCTTCTTTATCTTGTCGTAATATTCGGGCGTGTACAGGTCTACCTGGTAAGCATATGCCCTGCCTTTTTTGGCGGCACCGTAGAGCTTGCTGCTATAGTACAGCACAAAATCCTTCGCCTGGTAATCGTTCAGCACGTCATTTCTTACATGCTTTTCGTTCAGCCAAACGCCGTAGGTACTGCCATCCTTCCAACTGTTAAATAATTTGGTGCCTGGGGTACGCCTGGCAGAAAGGGGTGTTTTTTGGGTGAACGGTAGGAAGGCCTTTTGCTCGCTTTTGGGCAATTCGCTCAGGCGTTTAATATATTTTGAGCCGTCTTTATTGGTGAAATGGATAAACACCGAATCGGGATAGATATCACCGTCGCGGTGCGCTACGATCGGGGCCTGCTTTTTAGATGACTCAGCGGGTGTCGGCTTCCCTGCGGGGGCTTGCTGTTGGGCTTCGGCGGTAACGCAGAGGACAAAAACCAATGCGAATAACAACGGGAGCAGCGCCAGTTGTGTCAGCGCAGCCCTGAGTTTGGAGGTGGAATGTTTCATCATGATCAATCGTTTTTTGGTTACAGAATAATTGAAGTTGCTGGCCAGTGCGTAGTTGGAATACAGTCCCGCCTTGGTGAGCAACAGGTTTTGATATGCTTTAATATCCGTTTTAGATCGGAGAACGCCCTCGTCCGCCAGAAACTCATGGTTTAACTGGATGGCTTTTTTGTAGAGTATAAACACGGGGTTGAGCCAGCACACCGCCTTAAGCAATTCTATCAGGATGATATCCAGCGAGTGCTTTTGGCGAACGTGGACCAGTTCGTGCGTTAGCAGTTCGGTTTCCAGTTGATTGTTGTTGTATTCGCCCCGATTTACAAAAATGTAATGGAGGAAGCTGTTGGGGATAACCTTTTGGGCAACCAAAACTAATACAGCACCTTGTATAGATACGCGCTCATTCCTGCGGGTTTTGATGAGGATGGCCGCAAGGTTTACCATAAAGCGGATAAGCAGTAGGGATGCGCCCAACAGGTAGGCTATGCAAATGTAATCCTGCCAAACCAGTCCAGGTGATGGGGTGATTACAACCGTGGTGGCGGGTTGGATGGTAACATTGTCATTGGGTGCCGCTACCGCGATGTTTTCGAATTGAGCAATATTGGCAATTGGAGATCGCACCGCATTGGTTGTGAATGATATCAAGGGGATAACCGAACTAAGCACCAAACTTGCCAGCAAGAAGAACCGCTTAAATTGGTGCATTTTTTCCTTCTCTAAAAAAAGGTGGTACGCGGCCAGCAGCAGCGTTAAGCATAGAGCCGATTTGATGAGGTATGCTATCATTTTTTCTTTTTATCAATTTCCTGTTCGATGATTTTTTTGAGGTCCTCCAGTTCGGTGGCGGTGAGGTTAGTTTCCCGCGTAAAGAACGACGCAAACTGCGATGCCGAATTATTGAAGAAGCTTTTAATGAGACCGTTTACATGGCTGGAGAAATACTCTGCCTTTGCTATCAGCGGGTAATACTCGCGCGAGTTGCCGTAGAGTTTGTAGGATACAAAGCCTTTATCGGCCATGCGCTTCAGCATGGTAGCGATGGTGGTGGTGGCGGGTTTTGGTTCGGCGTAGCAATCCAGTATACCCTTCATGAAGGCCTTTTGCAGTCTCCATAAGTGCTCCATTAACTGTTCTTCGGCTTTCGATAACTTCATTTTGCTCTACAAGTATATATTTTATTCTACAAATGTAGAGCAATAATTGAATAGTGCAAGTATTTCTGAAAATATTTTTTAGAAAGCGGGGGTCGAGCAATAAAGTTTATTTAACGCCACGCCCTCTGTGGTTAAAACGAAGTTTTGATTTGTGAAATTCCTGCACGTTTACTTTTCCGACGGATTCTTTTTCCCTGCGGCCAGCATTTCTGCCATTTTGGCCACGCGGTTCAGGCGGGTTTGTTCCTGTTTGGCGGAGAGTACCCAAACCACATATTCTTTACGGTGCGAGTAGGCCAGCTTGTTGAACGCGGCAAGCGTGCCGGGTGTTGCATCCAGCGTTTGGGCAACATCAGCGGGGAGGATCACTGTTTTTTTCTCCGGGTCGATATAATTGGCGTAATCGTTTGTTTTGATGGCTTCATTGCGCGATTCAGAATGCTTCACCAAAACTTCGGGGCGGAAACGGAGGGTGGTATAAACATCATTGATGGCTGCGGAGGCAACAGGGCGTAATCCGTGTTTTTTGGCCACTTCCCAGCCGCTCATCATTTCAAGGTCGGTATCAATGCCTTTGTTCTTTTTGGGGTAGATGCACCAAAGCACCGTCTCCGGCTTTAATATGGGTGCCATCTGATCCAGGCTGGCGGCCAGTTCCGCGCTGTTTTTCACAAAAAATTGAATGCCATCAACCGCGCCTGTTAACTCGAAGGCAAGCGTTACGCCATCGGGCAGGGGTTCAAGCGCGGCCAGGTAATCTTCCGGCGGATCTAATATCAGCCAGGTTTGGCCGGGCTTCATCAGGAGTTTTTTGGCAAGAGGGCTCATATACTTGGCTGTTTTAAGTAAATGTACTAATCTTTCAAATCTTCGGCTATGGATTTTTTAAGCTCAGGGATCATCTTTTTGGCTTGCTTCTGCCAATTGGTTTCTTTGGCTTCCCAAGTGGTGTAAACGCGGTAACTTTTAAAATCGAGTACGTTACTGCCTGTTTTGTATGGCCCGCAAATGCCTAAGTAGGTTACATCTTCTTCATAATCGGGAACCGCGAATTTAAACACGTAATAGGTGTTTCCCTTTTCAGGCAAAGTGCCCAGTAAAACAACATTTGCGGGGCTGCCCGTATCGCTTCCCTCAATAAACTCTGTGAGCGATAATTTCGCAAAGCCGGCCTGTGTGCGGTATTTGAGCGGAGCACGGCTCAATTGTTTTATCTCGTTTAGTTCTTTCAAGAAGCTGTACCGGTAATATACGCTATCTAAAATTTTGTTAATTACGGGCTGTTGTACGGGTAAGTTGTTTTTTAAACGGGCAATTATGGCATCGCTCAGGTTATCTTCTACAGCGTCGTCTTTTAATAGTTTGGCTGTGAAAGGCGCGGTTATGGCTTTGCCTTGTACGTTTTTCATAAACTCCAGGTAATAAGATACCGGCGATGACCACTTATTGCGGATACTATCCTGCTGTGCAAAATAAGCATTCAAATCTTCGTTGGCGTAGGTAGTTAAATCATCGAAATGGGTTTTTATAAACTCGGTGTATTTGCCTTTATTGTCACTGTAAAGCATGTTGTTGAATACGTTCAACACGTTTTTTCGGTAACGGGGGTTTTTTAACAATGGCAATATTTTGTCAAAATTTGCGGTAACATACTCAAGCGAATCCGTTAACGGGCTGATAGCCGTGTACATGTTATCCAGATCAGGCGCATCATAATTAGTCAATAGGTCCAGGTAAGTATCGTAGCCACTCTTTTTATCCGCTTCGGTAATAACACTCAAAATAGTCGATTTCAATTCTTTTGGCGTGCCCGGCGTAAGGTAAAGTTGTTTCAGCTGGGCTGTGGTGGTGCCGTCATTCACCTTACTTAGCACCCGCACCAGCTTGCCCCGCGACCCGTAACTGGTCGAATCATCGGACATTGGTTTTTTAATGGCGGCGTACAGGTATGGCAATTCATCTTTCTGGAACTTATAAAAGCTTAAAGCACCCTTTGCCTGCACCCGTGTAAGCGAGTCTGCGGCTTCTAAATCGTTTGTAATTAACCGGGCTTTTGATGATGCGAGGTCTATTGGGGCGTTATCATGCGTTTTAACTAAAGAGTTGTAAAAAGCATTTTCAATATCGCCATGCATTTCCTGGCTGCTTTGATGGCCGTTGAAGTAAAATATATCGCCGTTATCAATAAATACGCGGAAGCGGTGCTTTTGTGTGCCTTTTTTTACCCGGGTAATAAACTCCCTGCCTGTTATGCCGTTAACCTTTATTGTATCAACCTTTATCAGCGTATCGGCATAGCTTACAAACTCCGGTATTAAGCTGCTGTAGATAGAATCTGCATTTTTTGCACGGTAATATTTGCTGATGTTGGCATGTTCTATCCCATACAACGCGCCCGATGTACGATTAACCGAATACACGGTGCCATCAGAGTAAAAGAAGGATTTGTAGTCAGCGACGCTATCCTTTACTATTTTAAGATCATCGAAGATCTTACTTTTGAAATTTCCGTTCGCTATATCGTACGGGTGTAAAGTTGGCACAAGGTAGGGCGTAAACTTAAACGACGTGAAGAAGTCGTCGTCGGTTGTTATGGGTGCCCCGGGGCTCAGGTTTTGTTTCAGCAGCATATATACGCGGTTCCCCCTGGTGTATAATTGTGCCCGGCAGTTGTAGCCCTTCAATGTAAAATCTATTTCGAGCCCCTCGTTATCATCTTTAACAATATTTTTGATGCTGGTAATCTTTACCTCTTTTGTTTTAAGCTCGGCAGTTATCGCTTCAAAAGCTTTTTCGGGGCTGGAGAGAAACATGCCGGTGGGGTAGTCGTTATAGCGTACCAGGTAATTTTCGAATTTTACGCTATCGATAGACATGTAGAGCTTCAAAGTAGCATTGCGTTGGCCGGCTTGAACCGGCACCATTTTCTCGATAGACTGGGGCTTTCCGGGTAACTTTACCTCAAATGCCGCCGTGTCGTTTTTTAGCGTTATCCAGCCCTTACTGTGCTGTACTATCGGGGTAAAAGCTTTAAAGGAGTTGAAAAAACGGTTAGCATACGGCTGGTTTAAATTGGCCAGTGTATTGCCTGCATAAAGGCAATACATCATATTGTTATTGAAAAAAATACGGTAACGCAGCCCGGTCCCTTCTCCGGTAGACACGGTTAGGTCGGTAGCTTTGAGGCCGTTTAGCACAACCACTTTGTTAATCATAATGCGATTGGTTCGCGCCAGCTTTAGCCTTTTCAGCATAGCGCCCAATACAACCTTTTCAGATAGAGGTTTGGTGGCCGATCCTTCGAGGATAGCGTAGGATCCGAAGGAAATATCGTTAGCTATATCGGGGTATATTACTGTATTCATACCCAACAGCACATCCGTTTGGATAGGAGCGAAAGGCAGGTCCATGGAATAACCCCTGTTCTCGTCGGTAAATGTTTGCCATTTAAGCTTAGTATAATCGGTATTGAACTTATTAGCTACCCCGGTAAAAGTCGCGTCAACTTGGGTTAACGTATACCCTTCATGCCTTAGCAGGGCAATAATGCCGTTATCCCCGGGGAGATGTGCCACACCAACAGCCGTGAATAGGGGCTGGCTTGCCATATACATCAGCATACTTTTCACCATCACATTATTCCGGGCTATTAGTATCGAGTCGTTGAGCTTATCATCCGTCAACAGGTCAATAATATTAGTCAAATTACCGGTGCTGTACGCGGTTATCAGTTCGTCGAGATCGTCGAGTTGTCCTTCTTCGTCATCGTCTTCCAGCATTTCGGTTATCCTTGATTTAAGTTGTGGAGAGTTTGCACCGAAATAATCATCAAACTGCCCTGCGCCGTCCTCTAAGCCGTAGGTGTTTTTACTCATCGACCTTGCAACGCCAAACAGGTAAGCATCAACAAACGTTTTCTTATCGTCGGGCTTTGCTCTTTCGGGCTGTAACATGGCTTCTGCCTGTATGGGGTCGATATCGCCCATCGGGTAGCCGTTCTTTTTCTGGAAACGCCCGGCGAGTTTATCATAATCGTCCTTGCTGAGCAGCCGGCGCACGCTGCGCAAACTATCCTGCCCGTGCATGGTCAAAAACATCTTTTTTACAATGGTATCGGGATGCGTTTCGAGCGCAAAAGCCTGGCAGTTTTGCATCGCCAGCATTACCGAATCGCTGAAACCAAAAGCACGCTTATCCTTAACATGCATAGTGCCAAATAAATACGAAGGCTTGGTTAAGCCTTTCCCGCTTATCCTCCACAATAAATTATAACTGCTTTTGGGTTGCGCTACGGCAGCAATGGCCGATAAAAACAGCAGCGAAAGAACTAATAAGATTGGTTTGATGGCATTTAGATAGCTGGTGGTCGCTCTTTTTTGGCGTACCGGCGAGGCGTTTAGGGGCGTGGTCATGTGATAGCAGCTTTAGGCTTAGCTAAAAATAGGTAATTATTGCCAGAGTTGAGCGCTCAGCTAATCAATTTTGCAAAGAAATCCCAAAGAACGATCCCCGCCGATACCACAATATTGAAAGAATGCTTGGTGCCAAATTGCGGGATCTCAATACAGGTATCTATCATTTGCATGGCCTCGTCGCTTACGCCGTTTACTTCGTTACCAAATATGAGAGCGTATTTTTCATCGGCCAAAGGCGTAAACTCATTCAGCATAATGCTGTTCTCTGCCTGCTCTATGGCAACTATTTTATAACCATCGGCGCGAAGTTCTTTGATCGCTTCTAGCGTATTGCTAAAGTATTGCCAGGTAACAGATTGGGTTGCCCCGAGAGCGGTTTTTTCAATTTCGCGGTGCGGGGGCTGCGCGGTAATGCCGCAAAGATATACAGCAGTTGCCGCAAGTGCATCCGAGGTGCGGAATATAGAACCGATATTATGCATACTGCGCACATTATCAAGCACTACTACAACGGGCAGCTTGTCCTGTTCTTGAAACTCAGCTATGCTGGGCCTGTTAAGTTCGTCTAATTTAAGTTTGCGCATGGGATTGGTGAGTGGTGAATGGTTGACTGGTGAGTGGTTGTATATTGATGAGCAGAAGGTGCGGATCAACAACTACTCACCACCCTATGCTCACCACTCACTACTTACGCGTATACCGCTACCACTTCTTTTAAAAGCCCAACACCATTACCTATTAAAGAACTGTATATCGATGGCGCGTAGCCAATCTCTTTGATATAGTACTCTGCTACCTCTTCGCTGAATTTTGCAAAGGAATCCTTTTTTACTAAAGCGATAGCGCAACCACCAAAGCCTGCACCCGTCATACGGGCACCTGCCACATCTTTATTGGGTTTGCAAAAGTTTACAATGGTATCCAACTCTTTTCCGCTTACTTCGTAAAGGGTGCTTAAGGAATTGTGCGAGGCGTACATCAGCCTGCCAAATTCGGCCAGGTTGTTATTACTCAGCGCTTTTGCCGCCAGTTTAACGCGGTCGTTCTCTTCTACTACGTGGGTGGCCCTGTTTAAAATAACCTCGTCGGTTATCAGGTGCTTATACTTATTAAAAGTTTCGGTATCAATATCGCAGAGGTAGTTAATGTCCAGCTCGGTTTTTAAAGCGGCAAGGGCGGTAGCGCATTCCTGCACACGTTCGTTGTATTTAGATTCGGCAAGCTTGCGTGGTTTATTGGTATTGATGATGGCCAGCAGGTACTCGCCCAGGTTGCTGTTTACGGCCTGGTATTCCAGCGTATCGCAATTCAGCATCAGCGCTTTGTTCTTTTCGCCAAAGGCAACCGAGAACTGGTCCATAATGCCGCTGTGCAGGCCGATGTAACTATTTTCTACCCATTTGGCAAGTTTCACCAATTCAAGCTTAGTGTATCCGCAGCCAAACAGATCGTTAAGCGCGAAAGCGGTAACTACTTCTATTGAAGCGGAGGACGACAAGCCCGAAGCAATGGGGATATTGCCGTAATACAGCATATCAAGCCCATGCAGAATTTTGCCATCGTTATTAAAATGTTCTATAACGCCGGTGGGGTAGTTGAACCAAAATTCTTCTTTTTTGGCGTTGCTCGATCCAAGGGCAATTTCGGCTGTTTCCTTAAAATTCATGCTTTTAAAGCGGAAAACGCCATCATTATTTGGGGCAATAAGCAGGTAGGTACCCAACGTAACCGCGCAGGGCATTACCAGCCCGCCGTTATAATCAATATGCTCGCCTATGAGGTTTACCCTGCCAGGCGAAAAATAAGTGAATAGATGCTCATGACCGTAGTGTGCCAAAAATTCCTGCTGTAGTTGCTCTCTCATTATAGTGTATTGGTTTCAACAACAAATATTGTAAAACTTACAGTTATTTTATACACTTATCTGCAACCATTTACAATTAATTTGCACGCTAAACAGAACCACCGTATACTTGTTACCTCTATACTAAACAAATCAGCCATGAATCAATACCTCATAACCGCATACGATTATACCGACGAAGGCGCATTGGACCGCCGCATGGGCGTTCGCCCGCATCATTTGGATGGGGCCGTTACCCTAAAAGCAGGCGGTAACTATATACTTGGTGGTGCTATGTTAAATGACGAAGGCAAAATGATAGGATCGGTAATGGTGCTGCAGTTTGAGACTGAAGAAGGGCTGGAAGCCTGGAAACAAAGCGAACCCTACATCACCCAAAAGATATGGGAAACGGTGGATGTGAAGCCGTTTAAAGTAGCGCAGGTAAGTTAAAAGTCAAAAGTTAGAAGTCAAAAGTCAAAAGTTCTCGAAAGCTATTCTGTGGGGGTGTAGGTGCCAAAAACCCAGTAACCTTGCGGGGTTTTATTGTAACTTACGGTGTATTCTTTACCGTTGGTACGGATATCGAAGGAGATCTGTTCGACTGTTTTGTCCTGCGGGATGAACAGTTCCAAAATACTATCGGCCATGAATTGGATCTGCGCTAATTCGTCCGGCTCGGTGGGTGTTGCAACCGGGATAACAAGGCTGGCTCTATAATCTTCAAAAGTTTCGAAAAGCTCTTTACCGCCAATTACCCCGCCTTCATATTCCTTTGCGGCGTTAAAAGCGGCTTCTTCTGCCTGCCGGCGATATTCTTCCATGGCTTTTAACAGGCCATCTGCAGAAATTTCGGGCATGCCGTCGGCACCTTGCGTATAGTAGTTATTCAGTATTTCTTCTTTGCTTTTCATTCTGTGCAAAAATACGCTTGGATACTTTGTATAGCAACAAAAAAGGATGCCCGTTTTCGACATCCTTTTCCATTTTATTCAATGGGTGTTTATCCAACCGGCGGCGATATGCCATCCAGTTCATCTATGTCTTCGGTATCCAGCACAACACCGGCGGTTTGCATGTTCTCTTCCAAATGCGCCACGCTGGAGGTACCCGGGATGAGCAATATATTTGGCGAATGGTTAAGCAGCCAGCTTAGCGCCACCTGGTGTACGGTCGCGCCATGTTTTGCCGCCACCTTTTGTAAGATCTCTTCGCTGGCCACATTACCGGCACTCAGCGGGAACCAGGGTATAAAGGCGATATTTTCCTGCTCGCAGTATTCCAGCACGCCTTCCCATTTGCGGTTATCCACACTGTACATGTTTTGTACCGATACCACCTCAAAGTATTCCTGCGCTTTTTTAATATCATCAATACCCACTTCCGATAGGCCGAGGTGCTTTATTTTGCCATCCTGCTGCGCCTGTTTTAAAAAAGCGAAGGTCTTTTCGGCGGGCACTTTGGGGTCTATGCGGTGGAGTTGGTACAGGTCAATCTGATCAAGCTTCAAGCGTTTCAAGCTGCCATCCAACGCTTCCTTTAAATGTTCGGGACTGGCATCTACCGGCCACTGGTCGGGCCCGGTGCGCAGCAGGCCACCCTTGGTGCCTATGAGCAAACCAGTCGGGTAGGGGTGCAGTGCTTCAGCTATCAGTTCCTCGGATACGTTGGGGCCGTAGCTATCGGCGGTGTCGATAAAGTTCACGCCCAGTGCTACCGCGCGTTTTAAAACTCTGATGGATTCGTCGTGATCTTTCGGCGGGCCCCAGATGCCTTTGCCGGTGATGCGCATGGCACCGTAGCCAATTCGGTTAACGGTGATATCGCCACCTATGGTGAACGTTTTTTGGAAAGATGCGGTTTTGTTACTCATGATCCTGTTATTGTTTATCAGTATAAATTAACAATACCGGGGGCTGTTTTGTTCAGGTGGGGGACATATTCCTGTTATGTTGTTTATGTCTGAACTCGAATTTTAAGAATTAATAGAATTGCCGCTAACACATAAGAAGGGCTTCTGGGAATTCGTTAATTCCTAAAATTCGGGTTCAGACAATTCGTTGCGCCCTATCTCCAGGCGCCCAATATCAAGCCCATCAGCGTAAGCGAAACAACGCTATACCCGCCATTGATAAATATATGTCGCCAGGATTTTAATTCGAAAAGGCTATGGGTGGCTATGGCACCAAATGTCCACACTCCGGCAAGGAAACCGGCTGTTGCGCCCCACGCCAGATCTGTTTTAGCATCGGCTAAAAACATAGCGAGGTTGGCCGACATGATGATGGAAAACAGGGCGGTAAAACCAAATATTTTTCCTTTGTTGCCTGCCTTTATTCGTTCTTCGGTAAGCCCGCTGTCAACCATCCAGGCTTTGCCAAAAAGAGAGTGTGAATACCAGATGCCGCCAATGGCGAATGCTGATAGGCCGGCCACAACAACGGCGGGCCAATTTACGAGGTTCATGTCCATAATTAATTGGGATTAAAGGTTTGTATAAATTTAGGCAATAAAAAAGGATAAATGCAAATAGCGAAGCCGGGGGAGGCTTCGCTATGCACGCCTAAGTGTTTAAGCTATAATTATGCCTTTATCTCTTACTTAACCGTATACCTGTATACATACCTGCCCAGGTTACCATCGGCATCCATACCTTCTATGGTGGCGCGGTAGGTGCCGTGCCCGTCGGCGTTGTAGTACTCTATAAAAGTTGCGCCGGTAGTTTTATCGGTAGTAACTTTTGGTGCCCAGTAAACGGTGCTGCGCAGATCGCCGCCCAGGGTGCCGGGTTTTGGTACATCGTATTTTGGCGCGTAAAACTCGCGGTTTATGGCGTAGCCAACCGGGGTTATGCTTAAAATATTTGGCGGAGGGATAAGTTCCTGCAATTCGGCAAAGGATATTTTAGTTCCCTTTGGCGCTTTTTTAAGGTTGATCTCCACAATACCCGATGTGCCGTACAGGTCGTCGATGCCGCTTAAGCCGGCGCTTTTAAATAC
This sequence comes from Mucilaginibacter sp., assembly GCF_039925265.1. Classification (GTDB taxonomy): domain Bacteria; phylum Bacteroidota; class Bacteroidia; order Sphingobacteriales; family Sphingobacteriaceae; genus Mucilaginibacter. Next base: position 47,590 of record NZ_JBDSZG010000048.1, read on the forward strand.
TTCTATCGATTCTACATTGCTTACCTGTACGCCGTTAAGGTACAACAGGTCTACCGGCATACCGTTCACAAATATTTGGATCGGTTTTTTATCCTGGCTGTTGTAGTTCTTCATAAAATAGATCTTATTCTCATTAATGGTTGTACCCAGTATCATGCTTTGCAGGCAAAGGTACAGGTTGGTACAGTTACGCATGTTGGCAGCGTTGAATTGCTGATCGGCCAGCATGGGTAGGCCCGTAAATACCGAATAATCGGAATGCCCCGTTTTTTTGATAGGATCGGCTTTGATCACCACCTCTTTCAGCTGGTGCGTGTTTTTGTACTGCCTTAAACTGTTTTCGAGGTAGGGTTTAAACGCACTGTCAATATTCGTCACTTCATCAAGGGCCATATTGTTTTTTGATGGGTACTGAAAAGTTTCGGGGTTGGCGGTAACAACAAGGTTTTTGCCATTGGCGCTGCTCCGTGCGCTGATAACCACTTTGGACGAATCGGTGAAGTTAAGCTTTGAGAATTTGTAGTTGCCCACCATATCGGTAGTGGTTTCAGCATAAAAATTCCGCGATGGTACCTGCAGGCGCAGGTAACCTTTGGCAATCGTCATGCCGGTGTTGTTGCGCAGTACGCCGCTGACTTCCAATCCACTTTGCTCTGGGAACACGGTTATTTGCGGCACTTTGTTGGCCAGTATGTTTCGGTACGATACGCGCCTATAGCCTTGGGTAAGCATCAGGATATCAAGGTTCTCGGCAACGTTGGCATCTTTGCTGATGAAGTAATAGTTTGGTTTTTCTATATACCCCTTCAGTTCCGATGTAAGCAGGGTGCTGGTTAGAATGGTAGTTTCGGCATTTTCATCAAAAGGTACTTTTGTTTCATCAACAACCGATACCGAGAAAGTACCTGCAACCGGCAGAGCCTTGTTTTTTGCCAATATATTAAGCCTTACTTTTTGGCGGATGTTGTAAGCTTTTGCCGCGCTGGCTATAGAGATGTTAAGGGCGTCGTTATGTTGAATGAAGGCTACCCGTTCGCAAAGGGCAACGCCATGGTCGGTAAGCAGGGTGAGCTGCACCACACCGGTGGGGAACTTGGTTTTTGGAATAGATGCGCTATAGATGGGGCTTTCTAAGGTGGTTTGCCCGGCAAAATACACCGCACCGCCGTTTTGGGCGATGATGTAATAAACCTTGCCCTGGTTCAGCTGAAAGTAAGCGTCGTTAGCTGATATTTTGATGTTGAGTTTCTCCGGGTCGTTGTTAAATACCGAGAGGTTGATACCCGATGCTTTGATGCGGGGCAGATCGTAAACGGCCTTGTTGCCATCGGCAAATTCCGCGTTTATTTTGTAGGTTTTGCCGGTTTCGGGCGTCAGGGCAAAAACACCCATGCCCAAATGCTGCGAAGTAAGGTTAGCCACTACGGCACCTGTATTATCGGTAACCGTTCCTTTTACATCAATACCAAGTCCGTTGCTGTTTAGGGCCTTAAAGGCAACTTTAGATCGCACACCAATGATGAGCTCACCCCCTTCGGGGAAAAATTGTACGTCTTTACCGCTGGCGGCAGTTTTTAATGCGAAGGTGCTGGTGACAGATTTACGGTTACCCAAGTCTATCACGGTTACTAAACTGGCACCTTTTAACGCAGCCGGGTCTCCGTTGAACTCGGCTTTAAAAACGCCGTTATCATCGGTATTACCTTTGCCCTTAAAAAGCTCTTCGTTATTGGCCACAACCGTCCAGCTTATTTTTTTATTGAGCAGGGGCAGGTTTTCGCGGGCTTCTTTATAGGCTACGCTTGCCGTAACTTTTGTGAGCGCAGCTGCTGCTGCGGAACTGAACGATACATTGGTAACAATATCTTTATCTACCGGGTTGCCTATCACAAGGTTTTTGTTGAAGAAGTAATCCGGGTCGTAATTGCGCATGTAGGCGGTGTAGGCCCTCAAATGGTAGTTGCCTTGTTTAAAATCGGCCGGGGTGAGGCCTATATTGCCATTGGCAACGCCATTTACCACCGGTAATTTGATGAACCGGGTTATAGAATCCTGGTTGTTAGCGATATCTACATAAACAATATTGCTTAAAATGGTGGGCGAATGCTGATCGATAGTGACATAGGCTTTAAACCAGATGGTATCGCCGGCGGCGTAATAAGGCTTATCTAAATGCAGGTATACTTTTTCGAAGGGGTAGGAGGTAATTAGCTTGGTTGTTTTGGTAACAATGGTATTTAAACTCACGGTATCCCGTTGTGCGAATGCCTGGGAGAAAACTATCAGCGATAATATAAACAGTACGGATCTTTTCAAGTTCATTTGTTATATAAATGTAGCCGGGCTAATATAAACATTTAGCTTTACGGCGTGTTGAAAGCAATGGTGATTTAACATTTTATAACAGTATTGTTAGATAAATAGTATGGCGATAGAAATAGAAAGGAAGTTTTTGGTGGATCACGCCAAATGGAACGCGCTTGCAAAGCCGGCCGGGAAACTGTTTAAACAGGGTTATATTTTAAGCGATGATAAGCGCACGGTACGTATTCGCGTAACCGATGAGGCTGCCTATCTTACGCTAAAGGGGAGCACCACGGGCATCAGCCGGAGCGAATATGAGTATACCATCCCTATTGCGGATGGTAACGAGATATTAAGCGGACTCACCGTATCGGCCATAGAAAAGGTGCGGTACGAAATTGATTTTGCGGGCAACACCTGGGAAGTGGATATTTTTAGCGGCGACAACGATGGGCTGATAGTTGCCGAAATAGAACTGGAACAGGAGGACCAAGCCTTTGAGAGACCCGACTGGGTAGCCCGGGAGGTAACCGATGATCACCGGTACAGTAATGCCAGCCTATCGGTTAATCCTCATAAAAATTGGGGAGACGTAAGCATATAAAACAAGAAAACCTGCCGCGTGGCAGGTTTTCTTGTTTTATAGTACCTGATATTTACCAGCCAGAGCCTTTTGTAGCTGCGCCTGATGCAATATGACCTTCTGCAGTTGCTTTGCCCATAATAGCTGCCATTTTGTTGCCATCGGCATCTTTACCTGTAGCTATGTAACGGCCCGATTTGATATCGATAACCGGATCGATCATTGGAACATTTTTGGTTTTGGTTTTTACTGAATAGGCGGTAATGCCTCCTGATTGTGCTGCCATGTCTTTTAAGTTTTTTTAAGTGTAAACTGTATTAATTAAAATTTGTTTTTGCGCCCCGCATAATAATTTAGGTTAAGAGTGGGGCAATTGGTTTTGTGCAGGCAAGTTATGTAATTATACTTAACTAACAAATTTTATGCATAGTTGTTATTTTTTTGTTGTAATTAAAGAATACACGGCCGAATCGACGATTTTGTCTTTATAGTAATAGTTCTCTCTAAAATAGGCTTCGCGCACAAAGCCGTTACGTTCTAACAGGTTTATAGATGCCTGGTTGGCCGGGTTTACGCTGGCCGCTATCGAATGCAGGCAAATGACATCGAACGCGTATTTAACAGCCTCTTTTAAAGCTTCTTGCATAATTCCTTTGCCCTGCCAGGCAGGGGATAACATATATCCAATTTCGGCACGGTGATGGAGCTTCTCTATGTTCCAGAGACCAATGCTGCCCAACATTTCTTCGCTGCCTTTTAAGGTTATTCCCCATAAAACGCCGTCGTTTTTTTCATGTATTCCGTGGATCATTTTTATCCAGTCAAATACCGCTTCTACCGATTTTGGGCGCTCTATATCTATATATTTCAACACTTCTGCGTCGGTACGCATCGCAAAAATGGCTTCCGCATCGCCAAAATTTACCGCGCGAAGCGTTAAACGAGGCGTAGAAAGTACCGGGAAGGGCTGCAAATTAACATCAAGCATCAGCGTGTTTTTATACGGTAAATATAGGGCATTTAAAAAGTTTTCGCCCCGGAGCGAAAGAAAAAACCGAACTATTTACAGCTATAATTGTAGTAGTAAAACATTAAACACGATACCCATGAAGAGTTATATTATTATAGGTGTACTTGCATTGGCGTCATGCGCGGGCAACGGTAAAAAAGGAACTGATACGATAGCAACCGACAGCGGTAAAATAGATACCTCTTACGCGACTAAAGCAAATACGCCCGCTCAAAATATGGAGTACTGTTTTGTGCATACCGATGGTACCGCCGCGCAGGATACTACTGCCGTGCATTTGGTTATAAATGCCAATAAAGTAAGCGGAGAAATGAATTGGCTGCCAAAAGAAAAAGACCGGCGGAAAGGAACCCTATCGGGTACATTGGATGGTGATAAAATAAAAGCGGTGTGGAGTTTTATGCAGGAAGGGCAAACCGATACAATGACTGTGGCTTTTAAGCTGTCGTCGCAGCAACTGGCACAAAAGCCTTTTACTGTTGATGCTAAAACCGGCCGCCAGCAGGTGGATAACAAAGCCGATTATACTATTATATATAATATGGATAACTGCGATAAGTTTCGCAAATAGCGGATAGCTGTTTTAATACAGCCACTTACCTATTCAAATTACTTAAATGCGCCGGGCCTTCCTGGTGCATTTTTTATTTACAGGCTATTGCAGATGGCCGTTGTAATTAGTCTGCCTGGCCGATGTCTTTTTTAGTGTCTGCCTGTCCGATGTCTTTTTTGGTATCAGCCTGGCCAATGTCTTTTTTAGTAGCAGGTTTGGTGGTGGTGGTATCGCGTTTTACCGGGGTTGCTATGGTGAATGCTGATACTACGCCTGTGGTTAATATTAATGCAGCTGCTACGATTACTTTTTTCATGATCTGTATTTTTAGGGGTTGTTGTTATTGTTTGCTCGTTGTGATGATGTTGTGGGGAGTAATTAGTCAGCCTGACCGATATCTTTTTTAGTGTCTGCCTGTCCGATATCTTTTTTGGTATCAGCCTGGCCAATATCTTTTTTAGTAGCTGGTTTGGTGGTGGTGGTATCGCGTTTTACCGGGGTTGCTATGGTGAATGCTGATACTACGCCTGTG
>NZ_JBDSZG010000049.1:0-51647 GCF_039925265.1 Mucilaginibacter sp.
CCGAGTAAAAGTAGGTGCCCGGCTGTTGCAGCGTTCCATTAACGGCGTGCCCATCGAAAGCATTGCTGTAGTTGTTATAGCCCTTTGTGGCATAAATAACCTGGCCGTTGCGGTTGATAATGCTTACCGTATTTTGCGGGTAGGCCGTAATGCCATCTATGGTAAAGCGGTCATTAATACCATCGCCGTTTGGCGATATTGATTGGTGAACCGTCAACTCGCTGTTTGCCTGAGCCTCCGGGCCGGGCTGGCTTTGTACCACCTCTATATTATTGTTTCTATTTGCTGCTGCTAAACTACCCGGCGGCGGGGCCTTGTTCACTATAATTGTTACCTGGCGTTTGGTTTCCCCATCGGTTGCCGTAATATCTACCGGGATGGTGGTGCTGGCCCCTGTTAATGTTACATATAAAGAAGTATTATAAGCCCCATTTATTTTAATTGATGCATTCCTGACCTTAGGAACAATGTAGAGCTGCACAGTGCTTACGCCGCTACTCACTTCAGACGTCCATGTATCTGTTGCGCCCACGCGTGCCAGCGGTGTCCCCGGGTTTATAGTCATGGTGCTTATCCCCGTATCGTGTGAAACTTTTTTTACATTTATGATGATCCATCGTGTAGTTACTTCGTCTTCTGCTATGATTTGCACATTAAAGGCATAAGGAACAGGCATTATTTTAGATGGCGTATTTTGCGCCGTAAGCTCGCCGTTTATGATTATCGTCGCCGGGTCGATCGTCCCAACAGTAAGCCGGAAAGTATCGCTGGTTATTTCCGCGTTCCATGTATCAGATGTACCTACACGTTTTAGTGTACCATTGGTTATAACAAGGTTATTGATCCCCGTATTGGATCCTCCCCCCTTTTTTACCAACAGGGTAACCTGGCGTTTGGTTACGCCATCCTCCGCCGTGATCTCTACCGGGATTGTTGTTGTGGCGCCGCTTAAGGGCACGGGGGCCGAAAGCGTGTTTTGCGCAGTAGCCGCCCCATTTACTTTTATCGTTGCCGGGTCCTTGGTGCCGAAGGCAAACTGGGCACTGGCTAAATTGGAGCTTACGGTGGCCGTCCACGTGTCTGTTGTGCCCACACGGGTAAGTACACCGGGGCTCATGGCCATATAATTGATCCCTGTATTGTTAGACCCCGCCTTGTTTACTCTTATCGTTAACAATCGTTTTGTTATCCCGTCTTCCCGCGTTAGTTCAACCGGGATAATTGTGATTGCGCTGGTAAGCGTTATTGGGGCCGAAGCAGTGTTTTGGGCTGTTGCCACCCCGTTTATGGTTATAGTTGTTGCATTTATGGATGCAACGGTGAGCGTTACGCTGTTTACACTGTTGCTTACCGATGCAGTCCAGCTATCCGTTGTGCCCGACCGGGCCAATGCACCTTCGCTAATTGCTAATAAGCTCATGCCCACGTCGTTTAGGCCAACCCTTATCACATGTGCTGTATATGTTTTTTTAACACCATCCGAAGTGGTTACTACCGTACTGATGGTATTTGTACCTACAACTAATGGTATTGGTGCCGAGGCCGTACCGCTGCTTACTGTTGTGCCGTTTACTTTTATTGTGGATAGCCCGGCGGTATTATCGTGTGTTGGTGTAATTGTTATAGCGGCCGCGGCGTACGGTACTTTAACAGAATAATCCTCGATAAGGGGGTGGAACGCAGGGGTTAAAGCTCCTGCGCTAATTGCCAGGCTGGTAAGTAGTGGCGGGCGCTTTATCTTTATGTTATAATATGTTTTACCTAATTGCTGTTTCGCTGTTACAACTACAGTAATATCCGTAACCCCCTCCGGAACTTGTAAATTTAGCCGTCCGGAAATATTATTAATTCTTTCAACGGCAAGTGGGTCATGAGTAATTGGCGTAATTGATACCCACGATTCTCCGGGCGGTAACACCAATTCATAATTGGTTATGTCCGGAGAAAACGCCGGGGTCAAAATTCCTGTAGTAACGGCGAGAGAAGATAATTTGGAGTCGGGTACTTCAACGGCTAATTGTAAATGATAGGTTTTAACCGCCCCGTTCTCTGCGGTGATGGGTAAATATATATCAACTCCTGCGTAAGCAATGTAGTACCCGGTCAGAGGCAAGCCGTTAGGAAAGTTGCTCGCATAATAAGTTTGGCCGTCGTAATCTGAAAAATATGAGGCATGCGAATCTGCAAAAGAAATGGTTATATCAGGTATTTCTGTTCCGGCAGGAAATGTTATCTTATAATTCAGGATTGCCGGATCGAAGGGGTGATTGAAAGTGCCGCGACTTGCAGTAATGAGCCTTAAATTATTATTACCCGATAGCGTATCTGCCTTGGCTCGCCCATGCACACTGTCGGCACAAGCTAAAATCATGGCTAAGATAAAAACGGCCCGAAACATCGCACGACTTTTTACCATCAGATTTTTGAAGGGAGGTAGTTGTCTTTCCATGGAGTTTAAATTAATAGAAAATGGAATAACAAAGCTTAGGTTAGCTGGGGCTATTAATATTTCAAATATACAATTGCGACTGAAATTAAACAAGTTATGAATAAATAATTCTAATAAACGACCCTATCCAATAAATAACGAGTCGATGTCTAACAACCAACAGGCTGGGCGCGGTACTATGGAAGCGGCTTAGTGCAGTAGCTATCTTTTTGTTGGCGTGCCGAAAAATTTCTTCGAAGGAACCACATGGACAGCCCGGCATATTTGTTATTGCCTACATCGCTTCTAACAAATGAAATCCATATGGTTTAATGATAAGGTATTCTTCGTTGCTGCCGGGGGTAAATTCCTTTTCTGCCCAATGGTCGTAAAGTGTAGTAACTGTGTTGCTGTGCTCTCTAAAGGCATACCAGGTTAAAAAGGCCTCGGTTTCGCTAAAGTTGAAAATGCAATAAAGCTGTTTGCCATTATGCTCGCGCAGGTAACCCGCCACATGGATGTTATAGGGCGGTAACCAGGTGATGTTGGAGTAATCGGCCACTACAGGCAATTTCCTGCGAATGCTGATGAGTTTTTGCGTTGCCGAGAAGATCCTTTGTTCGGTAGCGCCGGGTTTATCTATCAGTTTATTCTTTTTCCAGTCGATAACGGGGCGGTGCATCCAGCGGTTATCATAGCTTTTACCGGGGTCGGTTAGGTAGGAGTAATCATTGGTGTAGCCCAGTTCGTCACCATAAAATATCATGGGCACGCCGCCTAAAAAGAAGCTATGCGCCTGCATCAGTAAAATTTTGGCAATCGCGGTTTCAATAGCGGATTCGTCTTTCTCCGCCGAGGCTTTTTCCAGTCCGCACATCGCAGCCAGCGAGCCGCTGATGCGGGCATCGCCGGTTTTGGGGTTAACAGAAAACAGAGCACCGGTAGACGGGCTCCCCGGGAATTTACCAGAATAGTACTCCCACAAAAACTTGCGGTGCTCCTGCGGTTCAAAACCGCCCGCCCGTATGATGCTATCGTCGTAAGCCAAGCCAATATCATCGTGGCAGCGGGTATAGGTTATCCATGTAGCACCTTGCGGTTTCTGCGCAATATCGTGCTGGGCGCCCAGCATTACGCGGGTTGTGCCGGTGGCCAGCATATCCCATTGCAGGGCCATCTGGGTAGCATTGTAAGCAAAATCGCATTCCTTACCTTTAAATAAGCCGCTGCCAAAGTATTTCATAATATCGCTTGGCGCGGCAATAGCTTCGGCCAGCAGGGCCATGCCCGGGGTAGCGGCAAGCACACATTGTTTTATCAGGCGTAAAATAGTGTGCGTTTCGGGCAGGTTCTGGCAAATGGTACCCAGCTGTTTCCAAATGAAGATAGGGGCATCTATCCTCAGGATATCCACACCCAAATTGGCGTAGAACAACACGGTATCTACCATATCAACAAATACGGCGGGGTTGGTGTAGTTCAGGTCCCACTGGTATCCGTGGAAAACCGTCATCACCCATTTATTGCACCCGGGCACAAAAGTAAAATTGCCGGGCGAGCTTTCCGGGAAGATCTCGGGCATGTGGCGCTCAAATTGCTCCGGTATGGGGCTGTCGGCATCGTACATGTAAAAATAGTCCTGGTATTTGGCATCGCCTTTTTTAGCTTTTTCGGCCCATTCGTGGCGGCTGGAGGTGTGGTTCAGCACAATATCTACCATCAGGTACATATCTGCCGCTATCATTTTTTGTTGCAGGGTACCAAGGTCCTTCATGGTGCCAAAACGCTTATCCACCTTCCGGAAATCGGATACCGCGTAACCGCCGTCGCTTTCGCCTTCGGGGCTTTCAAATATGGGGAGCAGGTGTAAAAAATTTACGCCAAGCTTTTCAAAGTACTCCAGTTTGTTGCCCAGGTTTTTCAGGTTGCCGCAAAAACGGTCAACGTACAGGCTCATGCCGGTAATGTCGTTGCTCAGGAACCAATCGCCCAGGGCGGCCTTTTCATCGTCTTTTCTTTTTAAGGCGGCCCCGCGTGCCACGTAGGCTTTTATCACCATATCTATCAGTTGGCTAAAAAGCTGGCCGCCTGCCGGGTGCCGGGCATATAATTCGTTATACAGCTCCTGTAGGGTTGCGGCGCTGGCTATCATCCGCACATAAAACGCGTTATCGGCCCCGGCGATATCAATCTTATTCCGTTTTAACGCAGCGTTAACCTGCTGATGTAATTGCGAATTATACACGTTGTTAGAGTTTATATTTTACCACAAATTAATGCCCGCAACCTACGGGCATCGCTATCTCGTCGGCATCGGTAACCACGTCTTTTTTAATGCGGGTGGTTGCCAGCGCGGCTAATAACAGCAGTACGCCTGCAAAGCTTATCGCGTTTGCGGGGTCATCGCCCAGCAGGTGCTTGTAAATATACCCAAAGCTAAGGGTTTGCAATATCATAGGCACTACTATCATCATATTTATAATGCCCATATATACCCCGTAGCGCTCTTTGGGGATGCTGCCAACCACCATAATATAAGGTACACCCATCATACTTGCCCAGGCCACGCCAAAGCCAACCATCGGCGCAAACAAAAGCATCTTGTCGGTAATATGCACAAACATTAATAAGGCAAGGCCCGCCATGGCTAAACAGGTAATATGCACATATTTGGCGCTGAACTTCCGCGCCAGCCAAACCAGGCCAAACGCCGAGCAAAAAGTGACAATGTTATAAAAGCCATTTACCTTGCCTGCCCAAACCACAGCTTCCTCATAAAGCTCCTTATTACCATCGGGGGTAGTGTGGTAAACAGATTTGGCAATGCTGAGCGATACGAACTGCCAGTAACAAAACATAGCGTACCATTGAAAAAGGTATACCAGTGACAGTTTCCACATGATGCCAGGCATATCTTTTATGGCCGAAAATATTTCTTTTATAGGCTCAAAAGCACCGCGTTTACGGGCTTTTAGCTCGGCAAGTTCTTCCGCCGTTGGCGGGATTTCCGGCGTGGTTAGTACCGACCATACCACCGATACAATGGAGCAAACAGCTCCCACAAAAAACGACCCGAATACCCAGTATGGAATACCAGAGCGCCCATCGTCGGTAGTGGTTTCGCCGGTAATGATGTTTTTAAAAAAGCCAAGCGAAAGGTTGGCCAGCGTAATCCCCAACCCGGTAAAAAAGCTTTGGGTGAGGAAACCCATGGCGCGCTGTTTCTCAGGGAGCTTATCGGCAATAAAAGCGCGATATGGCTCCATGGCGGTGTTGTTTGCGGCATCCAGGATCCAAAGCAAGCCAGCCGCCATCCACAAGCTGCGGCTAAAGGGGAACACAAACAGGCAAAGGCTGCAAAAAATAGCCCCAATTAAAAAGAAAGGTTTGCGCCTGCCCCAACGCGGGCTCCAGGTTTTATCGCTTAGGGCACCTATAATGGGCTGGATGAGCAAACCTGTCATCGGGCCCGCTAAATTTAACAGGGGGAGGTCCTCCGGCCGGGCGTGTAAAAAGGTGTATAATGGGTTTATGGCACTTTGCTGCAAGCCAAAACTGTATTGGATGCCAAAGAACCCAACGTTCATGTTGATGATCTGCCAAAAGCTGAGCCTCGGTTTAAAGAATGCCATAAGGCGTATGGTTAGTAATTAATTGGTTGTACAAGAAGAAAACAATATACGATTAGCTTTGATAGGATAAAATTTATCGGGCTAAAAAACGATGTGTTATCTTGGCAATTAATATTTGGCCTGTAATATTTAACTACATTTAACCGCCACTATAATAAACGAGGCGACAAATGGGAAGCTGCAGTTTGCCATTTTACGCCCGCCGACTTGAAGGCGTTTTATAAACATAGTTTGAACTGAAATAGCATGAGCGGCGTAACCGATATCCAAACCCTTCTGAAAACCATGACGCCCGAGCTGCATGCCGGTGAGTATGTGTTTTGCACAGTGCCAAACCTCGACGGCATTAATATGGCAGATGTTGTTTGTTTTTTTAGAGAGGCGGAGGCAATAACCATCATTGCAAGCAAAGAAACAGCGGATGCCTTATGCCTGTCATGCGTTTATGTTGCCGCCTGGATAACCTTAACGGTACATTCTTCTTTACAAGCCGTTGGGCTAACCGCCGCTTTTTCGGCAGCGCTGGCCAAAGCGGGGATAAGCTGCAATGTTATTGCCGGGTATTATCATGACCATATTTTTGTGGCTCATACTGATGCGGGAAAAGCGATGGATGCGCTACAGGCATTGCAGGGATAGCGACAGGTTAATCCCCCTCTTCCTGCAAACGCTCCTCTTCGAGGTCGAGGCGGTTTTCTATAATGCGGATAATGTCATCGTCGAACGCGTCTTTTTTGCGAAAGGTGTGCAGTTCTGCGCGTTCATGCTCTGTTACTTCCATCATTACCTTTTTAAAACGCTTAAACAGATCGGCCGCGACGGCCCGTTTTTCATCGTTATCTATGGTCCCGTTATAAAGTTCAACCTTATATTTCAGCAGGTTAAACCGGTGTTTCAACATCTCGTTATTTTCGAGATCACTACCGTAGTGTGAACTTAATTTATCCGATGCCGCCGAGAGTAGTTGCAGTTCAATTTCCAGCACCTGCTGCTCGTCTGTTTTTTCGCTCTGTATGCCCTCGGGTTTTATCCATTTGATCATCAGCGGTAAAGTGAAGCCCTGCCCAACCAATGTGATAATGATCACCATAAAAGTGATGAATAAGATGAGGTTGCGATTTGGGAACGGGTGGCCATTCAGCGTTAATGGAATAGCCAGGGCCGATGCCAACGAAACCACACCGCGCATCCCCACCCAGCTTAACACAACCGGGTTGCGCCAGCCGGGCCTGTTTTGTGCTACGGTAATATACTTGCTGATGAATTTGGTAAACACAGCCGAGAACAGAGCCGAAACCAACCGCACCAGGATAACCACCCCGGTTATAATAAGGGCGATCTTAAACGCTTCGCCCAGTGATACCGCTTTAACCCCTTCAATAATGCCGGGCAATTGCAGGCCTATCAGGAAAAACACCACCGCGTTCAGCATAAAAACGATAGATGGCCAAACCGCGTTTGATTTTAAGCGGCTGCTATGACTAAGTACATAATGATTTTTGTAAGAGATGAACAGCCCGCCGGTAACCACAGCCAGTACGCCCGACGAATGCACGGTTTCCGCAGCAAGGTAAATGAGATAGGGCAATACTAAAGAAAAAGCGATATCCAGGTTGCTGTTGGTGGGAAGCCAGCGATAAATGGCATAAAACGCCAGCCCAAGCAGCAAGCCAATGGCGATGCCCGATATAACTACCAACACAAAGCCACCCGCAGCATTATACCAGACAAAGGTACTGCTGATAATGGCCGCCAAAGCAAAGCGAAAGATCACCAAACTGGATGCATCGTTCAACAAGCTTTCGCCCTCCAGTATGGCTACCATACCCTTTGGTAATTTGGTGAATTGCAGTACCGATGTTGCGGCGGCGGCATCGGGCGGGGAGATGATAGCCCCTAATAAAAAGCCTTGCGCCAGGGTAAAACCAGGGATAAGTAACCAGCTAACCCAGGCCACCGCGCCAGCGGTAAGCAGTACAAAACCCAATGCCATTACAATAATAATACGGCGCCATTTCCAAAGCGCTTTCCACGATGTGTTTTGGGCCGCATCGTATAAAACGGGTGGTAATATGATCAGGAAAACCAGGTCGGGGTTGATATGCACATCGGGGATTCCCGGAATAAAGCTGATGACCAGCCCGGCTATCACCAAAAAGATGGGGTACGCAATTTTTAACTTTTTTGACAGCACCACCAAAAATGAAACACTAAGGATAAGGGTTAAGCAAAGGAGTAAAATTTCGTGCATGTACAGGCGAAGCTAATGGAGATGAAACATGCCTGTAAGATAAATGTTTAAAACAGCAAAGTAAAACAGGCTGCCGGAAAATTTTCCGGCAGCCTGTTTGCCTATAGTTTAAGATGAGCTGTTTTCCGATATAGCAAGACAGCTATTCGCTTTTTTCCACCAGTTTTTTTAATCCCTTTAGTATTTTATCCCAACCCTTTTTTGAGCGCTTGTACCGTTTTTCGGCATCGTCTCCTTCGCCAACATCATCGGTGATGGACAGGGTGGTCTCGCCGTTTTGGTAAGTGAGCTTATCGGTTACCGTAGAACTGGTTTTGCCTTGCTTGTCGCTGGCGTTGCGCAGGCTGTATTGCAGTAATTTCTCCGGCTCTATGGCCAGTATTTTGCCCGTAAGCTTTATGGGGACTATCCAAAACATTTTCCCTTTAAAGGTAATTTTACTCCCTTCTTTCCAATCGGAAGCTACCTTGCATTTAAAAAAGTATTCTTTTGTTTTTTCGGGGTTGGTCAGCGCGTCCCAAACCTGCGCGGGTAGCGCTTTTATCGTAATACTCTTTTTTACAACGTAATCCATTGGGCAAATTGTAAGGGTAAATAATTGGCCGGGCCGCATAGCTGGGGATGCCAATAACCCGATACATACCTTTCGGAACAAAAAAAATGCCAGTAATGAATTGTAAATCAATTAGGAATATAAAAATAAGGAAGCGAAGCACGGGCCTGCGTTAGCCATTATAGGGCACTACGTTGGTCTTATCTGTTATATCGCCAATAACACTGTCAAGCTCGTTTGCCGACAGTTTTAAATATTCCATGATCTGCTCCCGTGCTTCCGGGGTGTCTATGGCGTCGCTTAATAGAGGTACAAGGCCCATGATGCGTGCAAGCGGGGCTCTTACAAGGTGTGATTGCATCCACGATATTTCCTTCAGCTTCTCGTTCTGTTGCTCAATGGCGTTAATATATTTTAACCTGTCGGTAATATCGTTAGCTAAAATGATGCGTGCGTTTTTCCCCTGGTATTGGATATTGGCGCTTTTAATATCAACCATAATAACCTCGCCGCTTTTTTTCATATGCCTTATAACACCGGAAATCTTATACAGCGGTTGGTCTTTGTATGCGTCTAAGATATCTTCCAGTTTTAGTATGTCTTCAGCCGGCCTTATATCTTTAATGGTCATTAATAAAAACTCTTCGCGGGTATAGCCATACAAGTCTATTGCCGCCTGGTTCATATCCAAAAACCGCAGGGTATCTACATCAAACACCCAATTTGGCAGCGGGCTTAACTGGAATAACTCGCTGTAGCGTTTTTGTGAATCTATTAAAAGCCTTTCGGTTTGCTTCCGTTCGGTTACATCTTTAAAATAAGCCGAAAGCCCGTTGGCCGAGGGATAGGCACTTATTTCATACCATTTTTTTAAAGGAGGGTAGTAGTCTTCAAAGTGTACCGCGCGGCCTGTTGCTACTGCCGTGTGATACTGTTGGTAGGATGCAGAACCGATAGATTCGGCAAAAACATGCCAAAGATTGTGGTTAAGCATTTCGCTTTTTGGCTTGCCCAGCACTTTCTCTGCCATGTTGTTCCAATAGGTCACCATCCAGTTTTTATCTACAGCAAAAAAGGCATCACCAATGCTTTCCAGTATCACGTTCCTTTCTTCCAGTGCGGCTTTGGCGCGGGCTTCGGCTTTCACACGGGCATCAATATCCTGGAAACTACCATATACCCTAACACATTTGCTATCAACAAATTCCGGTTCGCCTACCACCCTCACCCAGCGGGTATTGCCTTTGGCGGTAACTATTTGGCACTCTACATCAAGGGCGTTGCCTTTTTGTATCGTGTCTTCCAGCAACTGCACAATGGTGTCCCTATCGTTCCCCTCCCGGTAAAAGGTAATGCCTGTTTTCAGATCCGGTTCAAAACCAGGTTCCACTTCGTGAATTTGCTTGGTTATTTTAGACCAGTAAACGGTTCCTTTTTGCAGGTCTAACTCCCAGCCGCCCACCATAGCCAGGGTGGTAACCTTACCAAGCAGATTCTTAAGTTCTTTCTTATCGGTTATATCCTTGCCAACGGCAAAGATCAAGCCCTCCTCGCTTGCGTTACTGGCCGTCCACGATAGCCAGATCACTTTACCCGATTTGGCAACAAACCGGTTTTCGAAGTATAGGGTTTGCTTTTGACCGATGAAGCTTTTTAGCCGGTTTTTACTGGTCTCCAGTTCGTCCGGATGCAGAAATTCGCCAAGTGTTTTAGAGAGGATCTCCTCTTCCGAATATTCCAGCAAAATGCTCATGGCCGGGTTAACCTTTTTAAAACAATAATCGGTGCCGATGATGCAAAGGATATCCGGCGCAAAGTTGAATGCCTAGTTTAGCTCCTGTTCCAGTTGCTTTCTTTTTATTTCGGCGCCCAAATGATGGCTCAGGTCTGTAAATAGCTTCAGTAAGTTCTCATTGGCATGGTCGCCGTTACCCAAACCCAATAGCAATGCCCCAATGGTTAAATTACCCGATATAAGCGGGATCGCGTAAGCCGTATTTACCCCGGCTTTTTTAGCAGCGTCTTTCCGCAAAAACGCTTCCTTTTTATTAAAATCGTCCCAAAACTGTATTTTGCCGGTCTTCCATGCGCCGCCTGGAAGACCTTCTCCCTTATTAAATCTATTGATGTGCGGGGTGTCTCGATAGAAAGCCTGCATCTCGTCTGTTTGCGAAAGATAAGAAGTTAGGTTGATCCTGTTTTTATCTGCACCGATCATCCAGATCTCGGCAAATTTAAAGTGCCCGTAGTTAACCAGGCTATCCAACAGCCTGTCCAGTAATTCCGGCAGTTCCGTTGGTTCATTAAACAAGGCGCTGATATCCGCAAACAAAGCACTCTGCAGTTCTTCGTTTTTGCGTTTCGTTACATCGCGCTCTATCGAGATCCAATGGGTGTACCAGCCGTTCTCGTCGGCAACGGGTGTGAGCGTAAAATTGATCCAAAATTCCTCACCGGTCTTTTTATAGTTGAGGAGGGTGGCCTCGCAAGGCTGCCATTTTCGCAAACTTTCACCCAGGCGTTTAAGTTCGTTCTTATCAGTTTTTGGCCCGTGCAAAATCCTTGGCGTTTTACCAACAACCTCATCTGCTGTGTAGCCGGTCATGTTAGTAAAAGCCTCGTTCACATATAAAATGCGCGGACCGGGCTCATCAAATGGTTCTGCTTCGGTGATTAAGACCGAATCGGTAGTGTTGGTTATCACCGACTCTAACAGTTTTAGATGATGCTCTTCTTTCTTTTGTTTGGTAATATCCCTGATAAATACGGATACGCCTCCTGCCGAGGGATACACCCGGTTTTCCTGCCAAAGCTGCAGCGGGGCGTAAAAATCTTCGTTGCAAACGTATTTTTTCTCGATAAGGGCGGTTTGGATGGCCTGGTAGGTCGCCGACCCAACGGCATCGGGGAAAACGTCCCAAATGTATTTCCCAAGGAGCGCCCTTAGCTCCATACCCACCATTTTTAACACCCGCTTATTAGCATAGGTGTAACACAAATTCCCATCCAGCGATATAAAACCGTCTGTCATGGTGTCCAGCATCTCGTTTATCTGGTCGCTTTGCTTTCTAAATTCAAATTCGGTTTTCTTCTGGTCAGAGATATCGGCAAAATTGCAAACTATCGCTTCTATGCCGGGCTCGTTAAGCATATTGGTGAATGTGCTCTGCAGCCAAATGTAGTGGCCCAGGGTATGTTTTAACCGAAAACTACAGTTTTGCGGAACGCCTGTATCTAACACGCTTTGCAGCATGCCAGCAACGTATGAGCGTTCATCGGGATGTATGGCGGTAAAAAGAGGAGCCTCGGGCAGATCGGCATTGCCCCAGCCGTTAATTTTACGGGCAGATTGGCTACTGTAGATAATGCTGAAGGATGTATCGAGCAACAACAGGCCGAAATAACTATTTTCTAATAGTTTTTCGATACGAATGTCGGTGTCTATCAACCTTTGGTTTATCATGCAATAGAATCAGAAACTAAAAGAAGCCAAACGGGGGACGAATGCCTATAAACAAAGCTAAATATTAATAATGGTTTATTTTTATTGGCTCTGTTTATTGCTAACATACAGCACTTTAGCTACTAAAATTGAATTTTTTGCAACTTTCTGTAAATAAACAGATGATGCTGGCAAAATTGGTAGTTAGTTGTACGTTGCAGCTGGTATAAAGTTGCTAAAACGTGGCAAATAAAGTTAAAGAAGGGGTTTACTTCAGCGCCTTTTTTATGGCTTTATCCGTAGCATCGGCCATAATTTTATAGCCCGCAACATTGGGGTGTACGCCATCGAGGGTTAATTCGGCTTTTTGGCCGTTGCGGCTATCTGCCAAAGGCGTAAAATAGTCTAACAATGTGATGCTGTTTGCCGTGGCGAAATCTTTTATCAGTTTGTTCAGAGCTATTATTTTATCGGCCGGTTGCAGCCCTTTTCGCCAGGGGTATTCATAAACAGGCAGGTAGGCGCACAAGATCACCTTAATATGGTTTAACTGTGCCAGCTCTACCATCGAGCGAATGTTATCCATAATACGGTTGTTGGTTACATGCCCCTGTGTGCCGGCAATATCATTACTGCCGGCCAGTATAATTACGGCGGCAGGGTTTAGGTTTATTACATCCTGCCTGAAACGGAGCAGCAATTGCGCGGAGATCTGCCCGCTTACACCGCGGTCAATGTAAGCTTTGTTATTGTTGAAATATTCGGGCACCAGTGCTTTCCATCGCTCAAAAATAGAACTCCCTAAAAACACCACCCGTTTTTCGCCCTCAGCAGGAGGAGGCAGCGTTTTGTTTTCCGCTTCGTAATGGCGCAGGTCGGCCCAGTCGTCGCTAAAATCTTCTTTTACCACTATTGCTTTTTTAACGGTATCGGGGGCTTGCTGGGCAATCAGGGTGGTTGATAGTAACAGGGCGGGCAACAATAGCGCTAATTTCATCATTACAGGTTTAATGGGGTGTATAGGCAAATCTACATTCATTTATAAAAAAACAGAAGCGTTTTAGGCTTGATTTTTTATGGCGGATATTTATTATATTAGGTACATAAATTGCCTTATTATGAAACCCGCCAAGTTGATACTGCCCCTGATGCTTTGTGCCGTTGCTTTTGGCTTTAAAAACACGCCCAATTCTGATAAATGGGAGCAGTTATTTAACGGGAAAGATCTTACCCGGTGGGACACCTATATAGGCCCCGACCTGGACGATAAAGGTAAGCCCATTACAGGCACGCCGATAGGCCTCAATACCGATCCCAGGCGGGTTTTCACCATTGTAAAACAGGATGGTGATAAGGTTATCCGCGTCTCCGGCGAAAGTTGGGGCGCCATTTCCACCAAAAAAGAATACGCCAATTACCATTTGCAGCTTCAATTTAAATGGGGCGCGCTTACCTGGGGGCAAAAAAAGGGGCAGAAGATGGATAGCGGCCTGCTGTACCATTCGGGCGGTAAATACGGCGCGGATTATGGCGCATGGATGAGATCGCAGGAGTTCCAAATAGAGCAGGGCAATAGCGGCGATTACTGGGGCGTGGCCGGCGGCATGGCCGATATACCGGTAATAAGGCGGTACGAGAAGGATTACATTTACAACGTAGGCGGTATGATGAACACCTTTGCAGAGGGGAGCAAGGCCGGGCGGCACTGCATAAAAGGCGGCAATGCCGAAAACCCAAAAGGCGAATGGAACACGCTTGACCTGTATTGCAATGGCGATACCAGCATACACGTAATAAACGATAAAGTAATGATGGTACTGTACCACGGCAGGCAAATGGAGAACGGGCAGCCTCAGCCGCTTACCAAAGGCAAACTACAAATACAATCTGAAGGAGCCGAGGTTTTTTATAAAGGGATCATGATACAGCCCATTACCCAGTTGCCGGTAGAGCTGGTTAAACAATAGTGTTGGGTTCGGCTTTGCTTTCAGCAACCTCGTAACTGTAGTTGCCATGGGGATAAGGCACAATAAATGTTTGTTCTACCCTTTGTGATCTTTTGAAATAGGCTATCCATATACCCGAAAAAATGATCGTCCGGATCATACTGGAAAAGTCGCTATCTGTTATCGTTATGTTAGCAGACATAGCAAAAACATGATCAACCACAGAAAAAACGGCTACGTAGGCATAAAAGCCCATGATATATTTTGGCAGAATGTCGCGCTTATTCAGCAACAATACCAGGCAAAATATAGCGTAGGCTATCATGAAAATATTCCCTGCAGCCTCAAAAACCAGTATTGCCTTATATGTTGTATCGGGAGTGCCTGGCAGGTGCATGTTCCAATGGCTTGCTTCAAGGTAGCCGCCCGATAGTATGGTATAGCTAACCGCAAACGGCGATAACGCCAGCCCAATTGCCACCAAAACAAGCCAGCCACCTATTTGCATAAAGTTTGCACCGCGTTCAAACAACACCTTGTGCGTGTGGATGCGGTAAAGTTTAATGCCTAACAGGGCTAAGCCCGCCGCAAGCGCCAAAAGAAATAGCAGCATCCAATAATTTACGCGGACAGGCACTTTGGTTACATCGGGCGCGTAGCTGAAATTGTAGCCCAATTCGCTGTCGGATATTTGCTTCGCATCGGTGCGCGCTTCGTCCAGTTTATTTACCGCGATAAAATCTTTTAGTGTGTTAAATTTATAATCGAGCGTTAAGGTATCGCCGGTGGTACCCACGTCTGTAGTAAAAGCGTAAGCATCTCTTTCTATGCTGGTATTGCTATGCTCAATGTTCCAGCCGGTAGTCATAACAACGTTAATTACACTTTGCACGTTATACGGATAGGCAATAGATACCGGTAGTTTTGCCCTGTTACCAATGTTGGGCAGCTGGTCGTTTATATACGATGCGTACAACGATGCGCTGTATCTGCCTGCTTCTTTATCGGGCTTAAAAAAATCGGGCACCTTATAATGCTCAATGGTGTTAAGCTGGTTTGCTTTAATATCGTCTTTTATGGTGATGGAGTCCGCAGCCGACTCAACTTTTGGATAGCTTTTGGCGTAATAATCCAGGTAGCCTTTTTCGGTTTCGGCCATGCTGTTCGATGCCAGCTTATCCCTTATCCTGTCTGCTTCGTTTAAAGTGTAGGTAGATATTACTTCCAGTTCGGTTTGGCCTTTCTCGCCGTCAATTACTTTGTAATTTTCGGTAATGACCATTTTGCCGGTTTTTGATGGCGCAATGGCGGTTAATGCGCCATTGCCGGGTTTAATTACCAAGCCTTTGCCATAGTTAGGGAAATAAAGGTTGATGCCGCTGCCCCGCTGGTAAGCTATTGTAGCGTCAATATAAACAGGGTTCCCGACCATGGTTGCTACGCAAACGGCATGATCGAACACGGTTGGCGAGGGTATAAAATCGCTCACTTTATCCCGGGCACTGGTATTAATAAGTGCCATGTGCGCTTCTATACCGTTGGCCATTAAAACCGAGGCCAACAGCAGGGCCTTGTCTTTACAATCGCCATATCGTTGGTTGTAAACTTTTTCGGGGGTGTTGGCGCGGTGCGAGTATTCGCCCAGTTCAATACCCATATAACGTACCTCGTCCTGCACCATCTGCACAGCGCTGCGGAAGTATTTTTCTTTATCGCCGCCTGCATCGGCCTTTAGCCTGGCCACACGGGCCGCCAGTTCGCCTTTTAAGCCGGTCGCTATCGGGTTCACTTTTTGCGCCCAATCAACCACTTGTTGCCAGCTGCTATAATCGCTTATTTGTATATGATTGTAGTTGTCAAACCAGCCCGGCTGGTTATCTGCATACGGCGGGGCCATTACGGGGGCCAGGTTCCACTCGTAGCACTTTAGCCCGTTCTTATCGCTCAGCGCGGCAACCGGTGCTTTATTAAACGCTTTAAAATTAAGTTTACGCCCCGGCGATACCAATAACGCTTTATACAACTGGGCATACGCTTGCGACCCCTGGAAATACAGGTCATCGGTGTAGTTACTGCCAAAAATGGGGTTGCGGCCGGTTATGGTGAAGGCATATTCTATCCGGTCGCCTTTGCGTATATCGTCTAAAATACAAAAAGCCGAAAAGCGCCCCTGGTAAATAAAGCGCGACAGTTCCTTCTCATCGGCAATAACTTTAAAAGAGGTAGCCTTTAGGCGGCTAAGGGGTTTGCCATTGCGCCAAACGGTAACATCATGTACATCCAGCCGCTCGTAAGACGGGTCGAAGGAGATGGATATTTCCGATCCGTTTTGTATGCCGGCTTCTGATACAATTTCGCGGATCACGTGCTTATAATCTGCCTGTTTTTCTATGTGTATCTGCTCCTCAAAAAGCTGGTAAAAAAAGCCGTTCTCCACTTGTCGCGCAGGCAATTTTTTATCGGAAAGCTTAAACCTAT
This sequence comes from Mucilaginibacter sp., assembly GCF_039925265.1. Taxonomy (GTDB): domain Bacteria; phylum Bacteroidota; class Bacteroidia; order Sphingobacteriales; family Sphingobacteriaceae; genus Mucilaginibacter. The sequence continues at coordinate 16,731 of NZ_JBDSZG010000049.1, forward strand.
TGAGCTATGCGGGGCGCGCGGAAATATGCACGACAGGAGCCGCAGCCTGCGCGGCAACGGAGTTAAAAAGCAGCAGCAAACCACCAAAAGCGAAAATTAATAGAGGGCCGAATCGTTTACACATACCAGCCATGAAAATAACGAATCTTAATTTATTTACCAATAGTTTAAAAATTATTTCATACGGATTTCATAAGGCGCAAACATTTGCGATCAAAAAAAATAAAATGGCATAATCATTTCAACCCTTGCTATTTAAAAAATTAATATCTACCATTGTGTAGTGTTGACACATAGTCTTTTTTGTGTCGATGATAAACCAATTAAACAACACTAATTTCACGAATAAGGCGAATTTCACAACCGTAGGAATGAGGCATGCGTTGCAGGTTTTTATACTCCCTGGTGTTTTTGGCCTACAAGCGTAAACCAAACTAATTAACTAATATATATGAAAAGAAAGTACCTTTTGCTGATTGCTATCCTCCCTGCCATCGCGTCGGCACAAACCAAATACACCGAAAACAAAAACGGCGACGTAATTACCGTTACCAACACCGGCGGCCAAAAGCTGGGTTACTCTGCAACATCGAGCGTTAAGGTTTTAACGGTGGACGGCTTAGCTTTTAAAGACCTCAACAAAAACGGCAAGCTGGATAAGTACGAAGACTGGCGCCTGCCGGTAGATGTGCGCGCTAAGGACCTCGCCGGTAAAATGAGCGTGGAGCAAATTGCCGGGCTAATGCTGTACAGCCGCCACCAAATGATCCCATCTATCCCGGTTGGCCCTTTTGCAGGTACTTATAACGGCAAGACGCTGGCCGAAAGCGGGCTGAATGCCTGGGACCTTTCCGATCAGCAAAAAACATTTTTAAAGAACGATAACGTACGCCACGTGCTCATCACTTCGGTACAAAGCCCGGAAGTTGCCGCCAAATGGAACAACAACGCGCAGGCCTATGTAGAAGGCATTGGCCTGGGCATCCCCAACAATAACAGTTCCGATCCGAGGCATGGCACTTTGGCCACCGCTGAATTTAACGCCGGCGCGGGTGGTACCATATCTATGTGGCCGGGTTCATTGGGTATGGCCGCTACGTTCGACCCATCGGTTACCCAAAACTTTGGGCACATTGCCGCGCAGGAATACCGGGCGCTGGGTATTGCTACAGCTTTATCCCCACAAGTGGATATCTCTACCGACCCACGCTGGAACCGTGTGAGCGGTACCTTTGGCGAAGACCCGCAACTGGCAGCCGACATGGCAAGAGCCTACATAGATGGTTTCCAAACCTCCACCGGCGATAAAGAAATAAAAAACGGCTGGGGCTTTAACAGCGTAAACGCCATGGTGAAACACTGGCCGGGTGGCGGCGCTGGCGAAGGCGGCCGCGATGCGCATTACGGTTTTGGAAAATACGCGGTGTACCCGGGCAACAATTTTGCGCAGCACATGATACCTTTTACCCAGGGCGCATTTAAATTGGCTGGTAAAACCGGGATGGCCGCGGCGGTGATGCCTTATTACACCATCAGCTGGCAACAGGACACCAAAAACCATGAGGCCGTAGCCAACAACTACAACAAATACATCATCACCGACTTGCTGCGCACCAAGTACAAATACGACGGCGTGGTTTGTACCGACTGGCTGGTTACCGGCGATGAAACGGTGATCAACAGCTTCCTGTCGGGAAAATCATGGGGGATGGAAAAGGCTACCATTGCCGAGCGCCACTACAAAATTTTAATGGCCGGTGTTGACCAGTTTGGCGGTAATAACGATATGGTACCGGTAATTGCCGCTTACCAAATGGGTGTTAAAGAGCATGGCGAAGCATTTATGCGCGCCCGCTTTGAGCAATCTGCCGTGCGTTTGTTAAGGGGTAGTTTCCGCACGGGTTTATTTGAGAACCCATACCTGGATATCGAAACTACTAAGAAAACCGTGGGCAATGCCGATTTTATGGCAGCGGGTTACCAGGCGCAGCTAAAATCGATAGTGATGCTGAAGAACAAGGCAAACGTATTGCCTTTGCAAACCGGCAAAACGGTATATGTGCCTAAGAAATTCACCCCTGCAGGCGTTAACTTTTTAGGAATGAAAACGCCCGAGAAAAACGAATACCCGGTGAATATGGAAACCGTAAAAAAATATTTTAAAGTGACCGAGAATCCAGAGGAGGCAGATTATGCGCTGGTATTTATTGCCAGCCCGATAGGCCACGGCGGTTACGATGCCGATGATGTTAAAGCAGGTGGCAACGGTTACCTGCCGGTATCGTTACAGTACGGCAAGTACACTGCCGAAACCGCCCGCGAAACCAGCCTTGCCGGTGGCGACCCGCTGGAGAAATTTACCAACCGCAGCTACAAAGGCAAATCGGAAACGTCAACCAACGTAACCGACCTGGCCATGGTGACCGATACCTACGCCAAAATGAAAGGCAAGCCGGTGATCGTATCCATCAACCTGAGCAACCCGATGGTATTTGCAGAACTGGAAAAACAAGCAAACGCTATACTGGTAGATTTTGGCGTACAGGGCCAGGCCAGCCTGGATATCATGACTGGTAAGACAGAGCCATCGGCTTTATTACCATTGCAAATGCCATTAGACATGAAAGTAGTTGAGGCCCAGTTTGAAGATGTACCACACGATATGAAATGCTACACCGACAGCGAAGGCCATACCTACGATTTCGGGTACGGATTGAACTGGAAAGGCGTTATAAAAGATGGCCGTACAGCTAAGTATGTAAAGGTTGTGGCAAAACCATAGTATAATCAAATAGAAAAAACGTCCTCCTGAATTTATTTCAGGAGCCCATAGGACAGGTAACCGACCGCGCTTAGCTGCTAAGCACGGTCGGTTATTTTGCAAGTGGGGTGCCGAAATAAACGGCATGACGTGTTAGTTTAGTACTGTTGCCGCCAGCAATATTTCAAATCGTACATTTAACCAACCACAAACCAATTACTATGAAACGCCTTCTCATCCTCCCTTTAATCTTGTTGTGTGCCTGTGCTATGGCACAAACCAAATCTATGGTCGCCAAAATTGATGGGGGCCTGGTACGTGGCGTTTCTAATAGCACCGGCGATATAATGAGCTATAAGGGTATCCCCTTTGCCGCGCCTCCGGTTGGCGATCTGCGCTGGAAAGCACCGCAGCCGGTAAAAGCATGGAAAGGGGTAAAGGAGTGCACCGAATTTTCTAAGATGCCGGTGCAGGGCAAGCCCAACGAATTTGGCGTTTATACCCGCGAGTTTTTAATAAAAGATGAACCGCTAAGTGAAGACTGCCTTTACCTTAACGTGTGGACGGGGGCTAAAAATCCATCAGAAAAGCGCCCGGTAATTGTATGGATCTACGGCGGTGGCTTTAGCAGCGGCGGCACCAATGTGCCCATTTACGATGGCGAAGCTTTAGCTAAAAAGGGAGTGATACTGGTAAGCGTAAATTATCGCGTGGGCATATTAGGCTTTTTTTCCCACCCGGAATTAACCAAAGAATCGCCAAACCATACATCGGGTAATTATGGTTTAATGGACCAGCTGGCAAGCTTACAATGGGTAAAGAAAAATATAGCCAGTTTTGGTGGCGACCCTGCCAATGTTACCATTGCGGGGCAATCGGCGGGCTCTTACGGGGTTAATTACCTCGTGGCATCGCCATTGGCGAAAGGCCTGTTTAAAGGCGCCATTGCCGAAAGCGGCGCACACATGGTGCCGGGTCCGGGCAGCGGAACCACTTTAGCACAAGCTGAACAAGGCGGATTAAAAGCAGCCGAAGCTTTACATGCACCCAGCCTTGCCGAATTACGGAAATTACCCGCCGAGGAACTATTAAAGCAAAATGGTTTTCGCCCGATAGTGGATGGCTACTTTTTGCCGCAGATACCGGCTGATATTTTTGCAGCGAATAAAGAAAACCAGGTGCCTTTACTCACCGGTTGGAACGAGGACGATGCATTTATGGGCAGCATAAAAAAAGCCGCGGATTATACAGCAGGCATCCAAAAACGCTTTGGTGATAAAGCCGCTGAAGTTCTGAAACTTTACCCCGGCAAAACAGACGCGGAAGCAGAAAGGTCACAGATCAGGATGTCGCGCGATGGCTTATTCGGCGTGCAGAACTATACCTGGGTAAACGTGCAAAGCGCTAAAAATAAAGCCAAGGTTTACCTGTACCGCTTTACCCGCCGCATGCCCGCAACCGAAGCATTTAAAAAATATGGCGCATTCCATACCGGCGAGGTGGGTTATGTATTTAACAACCTCAAATTCATCAACCGTCCTTTCGAGCCGGTTGATCAGGAACTGGCGGATACCATGTCGTCCTACTGGGTGAATTTCGCTACTTCGGGCAACCCTAACGGTCCCGGCTTGCCTGCATGGCCGGTTTATAATAGCAAGGGTAACCAGGTGATGATACTGGGCGAAAAGCCCGTCGCGGAGCCACTCCCCGATAAAGCCGCTTTGGATTTTATGGTAAAGGATATGATGAAATAAAAAGCTTTTTGTCATCCTAAGCGATAGCGAAGCATCTAATAGCGATCTGTACATCACCGATATACCAATCGGCGATCAGTTGCTTCACTCCGTTCAGCATGACATTTTTTTGCCCTCTTACAAGCAGCATACCCCAGCACAGTTTTCACAAAAACAAACTCTACCTTTAGCCAACCTGTTATAAATTTTCCTGCTTATGAAGTTTATCTACGTCGTTTCACTGGCACTGGCTTGCTTTATCTTTTCGCTAACCGCCAAAGCGCAAAGCGTCAATCCTGCATTGCTATCCCAACAATGGAAAGCTTCCTGGATAACCGTGCCCAACGAACCGGCGCACGATTATGGCATTTACCATTTCCAAAAAACGGTAGATCTGCCAACCAAACCGGCCAGGTTTGTGATCCATGTCTCGGCAGATAACCGCTATAAATTATACGTGAACCATACGCTGGTATCGCTGGGCCCCGCACGCGGCGATACCTATTATTGGAATTACGAAACTGTTGATATCGCGCAATACCTCATTGGTGGTAAAAACACCATTGCGGCCACGGTGTGGAACGATGGCGAGTACCGCCCCGAGGCGCAGATAACCCAGCAAACCGCCTTCATTTTGCAGGGCGATACCGGGGTAGAAGAAGTTTTAAATACGGATGCCAGCTGGAAATGCGTCCGTGATAATGCCTACAAACCGCTGCTTGGCGTGGGTTACAGCACCTACTACGTAGCCGGCCCCGGCGAACAGGTGGATATGCACAAAACGGTTAAAGATTGGCAAAACAATGATAACGGTTGGCTCAACGCGCAAAAAATAGACCGGGGTAGCCCCAAAGGCTTCACCAACGCCTTCGGCTGGATGCTGGTTCCGTCGTCGTTGCCGCAAATGGAAATGAAGCAACAGCGGTTGACTGCACTGCGAAAAGCTACAGGCATTAATGTTCCGGCGTCTTTTCCGGCGGAGAAAACTGCGATTACCATTCCCGCCAATACCAAGGTCTCGCTGTTGTTGGATCAGTCGTTTCTTACCAACGCGTATCTAACGCTAAATTTTAGCGGTGGAGATAATGCGGGGATTTCGCTCACCTATTGCGAATCGCCGATGAGGAACGTGGGAAACACCTATCAAATTGTAAAACCTAACCGCAACGAGGTAGAGGGCTATAAATTTGTTGGCCGTAAAGACAGCGTGATCTCTGACGGCACCGCTAAACAAAGCTTTACTACGCTTGCGTTCCGTACCTACAGGTATATCCTGGTAAATATTTCCACCAAAGATGAACCATTAACCATCGATGATATCTACGGAACCTTTACCGGCTACCCCTTTAAATTCAACGCCAAACTAAACGCAGGCAACCCCGAAATGCAGCAAATGCTGGATATAGGTTTCCGCACCGCCCGTTCCTGCGCCATGGAAACCTATTTTGATTGCCCGTATTACGAACAGCTGCAATACATTGGCGATGGCCGCATCCAGGCGCTGATTTCTTATTACAACACAGGTGACGACCGCCTGGCCCGCAACGCCCTAAACCAAATGGATCACTCGCGCCTTGCGGAGGGCATCACCCTGAGCAGGCACCCCTCGTTTAGTCCGCAAATTATTTCCACGTTCTCGCTGTGGTATATCAGTATGCTGCACGATTACTGGATGTACCGAAACGACGAAGCTTTTGTAAAGGACAAACTGGACGGTGCCCGGCAGGTGCTTGCCTTCTTTGCAAAATACCAGCAGGCAGATGGTTCGTTAAAAAACCCACCGTACTGGCGCTTTGTAGATTGGGTAGGAACAAAAGGGTGGGATTTTGGCCAGCCGCCAAAAGATGCAAACGGTAACTCCGCCATGCTGGATATGCAACTGCTTTGGACACTGCAGCAGGCAGCCGAAATGGAAAGCAAGATAGGCCTGACCGTTTACGCCGAAATGTACAAGGCCCGCGCGGCAAAATTAAAAGCTACCATTCAGCATAAGTACTGGGATGCACGCAACGGGTTTTATGCCGACGCAAGCGATAAGCAAACCTACTCGCAGCACGCTAACGCGCTGGCTATTTTAAGTGGTGTAGCCGGAGCCAATACCGTTTCGCTTGCCAAAAAAATAGAGGCGGACAGCAACCTGGTAAAATGCACCATCTACTTCAAATACTATCTGCACCAGGCGCTGGTAAAAGGTGGACTGGGGAATAATTATATGAACTGGCTGGATGTTTGGCGCAACAACATTAAAATGGGCCTTACCACCTGGGCCGAGATCTCCGACCTGGAGCACGACCGCAGCGATTGCCATGCCTGGGGAGCCAGCCCCAATATCGAGTTCTTCCGTACGGTGCTGGGGATAGATAGCTATGCGCCTGGCTTCAGCAAAATAAAAATAGAACCGCGCCTGGGTAAAATGGAAAGCGCGTCGGGCGAGATCCCGCACCCTAACGGTGTGGTGGCGGTTAACTACGCAAAAAGCGGCGGGCACTGGGCTATTAACATCAGCCTGCCTATGCGTACCGATGGGGTGTTGGTATGGAAAGGCAAAAGCTACCCTTTAAAAGGTGGGAAGAATTTGTTGAGTATTTAAACCGTTGACTTTAATGATTTTTTTGATTTGCGTGATTTTTCATCAGCGTAATCCGTTTATCATTAAAATCAACGGTTCAGAAAGCTGCGATAGGGATGGGCGCATATACCGGCCATAGCGCGTAAGGCCTGCAGGCGTATGAGCATACAGCCCGGGCCAAGGGCATCGCCATTATAACAATTTACACCTTTATCCACACCGTACCGTTTCATGTTTAATCAATGTCATAAAGCCGGTATAATCCCTGCGGCTGTAAACCTTTTTAAGAATAAAAGGGTTAATTAGCCAGCGTTTTTACATTATGCAGAAAAATTAGGTAGATATAATTTTAAATGTATATTTGACACTTATTAAATGTATAGTGTTTTAATATACATTTTATATTTATTTATTATTAAAAATGTGATATTTACAAACTTTAACACCAACTAACGGCTATAAATACCACCGGTTCATGAAAACAACACCTTCTCAGTTAAAAATCCTCTCTATCGATATTGGTGGTTCCAGCATCAAAGCCACAATTTTGGATAGCAAAGGCACCCTGAAGATGGATTACAAAAAAGTGGTGACGCCAAAACCGGCCACCCCAGAAAATGTGATCAAATCGATAAAAACACTGGTGAAGGATTATCCCGCGTACGATAAAGTATCGGTAGGCTTCCCGGGTTATGTGCGCAACGGCATTGTAAAAACCGCTCCAAACCTCGGTAACGATTTCTGGAAGGATGTAAACTTCCGCCTAAAGCTGGAAGAGGCTTTGGGTAAAGATGCACAGGTAGTAAACGATGCCGATATGCAGGGCCTTGGCGTTGTAAGCGGCAAAGGGCTGGAAATGGTAATTACCCTGGGCACCGGCTTTGGTACAGCGTTATTAATGGACGGGCACCTGCTGCCGCATTTAGAGGTGGCGCATCACCCGGTATCAAAGGGCCGCGATTACGATGAATACATAGGCGATATAGCCCTTGATAAAGAAGGCGTAAAAAAATGGAACAGCCGTATTAAAAAGGTTTTTAAGATCCTGAAAACCGTTTTTAACTACGACTACCTGTATATAGGCGGAGGCAACTCCGATAGGCTTACCTTTAAGCTTGATAAAAATATGAAGATTGTAACCAATGCCGATGGCATAAAAGGTGGGGCGAGATTGTGGGCAGAAGACAAACACCCGGTTACACACACTACAATGGCAACCCCAACTAAATAACAAACCTTTCTTTTTAATACGACGATGGAAAAACCCAACGAAGCACTCGAAAAATTAGCGATAGATACCGTAAGAATTCTTTCTGCGGACGCAGTACAAAAAGCAAATTCGGGCCACCCCGGCACCGCAATGGCATTGGCCCCAATGGGCCACGTATTGTGGACCAAATTTTTAAACTACAATCCCAAGAACCCTGATTTTGCAAACCGCGACAGGTTTATCCTTTCTGCCGGTCACGCTTGTATCTTGCAGTACAACTTCTTGTATTTAACCGGTTACGACCTTTCTTTAGACGATATTAAGGCGTTCCGCCAAATGAACAGCAAAACTGCCGGCCACCCCGAATACGGTTTGGCTCCGGGCGTTGATGTTACCACCGGCCCGTTAGGCGCCGGCTTTGCAAACGGTGTTGGTTTTGCCATTGGGCAAAAACACTTAGCTGCCCGTTACAACAAACCGGGTTTCGACCTTTTTAACTACAACATTTACGCTATTGTGAGCGATGGCGACATGATGGAAGGCGTAACTTCTGAGGCTGCTTCATTAGCAGGCCACTTGCAGTTAGGCAACCTGATCTACTTATACGATGATAACCACATATCTATTGAGGGCAGCACAAATGTTGCGTTTAATGAAGATGTAAGCGCACGTTTCCGTGCTTACGGCTGGCATGTGCAGGAAGTTGCGGATGTTAACGATACCCACGCTTTGGAGCTGGCTATCATCAACGCGAAGACCGAAACCCAAAAACCATCATTGATCCGCGTTCGTTCATTGATCGCTTACGGTAGCCCGAACAAATCGGGTACTGCAGGTTCACACGGTTCGCCACTGGGTGCTGATGAAATTAAATTAGTAAAAGAATTCTTCGGTTTCGATCCGGAAAAATCATTCAACGTACCTGCCGAAGTATTGGAATACTACCATGCTAAAGGCGCGCGCGGTGAAAAAACCGAAGCAAAATGGAACGAGCTATTTGCAAAATACAAAGCTAAATTCCCTGAATTAGCCACTGAATACGAAACAGCAGTTTCTGGTGAATTGCCTGCAGGCTGGGCAGACAGCTTGCCAACCTTTAAAGGTTCGGACCCTAAAATGGCTACCCGTCAGGCATCCGGTAAAGTATTGAACGCCGTTGCCGCAGGCCTGCCAAACTTAATTGGTGGCGCTGCCGACTTATCGCCATCTACCGAAACCAACTTAAAGGAGTTTGATTCATTTACATCAGAGAACAGGGCCGGTCGTAACTTCCACTTCGGTATCCGCGAACACGCTATGGGTTCTGCATTAAACGGTATGTCTTTAACAAAAGGCGTGTTACCGTTTGGCGCAACCTTCCTGCAATTTGCTGATTATATGCGCCCGCCGATTCGTTTGGCTGCCATTATGAAGATAAGCCCGATATTTGTTTACACACATGATAGTATAGGCCTGGGCGAGGACGGTACCACCCACCAGCCAGTTGAGCATTTGGCAACATTACGCGCTATCCCTAATGTTACCGTTATCCGCCCTGCAGATGCCAACGAAACCTCGTTTGCATGGAAGGTAGCCATAGAGAAAAAAGGCGGCCCAACTGTATTGATATTTACCCGCCAGGGATTACCAATCCTCGATCAGGATAAATACGGTAAAGCATCAGGCCTGGAAAAAGGCGCTTACGTATTATCTGAAGCAAGCAAAGGCGTCGACCTGATATTATTAGCAACCGGTAGCGAAGTAGCTTTGATAATGGAAGCACAAGCTAAACTGGAAGCAGAAGGTATCTCTACCCGCGTGGTAAGTATGCCATCGTGGGAATTGTTCGAGAAACAGGATGCTGCTTACAAAGAATCGGTATTGCCAAAAGCAAGCCGTAAACGTTTAGCCGTAGAAATGGCATCACCAATGGGATGGCATAAATACACCACCGACGAAGGCGATATGCTGGGTATGACCACCTTCGGCGAATCTGCCCCGGCAGAAGAGTTGTTCAAACACTTCGGCTTTACAGTAGATAACGTAGTTAAAAAAGCGAAAGCTTTATTGTAGATCTGAGATATCAGCGTTGCATTTTAAAACTTCGCAGCGCTGATTACTTTAAATAAAATGAGCAGCAAGCATTTTTTCCTAATCGCATCCATGATGATGTCGGTTGCTATCTCCGGAGGAGCAAATGCGCAAACTGAAGATAGAAAGGAAAGTGCAAGGATTTTTGTCCAACAATTTTACGACTGGTTCGGCAATATTTATCATCGGGAACGGCATATTACGGCTCATTTTGTAGTCCTGAAAACTAAGCCCGAATACATTGACAAAAAATTGCTTGATGCGTTAATTGCAGATGACCGGGCTTCGGCGAGGCATCCAAGAGAAATTATAGGCTTAGGCTTCGACCCCTTTGCAAACTCGCTAGACAACAGGCAAGGTTTTCAAACAGGTCGTGTAACACAAAAAGGCGACAGGTTTTTTGTTAATGTTCATGATATAAGAGGCGGCCAGCCAGCAAGTGCGGTAGCAAAGTTAGTACTGACCGCCGAAGTGGCTAATATGAACGGGCGCTGGGTATTTATGAATTTTATATATCCAAAAAAGGCAGGCAAATACACACCAGGCGATGGATATTTAAACGATGGCGAAACCTTGTTAGGCGCATTGGATAGTGTACGTAAAGACAGAGTAAAATCAGGCAGAGAGTAGATCTGTGAATAGATTGATTTTTTATAAATGAGCGGACAAAGCGAACTTATTAATAACCTGGAGTGGACGGCCACAATTACTAATCCAATTGGGAAGCAAAAAGTAGCGCAGCAAATTGCCGCCATGGTAAAAGATGGCGATATACTTGGTGTTGGCTCTGGGTCTACGGTTTATTTGGCTTTGCTGGCAATAGCAGAGCGTATAAAAGCCGAAAAGTTAAACGTGCTGGCCATACCGACATCTTTAGAAATATCGATGTTTTTGAGCAAGCTGCGTATACCCATCACCTCCCTGTTTGAACACACGCCCGACTGGCTTTTTGACGGAGCGGATGAGGTTGACCCCAAAAACAGCCTGATAAAGGGCCGCGGCGGGGCAATGTTTAAAGAGAAACTTTTGATAGCGAGCAGTCCGCTGAACTATATAATTGTAGATGATACCAAGATAGTGGATAAAATAGGCACCAATTTCCCTATCCCTATCGAAGTTTTTCCGCAGGCTTTATTGCACGTGGAGGCCGAACTGAAAAAGCTTGGCGCCAACAGCATTGTATTGCGCCCTGCCAAAGGCAAGGACGGACCGATAATTACCGAAAACAATAATTTGATACTGGATTGCCGTTTTGATGAGGTGCCCGATACGATGGAGCGCGATATTAAATCGATAACCGGGGTGATAGAAAGCGGGCTTTTTATAGGCTACAACCTGCAAATTTTAGTAGCAACCAATAATTAAACGGTTTTTTACGCTGCCGTAACGCAAGGATGAGATTGGATTAACAATATATCCCCGCAGAATTAAGAACTTTACATAATACAACGAGGCTATCTGCCTCAGGAACAACAAGAAAAAGAAAATTAACAAAACCTAATATGGCAACCAACAACGTTAAACAAATACACGATTTCGGCCAGAGCATTTGGCTTGACTTTATCGACCGCGAGATCATCTCTTCTGGTAAATTGAAACAACTGATTGATGAGGACGGCGTAAGGGGCGTAACCTCAAACCCGGCTATTTTCGAAAAAGCCATCACCAGCAGTGCCGATTATAATGAAGATATTAAAACCCTTGGCGCTACCGCTGCAACTACCGAAGAATTGTTTTTTGGGTTGGCGATAAAAGATATACAAGCTGCTTGCGACCTGTTTGAAAGCGTGTATAACGAAGAAGTTGCAGGTGCAGATGGTTACGTAAGTTTAGAGGTATCTCCGTTTTTAGCGCTTGATGCCGAAGGCACTGCCACACAGGCAGAATTGCTTTGGAAACAAGTTGATCGCAAAAACGTAATGATAAAAATACCGGGTACTAAACCGGGTTTACAAGCTATACAGGCATCAATTGCCAATGGCATTAACATAAACGTTACTTTACTTTTTGGTTTAGAGCGTTACGAAGAAGTAACCGAGGCCTACATTTCAGGTTTGGAAGAGCATTTAGCCGCCGGCCACAAAATTGGCCACATATCATCAGTAGCAAGCTTCTTTTTAAGCCGTATAGACGTTGTAGTTGACCCGCTATTGGAAGCCAAAGGCGAGAAAGCTTTGGTTGGCGAAGTAGCCATCGCATCAGCAAAAAAAGCATACGAAATTTACAAAAGAGTGTTCAGCACCGAGCGCTGGAAAAAACTGGAAGCCGAGGGCGCAAAACCACAGCGTTTGCTTTGGGCAAGTACCGGCAGCAAAAACCCTGCGTTTAAAGACACCAAATACGTAGAGGCTTTGATTGGCCCTGATACCGTTGATACCGTTCCTTTGGAAACTGTTGACGCGTTCCGCGATCATGGTATTGCAGCTAACACCTTAGAATTAGGTTTAGACGAAGCAACCGCAGCTTTAGCCAAATTAAAAGAATTAGGTATAGACCTGGATGCCATCACCCAGCAACTGGAAGACGAAGGTATCGAGAAGTTTAACAAACCTTTCGAAAAATTGCTGAAAGCGATTGAAGACCAAAAGGATAAAGTATAAGCTTTAGAATAAGAGTTTAAAGGCAGAGGCCTGTGCGATTCCCCTCTCGAGAGGGGTGCAGGGGTGTGTTAGCAGCTTGGTTAACACACCCCGCCACCGCGCTAAGCCAACCGCATCCCTCTCAAGAGGGGAACATAAAATAGAAGATTAAGTATTAGCCCTGCCTTATGAAATACAAAGACCTCAAGATCCTTTTTTTTGACGTAGGCGGCATTTTGCTGACTAACGGATGGGGGCACGAATCGCGTAAGGAAGCTGCGAAGAAATTCGGGCTGGATTACGAAGAAGTGAACGCCCTGCATAACTTCATCTTCAACGTGTACGAAATTGGCAGCATCTCGCTCGACCAATACCTCGATACGGTGATCTTTAACCATCCCCGCGAGTTTGTTCGTGAGGATTTTAAAGAATTTATGTACGCGCAGTCGAAGGAATTGCCCGAGATGCTTGCTTACCTTAAAGAGTGGAAAAAGAATTGCGGTTTCCGTATCATCTCCATTAATAATGAGGGCAAGGAACTGAACGATTACCGGGTGAAGAAATTTAAACTGCACGAGGCCTTTGACGCTTTTATCTCCTCGTGCGAGGTAAAAATGCGTAAGCCTGATCCGGGCATCTGGCAATTAGCCATGGGTATTGCGCAGGCATCGCCCGAGCAATGTGTGTATTTCGACGACAGGATCATGTTTGTAAAAACAGCCGAAAAGCTGGGCATCCGTGCCTTTCAGCATACCGACTTCGAGACAACTAAAAAAATATTAAACGACCTTAAAGACGAAAACCTCAAATAACATGAGTGCAACAACAGATAAATATGCCTTTGGCATGATAGGCCTGGGTGTTATGGGCCGCAGCTTACTGCTCAACATGGCCGATCACGGCTTCGCGGTAGCAGGGCACGATAAAGATACCGGCAAAGTATCCTCGCTAAACGAGGAAGCTGGCGACCGTAAAGCAAAAGGCTTTGGCGATGTAAAAGAATTTATAGCAAGCCTTACCACCCCGCGTGCCATTATGATGCTGGTACCCGCCGGTAAAATTGTAGATGCCGTAATTGAGGAGCTTACACCGCTGTTGGAGAAAGGCGATATTTTAATTGATGGCGGTAACTCGCACTTCACCGATACCAACCGCAGGGTTGAGCAACTGGAAGCTATTGGGCTGCATTTCTTCGGCATGGGTGTATCTGGTGGTGAAGAAGGCGCACGCAAAGGCCCGAGCATGATGCCGGGTGGCGATAAGCAAGCCTACAACGTAATGAAACCGATATTTGAGGCCATTGCTGCCAAAGTGGATGGCGTGCCTTGCGTAACGTACATTGGCCCGGGTGCATCTGGTCACTTTGTGAAAATGGTGCACAACGGTATTGAGTACGGCATTATGCAGTTATTGGCCGAGACCTACGAGATCATGAAAAAAGGGTTGAAGCTGGATAACGATGCCATCGGTAAAATTTTTGCCGAGTGGAACGAAGGCCGCCTGCAATCATTCCTGCTGGATATCACCAAGGACATTTTCAAATTTAAAGCACCGGGTACCGACCATTTGCTTTTAGATGATATTAAAGATGAGGCACGCGCCAAAGGCACGGGCAAATGGACATCGCAAAGCGCTATGGACCTGCAGGCTCCGATCCCTACGGTAGACGCCGCGGTTTCTATGCGCGATATGTCAAAATACAAAGCCTTGCGCACCCAGGCAGCCGCTATTTACAGCACTGCCGATCACCAGGCTATCGACGGTAATGCCGAAGAGCTGATCGCCGCTTTAGAGCAGGCCTTCTACTTTACCATGATCATCAGCTACGCGCAGGGCATGCACATGCTGTCCAACGCATCAACCGAATACAAATACGAATTGAAGCTTGACGAGATCGCTAAGATCTGGCGCGGCGGCTGTATCATCCGTTCGAAATTCCTCGAGAATATTTACGGCGCATACGGTAAAGACCAATCATTAGCCCATTTGCTTTTAGATGGCGATGTGGCCGCCCTTGTGGAAGGCACGCTGCCGGGTATCCGTAAAATTGTGTCGTCTGCAGTTTCTGCCGGTATTGCGGCACCTGCTTACGCGGCATCATTAAGTTATTTTGATGCTTTCCGCAGCGAACGCATGCCATCAAACTTAACCCAGGCACAGCGCGATTATTTTGGAGCCCATACTTACGAGCTGATAGGCAAAGAAGGAACCTTCCACACCCAGTGGGTACCTAAAGATTAAAAACCGAATCAAGAACCAGGAGACAAGAACCAAGACAACAGAAGTATTATCCTTATCTTAATTCTTGTCTCTTGATTCTTAACTCTCTAAAAAATTATCACCATGAGTAATGTAAAATCTGACCCTACCATATTTATCATTTTTGGCGGCACGGGCGATTTAAATTCCCGCAAAATTGCCCCGGCCCTCTACAATCTTTTTTTAGATGGCTGGATGCCAAAGCAATTCTCTATCATCGGTACCGGCCGTACCAAGCTAACCGATGAGCAATTCAGAGATAACTTGCATAAAGACATCGACCAATTTTCGCGCAGCGGTAAAACCGACGCCAAGAAATGGGCCGAGTTTGTAAAGAACATCCACTACCAGGTATCAGACGCTACCGATTTTGAAACCTACAAAGAATTTGGCAAGCGCATAGACGCGCATAACGAAGAATGGAAAACAACCGCCAACGTGTTGTTTTACCTCGCCGTTGCGCCAAATTTCTTCCCGATAATTGCCTCCAATATTTCCAAAGCCAAACTGGCTGAGGATAAGAACAAGGTGCGGATCATTATCGAAAAACCGTTTGGCCACGATCTGGAGACCGCTAAGGAACTGAACGAATTGCTGAAAGGTATTTTTGATGAGTGCCAGATCTACCGTATCGACCATTACCTGGGTAAAGAGACGGTACAGAACATTATGGCCTTCCGCTTTGCCAACTCCATTATGGAGCCTTTGTGGAACCGTAACTATATCGAACACGTACAGATCTCCGTTACAGAGCAATTGGGCGTGGAAGACCGCGGCGATTACTACGATGGCTCGGGCGCTATGCGCGATATGATCCAGAATCACCTGTTGCAGCTGCTTTGCCACATTGCCATGGAACCACCGGTGAGCTTTGTTGCCGATGAAGTACGTGACCGTAAAGTTGATGTGTTAAAGGCCATGCGCCGATTTAGCCCGGAAGATGTGCGGATGTCCGCCGTGCGCGGCCAATACGGCAGCGGCTGGATGAAGGGGCAGGAAGTGCCCGGCTACCGCGAAGAGGGTAAAGTAGATCCGGATTCGAATACGGAGACCTTTGCCGCATTTAAGTTTTTTGTAGATAACTGGCGCTGGCAAGGTGTGCCGTTTTACGTGCGCACCGGCAAAAGAATGCACCAGTCGTCATCGGTTATCAGCATCCAGTTTAAGGATGTGCCCCATTTAATATTCCCTACCGAAGCAGCCGAAAGCTGGCAGCAAAACAGGCTCATCATCAGCATCCAGCCCGAGATGAGCATCCGTTTACAGGTGCAGGCCAAACGCCCGGGTATTGATATGGTGCTGAACGTGGTTGATATGGTATTTGATTACAAAGGAACTTACACTAGCCAGGCACCGGAGGCTTACGAAACACTGCTACTGGATACCATGCATGGCGACCAAACCCTGTTTATGCGTGGCGACCAGGTAGAAGCAGCATGGGAGCTGGTAATGCCGATATTAAACACATGGCACAATAAAAAGAGCCTTAACTTCCCTAATTATTCTGCGGACTCGTGGGGGCCGGAAGCTGCCGAGGCATTAATTGCCCGCGACGGTTTCAACTGGTTCACCCTGCCTGTTGCAGGTAAAAAATAAGTACTATGAAACTGAACGTATTTAAAACCGCCGACGAAGTACTGGCCAGTTTGGCTAATTTTTTTGCCAAAACAGCTAAGGAAGCCATTGAGAAGCACGATCGGTTTACTGTAGCGTTAAGCGGTGGAAGCTCGCCAAAAAAACTGCACGAGTTGCTGGTGAGCGATTACCGCGATAAAATAGAGTGGAATAAAGTGTGGTTCTTTTTCGGTGATGAGCGCGATGTGCCTTTGACGGATTCGCAGAGCAATTACCTGATGGCGAAGAACACCCTGTTCGATCCGCTGGGGATAGATCCCGCGCATATCTTTCCGGTCCATACAGATCTGGGTGCCGAAGAAGCCGCCAAGCACTACACGCTTAACCTCATCAGTTTTTTCGACGGGCATAACGCCTGTTTCGACCTGGTTATCTTAGGTCTTGGCGATAACTCGCATACCGCGTCACTTTTCCCGCATACATCTGTGCTGAAAGATGAAAGCGCGTCTATCCAGGCTTTGTATATAGACGAGGTGAAAATGAACCGCATCACCTTTACTGCCCCGCTTATCAACAACGCGCACCACATCGCGTTCCTGGTATACGGCGAGGGCAAGGCTGAAGCCGTGAAGCACATTTTAGAAGATGCTAAAAACATCCCTGAATACCCCGCCCAGCTCATTGTAGAAACCAGCGATGGCGACCTGCAATGGTTTATGGACGAGGGGGCGGCGAAGGATTTGCAGAAATAAACGTTTTTTGAAAGGTATAGCAAACATATTACTGCCGCTGATAAATAGTTGGTAATAAGCATATTATTTAAATGTGTTTAAAACTATTTCTGTTGATAATTGCTATTTTTAAACAAGCATTTGTTACTCTTGTGTAAATAATTACCTTTGCGCCCTTTTATCCTTGTTTTATACTAAATTTTTTAGTAAATTAGCATTATGTATTCATCACATCAAATAGCAAATTTCTTTATTAAAAAAAGTCTTTCAACGGGAGTTGAGTTGACTCCTATGAAATTACTAAAGCTTTGTTATATTTCCCACGGTTGGCATCTTGGCCTTTACAATACCGAGTTGTTAAATGAGGCAATTTTTGCGTGGAAATACGGTCCAGTGATAAATAGCGTTTACCACGATTTTAAAAAATATCGGGATGGTCAGGTTAGCGAATTATATGTAGACTTTATGACTGGAACAATACCCTTGCCAACAGAGGACAAAGCGCCGTTTTTGGATAAGATTTGGAATATTTATAAGGGGTTTAATGGCGTTCAATTATCCACCATGACCCACCAACCCAACACGCCTTGGGATATAACTTGGAATCAAAATGGCGGAAAAAACAAAACGAGTGCCATTATCCCCAATGATTTGATTAAAGATTATTATTCGAAAAGACTTGATGCTGTAAGAGTTCCAGCGGTGGCATAATGAATAACGATCCTTTAAATATATTAGATGCGGCGGCGGCACAATCTAATCCCTCCCAAGGGAATGACGAATTAGCAAATCAGGAAAACAACATTAAGTTTAGAGAGGGTGAAAGGGGCGAAAGTTATAGAACCCATATTCATAGGATTATAATTTGCTTTATGTATATCATGGGATTCTGTTTCACTGTTTTAACAGTTGTAAGAGCTTGGGATTTTATTGCTCCAGAAAATTTAAAGTGGCTTTCCGAAGCCCAAGACCATGATTTAGAACGAATCCTTTTTTCTGGTATTATCTTATCTTTTGCAAGCAAATACTTTAAGAAATATAATATAGTAGAAAATTAATTTGTGGGGGGGGAGCTTAAACCAAAAGTTTAAGCTCCCCCCCACAAATTACTACAACGTTTCCGTCAGTTTTTCCCGCACCATTGGCTCCTACTCTTGCTTTCCCCTGCAAAGAATTGTAATTTAGGCTTACATAAAAACTACCCCGCCTATGCAAGATTATCAACAACAACTCCGGGCCATGTTTGTGCCCGAGGACGAGATTCCCGCCCAGCACCGTATAGAAGAAATTCACCAGCGCGAATACCTGGTTAACGGCGAAATGCGCCAATGGGATGGCGACGTAAGCGAGGTGTATTCGCCCGTAATGCTGCCCGATGCCGATGGCGTGCTCAAGCGTAAGCTGATTGGCACCTACCCCGTTTGTGGGGAGTACGAAGCAATGGAAGCTATGGATGCCGCCCTGAAAGCCTACGATAATGGTCGCGGCGAATGGCCCACCATGAGCATTGTAGATCGCATTAAGTGCATGGATCAGTTTGTGTACAAAATGATAGAACAGCGCACGCTGATCGTTAAACTCATTATGTGGGAGATCGGTAAATCATACGCCGATTCTGCCAAGGAGTTTGACCGTACCGTGGAATATATCAATGCAACCATCGATGGTTTAAAAGATATCGACAGGCAATCGTCGCGTTTTGAGATGGCTGAGGGCTTAGTTGCCCAGATCCGCCGTTCGCCACTTGGGGTGGTGCTTTGTATGGGGCCGTTCAACTACCCGCTAAACGAAACTTTTACCACGCTGATCCCCGCCCTTATTATGGGAAACACCATATTATTTAAACCACCTAAGCACGGTACGCTTTTGCATTACCCTTTACTCGAAGCTTTCAGGGATGCCTTCCCTAAAGGTGTGGTGAATACTGTTTATGGCCGTGGCGCGGTGGTAACGCCGGGTTTGATGGCAACCGGCAAGATCAACGTGCTGGCCTTCATCGGCAGCAGCAAAGTGGCCAACGACCTGAAGAAGCGCCACCCCAAAGTGAACCGCCTGCGGGCCGTGCTCAGCCTGGATGCCAAGAACGCCGCCATCGTAACCAAAAACGCCGACCTGAAACTCGCCGTAAGCGAATGTATTTTAGGCGCGTTATCCTTCAACGGACAACGCTGTACAGCCATCAAGATCATATTTGTACATAAAGAGGTAGCCGATGAGTTTTTAAAGCTCCTGAGCGATGCCGTAAGCGCACTAAAGCCCGGCCTGCCCTGGACAGACGGCGTAAAGCTTACCCCGTTACCTGAGCCACATAAACCGGCTTACCTGAAAGAGTGCATAGACGATGCCATAGCCAACGGCGCCAAAGTGATGAACGAAAACGGCGGCGTAACTGCCGAATCATTTGTGTTCCCGGCGGTGGTATACCCGGTTAACGAAAAGATGAAGCTGTACCGCGAGGAACAGTTCGGCCCTATTATCCCGGTGATCCCATTTGAGGATATCGAAGAAACGATAGATTACCAGATAGATTCGCCGCATGGCATGCAGGTGAGTATTTTTAGTAATGATGCCAAAGAGATCTCGGCATTGATAGACCCCTTTGTAAACCTGGTGAGCCGTGTAAACATCAACAGCCAATGCCAGCGCGGCCCGGATGTGTTCCCATTCACCGGGCGCAAGGACAGCGCCGAGGGAACGCTTTCTGTGCATGATGCCTTGCGTTCATTCTCTATCCGTTCGCTGGTAGCGACCAAGATGAATGAGGCTAACAAGCAGATCATTAACGAGATAGTAAACAACAACGACTCGAACTTTTTGAGCACGAAGTATATTTTGTAGGGAGTTCATAGTTGATGGTTCATAGATTATTGCAGCCGGTAAGGTAGCTACTATGAACCATCAACTGCTTTTCCATCGCGTCACTGCGAGGCACGAAGCAGTCTTTAAGCTGTGCGGTCGCCTACTTACCTATCGGGAGATTGCTTCGCGCCTCGCAATGACGTGTTGGTTTTTTTCCTGTTTATCAACTCCGCCAACAGCAAATTGGGCACCCAGCTGGCAAAGGCGATAATAACGTAATTATGTTCGAAGTTTACGCCATGCCCAAAGGTGTCCAGCGACCAGATGTAAAACCTGAGGGTAACCGCGCCAAAGGCTAAGGCGTAGCTGCGGCGCATCATTTTCTTGTGGTCATCTACATTGCCTTTCATCACCAATAACCAGCCGGATAGGGTAAAAGCTACCCAAAGCGTGTTTTGCAACAAGAACGAAGCGAAAACAGCGGGCCCCCGGCCCACAAACAAAGTCATGATATAAGCCCCGGGCGCGGCAAGAAACAAAATACCGAATACGTATAGCTTGCCCAGCGTTTTATGCAACGGGCGGTTTTGGTAGACTCTTTTAGAGAACTGGAAAAAGCCCGCTACCAATATCACGCTGCTTGCCAAAACGTGGCAATAAAAGGCAGGCATATACCAGCCAGTTTCTATAGCATGTTGCTTTATCTCCAAAAAACGCGTGTTTTGCCTAAAAATAAGGTATTGCACAATTGTACCCGCGCTCAGCAACAGCGCCCACAAAAAGGCGAAGTACCACAATACCCTAACTACAATTCTCATTTCAATGCCAACGTGGCGGGCTTGGTTATTTTTAGTTTGCGGTTTATAAAGTCGATGTTGTATTTATCAATGGCGGTCAATGAGTCGTCAACGCTTACATTCAAAACTGTATCGGTACCGTTTGTAAAGCGGTATTCAAAAATACTGTTCCAGCGCTCGTTTTTAAATTTATACCTGTACGATGCGTATATCTCGTTCTTCATTATTTGCAAAATTTCGGGCGTGGTGTAACTAAGGGGCCTTTTCTTTGGGTCGCTCACATCTTTATCGTAGTTGGCCAATACATAGCAGGCCTGCAGGTACGAGTCGTCTAATTTGGCAAACTGTGTAGGAAACATCCTTTCGGTTTTTAGCGCCACCAACTTGCCTTTTTCAACCTTCAGGTAATAGTAATAAGGCCCTTCATCAATGTACTGGTGTTCCGTCAGCATTTCCTGGTTTAGCATGGCGGTAGTCTTAAATTCAAATAACGAGTCATTAAGCGCCCTTATCGAATTTTCGTTGCAAATACCGGTTAGTTCGCCACCACCGTCCTCTTCACCAAAAGAAGAATTCCCGCTAAAACCGAGCAGTTTGTTTTGGCGCTTATCCACCAATACCACTTGTTTGTCCTGGTATAATCCGCCGCGGCCTCCTAAATAATCGTTTACTACCGAGTAAAACGCGCTTTGAAACCAGTTTTCTTCTTTGTTTTCATCACCGGTATGTTTAACTGCGATAGACCCGCTGCCATTGCCGCCGTCTTCGTCATTCAGGCCTGTTCGTAACGGGTTGGGGAATTCCATAAATTTAGGTAAGATATGTAGCTCTACCATGTACGATGGCGAAATGACCAGCGAAGTAGGGTTGTTCCGCGAGTTATGCTCCATGAGGCTCCCGGCGCTTTTTTCCGATAACGTGAACGAACCCGATAAGTATTTAACCTTAGGCAGCATATCGCCAATTTTTAGGCCGGTTATATTATCACTTATCGATAGGTCTTTTTTCAGGTAAGAATAGTCGGCGCCATTTTTAAGCAGGGCAAGGTTATCACCATCATTAAGGGCCAGTATCTGCTCATAATTAACCGGCACAACCAATTTCCCGGCCATGTTATAAAAACCTTTTTTACCATTTTTCTCCACTTCTATCAGGCTATCAATAGTGCCACCTATGTTGTGGATCAGATCATACTCAACGGGAATAATTTCTGTTAGATCGGGCGCTACCAACCCCATCTTGAAATCGGATTTTTCCCGTTTATCATCGGCCGGTAACTCATCTTCGTAGTAATAACTCTCAGCTACTTTACCTTTCACCACATAAAACCAGGTTTTGTTATTTATATGCTGAAACCAAAGCACGCTGTCGTAGCGGGCTTTTAACTGCTCGGCTGTTTTAAAGGCGGCAAGTGTAATGGGTTTGTATAAATCTGTTTCGGGTACCGTGGCGTTGATCACTTTGTTTTGATACTTAGCGTAATCTGCCCTGAAGTCCTCGGTTTTTACGCTGTATATTTTGTATTGCTTGTTGCCAATGTTATGAATAAGCAGTTTAAGACTGGAATAGCCGACGGGTAAACTGGGGTGTTCAAATCTTACAATTACCCGGGCCTCTATCAATTCAGGGTTTGTAAAATCCAACCCGGCATTTTCCATGTCCAGCGCAACTTTAAACAAGGGTTTGCTTTTACCGCTGAGTTTGGTTTTGCCGCTTAATACATTTACAAGTATTTTGTTTAATGCCTTGTTTTCATTGTTTTCGAAAAAGGTAAGAGCCGATTTTGTCTGCCCGTCTTTCAACAAAGGGTTAACCTGCGTTAAGAAAGCCATTACTTCAGCTTTCTCGGGCGATTTTACTGTTTTGCTGCGCACAAATAAAAAGCCGCAAACAGCAACTAACAGTAGAGCTGCTGCAATAAGGGTAGGTTTGGTTTTCATACGATAATGATAAGCAAATAAAGTTATTTAAAAAACAGTCCTCGCTCAGCGGAGTTTAAACAATGTTAAACGCCTTTTATAGTGTGTTTTAAACACTATAGGTTTCTTCTATATCCTATAGATAATTGAGATAAACCCGCCCGCCTAAAAAGCGTATATTTGTTGCATAAATTTTAATAAAATATCCATTATGTTAACAATAGGACAACAATTCCCAAAGTTTTCTAAAATAGCCGTAACAAGCCTCGAAAAAGGTAAAGAGTTTGAAACCATCACCTCTGATTTTTTAGTGAATGAAGATAACGTTTGGACCGTAATGTTCTGGTGGCCAAAAGATTTCACCTTTGTGTGCCCTACAGAGATTGCTGAGTTCAACAAAAACTATGGTGAGTTCCGCGACCGCGAAACCCGTTTAATTGGCGCTTCTACCGATTCTGAGTTTGTACACGCTGCCTGGAGAAGAGATCACGACGATTTGCGCGACCTTAAATTCCCGATGCTTGCCGATACTTCAAAATCATTAGCCGAAGACCTGGGTATTTTAGAACCAAATGAAAAGATCGCTTACCGCGCTACTTTTATTATTGACCCTACCGGTATTATCCGTTGGGTATGTGTTAACGATTTAAGCGTTGGCCGTAACGTTAAAGAAGTTTTACGTGTACTTGATGGTTTGCAAACAGATGAGCTTTGCCCTTGCAACTGGGAAAAAGGCGAAGAAACCTTATCCGTATAATTTTACCACCCCTATATATATAGCCCTTGTACCCCTTAGGTGCAGGGCTTTTTTATACCAGGAAATTACTTTTAATAATAATGCGCGCAGGGGCTTGTGCGATTCCCCTCTTGAGAGGGGTGGAGGGGTGTGTTAAGCGTAGGTCTTTTAAAACGAAAGGCCGCACCGCGGTCACACCTTTGCCACTGCACATTGCCTTGCCCACCCATTTTCTAGAGGGGAAATGATTTTAAAGCGATTCCCTGTTTATACCTTAATATATTTACCCATGAACGAAAGTACAGAGATCATACAAGAAATATTGCAAAGCCTTAGCCTGGACACAGCCTACCGCACCGCCAGCCTTACTTTGCTGGAAAAAGGCGAATCGCGCTATTTACGCGATCTTAAGCTGAATTTTACAAGCACCCTTACTTCGGCCCACCTTACCGAAAAAGAATGCGCGCTGATAGGCTTAAGCGCCGCTGTAAACAACAATAATGTACCGCTTATCAATTACTACACCCAATATGCCGAAGCGCAGGGCGCTACTGCTGCTGATGTTGCAGAGGCTGCCGGTTGTGCATCGTTATTAGCATCAAACAATATATTTTACCGTTTCCGCCACTTTACGCAAAAGGAGAAGTATACACAGATCCCCGCGCGCATCCGTATGCAGCTGATGATGAAGCCGGTAACCGGGAAAGAATTTTTTGAATTGATGAGCCTGGCCATATCTGCCGTTAACGGCTGCGAGATGTGCGTAAACGCGCACGAAGATTCGCTGATAAAGCTTGGTACTACAGAAGAGCGCGTGTTTGATGCTGTACGCATAGCCTCATTGGTAACCGCTACCGGCAAGATAATTTTCTAAGGATTTTTAATAACAAGAAAGGAGCCTTTGATGGGCTCCTTTCTTGTTACAATTGTCAACATGAAAATTATATGAAATTAAATTTGGGTTTGTTAATTAAAAAAAACTAATTTTATAGCATAAGATTATAACACCTCTCCTAATCATAATTTTTTTTAACCAACACTTTGTGCATCCGGAGGGGAATTACAAATTTAATTGTTGATTTTTTTGGAAAAACCGTTCAGTTGACAAGACTGAACGGTTTTGTTTTTTAGTGCGAATCGGTAACCGCCTTTAGCTTTTTAAACGGCTGCAGATACAATAACGGTATCGAGAATAGCATCACCAGTCCCGAGATCCAGTAAGCGTCATCATACGACAGCAGCATTGTTTGCCTTATTACGTTTCCTTCTATAGCGGCATAGGCCATGTGCGTAGCATCCAATAATGATTTGCCCCTGGCCATAAAACCGTGAGTATAAAAATTTAGCCTTTCGGTAAATGCCGGGTTGTACGGGTTTACGTGCTCAATCAACGTGCTCCTGTGAAACCCCGCCCGTATGTGAATAATGGTTGTTAAAGCCGCTATACCAAATGAGCCACCTAACTGGCGCATCATATTGTTTAAGCCGGAACCCTGCCCAATTTCTGCGCCTTTCAAATCGGCCATGGCCAACGTAGTAAGCGGAACAAATAGTAGGGCCATACCAACACCACGGATCAGCAAAGGTACCAATACGTCGCTCTCGCCTGTTACCAGGGTTGAATTGCTGAGCATCCAGGTGAATACAAAGAATAGGAACATACCCACGGTAGCCATAAACTGCGCCGGGATGCCTTTATTAAGCATCTTACCGATGAATGGCATCATAAATATGGTACACAATCCACCGGGGAACAGGAGTTGCCCCGTTTGCTGGGCATTAAAGCCGAGCAAATTTTGGCAGAACACCGGGAACACAAACACCGACCCGTACAGCCCAAACCCCAGGATAAAGGAGGTAAACATCCCCACCGAAAAACTTCGGTGCCGCATAATGGCAAAGTTTACAATAGGATGGTCGGTACTCATTTCCCGCCATATAAATAATATTGTACCCAATACCGCGGTAACGGTTAGTATTATAATGTACGTTGTTGCAAACCAATCTTCCGACTCACCTTTTTCCAATATGGTTTGTAAACTACCTACCGCTACAGCAAGCAAGCCAATTCCCCACCAGTCGATGGGTTTTTTCTCCTGCTTGGGCGTTTCGTTAATAAACGTGTAGGCCAGGAACGCGGCAAGCGCGCCCACGGGTAAGTTTACGTAAAAGATCCATGGCCATGAGTAATTCTCGGTGATCCAGCCGCCAATAGTTGGGCCTACAGTTGGGCCTACCACCGCGCCTAAACCAAATAGTGCTGTAGCCGTACCAATTTGCTCGCGTGGCCAGGTTTCTATCAGGATAGTTTGCCCGGTAGATATTAAACCACCACCCGCAATACCCTGTAGTATACGGAAAGCTACCAATTCATCCAGCGTGGTTGCATTACCACACAAAAATGATGCTATGGTAAATACGATGATAGATGCAAGAAAGTACTGCTTGCGGCCAAAGCGCCCGCCCAACCAGCCCGACATGGGGAGGATGATTACGTTTGCTACCGCGTAGCCGGTTACCACCCATGCAATATCTTCCAGCGTTGCGCCCAGGTTTCCCTGTATATGCGGTATAGCTACGTTTACAATGGTGGTATCTATCAGCTCCAGCAGCGATGCCATAATTACCGTAATGGTAATTATCCATTTTTTAAAGCCAGTTTCAGCCATGTTATTTAGTCTTTTGTAATTACCGAAACATCCACGCTCATACCCGGGCGTAGTTTCGCAAGTTCTTCCTTGCTTCCGGTTAGTTTAATTTTAACCGGGATCCGCTGTACAACTTTTACAAAGTTACCGGTAGCGTTATCCGGTGGCAATAACGAGAATTTAGCACCTGTAGCCGGCGAAAAGTTATAAACCGTACCTTCTACTTTCAGGTCAGGATAGGCGTCAACTTTCACATCAACCTTTTGGCCATTGCGAATTTTATCAAGCTGGGTCTCTTTAAAGTTAGCGGTGATAAAAATGCTGTTATCGTTTACGATAGAGAACAATGTTTGACCGGCCTGCACTAATTGACCTACCTGTACATTCTTTTTGGATACTACACCGGTTGCTGGTGCCTTAATATCGGTATAAGAAAGCTGCAGTTTAGCATAATCAATATCAACCTGCTTTTGGGTTACACCGGTATTGGTAACCTTTAACTGGCTGCGGCTGGTAGCGATCTGCTCTAAAGCGGCTTTGTATTTATCTTTTGCAGCGGTGTAGTTTGCCTGTGCAACTTCAAGGTCGGCTTTTGCCTGGTCGAACTGCTGGCGGGTTACCGACCCATCCTGAACCAGGTTGGCGTAACGAGCGTAATCTTTACGTACTTTTTCTAAACGGGCGCTTGCCGATGCAACATCTGCCCTTGCGCTTGATGAATTGGCAGTAGTTGTAGAGATCTGCGATTCGCCAACACCTATGTTAGCGCTTGCACCAACCTGTGCTGCCTGTGCCTGCTCCACTTTAACCTGGTAATCGCGGGCATCTATTTTAACCAGCAGCTGGCTTTTGTTTACGTGCGTGTTTTCTTCAAACATAATGCTATCTACATAGCCGCCAACGCGGGCTACTACGGGGCTTATATCGCCATCTATCTGTGCATCGTCGGTATCAACGTGCTTGCTGAAGTATATGTATTCTTTTACGCCGAAAATGATACCACCGATAAGTACGATGCCTAATATGATAGGAAGTACTCTATTTGGTTTCTTTTTGGTTTCTGTTTCCTGAGTTGCCATTGTATTTTGATTTTGTATTATTTGTTAAGAGTTCCGGTTGATTTTAATAAAGTATAAAAGGCGAGGCCTGCATCGGCTTTTGCCAGTTCCAGGTTAATTTCGGCCTGGTAAAGCAAGGTTTGCGCATCGGCACGGTCTGTAGCTGATGATATATTGCTTTTGTATTTCGATTCCAGGATCCTGTTGTTCTCCGTAGCCTGGTTAATGGAGGTTTGCAGCAGGTTGATCTTATCTATCGCTGTTTTATAGTTCTGATAGCTTTGGTTAACCTCGTTTTTAATATTGTCAGAAGTGATGCCTTTGTTCACAATTACTTCTTCGCGCTGCAGGCGGGCCTCGGTAACTTTGTTTTTGTTAGTCCAAAGGGTGCCGAAGTTCCAGCCGAGCGTAACCCCTAAGGATATCGGCGTAATATATTTACCGCTTTTTGGTATCGGGTTACCCGATACGCCCACATAGTAGGCACTGCCCGATGCCGAAAGCGTAGGCGATGTATTTGCCCTGATGCTTTTGATGTTGGTTTCGGCAACTTGTGTACGCAGGTCCATCTGGCGTAATTCTGCACGATGCGCGAGCGCGGTATCAATATAGTTTGCCAAAGGCGCTGGTGATCTGTCGGCATCCACTATCTGCGCAATGCCCAACTGGGTAGTTTCGGGCAGGCCCAAAAGGATATCCATGTTGTAGTTGATAATGCGGCGGTTGTTTTCCAGATCGATACCGTTCAGCTCGATGTTAGAGCGTTGTAATTGAAAACGCAATACATCGTTCTTGGTAACCAGGCCCTGGTCAAAAAAGCGCTGCGATTGCTTTATCTGCGCATCGATGGTTACTAAATTCTGCTCGACCACTTTTTTAGCCTGTATTACCTTATAAAGGTTGTAGTAAGCGTCAATTACGTTGTAAGCGATCTGGTCGCGGTCGTTCACAGCATCCAAACGGGCCACCTGGGTAAGCAGGTTAGTGCTTTCGCGGGCGTAGCGTAGTTTGTTGCCTGCCCAAATGGTTTGGTTTACCGATACCGTACCCAGGTAAGCGTTGGCGCTGCTTGGCAGGCTCAGGCTTTCTTCGCCAAATTCAAGCTTGTGGGCAGGGATCTGCGCGCGGTTGTAACCAAAGCTGGCCTTACCGGTTGGCAGGGCGTTATCTTTAGCTTGTTCAAATTGCGATACCGCCTGGTCTATTTTAGATTGCGATAGTTTTAACGTTTTGCTGTTTTCCAATCCCAGCTTAACGGCTTCGTCAAGCGTAATGGTTCTGTCTTGTGCCGCTGCCGGGTTGGTAATAAGCAATGCTGTAATTAATACAGCAAAACTACCCGCGGCCTTAACAGCTCTTGTTAGTAGATGAGGTTTCAAGGGACTATGATTTATTGTTGTCATTTTAGTTTTGTAGGTAAGCTTTCAAAAGGGTCTTCAAATATTTTTTAAGGCGGGGTTTTAACTTGTCTTCCTGGGCCTCCCCGTCCAATACATCATAACCCAATACTACCGACGAAATATGCGGTGTGTTGATGATGTAGTTTTTTGTACCGAATATGGTAGCCACCAATAATTCCTGGTCGGTATCTTTTTTAAACTCACCGCTTTTTACGCCATCAGCTATAATGCCTTGAAAAACGGTTACGTTCTTCATTACAATAGCAGTTATTTTATCAGTAAGCTCAGATTTTTTTGTTTTAGATATTTCGCGGTGCAGCATAATGTGGAAACAGTTGTTGTTCACCACCTTTTCTACATAGCTTTCTATATATTTATCTAATTTTTCCCATGGGGAGAAGCTGGTATCGTTGCCAATTTCGGCCAATACTTGCTGAAACATGGCTATGCGGCGCTCAAAAATGGCCAGGAACACGCCTTCCTTAGAGCCGAAGTAATAATTAAGCATAGCCATGTTTACGCCGGCTTCGCCGGATATGGCACGGGTAGATGCGCCATCGTACCCGAATTCTGCAAAGATCCTTTCAGCTACATCCAGGATATGGTCCTTTTTATCTGTCTTCTCTTTTTCCATTATGGTTGTTATCACGGCACAAAATTAATCAATCGATTAATTAATTAAAATTAATTTTGTCAGAAAATTGTAAGACATTGATAATCATGCTTAAAAAATTAATCGACTGATTGATTTTTGGTTGGATGCCGTGAGTTTAAATGAGATTAGTTTATATAGCCATAGATTTTTAACCGATGGATTTAATAAGAAATATTGTCCCGGATTATATTTTTTTAAGGTTAAAAAACGTGAGAATATGTTAACCCTGATTTTTTTTAAAAAATTGATTATCAGATTGTTAAAAATTATTTTTTGAAATTGTGTTAAGCTATGTTAACCCTAATTACCACGCAGGTGATGTTTGATGGTTAGCAAAAACGGGCAAAATTGAAAGGGCTACAGAAGGACTTACTTAATCGGATATGCTGTATTTTAATGGGTTATATCCCTTAGGCGCGGGGACCTATTCTTAGGGTTATTATCACCCCCGTATAATATTATTGATACCTCATCCGCCCTATACCTGTTTATAATATATTTGTTCTTATGAAGCGTACTTTGCTGTTATCCCTCGCCTTATTTCTTGTTTTTCAAAACATTCATGCCCAAACTGCCCCACCGAGCGATATGGGCTCCATAAAACAGAACTTTAAAAAACTGAACGTTTTGGGCAGTGTGCTGTACGTAGCCGCCCACCCCGACGATGAGAATACCCGCCTGCTGGCTTACCTGGCGCAGGAAAAACATTACCGCACGGGCTACCTGTCGCTCACCCGTGGCGATGGCGGGCAAAACCTGATAGGCAACGAGCAAAGCGAACTATTGGGACTGATACGCACACAGGAGCTTTTGGCAGCCCGCCGCATGGATGGCGCAGAACAATTTTTTAGCCGCGCTACCGATTTCGGCTTCTCTAAAAACCCGGAAGAAACCCTAAAATTTTGGGATAAGGACAAGGTATTGGGCGATATGGTTTGGGTGATCCGTCAGTTCAGGCCCGATGTAATGATCTGCCGTTTCCCCACCACCGGCGAGGGCGGCCACGGCAACCACACCGCATCTGCCATTTTAGCGCAGGAAGCATTCAGCGCCGCCGCTGATCCTAAGCGCTACCCCGAGCAACTAAAACATGGTGTTACCCCCTGGCAGGCCAAACGCCTGCTTTGGAATACCTTTAATTTTGGCAATACCAACACCACATCCGAGGATCAGTTTAAGCTGAACGTTGGCGGCTACAACCCCATCTTGGGCAAAAGCTACGGCGAAATCGCTGCCGAAAGCCGCAGCAATCATAAAACGCAGGGCTTCGGCTCGGCCAGGCAACGCGGTGATGCTTTTGAATATTTTAAAACCATATTGGGCGATGCGCCCAAAACCGATCTGATGGACGGGGTAACTACCACCTGGGCTCGCATCCCCGGCGGCGCGCCGATTGGCGAGGAACTGGCAGCCATTCGTAAAAATTTTAACGATGACGCTCCCGAAGCTTCTGTACCTGCATTGATAAAATTGCTGGATAAGGTAGATATGGATTTTGTGAACGACAAAGCCATGCAAACCGTACGGCTGAAAGCCGGCGCAGTGGAGGAATACACCTACTGGCACAAGCAAAAAGCAAAGGAACTGAAAGATCTGATAGCCGCCTGCGCGGGATTATGGTTTGAGAGCTATGCACCAGAAGCATCTTATGCGGTAAGTGATAAATTAGATATCAGGGCCCAATTGTTTACGCCGAACAAATTGCCGATAAGCAAGATAGTTATAAGTGCAGGCGGAGAATCGGTCCCGGTAACGGTTACGCAGGGTAGCGAATCAATTTTAGCTCCGGGTCAGCTGCGCACAGAACAGCTACAAGTGGTATTAAAAAAACTGTCGCAGCCTTACTGGCTCGAAACGGCCCACCCCATTGGCAGCTATACCCTGGCGAACGATACCCTTGCTGGCCCGCCAGAAAATGCGGATGCGCTCACTATAAAATTCGAGTTTACTATCGATGGTAAAAGCTTGAGCTTTTACCGCAAAGTGATGTACAAATACGTTGACCCGGCCCGCGGCGAAATTTATCAGCCATTGGAAATCACCCCGCCGGTAACCGCTTCCCTGGCAGAAAAGGTTTACGTTTACAATAATTCTGTGCCCCAAATTGTACAGGTAAAACTCAAAAGTTTTACCAATGCCAGCGGCAACGTCAGCATAAAACCAATTGCAGGTTGGAAGATAACCGGCGCGGCTGATTTTGCAGACAAGAAAAAAGGCGACGAATGGACCGCCTCCTTTACCATTGCGCCAACAAGCAATAAATCTAACATCGCTAACCTGGATGTGATTGTTACCGCCAACGGCAAAACCTTTTCGCAAGGCTTGCTCAATATCAAATACAACCACATCCCGGCCATCACTATCTTCCCGCCGGCGCAGGCCAAGCTGGTGAATATAGATCTGAAAATTGCTGGGAAACGCATTGGCTATATTGCCGGTGCGGGTGACCTGGTGCCCGACGCCCTGCGCGAAGTTGGCTACGAAGTACACCAGTTAAGCGAAGGCGAAATAATAAATGGTGACCTAAGTATTTACGATGCCATTGTTATCGGTGTGCGTGCCTACAACGTTAACCAGCGCCTGGCCTACGAGCAGCCCAAACTGATGGAGTATGTAAAAAACGGCGGCAACCTGGTGGTGCAGTACAATAATAACAACGGGCTGGTTACTAAAGCCATTGGTCCGTACCCTTTCCAGGTGGTAAACCAAAGGGTAACTACCGAGGATTCGCCGGTTACTATTTTGGATAAAGATAGCCCGGTGCTTAATTATCCCAACAAAATAACACAACAGGACTTTAGCGACTGGATACAGGAGCGCAGTGTATACATGGTAAGCAATATAGACCCACAATACAAAACCCCGCTGCAAATGGGAGACCCCGGCGAAGCGCAAAGCAACGGTTCGCTAATCGTTGCCGATTACGGCGCAGGCCGGTTTGTATATACTTCGCTGGTCTTCTTCAGGGAGCTGCCTGCCGGTGTACCGGGTGCGTACAGGTTGTTTGTGAATTTGCTGAGCAAGCCGCCTAAAACAGCAGGTGTAGGATATTCCAAGTAAAAGAGCGTAAATGCCTCCGGGAAACCGGAGGCATTCTCTGAAACAACCATACCAGTCCGCAATATTATTCTTTAAACGCTTCCTGCATCATTTGTTGTAGTTCTACCTGGTGGCTTTGCACCGCTTGCTGGCCTATTTCCGAACCTTTTTGGAAAAGAATGGGCTGCTTTTCGTTTACTTTTTTGCCCAGCGGTGAGTTATAAAAAACCACCAGGTCCTTAAGCTCTTTTTCGGTGAATTCTTTGGCGTACATGGCGGCCATTTGGTCTTTTATTATTTCCCAGTTCATGTACTTATCCATAAAGGTTTTCATCACTTCCATAAACTTCGGCCGCTTATCGGCGGGTACATTGGCGCTTGCCTGTTTCAGCATAGTAGCAACATTGCCTTGTAAATTTGTAGCAGCGCCAGAGGCTGTAAGCACATCTTCTGCAGCCTTTAAATGCGCAGGAGTAATGGTAGTCTGGGCCTTTGCAACAGCACAAAACAGCAAAAAGGCTACGATCAGTTTAAATTTCATCACTAAATTTTTATAAATATTTTACGGGTATAAAACACCCACATTACCAGCCAAAGGATCAGCACAATTAAAATAGCGCCAAGCAACGATGCATTTACGGGCGAAAAGTAAGGCACGAACAGGTGCTCGTAAATAGATTTTCCATCCCATTTTATCAGGTTATAATAATGCGGGATAAAGCCCGAAAGTACGTAAGCTGCGATGGCATTGGTGCCAAATACCACAAATGGATAGGTAAAGCGTTTATGCCCCTGCACGTCTATCAGCCAGAAGCAAATAGCCAATCCGATAGTTGCGAGTCCCCCTGTGTAAAGAACAAAAGAGCTTGTCCACAACGCTTTGTTGATGGGAAAGAACAGATCCCAAAACAGGGCCAGCAACGCGGCAATAACGCCATAGGTGAACATCCAGCTTACTTTTATGCTATCGTCGCGGTCTTTACGTTTGAGCCAGGTGCCCACGCGGATACCAAACAGGCCTGTACCGATTGCAGGCAGTGTCCCCAATAAACCTTCCGGGTCCCAGGTGCGGGAGGAACGCCAGAGATGATCGGGGGTGAGCAGCGTGCGGTCTATCCATGCGCCCAAATTGGTTTCGGGTTCCAGGTTGGCATAGCCTACACCGGGTACGGGGACGAAGGTCATTAACAAATAATAGCCCACCAGCGCGATCACAAATACCCAGTCGCGGGTTTTTTGCGAGGTTTTAAGATACAGCACGGTGCAGATAAAATACACCAGGGCAATGCGTGGCAATACACCCGGTAAGCGCAATTTACTCAGATCAAAATTCCAGCGGAGGATAACCTGCGTACACCAGGTGATGAGCATTAATACCACCATGCGTCGCAGTGCGGTAAGTATCATTCTCGACTGGTTTTCGCCGGAGGCTTTCCTGCTTTCCATGGCATAAACGATAGATACGCCCACCATAAACAGGAAGAAGGGAAACACCAGGTCGGTAGGTGTGCAGCCATTCCAAGCGGAGTGTTCCAGCGGAGCATAAATATGGCCCCAATCGCCGGGGTCGTTAACCAATATCATGGCAGCGATGGTGATGCCCCGAAAAACATCAAGAGAGAGGAGTCTTGAGTTTTGGGTTTTGGGTAATGAGTTTTGAGTCATTTTATTTAAGCTCTCGTATTTTGTAAATTAGGGAAATCAGCATTTTACGGATTTCCATGTTTAAGGTATTTAATTGGTCAAAAGCATCATCGTTTAAATATCCTAACGCTTGCGCAACCAATATTAAATTTTCAACCTCAGTTGTTGAGCCGAGTGCGATTTGAAGAAAATGAGCCAAATCGTTTTGACTAAAACGGCCACAGCCCTCGGCGATGTTATTTGAAATGGATAACACAGCCCGTTTCAACTGGCTTGTTAAAATATACCGTTCATCTGGCGGGAAAGATGCCGTATGCTTGTAACAAACGGGTACAAATTCAAACGCTTTTTGCCAAACCAGGAGTTTTTTAAAATCTTGCATACGCATTACAACTCAAAACTCATTACCCAAAACTCAGAACTTAAATCGTACAAAAGCCTCCATAGCCGCATACTCCGCCATGCCGAGTTTATCATAGCAAACGGCAGTTTCGCGGTTACGGTCCTCGGCACGCACCCAGAACTCGCGGGCATCATCGCCGGGGAATACGGGGCGGTCCTTTTGGCTTTGGTGCTTGAAGATGGCGTTACGCTTGCGCAAAACTTCCGCAGGCGATAAAGGCACCGCCATTTCAATTTCGTGCGTAGCAAACTCGTGCCAGGCACCACGGTAGAGCCACATCCAGCAATCTTTCACCCAATCCTCGGTTTCCTTCAAACGCTGTAAAGCAGCAA
>NZ_JBDSZG010000050.1:0-124535 GCF_039925265.1 Mucilaginibacter sp.
AGGACATCCCCTGTGAAGATGATTTCTTTTTTCAGCGATCCAATCTCACCGGCAGTTACCATGCCATAATGCAAACCCGCTTTAAACGCCGGTAAAAAACCAAACTCGTTGTTATACTTTTCAGACTGTATTTGCAGTGCGCGTTTCATAGCGAAAAAACACTCAATACTGTTATTGTTTTTTAATCCGTCTTTTAGTTTCCAGCTGATGATCATCTCATCACCCGCGTATTGATAGATTTTACCTGCATAGTCAATGACAGCGACCGAGAGATCGAAAAAATATTCCTTTAACATTTGAAAATACCTGACATGACCCAAATTTTCCGCAATTGTAGTAGACGACTTCATGTCCAGGAACATAAATATCCTTTCTTCTTCTACCGGATGATGGTACTTACCTAAGAAAAAATTACTCAATGTACCCACCCCAATGCTCTGGCTAAATTCAGCGTATAACTGTGTAATCACAATTATTGAGGCAATATATACCATAATACCGATCACGGCGTAATCGGTGAAAAACGCCCAGGCTGGAGATACCAGGCTCTTAATAGAATGTACGTTCTTCGTATATAGGGTATTGATGAAAGTAATAATGACAAGGAACACAATTACAATGACCAAATAAATAAGGGATTTGAAGATGATTTTTTTAATGAACCTGTTTTTAATAAACCACTTACTGAAATAACCGATCTCCAGAATCCCTGTCAAAAGTCCCATCATCAAGGCTGATAATGGGAGTAAAAAAATGTTTCTTCCAAAATTGTAATCAACGCCCGTAGAGGGATAATGGTCCAGGTTTCCGATAATCCCTTTCTCCAGCATCACATAGATGAGACTGAAAATAAACCATAATACGCCAAAAGGAATAACGCGCTTAATATTTCTTATGGTTTTTGGTAGCAGCATAATTGTAAAATACAAAATCGTCACTGATTACAGGATTCGATATATAGAATCTTATCCCTGGAAATCAGCGCATCTGTACCAACCTGTGAATTGATACAGTACAAATCTGCCGAATTAATTTATTAATTATGTCAATAGATGAAGTTGACCACTAAATTATTCAAGATCTTCTAATAAGTTGACAGGCTGAATATCGACAGCTGTGTGCATATCATTTTTGTCCATACTCCCGTGATAGGCTAAACCTTTCGGCGGCAAGGTCAAAGCTTCTGCCTTAGTAGCGTTACGGATAACACCTTCCTCAAACCCTCCCGGAGTATACATATTCAAAGCTTTGCAAGGCTGTTCGCTGGTGATCTTGAAGTAATGTGTGATTCCTTTCGGAACTCTTGCATAAGAGCCCTTTCCCATTTTAATAATTTGTCCATCCAGCCATAGAGTGAGTTCGCCCTCCAGGATATAGAACATTTCATCCATGTCTTGATGATAATGGGGCGGTGGGCCTGATCCATAGGGCATCGTTTGCTCTATCATGCTAAAAGCATTGTCGGTATCTGCAGCATAAGCTTTTATTACCCATAGGATATCTAACATCCAGTATGCGGATGTTAGATCTTGATCAATTGACTGTTTCATAGCTGTTTTAATTAGTTAAACTTTAATTAATGTTGGTCTAAAAGGATAGGCTTAGCTATATCTATTAGATAACCAATCAAAACTAAACTAACAGTCTGGCATAATTTTTAACCTATGGTAAAAAGCAAAATCAATTATTTTTGAGACCTTATTCTGCTCAGCGACTGCTGGGTGATGCCCAGGAATTTCGATACATCGCCAAGAGAGATACGATGGACAATGTGTTTATTTTCTTTCATGAAATTCTGGTAGCGCCAGGTTGAATCTTCTCCGAGAATTTCATGAATTCTTTTAGTCTTACGAACAGAAGTATCTGAGATGAGTTTTCTAAAAAAGAATTCTACCGTGTGGTGTTTTCTGCTGAGGGCTTCCATTTCGGTATGACTGATCATGGTCACTAATGAATCTTCCAGGGCAATGATGGTAAAGTTAGCAGGTGTTTTCGTTAAGAAGCTATCGAAAACCGCGAAGATTTGTGATTCGGAAAAAAAACGCATGATAAACTCTTTACCGCTTTTGACGGAAAATATTTTAACCAGACCTTGATTTACGAAATAAAGATGGCGGCAGACATTGCCGACAGGGAGAATAACTTCACCTTTTTTAAAATGCTGTAACCTTGAAACCGTAATCATATCAAGCTTCGCCGCATCGTCGAGTTGCGAAAACTCCTGAAATTGATTTATAAAATCTTTCATAAATACTTATAGTTCTACGTTTGTATCGAATACCAAAATACTAATTTATGTGCATATTTTTGACGACCCTAAAAGGTGTTGCATAACTGGATTATTTGTGTATTCCTACCCCGGAAACTTTCAGTCGCGTCCGGAAAAGACAGCATTTTTAGTCCGCATACCAGTTTTGGCTACAACTAAACCGGATATGGTCACATTCATTGGCGGCTTTGTCAGGACCTTTACATCATCAAATAAATTAATTATGAAAAGGATATTAGTCATTGGTGCATCAGGATTTATTGGTGGTTATTTAACTAACCAGTTATTATCTGAAGGTTATACGGTACGCTGCCTCGCCCGCAGCCCGGACAAATTAGAAGAATTAGCTAAACTCGGCTGTGAGATCGTCAAAGGTGATCTTACAGACCCTGCGTCTGTACAGCATGCGTTGAAGTCTATAGATGCGGTTTATATTTCTATCCATACACTTGCGCCTCAGCACAAAGACACGTCGAAACTCGGATTTATGGACATTGAAATGAACGCCCTGGAAAATATTGTGGAAGGCTGCAGGATGCACGGCGTGCGACGCCTGATCTACGTCACTTCACTTGGCGTTTCTGCTGATGCTAAAGACGCCTGGACAGGTGGTCGGTGGAAAACACAACAATATCTTTTAAACAGCGGTTTGGATGTGACCGTGATCCAGCCGGGCATGATCGTAGGCATTGGCGGGCAGGGATTTAACATGGTGCTGGCAAATGCGCAAAAAAGCACGGCTTTTGTCATAGGCAACGGCCTTAACAAATTTCGCAGCATTGCCATTGACGACCTGGTTTATAACCTGATAGGTGTATTGCAGGAACGGAAAGCTTATGGACAGTGCTATGAAGTGGGCAGCGATGATATATTAACGGGTGATCAGTTGATCGATGAAGCGGCGGACGTTGTTGGTCATGCTCATCCCAAGAAGATCCATATTCCATTAGGCCTTTTACGCTTTTCTGCGCCACTGATCGAGCGTATTGCCAGATCACCGAAAGGAGCGATCAAAGGGGCACTGGGTGGATTGGGCGCAGACCTGATCGGCGACCCCTCGGCTATCAGAAAACTATTGCCGCGCAAACCGCTTTCTTATAAACAAGCAGTATCAAAGGCCCTCGAAGGCTTATCAAAATAAATAGTCAATTTGCATGATGGAAAAAAACCAGCCTTACCAGATCAAAACGATCAGTGATTTTCACAAGATACTGGGTGCACCGGCACCTGAGCATCCGTTGATCAGTATTATTGATATTAAACCCTTTGAGCACATACCTGCGGGCATACCGGGGAACGTGGTCAATGGGTTTTACAATATTTCATTAAAAAGGGGATTCAGATCACCTGTAAAATTCAAATACGGCCAGCAAGCCTATGATTTTGATGAAGGCGTACTCAGTTTTATGTCGCCTGGTCAGGTCGCCGGATTCGATCCGCAGAAATACGCAAGCCCTGAGCAATCAGGTTGGCTGCTGCTTTTCCATCCCGACTTTCTATGGAATACCACGCTTGCAAAGAAGATCGGGCAATACGGCTTTTTCGATTATGCGGTTAATGAGGCTTTGTTTCTTTCGGATAAAGAAGAAGAGACACTTATGCAGATCCTGGGGAATATCAGGCAAGAGTATCATAATAACATGGATAAATTCAGCCATGATATCATTATCACGCAACTGGAATCATTGCTCAATTATTCCGATCGCTTTTATCAGCGTCAGTTTATGACCAGAAGAAAAGCCAGTCATGAGCTATTGGATCGTCTTAACAAAAAGCTTGTAGACTGTTTTAATGATTTGAAAGCGATGCAGGATGGCCCTCCAACCGTAAGTTATTTGGCAGAGTATCTTCATGTATCTCCTGATTATTTGAGTGGTCTGCTGAAGACACTGACCGGCCTGACCACGCAGCAACATATCCATGAGAAAATTATTGAAAAAGCCAAACAGCAGCTATCAACAACAAACTTATCGGTAAGTGAGATCGCGTACCAGTTAGGGTTCGAACATTCTCAATCTTTCAGCAAGTTATTCAAAGCCAAAACCAACATTTCACCTTTAACATTCAGGGCAAAATTCAACTGATCAGGATGCAATTGTTTGATCTGTTAAGAAACCGACACAAACAGCCAGCACTCGAATTTCGAAAATCTTTTAATTAACAATTTCTAAAAAATTTAAATTCATGCGTATATTTCTAACAGGAGCTTCAGGTTTTATAGGATCGGCTCTTATTTCGGAGTTAACAGCGGCCGGCCACCAGGTTATCGGCCTTGTCAGGTCGGATGCTTCGGCGAAGTCGCTTATCGACTTAGGAGGGGAAGCACATTTTGGTTCGTTAGATGATCTCGATAGTTTGAAAGCAGGTGCCGCAAAAGCGGACGGCGTAATTCATACTGCCTTTATCCATTCTTTTTCAAAGATCAGTATTGGTGCCCGTCTCCGGGTATTGCTTGGCGGGCTTCCGGCCGGCATAGCTTTGCGTTTCATGACAACTATTGCTAAGATGGATAGCGATGCGATAACTGCAATGGGATCTGTACTCAAAGGTTCTGACCGCCCCATGGTAACTACATCAGGTACGATGATCTTAACTCCGGGCCATATCGGCAACGAAAATGACGAACCGGACCCTGCATCACCTGCCGGTTACAGAACTCCTTCTGAAAAGGTAACTATTGAACTGGCTTCCCATGGCGTCCGGACTTCGATAGTGCGGCTACCACCTTCCGTTCACGGAGATGGCGATCATGGATTTGTCCCCAACCTAATTGATATAGCCCGCAAAAAGGGAGTTTCAGGATATGCTAATGAAGGGGTAAATCATTGGCCGTCAGTACACCGCCTGGATGCCGCCCGCCTTTTTAGGATCGCCCTGGAAAAAGGCAAAGCAGGTGCAAGGTATCATGGGGTTGCTGATGATGGCATCCCTTTTAAGGAAATCGCAAGTATTATAGGACATAAATTGGACTTACCAATTGAAAGCCGACCCGAAAAGCACTTTGGGTTTTTAGGCGGACTGGTTGCCGCTGACAATAAGACATCAGCCGTACTTACTAAAGAATCGTTAGGATGGCAACCACAACAGAAATCCCTGCTAGAGGATCTTGAACATGGGCGGTATTTTAAATCTTAATTAAAGCAATAATGCACTTCATCGAACTCTTGTATAATAAAAATTACCCACTATTTATTTTTGGGTGTTGTAATCTGATTGCAGCTTTAGTGTTTCTATCACTCACACGGCTTTCAAGTACCAGAATAAGGGGCGCAAACGCCTGGTTCAAACCTTTTAAGTTTGCGCTATCTATAGCGATTTTCTCATTGACAATGGGCTGGTATACTTACGAGTTACTTGCAACCGGAACAGTTACTATATATAATTGGGTAATAATTATCCTCTTAGGGTTTGAAGTTGTATATATTGCGCTACAGGCTGGCCGAGGGCAATTGTCCCATTATAATTTCAGTTCCTCATTGTATGCATTTTTAACAGCCATGATGGGCATAGCCGCGGCAATAGCTACCCTTTGGACCGGATATATCGGCCTCCTCTTTTTCGAGGCCGATTTTAAGACTTTACCGTACCACTATCTCTTAAGTATTCGCATGGGCATTGTACTGTTTGTCTTTTTTGCTTTCCAGGGGGCATCGATGGGTGCAAGATCAACCCATACAATCGGTGGTGCAGAAGGCGGCCCGGCCTTACCTGTTTTAAACTGGAGTACAAAGTATGGCGATCTTCGTATCGCGCATTTTATTGGCATGCATGCCTTACAAGTGCTGCCGTTGTTATCGTGGTATGTGTTAAAAAACACACTCGCTATTACCATTGCAGGTTTGTTGTACGGATGCCTGGCGGTTTTCACTTTAGTCAGGGCACTGAAAGGTAGCCCATTAATAGAGAACAAGGAAATGAAAATAGCGCGCTAAAGGGACAGGTAGTGTAAATGTTAATGTTCAAAAGTATTATAGAAACACGCTTTAAAAATTCTCGGAGGATGTGTTAATCAAGAATATCCAATAGACAACGAGCGTATTGATTTCGAAGAAATTGACCGTATACTCCGGATCAAATCTAAAACCAGCACATATCATAAATTGATGACCAGCCACTGTTTTAAATGTCGCGAATTAACTTAACCAACTGCACTAAGCATAAATATTAACATGAAAGCATCGATAGATTTTACTGTGAACAGGATAGAAACATTCAGTGATGGGGTTTTCGCTATTGTAGTTACTTTGCTCGTTTTTGATCTGCACTTTCCGCACATCAATAACCCAACAAATGAAAACGTATGGGCTGCCATTGTAGCAACCTTGCCTAAATTATTATCTTGGATCAACAGTTTCTTGGTAGTCTGCGTGATATGGATGAATCATCACCGGTTTATGCAGCAGGTTAAAAGCTTTGATTTTGGGTTGTTTTGGATGAATAATCTTTTGCTGCTTTTCACTTCGCTACTGCCATTCCCCACTAAATTGTTAGGGGAATATCCAGGGAATAACGCAGCTACGTTCTTTTATGGGTTATGCATGTTTCTACCTACTGTTATTTTCTCGTTAATGGGTGTTTATTTGATCAGGCATGTGCAGTTGCTTAAGGGAATTCCGAACCACAATATCGTAGTAAAGGTCGCGAGGCTGCGTGGATTTTACGCTCCTGTCATTTATTTAATAGGCGCGGGATTAAGTTGGGTCAATAACTGGCTTGCAATCGGAGTTTATACCATAATTTCCATTTATTTTATTTTTCCCAGGACCAAACTAACAACAGATTAAACAAAATATTATTTGAAAATTCAGCGAAAATCTGTGCCCATGGTCAATGCTTTTTAAAGTTTAAAAGGAACGAGATATGACTAATACTCCGTCAGTAAACTCGCCACTTATATTAAAGGAATTATAGCGGGTACAGACTATGAATTAGATAAGATGCTTACATCATAATACTATAAGGTCATAATAAATTGGTTCGATCTTAGTACATCTGGGGGTATGTCATTCTCACCTTTTCGGATGCCTTCTAAAGCACATCCGCCAATTCTGATAGCCCGCGGTGGGTGCCGGCCGGCGGCTAGTCCTCTCCCAGAACGATCCATTAAAGATCTTCGGCAGCCACAACCAGTACGCCTCGCTTACTATGTTGCCTGCCGTATGCCCTGAGATACTGCTCGTCATAAACCGTTCAGGTGATTTTCTGTAATGTATGACGAGTTATTCGTCCGTCTCAAAAGTTTTTTGAATAAATTATAAGACCGGATCTCTCCACAGGCAAAACGAAACATGCTTAAATAATACGCGATGGAACGTAGCCCACATTGGACGATTCTCGAACTGTTTTTTTTAAGATTTACGTAAGTTGGCGTTTTAGGTAATTAGTTCGTATCCAGTCTTTAGATGAAACTTTAGCTTGCCGAATATAAAATCTTATTATATATCATAACATTGAGCCCTCTTTTCCCTATATTGTAAATAATTGCTGTTTCTTCGCCGTGCAAGCCTATCGTGTCATGCCATTAGATTTAAGATGATCGAAATTTCCTGTTGACAGGCTGAAAAAACCGAATACATCTGCTCGCTATCAAATTCTTCCAATTGTTCCAAATTCATAGCGATACCTGCAAGTATATGGAGTCCTGCAGATACGGCGGTTCCATATAATTTATGACCCATACTTTTAATACCTTTCAGGTCTTTTATGCTGATCTGCTTTTCCAGAATCTCCAGCGATTGAGCCAGTTCCACTCTAGTCAAATCAATGACCTCTTTCATAATTGCCTGGTCGTCTCCTATATATTTCCGGATCTGTTCCCGGTCGAAATGAACTTCTTCTTTAACTGATCCGTCAGCCCGTTCCAGTGATAATTTGTTTTGTCCAAAGTTCAGCCATTTATTCATGACCGTTGCGATCATTTCTTCCACCACCGGCTTTACAACGAAATCATCCATACCTGCGGCAAAACATTTTTCCTTTTCACTTTTAACATTGCCTGCAGTAAGCGCAATAATGGGCACGTGCGTGCCGCGTTCCATCAGCCTGATCTTTTCCGTAGCCTCGTAACCATTCATTTCCGGCATCTGTACATCCATCAGGATCAGGTCGGGCAACTGTTTTTTACAAAAGTTCAATGCTTCTATCCCATTATGGGCCTCCAGCAAAACAGCGTTAGGTGCGATCCTTCTGATAATTGTACGGGCCAGCAGCATATTGACCGCATTATCCTCTGCCACCAAAATGGTGATGCGGTTTTTGGTTGTCTCCATTTTTGGTTGGTCAGGTTCTGTTTCGGAGAGAGCCCCTGCTTTTTTATACAGGCGGGATAGGGTACTGTACAAGTCCTGCATTTTGATTGGTTTTACCATCCGGTGGCTGACCTGAAATTCTTCACATGCCCTGATCACTTTCTCGTCGTCTGAAGAGCTATATAACAGCATGATCGGCTGTTCATCAGCAGTAGCATAAAAATTCTCCCTGATTTTTCTGATCGTTTCCAGTCCGTCCATATAAGGCATATGGTAATCCATTAAGATCACATCATAATGTCCGCCTGCTGCGATCATCTGT
Organism: Mucilaginibacter sp.; assembly: GCF_039925265.1. GTDB lineage: Bacteria > Bacteroidota > Bacteroidia > Sphingobacteriales > Sphingobacteriaceae > Mucilaginibacter. The sequence continues at coordinate 8,840 of NZ_JBDSZG010000050.1, forward strand.
AAGGCTTCCAGCCCGTTTTTCGCTGCGGTGCTTTCAATGCCTTTTAATAAAAGCATTTCCTGGAGGATCAGCCGGTTATTGGCATTGTCATCCACGATGAGCACGTTTTTGATGAGTTCCAGGTTTTCCCAATGTTCCGGCTCGCCTTGCTCTGCTTTAAGGTTAATATCAAAATAAAATATACTGCCTTTTCCTGGCGTACTTTCCAGTTGCAGCCTACTGCCCATTAGGCCCAAAAGTTTGTTGGAGATCGTCAAGCCCAGACCGGTACCGCCATATTTCTTGGTCGTAGAACCATCTTCCTGAGAGAAGGCATCAAATATCTTCAGTTGCTTATCCGGTTTAATCCCGATCCCGGTATCGCGTACGGCAAATCGCATGGTAACCTGATCGGTCTCCATAGAGAGTGCGGCTATTTTTAATTCGATCTCGCCGTGTTCTGTAAATTTAGAGGCATTGCTTAATAAGTTGATCAAAATTTGCTTGAGCCGCACAATATCTGTCCAGATGAACCGCGGCAGATCAGGTGGAATATTCAACAACATCTCCAGGCCCTTGGTCTGGATCTGATAGGTGATGATATCGGTTGCCTGAGCGCCAAGTTCATACAGATCACACTTTTCAATTTCCAGTTCCAGCTTACCGGCTTCGATCTTTGAAAAATCGAGGATATCATTAATGATGCTTAATAAAGCATTGGCTGATTGGTTTACAATGGTAAGATACTGTTGCTGGATCTCGTTCAACTGCGTTTTTAGCACCAGGTCGGTAAAACCAATCACGCCATTCAGCGGTGTCCGGATCTCATGGCTCATGTTTGCCAGGAACTCCGATTTAGCCACGCTGGCTTCTTCTGCTAATATTTTTGCGTTCTTAAGTTCTTCCTGCTGCTCGACCATCTTGGTGATGTTTTGCGTATACACCATCGCACCACCTATAGCGCCGCCAGCCTTGTACCAGGGTCGCATTTCCCAGGTAATGTACTGGTTTTGATCTGTTCCGGCAGTCGTAAAGAATTCTCCTTCTTTTTTTTCAATCGCGCCGTTCAGGATTCTTTGATGCCTTTGCCTGGATTCAGGGCCCAGATTAGGGAACGCTTCATAATAAGACATGCCTATAATATCGCGATCCTGAAGTTTATAATCTTCCAGCCAACAATTACTGACCGCGACGAACCGCATGTCGTTATCCAGCATGGCCACCGCAGCGGGAGCATGCTTTACGAAAGCAGCCAACCTGGATTTTTCGGTCAGCAATTCGTTTTCGATCTTTTGCCTTTCGGTAATGTCTATGGCATTGCCGATCACATAAGGGTCCCGTCCGGGGTTGTTTTCTAAAACATTATTGAACATCCAGGTATGCAGCGCGCCGTCTTTATGACGTGTAATCATTTGCGCTTCCAGGTGACCTTTAGCTTGAATAGCCAGAAGATAACCTTCTAAAAGATGATGCCGCTCTTTTGGAATAATATCGAATAGGCTCATCTGCATAATTTCTGACGTTGTATAACCGAGCATAGCTGCGCCGGAAAGATTAACGGTCAGGAAATTGCCTCGCAGGTCGTGTGTACACATCAGTCCCTGGGAATTCTCAAAAAAAGCCCGTAGCTTTTCTTCGCTGATCGCCAATTCCTTTTCTCTCGCCTTTTCATCGGTTATATCCCGCCCGATCGCAAATAGATTGTCCTTACTCCGTTCCGGAGTCACCGTCCATGCCAGTAACCGGTAACCGTTATCTTTGCTCTGGATACGAAGGAGAAAATTGATCGTGCTTATTCCGGTAGTGAGCTTAAGGAGCTCGGCCCTGGTTAATTCCAAATCATCCGGATGAATGAATTCAAAAAAAGATGTTTCAAGTAAAAACTGCCGGTCCCAACCCAAAATTTTAGTAAAAGCGGGATTTACTTTTTTCAAGTTACCGTCCGCTCCGGTGATACAGATCAGATCGTCTGAGAACAGGAATAATTTTTCAAAGTTCCGCAACTCTTCCTTTCGCCGCCTTTCGATGATCAGCATCATTACTTCCTCCGCCAGAAGTTGTAACGATCTTCTTTGTTTAGCTGTTAATTTATTGGGTTTGCGGTCGATCACGCAAAGCGTACCCAATGCAAAGCCATCGGGATCAATCAGCGGATACCCTGCATAAAACTGAAGCTTAGGCCCGGCCGTAACCAGTTCATTTTCTTCGAACCGCTCGTCTTTAGCAGCATCTTCCACTTCAAATAAGCTCTCGCCCATAATCGTATATTGGCAAAATGCCAGTTCCCGTGGCGTTTCGTCGATATCAAGGCCGACTTTGGACTTAAACCATTGCCTGTTTTCGTCAACCAATGACACAAGGGCTATCGGAACGTCACAGATCAGGGATGCCAGTTCTGTGATCCGGTCAAATTCTTCTTCGCGCAGGGAATTAAGTAGCTCATAACTGTGAAGCGCCTTTAATCTTTCATTTTCATTATGGGGTATCGGTAAAGTATCCACGGTATGTGCTTTAATTGGTTCTTGTTTCAGGAACGGTCAGTTCAATGGTGAATTCAGTTCCCCGGTTGGGCGCACTTTGAATGCTGATCTTTCCACCTAGCGCGTCCACTTGTGTTTTTACCATGAATAAACCCATTCCCTTGCCTTCAATATGCTCATGGAACCTTTTGTATAATCCAAATACACTGTTACCATGTTTTTGAAGGTCTATGCCGGTGCCGTTGTCCTGAAAAATGAGTTCAACTTTGTTTTTCAGTTGATGGCTCTTAATGTGGATAATACATGATATATCCATTCTCCGGTATTTGACGCTGTTTAGGATTAAGTTGTAAAAGATACTGTACAGGTACGGTTTGAAAATAAACAAATGATTAGCCTCAGAAAAGTCATAACTCAGTGTGATATGATATTTGTCAATCAATAGTTGAACACTCCCTTTGATATCTTCAACCAGCTCCGACAAAATAATTTTTTCGTCGATCTTATCAATGGTCCCGGTCACCTGCAGGATCTGGTTGAGATCCTGTATCACCTGATCCAGTTTCATTGCAGAGGAATTAATGCCGTCGTTCAATATTACGATATCCTGGGAGCTTAGTTCAGGATCCTTTAAGGCAACGGAGGCGCCAATAATGTTAGCCACCGGGGCGCGTAAGTTATGGGATATGATATAGCCGAACTGCTCCAGGTCTTTATTGCGGATGGAAAGGTCATTGATCATTTTAGTATACTCCAGCTCGGCCAATTTGCGTTGGGTAATATCCTGCATAGTGCCATAAAATCGGCTTATTTTGTGATTTTGATTCCGTTCCAGTTTCGTTTCACTACAGCCATATCTTAATGCGCCATCATGGCGGATAAATCGAAATTCGGTACTTGCGCTTTCCAGATCCTTAAAAGTCCGGTCTATTCTTGCCCTCACGTAGTCCACGTCATCCGGGTGAATGAAGGAAAAAAATAATTCCGGGGATGGTTCATGCTCCATTTTATTGATTCCATATATCCGGTACATTTCGTCCGACCAGACCTCGACATGGTTGATCGTGTCGATATCATAGTTACCGGTGTGCGTGATAGCCTGCGCTTCCATCAATCTGGCTTCACTTTGCAAATTTTTCTGCTCAGCGATTTTCAATCCGGTGATATCGCGCGTATGACAAGTAGCGCCCACAATTTCAGTCCCTTTAATAATTGGCGAATAAGCAATATCTGACCAGCTTTCTGTGGGATACTTATTGTGTTCGGTGACCCTAAAAGCCTCACCGGAAAAAACGCGGTCAGCATTTTTTTTTAATTCAAGTTTTTGATGATCTGAAAATCCCGAATCGAGTAAGCTTCGTCCCTTTTCGATCTGCTTTCCCAGCATTCTTTTAGTCATCTCATTAAAAGGCTTGTTAGCAGTAATTAAATTGAAATCCGTGTCAATACTCCACATCAGGTCATTGGTATTATTGATCAGCGCGGTCAGATTGTTCTGGTCAAATTCACGTTCCTGCTCCCTAATCTTCTTATCCGTGATATTTCGGTAGTTGGATAAAAGGCCGTGGATTCCCGGCTCGGCGAGCATATTGGTCGTAGATCCCTCGCACCATATCCAGCTGCCATTCTTATGCAGCATCCGCCGCTGATAATAAACTGTTGTGCCTGGCGTAGTAAGAACTGTATCACGATCCTTTTTAAACTTCAGGATATCGTCCGGATGCAATAGATCAAACATGGATCGGTGAATAAATTCGTCTACGGTATAGCCCAATTGGGTGTTTACAGATGGACTGCAATAAATGATTTCTCCATCAGCATTAGACAGGGTTTTAATATCAAAGCTTTTTTCTATCAGGAATTTGTACCGTTTTTCAACAATATTGACTTGTTCTTCGGCCAGTTTTTGCTTGTTAGCACGTTCAAACATATCGAGCGCGAAGGAGATATCCCCTGTTACTTCTAGCAACAACGCTACTTCTTCCTTTTTAAAGAAACCGGGTTCAACACTATATAGATTAAAGGTGCCTATAACTATACCGGCTTTTTTAATAGGTAGGATGATAAAAGAGCAAATTTTATGTTTGTCCACGAAAGCTACCCAGTTTTTAAATTCCGGCTCAATGAAAATATCATTACGGATATAACAGTCGCCAGTGTTCAAAACTTTTTTTTGCGGACCAGTTTCAGCTATTGAAAAATCTTTGAAGTATTTTAAATCTTCGGCCGGAATACCGATCTGCCTGACACAATTGAGTAGCTGATCGTCATTAACAAACAGGCCGATCCAGGCGATCTTAAATTTACCGAACCGGACAGCGATCGCACAGGCGTTTTTAAAAAGCGTCTGCTGGTCCTTTACCCGGACAATTTTCTGATTGACCTGGCTGATGAAAGCGTAAAGGCGCCTTAATTTAGTCAGCTCTGCTAATTGGCTATCCTTCTTTTTTATTTCAACTAGCAGTTTTTTGCTTACTCTTTTCAATTCTCCCGCGCTGCTCGATTTCATATATCTATGTTCAATTAAGATTCAGGTAACCTGAAAAGGCATTCAATACAAGGCGGAATTAAAGATGGCCGGTTAATTATACCGCGTGAATTTGATTGGTCAATTAACTAACGTTGTAGTGATGTAGTTGTTTGATTACTATCAAACTATAAAAGCAATCTGTAAAGGAAAATTTCTTCGCGCGCATCTGTTCGGTTAACCGATGGCCTTAATCAAAATTGGTCCTGAAGGTTTCTCCTCATAACTCTTATTTCCCCGCACGATCAATAAATCATGCCATAGCAAAGCTCCCTCTTTATAACATCGTAGCAAATGATCTAAGTCATTTTATAAGATGTTTATGATCATTGCCCGCTGCTCCAATAGTGATGAATTTTGTTCCTCACACGGCAGGTATAATTTGCAATAATCAATTCTTTGCATTACAAGGATTGTAATTTGTTATATTTGATTTACTTCTTTTTATCATTCTAAATTAGACTACACTTAATCCGGCGGTAATCGCCATAAACCTAACAGCGTGCATCACGGTAAAAGATCAGCTATAATAGTATCCCGGATTTTAACGGCGCATGACGAACAAATAGCCGTCCTTGAAGCTGCTGGGCTGACTGGCGTCTGTGCAGATGAGCACCTCACTGTAATTAAAGCCTTTGGTGATACGTCTGTCTACCTCAAAAATGAAAATTTCAATTTTCAGCTTAGCGAACTACTGCCTGATGAAGTCGCTATGAACGTTAAAGCAGCGGCTCACCAAGCCCTGAAATTACAGCGGCGGGTTATCCTCGACGATCTTGATTTTGATGGTAAATATTCCGTAAATGTCTCCATCGCCCCTTTCTTAACCAACGGGTTTGGAGGCCAGCAATTGCTGATCCTTTTTACCACTAATAAGAGAAAACCCAGGGACAAGTCGCTGATCGCCCCCATAGACCTCAGCCTATTAAAACTGGCGCACCTTGGTAGTTTAGAGCAGGAACTGGCTGAAGCGAAAAGTAACTTGGAAGCAGCGCATGAACTCATTAACTCTTCCAACGAAAATATTCAGTCCTTTCATGAGGAATTGCAGTCAGCTAACGAGGAAATGCAAAGCGCTAATGAGGAACTGCAATCCGTTAATGAAGAGTTACAGACTATTAATAAGGAACAACAGGAAACTAATGCGGACCTCACTGAATCAAACGATGACCTGAATAATTATTTCCGGAGTAATACCAATGGGCAGTTGTTTGTCGATCGTGACCTGCTGCTAAAACGGTACTCACCTAGTGCGGTCAAACACATCAATCTCAGGGAGAGCGACATTGGCCGGCCGTTGGAAGATATCACAACAAACATCAAATTTGAAACACTGGTTGCTGACATCCGGCAGGTTATGTTAAACGATCAAATCATTACCAGAGAGGCTGAATCTTCTGAAGGGAAAACATACCAGGTCATGACCATGCCATACATCCGGCAAAACAACGGCAAAACAGACGGCGCCATCATCAGCTTTTATGACATTACCGAACTGAATAAATTACTGGCTGCGCTTAATATCAACAATAAAACCCTGACCGACTCTGTTACCGCTATTGAATTGAGCAGTGAAATAATAAGCAAGTCCCTCGAAAAGGAAAAGCACCTGAATATGTTGAAAAGCCGCTTTGTGTCTATGGCTTCGCATGAATTTAAAACGCCACTCACATCTATTCAATTGTCAGTCGAGTTGATCGGGAGGGTAGCGCAGGATCTGGATCATCCTATCATTAAAAAGTATACGGAAACCATCAAAAATGCGTCCAAGAACCTGACTAATATACTAAACGATTTTTTATCGCTGGAACTATTGGAAACCGGAAAGATTGACCCTATCCTGAGCGCGCTTGATGTGGTTAAATTTGCTAAAGATATAAACGAAGATATGCAGTCCCTGGCAAAAAAAGAGCAGCAGATCGTATATCGTCATACCGGCCGGGGCCGGGTGGCAATGCTCAATCCCTCTTTACTCAAAAATAGCATCATCAATTTGATCAGCAATGCGATCAAATATTCAGGCCCCTCATCCCTTATTGAATTTTTTACTAAAATCACCAAAAGTTATTTAACCATCATTATCAGGGATAATGGCATTGGTATACCGGAAGACGATCAGCAGCATTTATTTGAAGCTTTCTTCCGTGCGCACAATACTGGAAATATTCCGGGAACAGGATTGGGTTTAAACATAGTTTCCCGGTATACCGCCCTAATGAATGGTAAAATTAAGTTTAAAAGCCGGGTAAATGAAGGTACCACATTCACAATGACGTTCCCGGTAAAACCAGTTTCACGGGTTGAATCACCTGATGCAGGTTACCGATATTTAAAATAGCATCCAGCCCTGGGTATTTAAATACCTGAAAATAAATAAATTAAGGCGAAATAATATTAATACATTTACGGGCAACAGCTTCGAGTTGTATCACCATAAACCTCATCAGCCATGGCTAAAATTGTCGATCAACAATACATTATAGCTATCGGCGCATCTGCCGGTGGTTTGGAAGCAATCTCCGCCTTTTTTGATTACACACCGCTCGACTCCGTATCTTATATCCTGATCCAACATCTTTCTGCTGATTTCAAAAGTCAGATGGTGCAGATCCTGGCTCAACATAGTAAACTGCAGGTGGTTGAGGCCGTCGAAAATGTGGATATCAAAGCCAATACCGTTTACCTGATCCCCAGTTCTAAATTCATGGTCGTTAAAAAAGACAGATTGATCCTTTCGGACAAAAAAGATCAGCCGCGCCCGCACATGACCATCGACTATTTTTTCACGTCGCTTGCTAAGGAACGAGGCAACAAGGCCATTGGAGTCATTTTATCCGGTACCGGCGATGATGGTTCTAAAGGGATCGAGGCGATCAAACATGCGGGTGGGATCGTTTTGGTACAAGATCCTGACACCGCGAGTTTTAGCGGTATGCCATTGGCCGCAATAGCGACGGAGTGTGCCGATAGGGTACTTTCGCCCGAGGCGATGCCCCAGATCATTGAGGATTATGTTAAGGATGGGATTCTGGAATTGTTAACCGATCAGCCTTCGGACCAGATCAGCGAAGAGGAACTTGAAAAGATATTTGACCTGATCAAAGTCCAGCTTCCGTTGGACTTTACCGACTATAAGCGTCCGACAATTATCCGGCGGATAAAAAGAAGGATGGTGAACCACAACTTGAACAAGGTGGACAAGTACTATCAGTTTTTAAAGGGCAATCCTACTGAGATCACATTCCTGGCTAATGATTTCCTGATCAGTGTGACCTCCTTTTTCCGCGACCCGGAAGCATTTAAGATCATCGAAGAGACCGTTATTCCAGATATTATCAAAAAGAACAAAACGGAAGTTTTGAAAATATGGGTCGCTGGTTGCGCTACTGGAGAGGAAGCTTATTCCATGGCGATTCTGATCAAAGAGTATTTAAGTAAGCATCCAAAAGACATCGAAATTAAGATCTTCGCTTCCGATATTAGCAAAGCGGCGCTGGATACCGCTTCTAAGGGAGTCTATACGGATAGTATTACCAAGACGGTGTCAAAGGAAAGATTACAACAGTTTTTTACAAAGGAAGGCACAGCCTATAAAATCAAGCACGAGATTCGAAAAATGCTGATCTTCGCCCAACATGACCTGACGAAAAACCCACCTTATTGTAATATAGACCTTATTAGCTGCCGTAATCTGCTAATCTATCTCAATACCGCTTTGCAGCAAAAGGTGTTTGCCTTGCTGCATTTCGGATTAAAAGAAGGTGGTTATCTTTTTTTGGGACCGAGTGAAAGTGCCTCGGTCATCAAAGATGGTTTTAACGAGATCAGCGGTAAATGGAATATCCTGAAAAGCAACAAAACAGGCAAAGCCATCCGGTTCGACACGTTTTCGTCCCATGTTATCGGTGACATGAAGACCACAACGGTGGAAGTAAGCAAAAAACATCACGTACCAGTATCAAAATCCGAGCTTGCCGGCCAGATCAATTCGGCGCTATTAAGGGAATCGGACTTTAACGGAGTTTGTACCGATGAAAACTTATTGGTGGTTCAATCATTTGGTAATACAAGCGCTTATTTAAAAAATATCAACTTTAACCATAACCTGAACGATCTGTTACCGGAACGTATTTCTACCGCATTTAAAGCCGCCGCGCACAAGGCTCTGAAGCTGAACGAAAGAGTCGTACTCGATGGGCTTGATCTGGAAGCTTCAGGTAAAGTGAAGAACGGCTTGGTCAATATTGTACTCAGTCCCTTTTACTTAAACGAAACAGAAGAAAGATTGCTGCTGGTTTTGTTTACCGAAAAGCAGACAAAAATTACGGATAAAAATGTGATCCATGTGGAAGATATTAATGAGGTGACCAGGGATCATGTGATCAGCCTGGAACAAGAGGTTGCCGAGCTAAAACAAACGTTGGGTGTGGCTTATGAACGTATTGCTTCTTCCAATGAAAACATGTCATCCTTTAATGAAGAGCTGCAGTCAGCCAACGAAGAAATGCAGTCAGCTAACGAAGAGATGCAAAGTACGAACGAAGAGTTGCAATCGGTGAATGAGGAATTACAAACAGTTAATAAGGATCACCAGCAGACTATTGACGAGTTAACGGACCTGAACGACGATCTGAACAATTATTTCCGAAGCAATACCAACGGCCAATTGTTTGTTGACCGGAGCCTGCTGCTGAAAAGATATTCGCCCGGAGCGGTCAAACATATCAATATCCGCGAGGGCGATATTGGCCGCCCACTCAGCAACATCACGACGAATATCAAGTTTGAAACCCTGATCAATGATATTCAAAAAGTCATTCATGAAGAAATTTCCATTACTCGGGAAGCGGAAGCCACCGATGGTAAGATCTACCAGGTGATGACAATGCCTTACCTTAAGAAAAACAGTAAAAAGGCTGATGGAGCGATCATTAGTTTTTATGACATTACTGAACTGAAAACGCTGCTCGGGGAACTGGATATCAGCAATAAAAGATTGGACATCAGTAACGTCAGTTTGGATAGCAGCAATAAAAGCCTGTTGAGAATCAATGCCGACCTGAATAACTTTGTTTTCGGCGCATCACATGACCTAAACGCGCCGATCGTGAATATCGAAATGCTGTTGGAGATCCTTAATGCCAAGCTGGATACCAAAGATCCAGAGGTTATGGAATTGTCCGGCATGATGAATAAAGCGGTAACCAATTTTAAAGCCATCATCAGTGATCTGGCCAGAGTCGGACATATCGAATCGGAAGAAACAGACGACAAGATGGAAAACTTTCCGGCGATTTTTGAAGAGATCCAAGAAATACTGTCTGAAAAGATAAAGACTTCAAAAGCCATTTTTCATACCACGTTCAAAGAAAAAGAGGTTCGGTTCGCAAAAAAAAATCTGAGAAGTGTGATACTTAACCTCGTCACGAATGCACTTAAGTTTAGTTCTCCCGACCGCATACCAGAGATCAGCATCAAAACCGAAAAAAAGGATGGGTTTATCGTACTGAAGATAAGGGATAACGGAATCGGTATTACAAAAGAAGAGGTCAACCATATCTTTAAAAAATATAAACGGGTCAATGAAGCTATGGAAGGAACCGGCATTGGCCTGTACCTCATCCGGAAAATCGTCAATGCGTCGGGTGGTAAGATCGAAGTGGAATGTGACGCGGGCAACGGATGCGCATTCCGAATTTATTTTAAAATGTAATTGGGTATACTATTTCCCCCACTTAGACGAGCCCGAAACCGTTAGCGGTAATTTTACCAAACGAACGGCAATCTACATTGTTGATAGATTTTATGCCACCCGATGATCTAATGGCGGCATATCAAAGCGACTATGCAACCATGAGGGAGCAAATGATCTACGGTGACTCATTAGATCCCGTTCAATTATTTGATCGAATAAAAGAATTACTGGAACGGTTCAGGGGAACCCACATTTAATCTGAAACATGTTGCCACTTATAGATCACCTTAAAATAAGATAATTTTAAGGTGCAACCTGAATTTGGCATTAAACGCGATTTTATGGACCTAACTGGGCGTTTCTCGAACCATTTCCTATCTGATTTAGCTTTAATCGCCGGTTTGTCAAAAAAAATGGATTAGTAACTTACATTTAGAATGCTACCAAAACTCCTTTTTAAAATGCTAAATCTTGAACAAATGTTTCATAGAAGTGTAACCCTCCCTAAGTTCGGACTGGTATTTTATAGACTTATTTAATTCAAAAGTATAATTATTGTTGTTGTAACTGTGGAGATGTTGGAAACTCGGCAGAGTTTCTGGTATCTCCACAGTTTAGCCGCTTATACAGGTCTGGCGTTATACCTCCCAATGCTTCATGCGGCCTGCTATAATTGTAATCTTCCATCCATTCATCGGCTAAAACCTGTACCTGATTGATGTCTTCAAATAAGTAAGCATCCAGTATGTTTTCCCGGAAGGTTCTATTGAACCGTTCGATATAGCCGTTTTGCATAGGCTTGCCCGGCTGTGTGTACTGAACTTTTATACCCTTGCTTTCACACCAATCCTTGAACTCCTTACTGATAAACTCAGGGCCATTATCTACCCTTATGCAGCTTGGCCTACCTTGTTCATGAATGGTTCGCTCCAGAATCTGCGTTACCCGCATGGCAGGCATCGTATAAGATGCTTCTACAACAATAGCTTCCCGGTTAAAATCATCAATGATATTCAGTGTTCTGAATCTTCTTTTGTTCATCAGCACATCACACATGAAGTCCATAGACCAGGTATCTCCAGCCTTTTCAGGTACGACTAATGGCACTTTAACGCGTGCAGGCACGCGTCTGCGGACCTTTCTGCGGCGATTCATGCCCAATAACAGGTAAACTCGCCTTACACGCTTATAGTTCCATCGCAAGCCCTGTTGCCGAATTCTGCTATAATACAGATCCTGGCCCTCGGTGGGATGGCGTTCAGATAACTCAAGTAACTTGTCGATCGTCTCTGAATCATCCCGCACATTCTTATAGTAATACATGGATTTGGGCAGTTTTACTACCCGGCAAGCCCTGCTGATACTTACCTGGTGGAACTCCAAAAGATAAGTAACCATGTCTTTGCGCTGGCAGGGCTTTAGAACTTTTTTGAGAGCACGTCTTTTAAAAGACTGTGATCTAAGGCCAGTTCCGCGTACATATGCTTTAGTTTGCGGTTCTCTTCCTCCAGTTCTTTCAGCCGTTTCAGCTCCTGGCTGTCCATGCCGGCATACTTTTTACGCCAGTTATAAAAAGTGGATTTGTGAACGCCCAGTTCACGGCATACATCATTAAGCTCACGGCCTCCTTCGTATTCTTTGATGGCCTTGACAATCTGTGCTTCGGTAATAATTGAGTTCTTCATCGTTTGACTGTTAAAGTTAAGACTTTTCGTCCTTTAAGCAGTCCGACTTTTAGGAGGGGTTACAGAAGCAATTCCGCGATCATATTGTCAGACCAATGTTAGTGGCAAGTTGTTTTTATTCATTCGCTATCTGCCCCATCTTTAATTAAACGAGTGTCTGAACTCCAAAGGCGAAACATTGGTCTTTGTCTTGAAAAGTTTGTTGAAGGACTGTGAATGTTCAAAGCCCAACTCATAAGCAATTTCTGAAACGGATAAATTTGTAGTTGATAATTTTTCTTTGGCTTTTTCTATGATTGCGTTCTGAATGTATTGTTGTGTATTTAGCCCTGTCAATGAACGCAACATGTCACTCAGATAGCGTTGCGATAGCTGTAATTCTGTGCTGATATATTTTACGGACGGCAAACCGCTTTTCAGACTGTTTTCATCTTCAAAATAGCTGTTTAAAAGTTTATCCAAAGAAGTGATGATGTCGTGATTGATGGCTTTTCTCGTAATAAATTGCCTATTGTAAAAACGATCGCTGTAATTCAATAACAATTCAATTTGCGACACCAGAACATTTTGGCTGAAACTGTCAATATTATTGGCTAATTCATTGACTATCGTCACAAATAAATTGGCTATAATCTCTTTTTCTTTTGCCGAGAGAAATAAAGCTTCTGAAACATCGTAAGAGAAAAAGCCATACTGATTTATGGTATGTCCTAATGGATAATTTCGTATAAAGTCAGCATGAAAATATAAAGCAAAGCCTTCATAGTTTTCTATATCTTCTGGTGAAAAAACGATTTGTTTAGGCTTCAAAAATGCTAATCCGCCTTCTTCGAAATCGTAATGTCCTTGTCCGTATTTTATTTGTCCCTTGAATGTAGGCTTAAAGGAAATCTTATAAAAATCAAGACTTATTTTTTGTCCTTTTGGAAACTTTTCGATCGAAGCATTATTGTAATCAACCAACCCAACCAATGGATGCAAAGGTGCAGGAAGTTCTAATTCCCGCATCAATTGCGATATGCTTTTAATATGCTTTATGTTAGATTGTTGTTCCATTTTTTTAATTACGAATTTAATCAATTTTGTTTTGACGGACGAATAACGATGTCCCCAATCTCTACATCGCTTGGTTGGCTAATTGCATAAATTACGGCATTGGCGATAGCAATAGGATCTATGGCAATTTGTTCCATTCCATTTTGTATAGCTGTTTTCATTTCTTCATTTTTTAGGTTGTTTGCAAAATCTGTTTTCACAAATCCTGGCGAAATGCCCGTAATGCGTATGTTTCCGTCTGACTCCTGACGAAATGCTTCTGCAATCGTGCGAATGGCATTTTTGGTTCCTGCATAAACGCCCTGCATGGGTGCAATCTTTATTCCTGCCGTTGAAATGATATTAACGATATGTCCCGATTGCTGTTGTTTGAAAACCGGAATTGCCGCTGCCATCCCATACAGAACCCCTTTGAGGTTAATGTCGATCATTTCTTCCCATCCGTCAATATCCAATTCGTCAACGCGGCTTAATTGACTGACACCTGCGTTGTTGACAACGACATCTAATTTTCCGTATTGCTCAATCGCGGTATTGACCAGCCGTACTAAATCCGCTTTGTTCTTTACATCAATTTGAACACAGGTGGCTTTACCACCTGTGCTTTTAATTTCTTCAACAATTTGTTGTAATTGTTCTGTTCGCCTTGCACCCAAAACAACCTTTGCACCGTTTTTTGCTAATTCTATGGCGATGGCTTTACCCATTCCAATACTTGCACCTGTTACGGCAACTACTTTTCCTTTAATATTTTGCATTGTTGTTTAGTTTTTTATTTGTCTATTTGTTTTTCTAAAACTTCGGGATAGCGGTTACCCAAAAGCGTAATTCCACTTACTGTTGTATCAATTTTTGCAAGCTCATCGGCTGTCAGTACCACATTTGTACTGGCAATATTTTCCTCCAAACGATGCAATTTTGTAGTTCCTGGTATTGGTGCTATAAAGGACTTTTGAGTTAAGATCCAGGCCAATGCTAATTGTCCGGTCGTAACATTCTTTTTTTTAGCAATTTCAGAAAGTGCGTCCACTAATACCAGATTGGCTTTGATGTTTTCTTCGCTGAAACGAGGAATGACATTTCTGCGGTCGATATCCGCTAATTTTGAATTGATTGTACCCGTGAGGAAGCCTTTTCCTAAAGGACTAAACGGAACAAAACCAATTCCAAGCTCTTCTAATGTTGGTATGATCTCATTTTCGGGTTCACGCCAAAACAAAGAATATTCACTTTGTAATGCCGATACCGGTTGGATCAAATGTGCCTTGCGAATAGTTTTTGCACTTGCTTCCGATAAACCGAAATATTTTACTTTACCCTCTTGTATCAGGTCTTTTACTGTTCCTGCAACATCTTCTATTGGAATATTGGGGTCAACTCTGTGCTGATAAAGCAGATCAATGTAATCTGTTTTTAATCTTTTTAAAGATGCTTCGGTTACTGCCCTGATCGTTTCGGGTCTGCTGTCTAAACCTGTTATTGGCCGGGCATCTTTACAACCAAATTTTGTTGCGATAACAACTTCTTTTCTATGAGGCTGTAATCCTTCGCCAACAAGTTCTTCATTGGTGTAAGGTCCGTAGGCTTCCGCGGTATCAAAAAATGTGATACCCATTTCAACGGCGTTACGGAGTAGTGTTATGGCATCTTTTTTTTCAAGACCTTTGCCATCCAAAAAGTTTAAACCCATACAGCCAAAGCCTAACGCGGAAACTTCTAATCCGCTATTTCCTAATTTTCTTTTTTGCATAATTCTCTTTTTAATTGTTTTAAACTGAGTGACTTTTCAAGTACAAAATTCTTGATTGCAGTCCTATAAAAAGTAGCCGGATTGGTAATTGTTGTAGTCAGATTTTCAAACGTTGCTTAAACACTATAAATTAGTCCGCTGACTTTGTCTAAAGATTTGATAGTTGCCATATCATCGACAGACAATTCAAAGTCAAATACATTGAAATTTTCATTGATCCTTTCCTTATTTGCTGATTTCGGAATAGCAACGACTTCTTTTTGAATTAACCATCTTAGAACCAACTGGGCAATACTCTTATTATATTTGTTTGAAAGCACTTTTAAAAGTGAATGAAAAAAAAGATTGTTTTTACCCTGAGCAAAGGGTGCCCAGGACTCCAACTGGATACCTTGAGATTTCAAAGCTTTCTGCATTTCTGTTTTTTGGGAAAATGGATGTGTTTCCACTTGATTAACTGCTGGTATAACACTATGCTGTTTAAGTAAGTTATGAATCTGATTCATATTAAAATTACTTACGCCTATCGCCCTTACTTTACCTTCTTTATATAATTCTTCCATTGCTGTCCAGGAGGAACTTACTTCTCCCTGCGGAAGATGGATCAAGTATAAATCAATATAGTCAAGACCTAATTTTTTTAACGATCCCTCAAAGGCAAGCTTTGTCTTTTCATATCCGATATCTGCTGGCAAAAATTTAGTGGTCACAAAGATTTCTTCTCTTTTGACATTACTTTTTTTAATCGCTCTGCCCACCGATTCCTCATTGTTGTATACAGCAGCTGTGTCTATAAGTTTGTAACCGACATTTAAAGCATTTAGCAAAGCCTGTTCGCACTCAAAACCATCTCGAAGCAAATACGTGCCAAAACATATATTAAAACTGGATCAATGGCATTGTTGAACGCTAAACCAAAATACATCGCACTTCATGTATTGGAGAAACTTCAGCATACCAAGTTATCACTGTCTGTGCCGCCGCTGAACGTACTGGAAGAACTTTTCGAATATCTTTTCTTACCAGTATGCGGACCGAAGAAAGCGATCTGGTCAAAATAACCATTACCCTGATCGACCCGGAAAACCCTGATCCAAAACCACCAAAGCAAATTGTTGCAGAGCGATGGATCTGCATTAAATTTGAAAAGCCGTTAGAAATGACGATCAAGTCTTTGGTCAAACTATCCAAAGCTTCTGATCCGTCAAATACTTCGCTGGCCGTTTATTACGACCAGCAAGGCAAACTCCTTATTTGGGGAATGATCAATCAGGCCATTCATTATCAAAGCTTTTTAAATTAACGTTTGAGGTATTGATGTTTTTGAGAGTCGAAGCCTTTAAGTGGGTAATTAATGGAAATACTTTCAAAGTTGAGGACGTGTGCCTATTTATCCTAGCTAAGGGTTGCAATATTTTTTCTTTGCCAGGCAGCTATATCAATTAATAAAGGGCAAAGCGTTTTTCCGAAATCAGTAAGTTTATACTCTACGCGCGGAGGTAGCTCTTTATATTGTTTCCTGCTGATCAGACCATCAGCCTCAAGCTCCCTCAATTGGTTAGTTAATACCTTTTTTGATATAGTAGGTATCCTTACCTGGATCTCGCCAAAACGTCTGGTGTTTTTTGAGAGTATATATAATATCGGCAGCTTCCATCGCCCTCCAAAAAGCGCTATGGTTGCTGTCACCGGACAGTCGTCATCATTTAATTCCATTCCCATTAGTCACTTTCAGGTTACCGCTTTTTGCTTTATTATCAACAGGATTGATCATTTTTCAAGATCAATATATGTTTCTTTACCTCACAAAAGTAATTAATCTTAAAACAAGAAATATGATCGTAGTAACCGGTGCAACAGGAAATTTAGGTAAAGCCACAATTGATTCATTATTATCCAAGGGCGTGTCTCCGGAGCATATCATCGCGTTGGTAAGGGATGAAACAAAGTCGACAGAATTAAGGTCAAAAGGCCTGCAAATCAAACTGGGCGACTATCAGGATCATGAGTCTTTATTAAGTGCATTCAAGGGTGCAGATAAATTGCTGCTGGTGTCTTCGTCATCAGATATCAGCAAGCGTTTTGAGCAGCACAAAAATGCCATCGATGCCGCGAGGGAAGCGGGAGTTGGCCACGTTATCTATACGAGCTTTGACTTAATTGACCTGAGGCAAAGTATCATGGGTGAAGAGGTACGGTATCATGCTTATACGGGAGATTATTTGAAGCAAACAGGTATTGCCTATACTTTAATGAACAATACCATGTATGCAGATATGATTCCTTTTCTTATTGGAAAGGATATTTTGAATAATGGAATTTCCATTCCTGCCAAAGACGGCAAGACTCCTTTTTTGCCCATAAAAGAAATGGCTGAAGCGAATGCTGTGGTATTGATTGATCCGGGTCATGAAAATAAGGAATATACAATCGCTGCTGAAACAGCCTTTTCGTTCGCGGAGATTACAAATATGATATCAGACATCACCGGAAAAGCCCTAATATATCACCAGCCTAACGAACAATCTTACCGGGAACAGCTTATACAGGACGGCGTTTCCAAAGATGATGCAGCGTACATTGCGCGGTTCAGTGGGGCTATTGCTGGCGGTGAATTTGATACTGGTAAAAGTGATGTGAAACAATTAATAGGTAGAAGTCCTGTAAATTTAAAGAACTATTTGACGACCGTATACGGAATATTTAAGTAGAACTATTAATAAGAATTGTCGAAAAAGTTGATTCGAAAATTTGACCGTAGACAATTCTTGTTAAAGTTGACTACAGACGGACAGGTAATTCAATTCTCGCTTATGCGGCTCTTTAACTTACAGAGGATTTCCAATAAGAGAATGCTCCTAGTAGGGCTTGTGTCCGTCTATATATTATATTGATTTTAAGTTAAATAGAAATTTTTAACTCTTAGGTAGTCCTACAGGGTACCAAACATTGATTTTTATCCGACATAATTACTTGTCTATCAATATATTAATAATAAACCACAGGGCATTTATCTACTTAATTAATTATTTACTAGCTAAAAAAATCAATATAGGGCAATCATAATTTGTTACTTTTTCCTAAAAAAAAGGTAACAAATCAAAGAAAATAGTGTTACCTTTATATTATAAATAGGTAACTATGAGCAGCGCATCCTTACAAATTGAGCAGGAAATCAAACACAAACGCAAAGGTGATCTGATCTTTCCAACAGACTTTAGGGGCATCGGAACTGAAGGTGCCATAAAAATGGCATTAACGAGGCTAAACAAAGAAGGTATTATACAGCGTTTAGGGCATGGAATTTATTTACTTCCGAAAACCGATCCGGTTTTCGGGAAGATTTCTCCAGCGCCAGAGGAGATCGCAAATGCGATTGCAAAAAGGGACAAAATAAAGATCAAACCAGCCGGAGCCTATGCTTTACATAAACTGGGCTTAACCACGCAGGTGCCAACCAAGTTGGTTTATTTGACCAACGGCCCCTCCAAGGAGATCAAGATCGGGAAGACAACGATCAAGTTCAAGGCGACTACTCAAAAAAAGCTGGCTATGCAGGGAAAATATAGTAGCCTTATCGTGCAAGCACTTGGAGAGTTAGGCGCTGAAAATATCGACACCAATACGGAAAAAAGATTGAAAGAATTGCTTTTGCTGGAAGATCCTAAAATACTCAAAGAAGATTTGAAATTAGCTACAGGCAAAATAAATGATTACTTGATCAAATTAATATAAGTGTATGATAGGTTGGTTAAAATTGACGGACGCCCAGCGTAAAACGAGTATAGACCAGGCTTCACTGGCCAGCGGAATAGGCACAAAGGCCATTGAAAAAGATTGGTGGGTAACGCTGACCCTAAAAGCATTATTTGCAACGGAATACGCCGATTCCCTTATATTCAAAGGGGGTACATCATTGAGTAAGTGCTGGAAGCTGATAGAGCGCTTTTCCGAAGACATTGATATCGCGCTGGATCCCAAAGTTGTCGGCATGGAATACGCTGATAACCCAAGTCGAGGTTACCTGGGTAACTTAAAAAAGCGGGGCTGTAAGTTTACAAGCACACTGCTTAAAGACGCTTTGGAGCAGCAATTCAAGAAAATTGGTATTCCGGAAGGTACTTTGACGATCATACCGGAAGATGTAGAGCCTACGATGACTGATAAAGACCCTCAGACTTTGTTTGTAAGATACATCTCCTTGTATGATCCGAATCCATACCTCGCTGATGAGGTAAAAATAGAGGTGGGTATCCGATCAAAACTTGAACCTTATTCCAAAGTAGCCATTCATTCTATATTGAATGAGGTATATCCTAATGAGGCCTACGCTGAAGAACCGTTCCTGGTGCAATCTGTGGAACCTCATAAAACATTTTTAGAGAAGGCCTTTCTTTTACATGAGGAGTTTAAAAAGCCCGATCCCGCTAAGATCAGAACTGGTCGCATGTCCCGTCATTTCTATGATCTGGAAAGGATGATGGATACCGCGACCGGTAAAAAGGCACTGGAATCAAAAGAACTGTACCTGACCATCGTATCGCATCGGGAAAAATATAACACGATGAAAGACTTAGATTACGCAAGCCTGGGGACACAAACGATAGATTTTACGCCACCCGATGATCTGATGGCGGCATATCAAAGCGACTATGAAACAATGAGGGAGCAAATGATCTATGGTGACTCATTAGAGCCGGTTCAATTATTTGATCGGATAAAAGATTTACTGGGAAGGTTCAGGGGAATACACTTCTAAACCGAAAGATGTTACCACTTACTGATCACCTTAAAATAAGATAATTTTAAGGTGTACCACTAATTTGGCGTCAAACACAATTTAATGCGCCTAGTAGGGCTCGAACCAGGGACCATAATTGAAAAAGTTGCGTTTAAAGCTCAAAAACCGTATTTTTACTAAAGTTAGAGAGGTGAAACCCCAAAGCGGCTACCAAGCCTTTTGTGAACCTCGTAAACGATTGAAAATCAGTTAGAAATAGAGATAAGAGTGTAGCCCAGGTGGGCGCACCCAAGTGGAAATTCTCCACCCCCGAAAACCCTCTAAATCACTGATTTAGAGGGTTTTTTATTTTATTCCAACCCTTTTCAATCCTTACGAATACACACTTTGGAACACCAATCCGGCACCCTGAAATTTGTTTTTTGTTTTAGGGGTTAATGTACTGTTAAACAGTGATTAAATCTTTAAAAAAGTATTAAAAAGACTCAGATAGACTGTAATTAAATTCTTTCCTGCGCCCTTTTTGCGCCCTGAAAAATGACGGTTTCAGGCGGTAATTAAATTATTTATTCATTTAAAAACTGTTAAAAGATGAAAACATCGCAGTCATTTGGTGTGCACTTCACCATCAAAAAAGAAAAGGCAAAAGATGGCACGACCAACGTTTACGTATCCGTAACAAGACTACACCAGATAGGTATGAATAGACTGATCGGGGAAATTAGTGAAGACTTTGATATATACGGCCTTATAGGCGAATCAATGAAACATTTTTTTACCAACGTATTGGAACAGTGTTTTGCCAATTGGTATCTTGCATCGGCTATCGGAACATCTTCTATTGTCCGTATGAGCCAAACCCGGCGTTGTTAATAAGGACATTACCAAAACTTTTACCCCAAGTTGCTAAATATCACGCATTTTATCAACCCTGCGGGCGGCACCGTATACAATGTGACCATCTTTTAACAGTTCTTCAGCAAATGCTTTGCCCATACCAGCTGAGGCACCCGTTATCAATATTACTTTTTTCATTTTCTTTGTTTTTGATATGAAACAAAGGTCGGGTATAAATGGCGGGGTAGGTTTGCTGTGGGGTCCAAATATGCTTTGGTGAGAAGTTCAGGAATTGGGGAATCTTCAATCGAAAGCAGCCTTTACACTAAAAAAAAAGAAAAACGTTCGCAAGTAACGCTGTACTTGCGAACGTAGCTCCCCGGACTAATAAAAGCATTAAAAAAGGACGTTAATCGATATCCTGATCAGGCCTTCACCTAACTTCTCATTTCTGTATGTAATCCTTATATCCCAGCGTATGATATCTTTCCTCCATTGGATATTCCGCTGAAATTGACCATTGATTCATAGGTAAAGCCCACAATCTCAAATTCATTATAAATTGGTTCTCCCCGATTCCTGCCAACTTAATGGTTCGAGCCCAGTCAGGGGAGCAGATATAGCCAGACACATATGTATCTGGCTATTCTTTTAGAACGTTACAAAATTATTTGTCTCATTTACCAGTTGCAATAAGTTACCAACTTTATTGGCTCTACAATTATGGTAGCTATTCGCTAATGCTTCGAGTATTAATGGCACATCCGCATCAATTGTAAAAGCATTAACAAAACCACAGCGAATATTCGCCAGGTAAACTTGTAGCTGGTTTCGGGGTATTGTCGCTCCCTGATGATGTTTAAGTTTTTAGGCGAAATGCCGGGTGGTTGGTTTTGTTTGTTTTGGGGAGGACAATTCGCCGCTATCGGTTTTTTCACCCATTGTTTTTGTTCATCATCGTACAAATCATGGTTTACCAGTTGCCTGTGACTGTTCCAGTTTTTTCTTTCAACTAATTGCCCGTTTAAATAACGGACTTCTCCTTCTTTATCGCCGTTTTCAAACCATGACGATGATGTGGTGCCATCAACATATTTTCCATTACTGAAAAACTGACTGGATTGTTTTTGTCCGTTTTTATGATAATATATCAACTCGCCATCGATATGGCCAGTTTCACCATAAGGTTGTAAAGCGTGGATGTTCCCGGAAGTGTCGTAATATCTCCAAACGCCGGCATTTTTACCATTGCTGTAAAAACGTTCGTATTTTAATTGCCCATTTTCATACCATTCTGCCGATTTTCCCTCTATCCTATCATTTATATAAAACGCCTCGTGTTTTAACTTCCTATCTTCATAATATTCCCTGACGAGGCCATTTTTAATGAACTGGTGCAAAGGGCTGTTAGGATTTTTTAACTTCTCAGTAACGTAAGTATCTTTTTCATCCCAATTTTCTAAGAGATCTGCAATTTGCCAAGGATAAAGTAATGTGGCTAATTTTTCAGCATCAAACTCCATTTCTTCAGACGATGCAGGTAAATAGGTTATTAAAGCCATCGATGGATATATCCCTAATTTTTGATAAGCCAGTAATTTGTGGTGTCCATCAATTATAAAATAGGATGAATGCAAATCTAATTGATAACAAGAGGCTTGCATTATAATTACAAACGGAAGTTCGCCCGCCGAAATTTGTTGTTCAAAATGGTTGACGCGGTTCTGGTCTATACAAGTATCAGGCTGTGTTGCAAAAAAACAATGCGATGCATCGTATAAATTATGAGTTGTATAATCTAAAATGTCGGAGGCATAAAATTTCTTTGTAATGGCATTTTCCTCCAAAAAAGTTTGATGCTTTTGTTTTACATCTTCGAGTTTATCTATGCTTATTGCATCTGTAAAAGCCAATTCAAGCGGGTAATAATGAACTTCAGCATAATTATCTCTTGAAGTTTGATACTGAAAAATGTTTTCTTTTGAAAAATTTAAACTGTATTCACCGTTTTTAAATAGAGAAAACAAAGGCCCAAGTAGGTCGTACAATTCTTCAATATTATTAGAGAAATCTTCGTTAAGATTTGCTAATAGTTTATTTCTTAACTCATCGCGATAAGCTTGACTGTAAGGTAAAAGACAGAAGTATTTGCCAACTGAACCTCGATTATCATTCCATACCAATGATAAAGGGTAGTCGAACCTAAAATAACTCCCTATATCACTTAATCCAATTGAAATATGATTGGATCCATTTTCAACTTTAAATTTCATTTAACAACTTACACGAGTTTATCAAAGATAGAAAATAGATTTAGGAGCTGTGTTTGTATCATTTGTCTTTAATAATAATTTCTGCTATCTGATTCTAGAATCCAGTTGTTTCCCCTATCGGTAGATTTAATAGTCGTATCACCGTTATCTGTGTTTATGCGAACTGATGAGAAGGCCGCGGATTTAAATCCGTCGATAAAAGATGGGGGGATCAAAAGACATTTGCCTGGTTAGACAATGATAGAAGACTATGCAGAAATACGAACTCCTGATGGGATTTACCTAAAAATATGGGTAAAATATCCGCCATAATATCGTTATTGAACAAAATTCAAACATGGTCTAAGTAAAATGGATATTTACTGATCAATAATACCATTAGCTAAAGTACTGGTTAAAAATGCTGCTAATTCTCTCCCAGCGTGACCATTCATTTACCGGATACTCTTGTTTAATATCGTAAATCACGTCTTAGTGATTGTATGGTTACGCTAAACTGATTAGTTATTTGTTTGACCAATAGATCATCCATCACAGTTTTTTGTTATTTTTATGATGTCAAATACATCGACAATATGACAAAACACTTATCATGTATCGTTATCGACGATGACCCGCTTGATCGGTTGGCTGTAGAAACAGAAATCCTGAATTATGTCGGGTTTAAATTGATCGGCAGTTTTGATAATTGTATGGAAGCCCTAAGCTTTTATGATGTACACATGCCCGATGTGCTTTTTGTAGATATTGATATGCCGGAAGTAAACGGGCTCGACTTTATACGGTCAATAAACCAATTTAATTCTGTCAACGTTATTATATCCTCGCATCCCGAATATGCTTTGCAGGGCTTTCAGTTAAAAGTTTTTGATTTTATTTTGAAGCCTTTAGAGAGCGGCCGCTTTGATAGTACGATACGCCGTTTAAAAGATTTTTTACAACTAAAAGAAAAAGCTCAGGCTTATGATGTACTTTTTGAGAACGAAAAGGTGATATTTAAAGACGGCCACAACCTGGTTAACATAAACGCTAATGAGATTCTTTATTTAGAAGCCTATGGCGATTATACTAAAATAGTAACCGAAAAAAAATCACACCTAACGTTAACCACACTATCTAACTTCATGGAGTCACTACCGACGGGTAAGTTTATGCGTATACACCGTAGCTATGTTATTGCATTGAACAAAGTGAATAGCTTCAATGTAAAAACCATAGGGATTGGTATTGATATACTACCCGTTGGCAAAACTTATCTTCGGGAAGCAAAACACGCTTTTAAAGTTAAACCGTATGCATAAACGTTTGCTATTACCTTTTTTCATCTTGCTTACATCTGTTTGCCTTGGGCAGGCCGATAAACGAATGGAAGCCTTGAACCAAAAAAAGAAACTTTGCGAAACTATTATAGCTACGTCGACCGGTAAAAGTGAAACGTTTGATGAACTGATAAAAACCGGCGAGGATGGCCTGAAACTCACAAAACCAGGTGATCACCAGTTTCGATTTTTTTTCAATCAGTCTATTGGTGTTGGTTATTACTATAAGCAAAATTTTAACGAAGCAAAAAACCACTTCGAACTGGCCGTTAGCGAAAGCGTAGCGGCAGGGTTTATTGAGCAAAGCCTGAAACCGTTAGGTAACCTGGTCTTTATTTATCATTACCTGGGCATGCGGGATAAAGCCGATAATGCCGCACAAAAATTAAAGCAAATTGCCGAAAGTACAGATACGCTTAAAACCAAAGGCGATATTTATTATAACCTGGGGATGTATAACCTGCAGCAAAAGTTTTATTATGGTATAGCGCTTAATAATTTCTTAAAGAGCATTGCCTTGTCAAAAGCTTTTGCTGATACCACTCACATTATCAAAAAGAAGCTGGACCAGGGGGCAAAATTAGCTATGGTGGCCGAGATATATTTATACCTGAAACAGCCCGAAAAAGCTTTGCAATATCTTGATGAAGCACGCCCTACTTTAGGCCTTTCGGTTATATACGATGTAGGCGCGTACGGTAAATTTGTGCGGACCTACTCGCAACTTAACGATCAAAAAAATGCACTAAAATATTATAACAAGCTGCATGAGGCGGCAGGCAAAACACCCGGAAAATGGTCTGAACTGGTATCATCTAACCTGGAGATGGCTAATTTAGCCTTAAAGCACAAAGACTTTAAACAGGCTAAAACCTTTATAGATAAGGCTGACAAGCAGGCCAAACTGGGCACAAACAATGATATGATCGTATCTGCAGTGAGTATTTTGTACGGCGACTATTACATGCAGCTCGACAATATCCTTACAGCCGAAAAATATTATAAAATGGCCGAATATGGCTCTATGCATTTCAACAAGGAGCAATATGCCGATCTACTACAAAAGCTTACCGATGCAGAAATGAAGGTGGGTAAGGCAGCGGATGCTGCCAGTTATTTCAAAAAATACATCACTATTGCCGACTCTTTGAATCAACGTAAGATCTCGTTAAACCTGGCAGAAATGGAAGCCGTATTTCAAAACGGAATGAAGCAAAAACAGATTGGCTCGCTTAACAAAGAGAATAATATAAAAAGCCTGCAATTGAAGCAGGAAATTACCACCCGATGGATGCTGGTTGGTTTAGCCACGCTGCTATTAATTGCATTAACGGCCATTTATCTTAACTACAGGAACAAGCAAAAGGCCAATATGCTGCTTGACCAAAAGAATGGTGAGTTAGATACTTTAAACGCGCAGCTTACCGGCGCTAACCAAACCAAAGCCAAGCTCTTTAGTATCATATCGCACGATTTGCGTAGCCCGATCAGTCAGTTATTTACTTTTTTAAAGCTGCAACAGGTAACACCGGATGCCATTACACCCGACCAAAAAGACCTGCATCAAAAAAAACTAATGCAATCATCATCCGACTTATTGGAAACGATGGAGGATTTGCTGCTCTGGTCTAAAAGTCAGATGGATAATTTTGAACTGGATATAGACAATATTGATATTAATGACTTATTTAATGAAGCTACGCTGATGGTAAAAGGCCAGGCAGCCGATAAACAGCTTGAAATTAAAAAAGGCGACATTGGCTTCCTACAGCTAAAAAGCGACCAAAACCTACTGGTAATTATACTGCGTAACCTATTGCAAAACGCAATTAATAATGCTTACACCAATACTGTGATAATTTTAACCGCCGGCAAAACCGTAAATGGCAAATTTTACCTATCGGTAACTAACCAGGCAGATGTTATCCCTATTGAACGGATAGAAGAACTGATTAATACCGTAAACATCAAAAGCAAATCTTCGGGCTATGGCCTGCTGATAGTGAAAGAGTTATTGCAAAAGCTGAACGCCAATTTAAACATTAGCAGTACTGCCGAAGGCACGATTATGCAAATCGTTTTCGCGTAAATTCTTCCGTTCACCGATTATTTTAATCCGTTCATAGATTATTAACCGATAGTTAAACAGGGTACACCTAAGTTTAAGTCATAATCTCACCGTTATGAAAAACTTATTAAAAACCACACAACTGCCCGGCCTGAGTCTATCCGCCTTATTTTTTTTATTATCCTGCGGTGGTAATACCCCAAAACAAACATCGGGTAACAATCCGGGTACGGGTACGGCAACAGCAAACTCAACAACCGAATATTTCTCCGTCAAAATTGACGGCAAATTATGGGAAGCTTTTCCGGATAAGGAATACAAAACCTATAATGTAAGTTACCACGAGCTTGGCAAGCAACTTTTAATATTTACTGAAGCTAACGACGGCTCACGGATAGATCTCTCCTTCCACTCTGCTACAGGACTAAAACCCGGCAATTATCCATCAACCCGTAATGATAATGGTATACAAAGCGGCGTATTTTATTACCCCACCGCCAAAAGCTCCGACAGGGAGATGGCAAGTACCACAGCCGATGATCCGGTGCAGGGAAATACCGTGCAAATAATCAAAATAGATAAGACAGACAAGAAGGCCTACATTATTGAAGGCACTTTTTCGCCTGTGTTGCACGCCCTGTACGAAACTAATCCTCAACAAAAATCTCAATTAACGGCGGGTAAGTTCAGGGTGGTGTATCACCCTGACTCCATGCATCCTGGGTTTTAGTTTTCAACTTCTCTTCTACAATTATATACAGTGGTTAGTCGGTTACAAAAGCGGAACACGACTAAGCCATTTACATTCAGTAATCATAACCTACCACTACCATGAAAAAACATCACCTACTTGTTGTATTATTAACATTTATTACCCTCATGTATTCCTGTTCAAAAGACGGCCTTGTTGGGCCTGAAGGGCCAGCCGGCCCCGATGGCGCAACAGGTGCCGCGGGCCCCGTTGGCGCGGCCGGTGCCGATGGCAGTATTATTTATAGCGGAACAACCGCACCTGCTCTTGCCACCGGCAAAGCAGGCGACTACTTTTTAAACCGCAGCACCGGCCAATTGTATGGCCCTAAAGTTGCCGCCGGCTGGGGTAATCCAATAAACCTGATAGGTACAAATGGCACTAACGGAACAAATGGCGCTAATGGAACCGACGGCACCGATGGTGAAAACGGAAGCACCACGCTTAGTGGCAGTGGAGCACCGTCATCCGGTATAGGTATAATTGGCGATTACTATCTCGACAAAACAAACTACATGCTGTACGGCCCCAAATCAAATACAGGTTGGGATATCCCGATCTTATTACGTGGTGCTAATGGTGCGCAGGGCCCGGCTGGCGCTGCCGGTAAGGATGGCAGTATAATTTACAGCGGCTTCGGTGCGCCTGTAGCCAATATTGGCAGCAATGGCGACTATTATCTTGACCGTAACACGGGCCAGTTGTATGGCCCCAAAACCAATACAGGTTGGGGAACACCTATTGTACTGAAAGGCACCGATGGCACTGATGGCGCCGTTGGATCTAACGGACAGGATGGTACAAATGGGCAAAACGGCACTAACGGAATAAATGGCACTAATGGTAGCGTAACTCTTAGCGGTAACGGCGCCCCGGCAACAAATATCGGCGTCAACGGCGATTACTATTTAGACAAACAAAACTACCTGCTTTACGGCCCTAAAGTGGCTGCAGGATGGGGCGTACCAATTTTACTTCGCGGTGCGGATGGTGCGCAGGGGCCGGCCGGCCCGGCAGGTGCTGATGGCACAGTTATATATAGCGGCGACTATGACCCTGCACCTGCATTAGGTAAGATTGGCGATTTTTACTTTGCCAAGATGGCTAAAATGATGTTTGGGCCTAAAATAGCGACGGGTTGGGGTATGGGCGTAAGTTTAGTAGGTGCCAATGGTGCTAACGGCACGTCCGGATCTACCGTATTGAGTGGTTTTGGACCGCCGCCTACGTTTGAAGAAACAGGGAAGCCGGGAGATTTCTATATTAACACCGACACCTACGAAATATATGGCCCTAAAGTAGGCAGCAACTGGGGCAGCCCGACATCATTAAAAGGTGCAGATGGGAATGCAAACATCAAATCATTTGAAACCAGTGCGCAAAGCACATTTATCTGGGCTTATGGCGGGTTTGATGATTTTACAAGTACCTCGTTCGCTTACCTGCGGATGAACCGTAACATCACCCCTAATGATACCACAACGCTTTACACTATACCCGGCACAGCTTTAGGAGTAAATAAAAGCGGCCTGATAATGGTGTATTTACATAACCCCGTATCAGCTAACTGGTATCAGTTGGCATATACCACAAACACAGGCGACAAGCAACAAAACTACACCTATCAACTTAATACAGCGGGTACCGACGGCATAGTGCGTATTAACGTACAATACGGACCAAGCGCGGCGGCATTTTTAAATGTGGACAAGGTACGTATAGTGGTGGCACCGGCAAGCAGCTTACAAACGTTAAGCGCAGGCCGGCAAGCTAACCGCCAAAGCATGGAGCAACTGATGCAGCAGTATCGGTTAAAGGATAGTGATTTCGTCATATTAAAGTGATCTTAATTTTTGGTAGCAGGCACCGCCTGCTGCTTTTTACCATCACTTTATAAAACAATTAATATGAAACGTATATCACTATTTATCCCGTTGATGCTGCTTATAAGTTTGCTGTGCCCTGTTGCATTTGCACAGGATGTTAGCGATTTGGCCGCTCAAAAACCCTTTTTCATTAATGGCTCGATAGGCTTAGGGTTGGGTAGTTACAATGTGCAGGGTATTCCAGCACGGCAGCGCAACTTCTCGTATATTTTTAATGGAGCGCCGGCTATATCTATTTATGGGGTTAGTTTCCCGTTCAGCATTGTGGTGAGCGATCAGGAACGCAGCTACACACAGCCGTTTAATCAATATGGCATTAGCCCCACCTATAAATGGGCTACGGTGCACGCCGGCTGGCGGAGTTTAGAATTTTCGCCTTTTACACTTGCGGGGCATAACTTTTTAGGCGGCGGCGTTGAATTAAACCCGGGCAAGCTAAGGTTTGGTTTTATGTATGGCCAATTTAACAAAGCTATTGAAGAAGACCCTTTACAGCCCCTGGCCCTGGCGCAGCAACCATCATACCGCCGGACAGGCTACAGTATTAAACTGGGCCTGGGTACCGAGCGTAACCACTTTGATATCATTTATCTGAAAGCAAAAGATGATATCAACTCCCTGAATGTAAAACCTATTTCAGGCATACTTGACCCGGCTGAAAATATGGTGCTGGGTATATCAACCCGCTTTAGCTTTTTAAAGCATTTTGTGTTTGATGCCGATGCTTCGGGCAGTATTTATACCCGGAACTTACTCTCGGACACGGCAGGTAAGCTTGAATTGGGCCGGATAGGTTTTATTCGCGATCTGATCACACTGAATGCGTCAACTCAGCTGTTGACCGCCGTACAAACCAGCATCGCTTACAACCAAAAAATCTATAACATCAAACTAAAATACCGCCGGATAGATCCTGATTATAAAAGTATGGGGGCTTACTATTTTGAAACAGACGCGCAGAGCTATACCGTTGAGGGCGCCTTAAGGTTAATACAGGGGCAGATGCAGTTAAGCGGTAGTTTTGGTTTACAAAACGATAATTTACTAAAAGATAAGGCCTATCAATCCAACCGAAAAATAGGGTCATTCAATATATCGTACAACAAACCTGATTATGGTATTGATCTTAGGTACAGCAACTTTGGCATTACGCAGGACAGGGGGCTTAACCCAATTATAGATCAATTCAGGGTTGCGCGCACTAACCATAATGTAAGTGCAATACTACGTTATAACGTAAACGGCGAAACTATCACCCACGGCTTCGTGCTGGTAGGTAACCTGCAATCGTTGGTTGATCTTAACTCATTTACTGCGCCTAACAGTAAATCGAACAGCAAAACGGGGAATTTCTCTTACCAGCTTAGCTTTCCAAAAAAGGCCTTTGGCATAAACGCAAATATGAATTATACTATTGCCGATGTGGCTTTTGGCCGCACCATATTTTACGGCCCAACGCTTGGGTTAAATAAAACAGAAGGGAGGTTTGGCTTTAGTGGTTCGGTAAGTTACCAGTTGCAGCGCAACAATAATATTGATGCCGGCAATATTTTCAATACCAACGCAACCACATCTTACCGCTTTGGCAAACGCGATGCTGCTAACCTGACACTCAATTATTTAAAAAGCAACTCGAATGATGTCACTCTACCCTCTTTTAACGAGGTGCGTACCAACCTGGGGTTAGTTCATTCCTTTTAAATTTTAATAGCTACCGTTATGAAAAGTATTTATCTATCTATAAAAAAATTAAAAGGGGCACTGATCTTACTTGTCGTGTTCTTTTTATTGCACGGCGCAAGCCTATATGGCCAAACCGTTAATATTGTTTTAAACGTATTGCCGCCCTACTCACCTTATTATTCTGATTATTCGGGGCCAAACGCATCAAAAGTATTGCTAATGCTGCAAAACTTGTCCACCACTCCCATTAGCATTAAATTGGTTGGTCAATTAGAAGGGGACAATGGTATCCGCTTAACTACCAAATCAAATTATGTACCGCTAAGTCCTATCAACCTTGGGCCAAATGAGAGCAAGCAACTAAACGGCCTGGCTTTACCCGATATTTTCGACCTCAACACGCTCAATGTTTATGGCGTTGATAAAAGTCGCCTGGTTTATACATCACGCTTACCCGAAGGGAATTATAGCCTTTGTATACAGGCCGTAGATATGAAAACAAACAAAGTGCTGTCATCCACAGCGCCGCTGGGATGTACCAATATCGCCATTGCCTACCCCGAAGCACCTATTTTGTTGGGCCCTATGCCCGATAAAATATTTCAAAACGCTACCAACGCTCCGCAAGTTATTCCATTTGTGTGGGCCAACGCCGGATATGCCCCACCCGCCACGCAATACATTTTACAAGTGGCCGAAATGCCGGATGTGGCTACCAACCCCAACCAGGTGCTTAATGCTACCTCTTTCCCGCTGATTAACAAAACACTGAGTACCCAAACCTACATACTTAGCGCCATGGACCCACCACTTAAACTGAACAAACGCTACGCCTGGCGTGTAAAAGCATTTGACGCAGCCGGCAAAGTGGTATTTAAAAACAATGGCGTAAGCCCTGCAAGCATCTTCACTTATAAAGGGCCGGAGGTATTGCTACCTGCGCCAAACATAACCGCGCCACTGGCAAACGCCAGTTTTATGCAACTAAAAGGGTTGCTTACACCTACGCAGCCAAACATCAGTTTTGCATGGGATGGGGCGGCGCCGGCTGCAGGGTTGGTTAGATACGGTATAAAAATTGGTAAAATAACCAATGATACTACTCCTCCACAACAGTTTTTAGATAACAATGTACAGATAGTTTTAAACGATACAACTACGGCGACAACTTATGATATAACCGGGCCTCCGGTATCAAACAGTAGTTTTGGCAAACAAAACTTTGGCGTATTAAACGGTGAGCACAGGGTAAAGCTGGATACCGGCGCTACTTATGCCGTGCAAATTACAGCTAAACTCCCAAAAGGATCGTTTGATAGATTTGCAAATTTAGGCCGAAGCGAAATTATCCTGTTTAAATATCTTCCGCTGCCAAAACCGGTGGTTGAAGCTACGCCAACCTACAGCACTATTACGGGTAAGTATACTTACCGGTATAAAGACGGTAACGAACAACCTAATATCATACCTTTCAGTTTTCCAAAAACAAGTAAAAAGGTATTAAATACAAGTACGTTGACTTACACCAATGAGTATAATTATGATGCCTTAATGCCGGAGTTTATCTGCGCCAATTTTTACAATAAGAAGAATGGGGACAGGCCGCTAAAAAATGCCCGGTTAAAATTAGTTTACACCGTGCTCACTACCACCGTAAGCGCGCCGTCCAAATATTCGGATTTCCACGCGATGAGTGACGAAGAGATCTTTAATTACTCGAATACTTCAGCACTGTTCGGTACACTTCAGGCCAAGGCCGATAGGGTGGTTAAAACCGTTACCACTGATGAAAATGGCAACTTTTCTATGTCGTTCCTTAACGATTATAAGTTGGGTTTACTGGATGCCAACAAAGTTGAGGATCAGAAAATGACAAAATCCTATGATAAATATGGTAAGGCTAAAGAGGTATATACCCCAACCGGCACCAGCACTACTACGTTTACCTATGGGGTAATGCGCATTGCCGTTGCCGAGCAGGAGTTTTGCAATTCGGATATAATCTTATTCCCGCAGCCCGGTAAAACAACTGTATTGCCCGAAGAGGTGATCCTGGTTTGGTCGCATAACCTGGAGATAACATTAAGATCGACAACTAAAATAGCCGATCAGGCACTGGAAAAAGGCACGGTTGTAGCAGGTTACCCGGTACGGTTAAATGCCACGTCCTGGAGTTATCCATTATCAACAAGCAGTTACCCGTACGAGGGTAAAATAGAAGATTATATCGCTTTAACGCCTGACGTACAGGGCCAGCCTGCTAAAGTAATAGACCTTGGTAAAACCGATGCTATGGGAAAGATCACCTTTTACAACCTTAGTTCGGCTAAAAAAATCGTACAGGCGCTTGATCAGAAATACGAAGGCAACCTGGCGTACGAATTGCAGGATGCCTTACTGTACGATGATTCAGGAGTTAAGAAGGATATGGGTTTCCAGTACGATGGTAATTTTTCTACCGATAAGCTAAATTCAACCTGCTATGTCGGTACGTCCAAAAAAGAGATCATACTAACACCTAAAAAACCTGAAATATACTTACGCGCTTTGGCTGTACAAAATGGTGTAAGCAAAGGCATAGCTGGGGCAAAAGTTACCATTACCGAATATTTAAATGATAGTTGGATAGCATCGCTGTTCGCTAAAGTAACTACAGTGCCCACCGATGAGAATGGATACGTGCATTTGAAAGATCTGGCCGTTAATACCGAGTTACAAGGCAGCGAGGTAAAAGTAACTGGCCCGCTGCGCACCATTGTAATATCCAAACCGGGTTATGTTGATAAAATAGTATCCACCAAACAAAAAATATTATTTGGCGAACGCTACCCCGCGCAAGTTGAGCAGGTAATGGTAGGTTCGGGCAAGATAGTTGGGCACGTGGTGAACGAAAAAGGTGAACCTGTAATCTGCAACGTGCGTGTTGGCAATGGCCCTTACATAAAAACGGCGAGTAATGGCTGGTACAGCATTGAAAATTGCGAGGCAGGCAGCAACGCTTACGTACAAATAGAACCCGCCGTTGACAATTATTTTAGAGAGGCATTTTACGCGAACATAAAATTCAACGAGTACACACTGGTTGGCAATGTTGCCGGCGACGGGACAGGCCTAACCATTGTTAAAGAGAAGCTACACCGCGTACAGTTTAAAATTGTTGATGAGTACGGCAAACCCGTACCGCAAAGCACAACCATTGTAACCAGTAATAACCAAACGCCCTACCCAAGCAACCAATTGGGCTTAACATCTGCCATGGCGCTTGCCAGTCCAGATAACGAGTTTCACGTAATTATTACGGCAAACGGCTTTGTTAGCTACGATGACTACATAGAGATACCAATAGCTAAAACAGCTTCGGTAGTGCCTATTACTATGAAGAAAGGCCAGGTGTTTAGCGGCTATGTTTATGATAAGGTTACTAAAAAGCCGGTAGCAAACGCCCGGGTTTACAGTGTTAGCGGCAGTAACGGCGATGGCGAGATCCAAAACGAAACTTATACCGACAATACCGGCCATTACAATTTACCAGGCGTAATAAACGCGGGCACTTACATGCAAATGTATGATGCCTACCTGCAATATCCATCTAAAATTTACGCGGTTAAAAGTGGCGCTCCCGGCTACATCCGCGACATGCAGGACGTGCAGGGACTTAACGGCGCAGGTACGGCAACCTTTTACCTGGCACCGCTAAATGCCAGCGCAAAAATATGGGGACTTGACGTAGAGCTTAATGAACCGCCACACTTAACGGCGGGCAGCATAAAAATAAGTGGCTCGTTTGTGAAGCTTCCGGCAAATGCGAACTTTAAAACCACTATTGCAAACGCGCGGTTGCCATTTACCGACCTGGAAGTTAAAATAGCTAACAGTGGTGGTGGCTTACTTGCTACAGAGCAAACTATTAAACCTGTAGCAAGTTCCATCCAGCTACAGCGGTCATCGTTTAATGTAACAGCGTTTGACCAATACGCTTGCGAGATATTGGGTACAGATGTGCAATATCAATACCAGCCGCTGACAATCACTAACAATAATGGCTCGGGCACGTTAAACGGTTACCTCACATCCGAACTGGGATCATTTAACTTCAGTTATAATTATACAGGCAAATTCCAGCTGAAAGATTACATACGCACGCCCGGCAAAGTACCGGGGCCATTACCAATAATGGCAGCCAACAATAGTTATGTGGCAAAAACCAAGTTTGGTGTAACGCCGCTTTATGGGAAAAGCAGGTTCTCTATTCATAACTTTGCAGCTACGCTTTCACCGGGTGGATCATATTTTGAGAAGGCAGGCTTTAACCTGGCTTCTGATATCAAATTGCAGATTCCGTTGGTTGGCGTCAGCACCTTGCCAGCCGGTTTCATCAGGGTATCGCCAAATAATATTGTTTGGCAGGAATACGATGGTAATATCAATCTGCCGCTGGAAACCTGGGCAGTTAACGGTACCGGATTGCGTTATGATGTTAACCAGGGCGGTTTCAGGGTAACCAATGGCTCGTTGCAAACTGATCTGCCAAATGTCCCGCTAAAGGATTTGATCATTATGCCAACAAGTATTGATCTTGGTGCCAATAGTTTAACAGGTAAGGAGGCCATAAGTCTTGGTGGCGTAACGCCGCTTAATTTAACGCCGGGCACAAAAATCACCTTGAATTATGATGCTGCCGCACCGTTTGATCAAAAGCCGCACTACCGCATTAACTTTACCAATACCAGTAAAACGGTTGCCAGCATTAACAACCTGCCTAACCTTGCCACAGGCGATAAGATAGACATCAATATGCTCAGCTCCTACAGCGATGGGCAGCATAGGCAGGTACTGGTAGATGCTGCAAAACATACCTATTACAACGTAATTGCCCAAACCATTAGCGGTATTGAGGTGGGTAAGGATTACTTTACGCTGGTAGGTAATACCGACCTGATGATACCTGGCGCCAATAGCAATGTAACCGGCAGATTCAGATTCTACAAAAACTTTTTCGATCCCAAAGCCGACCCTGCCACCGGCATTGTATGTGCTGTTGATAAATTACAAACCGACATTGAAATGCCGGGCAAAGTAAAATACAACGGGCAAAAATTTGAATTGGCTAAAGATCTTTTAAAGGTTACCGGCGAGGTGCTCATTTACAAAAACTCCATAGCCGATGCCATTCCACCTGTGCAGGGCATCATTACCAAAACCCCGGGCGCCACAAGCATGGCTATCCCCGAAGGACAACTGATAGCCATGGGCGGCTCCAGTAAAAAATTATACATTACCACCGGTGGTAATAAGGTGGAAGGCCCAAAATGGAATTTGCTGAAATTTACCGCCAAACCTGAAGGCTTTAACAATGCAGATTCAACTGGCAAAAGCGTTAGCGTGCTTAAGCCGGGTGCCGATTTGATTGACTTTGAGGTTAACGGTGCGGTTGCCAGTGTAAAAGGTGAAGCAATAGAGCTGCAGGGCATAACAACACCATTTGGCGACCTTGCACTTACGCTTGATTTTGAGCAAAAGATATTACAGGGAACGTTAAAAATTGAAGGTGCTAACATCGTTTTAGGGCCGGTTACCATTAACGATGGTTTAATAAATATGCAGATTGATGGCAAAGGTTTTATTATAGCCGGGGCCATTACCAATGCCAAGCTTACGCCATTACCAATTTTAGGCGTTATAAAAAGCGGCATAGCATTAGGCTTTTATGATGCAGCGCTGCCGCAGTACATGTATAACGATTTACTGAGTGTAACCCTATATAACGAACTGCCGCAGATAAATAATGGTTTAAAAGGCTTTTACGTAAACGTGATGAAATCACTAAGCAAAAAAGATTTGCCGCAACTGCCAGGCATGCCAATGGATATACCGGGATTAAACGCATTTACACCAAACTTCGATTTCTCGGCCGGTATCGATTTGCATACCTCTTTAAATATTAAAGATGGTGTAAAGGTTAATATAGGTGGTAAAGCATTTGCACAGGCAAGTTGTCTGTACAATTTTGAGCTCTGCTCGCTTGGCTTAGCCGGTGGGGCCGACGCTTATATCGATCTTACTTATACAGGCACCAACCTTGCGGGAGTTGTGGGTTTTGGCGTAAAAGCCAGCCTGATATATTGCGTTGGGCAGTTAGATCTTGGCCTTAATTTGGAACTTAAAAAAGAATTAGCAGAAGATTTTAAATTCCACGTACACTTAACAAAATAACACTTAACGCTATGAAAAATATATTAATAACTATAAGCCTGCTATTGTTTGGCACTACGCTTTTAGCACAACAAAAAACAGTTGCGGTTAACGATTCGCTTAAGGCTACTTACCAGGGTGGCGATATTATTATTGGCCTTGTGCCGCCTGTATTCAACGGCGATAGTTTGCATATTGATATCGTACGTAAAGGCGCTGACGGTACTAAGCAAATCAAAACAAATTACAGGATACCGGCGGGCAAATTATCGCAACTTGCTGATACCAGCACCCGCCGGGCACCTGGTGTTTATCAATACCTTGTTAATGTGCGCAGCCGCACTACACTGCTGCAAAGTAAAAAAGTTTGGGGCTATGCTTTCGCACCTGATGCCAAACCGCTGGCTACAGATCTTAAAGCTATTAACAAAAAGGGCACAAATAATATTGCTATTAGTTGGAGCATTGCCAACAATTACGCTATGCGTAGCGCGGTGCTAATGCGCAGCCGTAAAAAAGATAGAGACTATAGCCCCATCACCACTGTAACCAATACAGATAGCATTTATGTTGATAAGGTGAACGACGCCCACGAGCCTTTTTTTTACCGTTTAGATATGACTAATGTGGTTACAGGCGAGATTTCGAGTTCTGCATCGATATTTGTATTGCCCGATTATGCTATTTTACCTTTAGCCATAACAAATTTAAAAGCAACACAAAAGGATAACGTAATTACGGTTACCTGGGATACCAAAGATGAAAACACCCGTGGCTTTTACATCAAAAAACGCACTGCCAATCGCGATAGCTTTGTAGTGGCCTCAACGGTAATCACTAAGTCTAAAACCAGTAAATATTTGTGGAAAGATAGTACAAGCACGCTGGTTAATAACCAAATGTATCAGTATGTAGTTATCCCCGAAAGTAATTCATTTAACAAAGGTATAGCAACAGATACAGCCACTGTATTATACAGTAAGGCCCATACTCCACTGTCACCGCCACAGGATCTGCGCATTATCAGTAACGATACTACCTACAACCTGGCATGGAGTGTTGACAGTGCTCGTATGACCGAAATGGCGGCCTATGCTGTTTACTACAAAAAAGCAAACGAAACTACATTTAAACCCCTGCCTAATGGGCTTGTGCGCGCTGCCTTAAATTACGTGGCCCTACCCAAACCTCAGGATGGCGATAAGTACCAAGTAAAGGCCGTTAATGGCGACACGCAAAGCGTATTTAGCTTGCCATTTACTTACAAAAACGCATTCGAAAAGAATTTTGGCCCTAAGTATTTAAAAGCCGCTGTCATTGATAAACAATTGTTTATTAAATGGCTTATCGGGGGTCATTTAACGGTAAAAGAGTATAGATTATATAAATACAACGGAAAAGCATTTGTGCTTACAGATACCATCCCCGCAGGGAAAGATGTAATTGCCACACTAAGTTACAAACCCGGACAGTTAAATATTTATCAGTTAAAAACTTTGAATACCGATAACATAGAAAGCAGTGGCAGTAACGTACTACAGGTAAATTAGCGGCACAGTTACATGGTTTTAGAAAGCGGTATCGCTTATTTAATAGAAGAGAAATTTTGTAAATTCCCCCATCGGGTTTGACCTGATGGCATTAATTATGAGAAAAAACGGAGACACACGGAGAGGTAGATAAAAAATATTCATTGGGAATTCCAGTCACATAATAAATATTATTTTTTCTTATCCGGTTTAGGCGAAGTAATTGACAATCAACCGAAAATAGAGATAACCACATAAGCCAGGTGGGCGCACAAACGACCTTAGCGGTATCGCTAAGGCCGTTTTTAGTTTTTGCAACTTTTCGAAAATCCCCATTGGAGCAAATGAAGGCTCAGTCCGAAAAGTTGATGAGGTGTATTAATAATCGCCTCCAAATACAAGCACAAGGTTTTCTAAAAGATCGCCCACTTACTTTTTACGGTTGTTTCCTGGGAAGAAGTTGGCCATTACAACCAAACAGTTTAGTGCTTAAACATAGCCTCGCTTTTGGCCGTTACTTTGCCTATCCTTTGATCCTTGCGCGAAACAAGTTCGCAAAGCTGTATGGCCGCGCTTTCAAAATCATCCAGGTTGTCACTCAGCAGCAGCCAGGCCGTATCGAAGCTTTCGTCTAATACAAAATCGGTGATGGCAGGGATCTCCGCCTTCAGGCTAGCGTGATCTTCCCGCCGGGTAGAGATCCAAATGCCGTTATGCTGTAAGTTTTTTCTAAGCTTTCGAAAGATCAGTACTATCTTTTTATCGAAATAAATATAAAACATCCCAATTGCCGGCTTTACAATGACACCGGCGGGCAGGTAGCCCAGCAAGAAGTCAAAGGGCATTGGTTTTTTCATGCGATCTTTATGAATACGCAATATAAGATAAAGGGTTCTTTATTTAGTTTGATGGTTTGATCTTAACTTAAATGCTGTCGCAATACGCCCCTAAAATGTCTCTTTTTCCCCTTTTCTAATATTTAAAAAGAAGTTAATTTTGAGATAGTTAAGCCGCTAAAATAAAATAGATCATCAGCAAAGGTTATAGTTACATGATCTATCAAAACAAATAGCGCGTACAATTTTTAATATATCAACACCAAATCATTTACCTATGTTACCCATCAAACCACACATCTGGTTCGACCAGAATAAAGCCAAAGAAGCTGCCGAATTTTACGCGTCGTTAATGCCCAATTCGGCTTTAGACTATGTTAGCCATTTTCCTATGCCCGGCGGGGAATGCGAAATAGTTGAATTTACTATGGCAGGCCAGTCGTTCCTGGGTATCAGCGCCGGGAAAGGATTAGAGATCAGCCCTGCTATTTCCTTTATGATCAATTTTGATCCCTCGCGTGACCCGGACGCAGCAAGTCGTATTGACGAAGTTTGGAATAAATTGGTAGACAACGGATCGGTGATGATGCCGCTGGACCGCTACCCTTTCAGCGAGCGCTATGGTTGGGTAAGCGATAAATACGGTGTGTCCTGGCAACTGATCCTTACCAATCCCGACGGTGAAGAAAGGCCGGTGATCGTTCCTTCGTTGATGTACACCGGCCAGGTGGCCGGTAAAGCCAATGAAGCTATCGACTTTTACTGCTCCGTGTTTAAAGACGGTAAACGCGGTACTACGGCCCCGCGCACGGAAGATATGGGACCAGATAAGGCAGGTAGTTTGATGTTTGGTGATTTTTATATAGACCAAACCTGGATGGCTGCCATGGACAGCGCGCATCCACACGGCTTTAGCTTTAACGACGCGGTGTCGCTGTTGGTACCTTGTGAAACGCAAGATGAGATTGATTACTATTGGGCAGCGCTTTCTGCTGATGGTGCACCCGGGCAATGCGGCTGGCTGAAGGATAAATACGGCGTATCCTGGCAGGTTGCATCAACGGTTATGTTAGAAGGACTGAAAAACGGCAGCCCTGACCAAATTGTACGCATTACGCAAGCTTTTATGACCATGAAAAAACCGGACGTAGCCGCCCTGCAGCGAGCTTATGATGGCCAGTGATCTGGAAGTCGCTTAATTAAATGATCGCCGAAATTCTAAAGGAGAAAGGTTAGTTTTTGTTTTAAATAGCTTATTAAACGATTGCGGGTGTTCAAAACCCAAAGCGTAGGCAACCTCACTTACCGATAAGCTGGTGGTTGATAACCTTTCCTTGGCTTTTTCTATGAGTTTATTGTGGATGTGCTGCTGTGCGTTCTGACCGGTTAGCGAACGCAGCATATCACTTAAATAACTTGGCGATATGTTCAGGTTTTCGGAAAGGAATTGAACGGTTGGGATGCCTTGTGTTAACGATCTTTCGTTATTAAAATAATCGGCTAACAGGTCATCCAGCTTTGCCAGCAGATCGTTGCTCACTGCTTTGCGGGTTATAAACTGACGTTTGTAAAACCGGTTGGCATAATTGAGCAATAACTCCACCTGGGAAATGACCACGTCCTGGCTAAAATCGTCAATCCGGCTGTTCAGCTCTTTTTCTATCATTTTAAAGATCTCCATAATGGTTGCCTTTTCATCTTCCGAAAGATGCAAGCCTTCATTGGTAGCATAAGAAAAGAAGCCATATTGCTTAATGCTTTTAGACAAAGAATGACCTAAAAAGAAATCGGGATGAATGAGCAAAGTATACTCCGAACACACCGCGCCATCACTATCAGTGTTACCTATAACCTGGCCGGGAGATATGAATAACAAGCCACCTTCATCAAAATCATAATAACTCTGGCCATACTGTAGCTTACCGCCCAATTTGGGCTTGTAAGATATTTTATAAAAGCCCAGTACATGGTGTTGCGGCAGCGCCATGTTTTCGGCCTGCACCTGGCGGCCATTTATGAGGCTAACCAATGGATGCATGGGTTTAGGTAAACCAAAAAACTGGTGCGCTTGCGATAGCGACGCAATTTGCACAGGGCTGTTTTCTTCTTTTTTCATCTTTAGCACTTATATAAAATGATAACCGATAAGTTTTATAAATATCGGTTATCATTGGTCTGTTAGCAAGTATAATTACTTTGATAAGCTTTGGGCCGAGCTGGAAACAGCGTCCCACTCTTTCCATGTTGCCAACCGTTCGGCGTAGGTAGAACGTGTCCATTCTAAGTTGTGACTACCGAGATTGAACCGCAACGGAGGGTTTTCCGAATCTACCATTTTAAAAAGAGCTTGTGGGGTGGCGTTGGGATCGCCGCGCTCCATAGATTTCATCCTATCAAAAAACTGTGCTTTATAGTCGGTGTAAATATCAAGCCCTGCTACAAATTTTAACGATTCCTGGCTGCCAAATTCGGTGGCATAAGCACCCGGTTCAATAATGGTTACTTTGATGCCGAAATCCTTTACTTCTGCCGCTAAGCTTTCGTGGATAGCCTCAAAAGCCCATTTTGAGGAGCAATAGTAACCAATTACAGGCAAGGTTACATGCCCCAAGTTGCTTGATGTACCCAGTATGTGGCCGCTGCCCTGTGCCCTAAGCAATGGCAATGCCGCCTGGATCACCGCAAGCGGGCCAAAAATATTGGTTTCATACATCGCTCTAACATCGTCTGCACCTGCTTCCTCAATGGTACCTACCAATGAATAACCGGCATTGTTAAGTACAATATCTAATCGCCCGAAATGCGCGTGTGCCTGGATAACCGCGCTCTTCACTTGCTCGGGGTTGGTTACATCCAGTTCTAAAGTCAGGACGTTATCGCCGTATTTGTCGTTGAGGTCGGCAATGCTTGACAATCTGCGTGCAGTGGCTGCAACCTTATCTCCACGCTTAAGCGCCGCATCGGCCCAAATGTGACCGAATCCCCTGGAAGCGCCGGTGATAAACCAAACTTTGTTATCGGTACCAGGCGTTTGAGCAGAGCCAACGCCCGAAGTTTCATTCTTATTTTCCATGATTTCTTTTCTTGTTATTGATACCTCAAAGGTCAGCAGTCCTCATTCGCTATTTGTAGCCTGATTGAGGACAATTGTAGCCGAAATGAGAAATAGCGATAATGGCCTTCTCTCCTATTTTGAGCGTGAGGCTCCTGCAATGCGGAAGAAGTTAAATTTGGGATTGATGATATTTTGAAAGCATTTTTTCCACGTGTTCGTTGAAATAGCCAATTACTTTTGTTTACATTGCATATACTTTATAAACCTCTGTCGCCAGTATGTACAAGCTGCCATCTTTAGTTTTTGCTATTGTGTTTTTGAGCATGGTTGTACTTACCCAGTTTCTTACTTATCAACAGTATAAAATCTCAAAAGCCAAACAGAAGAACGAATTAGAGCATGAGGCTACCGCTACAAAAGACCGGTTCCGTAATATCTTGTTTAGTGATGTGGCTGCAGCCAATACGCTTGCAATTATATACAAGCAATATGGGGTTCCCGCCAGGTTTGACAGCATAGCCCGCCAAATACTAAGCAACAGCCCTTATGCGCAGGCCCTACAGATAACCGAAAACGGTATAGTAAAAAATGTTTACCCCGATGCGGTTTATAAAGGCACCATCGGCACCAACGTTAATGCCGATCCGGTACGAAGAGCCGAAGAAGCCCGCGCTGTAGACCGGAAGGGCATTTACTTTGCCGGGCCACGGCGCCTGCGCTTTGGCGATACAGGGATATTGGGAAAGGTGCCCATAATTATTAACAACAAAGTAAAAGCTGTTGCCACGGTACTTACGCGGCTGGCGGTAATTCAAAAAGAGCTTGAGCAAGCAGGGGTTGACAAGAAAAAATTCGCATACCAATTATTAAAGGTCCAGAACAAGGTTATTGCGCCTTTCCCCTTATCTGATACCAAACCCGCCAGGGAAAGCGAACATATTGACATTGAAATACCCGAGGGCGACTGGCTGCTGCGCATCAGCTACAGTGAGGGTTATGTTGCCGATAGGTTCCTCTTTGAATTATCGGGCATGGGCATCCTACTATCGCTTGCTGCGGGTTTGCTTGCTTACCGTAAAGCCCGTGAACCTTTCAAGCTTAAAGAAATAATAGACATCAAAACCTCCCAGGCTGATAAGATGAATAAGGAGCTGAATCTGCTTAATCAAATCAACGATATTATCCTTTTCGAACCAGATATTCATCAGCTTTACAGCCGGGTATGTAGCTGTATTGTGGAATCGGGCGGGTATTTACTTGCCTGGATCTGCCACAAACCAGATGTGAACGCTACAGACCAAACAGTCGTTCCGCTGGCTGCAATTGGCGCTACCGAATATTTAAAGGATGCAAAGATAGTGCTCGATGACCCCGAGCGATCTAACGGGCCAACCGCAATGGCTTTACTTACCGGTAAAACTGTCGTTAATAACGACGTGGCCCATTCGACGTATTTTGGTCAGTTTGTAAAAGATGCAATTTTTTTTGGTATCCAATCATCGGCCTCGTTGTACCTTAGCCTCGGCGGCGATAAAAGCGGGGCGTTAGTAATTTATTCCGCCAAATCAAACGCATTTGATGAAGATGAGGCGTCGACACTTAACCGCCTTGCAGCTAACTTATCCATCGCAGTCCAAAACATCAACATCCGCAAGGAAAAAGAGGACTCCCAGCACCAGTTACAGGAGCGGGTAAAAGAACTCACCACTATTTACAAGGTTAATCAAATACTTCAGCAGGAACATGTTGATACGGATGCGCTGCTACAGCAAATAACAGAAGTATTGCCGCCGGGTTGGCAATACCCCGAAGTGTGTGAGGCGAAAATATCGTTTGATGGCAAAGAATACAAAACACAAGGTTACCGGGATTCGATAAACAAGCAGAAAGCCGATTTCAATTTACTTGATGGCAGAAAAGGAAGTATTGAAGTAATTTATACTGCGAACATGCCACCGGAGGCAGAAGGGCTATTCTTGAAGGAAGAGCGCAGCCTTATTAATTCCATAGCCGAAGCCATAGAGGTTTACTTTGATGAGGATAGCCAACAGGCAGAGCTTGTGGAGTCGGAAAATAGGTTCCGCGGGGCTTTTGAAGATTCGGCAATTGGCATGGGGATTACTTCGATAGAAGAAAACGCTATGGGGCGGTGGATAAAAGTAAACCGGTCGTTATCCGAAATGCTGGGGTATACCGAGGAAGAGCTATTATCGCTCACGTTTATGGATGTTACCCATCCTGACGATCTTGCAAAAGACCTGGCTGCCCAGAATAGTATTCTGCAAGAGAAATCAGACACCTATCGTCTGGAAAAAAGGTATATCCATAAAGATGGAAGCATTGTTTGGATCAACCTGAATGTATCGCTCATAACAGATATGGATAAGCGTCCGCTATATCTTGTTGCCCAGGTAGAAAACATCACGGAGAAAATAGAGTCCCAATACAAGTTTCAAAACCTGGTGGAGAACTTTATCGTCGGCGTATATATCATTCAAAACGACAAGATCGTGTACGTCAATCCAAGGGTTATTGAGGATATGGGGTATAGCGAGGAAGAGATC
Organism: Mucilaginibacter sp.; assembly: GCF_039925265.1. Lineage (GTDB taxonomy): Bacteria > Bacteroidota > Bacteroidia > Sphingobacteriales > Sphingobacteriaceae > Mucilaginibacter. The sequence continues at coordinate 53,746 of NZ_JBDSZG010000050.1, forward strand.
ATTGACGAAGCTTTCGAAAAATTTATTTATCCGGATGATATCGGGGTGGTTAGAGAAAACATTAAGCAACGGGTGGATAATGAGATCACATCAACCAGCAGGTATGAAACACGGGTGGTTAAAAAGGATGGCCAGCCCATATGGTTCGAAATATTAGGAGGAGCAACTTTATACCGCGGCGTGCCTGCACTTATTGGCACAATGGTAAACATTACCGAACGAAAAGCTATTTATGACGAACTGAAAAGGTCGGAAGCTAATCTAAAGTCGATGTTCGAAACTACGGACGTATCATACATGTTATTTGATACTAAATACAATATTATTGCTATTAACAAACACATGAAAGATATTTACTTACATGCTGCTGGTATGGAATTGCGGGCTGGAGGTAATATAGCTGATTCACTTTTACCCGACAGGCGAGAAAATGCGCTTGCAAGATACGACCGGGTGATACAAACAAACCAATCAGAAGATTATGAAATATCATATACAAAAGATGGAGTTTCTCACTATTTTATCGCAAACGTAAAACCTGTTCATGATGGCAAAGAGGTAATAGGGCTATGTATTTCGGGCATCGATATTACCGAACGGAGAAATGCTCTTGAGCAGTTGAAGCAGTTGAACAAGAATTTGCAACAACAAGCCGAGGAACTGGCTGTTTCTAACGCCGACCTGGAACTCTCGAAAAAAATGTATAGCGAACTTTTTAATCTTAGCCCTTTACCAGCATGGGTTGCAGACATTAATAACTTCCGGTTTCTGGATGTTAATAATGCGGCGGTACAGCATTATGGCTACACGCGTGAAGAGTTTTTGTCAATGAGTTTAGATGTGATCAGGCCAGTTGAAGAAATCCCCGATATGCTGCGTGCTGTTAGTGAACGAGCCAATCATAAGGATGGTATTTACAGCAGGATCCTGACCCATAAAAAAAAGAACGGTGAATTAATGAGTGTTGAAATCCAGGTGGCACCAATTAAGTATTTGGGCATTAAAGCCAACATTGCGATAGCCACGGACATAACAGAAATACAGAATTACATCAAGGCAATTGAAAGTCAAAACACACGCTTACGCGAAATTTCGTGGATCCAATCTCACATTGTACGCGCGCCACTATCGCGAATGATGGGGCTGATACCAATGCTGAATGATTTTAGCAACACTGCAGAGGAACAGAAAGAGATACTCGATTATCTTTTAATTTCGGCCAATGAGCTGGATGAAACTATAAAAACCATTACTGATAAATCGAGAATTGAAGACTTTAAGTCGTTAAAATCTGATAATGGGGAAAATAATGGTTAGGTATTACTATCCCGGCGCTAAAACAATAGCCGTTCAATAAAACGTAAGTAGCCTAAATGATGTCATTAAGGCTACTTGCGTTTTATTGTTTTAGGAAGGCTATTTGTTTTCCCATTCCAGCGTACCTTCTTTCTTGCGGTAAGGTGTTCCTGTCCCGGTGGTTAAAAAGGTGTACAAACTCTGCATAAAATAATTCCAACCGGGCTCACATACATCGTAGCACTCAATAGTTTGGTTCAATCCTTGGTGCAGTACGGTTAATGTTGTTCCGGTTGCGTCACTTGCTATGGTCCAAATTATTCTCGTGCCAACCCATTCATCCTTTTTTTTCAGGGCCTCCATATCAATATACGCTTTCAGGCACACCCACACAACTTGCTGGCCGGGTATTGCTTCCGCTATCTCGAAGGTTTTTTTTGTTTCACCGAAGGCTATATTATACTGGTCGCCGTTTTGGGCGGCCGCACCCGAAAAATCGTCGCTCCACCAATCTTGTATGTGTTCGGTTAGCGCTTTATATACCTCTTCAGCCGAATTGTTTACGCTGATACTTTTTTGGTAATCATTCATATGGTTTTTTAATTTTATTTTATTCACAGATCATTAATTCACCTCGGCATTATTGGACTGTCCCAAGTTTTCTCTCATCTTCGGTTTGCGGCTTGTCCTTGCCGTTGGGCTGACCTTTACCTGTGGTGATAAGGTTGCGCAAACTGTTTTGGATGTAGTTTGTCCAGGCACCCCGGCATACTTCGTAACACTCATATTGAGGCACCAGCCCCGCGTGCGTGAATACGATAGCAGTCTGGCCATCTTTTTCCGAGATCTCAAAGATCACCTTCGTCCCCTTCCATTCGCTGTTATCCTTAATAAAATTAAAATAGTTATCCATAACCAGCCAAACCACCTTCTTGCCGGGCACAGATTCTATTATTTTCATTTGGCAGCGGTGCACATTTTGGTAATGATACTTAAACTCGCTGTTGAGTTTGGCTGTATTGCCCTCTATTTCCTCGGACCACCAACCGCGTACGTTATTAATGGCGTCGAAAGCTTGTTTTGGAGTTTGGGCTACCAGGATGGTGGTTGTAAAATCTGCTGTACTCATTTTATTTGTGTTTTGTTGTTTTTGAGCAAAAGAGGATATGGCGGATACGCTGAGTATCACCATTAACACCCCTTTTATGAATTTATAGTTATACATTATTTAATTGTTGTGATGAACTGATAAAACAAATTTAGTGTCTTAATCTAACAATAGCATGGTGCGAAACAGACATTATACCGGGTTGATTTGGACATAACATGCATGTATATTTGTTTAAAATTCCGAGGTATGAAACAAGTTGTAATAATTGTCCCGAAAGAATACGCTAACCTGGCCAGTGTAACAGGCGCGTTCCAGATCCTGGCCCGTGCAAACGGCTATTGGCTGGGGCTTGGAAACAAGCCGAAAATGGAGGTGCGTATTGCCGGGTTTATTAGCGAACTAAAACTGGACGGCGGGTTCTTCTCCATACATCCCGTAAATATTGAGGATCTCCCAAAAACCGATCTGGTGATCATCCCCTCTGTTTCGCACGAGTATGTAAATGTAATTAAGCATAACACCGCGCTCATCAGTTGGATAAAGGAGCAGTATAAAACAGGTGCCGAGATTGCAAGCATTTGCACGGGTGCGTTTTTACTCGCCGCTACCGGCTTGTTAGATGGCAAAATATGTTCTACCCATTGGAATGCCGCGAGTGAGTTTAGAAGATTATTCCCGAATATTGAGCTCCATACAGATAAATTAGTAACGGCCGACCAAGGCATCTACACCAATGGTGGGGCTTACTCGTTTTTAAACCTGATGCTTTTCCTGGTAGAAAAATATTTCGACAGGCCAACGGCCATCTTCTGCTCCAAAGTTTTTCAGATTGATATGGACAGGAACTCGCAATCGCCTTTCTTTATCTTCCAGGCGCAAAAGAACCACGGTGATGAATTGATTGGCCAGGCACAGGCTTTTATTGAGGCAAACTTAAGCGGGAAGATCTCGTTTGAAGAGCTGGCGTCAAAGCTAGCTATCAGCAGGCGAACGTTCGACAGGCGTTTTATACGAGCCACGGGCAACACCCCCGTAGAATACCTGCAGCGTGTAAAAGTAGAGGTTGCCAAAAGCACGTTAGAAAAAGGAAGGAAAACCATCTTTGAGGTGATGAACGATGTTGGATATTCGGACGATAAAGCGTTTAGGGAAGTTTTTAAAAAGATAACCGGCGTATCCCCTTTAGATTATAAGGCTAAATATAATTAACGTTCTTCACGGTTTAAACTGTTTGAATTATACACTTTTTCGTTTGATGGCTGTTAGTACGTACGGCCGGGGTATATTTGTATTGCTGTAAATTGGCAGGTAATTTGCCGCCAATAAAACGAATAATTTAAACGGATCAACATGGAAATAAAACGTAATGGCACACAGCCTTCAGCAAAAGGCCCCGCCGAATACTTTACCGGGACAGTACGGATAGATCCGCTGATCAATCCGCCGGAGCCATCGCGCGTGGCCATGGCATTGGTTACTTTTGAACCGGGTGCCCGTACCGCCTGGCACACTCACCCCTTTGGGCAAACGCTTATAGTTACCGCAGGTGCTGGTTGGGTGCAGCATGAGGGCGAAACGAGGCAGGAGATCCACCAGGGCGACGTAGTATATTTTACCCCGGGCGAAAAACACTGGCACGGTGCTACCGCCACCACAGCCATGAGCCATATTGCGATACAGGAAAAACTGAACGGTTCGCCGGTAGATTGGATGGAACAGGTTACCGACGAACAATACAGCCGCGCCTGATAGATTCCGCATGAGTTCCGAAAACGCTTATTAATATACCTCAAGCAAAAGAGCAACTGCCTATCCGGTTGGCTGCTCTCTTATTTTAGCGCTTGGTTTGCTTTGTCGACAGAAAAAATAAGAACCACTAAATATATAACAATCTGAATTTAAATTAATTAAAACAACGGTGTACCATATTGAAACAATAGTGGAATAGCTTTTATAACCGCGCAGGTAACATTGTCCTCATAAACCAATTAAAAATTTATGAGGACAATTTACACAACTTTCATGTGTGTCATCTGGCTTTGTATCAGCGCTGCAACCGCGTTGGCACAGCAACGCCAGGTAACCGGCGTGGTGACAGATCAGCAGGGAATTACGCTGCCTGGCGTCACCATCGCGGTAAAGGGCACATCCTCTGGGGCAGTCTCAGATGCCAAAGGCGCTTTCTCCATCTCTTTACCCGGCAAGGAGGCCACGCTTGTTTTTTCGTTCATCGGGATGAAAACCCGCGAGGTGCAGGTTGCAGTCGGGCAAAGCAAAGTAGATGTATCGCTGCAAAATGCCAGCCGCGACCTTAACGAGGTGGTGGTTGTAGGTTATGGTACCACCAAAAAGAGCGACGTTACCGGCTCGGTAGGCTCCATCAAAGGCAGCGATCTTAACCGTGTACCATCGGCCAACGTAGACCAGCTTTTACAGGGCAAAATTCCCGGTGTGCAGGTTATCGCGCCATCTGGCCAGCCCGGTGCAGGTGCAACTATCCGTGTGCGTGGTTACGGCTCGCGCAGCGATGCTAACGCGTTGGTGGTTATCGACGGGATCCCCTTGGGCGATGCCGGCGGCATTAAGCAGGTAAACCCGGATGATATCGAATCTATCGAGGTATTAAAAGATGCGTCATCAGCGGCTATCTACGGTTCGCGCGGTGCAAACGGGGTTATCCTCATTACCACCCGCCGAGGCAAAACCGGGCAGGCACGCATCGGTCTGACCGCGTTGACTACGGTATCAACCCTGGGTAACAAGCTCGATCTGTTTACCGACCCGGTGGATGTGGCGAGCATCAACAACGAATCGCGCATCAACGGTGGCGAAGCGCCCCAATATGTTGGTCAGGTTATCGGTGGTACATACTACCCTTCTGTAGCAGAACTGCGCGGTATCGACCCAACAAAACAGCCATGGCCTTACAAAACCAACTGGGTAAACTTGGTTTACCGCAACCCTATCTCGCAGAGCTATACGCTCTCGGCAGATGGCGGTACCGATAAAACAAAATACTCCGTTTCGGGCAATTACTACAATGAGCAAGGCCTGGCCATTAAAAACGGTTATGAAAAATACATCGGCCGCGCCAACCTGGAGCAAAAATTAAAATCGAATGTTACCCTTTGCGTAAACATCATCGCCAACTGGACAAAGAACTACGGGCAAGGCTTATCTGTAGATAGGAACATCATTTTCCCGGCTTACAATCCCGATGGTACTTACTTCCATATCGGCAGTAACGATTATAACAACCCGGTACAAATTGCCAACGAGGTGCTTAACAAAAGCAAAACGTTAGACCTCTTGTCGTCAGCCTATATCAGCTGGGATATCGTGAAAGGCTTAAATTTCCGTACCCGTATCAGCAATGCCTTCGGTAACTCCATCAGCGATAATTACCAGCCAAGGGATGCTACTTCATCGGGCTACCAGTTCCAGGGTTTGGGTACGGTGAGCAATTATGATTCGAACCACCTCATCGTAGAGAACTTTTTAACCTACGACAGGGACTTTGGCACCAAACATCACATCAACTTTGTGGCAGGTACCAGCTACGAAACCCAAACCGTGCGTACCTCCAGCATACAGGGCCAGGGCTTTGTGAATGATATTTTAAAGGACGAGAACCTTGCAGGTGCAACCACTTACCTGGTTGCCAATAACTCCACCAAATCGGTATTGGAGTCGTACTACGGCAGGTTCAACTACAGTTTCCTTAACCGTTACCTGTTCACCTTTACCGGCCGTACTGATGGTTCGTCAAAATTCGGTGCTAACAACAAATACGCCTTCTTCCCTACCGGCGCAGTAGCCTGGAAAGTGAACGAAGAGGCGTTTATGAAGAACATCCCGCAGGTATCAGAACTGAAACTGCGCGGCAGCTATGGTATCGTTGGTAACCAGGGCATCTCTCCTTACCAATCGTTATCCTTGCTCGGTAGCTACAAATACTTTACCGATGGCGGCTTCCAAACCGGTTACGGCCCGCCGTTTTTTAACGATGGCTCTAATACAAATGGTAAAGTGTTCAACGGCTTAGGTAACAAAAGCCTGAAATGGGAAACCACCCGTCAGCTGGATATTGGTATAGACCTGGGCTTGTTTAACCAGCGCTTTACCCTCAACGCCGATTACTACTTTAAACACACTACCGACCTTTTAAGACTGAACCAGATAGCCCTTTCATCAGGCTACAGCGTTATCCAGATCAACGATGGTGTTATTGATAACAAGGGTTTTGAGATGGGCGTAAACGCGCAGATCCTGCAGGGCAAATTCGATTGGAGTGTTGGCGGTAACTTCAACTTAAACCGTAACAAGGTGCTGAACATTGGTGGTGGCAACTCTATTGAGGCCGCGCAAGGCGATATAGAGGCCATCCGTGCGCCGCTTAATTACTACATTAACGGTTACCCGGCACAGGTATTTGTAGGTTACTTGTTTGATGGTATTGTGCAGCAAACCGGTGGCACTTCCCCGGTAGACGGCACGGTGCAAAAAGCAGGCGACCTGAAATACATTGCAGGCGGTCCGCTGGCGGTTGGCCAAAACGGTAAGTACATCATCGGTAACCCTAACCCCGATTTTACTTACAGCTTTAACACCAGCTTAAAGTATGCAAGGTTCGACCTTTCCACCCAGTTTTACGGCGTGAAAGGGAATGATGTGTTCAACTTTTCTAAATTCACCCCAAGCGCGCAACTGCAACGCTGGACACCCGATAACCCAACCAACCTTTTCCCAAGCGTAAACTCTACCAGGGTAAATTACGCGTCGGACTGGTATATCGAAAGCGGCTCCTTCCTGCGCATCCAGAATGTGAATTTAGGGTACACGCTTAAGCCGCAAACCATCAAAGGTATCTCCAACCTGCGGGTTTACTTCTCGGGGAACAACCTGTACACCTTCACCAAGTTCAACCCAAGCTTCGATCCTGAAGTGCAGGAGAACGGGCAGTTTGGTGGCAACTACCGTAAACCACGGACTTATTCATTGGGCGTAAACGTTAGTTTCTAATTTTTAAGAGCAAACAACATGAAAAAAATAAAATATATAGCGCTGGTTTTAGCTGTTACCGGCTTCACCGCCTGTAGAAAACAACTGGACGAAAAGCCGTACGGATTTCTTTCTACCGAGAACTTTTACAAAACAGAGGCAGATGCTAATTCGGCGTTGATCTACGCCTACTCTATCCTACCCGATCTGGATTATTACTCGCGTAACTTCATCACCCTAACCGAGGCACCCACTGAGGATATGGAGATAGCCGCAGGTAAAAGCGCGGATAACGTTTTGCTGGATAAACTATCGGCAACATCAACAAACGCTACGCTTAGGCCGGGCTTTCAGCTGCCTTACGTTGGTATAAACCGGGCGAATTTGGTTATCGCCTATGTACCTGCCATCACCAAAATAAGCGATGCCGCCAAAAACGAGATAATAGGCGAAGCATACACATTGCGTGCCCTGCATTACTTTAACCTGGTGCGTTTATTTGGCGCAGTGCCGATGCACCTGGAGCCTGTTGATGACCCGAGCAAAACCAACCTGTCTAAATCATCTATGAAGGTGATTTATGATCAGATTATTGCCGACCTAACCCAGGCAGCAGGCATGATGGACCAAACCCGCCGCCTTGGCCGTGTAAACCAGGTTGGTGCCTGGGGGCTGTTATCTAAAGTGTACTTAACGCTGGCATCGGGCAAGGCAAGCGGTTCGCCGGGGTACGATTTTGTGGCTAATGCCGATGAGATGTACGCTAAAGCCAAAGAGTTTTCGGGCAAGGTGATCAACGAGCAAACCGCCTACGGTTTAGACCCAAGCCTGGTTGCCATTTACGACGTGAACAAAAAGGCAGGTCCCGAGCACCTTTGGGATGCCAGTGCCGACCGTACCGGCACCAACGAAGGCCTTTATTCCAAACTGCCTAAAATGTTTATGCCTAACCTCAACTTCAGGTTGCCGAACGGTGTATTCGTACCGGGTGGCTTCAATGAGTTCTTAACCGAGGCAGCCCTTTATAACAGTTTCGACGCGAATGATAAACGGAAAACCCAGCTCATCATCTCCACCATAAGTGATGTAAACGGCGGTAATTCCGGCACCGGCCCAACGCAGAATTTAAGCATCACAGATGCTTACACCCGTCCGTTCAGCAATAAGTTTAACGATTCGGGCTGGCAGGCGGGCGACCAAACCAGCTGCAATACCCCTATCCTCCGCTACTCGGACGTGTTATTGGTTTATGCCGAGGCAAGTGGCCCAACTACCGAAGGTTACGCCGCTGTTAAAGCCATTCGCATCCGCGCCGGGCTTGGCGATCTGCCGCCGGGCTTAACCGTGCAGCAATTCAGAGATGCCGTATTGCAGGAACGCTCATGGGAGTTGTGCTTTGAGGGTCAGCGCCTTTTCGACCTCCGCCGCACGCATAACATAGAAAATATACTGGTAACCAAATACGGCAAAACCGTAAGCGGGGACCCGTACTTTTTTCCCATCCCGCAATCGGAAGTTGACAGGAACCCAAATCTTTAAACAAAAAAGAATCAAGAAAATGAAACGCATAAATTATCTATTTATACTTACGGTGTTGCTCTTCGCGGCCTGTAAAAAAGACCCGGCGGCAGGCATCCAAAGCCACGAGCGCGCCATAGAGGCCGTAAGCCTAAGCGACGGGCTGGTGCAGGTTGGCCCGGCCGTGGTAGACAGGCCCAACGCTACCGTTACCGTACGTGTATTGCTGCAAGCGGGCACCACGTTTAACGCGGTGAAGCCTACCATCCAAACCTCTTACAAATCGTCGGTTACCCCGGCATCCGGCCAGGTGGTAGATTTTGCCGCCAACAGCAACCGGGCTAAATACACCGTAACTTCCGAAACCGGTGAAGCCCGCGAATGGACGGTGATCATCCAGCCATTTACCGAGGCGCTTTTAGGCACCTTTACCATTCAGGATTATACCCTGTATGGCGGTACAGGTCCTCAGTATGGTGGCGGGTCTGTGTTGAATATGGCGTCCAAATCGGTATGGCCCGCAAACGGACCGGCATCGGAATACGACAACACCTTAACCTTTACTTACACCGGTATTACAGCCGATGGTAATACGCAGGGCGACGTAGTGAACGCGGCAGGTGCCGATGGCGCTTACGCCGATTTCACCTACATTAAAAACCCGGTTACCGATGTAAACGGCAAGTACCGCGTTATCCCCAAAGGTACCGGCAAATGGCTGCACAACTACGCTAATAATACCATCACGTTCACCTTTACCGATGGTACAACCAAGGTGTGCACCTTTGATGGCGCGGGCACCAGCGACCTGGGCAACGGGCTGAAGAAAACCATTACCGACAATGCGTTCACATTCGCCATAGCGGGTGCCGATGATTACGGCAATATCTACAGCGACTATGATAAGATAGTAAAGCGCCCATACAAGCTTTGGATTGATGTTAAGAAACAATAGTAAATTTATAACAGCGGGCGTAATGTTTATGCCCGCTGTTAACACTTAAGCCTGATGGTGAATACCCTGAAAATCAGTAAGAAAACGGCAAACACAAGTTCACTTGCGGATGCCATAAAAAAACAGCCGGTAATACGGTACCTAAGATCGTTATCTATGAAAAAGAGAGCTATAATTTCAGCAATAGGCTTAATGGGGATGGCATTTGCCTTTTACGCCTGCCAAAAAGAGGTTAAACAATCGCCGCCGGCACCGGAGGTTATTTTACCGGTGATCCCCAACACGCCGTTTAAATCGTTAAAATATCTGTACAGCATCAGTGGCACAAAAGTGCTGAGCGGAATCCACAACCGCGAGCCAAACTCCACCCCTGCTGTGTGGACCAACAAAGCCTTCAGCGTTACCGGCAAATACCCGGCGCTGTGGAGCGGCGATTTCCTGTTCCAGGCGGATAACATTATGAACCGCCAGGTAATGACGGATGAAGCCGTCGCCCAGTTTAAAAAAGGTGCTTTGGTAAATATTATGTGGCACTCCTGCAACCCTGCCCTTGCAGAACCTTGCGGCTTTGACGCCACCGGTGTGCAAAGCAAATTAACCGACGCGCAATGGACGGAACTACTAACAGACGGTACCGTCATCAACACCAAATGGAAAGGTTTGGTGGATGAGATCTGCGTGTACCTGCAGCAATTAAAAGATAAAAACGTGGAGGTGCTTTGGCGCCCATACCACGAAATGAACCAGGGCGCATTTTGGTGGGGTGGCCGCCCGGGCGCCAACGGTACCCGCAAGCTGTACGAGCAACTGCACGATTATATGACCAAAACAAAAGGCCTCACCAACCTCATTTGGGTGTGGGATATCCAGGATTTTGGCTCATTAGGCAGCGATGCATCTGCCTATAAACCGGGCGATGCATACTGGGACGTAGCAGCGCTGGATGTGTACGATGGCAGCGGCTACACCAAAGCCAAATACGATATTATGGTGGCAGCGGCAGCCGGTAAGCCCATTGCCATTGGTGAGTGCGAAAAGCTGCCCACGGCTGATGAGCTATCTGCACAGCCAAGGTGGACGTTCTTCATGAGCTGGTCGGAACTTACCTTTTCGGGCAATACGGAGGCGAATATCAAAGCACTGTATACATCGCCAAGAGTGGTGAATCTGGATAAAATGCCGGGCTGGTAAGATTATAGTTTAGTTTATATTGGTTGATTGGGCGGGGGTATCTCCGCCCTTTCTTGTTGCTTAGGGAAGGCGCGTATTTTAGTTGTAAATACGGCTGGTTTAGGGTTAACATAACTTAACACAATTCAAATATATATTTTATAACACACTGATATACAACTGTTTAATTTTTTACAGGGTTAACATATTTTGCACCTTTTATTATCAGTATGACCCGTCCTGACCCGCTATATGCTAACACAATCTCAAACGTGATTTTATCGGTACTTTTGATGGCTAAGGTGCAAATTTTGTATTGTAAAAATATTGTCTCAAATGCGGCAAACACGGTTTACACGTCTTCATCACCGCTAAATGTTAAAATAGTATTACTTTATTTTAGCGCCTAAACTTAGCTTTGATATACAATTATAAATGACCGGTCGGGATGCTTCCTGAGATATCCCCCTGTCAACATTTGCTAAATTACACGCCGGTTGCATGAGATATTTACGAGCATTCATCCTGTTGCTTTCGTTTGCGCTGTTTGCAAATGTTTGTAAAGCGCAGTTCACTATTCAGCAAATAGATAACAGCAGCGGTTTATCCAACAGCTGCATCAACTCCATTTACCAGGATAGCGATAACATCATTTGGTTTGGCACCTGGGATGGACTAAACTACTACGACGGCAACAATATCCACGTTTTTAATTACGAAAAGGCCGGCAATAAAAACGCCATCGCGAGCAATGTGATCTACCAGATAGAGGGCGATAAAAGCCGCAACATCTGGATCGGTACAGTGCAGGGCCTCAGTAAATTCAATAAAAACACCGGCGATTTCACCAACTACTTCTACAACGCCAAAAAGATCAAATCGAGCGGATTTACCGTGGCGATAGATAGTCACGACGAGGTATTCGCCGCAAACAAAAACAGTTCGCAGCTTTATCATTACAATAAACAGAAAGACGCTTTTGATAAGATAGCAATTAAAGGCCTGCCCGATTTTATGCTGGTGAAGATCCTTTTTGATGAACAGGATAACCTATGGCTATTAAAGGATAATGGCATCCTCGAAGCTTTTAAGCACACCGAAAAAGGCTTTGAAGCGGTGAAGCAATTTAAATCGGTACAAGATATCGATAACGTTTTCTTCAGCAACCACCGCGTGTTTTACACTACCAAAACCGGGCAGCTGAATTTGATTGACAAGCAATATCAAAAACAACAATTGACCAGCCTGCCGCACGAGGTACGTTCCATGGGTTTCTTTAAAAATCATTATGTATTTGCATGGGCATCAAAGGGCATTGGCGAATATGATGAGCAATTTAAACCTACCCCCATTATTGCCGTGCAGATCCCAGTACTGCAAAATGTGCGGATTACCTCGCTGATGAATGATGCCACCAGTCTGCTTTGGTTTGGCACCGATGGCAACGGTGTAATGAAAGTGGCTAAAAAAGAGAACTACTTCGGCATTGTGCAAAAGCAACCGAACGGGCAATCTTTCCATATCCCCGTAAGGGCATTCTCAGATATCAACGGCGAATTGTGGATCGGCACCAAGGGCAACGGCATCATCACCATAAAAGATTGGGGCAGCAAAAATGTGTCCTTCTCGTCCATCAATACCTTTCACACCAATGTGGATCTGCTGGATAACTGTGTTTACGCCATCGAAAAAGGGCGGGATGGGCTGGCTTATATCGGCTCAGATGCCGAGGGTATAACCGTTTACGACCTTAAACGGAAGAATTTTATCCGCTGGAGCGAGATCATCAACAGTAAAGATTACCCGTCCTTTGGTTCTGTGCATTGCGTACTCCCGGACAAGGATGGTTCCGTTTGGCTTGGCTTGAACGAAACGGGTTTGGTGCATTTAAAATTGGAGCAAAACACCGCGGGGCAGGTACGGATCAGTTACCTGCAAACCTACCGTTTCACGGGCGATAACAAAGGCCCGGCCAACGATGTGATCTATACGCTGGCACAGGGCAGCAACAACCGTATATGGATCGGTTGCCGGTATGGTGGACTAAACGTATTTGATAAAGCGACAAAGACTTTTAAAACCTTCAAGGCATTCTCCTACAATGGCAGCCTGTCTAACAATGATGTGCTGTCGCTCTTTGTAGATAAGGCGCAAAGGTTATGGGTAGGTACCAGCTTTGGCCTCAACTGGATAAACGAAAACGAAGCGGCAACCGCTACCCACCCGGTATTTAAAAAACTGAATACCGGCAACGGCCTGCCAAACAACACCATCCACGCCATTAATGATGATAACCAAAACAACATCTGGATCAGTACCAACAAGGGGTTGGCGAAGATAAACCCGCAGACCTTAAAAATTGTGCATTACAAGGAATCGGACGGTTTGCAAAGCGACGAGTTTAGCGATAACGCGGTTTGGAAGGATAGGGCAGGAATGCTGTACTTTGGGGGTATTTATGGCTTTAATTATTTTATGCCGCAAAATATAAATGTAAGCAACGAGCAACCCCACCTGCTCATCTCGGATATGCAATTCGCCGGAAAGAACGCGCCGGAAAGAGGGCTAAAAGTGCTTACTAAGAACGGCTCGGTAATTAACCAGCATTATGTTTTAAAGCCACAGGATAATTACTTTGAACTGAACCTGCAGCCTATCACCTACACCAATTCGCAAAAATGCCAGTACGCTTATTTTTTGGCCGGGAGCGATAAAGGCTGGCACTTTATAGGTAAGCACGAGAAGATCATTTATAACAACCTCCCTCCCGGCGACTACACCTTGCGGATAAAATGGAGCAATGGCGAGGGTGTTTGGACACCCGGCGTAACCGCTTTCACCGTTACCGTTAAGCAGTATTGGTGGCTTACCCCTATCGCGTTCGCGGGTTACATCACGCTTATTTTTTGCGCGGTCTCCCTGTTTGTTCGCTACCGCAAAAACAAGTTCGTGATGGCGCAGGAGTTAAAAATGGAACACTTGCTGCGCGAGAAAGACGAGCACCTGCACCAGGAACAACTCAACTTTTTCACCAATATAGCGCACGAACTGCAAACGCCATTAACACTCATATTAGGCTCCCTGGAGCGCTACCTGTTCAAATCAAAAAACGCTGGGCAGCAAGAAAAAGGGGGTAATTTCCTTTCCATCGTAAAACAGGAAGCATCGAGGCTGCATTTCCTGGTGCACCAATTATTAGAGTTCCGCAAGGCAGAATCGGGGCAATTACAAAACCATTACAGCTATTTAGATGTATCGGAATTGCTGATTAACCGTTCCGGCTTGTTCAATGCCCTGGTGGAACAAAAACAGCTCGATTTCTCCTGCAATGTAGACGGCGGGATGAGCATGTGGATGGATAAGGACAAGCTGGAGAAGATCATCTTCAACCTCCTATCCAACGCTTTTAAACACTGCGAAGCCAAAGAGTATATCATATTTGATGCCCACCCCAAAAAAGGCACCGGTATGCTGGAAATTGTGGTAGCTAACTCCGGCTGTAAACTTACCGATAAAGAAACCGGCCAACTGTTCGACCGTTTTTTTGTACTGGATGGCAGCCAGCAAAATAAGATCAGTTCGGGCATTGGGCTGGCCTTTACCCGCCAGCTGGTGAACCTGATTGGCGGCGAGATCAGCGTAAGTTGCGAAAATAACTGGATTGCGTTTAAAGTGTTGCTACCCTTGAATTTTGTTCCTGCTGACGCGCACCAAACCGTTGAGCTTAGCGATAAAAACGACAGCGCATCGTATATCTTCGGTTCGCTGCCGGATACGCAGAACCCGGTCGGTCATTTTAACCTGGCAGATAATAACAAAAAATCGCTGGTAAAAAGCTTTGAACAGGAGGAGAAGAAAGCCATTTTAATAGTGGACGATGAGGAGCTCATTCGTTTCCTTTTAAAAGATATTTTAGGCGAGGGTTACATCATTTACGAAGCATCAACCGGCAAACAGGCCATTGAGGTGATCAACCGCGCCATGCCCGATCTCATCATCAGCGACATTATGATGCCCGATATGAACGGGTTACAACTGTGCGACCTCGTGAAAAACACAGCCGAAACCTGCCATATTCCATTCGTCGTGCTCTCTGCCCGTACCACCATTCAACACATGACGGAGGGCTACAGCTGCGGTGCCGATGCCTATATCCCTAAGCCATTCCAAACCGAGCACCTGCTGGTGCGCGTGCAAAAATTACTGGAGTACCGCGATAAACTGCACCAGGTATTTAGCGCGGGCAGTACAGGGCTTCAGTTAGATACCCGCGACCTGGATGCCAGCGACAAAAGCTTTATTGAAAAAGTAACACGCGTAATTGAGGATAATATTGACGAAGAACTCGACGGTGCATTTTTAGAGAACGCGCTTAACCTCAGCAAAATTCAGCTGTACCGGAAGATAAAAACCCTCTCGGATATGACACCGACCGAACTCATCAGGCATATTCGCCTGCAAAAGGCATCGGTACTGTTAACCGCGTCGGACCTCACCGTATCCGAAATATTTTACCGTACCGGGTTCAATAACAAAACGTACTTTTTCAGGGAGTTTAAAAAGATCTATAGCTGTTCGCCTAATGAATACCGGGCCAGGCATAGGCTATCAGTGATCAAATAACGGGGTATCGCCCGGTTCAGCGCTGTAGAACTTTGGTACTTTATTAGCATTTTGTTTACAAATAAAGCTACGCGTTTGGGTTTATTCCCTGCAGGTCTTATACTTGTATCCACCAATTATTCACACCTATGGCACCTCGGCTGCGTTTATTTATACTATCATTTATCGCTTTTTTTTTATTAGGATCGTGCGATGCACAGTCAACTATTAAAGCCGATACACTAACCGCCCAACAATTAAAGCCTTATGGGCGCTATTTGTATAACCAGCAGCATAACCTGGAACTGATAAGTTCGGCAGTGCATTTTGGTATTAGCTTTACCGGCGAAACCTGCGCATTATACGTAAGCCTTGCCGATGCAAGTGCGCATAATTACCTGCAATACGAGCTGGATGGCGTTTATCAAAAACGGCTACGCGTAAACGGAAACTCAAAAGCGCCTATCGTAATAACTACCACACCCGGCAAGCACACCATCTGGATCTATAAGGCCACCGAGGCACATACCGGGGCAATAATTATAGAGAAGATCGCTGCCGAGAAAATAACGCCCTTATCGGTACAAAAACTGCCCCTGATCGAGTTTATTGGCAATAGTATTACCTGTGGTGCAGCGGCAGATGCTTCTGAAGTGCCGTGCGGCACGGGTGCCTACCACGATCAGCATAACGCTTATATGGCCTACGGCCCAAGGGTGGCCCGGGCACTTAAAACCAATTTTATTTTAAGCAGCGTAAGCGGCATCGGCATTTACCGCACCTGGAATATGGATAGCCCGTCTATGCCGCAGGTTTATGAGAATGCAGATTTCCAGGTGGGTGGGCAGCAGAAATGGGATTTTACTACCTACAGCCCCAAAATTGTAAGCATCGCTTTAGGCACAAACGATATCAGTAAAGGCGATCGCGTACACCCACGCAAACCTTTTGATACCGCGGTTTATGAAGGCAACTTTGTAAAATTTATTCAGTTGGTAAAAACTAAATATCCTAAAGCACAGATAGCTTTATTAAGCAGCCCAATGGTAAAGGGTGAATCCGGTAAAATGTTAGAGAACTGCCTGAGATCCATCAAAGCCAAAATTGACGCGCTTTACCCTAAAGATAAACCCGTTGCCACCTTCTTTTTCCCGCCGATGGATCCACGCGGTTGCAGCGGGCACCCCAGCGTGGAGGACCATGCTATTTTAGCGGAGCAGCTTAACCCCTTCTTCAAGAAGTTGTTAAAAGATTAGCAGGGGATTTCAATCCATCCAGCCGGCAACCGGCTTTCGTAAAAGACTGAGGCTTATAAATGCCCGCAGGCAAAGTGAAGGCATGAGTAATAATTGACCATTTTTGCTGCTCAGCATGGCATTAAAGGTTTAATTTTGGCTTTATGCGCAACAGAATTTTAAAGCCGTTTGCACATATTTGCCATCAAATTACAAAATGTTTATGCAAAACATCAAAAACATCATATTCGACTACGGTAACGTTATCTTCAGCATTGATTTTCGCATCGCGCAGCAGGCTTTTAAAAAACTGGGCGTTACCGATGCCGAAGGCTTTTTCGGCCACCGCCAGCAGGACCAGATCTTTGATAAATTCGACCGTGGCGAGGTTACCGCTGATGAGTTTCGTACCTATGTAAAGAAAAAGATAGGCAATGCCGAGGTTACCGACCAGCAGATCACCGATGCCTGGAACAGCCTTTTATTAGGCATCGCCCCCGGCAATCACGACTTATTATTGAAACTGAAAGACAAATACCGCACTTTCCTGCTCAGTAATATCAATGATATTCATTACACCTACATCATGAAGTATCTGAAAGATGAATTTGGTTTTGATAATAACGAGCATCTCTTCGAGAAAACCTATTACTCACATCTGGTTGGCAAACGTAAACCCGAGCGGCATATTTTTGAACAAGTGCTTAAAGAGAACAACCTTATTGCCGCCGAAACGTTGTTTATAGACGATAGTCCGCAGCACCTGGAAGCAGCCAAAACATTAGGCATAAAAACCTTTTTAATGACCGTGCCCGATACCCTGCAGGCTTTCGCCAAACGCGAACATTTAATTTAGCACCTATGTACACAACCCTGCTGCATCAATACCAGTTATTACTCTCCGCCCGTACGGCTTTGTTTGATTATTGCGAAACGGTAAAAACGGAAGATCTGCTTACGCCGCTTGCAACATTCAATAACGAAAGCATGATAACGCAATTGATGCACGTGGCCAACTGCTACTTGTTTTGGTTATCAAAATCTCTGATGGAGCAACAGCGCCCCTTCTTTAAAAACGACGAGCACCAGGACCTGCCCGCTGTACGCAACGCATACGCGCAGGTAGACCTTGTGATGAATGATTTTTTGCATCATTTCACCAATTCATTCGATCAGCAGATCCTCATCACACGGCCGGATGGCAGCCAGCTAACGCGGTCGCCCTTTGAGGTATTTACCCACGCTATCACGCATGAATTTCATCACAAAGGGCAGGTGGTAAATATGAGCCGGCAATTGGGCTATGTGCCGGTTGATACGGATGTGGTGAGGGAGTAATAATCGCTTAACCACCTCGTCTTTGCGAGGAACGAAGCAATCTTCTGATAGGCAGGTCGGCGATTGCAAGGCCGTTATGCAAAGTTCTGAGATTGCTTCGTTCCTCGCATGACGCTTGAGGAAAAATCCGAAATTCGAAATCTTTCTACCCCCTTCTCTTCTTTTCCTTGACGATCAAACTTAGCTCCCTGCTCATTTGCCCGGCAATAGCGGTGTTCTCCTGCGCACGGCGGAACAGGTATGGCAACACGGCTTTTATAGGCCCATAGGGCACGTATTTGGCTACGTTGTAACTGCCATCGGCAAGGTTAAAGCTCAGGTTATCGCTCATGCCCAGCAGTTGAGAAAAATATACGTGGGGGTTATTGTGGGCTATTTTCTTCTCGTCGAGCAGGTCGGCAAGCAGGCGGCAGCTGTCCTCGTTATGGGTACCGGCTACAATGGCTATCTTATCTACATGGTCGGCACAAAAAACAAGGGCGTCATTGTAATCGCGGTCGGTGGCGGCTTTATCCGGCTGTATTGGTGATGGATAGCTGCGTTCTTCGGCCCGTTTACGTTCCTTTTCCATGTAAGCGCCGCGCACTATTTTCGCGCCTAAAATGAAGCGTTCATCCTCGGCAACGGTAAAATCGGTAATAATGGAGGCCAGCTTATCGTGGCGGTACATTTGGTAGGTATTGTAAACAATAGCCTGTTCTTTATTAAAAAAGCGCATCATGTTAATGGCCAGGTGGTCGATGGTTTTTTGGATCCAGCTTTCTTCGGCATCTATCATCACAGGTACACCTTCAGAGTGGGCCATTTCGCAGATCTCCAGCACACGATCCTGCACTTTTTGCCATTCCATCTGTTCGTCCATATTCAGTTTCAGGCCTTCATCCAGTTTCTCTAACAAAGAAAAACGGCCAACGCCTGTAACTTTAAATACGGTAAGGGGGATGGCTTTATCTTTAGACGCCCGCACAATGGTGCGGATGATCTCATCGCGGGTGTTATCAAAAACAGACTCATCATCCTCTCCTTCTATCGAATAATCGAGGATGGTACCTACGCCGCCATCGGCCAGGTTTTTTATGGTTTTGTTGCACTCCTCAATGGTTTCGCCGCCGCAAAAATGTTTAAATATGGTGGCTTTGATGAGGCTTTTGATAGGCATGCCTATCTTCATAAAAAAGTTGGTGATAGGAGGGCCTATCTTCACCAAAAAATTCACGTTGATAACCTTAAACAGCCAGTAGGCGCGGTTAAGGTCGGTATTGCTGGAGTGTTTAAAAGCGATCTCGGTATTTTCGAAGGACAGTTTGTTATTCATCTATAGTTCATGGTTGATGGCTGATTGCTCATAGTTCATAGGTGATGGTTCATGGCAGCTGCGGGCTACTATGAACTATTAACCATGAACTATTAACTGCCAACAGGCTGCAAAATTATAAAATGATAACCCATTATTGCACGAATAGTTTATTTTTGCCACCCATGATTGAATTTAAGGTAATCGGCGACTATATCCCCATGATACAACTGCTAAAAGCGGCCGGCTTGGTACAAACCGGCGGCGAAGCCCAAATAGCCGTGCAATATGGCGAGGTAAGTTATAACGGTGCCATAGATTACCGCAAACGCTTGAAAGTTAAACCCGGCGATTTGGTTGAATTCAGAGGTCAGCAGATCAAGGTGATATAATATGAACACAATACAAAGCGACGGCTACCAGATATTTTTCGAAGACAGCTTAACCCAGCTGGTTAATTTTATAAAAGAGGGCAAATACTCCCGCAGTTTTGTTTTAACCGACGAGAACACAGCAGTACACTGCCTGCCCCTGTTGCAGCAATACCTTGGCGAGGCGGACAATTTTGATATCATTGAAATAAATGCGGGCGAGGAGAGCAAAAACCTTGATTTTTGCATAGGCGTTTGGAAGATGCTGATAGATTTTGGTGCCGACCGTAAAGCCCTGATGATAAACCTTGGCGGCGGTGTAGTTACCGATCTGGGTGGTTTTGTGGCCTCTACTTACAAACGAGGTATCGATTTTGTACAGGTGCCCACTACCCTGCTTTCGCAGGTGGATGCTTCCGTTGGGGGCAAAACCGGTGTGGATTTGGATAGCATCAAAAACATCATCGGCACATTTACACAGCCAAAAGCGGTGTTTATGGTGGCCGATTTCTTTAAAACCCTGCCCGAACGCCAGATCCTTTCCGGCCTTGCCGAGATGCTAAAACACGGCCTGATCTGCGATGCCGCCTACTGGGATAAACTAAAAACCAGCGACCTTAGTCTGCCTGCCATAGAACTGGTACACCGTTCGGTAGAAATAAAAAACGAAGTGGTTATTGAAGACCCGCACGAAAAAGGCATCCGCAAGGCTTTAAATTTTGGGCACACCGTTGGTCACGCGGTAGAAACTTATTCTATGCTGAACGACAGCAACCCGCTCACCCATGGCGAAGCCATTGCTGTTGGTATGGTGTGCGAGGCCTGGCTCTCTAATAAAAAAGTTGGCCTGCCTGATGAGCAACTGGCGGAGATAGCTGAAGTATTTGGTAAACTTTATCCTAAACATTCTATAGCCGATGATTGTTATTCTGCATTGTTCCAACTCATGCAGAACGATAAGAAAAATCAGAACGGCCAAATAAATTGCACCCTGCTGACAAGCATTGGGCAATACAGTATTGATAATATCTGCACTGAGCAAGAACTTTGCGACAGTTTGAGATATTACACTACTTTATAGAAAAATGCCCCCTTTAGATGCCCGAAACGAAGCTGTAGCGATACTGGTAGGTTTGCTGGTACTCCTTACTTTAACCGAGATGTGGTTTAGCTATCGCGAAAACCGGCACTACTACGAAAAGAGGGACACGCTTACCAATATCTACCTCACTACGCTTGCTTTTTTCATGAACCTGCTGGTAAACGGCATGGCTTTCTTTCTGCTGAACTTTGCTTACCAGTTCAGATTTGTGCAGATAAATAACCTGTTTGTGTATTGGTTTGTACTGGTGGTAGCACAAGATTTTTTGTACTGGGTGCTGCATTATACCGGGCATTACTGCCGGCTATTTTGGGCCATGCATGTAACCCACCATTCCTCGGAGCATTTTAATTTTAGTACAGGCTTCCGTTCAACCGTGTTCGAACCGTTATACCGCACTTTCTTTTACATGCCACTGGCGCTGTTTGGCTTTACCGCGGTGGATATTTTATACGCCTACCTGCTTACGCAGCTATATGGCAATTTGGTGCATACGCAATACCACATCCCGCTGCCCAAATGGTACGGCTATATTTTTGTAACACCGGCCCATCACCGGGTGCATCATGCAAGCAACATCCCCTACCTCGATAAAAATATGGGCATGATGTTTATTGTGTGGGACAGGCTATTCGGCACCTTCCATGACGAAGACCCTGCCGAACCTGTAAAATACGGGCTTACCCACCAGCCGGAGGATTTGGGGCCGGTAAATATCCTCTTCCACGAATGGAAAGCGTTACTGCACGATGTAAAACACGCGCCGGGATTAAAGAACAAGCTTTTATATTTTGTTAACCCGCCCGGCTGGAGCCACGACGGTAGCACGCAAACAGCAAGGGCGATGCAGCGGGAGTATAATGAGAAAGAAGTTTAAAGAAACTAAATTATTATGATGCTGGTTTCAATCGGTGATAAACGCAGGCAACCACAGCTGCCGGCAAAAAAACCGATATAAGGTTTATCAGCGCCATATGATCCATAAAAGGCATGCTGTTCACAATAATAACAGTAACGACAAAGGCACCAAAATAAGACAGCGCTAAAAGGCCTTTACTTTTCCCAGGCAGATTAATAAATATCAGGCTGATAAAAAATACGATAACGGAAACCACATAAATAAACCCGGTTAATAAAGCTTCCTCGCCGTGGGCGCTTGCCAACAACGGCAGAATCAGGAAAATTATTGACAAGGTTATTTTTGGGGTTTTCATCTTCTAAATGTATTATTTAATATAACATTTTCAAATTTCTATTGTAACATGTAGTACTACATGTTACATTTGTATTATGATTGAAACCATCGATAGCAAAGCTTTAAGACTTTATTATGAGGATGGGAATAGCGCTAAATTGCCGCGCGAACAGTTATCTAAAATCGCCAGAATCTTAACAGCCCTGGATGCCGTATCATCTGAAGATGACATCAAGCAGCTTGGTTCTGGAATACATAAGCTGACTGGAAATATGAAAGACTACTGGTCGATGAAAGTTAGTGCCAATTATCGAATCATCTTTCGTTTTGAAGACGGCAGTATCTTCGATGTTGATTATATAGATTATCATTAAAACAACCACCATGCTAAAAAGAGGATTACCACCATCGCACCCCGGCGAAATACTGAAGGAGATGTTCATTACTGAACGTGGCTTAACAATCACCGAAGTAGCTAAAGGGTTGAACATGGCAAGGGCAAACCTATCGTCCGTAATTAACGGCCATTTGGGTATCAGCCCGGAATTAGCTGTAAAGCTTTCCGAAGCGTTCGGTAATTCTGCCCAATTTTGGGTGAACCTGCAAAACAACTATGAATTGTGGCATGCGGAGCGGAAGATAGACCGCGCCGGTATCCGGCATTTTTACAAAAAAAGCGCTTAGTTTTTGTAACCCCCTGCTAAACAGTTACGCTATTTAGTATGTTTCTGAGCTCTACCTAATCCTTTAGCTTTGAAAACGTAGTAAAGCGCTATGGTTGTCAAAACCGGAAACACGAGTATTACCCAAATTGCAGCATCGCTATCCTCGAATGGCAACTTATCAGCGAAGAAAAACATCGCGGTAAAAGTTATGAAATAAGTGATGGATAATATTACCCTTGTAATTACCGGAAACCTCACAAACAACAACATCACAAATAACACTCCGGCCATAACCGCCGGGATAAAAACAGCAAGTATTTCCTCTCCATGAGCTTCTGCCATTAAAGGCAACAGGGTTAAAAAAATAAAGAGAGTCCGCCCTATATTATTCATTACAAAGATTCTTCCGCCACCAACTTCCCTTCAGCAAACCGCGTTATCATCATGGCTGCTATGGTATCGCCCGTAGCGTTTAACAAGGTAGCAACAGGATCTATTAGCGTACCAATAATAATAGCCGGTGGCAGTGCTTCAGGCGGGAAGCCATACGCTGATATAAAAAGCAATTCGCCTATATACCCGCCGTTGGGGATGCCGCCTTCTACAATGCTTACCAAAACGGTCATCCCAAGGGCAATAACGATTACTCCCGCGCTATCAAAGCCTTTGCCGAACATGGCAAAAACAACCGCCATTTTTAATATAGAGGATATGCTGGAACCATCTTTATGCAATGTGCCACCCAGCGGGATAGTGATCCCGGCTATTACGTTGCTCACGCCCATTTTCTTGGCCGCATCTAAATTAGCGGGGATGGTAGCAATGCTGCTGCAGGTTGCAACAGCCGTGGCAGACGGGATGATGTTATTACGCCAATAACGCCTGATGCCGCTGATACCGCCGGCAATAAAAGCGTAAAGCGAATAAAATACAGCGTATAAAAACAGGCTAACCCCATAGCCGATCCCCAAAACATGGGCATAAGTGCCAAATAAGCTCGGTCCGAAAACGGCCACCTGGTATGCAAAGTATGCGCCCAGGCCAACCGGGCCCGCTTTCATGATGATGATGAACACTTGTTTAAATACCTCATTGCCGGAGTTTAAGAAACCGGCAAATGCTTTGCCTTTATCGCCCGACCGTAATGCGCCGAAGCCCACTAATATGGCAAAGATGATCATGGCCAGCATGTTCTTACGCGATAAGAGGTTGAAGAATTCGCTGGTGGTAAATAATTGCACAACAGAATCGCCGGTGAATTTTTTGCCGGCTTCGCCTGATAGATCCACTGACGCGGCACCCATGCTGTTGCCAATCGGCAGTATCCATAAAGCAATAATGGTTAATATAGCAGCCACCAATATCGTTCCCAGAAAAACCGCGGTCATTACACCCATAATTCGGCTTAGCTTTTGCGTACCCTGCAGGTTGGCGATAGCCGATGCAATAGCGAAGAAAACCAGCGGGATCACGGCTACAAACAGCAGGTTAAGAAAAATATCGCCGATGGGTTTTAATACCTCAGCATCTTTACCAAGTACAACGCCCACTATGGAGCCGACGAGGATCCCCGTAAGCAGCCAAATAATCCCGCTATAATTTTTTATCCAGTTATTCATATCAGTAGTGCTTGCCGTAACCGGCATTGGTGAAAGGTAAAAATTTTATCGCATTAAATCGCGGCTACAGCTACCCCTCCATAATATTTGCAGATTTTTTAAAGGTTGACAATTCAATATACCTTTTTTGGCCCGATCAAAGCCCATTTTTGCTACTTTTGCGCCTCAGCACAATAATATACTATGGAAACTACTTTCGCAACCATTGCCAACAATATCAAGGCACGCCGCACCATCAAGCCGTCTACCATGAACGGTAATAAAATACCAAACGGCCATGTGGCCTCCATTTTAGAGCTTGCCGACTGGGCGCCTACCCACGGTTTAACCGAGCCATGGCGTTTCATTGTATTTGAAGAGCCTTTGAAATATTGCGCGCAGCACGCCGAGATCTACAAAGCCGGCACTACCGAAGAAACTTTTAACGCCACCACCTTTGCTAACCTAAGCAGCCAGGGTAATAATACATCGCACGTGGTTATTGCCTACCAAAAACGTGGCGATCTGCCAAAGATCCCGCAGTTCGAGGAGGTTATAGCGGCATCATGCGCAGTGCAAAATATGCTTTTAGGCGCTACTGCCTTAAACATCGGCGCGTTTTGGAGCACCGGAGGCATGGCCTTAAAACCAGCATTCGCAGAACATTTCGGCCTGGGCACAGAAGACAGCGTATTAGGCGTTATCTATTTAGGTTATACCGAAACCCAGCCAGCCGGTGTACGCAAAATTCCGATAGAGGAAAAGATTATCTGGAATAAATAACAACAATACGCAGGCTCCCTACGTATAAAAAAGCCTCATTCAATTCCTTATTTAAGAAGGAATTGAATGGGGCTTTTTCCTTTTCACCAATTATTTGAATTAACCAATTTGAAACAAATTATCCTTAAAGTATACGATTGCTTTGCAATGACAATATTTTTACCTATATTGCGTATATTTGTTCTAACAAATCACAATTTGTAAACCAACAAATCCTGTACCTGCGTTCCCTGACTTGATTAAATTATTGGATTAAACCGTATAAATTATGAAAAAGAATCTTTGGTGGACTATCTGCGTTTTATTGTTAATTTCTACAACTGTTATCAGTTGGAAACCTTCAAACGCGTCAAAAAATATTGAGGTAAAATCGGCAGTTACGTTAGGCGCGAAAGAATATTTTGCGCAATACGTAAACGATATTTACCAGGCTGCACAATTGCAGCAATCGGGTATGGATGTTGCCGTGTTTCAGAAAGCGATCACCGGCTATTTAAACCTGAAACTGGCCAACAAACTGCCCAAAAACAGCAATATTATAACCGTGATCGATTTTAATAAGTCGAGCCGCGAAAAACGGATGTGGATCATCGACGTGGTTAACAAAACCCTGTTACTGAACACTCTTGTTGCTCACGGACAAGGCAGTGGTAATGATATGGCAACCGCTTTTTCAAACAATAACGAATCGCACCAGAGCAGCCTTGGTTTTTACTTAACCGATGATGTTTACATGGGCAAACACGGTCGTTCTTTACGCCTTAACGGTTTAGATCAGGGCATCAACAGCGGAGCTTTAGCACGTGGTATTGTTGTACACGCCGCTGACTATGTAAGCCAGGGTACTATTAACGCTATTGGCCGCTTAGGCCGCAGCTTTGGTTGCCCGGCAGTAAGCCCAGCCGTTTCTGATTTGGTTATCAACACCATTAAAGGACATTCAATGCTATTTATCAATGGAAACAGCAGCAATTATACATCTAAATTTTTAGATGAAAGTGCTCCTTTAAACTACCTGATGCCCGCTGGTATCGATACTGCGAAAGTAGATTCGAGCCGCGTTGCCAGCCTTTAATACTACTAACCAATTATAAATAATAAAGCCCGGTATCATCTCTGATACCGGGCTTTATTATTGTTATAGATTTCACAGATTAGAATTATACTCTTATCTCATATCTAACGTCTCATATCTACAATTTCGCTAACTGATCTGTAGTTGGTAAAAACTTTTGCAGGTGGCCGTATAGCACTATATCCAACCCATAAACATCCGGGCGGAACTGGATAATGCCGCTACTATCTGCCCAGCAAGTTACGTACGTAATGTAAACCGGCATTTTGGTAGGCACACCAATGGTAGTTGGTTCCGGGTTATCCTCGCCCATTGCTTTGGTAATCCTGTCAAATGTAGCACCCTGACCAAATAGTTGTTGCGCAAGACCTTGTGGGTCGCCCAGACGTACACAGCCATGGCTTACCGCGCGCATTGCCCAGTTAAATGGTTCTTTAGCCGGGGTATCGTGCAGGTAAACGCTGCTTTTATTATTGAAAAGAAATTTAATCTTCCCTAATGCATTATCATCACCGGGGCGTTGTTTAAACTCATATTTATCTTTCGGCGCGGATGCCCAGTCTATAGTTTCGGGGTCTTCTATCTTCTTTCCATTCTCGTAAGCATCAATATTTTTATTATCCAGATAGTAAGGGTCTTTAGCAGCTTCTACCATAATTTCTTTACTGGCTATGCTTTCCGGGATATTCCAAACCGGGTTAACCTGTACACTGTGGATCATACTGTTCAGCTGTGGGGTTTCACGGCTAAAAGGGCGGTCTATTTTATCACTTTCGTCATAATCTACCAGCGAATTTTGTTTATCCTTATTACGCCCTTCGCCAACACACACCTTCATATTTAATACCGAATGGCCGTTTTCCATTACATCTAAACGGTAATCAGGAATGTTCACGATCACGTATTTTGCCTGGCTTGGTTTGTTCTTCCAGCGCAAGCGTTCCATGTTGGCAACCAGGTAACGGGTTGTTTCTTCTTTGCTCATACCCGGCGCTGTGCTGCCATCCACCAAAGCCTTTTGTAAGGCCAAGTATTGCGGGTCTTTAGGCTGGATGCTATCCAGGTAAGCTTTCATGTTGGTGATGTAAAAGATCTTCGACATGCCTGCGCTATCCGGGCGTTTGGTTTCGGTAAAATAGCGCTCGTATATTTTACGCGGGCTTAAAATGCCATATTGTAACGCATTAGAATAATTAATAAGTGAGTTTGCCGTGGTGATCTCCAGCAAAGCGATATCGCGGTAGGCTTCATCAAGGTTTTTGATCGCTTTCTTATCCTGGAATTTATCAACCAGCGCCTTTATCTTATCGGCATTGAACATCTTGGGGTCCAAGCCATGCTGGCTTACTTTTTCAAAGTAATTGGCTGTAAGATCTACATCGCCATTAAAAATATGATCCACTACAAAGGCAGGGTCATAATCGTTTTGCTCGTAATAAGCGGTGATGAGATTGGGGTTGGTCATGTTTTTGCGTTCGTCAACCAAAACCTGTTTAAATACATCGGCAAGGCCTTCGGGGGTGGCGTCTTTAAAAACCTTGTTCTTGGTTTTTTTATAAAGTTGCGCGCCCAGATCCGACCGGCTTTTTTTACAACTCTGGCACACCAACAACAAAGCTGCAAACAATAGCAGCGCGGGCATAAGAGAGATTTTTTTTAAGTTGAAGTTTATCATCGGTATGAATTATAATATTAATTTTGGTTGCATATAGCAATAGCTATACCACAATTCCAATTTCGTTTAAAACGTTTATTTCCGGCGATAAAGCCCGTTCAACCGTATGAAAAAAATAGTATTCCTGATCCCTATTTTACTGCTTGTTGCCTGCAGCCCAATGGCGCAAACTTTTAAACCAGTAAATAAAAATGCCAGTAAAGAAGCTACCGACCTCCTGGCCTACCTGTACGAAATAAACGGTAAGCATATCCTATCGGGCCAGCATAATTATAACAGCGATCTGAACGTATTCTCCGATTCGGCAAAGGCCATTACCGGCAAGTACCCTGCGCTTTGGGGAACCGATTTTATTTTATGGGGCGATAAAGACCTTGGGCAGAACATTGTAAACGAATCGATAAAAAAATCGCGCGAGGGCTATTTGGTTACCCTGATGTGGCACCAGGGCAGGCCGATTGACAACCCACCCTACGGCTGGAAAGAAAGTGTGCAAGGGAAATTAACACCTGCGCAATGGACGGAACTAACCACTCCCGGCACCGCGTTAAACAAAAAATGGATGGCCCAAATAGATGTTATTGCCGGTTATTTGAAGCAATTACAAGATGCTAAGGTGCCAGTTCTTTGGCGCCCTTACCACGAGATGAACGGCGTTTGGTTTTGGTGGGGAAACAAAAAAGGCCCCGATGGCATTGCCAAGCTTTACAAAATGATGTACGACAGGTACACCAATTACCATCATTTAAATAACTTAATTTGGATATGGGGTGCCAACAGCCTGCGCGATATCCCTGAGGATGAGGCATATCATTATAAAGATTATTACCCGGGCGCTAATTATGTAGATATTTTAGGTACAGATGTTTATCACTTCGATTACGAGCAAAGCGACTATAACGAATTGCTTGCCCTGGCTGCCGGGAAACCTATAGCGCTTACGGAAAACGGCGAGATCCCTAATCCGCAGGTGCTAAAAGCGCAGCCAAAATGGCTTTGGTTTATGACCTGGACCAGCTGGCTTTGGACCGATAACCCCAAAGGCCGCGCAAAGGAAATATACAACCTGCCGCAAACGCTTAACCACGATGATGTGAAGGCCAAGCTCGCCACCAGGCCCTAACCCCATGAGCACCCAACCCGAAGTTTGGCTACGCGGCCCCCTGCCTGAAATACCCGTTTTATTGCAGCCGGTAGCACACGCCCTATTGCAGGCGCGCGAAGAGTTGAATGAATTGATGACGGATTTCCCTGATGAATTACTGTGGGAAAAGGTAGCGGGTATGGCATCACCTGGGTTTCATTTACAACACCTCACGGGTGTTTTAAACAGGCTTTTTACTTATGCACAAAATGAAATACTTACGCCCGGGCAATTGGAGTATCTAAGCAAAGAGGGCAAGCCGACCAATAAAACATACACTACTCCATATTTGGTGGAGGCTTTTAACAAGCAGGTAGATGCGGCACTGACTCAATTGAGCGGGGTTGATACAGCATCTCTAAGCGATTACCGGCCAGTGGGCAGGGGAAAGTTGCCATCTACGGTTATCGGGCTTTATACGCATTCGGCGGAGCATACCATGCGGCATTTGGGGCAGTTGCTGGTGACGGTGAGGGTAGTGAGGGGTGAGTAGGGAGTAGATTAATAGCCTGGTTGAACACCGTGTTACTTCCTTATTTTCCTACTATCCTCAGCACCTCTTTATAATCCTTTCCTCTATGCGTTACTGTTGCCTCGGTATGCTTATCGCCCGGGTCAAAAAGGAAGGTATCGATGCCTAAGTCTATCGCTGCTTTTATTTCTGATTTGGGGTCGTCGCCTATTACTAATACATCTTCTGCAGTATACCCGTTATCAGCCATGATCATTGCGAAAACATCTTTTTTGGTTTGGCCGGAAAGCTCGGGATCAACAATATAAATACCTTTAAAATCGGCCTCAATGCCCAGCATTTTTACCTTACTTAATTGCAGTTTGGTAAAGCCGGTTGTGACCAGGTATTTATCAATATCTATCGAACGTATATCTGCATACTCGGGAAAAGCGTGCATGGCATCTGTAAACTCGATATTGCTGAGCATTTCCATCCCTTTTGCTTTTAGTTCGGCACTAAAGCCAAACTCATCGGCTACATGCTGGTAAGGGCGGCGGGTAAGCTCATCTTTTGCTTTATTAACCATATCGCTGTCGCCGGGTTCCAGTTGCTCGTCAATCAGTCTAAATAGTTTACCGAATAGGTGGTGAGCGATGGAATTTACGGGATAAATGGTGTTATCAAGATCGAGGATGAGTACGCGTTTCATAGGGGTAAAGATAGGGATGGATTTTAAATCAGGTAGTCACAAAACAACAATTAACGTCATCCTGAACTTGTTTCAGGACCCCACTGGACAGGCAGCCACATACAAAGCCGCCTTGCACATGCCGACTTTGCATGTGGGGTGCTGAACTAAATCGGCATGACGTATTTCACGTGAAGGGTATAGATATTATTTGTTTGGCAAAACCTTTTGCCACCCATTGCGTTACCCTCCTAACACATTCACAATTAATTATTTACAGACACGTAAACCTTTCATCATGACAAACCCATCCGCCCCAAAAAGAATCACCTGGATAATTGGCTTAGCCTGCGGCATCGCCGGTATTATTGGCCATTTAATAGCAGTTCCATATTTAACGTTATACAGCTTTACGCTGGTAATGATCGGCTTTATCGTACTGGCGGTGGGGACGACTTTTCGGGGGCTTTAACCCGCAAGCCATAGCAGCTTTTTATATACTTCCTGGGGAGTTACCATGTACACACATCCTATATTTGCCCCATGGGGCTATCTGTTTGTAGAATTTTGCCAGGGAATTAATTGTGCACTTTAGGTGCTACCCCTAATTTGCAAGTTAGACACAGCACTCGGTTTGGGTAACCCCTAACGGGGCAATTAAATGTTTTATTTATAAACTACAAACAGGTAATCCCTAACGGGACATAGAATTTTGCTTAATTGTAAAAAATGTAGGCACACAGTAGCTTGGGGAGGGAATAAAATAAAAGTGTCCCTACTCCCCCATCTCCGCTTTGGCCAGCTTAATATCGGCCACTACTTTGGTTTCGGCATTAAAGCGGTACATCAGCAAAACGCCTATGGTAACTGCCGCGCAAATACCTCCCAGCAGCCACCATAATACCCGGAAACCGCCATGCTGTATCACCTGGCTGCCCAAAGCGGGCGCGATAACCTGCGCTGCCGACCACGACATTGTATACAACGCCGCGTACTGACCGCGGTTATGCTCTGATGAGCGGGTTACCCAAAAGGAAGTACCAAAAGGCATACTTAACATTTCGCCAAAGGTGATAATAACAACTACGAGCAACCCCGCTGCTACGCCGGGCGGTAAAAAATTGAGCAGCACGTAACCGATGCCGGTAACCGCAACGCCGCTGGCGATGAAAATCAGGGGGTGCTTTTTACCTTCGAGATAGTTGATCATCACCATTTCTACCACTACTATCAAAATGCCGTTGAGGGCAAGTAAAAAGCCGATAAGGCTTTCGCTAAAATGCCATTCGAGCTTATAAAACACGGGCTCCATTAAAAAGAACTGGAAGAAGCAGATGTTAAAAAAAGTGGTGAGGCCGATAAACAGCAGGTAGGTTTTATCCTTATATGCCGAAACGGTTGCTACGGCAGTACTAATCACCTTTGCTGCCTTTGTGAAACTTGAGCGCGGGATGAGTTTCAGCAGCATCAGCGCGGCAAGGATGTTGGTGCATCCGTCTACCCAAAACAACAAATGGTAGTTAATGGCCGCCAAAGCGCCGCCCGTGCCCGCACCAACTGCCCAGCCCAGATTAACGGCCAGCCGATGCAATGAATAAGAACGCGTTTTATTTTCGGGCTTGCTATAAAAGGCAATGGCCATAGAATTTGCAGGCCGGAAAGATTCGTTACAGAAACTCAGCATAAATGCCCCGATAGCCATGTGCAGAAACGTGGTTTGAAAACCCAACAGGATAAACATGCAACCGCCGGCAAGCAGGGTGCCTGTTTGCATATCGTAAAAACCTATCCTATCGGCAAGCCAGCCGCCGATGTACGCGCCGATGATGGAACCCAGCCCAAAAAGCGCCATGATGATACCCGCCTGGCTAACCGTGAAATGCAGTTGATTGATGCAGTAAAGCGTGAGGAAAGGCACCACCATAGTCCCGGCCCGGTTAATAAGCATTACGATGCTTAAATACCAGTTGTTGCGGCACAAGCCGCTGTAAGCTTTTTTATATAGTTGCAGTATTGACACGGTATCAGGATTTATATTTAAGCGGCTATTCGTTAACAATTATTGACCACGATTTACGGATAGTCCCCATAACTTAGTTTAGAACTTATCGTAGTTGGGCCATTGTTTAATTGCACTACGTATCTTCCACATCAGTTCATCCAGTTCTGAACCAAAATCGCCTTCCTTACGGGTGTTGGTCATTACTGCCCAACAGAAACCCTGATGCGTACGGGCAACAATGGACTGCTCACCGGGTAGGCTGCCGTTGTGCCAGTAATTACCTGCTTTATTTACGGCCCAACCCTTAGCATAAGTTGGCTCAACTGTTGATGCCGTGTACATGGATTGTAGCGTAACTGGTTGCAGGATATCAACCTTTTGCGGGAATTTATCTACCCTAACTACAAACTTCACCAAATCGGTAGGTGTGGCTATCCAGCCACCGTGGCTGTCCATACGCCGCTGATCCATAGTGTAAGGGCTTTCGTCTTTATCGTAATAATAAACTTCATTTAGTTTACGCTCGCTTAAAGTATTGCCGCCTATCTCCATGGTGCTAATTCCTGATGGGACCAGCACGTTCTTACGGACAAATTCGGCATACTTCAGCCCGCTTACCTTTTCAATTACACGACCCAGCACGCAAAATCCAAAGTTAGAATATAGAAAATCGGTACCGGGTTCATGGCTGAGCGGCTGGTTATCCAGCGTCCAACTAATAAGTTGGGCTTGTGATAGTTCGGGATGCATAAACATCGGGTCGTTATCGCGATTGCCCCAACCGCCGCCCAAATGCTCTAATAAGTTCTCAACGGTAATTGCTGTAACCCACTTGGCGTAATTTTTTTTGCCATAAGTGGTGCCCAGCACCGCGCCTCTGCCAAATACTTTATCGCTTAAGCGCAATTTGCCCTGCTGCACCAACAGCATGATAGCGGTAGCCGTAAAAGGCTTGCTTACGCTGGCAATACGGAAACGGTAAACAGCATTAAGCTTTTGCTTTTTTACGCTATCGGCATAACCATAGGTACGTTGTAGCTTTAGGCTGTCGTTTTGCGCAATGGCCAGTGACACACCCGGCACATCATATTTGCACATAAAAGCATTTACAATGCTATCTACAGCCTTTATATTTTGCGGTAGGTAGCCGGAAGGCAAAGCTTCATTTGCAGGATGCTGTGCAATTACAGCGTTGCTAATAAGGAATAACAGTAATAACGTGAACCAGATTTTCATAACAACCTCATTGAAAATTCAAGGTAGAAGTTTTTATCTATAAAGATACAGACGAGCGAGATTTTTGCCACATGACAAGTGGAAGTCTTAAAGTCGCGACTATACACTATCCATATTAAGGGCTTTCTTACTAATCTAAACGCGAAACCCTATTCCTTAACCAATGGTCTGCCAGTACCAACGCGGCCATGGCTTCTACAATAGGTACGGCACGGGGAACCACGCAAGGGTCGTGGCGGCCTTTGCCGGAAATTTCGGCGGCGTTGCCTTCGCTATCTACCGTTTGCTGGTTGTGCATAATGGTGGCCACGGGCTTAAAGGCTACCTTAAAATCGATAGGCATACCATTGCTGATACCGCCCTGGATGCCACCACTGAAATTGGTGATGGTAGTTACTTTACCCGCCTCGTCCTTTACAAAGATGTCGTTATGTTCCGAGCCGCGCATTTCGCTGCCTGCAAAGCCTGAACCAAATTCAAAACCATGTACGGCGTTGATGCTGAGCATTGCTTTACCAAGGTCGGCATGCAATTTATCAAAAACCGGGTCGCCAAGGCCCACGGGGCAATTTTGAATGTGGCAGCTCACTTTACCGCCAACGGTGTCGCCCTGCTTGCGGATGCTGTCGATAAATTCTATCATCTCCTCCGCAGTGGCCAGGTCGGCACAGCGGACGATGTTCTTCTCTCTTTCCGCTAAAAATTCTTCTGCGCTGGTAATGCTCACATTTGGCGCATCAATTTTACCAACGCTGCTCACGTGGGCCAGCACTTCGATGCCTTGCGTTTTCAGCAATAGTTTTGCCAGCGCACCGGCTGCAACACGTGCCGCCGTTTCGCGGGCAGAAGAACGGCCACCGCCGCGATGATCGCGGATACCGTATTTGGTATGGTAGGTATAATCGGCATGCGATGGGCGGAACACGTCTACATTGTGCCCGTAATCCTTAGATCGCTGATCTTCATTAGGGATGATCATGGCGATAGGCGTACCGGTGGTTTTCCCCTCGAACGTACCCGAAAGGATCTTCACCGTATCAGCCTCTTTGCGCTGCGTAGTTATTTTGCTTTGGCCGGGTTTACGTTTATCCAATTCGCCCTGGATGTAATCAAGGTCTACGGTTAAGCCCGCCGGGCAGCCATCTACTATTACGCCGATAGCCTCGCCATGCGATTCGCCAAAAGTTGTTATTCTGAATAATTGCCCGAATGAGTTACCTGCCATGTGGCCCCCTAACCCCCTGAAGGGGGAATGTTTTGTATTGTGAATTTATAAATTAAGCCCGATTAAAACTCCTGCTCCCCCTTCAGGGGGTTGGGGGGCTCGCATGAAACCCCACCTTCGCCAGATCTGTCCAGA
The DNA here is from genome assembly GCF_039925265.1 of Mucilaginibacter sp. Classification (GTDB taxonomy): domain Bacteria; phylum Bacteroidota; class Bacteroidia; order Sphingobacteriales; family Sphingobacteriaceae; genus Mucilaginibacter. Next base: position 88,614 of record NZ_JBDSZG010000050.1, read on the forward strand.
ACGCCGGGTACGATTTTCCTACCACATCGGCATCTTCAATTTCCAGTTCGGGAATCAGGATGGCCAGCGGCGCAAAAGCCATGGCCATGCGGTGATCGTGGTAAGTGCTTATAAACATGCGCTGCGGCAATTGCTTTTCGCTGCAATCCAGTTTGTAAACCTGCCCTTTTTCTATCAGCTTAACGCCAATTTTTGCCAGTTCGGTTTGCAGGGCCAGAATCCGGTCGGTCTCTTTAATTTTTAAAGTTTCCAAGCCGGTAAAGGTTGCTTCGTGGCCCAATGCCGCGCATACCACAATAACGGTTTGCGCCAGATCCGGGCATTCCTTCATATCAAAGATCTTGCGGAAGATGGGCTTAACTTCTTTGGTTAAATGCACGCCGCCATCCTTAAACTGCGAGGTGATGCCAAAGTTGGCCATTATCTCGGTGATCACGCTATCGCCCTGCAAGCTATACGAGGTTAAGCCGGGCAGAAATAATTCCGCCTCATCGCTTAGCGCCGCTATAGCGTACCAGTAAGATGCCGCGCTCCAGTCCGGTTCTATGTGTAACGATGTGGTTGCAAACTCCTGATTTGGTATAGAAATGACACTCCCCTCCCAGGTGTGCAGTATATTTGCCTCCTTAAGCATAGCTAACGTCATTTCTACATAAGGACGCGAGGTTAACTCGCCTTCGATATGTAATTCCAAACCAAAAGGCAGCTTGACAGCGATGAGTAATAGGGCAGTGATATACTGACTGCTGATATTACCTTTTATACTGATCTTACGAGTTTGCTGCTCAAAGCTGCCTTTAAGTTTGATAGGGGGATACCCCTCCTGCTCTTCATAATCAATTTGGGCACCCAACGTCCTCAGCGCATCAACCAATATACCTATTGGCCTTTGCTTCATCCTCTCACTGCCCGTTAATATTACTTCTTCATTCCCGATGCCATAGTACGCCGTTAAAAAACGCATGGCCGTACCAGCGGGACCGATGTTGACGGTTTTTGGTTCATGGTTAATAGTTGATGGTTCATAGCCGGAAGACGAAAGATTCTCGTCTATCACTTCAACCTCATGCACTTCATCTGTGCCCACAACTACCTCCGGGCTTTCAACTTTCGACTTTTGACTTTCGGCTTTCGTCTTCCTCAGAATCCCGGCTAATAAAACGGCATCCGCCGCATCAGACACGTTTTCCACTTTTACCTTACCATCGCTCAGCGCCTCAATGATCAATGCCCGGTTACACTCACTTTTAGATCCCGTGAGTTGTATCGTTCCATTGGCCGATCTGCCTGTTTTGGTAAGTATGATGTTATGCTTCATTTTTAGTTCGTTTGGGTAGTTCAATTGAGTGCAACCCATGTTTTTGCAAATTCAATAAATGCTTCATTTACAAAGCTAAATACCGTCACATTGGGGATATGGTTCACCTCCAGCAAATATTTCTGCCCATTGGCCGCAACCATATAATCTACCCCGACTATCTCCAGCGCAAAATGCTCAGCGATATGTTTGCTATCGGCAAGTAAGTCACTGTCAATCGGCATCTCTGCCGATCCTTCGTTATGGATAGATTTTAGCCAAGTATCACCAGTGAGTTCTATTTGCCAGGCCTTATCGCCTATTATCATTATCCTCACGGCTTCGCCTGTTATAAACGCTTCAATAACAGACGACTCTTTACTTTGCCAGTCGCCCGCAAATCGTTCTTTATCCTCGCCGCAATGCCAAATACCCCATTTTGCAACGCTTTCTGTTTCGGTAAAATAACTATCCTGCCCTATAACCATTCCTCGTTTAATACCCGAAAAAACTGAGGCCTTCAACGCCCTTGCCAAGCCAGGTATGCGTTGCCGCAAATCCATCATTGCCATAGCGTTTGGCAAACACGGCCCGTTCCACAACGCAAGTAGGGTTATAAAATCAAAGTCGTGTTCAAATATCCCGTGAAAGATAACAGCATCAACACGGAGGAATTTCCCCTGTACTGTAGTACTTTCTACAAATAACTGCCCTTCAACAAGCTGTACTTTTGGCAAAACATCGCAATGCATTATCAAATAATCAAAGCCAATTCCTTGCTTAATGGCCTGTACATCTGCGGGTTCTAAACCTACTACTAATAATCTTTTCTTATCCATTGCCTTTGTTGTAACGGCGCAAATGTTTTGTTTTTGCGCCCTGTAAGTACCTGGCGCAAAAACTTATAGAAAGCTTATTACGCGTGTGTTAATTTCTCTGCTGCCTGGCCTGCTTCGCTTTTGTTCATGATCTCCGTTTGTTTGCGGATAGATTCGCTGTGCATCAGTTCCAGTAATTTCTCTGTAAACTCGGTGCTCAGTTTTAATGCTTTTGCGTAGCTGGTGCGTTTGTGCAAGATCTCGTCCCAACGGTTTACCTGCAAAATGGTGATGTTGTTATCCCTTTTGTATTCACCAATTTTCTCTACTATCTTCATACGCTCAGCCATTTTTTGGATCACCAGGTCGTCAATTTTGTCTATCTGGTTACGCAGTTCGGCCAATTTATCGTTCAGTTCGGTGTTACGAACTTCTGGTTTACGCAGGTGCAGGTTGGTGATGATATCAGCAAGCGCGGCTGGCGTAACTTGTTGCGCTGCATCTGTCCAGGCTACGCTTGGGTCGATATGCGATTCGATCATCAGGCCCTGCATATCAAGGTCTAACGCTTTTTGCGAGATATAACCGATCAGGTCGCGGTTACCGGTGATGTGGCTTGGATCGTTAATGATCGGCAAGTGCGGTGCAAGGGTTTTTAAACCGATGGCCAGGTCCCACATTGGTTCGTTACGGAAAGCAGACTTTTCGTAAGAAGAGAACCCGCGGTGAATAGCCGCCAGTTTGGTGATACCCGCGTTGTTTATACGCTCTAAAGCGCCAACCCATAAAGAAAGATCGGGGTTAACCGGGTTTTTTACCATTACCGGTACATCAACACCACGCAGTGCATCAGCAATTTCCTGTACGGTGAACGGGTTTACAGTTGAACGTGCGCCCACCCAAAGGATATCTACACCAGCTTTTAAAGCTTCTTCAACGTGTTTGGCTGTAGCAACTTCTACGGCAGTTGGCAAGCCGGTTTCTGCTTTGGCGCGTTTTAACCACTCCAAACCAATGCTGCCGATACCTTCAAACTCACCCGGACGGGTGCGTGGTTTCCAGATACCTGCGCGCAGGGCGCTTATTTTACCTGTTTTAGCTAATAGGTGAGCGGTAGCCACCAGTTGGTCTTCCGTCTCGGCGCTGCATGGGCCGGCAATTACAAGTGGTTCGATACCTGTTTTGTTGATCCAGGTATTAAGCGGTTGTATGTTTAAGTTCAGTTTCATATCGTTTTTTATTGTTCCGGAATCGGGCAGGCCGAATGTCCGGAAGTAATTTTGGGGTTATGTTATTTTATTGTTATCTGTTTAATTTTATTCTTTCGGGCTATCGTTACTGTCGAATAACCGATCTCTATTTTCCTTCTTTCGGACTTTCCGACTCCGGACTTCTTACCGGCTTTATTCTATTTTCTTGATGGTGATATACTTTTTTGCTTTTTGTGCCTTTGGTAATAAGGGTGCTATTTCTTCCTCGAACCGTTCATACTCGCCCAAAATATTGAAGTTTTGGGTGTATTTTAAGATCTGGCGAATGCAGGCATCGTAATGCTTGGTCTCCGCCCACTCTATGTCTACATAAAAATTATATTCGTTACGCTTGCCTAAAACCGGCATGCTTTGAATTTTGCTCATGTTCACGTTTTCCTGCGCGAAGATGTTGAGCACCTTGGCCAGCGAGCCCACCTCGTTACTCACCTGGAAACAAAGCGATGCCTTGTTACCCGCTTTCTTTTTAGCGTTCTCGTGCGTGGTCAGGATCAAAAAGCGGGTAAAATTCTTTTTATTAGATTCTATCCTGCGTTCCAAAACATCCAGTCCGTAAAGGTTTGCGGCAAGCGCGTTAGCTATGGCAACGGTATCGGTCAATTGCTCATCGCGGATGCGTTTGGCACAGGCGGCGGTATCGTTGCTCTCTACTATCTTCAGGTTAGGATATTCATCAAAAAAATCAACACACTGGCGAATGGCGATGGGGTGCGATGTTACGTATTTTACATCCTCAAACTTCACACCAGGCAAAGCCATCAGGTGCAGCTGTATGGGCACGTATACCTCTCCTACCACCGGGAAACTGTAACTCATCAACAGCGAGTAATTGGGCAGGATGCTGCCGGCAATGCTGTTTTCTATGGCCATTACGATGTAGTCGGCTTCGCCGTTCTTTAGCGCCTCGAAGGTTTGTTTAAACGAGTTGCACTCTATCGTGTGGATCTTTTCGCCAAAAAACTTAAATGCGGCCTCCTCGTGGAAGGAAGCGCGGATCCCCTGTATGGCAACTCTTGGTATTTCGGTTTTCATCATTGTGTTAAAGCAAAAAAGTCCCGCCTTTTTGGGCCGGGACTTTTCAGTTTTTTGTATGTTTTGTTAGTACATATCAGTCCCGGCTTTTACTGCTAAAGTAAAAGTAGAAACCATAAAAATATGCACGTGAATTGTTCATTGTTGTTGTTATGCCGTAAATGTACAAGTAAAAATCAATTTGTCAAGAGATAATTTTATTTTTTGTTAAAATTTGTAGGCGAACAGAATTTTATTGGGTAAAAAAGATCGTTTACTTATGAATACCGTGGTGCTGCCGCATTTTTTTAACCCGATTTAAAATTTTAGATTAGCTTACCAATTTGAGCCTCCATGACAGCCACCGAATACATCAGCCAGCAACTCCCCGAGCGCCAGCCTATCATGACCGCCCTTCACGACGCCATTATGGCTAATGATAAAACCGTAGTTTCCGTTGTGGAGCCTATGATGGGTAAAGAAATGATCATTTACAAAGAAGCTACAACCATGAAATACGCGCTATCCGGCGTAAAAGCACATATCTCGTTACATTGCCTGCCCATGTATATGAACCCGACGATACATCAAAAATATGAGCCGTTGCTGCCTTTAGCCAAATTCCAGAAAGGCTGCGTTAATTTTACCTTTGAGGAAGCGATGCCGATGGAGATAGCTACACAACTAATTGCAGATTGTGCAGGGATAAGTATTGTGGCGATGCTGGAGAACAGGAAGAAGAAAAAGTGAGATGTAAGATTTAAAGAATTGGAACTATCCAGTTACATTAATTTTGTCTCTTCTCTTACTTGCAAAATGCCCTATAACAACGGCAACTACACCGCATGTTACGCCTTCCAATAGCACACTTATTTCAACAGGGTATAGTAGATAAGCATCAACACCAGGGATGTAATCGCGGTGTAGACTGGTTACATGTATCACAAACAACTCAAACAACCATCCCAAATTCATTAAGAGAGCAACTAAAAAAAGAAAGTAAGCATTTCTGCCTAACTTTTTGATGAGTAACGAGAACGGCAAAAGGGTAACTGAGACCCACATAAACCAATAGAAAATTGCATAAGAGCCTACAGCTCGTGCGGGAATAATGTATTGCATGTATTCTACTCCCCCAAAATAACTATAACCAAACTCGCCAACCAGCTGAACAATGTAAAGAACTGTATGAGAAATCAACAGCCATTTTATAATTGCTAACGCATTTTGTGTTTGAACTTTGCCTTTAAAAATCGCCCAGATAATGATTATCACAGGCACACTTATAAATGTGCTCCTGATAAAAACATCAAAAAACAAGCGGAGCAGGCTATTAAAAAGTTCCATTAGGTGATAACGTGTTAGGGGTATGCCACAAGGCTAATCAAAAAGCTTCAGGTAATATTAGGAGTAAACTCGACTGTGGGTTTGCTGGATGGATTAATAATCTCCCTTTAATGAAAGAATACTCAAAATAACTACTTCATTTTGCTCGTTAACGTCATAAACCAACCGATGTTCGCCTGTTATTTTCGCGACCATACTCCTGATAGGTTATGTTTTAGCGGTTCAGGTTTTCCGATTCCTTCAAATGGATTTTCCTTAATAGCATCTATTAATTTACCAATTTTCTGTTGAACGCCTTTGTTTCCCGACCGCTTCCAATAATTTAAATCCTCAACAGCGCGAGGATTAAAAATTACTTCCATAGGTCTTTAGTGTCAATCTTAACACCTTTCCCATTTTTGATATCTTCCCGGCCTTGTAATATTTTCTCTACAAATTCCGGGTCGTAAGGGCTTTCACTCGATGTATAGTCGATTTTAAGAGCTTTAACAAAGGCTTTTAAAGCAGCAAGTTGCTCCCTGGTTTTGGGTTGTACTATAAGCGTCTCCATAATTCAAAAATACAATAAAAAAAACTAAAAAAGCCCTCAGATAATTCCAAGGGCTTTTCAATAATTCCATTATAATCTCTTAATAAATCGCCGGATACTTCCCCGGGCTTGCTTCGTTCATTACGCTGTAAACGGCTTCTATTATATCATCAAGCGATGGCTTGCTGAAGTAGTCACCGTCTGAGCCGTATGGCGGGCGGTGTTCTGCGCCGCAGAGTGTTTTTGGCTGTGCATCCAGTGAGTAATAGCCTTTTTGTTTTTCTATCACTTTCTGCAGGATATAGGCAGAACCTCCGCCGGGGATATCTTCATCAACTACCAGCAGTTTATTGGTTTTACGCAGCGAATTGGCGCATACGTTCTCGGTATCGAATGGATACAGCGTTTGCGGGTCAACAACTTCTATGTTGATGCCCATCTTCTCCAGTTCCACGGCTGCTTCCATAACAATACGCAGGGTGGAGCCATAGGTTACTACCGTAATATCGTTGCCTTCCCTTAAGATCTCCGCCTTACCCAATGGTACGGTGAACTCGCCAACATTGGTTGGTAGTTTTTCCTTTAAACGGTACCCGTTAAGACACTCTATTACCAGCGCGGGCTCATCGCCGCGTAGCAGCGTATTGTACATTCCTGCGGCTTGTGTCATATCGCGGGGTACGCAAATGTGCATACCGCGCATGGAGTTTAGGATGGTGCCAAGCGGTGAGCCTGAGTGCCAGATTCCTTCCAGCCTGTGGCCGCGCGAACGGACGATGAGCGGCGCTTTTTGGCCGCCGCGGGTACGGTAGCTTAAGCTGGCCACATCATCACTTAAAACAGTGAGGGCATATAACAGGTAATCGAGGTACTGAATCTCGGCAATGGGCCTTAAGCCGCGCATGGCCAGCCCAAGCCCCTGCCCTATTATGGTAGCTTCGCGGATGCCGGTATCGGTGATCCTCAGATCGCCGTATTTAGCTTGTAAACCGGCAAAACCCTGGTTTACATCGCCTATGGCACCTACATCTTCACCAAAGGCTACAATGCTCTTATCGCGTTCGAAATTAGCATCGAAGCAGGCATTCAGCACTTCGCGGCCATCTAAAAGCCTGGCGTCCTCAGTATATTCAGCCTTAACAACCGGTACTAATAACGGCGAGTGCGGTGTATCTGTAAATAATTTAGAGTTGAAACGTTCCTTGTTTTTTACAAATTCATCCTTCAGGTAATCGGCCAGCACCTTGCGTTCGTGCGAATTTTCGCCAAGGGTAATGCGTAATGCTTTGCGTACGGCAGCAATGGTATCCCTGCGGCCCGGGTCAACGCAGCTTTGCAGTTCATGCGTCAGCGCGTGTAACTCGTTATGCTTCGGCGAATACTCGGCAATGTTCTCTATGAGTTCAACAGCCTCGTCCATTTCGGTTTTTATCTCGCCTTCCAGGTCGGCCCAGGCCTCTTTCTGACATTCGCGTACATGCTTTTTAGCGGTCACTTCCAGTTCGTCAATATCTTCGGTAGTGATGATGGCCGATTCTATCATCCATTTGCGCATCTGCACCAGGCAATCGTGCTCATCTTCCCATCCCAACCTGGCTTTTGATTTGTAACGCTCATGCGAACCCGACGTAGAGTGCCCTTGTGGTTGGGTCATTTCTATTACGTGGATCATCACGGGTACATGCTCTTCGCGGCAGATCTTTATAGCACGTTCGTATGTTTCGCAAAGGGCCACATAATCCCATCCCTTTACTTTAAATATCTCGTAACCGGCGCCTTTGCTATCGCGTTGAAAACCTTTTAGTACTTCGGAAATATCCTCTTTGGTGGTTTGCAGTTTGGCGGGAACGGATATCGCGTAAGCATCGTCCCATATAGAAATAGCCATTGGCACCTGTAAAACGCCGGCGGCATTAAAAGCCTCAAAAAATAAACCCTCGGAAGTAGAACCGTTACCAATGGTACCAAAAGCAACCTCGTTACCGTTAACCGAAAACTGTTTAAGGTATTCCAGCTCTTTATTTTGGCGATATAATTTAGATGCGTAGGCCAGTCCCAATAAGCGCGGCATGTGCCCGCCGGTAGTAGAAAGGTCCGACGCGGTATTCTTTGTTTCGGCCTGGTTTACCCAGTTACCGTCTTTATCAACATAACGGGTAGCGTAGTGGCAATTCATTTGCCTGCCGGCCGATGCGGGGTCTTTCTCAATATCAGGATGCGCGTATAACTGCGCGAAGAACTCCTTCAGGTTACTCATACCTGTGGCAAACATAAAAGTCTGGTCGCGGTAGTAACCTGCGCGCCAGTCGCCATTGCGGAAAACTTTGGCCATAGCCAACTGGGCGACTTCTTTGCCGTCGCCAAAAATGCCAAACTTGGCTTTACCTGTAAGTACTTCCCTGCGGCCCAAAATACTGGCCTGCCTGCTTTCGTAACCAACGCGGTAATCGTTGATCACAATTTTTTTGAAATCATCAAAACTGAGTTCGGCAGCTTTTAGTTCATTGCCATGGTGTATTACAGTTTCGGGCATACAATATTTTGTTTAGGCGGTAAAATTATAAAATTCTATTCTGTTTTTGTAATTGGTAGTAGTAAAACATATAGTTTGTGCAATAGTTTTTAATTTACATTAAACCTTTTATATTTGTAAGAATCAAACAGGAACCATGAAAAAAATAATGATGATTTGCGCAGTGTTTTTAGGCCTTGCCTTCACTGCTAATACCGCGATGGCGCAGGATGATACCAAAGCCGAGTTTAAATTCACCGAAGAAAAACACGATTTTGGTAAAATACCGAAAGGTATACCCGTTACCACCGTATTTGAGTATACTAACGTTGGCCAGGAGCCTCTTATTTTAACTGACGTACGCCCTACCTGTGGCTGTACCATTGCCGATTATACCAAAACACCGGTACTAAAAGGTGGTAAAGGTTCCATCAAGATCACTTACAACGCGGCGGGTGTATCGGCATTTAACAAAACGATTGTAGTTACGTCAAATTCTAAAACGCCAACCAAATATTTAATTATATCTGGCGAAGTTGTTGAGAAAGTAACAGCAAGCAGTAAATAAATATCTACCCCTTTGCTCTTCAAGGAAGAGGTAGTGAAAATATTAAAGGCACCGATAAATTCGGTGCCTTTTTCGTTTATAGGTTTTTATAGTTCTGATAAAGGCCCCACTGTTAACATTCCGGTAACACTATGCAAATTGCAAAGTCATTAACTTGTTCTGAAAATAGGCGTTCCAAAAAAGTGTTTTATCTCGTTTTGAGTCGAATTTGCATTTTTGGTTAATTATTTTATTATCAGCAACTTATAAGGATTACTTAACGAACAGGGGTGTTCCAAAGTATTTCACGAAAAACTGTAAAATACTGATAATCAATATTGTTTTTAAAATAAGTGTTCCCATTTAATGTGGAACACTTCCGTGTAAAAAAGGTCCACAGATCTTTTATAAGACCAAAAGGCTTTACAATGGCGCTTATTGGGCTATATTTTTTTTACTAATTTTGCACCATGCCAAAAATTTCTCAAAAGGGGCAGCGCATGCCTGCTTCACCTATACGTAAACTAACACCATTTGCCGATAAAGCTAAGCTTGAGGGCAAAAAAGTATATCATTTAAATATTGGCCAGCCGGATATTGAAACCCCGGAGGGGATGCTGAATGCTATTAAGAATATAGACTTTAAGGTATGGGCTTACACTCCGTCTGAGGGAACGCTGAGCTATCGCAAAAAACTTACAGAGTATTATAACAAGCTGGGCTACAACATTACACCCGAAAATATAATTGTTACCACCGGCGGCTCGGAAGCGATCACTATTGCCATGATGAGCTGCCTGGATGATGGTGACGAGGTGATTATCCCCGAGCCATTTTACGCCAACTACAACGGCTTTGCCAACCAAACCGATGTGGTGGTAAAACCCATTTTATCATATATTGATAACGGTTTCGCGCTGCCGCCTATCAGCGAGTTTGAGAAACTGATCGGTCCGAAAACTAAGGCGATCATCATTTGCAATCCTAATAACCCTACAGGTTACCTTTATTCGCAAGCGGAACTGGATGGATTGAAAGAACTGGCGTTGAAATACGACCTGTACATTTTCAGCGATGAGGCTTACCGCGAGTTTTGCTACGATGGCCGCACCTTCATCTCCCCCATGCATTTGGATGGGTTGGATGAGAATGTCATCGTAATGGATACGGTAAGCAAGCGTTACAGCGCCTGCGGTGCCCGTTTGGGTTGCCTTATTACCAAAAACAAAGCGGTTATTGCAGCAGGTTTAAAGTTTGCACAGGCACGCCTTTCTGCAGGTATGGTAGAGCAAATTGCAGGCGAAGCAGCTGTTGATACCCCCGACGAATACTTTACAGCCGTTAACAAAGAATACACCGCACGCCGCAATACCCTGGTATCGGCACTGAATAAAATTGAAGGCGTTTACTGCCCTAACCCGGGCGGCGCATTCTACGTGGTGGCCAAATTCCCGATAGATAATGCCGATAAGTTTTGCCAGTGGATGCTGGAGAGCTTTAGCTACCAAAACCAAACCGTAATGATGGCACCCGCAACCGGCTTTTACAGCACCCCCGGCGCGGGCATTAACGAAGTGCGCATGGCTTATGTATTGAATAACGATGAACTTAATAAAGCGATGGTTTGCTTGGCCGAGGGCCTGAAAGCATATCCGGGAAGAGTTTAGCACAATGGCATTTGCCATAAAGCCCCAAATTATAATCCAAAGCCGTTAATACGCAAAGATTTGTGTATTAGCGGCTTTGCTCGTTTCCGGAGAATTACCTACATTCAGGCACAACAACATGAAATTCAGCGAAACTATCCATGCAGCTAAAAGCAAAAACGTAAGTTGGATAAATAATTTACGACTGATAGGCATGTTTGCGGTAGTGGTTTTGCATACGGCATCGCCATTGCTTTTCAATTACAAAACTGTTCCGCTGGGCAATTGGATGGCTGCGGATGTTTACAACGCCACAGTTAGGTTTGCGGTTCCTGTATTTGTGATGATAACGGGGGCATTGCTATTGGGCAAGGATTATGAACTGGGCGATTTTCTGAAAAAGCGGCTTGGCCGATTACTCCTACCCTTCCTGTTCTGGAGCCTGGTTTATGTGGGCTACCAATGGTACGAAGAAATTATTTATTTCAATGGCGGGATATTGGGCAATATCAACCTGGTATTACATCAGCTTAAAATTGGCAGTTCCTATCATTTATGGTATGTATACTTACTGGTGGGGCTGTACCTCATCATCCCCATCATCAGCAAATTTGTGCGGAACGCCTCAGAGAAAGAACTCCTTTACTTTTTGGCAATCTGGGTTATCACGATATTAATAAGCAGTCCCTATCTTACTCGCTTTGAAACAGCGGTAGAACTAAGATATTTTAGCGGATACATCGGCTACCTGGTACTCGGCTATTATTTAGCCAATAAACAATTCAATTTCCCGGGTGTGGCTTTTATAGCGGTATTAGTATTCATCTGCTTCGCAATCATTATCACCATCGGTACTTATTATCTCGAGGTAAGAACGAACGAATTGAGTACCTACTTTTACGAGCCGGTGGGCCCATTTGTGGTAATGCTGTCTGCCAGCGCATTCCTCATCGCGAAGAACGTTAGGGTAAAAATAGCACCCAAATTAGAACGTATTTTGGCAAATGCAGGGAAATTTACGCTGGGGATCTACTTCGTCCATGCACTGATATTGAATATACTGGTGCTGAATGGAGTTTCGTACGCCATTTTTAATCCCTGGCTGAGTATCCCGCTTGTAGCGCTATTATGCTTTGTGATATCGTGGTTGTTGATCTGGTTGATGAGTAAAGTACCGGTTTTAAAACACCTAACGGGGTAAAGCAATTTGCAATCAAATAAATGCTATCTGTGCATTCAATTTCAGATGATTCCTAAGCAAATTACTAACATCAGCAAAGGGTGAAATAACTACCTGTTATTAAATTGAAAAAGTTGCGAGATTGACGTCGCGCCATTGCTGTCGCGGGTTACAATACGCCAATAATAGGTATGCCCGCGGTCTACATCTACACCATAATTGCTGTATGCCGACGATAAATTACTCTTAAACAAGGGCGGGTTACTTGCTGTACCGAAATAAAGATCATAGGATGCGATATTGCCAGATACCGAACTCCCTTTCCAACTTAGGGTTACGGGGTAAGTTGTTACCATACTTTCGCCCTGTAACGGGCTGATCAACTCTGCAGGGAAAGGTGCATAAACGGTTGCAGCCGGGCCTGCAACATAAAATCTCCACCCCGCGCTCTCCACATCATGCGTGGTGCCTTTTACTACAACGCGCCACGAATAAGGTGTGCTTCTTTTAAGCCTTGCTGTATACTTTGCAACATTTACTGTTTGCTTAACAACCTGGCTGTTAAGCAAATTAGTTATATAAAGCTCATACAAATCTGCCCCCCCGGTTGCTTTCCACTCAAAGTCAACGGTGCTTACCGTATCGGATAATACAGCACCACTGTAGCAAACCTCATTTTGAAGCGGGGCAACCAAAGTTACTGTCGGAATAACATCATCATTTTTAGAAGGGCCGCCGCCCTTGCCACAAGCTGATAACACTATTAAAATAGCGAATAATGCCCGGTTTATTTTCATTACCGTTTTGTTATTTTATAAACACTCTCTTTATTACCCAATTTCAGCTTTACCAGGTATATCCCGTATTGAAAGCCGCCCATGTTAACCTGCAGCACCCCGTAAGGATTGGCAATTTCCTTAGTGTATAAAATGCGCCCGCCATTAATATTGGTGATGCTTATTATTGCATTAGGCGCTACGTTATTTCCCAGGTTTATATTCAGCACATCAACAACGGGGTTGGGGTATGGCAAAACATTGTTCGCAATGTCGATCACTTTTTCAATAATGCCCTGGCAAGGTTTATCGGTACTGATGGTTATCTTATTGTAGCCTTGTTCCAGTGGCAGGGTTACGCTGTTATCGGCTGTGTATATTTTGCCGTTAACACTGATATTATAAAGATTAGATCCATCCAAGTTAAGCTCTACCATGTTAGTGGTTTTGTTCACAATGGCGTAAACCGATAAGTCTTTAGGCTCGCTGATAGTTATGCTGAAGCATTGCTGATATTCGGGATAATTATCCACCGTAAGGCATACGTTGTACTCGCCCGGCGGAAGATTTTCAATTTTTCTATCAGAATAAAATTTAACTCCCCCGGTTAGGGCACCCGTAATATTTGCCGTATATGCTGCCGGGGTTTTGGCCGTTACAGTGATAATACCATTCTTGCTCCCCCTGCAAGTTATGTTAGTGCCGGCCACAGTAAAATTATTCACAGGTAAAGCTAATATTGCGCGCACTTCCACCGGTTTCGACATGATAGCAGGCCCGCTGCCATACTGCATACTACCTGCATAGGTACCGCTTGTTTTGGCAGTAAGATGCGGGCCGGTTGCACCTGCCATAGCCACGCCGTTTTTATACCATTGAAATTTAAACTGCTCGTCGTAAGGCGTAAGATCCAGGGAAGCCGAATCGCCTAAATTAAATGCGGCTGCCTGAGTGAGGTAACCATTTACATACACTGCGGGCTCGGGTAAAAAGTGAAAAACAGATAACGATGTACCGGGCCCTTTAGGGCCGTCGAGAGCAATATATCCTTTAGAACCTTCGCCTGCGGTAGCGGTAATACTGTTATCAGAATTTACTTTAAATGAGAGCACCGTTGTACCGCCTATGGTAACTGCAGTAGTGCCGGTTAAACCCGAACCTTTAATTTCAATAACAGTGCCTTTAGGCCCGCCTTCGGGACTAAAAGAAGTAATTTGCGGCCCGCCGGCAAGGTATCGCATAATATTTAAGCCCTGCTCGATCCCGTTTAGTCCACCGGGGTCTAATGCGATAAGGTCCAGCCTGCTGTCTCCGTCCAGATCGCAAAAAGCAAGTTCAGTTTGTGCACTAAGCGCAACAATTACCGGTGCATCGAACCCAATATTTGCGCCACTCTTATTTGGATACAGCAAAACCTTATCAATGCCCACCGAAATACCTATGTCGACCCGGCCATCGCCGTCAAGATCGCCAACCGCAATACTTGTGGGGGCAATGTCGGTACCGAAACTTTGGGCGCGCGTAAGTGCTATGTTACCGCTATTGCTGATATTTTTCCAAACGATAAGGCCAGGGGAATTTTTCACCGTCATAGCTATGTCTGTACGACCGTCATTGTCAAAATCCCCCAGGGCTATACGACTGATGGTGGCTCCTACAAGTATGTTTACTCTCGGCGCATATTTGATATTATTTTTTATACTGATGTTGCGGTACACGGCAAGTGTGTCACCAAAGCGAACCAATACATCGGCTTTACCATCGCCATCCAGATCGGCCAACTTAAGGTTGGGAAATAAAGAATGATCTGGCAGAAAGCCCGACGTGAGGTAATCTGCCTGGCCGTCGCCATCCATATCGGCTATACCTAATCCTGTTGGTATTCCCCTCTCGTCATAAAAATAATTTGTCTGGAAAGATGACACCAATACCGGCACACTCGGTTTATATGTGATAGAATCCCGGAAAACGGCCTTCACATATGCAGGTTTATCCTCGTAGGTACCGGCAAGTATCACATCAAGGTCGCCATCTAAGTCCCAATCTGCCACCTCCGAAAGGTTAGCACCATCGGTGTTATAACCGTTTCCGTATGTAAGCCTTAGGCTTTGTGCTCTTAAAAGCGAGATGTTGCCAGAAGTACTTTTGTTGAGCATATAATAGTTGAAGCTGTTACTTTCGCCAAAAGCAGTAACAGATATGTCGGCTTTGCCATCTTTATTAAAATCGCCTATACTAAATGATCGTGGGTTATTGCCCACCCAGGCGCTGGTAAGCGCACCATAAGAAGCGGCGGTTATCGGGGTACCGCCATTAAATGTGGGCGTAAAATACCGCGAGGAGTTGTAGGTGGCATATTGGGATGCTACGGTAATGGGGGCATAAACCGCCCCGGCGGGTACAGTAACTACCATTGTAGTTTTGGTAGCCGAGTTTACAACCGCCCTAACCGAACCGAAATACACAAAGTTTTCGGTAGGTGTAGTACTGAAATTATTACCGGTAATAGTTACCTTGCTGCCCGGAGCGGCGGCAGTGGGCGTAAATGATATTATTGCCGGCGTAAATTGGTACTTAAACCCTGAGTAAGTTGCACTTAGGCCGTTATCTAACGTAACCACAAGTTCACCCTCAGTACCACCTTCACCCAACACCGCTGTTATGTTATCCGTGTATGCGTAAGTCTCATGATATAATTGAAAACTAACAACCGGTTTACCATCAAGTTCTACACTTTTTACATTGTAAAAACCTGTGCCTATTACACTAACCGGCGAGTTGTAACGCCCTATATTCACATCAAGCAAACTGATAACGGGTTTTAACTTAAAATTACTTATGGTATCTGCACCCGGATATCCTTTTAAAATAATGTTTCCGTTGGCATCGCCTCCGGGCACTACCGCCCTTATTTCAGTTTCGGATACCACCCTGAAGCCCGTCTGTCTTTTATTAAAATACACTTCGCCCACCAGATCGAAACCAGTGCCTTTTAAGGTAACGGAATCGCCTTTAGCAGCAATTGCCGGCGAAAACGAGATAATTTGGGGTGGTGGTATATAAGTGAACCCAGCAAAGGTTGAACTTGCCTTTGTAGAAGTAACCTTTACTTCGCCAGTGGCGCCTTTGCCAACTACAACGCCTATCCCTTCGCCATACGGATCTACACTAAACGATGCCACGGGCACCCCACCCAGTGTAACGCCGGTGATATTCTTAAAATGCTCGCCCCTGATATAGATCTGCTCACCGGTTGCTGCGCTGGCAGGTGTGATGGCCAATATTTTTACCGCCTGGCTAAACGAGGTTACTTTTGTTAAAGTATCGGAATAAGCAGAGTTTGATACCACAAGCTGAACGGTATCGTTCGGCCCGTATAATTCGGCGGCATATACTGCGTTGTATGTAAAAGCTACAACCTTACCATTAACCAGCCACTTGTAATTATTTCCGCTTTTGCTGTAGTTAGTTAGTTTTATGTTACCTGTGGTTTCGGCCTGGGTTTCATCTATGGTAAAATAGGCCCGCGGTACCACTTTCCCGCCGCTGTTACCGCTTAATGCAAGATAACCATGTGCACCGCCAGCCCAAATGGCGTTTCCTTTTATTTGGATATCGTTAAGCGAGTAGCCAAGATAGCTGTAGTTATTATCGCGGTGCAGCCGCTCCCAAATTTCGCCTTTGTTACTTGTTTTATATACCTCAAAGCCCTGTATGCCATAGGCGATGCTATCGTTTACCACTATCATTTTTGATAGGTTGATGGGTGCTATTGCAATATTATTTTGCAACGTCCAATTGCTGCCTCCGTCTGTCGATGTAAAAACTTTGCCGTCCTTAGTATTTAACCAGGCAACATTGGCGTTAAAAAAACACAGGTAATTTATGCCCGTGTTACTGTAAACAGGTTCCCAGTTACCACCGCCATCAGTAGTGACATATCGTGCATTAAATTCGGGCCAATCGGTATTAAAAGCGTGTACAATTTTATCGCTTACAGCCTGAAGGTTAGTAAAATGTGTTCCGGAATCACGGAAGTTAACTGTCCATGAAAGGCCCCCATCGGTAGTTTTCAACACCCGGTATGTATCTACTGCATAACCTATGCTGCCATTCCCCGGGAAGGCCATGTCCCTTACAAAGGAATCGGGGACGTCATTAGGTTGGG
This sequence comes from Mucilaginibacter sp., assembly GCF_039925265.1. Lineage (GTDB taxonomy): Bacteria > Bacteroidota > Bacteroidia > Sphingobacteriales > Sphingobacteriaceae > Mucilaginibacter. The sequence continues at coordinate 105,716 of NZ_JBDSZG010000050.1, forward strand.
AGTGAAAAACCAATTGAAACGTATTTCCGCCATCTGCAGAATATAAAATAGCAGGCACCAGTGCATAACTTCCATATACCAGCAGCTTGTTACGGTCGAAAGCCTTTACACCGCTCAATTCAAAACCGAAGGTTAGATTTACCTGGTAACCATTGTAATTAACATTAGAAAGAGTGATAGGCTTATATGCAACTGTTTTGCCGCTATCTGTAGTAAAGCCCAGGGTTTTGGTAAAAGCAATGTACCCTTCCGCCCCCGAGTAAAAATCCATTTTTTCGACATGACTATTCTCGTTACCTTCCAAATGGACCTGCTTAAACTGGCTAAATGCCGGTACTGCGAAAAAAAACATCAGAAATAGCAAAAAAACAATATGGCTTATACTATATAAACGCTGGCCATTTTTTGGGTGATGCTTAATGAAGACGGGGAGAAACATTAAATATGAATGATAAGTTTAGTGCGACTAAATATAATATTATTTACAACATTTTCAGCAACAAGGCGGCAGGTATAATTTTTTGAACGCCTAAAACCCGCCCGTAAACCAAACAAATTCGTATCTTTGCTTCATCTGCAAACTGGCAAACAATACTGCCAACTCAAAAAATGGGGTCGACCGGAATTGACAGGATGGAGATAAATAAGTAAGCATGCAGCGCGTTGGGTGAATTAGCGCTTAAATCTGAACGCTCAAACTTACAAATGGCGAAAATAACTACGCCTTAGCTGCCTAATTTAGAATTAGCATAGCTTTTGTCCCGCCGGTTTTCTGTTCTGTTGGATCGGCAACCGGGGCATCGAAAAACGGAAATAGCCTGCTTAAAGGTGTGGTAAGCGAGCGAAACAAAGCACCTAAGGATTAAGGTACAGGTAAGCGGTTAACCTTCCATAGTCCCTACAATTAAATAACAGCTAAGCATGTAGAAAGCTTACCTTATACCATGTTTGGACGAGGGTTCGAATCCCTCCGGCTCCACCCGAAGGGATAATCGTTAGATTATCCCTTTTTTTTCAATTTCAAGCAATCAATTTTCTTTCATTATCAGATAGTTATGATCCAAACCAGCGAGTATGGTTGGTGTTCGATAGATACCATTTTGGTAGTACAAATTGCTGTCGAACACGGTAGAAACCAGTGTGCGTTTTCTAACTGTATCTGATAATTCATAAATACCTTTCATGTCATTTAGCTTGTGCATATGATCCTGGAATAATTTAAATCCTCCGGACATATTTTTGCTCAATCGTTCAATGACGGCCCGTAGGGTAAATATTTCGCCATTGTAAGTTGATGATCGATAAGATCAATGATTAAGCTTGGTACCCGTTTTACGTAATGTACTGCAACAAATCAATGTTATCGGTACCGAATCCGCAAAGAAGTAACAGAAAATGAAAATGTAACCAATTAAATATTATAGCAGGTATTATTCCAAAGGGTGAATATGGCCTTGTCTGCGTTACCCATTATGCCCAATAACTAAATTGACAGAAAATTTTAGCTTTTTTAAATCAAAACCGGTAGATCGTTGTTTCCATTAAATACTTTAAAAAGACCTCTATATAAAAAACAATGACTAAATCCGCAATTGTTTTCACCCAGCAAAACGATGGCAGCGCTGCCGGAAAAGAGCTTGGAGAAAAGATCATCGAAAAACTTGTTGACAAAACACCAAACGTGGTGATCGTTTTCGCTTCCTCCGTGTATGATTACGCGGCGCTACTCCGTACGATAAAGGAAACCTGCATCCCGGGAATTCTGGTGGGCAGTTCTTCGGCCGGTGAATTTACTTCAAATGATTTCGGCACTGATTCCGCTTGTGCAATAGCCTTGTATTCTACTGAGTTGCAATTCAGGGCCGGCATTGGACAAGCCATAACTGCGAGCCGTGAAAAAGTAGCTGATGAGTTGTTAAACGTCTTATCTCCTGGTCACGACTACCAATATCAATATTATTCTGCAATGGTATTTGCCGACGCGTTATCGGGGTTTACCGATGAACTGATAGAGTTGTTAACTGAAAAAACGACGGGAAAATACCAGTTTTTTGGCGGCGGCGCGGGCGATAACGCAAATTTTCAAAAGACGCACGTATTTTACGACACGGAAGCTTACACTGATGCTGCAGTTATATTAGAAATATTGTCAAACAAGCCTATTGGTGTTGGCGCTGCCCATGGCTGGAAGCCTGTTGGTTCCAGGATGCGTGTGACAGAAACCGATGGAATGAAACTCGTTAGTTTAAACGGTCGTTCTGCCGTGGAATTATTTAAAGACCATGCAGAGACCACCGGGCAAAATTTCAATGCTGATGAGCCTATTTCTTTTTTCCTGCATAATATTATTGGGATCGAGGTTGCCGGTGATTATAAACTTAGGGTGCCATTAGCGGTTCTTCCCGATGGTTCCGTTGCCATGGCAAGCGATATCCCAAACGGCGCCTATGTTAGTTTTATGGCGACAGATAACGATTGTTCAAAACAAGCGGCGGTCGAAGCAGCCGCGGGCGCGATAAAACAACTCGGCGATCATAAGCCAAACGTAGCCTTGTTTTTTGACTGTGTAGCCACAAGGCTTCGAATGGGAAAAGAATTTGATTTCGAACTGGAAAAAGTCAATGAGACGCTTCAAGGGGCAAATTATGCAGGCTGCAATACCTATGGGCAAGTGGCAAGGGTAAACGGGCAATTTAGCGGATTTCAGAATTGCACCGCTGTGGTTTGCGTAATTCCCGATTAAATGTTGTCATCACTTGTCGCAGGCTTAAATGACCCGACCAACCGGTTCCAGGCAGCAAACAAGTTAGCGCACTTTTTGGGTTGCGCGCATTTATTTGTATTTATTGTCGATCGTGAAATCGGGATACTGCTGCCTGCGCCCGGTTTTCCCCAAACATTACCCACTGGAAAATTTTGGCTTGACTTCACTTCAGGATGTTCTAAAAACGGGCACCATCAGGGCTTGTTACCTTTCCCTGAAGCTAACACGTTACAAAACTCCATAGGTTTTCTGGGCCCGGAACAGTCTGTAATTGTTTTCCTGGGCGGAACACCATCAGACGAGCAAATCAGACCATTGATAGAAATTTTGCCTATCCTAATAAATTTATTTACCAGGGAGCTGGTTGAATTCAGTACGCAAGCCCGCATTGACTTTGCTGATAAGGCAGTAACCAAAGCGGAAAAATTAGCGGCGACCATTGATATTATGAGGTTGCATTTGAAAGATGCACTCATTGAACAAAAAAAAGACAAAAAGGCAATCGAAGAATTAATGCAAAAGAAGGATGAGTTTATGAATGTCGCCAGCCACGAACTCAAAACGCCCATTACTACTACCAAAGCATATCTCCAGATCCTTCAAAAAATGATTCCTCCGCAGGAAAACTCATCCGCCGGAGATTTTATTCTTAAAGCCAATAAACAGTTAGGCAAACTAACCTCCCTAATTGAAGACTTGCTTGACGTAAGTAAGATCCATGCTGGTCAAATGGTCTACCATTATGCGGAGATCGATTTAAAAAATCTCATCGAAGAGGTAGTAGCGCAAGTACAGGTTACCACACAAACTCATCAAATTATTATAGCCCATAATGTTTCGGCTAAAATAAATGGCGAGCAGCACCGTCTGGAACAGGTTATCAATAACTTTTTATCCAACTCTATCAAATACTCGCCGGGAGCCGAAAAGGTCATCATCAGAAGCGATATAACCGATCAGACCGTTAAGCTTTCGGTCAGGGATTTTGGTATCGGTATACCATTCGAACAGCAGCAGTACGTATTTGACAGGTTTTATCGGGTACAGGAATCGTCAAAAAAATTTTCAGGCCTGGGTTTAGGGCTTTACATCTCAGCGGAGATCATTAAACGGCATGGTGGGACCGTAGGGGTAAACAGCGATGCCTCCGGGTCAGAGTTCTACTTTATATTACCATTAGTAACTCCTAAGGAGATTGATTAAGATTTCGTCGAGGGGGTTAATGAACAATCTCTACTGTCTGCCCTTAACTGCGATAACTGGCATTTAGCGGAGGAATATCCAAGCTTTTGCGTGAAAAAGACTGCTCAAACTCAAATTCAACTACTAAAGGGGAAGCAATCCCATCAGGAGGCGCTTTAAGGCAGAATTATTCACTTTTTGGGGTTGCCATATAAGGCGAATTACAATTCGATGCGATCGGTTATTTTGAATGAATGTACCTTGGCAACCGGTTTTTGAAAAGGAAGTTTGGCAGATCGTTGACGAGTTACAGAATAGTGTACGGTCGCTAATTTAGGATTAGTTAAAAAGCTCCTGCCCATCCGTATAATAGGTCGTGCGACCTCCGATCTTTTCCGATTTGATCACTTCGCCCTTCGCCGTCAGTTTAAGCTTAGCGCTGTGTATCTCCATAAAATCCTTTAATTCACCTTTTACGGTACCATGCAGTGCCCTGGGTGGTAAAACCCCCATTAACCTGGCTGATAGCATCGGGGCTAAAAGGCGACTATGTCCCAGGCACGTCTTCAATGCTCCAATCGTGAGGCAGGTCCACCGTACGCCATTTCGAATCATCCGTTTTTACTTCCCCGGCACCCGGCATGCCACCTAAATGAAACTTCCAACCTGCATCAAAGTCAACTGTGCCGCTCTTATTTGCCTGCGCCCCGGCCCGGCCTGTTGCTAACCCGGCAATTGTTAAGGCGATCAGAATTTTCTTCTTCATACAGCAGACAGGTTACTTAAATTCATAAATAATTTACTCACCGCCAATTTTATTAATGTCAAACATCCAAGCCAGTAAAGGCTCCAGCCACTTTGAATAAGGGCCTTTATTGACCTTATTAACACCGAAACCGTGGCCTACACCAGCGTATATATGGAGTTCTGCCGGTACATTAACCTCTTTGAATTTCAAGTAAAGTTTAGGCATGCCGGTTGAAATACTTTCCATGTCCTTAAAGCCACCAACAATAAACGCTGGTGCAGATGATTTGGAAAGCGTAATATCATTTACCCAGGCCGGATATACCAACACTTGAAAATTTGGCTTGCTGCTAACGGTCTCCACAGGGTCGGCAGCTTTAATATCGCCGCTATCAGCTTGTAAATCTGTTAGTGCGGCAACCTGTCCGCCGGCAGAAAAGCCCATTATACCAATTTTTTGGGGGTCAATTTTCCATTTTGATGCCCGGCTTCTGACTAACCTTACTGCTCTCAGCATGTCTTTTACAGAATGGCCCTCTACCGTGTAGGTTGAATTTTTATCACGTGCCAGGCGGTATTTCAAAATAAATACCGTTATGCCATGATCTGCCAATTCCTGGGCGATATTGTATCCCTCATGGTCCATCCAAAGTTCTCTATGAGCGCCTCCGGGTGCTATAACAATTGAAATACCTGTGGCTTTTCCCGCTTTTGGGAAATAAGGAGTAATAGACGGTTCATGAACATTGGACACGACTTGCTCTCCACCTCCCGGGTCTATACGTATAATCTCTTCTCCGCCGTTTGGATTTGATCCCGGTGCGCCATTGGGCCACAATTTAATTGGGGGCTGGCGCTGCGCCTGAACAGTGATGACAGTTATCAGGCTCAATAGCAGAACTAAAGAATATCTTTTATAAATCATGCTTTCTACTTATTTAAATATTTTCTGGGTAAAATAATGAAGATCATTTCTCCATACATACATTGAATGTCCCCCATCCATCTCGCTGAACTCTGACTCAATGCCATATTTTGTAAAAACAGCTCTTGTTTGAGGAGTAAATCTTACAGCCAGGTCTGATTGTCCGCCTGTTGTAAATTTGAAATATTTTATATTCGCTTTTAAGACCGGGGCTACTGCTTTCACCCGCTCATCGAATTTTGTAAGTGCGTCCGGGCCTCTTGAAAACCAGCCGGAACTCATAACGCCGACATATGAAAACATGCCGGGATAATCCAGAAGTGTTTCCAGCGTTTCAAACCCGCCCATAGAAAGCCCTGCTATAGCCCGGTGCCTGGTATCTGCCTGTACACGGAAATTCGCTTCGATATATGGTACAATATTGCTTCCCAGATCATGCGCAAAAGTTTCAACTGGGATACTGCCGTCCGGCATAACAACAATCATTGGAACAATCTTTTTTTCAGCAAATAAATTATCGAGTATCCATCCTGCCTTTCCCTGCAGCGGCCAATTGGTATCATTATCACCTGCACCGTGCATTAAATACAGTACCGGAAGTTTTTTTCCGTTCGAAATATACCCTGGCGGCGTCCAAACATACATTCGCCGGGTTGTTTTTGTAGCGGCAGATTCATAATATACAATGGACAAAAGGCCATGCGGAACGGCTTTCCTTTGCCAGAACAGGGTGTCGCCTTTGGGTACAAGATCTACCGTCGGGCGAAAATCCGCCACCATCGGATTTTTCGGATCGTTTACTTTCATGCCATCCACGGTGAAGTAGTAGCGATAGGCACTTGGATCAATATGCGGGGCTGTCACCATGGTCCATACGCCGTTTTCGGCACGGTCAATCTTTACCGCTTTGAGGTCGCCGCTTAATTCAACAGACTTCGCATTCGGCGCATATAGCCTTAATGTTGCACTTTGGTCATCATTTACCTCAAATGACACTAAATCATCATTAGGGGTAGCAATCCTGGGCGGACGAGCCGGAGGGTTTTGTGCATACGCATGGGAAAGGCAAAAAAAGCAAAGTAACGCCACAAAAAGATGGCGCAAATTCGCAGGGGCCTTTAAAGAATTGGCTGGCATAGGCTGCACCGTAATTGAGTAAATCCTACTGGTAAACTTGGTTTGTTTCATAAATTTAGATTGATAAGTTGATTCAGAGATGTTTCGGTTTAAAGCAGGCAAAAATTTATTGATGGATGGTTTTAACTACATTACATTCAGGCAATAAGATAAAAATAATCGCTTTTCAGGGTTCCGTTTGAACTACCCATTAACCGGTTATTTCCCGAAGAGTTGATATGCTTTGCTGAGGAAAGAAGGATACAACACGTCATCATGTTTAGGCATATTGATGTAAAACAATACGATCATGTTGTTCTCCGGGTCAATGACATATTGGGTACCGTACGCACCACCCCAGGCATACGCCGTGTTAGACACTTCAGGGATTGTTTTTCTGTTTTGGTTATACAATTCAAATCCAAGACCGAAACGAAAATTTTTACCACCGGCATTTACTTCAGGCAAGCGGTTAACTTTTGTCATCAAGTCAATGGTCTCGGGTTTTAAGATTCTTCTACCGTTAAATTCTCCCCTGTTCAGCAGCATCTGGCAGAATTTAGCATAATCCTCAATCGGGCCATTCAGTCCCAGGCCTCCTTCGGCATAAGTCCGATTTTTACTTATTGCTCCTTCGCTGAACATATTTGATGCGGGTTCCAGTTTTCCATTAACGGCATTATAGGCTTTAACAAAACGAGGCAGTGCTGCAGGCTCATAATACCAGTCCGTATTTTTCATGCCAAGCGGTTCCAGTACGCTTTCTCTTACGTACTGGCGTAAAGGCTGGCCCGAAATTATTTCAACCATATAAGCCAGCATATTGCTGCTAATATGGTAGCTGTACTCGCTTCCGGGATCAAAACCGAGCGGATATTTTGCCAAATCTTCCATTGCATCTTTAAGATACTTCCAATTGCCCGTGCCGCCACTGCGCTGGCCTGGAGTTATGCTTTTTGCGGTGTCTCCATTTGCTTTTCGGATAGAATCGGCTCTTAGCCTTTCAGTACGGCGGTTGCTGGCAACAATACCAGCGTTCAATCCCGAAGAGTGGCACATTAGATCTATAAACGTCATTGGCCTCGCCACAGGACGGGTTTCATAAGTGCCATCGCTACGGACAGCTATAGCCACCCTATCAGGAATTTGAGGAAAATATTTCGAGACAGGATCATCAATCTTTACTAATCCTTTCTCAACAAGTGTCATAAAGGCAACCGTAACTATTGCTTTTGTTTGTGAGAATAAAATATAATAATCATCTGCTGAAGCCGGAACCTTGTTCTCTACATCCTTCATCCCGAATGCTTTTTTATATACCACATTACCGCCTTTGGCAACAAAGCCAACAACGCTGCTTACCTTATTTTGATCAACAAAAGACTGCAGCAGAGAATCTATACCAGCAATTTTTCTATTACTGGTACCCTCTTTCTTTAAATCAGCTTGATATTTGAATTGTTGTGGTGCAGTTTTAATTTGTGCCAAACAAACTGACGTGGAAAATACGCCAGCGATAAAGAGTACAACGAAATTGCTTTTTTTCATTTTGTTATTATTTTGGATTATAAATTCTTGAGCGAAATCTTAGACGGTGACTTTTTATAGCTGAAAAGTTATTTCTTATATAAAGGTGATATACTGGTGAACGTAGCTGGTTCAGGTACTTCTGCATTAACCTTGTTAATAAGCACGTTGTCGAAAAGAGCGGTATTTATCAGTTTAGGATCAGTACCAGTCATTAAACCGGCCAAACCTTTAGTGTAAACATTGTTCTTTTATGAATCCGCGTTTATTATTTTTTTACTGCGCTTTTTTATTGTGTTTAGATATAACCTGTCTCCCATTTTTTATGAATAGGCGAATTATATATTTTTTCAACTCTTCAATCATTTCTGAATCTTTTTATACATTGGTTTAATATTTTTTGAAAAAACAGTAGGAGTTGGAAGTTTCGCTCCAGGCGCATTGATTAAAAGATTATCAAAGTATGGTGTACTCAGTTTCGTTTCTCCGCCTAATGCTAACAATCCGGCCATTCCGTGTGAATAAAGCGTGTCTGTTACATTTAATACTGGCTTGCCATCTACTATTGCAGTTATTGCAAATCCTTTAAAACGAAGTTTCAAATTGTGCCATGTGTCTGGTAAAACGTCAGCAACTTTTACAACTCCAAGAATCTTTTCTCCTCCCTCGCTGTAATCCTTACCCTCTTTAATGAGTGCTTGCTGTTCGGCATCGCCCACAAGTCTATTCTTTTCCCTTTTGCCACGACTTACTACCAAACGGCACTGGCCATCACTTCCGAGTTGCAGGAAATATCCTTTTGGAATGGTCCCATAGCCGGAGCCGACATCATTGACGCGACCCATTACCGCCGCTGTATCGCCTTGGTTCAAATATACATTTGCTCCAATTTCGTAGTCCTGCCATTTATCATCTCCTAAAATCGTGTAAGTCTGCCAATCAGGTGCCCAGGAAATCGGCCGCACTGGAACTACCTGACGCAGGCACTTTCCTTTGTTATCGGGACGCTCTGCTAACTCGAAAGCTCCGTAAATATCAGCAGTATAATGTGGCAAATACCCATATTGCTTAGGTGAGGCATATTCATCGAACGTTTCATAATATGGGAACGGGAATTTTTTTTCTACCGGTATTTGTGCAAATGATCCCTTCTGCTGGCCTGTAGTTGTAGATATAGAATAAATAGATTTAGGGTCAAGGGTAATGGCATAAGTATTGTTTTTAGGTGTAATATCAGCCAGCCGTACAAACTGTTCGTTTTCATTACTGCGCCAAACGCAAAGCTTACCATTAGATAACGCCCCGCTTATGTTAAATGTAGCGGTTTGTGTGGCTTTAGCATTTTGGGTTTCAAAAATTACGCTGTAATCTTTTTTCGGCGATTTAAGTGTAACATAGGTGCCACCACCATCTAACTTGCCACTCGCCCCATTTAAATACTGCCAGCCAATTTTAGCGAATTGCCCATAATGTGCATATCCCCACAAAGCCTCACGAGTTCTGTAAAATCCACTCCAGGGCGAGTTGGCTATCATAGCTGCTGGTGTTTCAGCATAAGGTTCAGTCGGATAAACAGAACCTACCAGGTACCAGTTCACGATTTTAGTTACGCCGCTAATGATAAAGTTTTCATTAAAAGATTTCACCAGGGTTATCTCACAATCGAAACCTTCTTTATAAGTATGTTCTTCTGTATTCCAGATTGGTTTGTTCAGCCTTTCGCTTAATTTTTTCACCTCTTCAGGCGTCGCTACTTCAGACATGGTATGGTTGCCTATAATAGATACGGCATTGCGTAGTTCAACATCAGTGTCCAATTCTTTTACCCAGTCAAACTTGTCCTTTCCCCAGTTGTCAAAGGCATGTATTTTAACATTCTGCAGTCCGCTCGCGTCAAGCGTTTTCCTGAATTTTTTAACAAAGTCGATACTAACCCCTTTTTCATTACGGCAGCCTATGGCATCAAGCGTTAAGCCGTAAACTGATTTTAGCCCTTGTATCCATTTTACATAATAGTCTGCCATATCCTGCGACCAAAAGACGCCATTGCCAACCCAGCCGGGGCTGCCCCAGGCATTGGCATCAAGTGTTATTTCTTTATTTCTTTTTTTTGCTTCACTCATTAGCCACCATTCATACCCTCGACTATAGTTCAAGTCGTCCCTGGTGTGCATATGGCTTAGTTCAGAACCCTGAGTAGAATTTCCGTCCCCTGGAACTTCAACCATTAGTGCATTCATAGATGCACCAAACTTGGGTTTAAACAGCAGGTCTAATATCTGGTTGCGCTGTACTTCGGGATAGTCTTTGAGCAATACTGAGGTAGCCCCTCCGCCGCTAACGGCACCTACACCATCAAATCTTTTACCGCCAGCGTTGCCGTTTAAATTTATGGTTTGGGCATTGGCATTAATTGTCAATAAGCTTAATGTAAGGTATAATGCCGCCAACAACATTTTGGAGCCGAATTCATGTAATTGTTTTTTTAACTGCATAATTGTTTATTGTAATAGTTGGTAAATTGTAAAGATTTTGACTGGGAAACTTGGGAATCTTAAATACAATAAAATATTACGATTCCTTCATCGGCAGACCTTTGGTATCTCGTATATTTTACTCACCTTCTTTTTAGCAGCAATAACACTACATCATGGGCAGGAATGGCTGTGGTAAAGACGGATTTAGTAGTACCTGCTCCCGTTTTTCCCCAAACATCGCGAAGGCGGTACACCTCTGCATTGAAGTCAGCAGTACGTTTAAAAAAGCTGTCATTCAAAGGATTCTTCGCCCAATTATAGGCAACATTCTGAGCGTTATCACTTCGGTTCAAAAAGCAGACTGCCCAACTACCGTTACTTAGCGGTTTAACCCACGTTTCGAGGCCATTTTCGCTCGAGTTACGGTAGGCAGCAATGCCGAGGGCATCCTGGTTTATGGCTATTACATCTTTATTAGTTAATATACTTTGGGTCGGCGCACTCATTTTGCGCAGATCATTACCGGCAACAAGCGGCGCCGATAACATACACCACATCGTGAAATGTGCCTTGTCTTCGGCAAAGCTCATACCGTTGCCTACCTCCAGCATATCCGGGTCGTTCCAGTGGTTGGGGCCGTTATATTGCCTGATGGCGGGTTGTTTATCTACAATGGTTAAAACGCTTAAAGCCGTCCATGTACCCATGTGTTTATCTTTATCAAAATTGGCGGTAATATCACCGGTAGCCCTGTATATTTCGCCAACACCATTGGCCCAAAGCCATGGCTGGTGGTTACCCCATTCACACAAACTAAACAAAATAGGCCTGCCTGTTGCCTGCAAAGCGCGAGCCATGGTTATATAAGCTTCGCGCGCATTCAGGCTATCGGTGTTACACCAGTCATACTTTAACAAATCTACCCCCCATGAGGCATACAGGCGGGCATCCTCATACTCATGGCCGCGGGTGCCAGGGTAACCCGCACAGGTTTTATCGCCCGCGCAGTTATAAATGCCAAATTTTAAACCTTTACTGTGCACATAGTCGGCAAACGCTTTCATACCCGACGGAAATTTTTTAGGGTCGGCTACCAACTGGCCATTCTGGTCGCGATCCATTGACATCCAGCCATCGTCTAACGTAAAATACTTGTATCCTGCATCGCGCATGCCGGATGATACGTAGGTATCTACCATATCGCGCAAAAGCTTTTCATCTATTCGGGTTTGAAAAGTGTTCCAGCTGTTCCAACCCATGGGTGGCGTTGGTGCAAGGTTGGTGATTTTAGCATTTGCTGATCTTTGGGTCTGTACCGGCGCTTCATTTTGTGCTAAGACAACATTGATTGAGAGAAGGCCAATTAAACCGGTAAGTGTAATATGATTGTAAATAGATTTCATAAGCTGAGGCAGCGATTAATTAATATTATTTGATTTTTGATAGTATTTCAAGAGAGAACATATCTATTTTAGTTTTGCTGAAATGATAAATTTTTTAAAAAGAATTGCAGCATTTTGTTTTTAAATCTATCCGCAACATGGCTGGTGTGAGTACCCTTATAGATTTCGAAGGAATGTTTTATGTTGTAAGCGTCTAATTCTGTATCCAGCGATCTGATGCTTTCAGCTATACCCTTGTCCTTGTCACCGGCATCAAAGCCGATAGCTGTTAGCTTTTTAATATTATAGACGTATTGATCTAAATTGTTTAATGGCCGGTTTGCCTCCCACTTTTGTAAGATTTGTGGCTGAAGTTTTCCATTTTTTACCGGCAAGTCAATGTAAAACGGTGGGTTAGCGGGGTTGGGCGACCATGCTGCAGCTGAAGCAAAAAGTGCTTTGGTGAAAAAATCCGCCTTTTGTAGTTCTGCTATTGTCTTAATGCTGTCTGCACGTAAAAATCCTGGTGGTATAGCTTCAGTTGACATTGGAGAAGAAACAAGGCAACATGGACTCAACAAGTAAACTGTTGAAAATACCTCAGGATTTTTTTCTCCTATTCGCAGAGCACCGTAACCACCCATGGAGTGACCGCATAAGCCACGGCTTTCTTTTTTCGATATTGTTCTGTAATGATTGTCTATGTAAGCCACCAATTCTTTGGCGACAAAATCCTCCCAATTTCCCGTCGTAATTGAATTAGAATACATACTTCCCTGGAAACGTGTGTAAGCATCGGGTGTAACCACAATCATCTCGCCCTTAGTATTTTGCGCAAACATTGTATCCAAGATGGGTGGCAATGACATCCAGTGTTTTTTAAAACCATAAAACTTTGCATCGTCGTCAGTATAGCCATGAAGAAAATAAACCACCGGATAACGCCTTTTTGGATTAGTATTATAACTGGCGGGTAAATAAATGGAGACATAGCGATCGGGGCTGTCGCCGCTAAGGTTGCCCTCGAGCAATTTACCGTGGACTTTTATTCGTACAACAGTTCCTTTGACCCTATCTTTCTGCTGTGCAAAGTTTTGTGAAAAAGAACTTAACAGTAAAAATATAGCAAGAATACAATGAGTTGTGTGTTTTTTCATATAGAGGTTGTTGAATAATACTGAAAACTCCAATACTAACTTTATTTATAAATACACTTTGGTTAGTGCCAAAAGTGTTATTTGCAATACTCCCGGTGCAATTCCAAATTACACCTGAATAAGCTTTATTTGAATATTTTTTGGGTAAACTCATAAAGATTTTGCCTCCATACATACATGCTATGCCCGCCTTCCCTTTTCGATAAGTCAGATTTGATGCCATACTTGTCAAACACCGCTTTAGTCAGGTCATTGTTCTTATCAGCAATGTCAGATACGCCACCTGTTGTGAAAATAAAGTATTTAACCGTTTTGTTCAAAGTTGGAGCAGCGGCTTTTACAAGCGCGTCGTACTTTTCATAAGTTCCCGGCTTGTTACCAAACCAGCCCGAACTCATCACATTCACATAGGCAAATTTATCCGGGAATTTAAGCAGTGTTTCGAGGGTTTCTATTCCGCCCATGGAAAGTCCCGCGAGCGCACGGTGCGGCGTATCATGCCATACTCTGAAGTTAGCTTCCACGTAAGGAATGATATTATTCCCCAAGTCACTGGCAAAGGTTTCGACAGGAATACTTCCGTCAGGCATGACTACCACCATTGGAACAATTTTGCCCTCTGCAGATAGGTTGTCAAGAATCCAACCCGCTTTTCCCTGCCCTGGCCAGTTAGTATCGTTATCACCGCCGCCATGTAACAGGTATAGAACCGGCATTTTATTGTTGCTTGCAAAATAACCGGGAGGTGTCCAAACGAACATGCGACGAGTGGAATTAGTGGCTTTTGAATAGTAATAAACAATTGATAATAATCCATGTGGCACATCTTTTTGCTGCCAGAAAAGCGTTTGATCCTTGGGCACTATATCAACCATTGGCCTAAAGTCGGCTACCATTGGGTTTTTAGGGTCATTCACCTTCACCCCATCCACTATAAAAAAATAACGGTAAACGCTTTGGTTAAGGTGTGGAGCGGTGGTCATCGTCCACAAACCCTCAGACGAATGTTCCGTTTTTTCAGCCTTAACGTCGCCTTCTAATGCTACCGTTTTGGCGTCGGGTGCTAAAAGCCGGAATGTGGCACTACTGTCTGCATTAACTTCAAACGGGATATAATTTGTTGTTGGGGTTTGGGCATACATCGTAAGCGCGATGCCATGAAAAAACACAAGTAAGGTAAAACGTTTCATTATTTTGAAATTTTTTAGTATAATTCAGTTTGGCGCAGCGCGTGTTCTACTATTAGGTCCAGATTATCAATGATAAAAGTTGAGATTTATAGCTACTTTTCGGCAATCACTTTACTGTAATGTATGATTACAGCTTTGCCAGGAATTCATTTAAAACTTGCACAGTACGCGCCAGCTTGTCGTGATGCAGATTGTGCGCCGCGCCGTCAATGTGCACAAGCTTTCCGTTTTGCATTACGCGGGCTGCATCCTCGTTTACTTTGCGCGCCTCGGGGGGTGCATCTGCTTTAAGGATGAGTGCCGGCACCTTAATTTTTGAAAGCGCATCTGCGGAGTTCATCGTGCCTATCATTGCGTCCGCTTGTTCGGGGGTGTAAGGCCCATGGTATTGCTTTTTTGAGACAGCCCAATAATAAACATCCACGCTGTCCCATAGTGGATTTTGACGATGGCCTGCTGACACGAGGTCTTCAAACCGGGTATTATTACCGGCCACCAACGAATCCGGGCTTTTGAACATGCCTGGTCGGCGGGCTGGTGCTGGTTTACCTGATGCCAAAGCGGTTGACGGATTGTTTCGATTGGTAGTGGCACTTTGTGCAGCCGGCCCGAATGGACGATTCCCTACAAAAGGATCGAGCATGATAATGGCTTTAGCTAAATCGGGATATGCTGCGCCTATCCGCATTACCGTGGCAGCTCCCATTGAGTGGCCCATTAGGATTGGTTTCTCAAATTTCATTACCCGTACAAAATCAACTACATCTTTGATCATTGTATCTCCGTTATCTGAAGGCGTGAACGGATCAGACAAACCATGCCCTCGTGTATCAATCATATAAATATCGTAAGCGTCCTGTAGTTTCAGGGTCAATGTAGTCCAGCTGAGCCCGATATCGGTATAACCGTGCACCATTACCATTACAGGTTTGCCGTGTGCGGGTTTGGCATGGTAATAATGCATACGCATACCATTTACATAAGCATAAGAATCCATCCAATCAGCAGGGAATTTTACTGACTGAGCATTTACAACTAAGGTTGGCAAAAGCATTAGTAGCACCAATATTTGTAAATGCAGTTTTATGGAGAGCCTACTTGATTTCCTGTTGTTTTTCGTTTGTACTGACATTAATTTGGTTGATAAGTTTTATTTATTTTCAAATTTAAAAATTGACTTTTTGCCTTGATCTTCCGTAAAATCAAACATCCTTTAATGTGCGGTTAAAGGTATTGTGGGGAAAAACAAGGTCGGCTTCCGCCTCGCATCTTGAAAGCGGACAACATGCATAGAAATTGTCAGGATCATTAGAATATTGCAATTTTAATTGGCACGTTTTGACGATGTTGTCTAAAACTCACGAAAGATACGTGGTCATAATTTATGAAGGCTTCCCGCTTGTATCATAAGTTGTCCAAAACGTCTCATTTTTTCAGAAAGTGCATAAAGTGGCTGATAAATGTAAGTGAGTTGTGCGGTTCGGGGAAATGCACATCGCATTTTGTGTATTAGCTCGCTTATCAGGTCTGTTAAACTTGATTAGGCGATTACAGTTATCAGGGTACTGAAATATACGGCCTGATAGCATCAGCCCAAACCTGGTAGCCTTTGTCTGTTGGATGGACATAATCAAGCATCATTCCGGGCAAAAAAGTCCTGTCTGCTGCAAGCAAATTTGGGCCAATATCAACCAGGGTAACTTTATTGTCTTTTGTAAATACCTCAAGCTGACGATTGACCTCATTGATGACTGTGCGGAGCGGATTTAACGGGCCTTTGCCTCTCGGAAATATCGCCATTACAATGATCTTCGCTTGCGGTACCTTTGACCTCACCCTTAAACAAACCTCACGTATACCCTCAACAATTTCTGTAGCTGTGTTATTCCTGGCATTGTTTGTCTGGGTGGTGTTGTTTGTACCTATATCAATTACTACCACGCGGGGTTGTAGTCCGTCCAGTTCACCATGATCAAGCCGCCACAGCACATTTTGGGTGCGGTCCCAGCCAAAGCCCAGGTTAAGTACCCGGTAAGGCCCAAATACACTGGCCCATGAAGTCGGACCGTTCGGTTCCCTCAAGTTACCATCAGCATATTTCAATTGTGGTAGGCCTCCCCAAAAATGAGTGATCGAGTTACCGATGAGCACCACTTCGGGGTTAATAGAATCTTTAACCCTAAGCACCTCTGCATGGCGGTCCCACCAATTGTAACTGTCATTCTCCAGTTTGGATACTGGTATGATGGCTGTGTTACTTACCGTATCATTATCTAACGACTTGTCGCCCATTAACTCAGACATTAGCGGTTCCATTGCACGTGCCCATAATTTTGCACCGGCCGGGCTTGGATGAAGGTAATCGGGCATCAGATTATGATTGATGGAACCATCAAAATTGAGAAACACGTGGTTTACATCGCAATAAAATATATGCTTTCCATCGGCAAGCTTTGACACGATATCAGAAGCCCGCTCTAATATGGCCCGGTGCGATGTAGGGTTTGGACCATCGTAGCTACCGGGGAAACAACGCAGTATCATAATTTTTGTATCCGGCAGCTTTTGCCGGATGGTATTTACAATAGCTGCTATGCCACCAGCCAGTTGCCCCGCAGTATGGCGTATGGGATAATGTTTCTCGTCGATATTATTAGTCCCTATCTCCAGCACCAGCACTTTGGGCGACTGTCCATCGAGTTCGCCATGCTGAATATTCCATAGAATTTGTTCGGTACGGTAGCCCCCGAAGCCGAGGTTGATGGCTTTGCGCGGAGCGAAAAATTGATTCCAGACAGGCCGGTACTCGGAGTGCTCGAAATTATTGGTTATGGAATTGCCCAGCATAATGAGGTCGAACTTTTCTTTGGCAACAGCCTCCAGCTTTTCGGCGTGGCGTTTTTTAGACCAGCCCTCAACTGGAACAGCGGCAGGGTTTGGGCCAGCATTTTTAACTAAGGGATCTGATAAAAGGAAATCCATAAGTACACCCGGTAACTGAAGGCCGTCCGCTAAAGGATCGCTATCATATTGTGAAACATAGGTGCTATCTGGCAGGAGCTTAAAAGTTTCCTGGCCATCATAACCCTTCCAGGTTTTGGCGTATTCATCGCTGCTTTTTATCCAGTCTTTATTGTCATTTGATGAAAAGCTAACAAATAACCTGGCTTTGGGCGTCACCGGCGGCATCACTGCCGGGAAAACTGTACCCGTGGATGTTTCATCAAGATATTGGGGTGAAATGAGCACCACGTCGTCGGGTTGCTCACCATCGTTAAGCTTTTGCACCGTACGTGCGGCGAGGTGACCGCCGGAGGAAATACCTATGATATCCAGACGGCGACCACGCAAACCAAAATTCGTCCGGTTTGACTTCAGCAGCCTGAATGCTTTTAAAGCGTCCAAAAGCGCTGAATCGCGAACCGCAAGAGTTTTACCGACATGGTACTCTAACAAAGCGACATCAAAATTTTGTTGGTTGAGGAAAGCAGCGGCTTTTTGGCCTTCATTTTTCATCCTGATGGTTTCATACCCCCCGCCGGGAATTAAAAGTATGGTTCCTTTTGGCGATGCCGATCTTGTCCGCAAAAGTAACAGTAAGGGCTTATCCACGTTATGCAGGTTGCCATTGTTTGCCAGCCGGTTTGCCTTACCCAGGCGCTGCCCATCAAGGGATAGGTAAGCCACGCGGGATATTTCCCTATCGTTAACGCTCACCTGCGCGTTCCCTGTTATAGAAAATAAGAGAAACAAAACAACTAGTATTAGATTTAGGTTCAATATTTTGCTATTCATGGAATTACTTTGGCTTAGAGTTAAAGTATAAGTGTCGTAAATTAATTATCAACTACCTTGCGTTAATTGTCTACTTGCCTCATTTACTGCTGCATACTCACAAGTATTAGCTGTCCGTTTGTTAAAGTCAACATTTTTAACATACAGTTTAAGGTGATGTGTAAAAAACAATGCCGGCTTCTGGCTCGCATCTTGAAAGCAAACAACAGGCATGGACATTGTCAGGATATAAAATAACTCATATTTATAATTGGCACGTTTGGAAGATGCAGATCTTTCTGGTTTGACAAAATCAGACTGCCCGGATTAAACCCGGCAAGGGTTTATCAGGTTGTCTAAAACGGTCTAAAGATATATGGTAATAGTTTACTAGTGCTTCCCGCTTGTATCATAAGTTGTCCAAAACGTCTCATTTTTTTTAAAAGTAGCATACTGTATGTTATGGAGATGTTGACCACCTGATTCCGGGCCAAACTGACCAGGCAATTAGCTGACGTGGGGCGTGCAGCAAACGCTATAAAAGCGTGTACAAAAATAGTTATTTAAAAGGTATTTTCA
>NZ_JBDSZG010000051.1:0-6010 GCF_039925265.1 Mucilaginibacter sp.
TATGAGCGACATTAAAGAAGTGAAATTGGGCAATCAGGGACTATCAGTTCCGACAATCGGCTTAGGTTGTATGGGTATGACAGATAGTTGGGGAGCGAATATATACGGAAAGGCAGATGAAAAAGAAACCATTGCCACCATTCACCGATCTCTTGAATTGGGTGGTAATTTTTTGGACACCGCAGATATATATGGCCCGTTGAAAAACGAACGCCTGGTTGCGAAAGCAATTGACGGAAACCGTGAAAAATATATCATCGCTACGAAATTCGGTTATGAAATAGATGATAATGGGCAGGGAACCACCAATATCAATGGCACTAAAGCTTATGTAAAGAAAGCTGTTGAACGTTCTCTTAAAAATCTGAATACAGATTATATCGATTTATATTATTTGCATCGTCTTGACCAGAAAACCCCAATTGAAGAAACCGTTGAGGCAATGGCAGACTTGGTGAAAGAAGGAAAAATAGGTTATATCGGATTATCGGAAGTCGGTTCAGATACCATCAAAAAAGCGCATTCAGTTCATCCTATAACCGCGGTGCAAACAGAGTATTCACTTTTTGAAAGACAGGTAGAAGAATTAGGGATTGTAGCCACGCTAAATGAATTAAATATTGGTTTAGTTGCTTATTCTCCATTAGGAAGAGGATTTATTTCAGGAGAAATAAAAAAACTGGATGATATGCCTGCGGATGATTTCCGAAGGCACCTTCCACGTTTTCAAGGCGAGCAATTTGAGAAAAACATACAGTTGTTAAATGAAATAGAGAAAATAGCATCAGAGAAAGAAATCACATCTTCGCAACTGGCTTTAGCCTGGGTGATAGCCAAAGGGCATTTACCCATTCCGGGCACCAAACGCGTAAAATACGTGGAGCAAAACATTGCTGCTACGAGCGTCGCCCTTACGAACGAAGACATGAATCGTCTCGAAAAGATCATTCCTTTAGGTAAAGACACAGGCGCCAGGTACGATGCTGAAAACATGAAAGCTGTAAATTTGTAATATACAGATCGCCGGCAGTTATACGCTGGCGATTTCTTTACTGTTTATAATGTCAAAAATGGCGCAACATATTTTCAATTCTGTATCCGGCTTTCACGCTGTGATGAAGCTTAAAAAACCAACGCATCCATTGGTAAGTGTCGTGAGATTGGAAGATATCAGCCCGGAAGCCAGCAAGGATTTGGAGCAAATCGTGTTTAATTTCCACACCATCTTTTTGAAAAGGAATTTTGATGGAAGGGTTAAGTACGGCCAGAAATATTATGATTTTGACAGTGGTACAATGACTTTTTTTGCACCTAAGCAACTGATAAGCCTGGAAGGTGATAAGCCTAACAAAATAGACGGCTGGATGCTGGTTATCCATCCCGATTTCCTACACGGGTATCCACTTGCAAAAAAAATAAAAGAGTATGGTTTCTTTGATTATGCTACTCATGAAGCTTTACATCTTTCAGAAGCCGAAGACAGTATTATTGCCGGCTTGATGGAAAATCTGCAAAAGGAAATTATAGAAAGGATCGATAGTCATACTCAAGATGTTTTAATTGGACATATAGATCTTTTATTGAGCTATTGTAACCGGTTTTATACCCGTCAGTTTGTTACCCGAAAAAAGGTATCCAGTGATATGCTCCTGAGATTCGAAACTATTTTAAAAGAATATTTTACCGAAGAAAAAGCGGTAACATCAGGACTGCCAACGGTACAATATTTTGCTGACCAACTTTTTGTATCTGCCAACTACCTTAATGATATGCTCAAAAACCTCACAGGGCAAACAACACAGCAACACCTGCATAATTATCTTATTGAGCAGGCAAAAGAACTGCTCACTACAACCAACTTGTCTGTAAATGAAATTGCCTACCAATTGGGTTTTGAATACCCGCAATCTTTCAGCAAACTATTCAAAAAGAAAACGCTTACAACGCCATTAAAATTTAAACAATCTTTTAATTGAGTAAATCATAATGGCGCTTTCGAACGCATACTGTCTAAAATAATCATTGATGTTAATTTATGGGTTGATAAATAAAGTTTTTGAATTTAACGGTACCATCACCTACAGCACACAATCCCAGTCGTAAACTGAGGAAACCACCCAGTACATTATGATTGTAAGCGGATACCTCAACAGAGTTTTTTATTTTAATCCAGTTTCGTCCATCAATACTGTAATACATATCAACAGTACTTTTTATGTTCCTGATCTTCAGAAACACATGTTTATTTATCGCATTTTTTTCCGTTGGGAACTGCCACCCCCTAAGGTTAGCCAAAATGTTTTGCTTATCGGCCAATATTCCCGAATAATACTTGTTATCGTAAAAAAGTGTCAATCCTCCGGTAGCATTTCCCTCTATAAATAATTCCACCTGTGCCGTATAAGAGTGGGTTGAAGGAATACAAGTTAAAGGAGCGCAATCAGCTACAGATTTGCCCTTGCCCTTTATTGTTAAACCGCCATCATTCAGGTGAAATCTTGTGGCATCATATTCACCAAAAAACTGCCACTGGGGTTTTAGGCTATGACCGCTGAAGTCATCGCTTAGCGTAAATGAACTTGTTAAAGTGCTTTGTTTTGGTTTTAGTATCGGCGCATCACTCTTAATGGTGCCGGGTATTTTAAACCAACCGTCCTTTGTCCATTCCACAGGTGAAAGCAGCGTTTGACGGCCCATATTATAATAGCCTTTCTCGTAAGCATGATATACCATCCACCATTTGTCATTAGTACCTTCTACTAAACTGCCGTGACCTTTTGACCACCATTTTTCTGAGTTGTCTTTCGTACGGATTATGGGATTATAGGGCGAATTTTCCCATGGGCCGAATGGTGTTTTGGAGCGTGCTGAGATTACCATGTGGCTTGTTGCAGGACCGGCTGTACCGCCCTGGGCTACGGTTAGGTAATAATAATCACCCCGTTTGGCTATTGTAGGTCCTTCCAAACAAAAACACTCTATTGACCATTCACGCGGAATCTTCCAGCCGCTATAAGCCGGTTTTAATTCACCGGTTATAGATATCCCATCATCCGACAACGGCAAATAGCCGCCGTTGTTGAAATAAAGATACCGCTTACCGTCCTTATCGGTAAAATGCCCGGGATCAATAAAATTAGCCTTCAGTTCAACGGGCTCAGTCCAGGGACCATTGATAGAATCGGCGGTAACAACAAAATTGCTATTATTTGCAGGGAAGTAGATATAATACTTGTTTTTATACTTAACCAGGTTTGGCGCCCATACCGATCCCACATATTTGTTCAGTGCATGTGTAACCGGAGTCCAGTTGACCAGGTCTTTTGATTGCCAGATTAACAGGCCGGGATAAAACTCAAAAGATGAATGTACAATGTAGTAATTGTCTCCCTCGCGCATAATGCTTGGGTCGGGGTAGTCGCCAGCAAAAATAGGATTAACAAAATATGCATCACCCTTTGTTTTGCTTTGACCTGGCTTCTGCGCCTTGGCTAAAAAAGCCGATAAACAAAGGGTTGCAGCTAAAGCGATATTTTTGATGTAATTCATAATTTGTTATCTATTTAATTTACTGGTCCCGAAGATAGTTAAACTATGCACTTTAGACATCCAGACTGTAAATTCTCACTTAACATTAGCTATAAAAACATCATATAATTTGCTTTTCTTTAAAATACCTACTGCTACAAGTTTGTAAGATATACTTACAATCTTTTAACATCGGTTGCACCTCAATTCTACGGTGCCTGTGTTAACAGTTTCCACGTCGCTTGAGGTGGTTAAGTCAAGATATTACGTCTACATGCTCAGGTACGTTCGATGCCCTCGAAGGTACGCAGCACCTCGGCCGCGTGGGCAGTGGGCTCGTATGGTGAGTTGCCGATGCCGTGTGAGGTGGGTTTCGTGGTTACGGCGTTCCAAAGCCGGTCGTAGTTGCCTGTAGCGAAGTCGAGGAGGGTGTCACGGACGAAGGTATCACGGGCAGCTTGCTCGTCGCTTTGTCCGGAGCGTACCTGCCCTACGATACCGTACATCTCCGTACCATGTACCGCGTGTGCACCCTCGACAGGGCCAATGCTGAGCAGGTAAGCGTTGCCGCCTGCTGCTGCATGGGCGAGCGCCGCACGGACGTGGGGCAGGGTAAAGGAAAAGTCGGTGAGCAATGCCCCGCGGACTTGAACTGGAGTGCGCCCATCAATGTCGTACGCGGCGATGACCGCGCGGGAGCGACTGTGTTGGATTCGATTTGTCGAGGAGAATTCCTTGACGAGGTCGCTGATGCTGCCCGGATCGAAGTCCTCAGTTTTGTGAAGGACCCACCAGTCAGTCTCGTGAGTGGTGCTGCTGAACAGGATGTCGATGTCCCGATGCCGTCCGGATTCGAGGATCCGCAGGGGATGATCCGCGATGATGCCACCCGGCTGGGTGTGGTCATCCACAATGGCGATGACATTGTTGTCGATGCCGTGCCGAGCACCGGGGTCCGCAAGTTGTGTCTTGCTCATTGTCTCGGCGAGTAACATCGCGTCGATGTTTAGCAACTGCTCTGGATCGTCCTGGATCCCGAGCTCGGTGAGCACCGCCAACGCGCGTTCCTCCGCTCCCCAAGCGGGCACAAGACGTGAAGCCATGCCGGAGAAAGCAGCCAGGTGGTGGTAAAGGCCGTCGGCTGATGGCGCGGCAAGGAGGCCGAGGGTGCAGAAGGCGCCAGCGCTGTGGCCGGTGACTGTGACGTTGTCCGGGTCGCCGCCGAAACGGGTGATGTTCGCCTTTACCCAATTGAGGGCGGTGATGATGTCCTGCAGGCCGAGGTTGCTGGCCTCCGCCAACTCGCCCCCGTACTGGGAGAGCGAGAGCCACCCGAAGGGGCCGAGCCTATAATTCAGTGATATACCAATGCAACGGCCGGAAGCAGCAAGCCCGGAAAGATTTGATGTGGTTTGTGTGTTTGATCCGAGCTCGAAGCCACCGCCAAAAATGTAGACGAGAACAGGAAGCGGTTGGCCTCCGGCGTGCTCAGGTGCCCAAACGTTGAGGTTCAGGCACTCCTCGCTAAAGCCATTGTCGGCCTCAAGCCAACTGGTGTCACCGGCTTGTAGGGGTGCAGGCCCCTTTTGGTCGTAAGGCAGGTCCGGGTTGAACGGGCAGCAATATGGGCCGGCGGAAGCGTTTTGCGGTAGCGTACGGGATGCCCAGCCATGAACGGATCGGCGGGGTAGTGGTTGTTTTTTCGCTATTCATAACATTTAGAGTTTATACCATTTGTTGCAGAGTTGTTGCTAATCTTTATGTGGAGTGAAATTAAGATTTGCCTTTCTGGCTTGCATCGATTGTAGTTTTCGGACTATATTATAGCTTTTCCCATCTTTGATAAAATGAGCTCCTGTCTGTTTGAAAATGAAAGTCACATTGTTTTTAATGCAAGCTTGCCTAATGGCTTCTACCCATTCGAAATTGCAGGGTCTTGCTTTATCGCCAGACTCTCCGCCAACAATAACCTGATCTATCCAACCGTCGGCAAGGTATTCTGTGAGATCAATAGGCCCTAATAAGGGTTCGCATATAAGTGATTTATTTTTAATGAGGACGTCCCTGAACAGAGGTAACCGCAAATCAGCCTGTTTTTGATTTTCTACTGAGCAGAGCAAAGAGACGTTCTGATAACCAGTTCCCCAATCCCCAGGCAGGCACTTCTCGATTCGGTCAACCCTCTTTGTAGCAATGGAAAATGAAAGATCTTTCCTTATTCTCATCATTGACCAGGCCTCGTCTCTCCATTCATCAGCATTTTCTATAAAAAAATCCGAAGAGAAGCATGTCCACAAATGTTCTCCAGGAGGAACTTTAAAAGTTCCGTCCCTCTTTTTTTTAATGGGCAGGTCATAGCTTTTTGTTTTATAGACATTTCTACTGTCTATCCCATAAAGTGCATCCCTGCGAAAAACATAACAGTTTTTGCAGCCTTCACTGATTTTTATACAACCGTGCCACAGGTTCCAAATGACAGACA
>NZ_JBDSZG010000052.1:0-5607 GCF_039925265.1 Mucilaginibacter sp.
AGTTAAGCCCGCCAGAGCCGATGGTACTGCAGTAAAATGTGGGAGAGTAGGTCGGTGCCAAATCTTAATGCCGAAAGGCCTTAACAAGAACCCCGCGTAGCAATACGTGGGGTTTCTTCGTTTAAAAAACTTTTCTCTCTACTTTGTCATGCTGAGCCGGTCGAACCATTTGCCCTACCTCATGGCGTCCCCGCTTGTGGGTAGATGATGCTTTTAAATGACGGGAAGAAAAGAATTGCTAACCGGATATGCACGGCGGCTACCGGGCATGCGGGCTTAATTGGCTCCGCCTCCGTTTATCATATCAGATATTATTCCTTTTCCCTCTTTTCGTTCGGCGAGGTAAACGCCAGCAATATGCACCAAAATAAAGGCGATAATTAAATACATGCAAAAGCCATGCACCTCTTTTACAAAATGCCTGATGGCTTTGTAAGGTTCCATCGCATCTTCAAGAGCTAAAAACAAACCGGTTACGGCCATCACTATTAACAGGATATAAAACAAGCTGTAAATGGTTTTTACGGTAAGTTCGTGCCGGGCGGCCTGGCGGTTTGCCTTTGTTATTTTGAATTTTTGATACGCGCTCTTCATCTGGCGGATGAATTTTTGGTCGGCCAGTTGGAAAAACTCCAGCAGCAGCCTAAACAACAACAGGGCGGCAAGCGCGTAGCCAAAATAAATATGCACGCCCCATACGCTGTCGCTTAAGGCATGGGCCGCAGAACGGGCCTGTTCATCATTAATATTGGCACCTGCTTTTTGCAGTTCTGTCCTCATCAATGCCGATGTAGTACGATCGTCTGTAATTGTGGAATTGATCAGTACCGTTATAAGCGAGCCGCTGATAACCGCTGCATTAAGCCAGTGCCATAGCCTCAGCGGTGCGGAAAATCGTTTATGCTCATTAAACTGTGTAATGTTTTTACGGGTAGGTTCTATTAATGCCATGTGTTAAATCTATGCATACGGTTTATATATGCTCATTATCATTACATAATAGCCCATACTCTAAAATGTTTGCTGCGGAGGTATATTGATGCCACATCCCGGTGCCGGCGCGCGTGCCGCGGTGTTTAATTCGTAGGCGCATGGGTAGTTGTCTGCTGAGATTACTATGTTTCAATTGTTTTTTGAGGCTTATTTCAACATTATCAGAACCAAAAGCAACCCGCGGTGTTTAATTATAAAAAAACGCCATGAAAAATCCATTCAAAAAAGAAGATAACAGCAACATATTAATAGCCGGCTTAGCGCTTGGGGCAATTTTTGCCGGGGCTATTACGTACCTGTACATCAAACGCAAGGCTGATATAGATGCCGCAGCTGCCGAATTAAAAGAGCACGCACAGGATTATTTAAAAAATAAGGGAGCTCAACAGAAAAAACACAAATCTGACATAAGCGAATTGGCGGATATTGTGCAACATTAATTTGCTTTCAGCCTGACGTTTATCGCATTTATAGAAACGGCGCTCATTTGGGTGCCGTTCCTATGTAAACCCGATAGCAGCGGATACCGGCCAACGTGCTTAAGGCCTTGTGTGCGTATAAGCGGAAAGCGGGGCGGACCCGCGTTATCTACTACTACAGCACCTTTACAAATTCTGATTCAGAAATTTCATCTGCATATCTGCACATTTGTAATCTGCACATCGCGAAGCATATTTGCACATTTGCATATCTGCACATCTACCCCTATCTTTCCCATCCAATTATTAACCTTTACAAAATACCGTTATGAAAATTGCTATGCTTGGCACGGGCTTTATTGCGCGTTTTTATGCCGATTCGCTGGTGGGGCACCGCCGATCAGATACCCTGCACACCGTTTACGGCCGCAATGCTGATAAAGCCAAACAATTCGCCACCGATTATAAGCTGCCTCACTATAGTACCGATATGGGCGAGGTGATCAGTCACCCGGAAGTGGATGTGGTGGTCATTTCTTTACCAAACGATCTGCACCTGATGGCGGTGGAAGCCTGCGCGGCGGCCGGCAAGCATGTGCTGTGTACAAAACCACTTGGCCGTACGGCTGCCGAAGCCAAACAAATGATGGATGCTGTAGAAGCTGCCGGCGTAATGGGCGGCTACCTCGAGGACCTGTGTTACGGGCCAAAATTCCTGAAATCGCTGGCGAGCGTAAAGGCTGGTGCTTTGGGGCGCATTTTATGGGCCAAAAGCCGCGAGGCACACCCGGGCCCGCATAGTAGCTGGTTTTGGAATAAAGAACAAAGCGGCGGTGGCGCCATTGTAGACCTCGGTTGCCATTGTATAGAAATAGCCCGCAGTTTTATTGGTAAAGATATTCGCCCGGTGGAGGTGATGTGCTGGGCAGCCACACAGGTGCATCCTATAGATGCCGAAGACAACGCCATTGGCATGGTAAGATATGCCAACGGTGCCATAGGGCAATTTGAGGTGAGCTGGTGTTTCCGTGGCGGTATGGACCTGCGCGACGAGGTAATGGGTACCGAAGGAACCATCTGGCTCAACAACTTCCTGCGCACGGGGTTTGATATGTTCAGCACCGGCAAAGGCGGGGGGTATGTTGCCGAAAAAGCCGAAAGCAGCAGCGGCTGGCTCTTCCCTGTAGGTGATGAGGTAAATGAGTTGGGCTACAACCACATGTTTACCGATATGTTCGAGGCCATTGAAGGTAAACGCGCACCCGCCGAAACTTTTTACGATGGCTACGTGGTGAACGCCATTATAGACGCTGCCTACGCGTCCGCCAAAAGCGGCATATGGGAACCTGTGAAAATCGATGATTGGCGCGGCGCTATCGATACCAAAATAGCTACCGAATTTGCCGTATACGATGAGCAATACTATTTAATAAAAGAAGAGATACTGCCCCATGGCGATAAAAAACTGCTGCTAAAAGATAAGGTGACGGGAGAGGTGATTGTGAGAGACTTGTAAGGAAGTTAAAAGTCGAAAGTAAAAAGTAAGATGGGCGGTGCCGGCTTACTTCCCGAAGGGCGTTTCCCTTCGGGCCGGGCTATACGCTGCAACTCCTCATTGCGTCCCCACCGATAGAAGTGGGGGGCTTCACTCCGGGGTTTCCGCTGCTATCCCTAACGCAGGTTAGCAGTTATGCCACCAATGAACTAATGAACAACTGAACCAATGAACCCTTAAGATGAACAGAAGAAACTTTTTATACAGCAGCGGTATGTTGGCGGCAACGTCGGCAATATCGACAAGTGCCGCGCCCCTAACGGGCAGTGCGCACGGCGTTACTCCTGGCATACAACTTTACATGATGCGCGATGATATGACAAAGGATGTAGCCGGCACTTTAAAAAAACTGGGCGCAATGGGCTACCGGCAATTAGAAAGCTATGGCAGCGATAAAGGCATCTTTTGGGGGATGAAGAATACGGAGTTTAAAAAGCTCGCTGCGGGGTACGGTCTTAAACTGGTATCCACGCATCATAACCCTATGTCGCTAACCGAGTTTGAACAAACGGCAGCGCAGGCTGCGGAGATAGGAATGAAGTATTTGGTGTGCCCATGGCTGGGTCCGCAAAAGCACATCGACTTTTTTAAACAAGCGGCCGATGATTTTAACACCCGTGGCGCTATCTGTAAAAAACACGGCTTGCGGTATGCCTATCACCCGCACGATTATCCCTATAAACCTGTAGACGGGCAATTGCCTATCAATGTGCTCCTTGCCAATACAGATAAGGAACTGGTAGATTACCAAATGGACGTTTATTATACCGTTACAGAGGGGCAGGACCCATACGCTTACCTCAAAAACCACAAAGGCCGTTTTAAGCTGATGCACCTGCGGGATGTAATGAAACACCGCCTCCCAAAAGGTAGCGAAGAAGAATCGGCCTGCGATATGGGTGAAGGGATCCTCAATTTCCCCAAACTCATCTCAGCGGCACAGAATAGCGGTGTAAACTATTTTTTTGTAGAGCAAAGCCGCTACTACCATGAAACACCGCTGCAAAGCGCGAGGAAGAACGCGGAGTTTTTAAAGTGAAAAGTTTAAAGTAAAAAGTCAAAAGGGAAAGCACAAAAAAAGCCGCAGGCTAAAAGTGGCCGTTGCACAACGTATTATTTATTTGCCTGATAATTTCGTTAATATGTTGATTTTTAGTATATTAACGTCATGCAAGGCAAAAAACATTATCAAGAGAAGCTATTCACAAACTTTCAGTTGTCCGACCGTGTTCCTGCGGACAATATTTACAGGAGATTGAAGGAGGTATTGGATTTGCAATTTCTATATAGCGCTACGTCAAAGTATTATGGCAAGGATGGCCAGAAAAGTATAGACCCCGTTGTTTTCTTCAAACTACTCCTGGTTGGTTATCTGGAAAACCAGCCGAGCGACAGGCGTATTATCAATATAGCTTCCATGCGCCTTGATATCCTCTTCTTTATCGGGTACGATATTGACGAGGAATTGCCATGGCATTCTACTTTAAGCCGCACCCGCCAGCTTTACGATGAAGAGATATTCACCCAGTTATTCAAACAGGTATTGAAGCAGTGTATAGACAAAGGAATGCTAACCGGTAAAAGGCAAGCTATTGATAGTGTTTTTGTAAAAGCCAATGCATCTTTAGACAGTATTAAAGAAAAGTCGATTATGCAAGATGCAGCGTTTTTTGCAGATGAACTGAAGCAAGCGCAGTCAGAAGAGGAAAATGGAATTAACGAAGATGCAGATCGAACTAATGGGGCTAAGCCCAAAAAGCGAAGCAATGCCAATCGTTCCAGTACTACTGACCCGGATTCAAGGATGTCAGTAAAGCCGGGTAAAGTGATGAAACTAAATTATCTCAGCCAAATTAGCGTCGATACTTCCAGTTATGTTATTACCAGTATCGGGGCTTTCCATGCAGATAAGAAAGACAGCCAGTACCTTGATGATGTGCTTGAAAAAATCGAGACTAACCTTAAAGATTACGGCCTTGCGGTAGAAGAAGTTATCGCTGATGCTAATTATAGCAGTTCATCAGCATTGGAAAGCCTTATATCCAGAGGTATTACGGGTTATATTCCTAATGCCGGCACCTATAAACAAGAACGAAAAGGGTTTACTTATGATGCAGGCAATGACCGTTACGTATGCGGCCAGGGTAACACTTTAAAGTTCATTGGTTACAAGAAACACCATGGTGTCTCAAAATTATACATGAGTAAAAGATCCGATTGCAAAAACTGCCCTATCCGTGAAAACTGCATCGGTAAGTCCAGTTATAAAATGCTAACCAATTCGTTAAACAGCCCATTATTTGATGAAATGCATAAACGAATACGTGGTGAGTATGGAAAGGAGATGATGACAATCAGAAAAAGCACGGTAGAGCCCGTAATTGGTACATTGGTAGAATACCTTGGAATGCAGAAAATCCGTACCATTGGGATCAAACTGGCTAATAAATGTATGATAATGGCAGGAATTGCACACAATCTAAGAAAGTTAATCAAACATCAAGGAGATGGGCTTTGGTGGGCACTTTTAAGCCTATCGGAGCCTTTGAAAGCAGGTGAATTTTACTATTCTTAAAATCGTATACCTAGGCCGTATAGCTCAGTTTATGGTTATCAAAGTCCTCGTTGTGCAACGGCCAC
>NZ_JBDSZG010000053.1:0-92281 GCF_039925265.1 Mucilaginibacter sp.
ATGAAATTACCTTTTAAATAACTATTTTTGTACATGCTTTTATAGCATTTGCTGCAACCCAAAAGTCAGCTAACCCCTGGGTCAATTTGGCCCGAAACAGGGTGGTCAACATCTCCATAATATACAACACCTAAAACAGCCATTTTTCAACTAAAAAGCGGTAAAAATCAATGAATATGCATGTTTTTTCGATACCATTATAAAGACATATTTGTATTTATTCCCCAATTTCTGTAAAAATTATCAGATTATAGGTCATAGACGATTAAATAACTACCATTAATAATAATTATTGAGCACCACCTCAACGGAAATTTCTTCATCGTTAATATATTTCATTACAGCTAACTCTAATTATACAAGCAATAGGAATCATTTGAAATTTCTACCCAACCATTCCATTAATAAACGTCTCTACAAAATCTTTGATGCGTATTAAGATGCTATCACCTCTTTTCTTACGTAGTAGTACACCTGGCTTTTCTCCTTCTATCAAATCCAGTAAATCATCTCTTAATGGCTCCCTTTCTGCAAAAAGGTAGTCTTCAATCAATTTTTCTGTTTTTTCCTTAGAAAGCTTTTCTTCGCTGATTAATTTTTCAAATGCCAGCTTCTGTTCTTTATCCCAATACCTATCAAATTCTGACGTTACTTCATCCGTATCGGTGATGAGCGGTAAATTTTCTTCAATAAAACGTTCTATTAATTCGCGTTTGCTACGTAGGGTGGTTTCTGTAGATAGTAAATTCGCAATCTCTCTCTTGGTTTTTTCTATGTCACCTTTATTTTGAGATTTCAATTTAATTAATAACTGAATAATATAATTTACGTTTATCTCGTCGCGATGGATAAGCTCTAATTCAAAATCTACATCCTCTAAAATAGAAACCCTTTCTTTTGTAACCTTTGTGCTTTCATAAACGTCAAGGTATTTGCTTTTAAAATCTTCAAATTCCTGCTCGGGCATTTGTAAATCATCCCAAGTAAAATCTGCGAAGGAGGTCATTATATTCTTAAGACGCATCAAATTTCTAAAAGCCTTTACGAATTCAAGTTCATCATCTTCACTTTGTAAATCATTTACATCATTTGGCGATGGTGTAATTTCCTTTAACTTTTCGAAAGCTTCTTCAAATTCTTTGGCATAATCTTCATAAGGTTGCATAACAATAACCTCAATTGCATCTTTATTGCTGAATAAAGTAATGGCTTCGTCGGTCCTGTTTTTGAGATTACGAAAAGCAACGATGTTTCCTTGGGACTTTTGCTCGTTTAATATTCTGTTGGTACGGCTGTATGCCTGAATCAAACCATGATATTTAAGGTTTTTATCTACATATAACGTATTTAGCATTTTGCTATCAAAGCCAGTTAAAAACATGTTCACTACCAGTAAAACATCGATTTTAGCGTCCTTTACCTGCTTAGAAATGTCATTATAATAATTGTAAAAGCTTTCGCTGTCCTTAGTGCTATAAGCACTTCCAAACATCTCATTGTAATCACTAATAAATTCGTCCAGTTTTTCCCGAGCATGTGGTCGCAAATTGTAAATAGCTTGCGGTTCTTGTACCACCGAAACTTCTTCAGGGATAAAACCGTTAGCCTCGGCATCCTCTTCGTTATTCGCATAACTAAAAATAGTGGCTATTTTTAATTGATGGGCCCCCTCATCTCTTCTGCGTTTAAAAATTTCATAGTATTTAATCAAGGTTTTTACGCTATCCACACAGAACATCGCCGTAAAGCGTTTGCTTTGTGTTTTCCGATCATGATGTGCAATAATATAATCGGCAATTTTTGTTAAGCGATTTTCGTCTTCCATTAATTCCCGCGTATCAATATCTTCCACCTCAATATCTATAGCAGTTTCACGACCATCTTTATGTTTGTATCTGCCCACATATTCTACCGAAAACTTTAATACATTTTCATCACGAATAGCGTCGGTTATTACATATTTATGCAGGCAATCTTCAAATAGATCTCTTGTGGTACGTTTACCTAACTCATTTTTATTAGCATTATCGGCAAAAATAGGTGTACCTGTAAAACCAAATAACTGGCTGTTGTTAAAATAAGACTTAATACGTTGATGGGTTTCGCCAAACTGACTACGGTGGCATTCATCAAAAATAAACACGATGCGTTTATCTTTTAAATCGGCCATTTTACTTTCGTACCTTAATTTGCTAATGGCGGTGTTTAATTTTTGAATAGTTGTTATGATAAGTTTTGAGCTTTTATGTTCACCCTTTTTATCTGAATAACTATCTGTAAATTGCTTAACAAGGTTATTGGTATTATCTGCACCATCTATACTTCCCTCCTGAAAGCTGTTAAATTCCTTAGCAGTTTGATAATCCAAATCTTTCCTATCAACTACAAAAACCACTTTATGAACCTGTGGAAGATTCATTAATATCTGACTAGCCTTAAATGATGTTAAAGTTTTGCCAGAACCTGTGGTATGCCAAACGTAAGCATTCTTATTGCTGCTTTTTACCCGTTCAATTAATGCCTCAACAGCATAGTATTGATAAGGTCGCAGTATCATTGGTATTTTATTGGCTTCATTAAGCACAATATACTTGCAGATCATTTTGCTGATATGACAGGGCTCTAAAAAAGCATCAGTAAAATCACTTAAAATGTTGGTGAGGCGTTTGTTTTCTTTATCGGTCCAATAAAAAGTTTGTTTAAAATCCTGATAACGATTATTGGCAAAATATTTGGAATTTACTCCATTGCTGATCACAAACACTTGTACATATTGATACAACGCATAGTTGGCATTAAACGAATGCCTTTGATAACGATTAAGCTGATTAAAAGCCTCTTTCATTTCCAAGCCACGGCGCTTCAATTCTATTTGAACCAAAGGCAAGCCATTAATTAGCAATGTAACATCGTACCGGTTTACATATTTACCTTCTTGTGTAACCTGGTTAGTTACCTGATACTGATTTTGGCACCAATGGTCGGTGTTTAAAAATTCGAAATAAAGGTTCTCGCCATTATCACGAACAATATGCTGTTTTTGTCTTAATGTTTTGGCCTTTTCGAAAATAGTACCCTTGTTAAGGATGTTTAGTACTTTATCAAACTCAGTGATTGAAAAATTAATATTGTTATGCTTTTCCAATTGTACTTTGAGGTTTTGAACCAATGCTAACTCATTGGATAACAAAACATATTGATAACCTAACTTTTTCAAGTTGGTTATCAATTGTTCTTCTAATATTTGTTCGGATTGTTTTGGCATAAATATGATAAAGCCTTTAAAGATAGCAAATATGGACAATTACAAACCCGCAAATTAATTACCTTAATGCCTTAAACATTTGGTCTATACATTTTTTCTTTTGCTCTAAATTAGGGTGTACATATAAATTTAAAGTAGTAGTAATGTTTGAATGCCCTAACAGTACGCTAACTGTTTTATAATCGCATTTGCTTTCAATACACCTAGTGGCAAAGCTGTGCCGCAAGCCATGAAATTTCAGATCGGGCATATTCAATTCTTTCATTAAATTTTTATAATAACTTCTGTAAGTTCGGGGTTCGGTAGGTTTCGCATCATTGGTTAACACAAAAAAAGAGTTGTTTACTATCTTTTTTAAAGGCTTTAACATTCTCAACAGATCCCGGCTCATTGGTATAGTTCTGATTGAGTTTTTGGTTTTAGGCGTATCCAGAATTAATTCCGTTTTACGATCACCATCTTCTATTAAATAAATTCGCTGTATGGTTTTTCTAATATTAATAACACCATTATCTGTGTCAATATCTTCCCAGGTAAGGGCGCAAACTTCACCAATGCGGATACCTGAACTTAAACAAATATATACGCCCACGTTACGAAACGTAAAGTGCGTTTCTATATAAGTCATCATTTTTTTTTGATTCGCCCTGCTTAATACTTCAATGTCATGCTTCTCGCATTCGGTAGGGAATTGAATATCAAATGGCTGGTGTTCTACCCATTTGTTTTTAGCACCGAATTTTAGCACCATTTTCAAAACAATTAAAATATCCTTAATCGTTTTTTGGCTTAATCCCTGCTTCAATTTTTGAAATACAAAAGTTTGAACTTCGACT
Organism: Mucilaginibacter sp.; assembly: GCF_039925265.1. GTDB lineage: Bacteria > Bacteroidota > Bacteroidia > Sphingobacteriales > Sphingobacteriaceae > Mucilaginibacter. Next base: position 4,102 of record NZ_JBDSZG010000053.1, read on the forward strand.
TCCTCAATCGTTTTTTTGTGGCCGAAAGTAGGTAACAGGTGGTTTTCAATTAAAAGCACATAAGCTGAGAAGCTTGACTTTTTTACGTACTGTTTTTTGTCTGCTTTCCATAGGTTGATTACTTCCAAAATTGTTTTTTGTTCGTTCATGAGATTTGATTTAAAGTTGTTCTATAATCTCAAAAGGTAAATAAAACGGGAATTAAATCCGTAATATCCTCAATGTTCCAAATTTGAGATTTCCAGAGTTTGAGGATCAATGGCAAGTAAGAAAGTTGGGCGAAATATGTAAAATATACGATGGCACTCACCAAACGCCAAACTATGTACAAAGCGGAATTTCATTTTATAGCGTGGAAAATATCACCTCCGATAACTTTAAAAATACAAAATACGTAAGTGAGGCAGTATATGAGAAGGAAAATAAAAGAGTCAAGATAGAAAAAGGGGATATTCTAATGACCCGCATTGGCGACATTGGAACTTCAAAATATGTTGATTGGGACGTAAAGGCGTCATTTTATGTTAGCGTTGCACTTATTAAACAATCCTTAGGGGTTGATATGCGTTATTTAAATCAATTTATTTCTACTAATTTCTTTCAACGAGAATTATGGAATAGAACAATTCATGTGGCATTTCCTAAGAAAATAAATTTAGGGGAGATTAGTGAGTGTGTTGTTTTCGTTCCATGCATTCGCGAGCAAAATAAGATTGCATCATTGCTAACTTTGATTGATACTAGAATCCACACCCAAAGCAAAATAATTAAGGATTTGAAATTTTTTAAAAGCAAGCTAAACAAAAAGATTTTTAATCAACAATTAAGGTTTGCTGATAATATAATACAACAACACGATTGGCAAATAAAAAAATTAGGCGAGGTCTGCAAGATAATTGGCGGAGGTACACCAGAGACAAATAAAAGCGAATATTGGAATGGTGACATTCAATGGTTCACACCTACTGAAATCAAGACGAATTATGTAAGAAAAAGCCAACGAACGATTACATCTTTGGGCTTAAATAATTCGTCTGCAAAACTTTTACCTAAAGGGGCAATTCTACTGACAACTCGTGCAACAATCGGAGAGGTAGCAATCGCTCTTGAAGAATGCAGTACAAATCAGGGTTTTCAATCGTTAATTCCAAATGAAGGTATAAATGGCGTGTTTATTTTTAATTGGCTTAAAGAAAATAAATATGAATTGGTTAAGCGAGCTAATGGTTCAACATTCTCGGAAATCAGTAAATCAGAACTAGAAGGAATCAACATTGCTATCCCATCTCTATCTGAACAAACAAAAATCTCGAGTTGCTTCTCTTTGATAGACACAAAAATTGAAAATGAAGAAAGGTTGTTAAGATTGTTGGAGTATCAAAAACAGAGTCTTTTGCGGGAACTATTTGTTTAGATGGCCATGAATGTTGAATATTAAATGGCTTAAAAACATAAAGATATTGTGATAGAAGATAAAAACTGTTTAAGTAGGTGTAATACCACGGCATGAAGTTATATAAATAAACTTTGTAGCAAATATTTCCTTTGTATTTCATACTCGAGTAATGATTTTTTTTCTACAGTCACTTTATTGTTAATTAATGATAATAAAGTAGCAATCTTTTCTTGCTCTTTTAGTGAACAAATTGAAATTGGTATTTCACCTAAATCGCCGCTCGAAATCGCTGGGTAACTTGTCCCCGTACACCGAATGACTACTTCGTTATTGAAAGCTTTAATACCCAACAGATAGTAAAAAAAAGAAGGGCTGTGTTGCGTTTTTAATTGAGCATACCCAGTAGACGCAACCCATTGTTTATCATCTACTTTGCGATAAAGTAAATTGTTCTGTTGGTACGGTCTGACACACTGAAATAAAATATCATAGTCATCTAATACCCTTTGCGCTCTACTGGGTGCTTCTGATTTTTTGACATTATTTTTTTTAACAAGTGCGCCATTAACGACAGCCTCAAGGTCAATATAAATAAATTCAGATTTTAATGCGGCTGTTTTGGGATTAATTATACATTCATTTTTAAGCTTTGTTTCTTTCCATTCATCGTTAAATTCAGGAAACCTTAACTCTTTACTAAATAGACTTTCGCTAATTGTTTTAATTAAGGTTTCTAGTTGCTCAATTATTTTGTTTTGGGTCTCTATACGTTCATCTATTAACGAAAGGAAAGAGGTAATTTTTTTTTGTTCGTTTATACTAGGCAGTACAAAACGAGTAGCTCTAATTGATTTTAAAGAAAGGTTTTTTATGGTGGTTCCAGTTAATTCTGATAAATAATAGTTAACTATCCTTTTGGATCTTAGAGAATGAAAAATAAAAAGCCGATTAACAGTCGGTTTAGGATTCAAAAAGCAAGCACTTTTACCTAGCATAATAAATTCGTCTCTGAATAAGGCAATATTTCCTATGGTACCATTTATTGATAATAGTATTGCATTTTCGTTTAAAGATTTTGTGTTATGTTTTAAGGCTTCTTCTTTTGTGATTTTTTTTGTTGATTCTGTTATAACAATTCTACCATCAATTAAATTATTCCCATTTACGAAATAATAGTCGCCAAACTCATTATACATTGGGGTTGAATGGATGCCATCCCCAATTCTATCGCAAAGATTTTCTAAGGAAGTTTCCATCAACAGTCCATCAAACTCTGGAAATCTCAAATTTGGAACCTTACTGCCATTCATTCTTTTTGTTGCCATTTAAACTATTTTTTCGTATCTGTTATTAACATTAAGGATTTCTGAACAATTAAAATACCAGTCCTAATTCTTTCAAATACACATCAATTTCTTTGTCAAGTTCGGCTCGCTTGGCTTCCAGTTGATTAATTTCGAGCATAAGGGCTTGTATGTCGATTTCCTCCTCTTCTTCAAAAGTATCCACATAGCGGGGGATATTGAGGTTATAGTCGTTATCGGCTATTTCCCTTAAGGGCGCATTGTAGCTGTATTTTTCAATTGCTGTCCTGTCGCGAAAGGTTTGAACAATTTTATCAATATGTTCTTCGCGCAACATATTTTGATTCTTTACTTTTTCAAATCCTTTACTCGCATCAATAAACAATACATCGTCCGGGTTTTCCCTGCACTTTTTAAACACCAAAATACAGGTGGGTATACTGGTACCGTAAAATATATTGGCCGGCAAACCAATTACAGCATCTAAAAAGTTTTTCTGCTCTATTAAATACTTACGTATGTGCAATTCGGCCCCGCCTCTAAACAAAACGCCGTGTGGCAAAACAATCGCCATAATGCCATTTTCGGCCAGGTGGTGGATCATGTGTTGTACAAAAGCAAAATCGGCTTTGCTGCTTGGCGCAAGTCTACCATATTGGCTAAAACGGTCATCGGATGAAAACAATGGATTAGCGCTCCACTCAGCCGAAAAAGGTGGATTAGCTACAATAGCTTCAAAGGTTTGATTGCCGTGTTGTGGCCGTTCTAACGTATCTTCTTGTTTAATGTCAAATTTGCGATAATGCACACCATGCAAAATCATGTTCATCCGGGCCAAATTGTAAGTAGTCCGATTCATTTCCTGACCGTAAAAATTACCTACATCTTTTACCTCACGTGCTACGCGCAACAATAGCGAGCCCGAACCACAAGTAGGGTCATATACCGATTTTAGCTTATGCTTTCCGCTGGTTACTATTTTTGCTAATATTTTAGAAACCTCTTGAGGCGTATAAAACTCACCAGCTTTTTTTCCGGCTCCACTTGCAAATTGGCCGATGAGATATTCGTATGCATCGCCCAAAACATCAAGCTCCGTGTTTTTTAGTTCAAAATCTATTTTGTCTAAATGTGCCAGTACTTTGGCAATGATACTATTTCTTGCATCTGGTGTTTTACCTAATTTGGTGCTGTTTAAGTCCATATCCTCAAACAAATTGTCAAAGTCTTCTTCACTTTCGGTACCCATAGTACTCAGCTGTATATTAGTGAGTATCTTTTGTAAGTCGCCAAGTATAAAGTTTGCGCTGCTTTGTTCGGTATTTTCGTCATCACCGCTATTGCCTCGTAGGGCTACTGCCGAGAACAACTCATCCGGTTTTAAAAAGTAGCCTAATTTTTCAAGTGCTTCTTCTTTAATAGCGTCAAGGTATTCACCAGCATTTGCAATTTTGGGATTAATCTCGCTAAAACGGATGTTGTCTTGTTGCAGAATTTCGTTCGCAAACAATTCCATTTTTTCACTTAAATATTTATAGAAGATAAAACCCAATATATAATCACGAAATTCATCGGCATTCATCTTGCCACGTAGAGTATTGGCGATGTTCCAAAGTTGCTGTTCTAACTGTTTTTTCTGGTCTTCACTCATGATTTGCTGATAACATTGAGGATTTTTTTTCCTCTGCCGTAAAACTAATGATTAGTAAATGATAAATTGAAGAGTAAATATTAAAACTGATTTGACATTATAGTTACGCTTTTCAACTACGCTGACATGTTAACTATACACTGAGGGAAGACTAAAGCAGGTATGTTATGAGCGACAGCGAATTTCATTCCTGCAAAGGCAGCGAGACTGGCGGCGTAATGAACCCGGCGCAAAGCGCGTGGTGTAATGTAGCCGCCTGCCGCAGCTGCGCCCTAAAAACAATTACTGCTGCTGTTTCAGCTTTTCTGCTTCCCTTTCCAAATCTATGATGCGCTGTTCCCTTTCTTGCTTTTGCTCATACATGTCAATACTATCCTTCCGTATGGCAGCAGTATCCGGGCTATTAAAACCGCTCAATTCTTCCATCATCTGCTGCCTGCCTTTTTTCGTTTGATTGACCATTCGCCAATACCAGGCCTGCCGGTACAGGTCATTTTGTTTTTCCAGTCTGTGGTAATGGAAACTTAGCCAGCTAAAAAAACAGGTGATGGTGATTAATCCACCTAAGATCAAAAACCGCTTTCCCCAGATTTTAATTAGTAACCTGCCGCCGTCTTCCGGCAGGATGATAACCCGTTTTTTAAAGATGGCCTCCAAAAGCTGTTCCCGGATGATTTTTTTAATGGAAGTGTAGCCCTCGGAAACAGTGGTCAATACCGTTGTCATATCCGGCTTTGGAGCTACTACCTGTATCGCCTTGACTTTATTTTCAAATCCATTTACCCGGTTTGTTAGTTCTTCAATCTTATTAGGGAGGGATTTAACGGCATTTTTTAGCCCTTGTATTTCGGTGGTGAAACCTTCCATCACCGAATTGTAGTGTTCTTCATTTGTCATAAGTGCATTCCTTGTGATTGTTTGTGTTCATTTTTTTGTTCTAATTCTTTTTCCTGCTCCTGTTGTTGCAGGAATTGGACTTGCTGCTGTGCTTTTTCCTGCGCTTGCTGTTGCTGCTGTAGCAAGAAGTTGCGCTGTATTTGCTGCTCAATCTGTTGCATCGGATAACCTACCTCGCTACCTTTAAAGCGCACCTGCTGCGCATCGATAAAGGCGATACCCCTGCCTACTTCGACCGCATAACCTTTTTTCTCTACCAGACTCTGGAAAGCTTTCAGGCTTTTTGAATGTTGCAAAGCATGGCGGATGACCTGTTTTAAATTTTCCTTGCGGATGTCCAGCCTTGGCAATTGCCGCTGCGCAGGTGTTTGAAATTTTCTTGGACTGAGAACTTTTTCCAGTTTGTACTCAATTTCCATCTTCCGGCAGAAGTTCGCCATCCGTTGGTAATTGTTGCTATCCGAAACCGTCTTGCCTTCAAAACCCACCCGGTTAGCCACTACATGCAAATGCTGGTGTTTTTTATCGTGGTGCTCTACTACCAGGTACTGGTTGTTTGCAAAGCCCAAGTCTTTGGCCAGCTTTTGCGCGATGTCTACTTTATCCTGGTTACTCAATTGATCACCATGCGCGAAACTTAAAGAAGCATGTAAAACTGGCCTGCTTTGTTTGGGGTTCAAATACCTGACCTCATTAAACTGGTTGATCAATTCTTTTCTGTCCCCGAAGCATTGGTTATAGCAAATCACCTGCGCTTGCTTATTGGCCGTCTCTTGCTGTTGTAATACCGTATTCTTTTGCAATTGCCCTTCAAAGACATAATTGATACATCCCCGGAAACTTTTACCACTACTGACTTTCCCGATCATTGTAAATAAACTTTAACGTCTTTCACCAATTGCTGCAAGTCTTCACAAAGCTGCTGTAGCCTTGTCCTGTCTAACACACTTAATTCATCAAAGCTGTTCCGCTTCCGAGCCAACTGGTTCAGGTTGGCCGCGATATGGTTAAGTGTGGCACAGATCAGCAATACTTCTTTTGGCAGGGTCTTTACCCGGACTTTTATCATTGCATTCAGCCCAAGTTCTCGCAAATATTCCGAGAGGGTCAAGCCCGCTTTTTTCGCCTTGATCTCGATCTGTTTGGCCTCGAAAAACGTGCTCTTGACCGACAACGTTTTAAGTCGCTTGGTGACTTTCGTCGGTCTGCCGCCCTTATTTTTCCTTTCCTTTTTTGTTACTGTTTCCATCGTTCGCAAAGCTTATTTGATGTTATCTTGTTACTTCATGTGTCATTCTGTCTTAACCGGCTCTTACCCCCCCCCGAATGCGGAGCATGAGCGGGGGCCAGCGAGTTTTGGTAACACCAAAACATAGCTGGCTCCACTAAAAGCGGACAGGCCAATGCTGCCCCGGCGGCTTCGCCGCGCGGAGCTGTTTTATAAATGCAAACCTTTGGTTTGCCGCTGCTGATGTTCCTGTGTTAAATAAGCATTCAGATCCTTATGGCCGCTGTAAAAGCGGCTTGCGTCATTCACGTTCGGGACGATTTCTTTAATGGCAGCTATCGCTTTGACCGCTGCTTTATCATGATCCAGGTAGAGTTCGACCACCTTGTGCTTCCGCAAAATCTCCAGGCTTGCCGAAACAAAACTGAGCGAGTTCAGCACTAAAAAATTGCCTGGCATATCCCGCCTGTTGATCGTCAGCAAGGACAGGAAATCCGTAAACCCCTCGGTGACGTGTACCGTGTCAAAGCCCCGGTCAATAAAAGTCAGGTCTTTGGGTGAGGACGATAATTTGATCGCCGAATTGCGCAGCTCATACCCGCCGGAACGGTTCTCAAAACCGAGCGCTAAATGGCGTTGGCCTCCCACCGAAAACAACACTTCCTTGCAGTAAGCTTTGGCGGTGTAATAATCGACACCCCTTTCGTGTAGGTAGCCAACCAGCCCCAGGTTATGCAGCTCCCTTGCATCATGTATAACGATCTTGCTCTCTGGTCCGGCTTGTACGGCATGTTTAACCGGCTGATGAAAGGAAAGGGAGCGGTCACCAACACTAACTCTCGCTAATAATTCCTCTACCGTGCATTGGTGCAGGCGGATACCCAAATCAATAAAATTGCCACCCTCGCCTATGCCGTGGTCGTACCAGCTATTCAAGTTGGTATTAACTTTAAATGAGGGGGTATTTTCCTCCCGGAGTGGGGACAGGTACCAATGGTTGGCTCCCTTTATATTCTGTGGGTTTATTCCACATTGCGCCAGGTAATCGACAATCGAAATTTGCCTGGCTTCATCACAATTCAGTTTTTTCATTGGATTAAAAATTGGTTCGTTGTTTTTTCTTCGGACTTTGTTTTAATAACTTTTTTTCATCGGCAATAAAACGAGGATAGGGACGGCGGACATTCCCGGCGGAAAGGCCGTTTGCCGATCTTTAGGACAGGCGGGCTATTATCCGCCGTCATTCCGATTGCTGCCCACGATCTCCATTTACTCCGCTCTCCGCTGATTTTGAGTAATGCGCCTTGGTAATGCGATACTTTCCCGGATTTCGGTGTAAGTCTTTTTACGCCCCTGTCTGATCCAGTCTTCCAATTCAGATTTGTAGAAGTACAGCCGTTTACCCCGCTTGTTCACAGGTATCTCTTTCCGACTGACTTTGCTGTACAGGGTGGGGACGGCTAAGTTTAAAAACGTGGCTGCCTGGGTAATAGTAAACAGATTATCTGTTTCGGGGGAATGAATGCCGTTTTCTGTCAAAAGGCTTTCGATGTGGTTTACTTTTTCAAGTAATTGGGTAACTGCCTGGGGCAGATGATCAAATGTTAATGTTTCCATAAGCACAATATTTTTGTTTTACTGTGCAATGATCGGAGCTTGTTTTGCAGGGTTACAAGGGGGTAAACCGTAACCCCACTGCTACCCCCTCATTTTTTTGTTATTTTTTGTTGCGGGGGACGGGTAGGATCAGGAATTTATCGTCTTTTTCTTCGATTTTTAAGATGGGAGATTTGCAGGGGCGGCCTTTTGTTGATATTAAATCGTTCAGGTAACCCTCTGTAAATTCACGGGGCTCACCTTGAAGCGACAGATACATAAACCTCGTAACCAACCATTTTTCGAGGTCGGTCTGCTGGCAGCCAACGATCATGTTGGCATCGTACAATTGTTTAAAGGCATCTGCCAGTTGGTTGCCGTTGCCCCTGAACACCAAGGGGGCCAGGGACGCTTCATCGTCCAGCAATAGTTTTTCCAGCTTGATATGGTCTTCTGCTGCAAAATAATCTTTAAGTATGTGCAGCAATTGCTTTGCCGTTCCAGCGGTAAAGGTTGGATAACGGCTAACCGGTTTAGCCGGTTCACCGGCTGCTGGCTCTGTGACTGCAATTTCTGATATGGGTGATGGGTGGAGCAGTTCCTGAAGTGTAGGTTTAGGGTTGGACGGCTCTAACCGCTTTCCTACGTCAGCGATCAATTCTTTTAAGAATAATTCCCGGAGTTTGATTGAATCCCCAAGGTCTTCTACAAATTGCCCCGTTATCGCAATTCCTGAACCGTCGCCCCGTAAATTGTGTACAATAAATAGCGTGTCCAGCCTAATAGTGAACAGGTAGTGGCTTTTGTAATCCTGTAACCACTCACTATGGTTATCATGGTAATTTTTCCAAAGTTGCTTAAAACGTTCTGCTACTTTCTGCAATTGTTCCAACTGCAAACCAATTTGTCCATCGTCCAAGGTTAACAAGTCAATCAGCGCCATATCTTTTAGCACCCGGAGTTCGCTTTTATAGGAAAACGAATCATAGTATTGCGTTTCGTGAGTAATGTCATAAGCATCTCCTTGCTGCCGTTCAACTTTTGCAGGATCGCTTTTAATCACAACTTCTTGCTTGGTTATACGTAAATTAAACGTTTGCAAATGGGTAATAAATTCTTTAAGATGTTGCATAATTAATTGCATATGTAGGATATAAGTGCCCCAAACGCGAGTTTAGAAACTCACATTCTATTAACCAAAAAAATTTAAATTTGATTGCGCAAGGTCAAAGAAATAGGATGCTGAGTGTTCCAATTAAATAATAACTGGATTGTTTCACTGATTTTTTGGGTGATTTATTTATATTTAGTATAATTTTTCGGCGATGAACGCCGAAAAACTTATCATTGGTAAATTAAAAATAGTTTACGTATATTTGAGTTTTAGGCGATGAACGCCGAAAACTATAGCTTTGTTAAACATGCCGATAGATGCAAAAAGACGTAAAGAAGTGTTTCGTTTGGTTCCTGAAGGCTCCCTGGCTACACGCAATTGGCTACAGGCACACGAAGTAAGTAACCATGCCATCGATAATTTGATCAAGAGCCAGCAACTGGAAACAGTTAAAAACGGCATTTATAAAAGAGAGGGGTCAAAAGTAGCCTGGGGAGATGTTGTTTATTTTCTGCAAAGCAGGTATTCGGCAGATTTGACCATAGGCGGCATATCCTCGCTGGAACTCCAGAAACTTTCGCATTACCTGCCGATAGCTAATCATAGGACAATACATTTGTATGGCATGGACACCCTACCAGCCTGGGTGAATACGGTAACCGATGATACGCAGTTTCTAAAGCATAGTTTGCGGGATTTGCTTGGACAGGCTCATCCAAAAGATTTATCCGACCCGCTGAACAATTTTACTAAAACATTCAACTGGAAAGATACTAAAGAGGGATTGCGCATATCAACGCCCGAAAGAGCGTTATTGGAAGTATTAAATGACGTTCCGGGAAAAATCACCTTCGAACATGCAGATCAACTTATGCAAGGATTGACCAACCTTTCCCCAAGGTCTTTGCAGCAACTGTTGGAAACATGCAATAACATAAAGGTACGCCGCTTGTTTTTTTGGTTTGCAGAACGCCAAAATTATACCTGGTTAGCTAAGATCAGCAAAACGCATATCGATTTGGGTTCAGGAAACCGTGTGATTGCAAGGGAAGGAAGACTAAACAAAAAATACCAAATCACTATCCCCCATTTGTATGAGTAAAAAAGAGGAATATGCGGAACAGGTCAGGTTGCTGATCAGGTTATTACCTATCATTGATAAAGAAGGTTGTTTTGCCTTGAAAGGCGGTACAGCGATTAATCTTTTTTACCGGCCGCTGCCCAGGCTTTCGGTTGATATTGATCTTTTATATCTGCCTATGGAGGAAAGGGAACTGGCACTACAAAACATTAAAGCGGCATTGGGCCGGATTACAGCTGATATAAAAGCAACCATTGCCGGTGTTCAGGTTCAGAATACCACCTTACAACAGGATAATTCCTTACGAATTATTGTAGGCTTAGGGGACGTTAGGGTAAAAGTAGAGCTTTCTCCGGTGATTAGGGGCGCTGTATTCAACTCGCAACGCATGGAAGTCCGGGAAGAAGTAGAAAAGGAATTTGGTTATGCTGAGATACTGGTGGCCTCCCATCCCGATCTGTATGCAGGTAAACTTTGCGCCGCGCTTGACCGCCAGCACCCAAGAGATTTATTTGATGTGAAACTGCTATATGAAAATGAAGGTTTAACCAATGACCTAAGAAAGACCTTTTTAATCTTTCTGATCAGTCATTTCAGGCCAATGGCAGAATTGCTGAACCCTAATCGTAAAGACATTGCGGAAATCTACGAAAATGAGTTCCGGCAAATGGCGGAAATTGATGTTTCTTTAGATGAGTTGATCGCTATCCGGGAAAAACTGATCCATGACATTAATAAAGACATGACCGATAATGAACGGAAATTTTTGCTATCATTCAAAAATAAAAAGCCAAACTGGGCCTTATTAGAAATGGATAACACCGAACTCATCGCCGCCTTGCCATCTGTAAAATGGCGGATGGTCAACCTGGAAAAAATGACGACAGCTAAACATAAACAAGCGTATCAGTATTTAGAAGCTATTTTGTACCCGGATAAAATAGCTAAAACGGATTAAGCTATTCCTTTTGATCAAAATCCATCAAGCTTTCCATGACTGCACTTTTATTTTCATCTTCAAAGCCGGCAAAATAGCCTTGCGTAGTTTTCATGCTGCTATGGGTAAAGGCTTCGCTGACAAACTCCATGCTTAAGCCGCTTCTTATAGCATTCGTCGCAAAACTATGCCTGGCCCAATAAGTGGAAATTTCCGAAGTAATACCAACAGATTCAGCCAGTTTTTTAACATTCTGATTAATGAACCTGGTAAAGTTCTTGATGTTCTTGAATTTTACCTCTTCGCTTTGCAGATCATTCAGAATAGGAAAGATATACGTTTTCAGGCTCTTGCGTGGATTTCCGTATTTTTCAATGATTCCTTTGGCAAAACCGGTTAAATAAACAACGACCGGGCGTAAATCTGCTTTCGCTGTGTTAATGGTCTTGGCTCGGTAAAAAATAATTTTATCTTCCTGTATGTCTTCATAACGCAATAAAGCAATGTCCTTAATGTTCATGCCATTACAGATATAACTGAAAAACCAAAAATCCCTTGCCCTGGCCTGTTCCGGTGTTTTAGCTTCGGCTTCCATTAATGTTTTTAAATCCGCTTTACGTAAAGCTTTTTTCACATTTTTGACGGCGGGTACCTGGTATTTACGTTTCCCAAATGGATAACAGTCAGGGTCAATTTCAAGGTCGCTAATAGCTATATTGAAAACCGTCCGCAGTGACCTTAAATAAATAGATACAGTTGTTCGGCTACGACTTAGGGTGTTGATCATATAACCCTCATATTTCGTAAGCCAAGCGGGGGTGATCTCGTTAAATACCAGCTTTTTAGGTTCCTTACCTCTAAGATGTACCAGGAATTTTTTTAATGACTTTTGAGTGAGATCGTAATTACTTGCCGTTCCCAGCTGGTTATTGTCTTTCAATTTTTTAATGGCCTGGTCAAATTGATAAAACACATTTTCACCGTCCCCCGTATTTCGTAACAGCTTCTTTTCGAACTTATCAAAATTGAACGGTCTTATGGTACTGGCTAACTCCCAGGTGTTCTTTTCTATCGCTTGAAGTTCATGCCTTGTTTCCTTGTATTCGGCCCTCGGCTTCGTGGTTTCCCAAATGCTTTCAAATTCCTTTTTAGTTAAATCGAATTTGGTGGGATAAAGTTTTTGAACGCGGGGACTTGGCGTGAAAACCCGTATCTTTACCGGGTAGGTATGATCAGCTTTTTCCCTGCGGGTGTCGAGGTAAACCGAAATAAAAACTTCTTTATTTAAGGCCATAATGCTGATACAAATTTAAGCATTTGCATACAATTTGCATACAGGATCGCTTAAAAAAAATATAGTATCACAAAACAAACGAATATAAATATACTGATTACCAATTGATTGTGTTAAAAAACACAATATTCGAATAGTATTAATATAGCTATTTTTCTTGCTTACAAGCAGAGGGTCACTGGTTCGAACCCAGTAACTCCCACCAAAAGCCTTACAGAAATGTGAGGCTTTTTTCATTTCATCTTATTGCGAACATGCTTGGTACATCTCAATTCAAAATCGGGAGGAAGAGCATTTACAGCAGGCGTTGTTAACTGACTATTTAGAATTTATAATTCACACCGAAAAGAAAGTACCTGGGCAAAAGGCGATAGGATATACTATTAACCTGGTAATCGTCTATAAAAACCTGCCTTATATTATCATTATTACCTACGTTTTTCCCGGTTAAAGAAATGTTGAGTTTATCTTTAACAATGCTATAGGTGGCTTGTGCATCCAAAAAATAAAAGGCCCTTTTGCTTATAACTGAAACATCGTTATTAACGCTAACAAACCATTTATCTTTTTTTAATTTGATGTTTGCAAAGCAAGTATAAAAGTTGTTCGTAAACGTGGTATTCAAGTCTCCCGTTTTTATTCGGAGATTATTGGCGTTTAATGCGCCGCCAACCGCGAAGTTTGTTGCACCGTCGAAAGCTGACGTAAAAGTCAGTTTATAAATTCCGTTTTTGAAAACATTATTGCGTAATTCGCCGCCGTTTAGCTTACTAAAATAATTATTAACCGAATAATTCACATTCAACCTTACGCTGGACGACAGCCACGGTATAAACTTATCTGCCTGCATTACACCCAGGTAAATATTGCTTTCAGGAATAATAAGCCTTGATAGAGAGGTGAAAGTTTCTGTGATTACATAGTCGTAAGAGTAAGAGTCAGTTTTGCGAATTAAAAACAGGTTTGCCGAAAGGTTAAATTGAGCATAAAAATCGTCATAGTTGTAACCTAATTTAAACGTTTGATTCTTTTGATTAATTACTTGCGGAAGGCCCCTGCTAATTGTCCGGTAATCTTCCAGTATATAATTTTCTTTCAGTTCGGCGATTGCAGAAAACTGGCTGTTTAAACTGTACGAGGCATTTAATTTGCTCTCATTGTTTAGCTTGTAAATTAAACTGAAGGCAGGATTGGCGAGATTGAACCCTTTGTTGCTCTCCACGTTGGTACCGGCAAAGCGAATAGCTGTATGAAACAGATTAAGATTAAATACCAATTTCAATTTTTTCAGCGTGTATGCCGTTCCGGCCTTAATAAAAAAGGTTTGATTAGTAAGGCTATTATTGTTTCGGAACGAAGATGATGCCGCCAGGGTACTGGTATCGGTGCTAAGGATGGCAGAACTTGCCAGGCTTTCATTAATCTGCATGGTACCTGTTGATACGTTATAGTTAAATTTCCCCCTGGAGCCCAGAAGTTTTATTGTTGCGTTAAATTCACTTAACTTATTAAGGGCTTTTTGACGGACGGCTTCGGCTGGTGTCTGAAAAAGCGTACTGAAACGGTCACCATCCGTTGTAACGGTTAAGGTTTGCGGATACTCATTCTGAAAAAAATTAACGTTGATGGTTAACGCATTTTTGGGGTTCAGCCTTTTGGCGTAATTCAACTGATGATGAGCAAAAGCGTAACAATCTGATAGTTTTTGACTGAGGTGCTCCACGGTTGAGTCGTTTTGAAAAACCAGCGCCCTGTTGCTATTGTCTCTCGATCTCCTGGCTTCAAATACATAGGCTAATCGTGAGTTGGCACCTGGTTTATAATCCAACTTTACCTTGATATTAGCCGTTAGCGGTTGGCGCCTGAATTGATCATTTTCACTAAAAAAAATGTCACGGTCGGCCAACTTATAAGTTGTTTCATTCAGTAAATCAGTATGTGCTCTATCGTTGTATACAGATAGGTTTGTCTCAATTTTCAGCTTACTTGCAGGCCGTATCGTAGCCATCAGTGCGGCAAGGGTTTCTTTATTAAAGTTTATACGCTCTTCGCTAAACCGCGATGAAAGTAAATTATTCGCAGCAATAAGCGGGCTACTGGCAACGCTTGGCTCGTCATTGCCGCTTATTTCTATATTATCCAGTTGATTATCCCCGGCAGAAGAACGGCGCCCAATGGTGTTATGCTCACCAATCAGGTACACCTTTGCCTTTCGCTGATATGAGAAAAGGTTTAGTCCCAGGTCCCGAAAGTTCTTCGTTCCCCAGTTGGCATCCGCACTGCCAAATAAAAGCTGTTGCTTTTTTTTATCAATTTTCAGATTCAGTACCGTTTTATCAGATTTCTCAATTCCTTTCAACAAGTCATCCTCCGAGAAATTTTCCATCGCCTGTACTTCATCAATAAAAGTGGCATTGATATTCTTGGTAGCAAGTTTGTAATTTTTACCCAGCAGATCGTCGCCATCCAGAAACACCTTATCTACCTTTTTGCCTTTAAAAGAAATGCCGCCATTGTCGTCGACACTTACACCCGGCAACTTTTTTAGCAGGTCTTCAACACTCTTTTCTGTTCCGTCTGTAAAAGCTTTGGCTTTATAGGTTGTAGTATCTTCGTGTACAGATACGCCCGTGGCTTTAGATTTGATGATCACCTCGTTAAGGGCAATCGTATTGTTCTTTAATATAAAGTTCTTTTCGTATTGTGATTGCTTATTATTTTCAATGCTCAGGCTGGCCGCATTAAACCCCAGCGCTTTTACAGATATAATGTAGTTGCCCGTATCTCTTACAAATTCGAGCCGATAGCGGCCGTCTTCGCCTGCATATTTATAGGTGATGATTGAATTGTCGGCCCTGCTAACAGTAACAAGTGCCATAGCAACGGGCGCGCGGGCTTCTGTTGTTACTTGACCGGTGACTTTAACACCTGTTTGTGCAACGGCGCATACGCTTAATAATAAGAATAATCCAATTAAGCTTATTTTCAATCGTTTATTGTTGTTCCAAAGAATGGTCATTTACAGTAGCCGTCAAGGTCCCTTTGGCATTCGGATCAGATTTGGTTTTGAAAGTTTTTACAAGCGCTTTCATTTTAGCAGCATAAATGGTTTTAAATTCTTCCCGGTTTACCAACTTCCCATGTGTCGGCGCTTTAATGGGCATGTTAGTTTTTGGCGGTATACTTATGCTGGTAAGTAAAAACTTAAATTCCCTGTTGGTATCATAAGCCTGTATAATCAACCCCGGTAATCCCCACAGTTTCCACGGACCGGCACTTACCGGGATATCCGGTGTAAACCAAGCCTCGTAATCCCGCCCTCTAAATGAGCAGGTGGCTTTCTGACAAGTATAGCTTCCAATTTTTTTCGTTTCCTTGGTTATGCTCCAGTTAAGTTCGGCCATCTTCTCATTAATAATAAAAAACTTTGTCCAGATATTATCCCGGGAAATATTCTCATTGTTTTTGATGTTTTTATAATAAGTCCAGCCTTCACTGTCACCCAGATCAATTTGATAATGAAACTCATCCTTTTTAACTTTATTGTTAATACTCTCACCATTTGTAGTGCGGCCATAATAGTAAACAGATTCATTGTTATTGAATAACAAAGTAGCCTGTTTTTCATCATCCCACAGTGATACCTGGCTGTAAGTGGCCTCACCGGCCGCTTTAAAATCGGGCGTTTGTGCAGCAAGGCCTTGCGCCAGCAACATCACCGGAATAATCTTAAACCAATGCGATATTTTCATAAGCTTACGTAAAAATTTATATAAATACAGCATAAAAGCCGGGCCGTGTTGTACCGCCCGGCTTTATGCTGTAAAAAAATAAGTAACCGGTTAACTATTCCATAACGGCTTTAAGCATAGCTATCGCCTCTTTGCAAGTTGCAGCTGTGGCAGATAGCTCAATTTTATTTGCGCCTATACCTATTGATGCAGTAGCTGTACATGAGGCAAGATTGTATTTTACTTTAATTGCCGATGTAGCGCTTACGCTTGTTGTATGTCTTAAGCCAGAGTTACTTTTAACAGCAGAACTTGCAAATGAGCAATTCATGGCAAGCAATAAGCCGGCAGATAATAATATTTTTTTCATTTTAGTTAGTATTTGTTTTTTTGTTTTCCTACTCTATAAGCTTTTCGGAATCCGCTAAGTCATTCATTATCTGGCCAGACAGTAACAATTCATTTGCAAGTTATAAACTATATTATAAATTTTATCGCAAAAGTTAAATATATTATACTTTTGCGATATTTATTTTACTCAGCTAATGCACGAAGCGAAATTCGTAAATTTTTTAACTGTAGCGATTGTAAATTGCAAATTTCTGACGGAATTATTTCTTTTTGAGAAATCAACGAGAGCGATCGTTTACCATCACACTGGATAAGAATCGATTATCGCATCAACTCCTGACACTTATCCTGCTATTCTAAGGCAGCTTTCACCATAGCAATAGCTTCCTTACAAGTAGGAGCAGTTGCTGTAAAAGTGATCTTATTAGCACCTGTGCCAATTGTACCGGTGGCCTGGCACTCTGCAACGTTATTTTTAACGATGTGTTTGGTGCTGATTTTTAATACGTTGCGATGATAACAAACAGGCAAATTGGCGAAAGCGCCATTTACAGAAAAAAACAAAGCGGTGATAAAAAGAAACTTTTTCATTTTAAGTTAATTTAATTCATAAACTCCTACTCTAAAAGCTTTTCGGAATACGCTGAATATCAACCCTGGCCAGGTACAATGATTAACCTAGTGCAAGCTACAATTTAAAGTTGGATTTGTTAACTTATACTTAATATTTTTTTACCGATTAGATCGGATAGCATATTGTTTATATCGTTTGCAAACGATATAAACAAAAAATCCGGCTTTGCCGGACTCTTGTTCGCTTAGGTTACCTCACACTCAACGTAACCTGTAAAACTAACGGGGTGCTGCCTAAACGCGGACCGCCCCAGTCGGTTTCATCACCGTTAAGTATGCGAATGGGTTTAAACACGCCTTTTTCGTATTGCCCTTCTTCTACGGTTAGGTATTGCCACACTTTGCCCTGGTTACTGCCGAGCGGCTTAAACGTCACATGGCAAAGGGCGCCTATTACTATAAAGTTATTTTCGCCAAGCTTAATGATCATGGCGCGGCCGTTTGGTTTGGCATTGGGTGTAACATCATTACCCCGCCAGTTGCTGCCAAAGGTTACGGTGGCCTGCCAAGCGCCCAAATCAATAGTTTGCGCGGCATTGTCTTCGCGCTCAACAACCGCCTTTATTTTTCCGTCGAAACCCCATTGCGCCAGTTCGCGCATCATAGGTGCAAATACTTTATAATCCTGTGCAAAAGGGGCCAGGCGCTCCACGGTTTCCGTTTTCTTTCCGTCGGGCCGGTTGCTATCTATCCCGAAGGGAGAGAAACCAATACCACCACGGGCTATTACATCATATATATACCCGGCCATGTGTGGTGCCAGGCTTGCCTCGGGTACAAAAAGCGCATTATCGGGCCTGTCGTAAAGCTCAATTACTTTCAATATCCGTTCGCTTCCATCCAGGTAAATATCCGGGCTCAGTACATCTATGGCCGGCGCAGCGGCCTTGTATATAGGTATTACATTATCGGTAGGCCCGCCGCTTTCGTAGCTGTTGGCCATAGGGTTGGTCAATGGGTCGCGCAGGGCAGCGTTTACATAGAGGGGCAACGCGTATTCTGCTTTACCGGCAGCAGCCACCTTGCCAATAAACCGCGCTACCGACCAAGCGTGGAAGTACTCGTCCGCGCGCTCCTCAAACACCTGTTTCCAGGTGCCGGTTGCGTTTGCGGGGCGCTTTAAAGCTTTAAGTACTTCAGGTTTCAACAATTCGGCAGGCACGGGGCCTTCAAATATTTTTTGAGCCAGGGGTGAATAATCGCGCTGGGTGTCCCAGGCGCCCGGCTCATTTTCTACCTGCACCATTATCACGGTATGTTGCGGGTCTGCTTTTTTGAGGTAGCGCATTACTGCTGCAAATGCCCTGGTATCGGCTTCCAGCGTGGCCTCGATATTTGGCGAAGGAGAATCTATCAGTTGCCCTTTCTTGTTGGTTACGTTAGGGTATTTTGCGGCGTTGTTTTTCATCCAGTGCGGCATGTAGTGGTTGCTGCCGTTTTTCCAGGTGGCAAACCAAAGCAGCACCAGTTTTACTTTGTGCGCACGGGTCTGTAGCAGCAGAGTATCTATCACCGAAAAATCGAACTTTCCCTGCGTTGCTTCCACCTGTTCCCAATAAATGGGTATCTCCAGGGTATTAGCGTGCATTGCCTCCACGGCGGCCCATACCTGCGGCAGCATACCGGGCCATGCGCTGGAATTATGCGCCTGGCCGCCCAGCATTAAAAAGGGCTTGCCATCAACCAACAGAGCATGATGGCCATTCTTTTCTATTACCCGGGGCATCAGATAAGTATTTTTTTGGCCGATAGCCTTATTTGCCACCAGCAGCAACAGTACAAACCAAAGCAAAATATTCTTCTTCATATTATGGGTTTCGGGATTAACTTAAGAGTTTATAAATGTAACCCCACAATGGCTGGCAATACAACACGAATGTTTAAGTTGATACAATAAATGTTGCAAAAACAGCGGGAATAAAAAATGCGTTCTGTATCTCACACAGAACGCATCGTTACCGAATAAATCAATAACTCAACTAAATCAATCTCAGGTTTACCAGCCCCGGATGACGAGGGCAAAAGACAAAAAAATATTTCAGCAATAAAAACAGGATAGACAGACGCCGGCATTGTATAGACAAACAGGCGTTATTAACAGACGGAAAATTCGGTTTAATGCCCTGCGGCAGAATTAATTCTGAAAAAGCAGCAATGTCTCTTTGGAGTCTTCGGCAACAAACGGGCCCTTGTTTTGCAAGCCCAGTTTACCCAGGAGCTTAACAGAGGCTGTGTTCCCCGGCAGGGTTATGGCACAAATAACAGGCAATTTCAAGTCGTGCAGGGCATGCTTTAAAACGGCGTTGGCCATTTCGTAAGCGTAACCCATGCCTGCAAAGGCAGGTAAAAGTGCATAGCCAATATCGGGGTGATCTAAAGTGGCGCGCTTAAGAACGCCGCACATACCTATGGGCGTATCATCCGCTTTGGTGACCACGAGGTATAGGCCGAACCCATTTTCAGCATAGCTTTTTAGAGGACCGTTGGTGAGGTAATTAATAGCATCTTCGATGTTGTGTACGTTGCGGTCGCCGATGAATTTTAACCAGCCCGGGCTATTTAAAAGCTCGATAATAAAATCGGTATCGCCAAGGGTTAGCTGGCGTATTGCTAAGCGTTCGGTATGAGTTATCGTGTTCAATGCAGATCAATTAGCTAACCTTTAATCTACGCTAACGGTTAAGCCCTCTTGCTGCAATATTTTGCGGTAGATCTCCATTTCGGTATAGGAGCCTTCGAGCACGGCGCATTTACCCTCATTGTGTACCTTCCAGGCAATTTTTTCCGATTGCGGTTCGGAGTAATCCAAATACTTCATCATACAATGAATAACATGATCGAACGTGTTATGGTCATCGTTCCACAAAATAAGGCGGTGCATCTCTTTCAGCCCGGCCAGTATCTCTTCGAGGGTGAGCGTTTCTTCCTGTACTTCGGTTGGCATATGTACCAGCAAATTTACTCAAAAAAGTTCAAAACTACAGGGTTAGCTGCAATTACTCCACCTTATAGCGGTACACCTGCCTGCCCAGGTTACCCTCGTCATCTATCCCTTCTATCACCACGCGGTAGGTTCCTTTGGTATCGGCGTTAAAATAATTAAAGGTTGCAGCGCCGTCTTTGCCGGTGAGCACATCCGGTTTCCAATAAATTCCGGAGCGAAGATCAACTGCGCCATCATTCTTATTGGCGGGGGTGTATTTTGGCGTATAGTAAGTACGCGCTTTGTAAAAGCCTTTAAACGGATAGGTGATGAGGCCGGTTGGCGATTCGCTGGTTACGTATTTGCGTTCGCTGCCTTGCTTCATGGTAATAACCAAAGCGCCACCGCCAATATCGCTACCGTAAATGGATTTGGAGAAGTTGGTTCGCAACACCTCAATACTGTTTACATCGTTCGCGTTGAGATTGTTCAGTTCGCTGCCCTGCATCTGGTTGCCATCTACGATGATCACCATATCGGCATTTGCCCCGCGCGAGATATTTACCGGCGTACCATCTTGTTTAAAGCTTACACCAAATATTTTACCACGGAGGCAATCAGATAAATTTGCACAGTTGGCGCCCAGCTTATCGCCCATGATCACCTGGTCGGCATTGCCCGCACCATGCAGGTTTGACGAACGGGTAACCTCGCTCTTCTTCACTTTTTGCGCGGTGATGTTCACTTGTTTTAAAACAGTGGTATCGGTACCGGCCCGGCGTTTGGTGGTAATAACCAGGTATGCGTTCTGCTTCTGAGCTTCCTGAATATCGCCGGCAGCGCCGGATTTAACGCTCTCTATCTCTGAGGGAAGGTAGGCAGTTAAATTATCGAGGCTTACGAATGTGCCGTCAAGTAAAATATCGGTGGGGCCACCTTTTCTCCCTGTACCTTGAAGGTTGCCGTCCACTTCTTTGTACCAGGGTAAGGCTCTCAATACTACTTCGCGCATAGATGAATAGCCGGCATATTGCTTCATGTCGAAAAAGCGCTCGGCTACGTTACGCTTGGCTCCATACGGGTCGCCCTTGTCTATCTTTTTACCGGTAATGTTAACCTGCCCCAATTGCTTCCCGTATTTAAGCGAGTCGTCATGCAGCTGGCTTTGGTAGGCAGCGTAGCTTTTTTGGAGCGCCTCTGCAGAAAGGTCGTTATTTGCTACTTCCTGTGCATTACTTTTAATAATATTTGGATAATCGGGCTGTTTTACAAAAATAGATACCCGCTTGCCATTGTTTTGCTTGCGCGCCTGCAATACTATTTTAGCAGTATCCGACAGTTGCAGGTTAGTGAATTTGAAATTGCCGCTTGCATCGGTTACGGTATCCAGTACCGTATTCTCCCGGGTGGATGTAAGCATCAATTTACCGTTTGGCACTATGCCACCGCCCGAAGTTTTTACCGTTCCTTCCAGCGTAAGGCTTTGCTCAGGCTGGTTAACTATCCGGGTATCAGGGGCTGCCAGTATCTGCTTCCATTCAAAACGGCGGTAGCCCTGGGTTAGCATCAATATATCCAACTCGGCACGTTTGGCATTGGCGGTGTTTACAAAATAATAGTTCGGTTTTTCTATGTAGCCTTTCAGATCGGAGGTTAACAGCAGGTGACTGAATATCGACCCCTCTATATTTTCATCTGCACCTACCCTGCTTTCGTTAATTACCGCTACAGAAAAACTACCGGCAACCGGCTCATTGGCATCGTTTTTGGCAACAAAATCGAGCTTTACCAGGCTCCTTGCGGCATACGTTTTTACAGATGACGACAGGGCCATTTTTAACGTATCGTCACTCTGCACAAAAACCAAGCGCTCATTTACGGGTTGCCCATCGGCAAATAAGGTAAACTGCACAATACCGGAGGGGAAGCGCTTTTTATCGATACCGGCCCCAAATACCGGTGTTTTTAAGGTGCCCGCAGCAGTATAATACACCTCGCCGCCGCTTTGGCCGACCAGGTAAAACGCGCTGTTTTGTTTCACCTGGAACTGCTGGCTGTTGGTAGCTACTTTAATAAACAAGCTATCCTTACGGGTACTATTTATTGATAACACATAACCCGCATCAAGCGCCTTTGGTAGAGGAACGTTAAAGCTGCGCCCGTCGGCAAGGGCAATTTTTGCCGAATAGGTTTTACCCGCCTGCGGCAGTAACGCAAATATACCCATACCTGCGTGTGCACTTTCAAACTCGGCCACGGTGGTGCCTTCGTTATCAACAATACTTCCTTTTATGTTTTCGCCCGAGCCATTTTGTTTAACAGCCTTAAATGCAATTTTTGACCGCACCCCATTAACCATATCGCCACCTTCGGGGAAAAACTGCACATCGGGGTTTAGCTGGGCAGCCGGAGCAGCCAGTTGGCCAGGTGTAATGCCGCCTATATTCACCCGCTGATTGTAAAAGTAATCGGGGCCGGCGTTGCGCATCCAGGCGGTATAGGCCCTGATGTTGTAATTGCCGGGTGTTAGTTTTCCCGACAAGGCAAAATCGCCCATGGCAATACCAGAAGTTAGCCTGAGCACTATGCGTTTTACGATTGAATCCGTAGGGCTGATCAGCTCCACATATAATACACCGCTGAGCGCTGATAATGAATGTGTTTTACCTACAACCGTATAGGCTTTAAACCAAACAGTGTCGCCGGGGATGTAATTTGGCTTATCTAAATGGAGGTATACCTTTTCTACCGGTTTTGAGCCATAGGTGGTTTTTAAGTTGGCAACGGCTTTTGCTAAAAAACTACTGTCGCTTTGCGCTGTGGCAACTGAAGAGGATAAAATGCAGGATAAAAATAGCAGGCGGTATAATATTTTCATGGGGCTTAGGGTGATGCGATTTAGATAAGCTAATATAACAAAGGTTTAACCATTGGGGAAATAAACACTTGCTTATTTATGTAAAGAAAAAACTACTCTACTTTATAACGATAAACGCTACGGCCAAGGTTACCGTTATCGTCAATCCCTTCTATCACCACCCGGTAAGTGCCTTTGTTATCGTTATTTAAATACTCAATAGTCGCCAACCCATCTTTATCGGTTATAACATTGGGGTTCCAGTAAATGGTGCTGCGCAGATCGGGCAAGGGTGTCGCCGCAGAATATTTGGGAGTGTAGAAGGAGCGCGTTGGAGTAAAGCCCTTAAAAAGATAAGTAATAACGCCCGAAAATGAGGTTTGCTTCGCACGTGATTCGCCGCCCCGGCGCATGGTAATAACCAGTGCTCCTGTAGCTGCATTAGAACCATAAATAGTAAGATAAGAGAGGCTCCTTAACACCTCTATACTATATATATCGTTTGAATTTAACTCGTTAAGGTGGCTGCCCTCCATCATAATGCCATCAACAATCAATACCATCGGTTTTTCGAGAGTATTCATCCCCACCGACCTCGTATTTATGGGCTCTCCTTGTGCATTAAACTTTACACCCATCACTTTCCCTATCAAGCAACCGGATACGTAAGGGCAGGAGTTCATATTCAAATCGTCGCCCATTATCACCTGGTTTGCATGGCCGGGCCCGTTCAAATTTGCCGAATAAGTTAACTCCGGTGCTTTGCGTATCCTGTTCGCCTTTATTCGCACCTCCTTAAGTATCCTGCCACGCTTTATCAATTCCTCTTTTTGCAGCTGCTGATAGCCGCTATATTTTTGTTGCAGCACGGCGGTTATTTGCGGCGGCAAAACACTGGTTGTGGTATCGCTGCCTGCACTCTTTAAAATTTCTGCGTAGCCGGGGTTTAAAACCGTTATCTGCACGTTGTTATTATTGTTCGATTTTTTTGCATTTAGTGTCACTTTGGAGGTATCGGCCATATCCAGGTTCACAAATTTGAAGTTGCCGTTGGCATCGGTAAGGGTATCGGTAATTAAATTTCCCCTCGTCGCGGTTAATACAACCTTTCCGTTGGGCACGGGTTTACCAGCCATGGTTTGCACAGTGCCCGATAATTCCAGCGAGCTTTCCGGCTGATAAACCGGGACCCCAGGTTCGGCACCCAGCGCTTGCTTCCATTTAAATTTACGGTACCCCTGGGTAAGCATCAGCAGATCCAGGTCTGCTGATGCCTGCGTGCTGCCGGTGAAATAATAGTTTGGCTGCTCGATGCTGCCTTTCAGATCGGAAGTTAACAGCAGGCTGTTGACGATGGTACTTTCCAAAGACTCATCTAACCCCACAGCTGTTTCATTAGTTACCGATATAGAAAATGTACCCGTTGCCTGCCTGCTGCTCCCTTTTGCGACGAGGTTGAATTTGACCGGTTGCCGGGCCTGAAAGGTTTTTGTTTGGGGTGTTACCTGCATTGTCAGGCTGTCGCTGCCCCGGATAAATGCTACGCGTTCGGCAACGGGTTGGCTGTTTTGGTTAAACAATGTAAACTGCACTATACCCGATGGGAAACGACTTCTGCTGATACCGGCCATATATACCTGCCCGGTTAATTTGCCCTGGGCGGAGTAATATATTTTACCGGCCGATTGCGCCAGCACATAAAATGTATTGCCCTGCCCCTCTTTTAAAAACTCATGGTTAACGGCCACTTTTATAAATATGCTATCCGCCTGGCTGTTGTTTATGGCGAGGGTGTACCCTATCGTTTTAGCAATCGGCAAGTCTACGGTGTATAAGGTTTCGCCCGGTGAGCCTATTTTTGCCCGATATGTTTTGTCGCTTTTCGGGATGAGGGCAAATACGCCCATCCCCAAATGCCGGGTGGCAAAATCAGCCACGATGTTGCCGTCATTATCTTCAATAGTGCCCTGGATGTTTTCGCCCAGACCCTCGCTGTTGATCGCTTTTATGGCTATGCGGGAGCGCAGGCCATTCACCATCTCACCGCCTTCGGGGAAGAATTGGACATCGGGTTTCTGTGCTATCGGTTTTATAGCTGCGGTTACGGGCGGGGGGATGCCGCCAATTCTTATCTTTTGCTCATAAAAATACGCCGCCCCTGCATTGCGCATCCATTTAGTGTAAGCTCGCAGGCGGTAAATACCCTGTGGCAGCCCGGCATCCAGCGCGATACCGTTTGAAGCGATGCCCGATGTTAGTTTCAACGTTTGGCGGCTAACAAGGGTGTCGTTTGGGCTGATAATTTCTACATATAAAACGCCGCTGAGCGCCGATAACTGGTGGTGCTGCCCGATAACAGTGTAGGCTTTAAACCAAATGGTATCGGCAAAATTGTACGCAGGCTTATCTAAATGCAGGTACACCTTTTCGGTTGGAGGCTGCCTTTCAACAAAGGTGTTTGCACGGTTTATAAACGCGGTATCGGTTTGCGCAAAAGCAGCGGATACATACCAGACCGGCAGAAAGAAAAACAAGCAGCGTATTACTTTCATATTAAAGGCGTAAGCAGACAATATACTGAAGACCCGGTTATTCAAAACGTAATTTTGGTGTTACTTACTCTACCTTATACCTGTAAACCCTACGGCCCAAGTTCCCGTTATCGTCAATCCCCTCTATCACCACCCGGTAAGTGCCTTTGCTATCGTTATTTAAATATTCAATAGTCGCCAACCCATCCTTATCGGTCATAACATTGGGGTTCCAGTAAATGGTGCTGCGCAGGTCGGGCAGTGGCGTGGCGGGGGAATATTTAGGGGTGTAAAATGAGCGAGACTGCGTAAAACCGTTGAACGCGTAGGCCATAAAGCCCGATGGCGGATCGTTTGTTAGATATTTGCCGCTATCTGCCAGTATCACCTCTTTGGGTTTGCTGTGCCCGGTGAATGGCGCCGTGCCGGCGAATTGTTTTGTGGTAATTAATATCAGCCCACCTCCAATTTCGTTGGTGTCGCCAATATTATAAAAAATCTTAGCGTATTGAGCTTCCTTCTTTGGTATCATTTGCACGTCTTCAATATCGGCAGGGCTGTAGCCGTTAATTTCGCTATAATCTACTTCAATGTTGTTAATAAGGATATGAAACTGATCGCCCTTACTTTCAAAAAATTTACCGTCGCGATAGCGTACAAACTTTAAGCCCAAAGCCATGCCCCAGCTAAGGCTGCCGGCTCCCAGCAATTTGCCGCTTATTTTAAAATTGGGAGCCTTTGATCCGTAACCGTTGTAAATATTGGGTTTCTCCTTTTTGGAGGCGGTGATATTTACCTGCTTTAACCTGATGCCATTTTTTACCGAATCCTGCTTTTGCAGCAACTTGTATTGTTGCCCCGCTTTAACCAATGAAGCGGCAGGTGCTGTGTTGCTATTGTAAACCACCTGACTTTGTTGGTTACTGCTGTTTACACCTGCATAACCGGGCTGTTTTATATACAGGTTTACATCATAGCGCTTGTTTCCGTTACGCGCCCTTAAAACAAGCCTTGCGGTATCCGGTAACTCTAACCCCGTAAATTTAAACATCCCTTCGTTATTGGCAACGGTATCGGTAACAAGGTTATCACGCGTGCTGATGAGGCTTATTTTACCGGCAGGCACAGGCTGCCCCGCTTTGTTCTTTAATACGCCCTCCAGTTGTAATGAGCGCTCCGGCTCAAAAGCCGTTAGCATTAACTTATCGCTTAGTGCCCGTTTCCAATCAAACCTGCGGTATCCCTGGGTAAGCATTAGCAGGTCCAGATCTGCTTTTGCCTGTAAATTATTATTTAAATAATAGTTCGGTTGCTCAATATTTCCTTTCAGATCGGAAGTTAGCAGCAGGTTGTTCAAGATGGTACTCTCTGAGGCCTGGTCTACACCCGCTGCGCTTTCGTTAATAACAGCCATGGAGAAACTTCCGCTTGCGGGTTGGTTGCTATCGGTTGCACTCACGCTAAATTTTACCGCCTGCCGGGATTGAAATACTTTTGTTTCGGCGGCCAGTTGTAATTTTAAGCTGTCGGCACCTGCTATAAAGACTACCCGTTCGGCTACCGGGCGGTTATTATTATCGAACAAGGTGAACTGAACAATACCGGATGGGAAACGGCTTTTGTTCATCCCTGCACCAAATACAGGCATGCTCAATGTAGCTGCCGCCGAGTAATATATTTTGCCTGCCGATTGCGCCAACAGGTAAAACGATGTGCCTTGTTTTTCTTTAAGCAGTTTATTGTTAACTGATACTTTGACAAACACACTATCTGCCCCGCTGTTATTTACCGATAGCATGTACCCTTCCTCTTTAGCTTGTGGCAAATTGATCACATAAACAGCTTCGCCCGCTCCGGTTATTTTGGCTTGGTAGGTTTTGCCGCTTTGCGGGATGATGGCAAATACGCCCATGCCCAAATGCCGGGAAGCAAGATCGGCTACTATGTTGCCGTCATTATCTTCAATGGTGCCTTTAATATCCTGGCCCAGCCCATTGCCATTGACGGCTTTAAACGCCACCCGCGACCGTACGCCATTCACCAGCTCGCCGCCCTCCGGGAAAAACTGGATGTCGGGTCTTTGTTGGATCTGTTTTTTAATAGCTAAAGGGGCAACTGCAATGCCCCCTACCCTGATCTTTTGATCATAAAAATAGTCGGCCCCTGCATTACGCATCCATTTGGTATAAGCGCGCAAGCGGTAAATGCCTTGTTGCAATGTTGCCGACAGCGGAATATCACCCCAGGCAACGCCCGAAGTAAGTTTAAGCGTTTGCCGCATAATTAAAGTATCATTGGGGCTTATCAATTCAACGTACAGCACACCGCTTAATGCAGAAAGCTGGTGGCGCTGGCCAACAACAGTATAGGCCTTATACCAAATGGTATCACTAAAGTTGTAAGCCGGTTTATCGAGATGCAGGTATACCTTTTCGGCAGGAGGCTGATTTGCCAAAGATGCTGATGCACGGCTTAAAAAAGAAGTATCGGTCTGCGCGAGGGATGCGGTTATGGAACCAACGAAAACTAAAAATAGCAGGTAAATTATTTTCATAGGAATAGGTTAGATAACCTTTGGATGCGCAACTACAGCTAAGGTTTAACAAGATATGAATTTTTACTAAAATTTACTCCACCCTATACCTATAAACCAGCCTGGCAATGTTGCCATCAGCATCCAAGCCTTCAATTACCACCCGGTATGTACCTTTACTACCCGCATTAAAGTATTCAATTGTGGCTTTGCCATCGGTGCCTGTTACTACCTCGGGGTTCCAGTAAATGGTGCTGCGTAGATCAGCAAGCTGTTTGTTTGTTTTAGGCTGATCGTACTGCGGTGAGTAAAACGTACGGGCTTTATAATATCCCTTAGGGTAGTAAGGCTTAATACCCCGCCCGGCTATTGGCCCATCGTAGGCGTTATCATTATCATCACCGCGTTTTGTAGTAACTATTATTACACCATTGCCTGCGCGCCCGCCGTAAATACTGGTAGTGGCGCCATTGCGCAGTACTTCTATAGCGGCAACGTCATTATAATTTATCGAATTTAAAAAGCTGCCCTCAACGTAAACCCCATCCACAATTAACTGCATAGGCCGGTAACCCCGGGTGGTGTAAGGGATGCCGTCACTAAAAACAACACCCAGCAATCGCCCCTGCAGGCAATCGGATAAATTCACACAGCCAAAGTTCCTGAAATCGCGCGCCAGCAGTACCTGGTCTGCATTCCCCGGCCCGTTTAAATTGGCCGAGTGCTTTAGCGCCACTTTCTTTTCCCGTATGATTACCTCCCTTAACGAGATGACGTGGTTACCCACGCCATAGCGCCGCTGCATGTCGTACAACTGTTTGCTGCTTTTAGCATAAACCGAAAGCGTATCGCTGATGCTTACCTGCATGGCGGCGGCATTTTTATTACCCCCCGAAATGGGCGGCGAAATGGAATCCATATGGATAACCACGTCACGTTTATTCTTTGCATTGCGGGCCTGTATAATCAGGCGGATGCTGTCCTCAAAGGCAAGCCCTGTAAATGCAAAGCGGCCCTTTGCATCTGTCAGCGTATCAATTTGGTAAGCGGCATTATCAATATCTATCAGTTGCACTTTAGCATTCGGCACGGGCTTCCCGCCGGGCGTAGTAATGGCGCCCGATATCTTCAAAGCCGTTTCGGGCTGGAAAACTACCGGGGCAAACTTATCCTGCATAATTTCCTTCCACTCAAAACGGCGGTAGCCCTGGGTAAGCATCAATACATCTAAATCGGCACGGGTTTTATCGCTTGCATTATTAAAATAATAGGCCGGTTTTTCGATGTAGCCGCGCAAATCTGATGTGAGTAGCAGGCTGGCAAAAATATTGTTTTCGCTGTCCTCGTCTACGGGTAGTTTGCTTTCATTGATCACCGCAACAGAAAAACTGCCGGCTGCGGGCTTATCGCCGCTGAGCGCGCTTAAATTTATCTTCATTTTTTGCTGCGGCGAGGAAGTTGATTTGCCAGCTATAAGATTTAATTTTAGCTGATCGGGGTGCCGGATAACAACGATACGCTCATTTAAGGGCTCGCCCGAATCTGAAAAGAGGGTAAACTGTACTATCCCTTCGGGGAATTTGCTTTTTGGGATAACGGCGGTAAATTCTCTGCTGCCGGGCTTGCTTTTGCCCGCATAATATATTTTACCCGCACTTTGCGCCACCAGGCTTACCAGCCGGTCGGGGGTTTGCTGCAACGTAGCGCTGGCGGTGGTTATTCTTACCCGTAAATTATCCTCATCGGCATCCACTATATTTAGCGCGTAGCCAGTATCTGTAGCTTGCGGAAGATTAATAACACTTTGGTTGCCGTTGGCGTAGGTAACTTTAGCAGTATAAGTGTTGCCGGGCATCGGCACAAAGCTAAATACGCCCATGCCTAAATGCGTACTTTTAAAGGTTGCTATTTGCTGCCCGCTGTTATTGGTAACTACTCCGCTAAAGTCGAGGCCGAGGCCATTTGCACCAATGGCTTTAAAGGCTATTGCAGACTGAACGCCCACTATCAACGAGCCGCCCTCCGGGAAAAATTGCAAAGAAGCCTTACTGTTTACCTGGCCCGCCGGCGCGGTGTTTCCCGGCAAGCTATTATTGGTTGTTTTTGACCCGCCAGTACTTACGCTATTGATGATACTGATAGCCTCGTCGAAAAAATATTCGCTGCCGGCATTGCGCATGTAATTGGTATAGGCGCGCAACCTGTAATTACCCGCTTGCAGGGTATCGGGCAAGGCAAAATCGCCGGCAGCCGTGCCGTTGTCTAACTGTAATTTAATAGTTTGGTTTACCGTCCCGCGGGCATCTATCAGTTCCACATTCAATATGCCACTTAGCGTCGACGGCTCATGGTAACTGCCGCTGGTAACATAGGCTTTAAACCAGATATCATCCCCTGCGGCATAATAGGGCTTATCTAAGTGCAGGTACACTTTCTCTGCCGGGCTGCTATCCGCCCACTTAGCCAGTTGCTGCTGTATTTTGTCGATAGGCTCGTCAAAAGCCACAAAACTAAAAATGCCTGTAATGCAGGCTGCTATTATTAAAGCCAGAAAAAAACGTTTAGCTGCCATAACTGATATAGGTATAACGGTATAAATATTACAACGCCAATTAGTTGCAATACTTATAGATATGACCAATATACGTTAAAACTTGTTCTTCCACATCATGCTTTCTACCGGGCGGGTGGTAGGCTTGTTGTACTTGGCGTTGCTTTTGGTATTGTAAAGGGTTTCTATTTCGCCCTCTACCACAAAATAGATGAGCTGGCCAATGGGCATACCGGCGTAAATTTTCACCGGCTGCGCGCAGGAGATCTCCAGCGTCCAGGTGTTGCAGAAGCCTACATCGCCCTTACCTGCTGTGGCGTGGATATCTATGCCTAAACGCCCCGTGCTCGATTTCCCTTCGAGGAACGGCACATGCAAATGTGTTTCGGTGTACTCAACGGTAACACCTAAATACAAGGTATTGGGCTGCAACACAAAGCCATCCTTAGGGATCTCAAAGGCGGTAATTTCGTTATGAAGTTTGGCATCCAGTACGCGGTCTTTATAAGTAGCGAGATGCTTCCCCAGGTGTACGTCGTACGAGTTGGTACCCAGGCAATCGCGGTCGAAAGGTTCTATGATGATAGAACCTTTTTCAATTTCTTCGAGGATGCGTTTGTCTGATAATATCATGTGCCGGTAATGAGGCATCTAAATTATTGTTTATTGCCTTACCGGGCAAGGCAATATTCTGCACATTTAATTAACAATTCTTAAAAAGATTATCTCGCTAAGCAGATACGCTAAAGCAAATGTGAGGCCTGTTACACGCCGAAGCTGCGCGGCAGGGTCCTTATTGTTTAAGGTCCTTTTTGATGTATTTATGGTATAAATAGTCGGCATACCCCACGCTGATGTAATCCGGGAATTTCCAGTTGGGGTAATACTTTCTCTTAATATACTTGAGGATGCTGAAGAATATAATTCCAAATATCAGCAAAGCGGCAAGCGATAAAATAATTATGCCAAATACTACTAACGGGGTCATTAATCAATAATTTAATACAGGTACTAATACGAAAGTTATGGCATACAAGTTACAAATTATTGCAAATTAAATAGCTGATTATCAATATTTATCAAATTGATAATGCAGACAAGTAAATAACCCCCGATTTTAAACATTAGAGCATATAGCCCTAACATATTTTCAAATCCAGCGTATTTCGTCTAATTTCCAACTTTTTCCTGGCCGGCTCTTTCTGCTTCTATTTGCTGTTTGCGGCAGCTTTCTGTTAAAGCAACGGCTATTAAAATGGCGGCGGCTATGTATATTTTTTTCATTGTGATGTTTGCTAAAATGTTGTTTAGTACTGGTATGACGTAAGTTATACCCCTGGTGTTACAACCCGTAGCCTTAAAAACGAATTATTATCTTTGCCTGATATAAGTTTGTTATCCTTTTTGCAATTTTACTTTATGGCGATAGCGTACCGGCACCAGATAGACGATGACACAGAGTTTGCGCTATGGCGAATAGAGGAAGAAGCAGACGAACTGTACAAGCAACTCCAGCTGGATGAGCACGAAAAAGCGTTTACCAAACAACTAAGTAAAAGCAAGCGCTACCTGCACTGGCTGGGCACCCGCGTACTGCTCCGCAAAATGCTCCGCACCGAAGAGTATATAGATTGCAAGGTGGACAGCCACGGCAAACCTTACCTGGTTACGCTCCCTTATCATATTTCGCTGAGCCACTCCTTCGATTATGCTGCTGTAATGATCAGCAAAACCAGCCCGGTGGGGATAGATATTGAACAGATAAAGCAAAAAGTGGAGCGCATTGCCAGTAAATTTATGAGCCAGGACGAGTTGGCGTTTATCGGCAAAAAAAACACTATCGACCACCTGTATGTTTGCTGGTGCGCCAAAGAGGCCATTTACAAATGCTACGGGCAAAAAGAAGTTTCGTTTTTGGACAATATCCTACTACAGCCTTTCGCGTTTGAAGGGCATGGCATAGTAGACGCCAAACTGCAAAAAGGGGCCGTAGACAATGCCTACGAGGTAAACTATGTGAAGTATGAAGATTATATGATTGGCTACGTGAAGGGATAAGATGATGAAAAATAAAAGGGTAATACTACAGGACTGGGGCTTAACCGACTACAAAGTTGCCTGGGAGCGGCAGGAGCAGCTTTTTGGCGAAACGGTGAAGCTGAAGACGGAGATCCGCAACAGGCAATCGCTGGTTGTAGCAGGCGATGAACCTGGGGATGAGATACTCACGCCCAATTACCTTGTTTTTTGCGAGCACCCGCACGTTTACACCCTCGGTAAAAGCGGCAAAGCCGAACACCTTTTACTGGACGAGGCCGGACTGAAGGAAAAGAACGCCGTTTATTACCCCATTAACCGCGGCGGCGATATCACCTATCATGGCCCCGGGCAATTGGTTTGCTACCCTATTTTAGACCTTGATAACTTTTTTACCGATATACACCTGTACCTGCGTACACTGGAAGAAGCCGTGATACTCACCCTTGCCCATTACGGACTTACCGCCGGTCGCTACCCCGGTTATACCGGCGTTTGGTTTGATGGCGATAACGATAAAGCGCGCAAGATCTGCGCTATGGGGGTACGCTGCAGCCGCTGGGTTACCATGCACGGCCTGGCGCTTAATGTAAATCCCGACCTGAACTACTTTAAAAACATTGTGCCTTGCGGGATAGACGACAAGGCGGTTACCAGCATGCAGCGGGAACTTGGCCGTGAAGTAAATTTAAATGACGTTGAAAAAATCCTTACCCAACATATTTCCGTATTGTTTGGTATGGAGGTAGCATGAAGAAGATCTTAGCAACAATATTAATAACCTACGGCCTGTTTGGCTGCAACAAACAAATACAATCGCCAGTGACACCTACGAGTAACCCTGTAAAACCGGCACCTGTGTACGCAGATAATCTTACGTACCTGGCCCTGGGCGATAGTTATACCATCGGCGAAGCGGTAGAAGCGACAAAATCGTTTCCGTACCAATTGGCCGCGCAGTTGAAATTGTCGGGGCACCTTACCGGCAACCCGGATATTATTGCCCGCACCGGCTGGACCACCGGCGAACTCATCAGTGTGATCAACGCAAGCGGCACCGCAAGCAAAAAATATAGTATTGTAACCCTGCTTATCGGTGTAAATAACCAATACAGGGGTAACAGCAAAGATGTTTACCGCACCGAGTTTATACAGCTGTTAAATACCGCTATAACTTATGCCGATGGCAATAAGAACCATGTGTTTGTAGTTTCCATACCCGATTGGGGTTCCACACCTTATGCAAATGGTTATGATCGCAATAAGATAGCAGCCGATATAGACGCCTTTAACGCCATTAACAAAGCCGAAACCGATAAACAGGGCGTGGCTTATATCGACATTACCACCATATCTAAAAAAGCGGCAACCGATGCCAGCCTAAATGCCAGCGATGGTTTGCACCCCTCCGCGGCCATGTATAGTTTATGGGTGAACGCGATCGCGCCGGTGGTATTGAGTCATTTGTAAGAGTAATAGCCCATTAAAAGACAGCATATCCGATTTTGTAAGCCCTTCTATCAATCGCTTTAATTTCGCCCTCTTTTACTAACCATCAAGCATCGCTGCTTAGGAATTAGGGTTAACATAACTTAACACAATTTCAAAAATAACTTTTTAAATAACTGATAATCAACAGTATAAAAAAATGCAGGGTTAACATTATTTTCACCAAAATAGTGTCACCATAAATCTTAAAACTTTTATTATAAAATCCGAAATCAACTTCCTACTTTCCTTTCGCGGCGATCTCCGTTAGTGCTTTCACAAATTTATCCAAATCGGCTATGGTGGTATACACATGCGGGGTTACACGTACACAGCTGATGGTTTGCCATACAATGCCCACCACGTGTATTTTATAAGTGTTCCACAGGGCGGCGTCAAGCTCGCCGGGTGTCATGCCGTCTACACTAACACCGCAGATGGCGCAGGAGTATTGGTCTTTTAGCGAGGTATGGATCTTTACTTTGGGGATAGCTTTCGCTTTTTCGGCCCAGTAGTTTTTGAGGTAACGAATACGTTCCTCTTTACGTTTGGGGCCAATGGCCTGGTGAAAGTTAATTGCCTCGCCGATGGCCTGCTCAATGGCAAAGCTCCGGGTACCCAACTGTTCAAACTTGCGGATATCGGCGCTTTGCGGTTTATCGGCACAGGTAAGCGGCCAGGTCTTTTCTATATGGTCCTTGCGGATCCACATCATCCCGCTGCCTATAGGTGCCGAAAGGAACTTATGCAGGCTGGTGCCAAAATAATCGCAGTGCAGGTCGGGAATTTTAAAATCTATCAGTCCGAAGGAATGCGCGCCATCACAAACTACCTCAATACCTTTTGCGTGTGCCATATCGCAGATCTTGCGCACCGGCATCAGCTGCCCTACCCAATTTACCATGTGGGTAACGTGGATCAGTTTCGTTTTCGGGGTAATAGCATCGGCGTAAGCCTTTACAATTTCCTCGTCATTCTCTATCGGAAACTTAAAGTCGAGCCGTTTATAAATAATACCATCGCGTAGCGCACGCTGTTCGTAGGCATGCATCATGTTGGGGTAGTCCTGGAAAGAACCGATCACCTCATCGCCACTTTTTAGGGTGATGCCGTAAATAACGGTGTTCAGCGCTTCGGTAGCGTTACGGTTGATGGCAATCTCATCGGGCAGGCAGCCGGCCAGCGCGGCCAGTTTCTCGCGCAGCGGCTCTCGGCCCATATCCAGTATGCGCCACATAAAGTACGACGGACCTTCATTGCAAAGCGCGTTATACCGGTCCAGCGCTTTTTGCACCACCGCCGGTGCCGGCGAAACACCGCCATTATTAAGGTTGATGATGCTGGGGTTTACTGTATAGGCTTGCTGTATCGTAGCCCAGTAATCCTCATCGGCAGCCACCTCCTGCGGCGTTAAATGCGCCACCCTTGCCGATGCGTTTGAAAAATTTTCGGCGTGGGCGTGGTTAAACATACTGGCGGCACCAAAGGCACCAGCCAAAGCTGTGGCTTGCTTGATAAAAACGCGGCGGTTATTGTGGCTCATGATGAGGTGAATTTAAGCATTTGCCGCGATAGCAGCAAGCAGCAGTCGTCGCTCAACAACCTTACTTAATTGTCCTTTACAAAACGAAGGGATGCGCAAATCGCACTATCACGTTTTATGTACACAATGCCGGCAAAATCGTTACTTAGCTTATAAAGATATGCATCATGTATATAACCGTCCGGTGTCCGGTCTGCTGTCATGTAATAACCGGCTACATTCAAATCATATCTATGTACGTTCCCATAGAATACCTCGTATCCATCAAGATCGCCGTTAAAAAAGAAACTTGGCGAATAGTTAATGTTGTAACGTAGTAACCGCGCCAAGTCATCTTCCGGGCCGGCTACGTAATTTCCGTTCGCGTCCTTTTTGGTAGATACATTGCTGGTAAGCGTATTAAAATCGGCTATAGTTGGCACACGCCAGCCGTCGGTGGTGACCACCTTTAGCGCATTTATTTGGTGAGCCATGCCGTTCTCCTCTCCGCTGAAACTATTGGTGGTCCAGGTCTGGTGCCCAATAACTATCGTTTTAAGCTGGGTACCGCCTATTGTAACTGTGCCATAAGTGGCACTATAGACTGTATGCGCGGGTGTTTCACTCTTTTTACAGGCAGTAAAAAGCAAAACCAAAGCAAGGCAAAATGCTATGGTTTGGAGGAGATTGTGTTTAGAGTTCATGGGTTGAATAACGATGCTATTTATCCTTCACAAAACGGATGTCGAAAGAAACTAAGCTATCGCGGCCATCCAGGCGAACGATTCCGGCAAAATCATCGCCGAGGCGATATGTTGTAGCGTGGAAATAACTGTTGCTGGGCTCATCTGCCAGATAGTATCCGTATAAGCCCTTATCATGTGGTATCCACGCCCCGGCAACTGCATATAAATACCCCCCCTTTTCGCCGTTGAAAAAGAAACTTGGTACGTAACTAATGTCGGAACGATAAAGCAGGCGATCAATGCCATCCGCCGCGGTTGCGTAATTGTTTCCTGCGGCATCTTTTTTTGCCGATAAATTGGCAGTTAAAATATTGTAATCAGCAATTTTGGGAATGCGCCAACCTGGCGGTAAGATGAACCCGTTAACATAGCCCATATGAATTAATCCAATATCTCCTGACCCATGTGCGTATGGAAAGCCAGCTGTCCACGTTTGGGCACCTATATCAATAGTCCTGAAACTGGTGTTGTTAATTACCACAGTACCGTAATTTGCATCATATGGTTTTAGAGCTACCGGTTCCGATTTTTTGCAGCTAAGCAAAAAACATATTAAAACAATCAAAAGGCTTTGTGAAAGGTTGGTTTTCATTACGCAATGAAAATACAAAATTCCCTTTTTAAAAACAAATCCTTACAACAATATCCCACCCAAATCCGCCGGCGAGTAATTGATAGATTTCAAAGTTTTATTATCGTTGCTGCGGTAAACCAAAAACAGCCCATCCTCTTCTTTGTGGTACGATTCGCTGCCATCTTTTGCCTGGTAATGGGCTATGGTTTGCTCGGCTTCTTCTATGGTTTTGCAGGCCTTGCTCATGTTAGAGCGGTGCACCTCGTCGAACAGGGTTTTAAATTTTTCACCCAGGCCAAATTCCAATATGGCACCTGCCAGTACGTATTGAATATCGCAAAGCGCGTCGGCAATTTCCACTAAATTGTTATCGGCAATGGCATCCTGCAGTTCCTGCACTTCTTCGGCAAGCAACGATACGCGTAAAGCGCAGCGCTCTTTTGATGGGATGGCCGGGCCGCTTACCACCGGGTGTTTAAACGTTTTATGAAATTCGGCTACCTGGTTTAAGGCACTTGGCTCTTGCATGGTGTGATGTTTTAATTGCGCCGGAAAGATAGGAAATAAGCCCAAAATACCGAACGGCGAAGTGCAAAAAGCATGCTCCGTCGGCGTTCAGCATCCGAAATTCATTATTCGAATTTAAATGGTTCTTATCACCCGGCAAGGGTTCCCCGCTGCGAACACGCCCGCCGGGATATCTTTGGTAACCACGCTTCCCGCGCCAATGGTTGTATTGCTGCCGATGGTTACGCCCGGACAAATAATTGCGCCGCCGCCCAGCCAAACGTTATCCCCAATGGTAATGGGCGCCGCCAATTCGGGGCCTTTAATGCGTTCTGCCGCAACAACAGGGTGGTAGGCCGTATAAATTTGCACGTACGGGCCGCACATTACGTTATCGCCGATGGTTACCATGGCACAATCCAAAATCACGCAGTTAAAATTCATAAAGAAGTTTTCGCCGGCAATAATATGCGTGCCGTAATCACAGAAAAACGGCGGTTGGATATCAATGGTACTGCATTTGCCCAAAAGCTTTTTCAGCACCTCGTTCTTTTTCTCCAGTGGCTCGGCCATCATTTGGTTATATTGACTAAGCAATACGCGGGCATTATCGCGCATAGCAACAAGCTGCTGGTCGCCGGCAACGTATAGCTCGCCATCCAACATGTTTTGGAGTTCGGTTTTATTATCGTTCATTGGTTCAATCGTTCATTAGTTTATTGGTGGTAGAAAGGTAGTAAAAGTTGGAGACTAACAACTCACTACCCACCACTCACTATTCACAACTCACTATTTCCCCTCTTTCTTCTTCTTCTTCAACGCTTCCTTAAACTTTTTATCCTCTGCTTCTTTTTTCTTTTTGGCGTCTTTAAGCAAATCTTCCTGGTCTTTTTTGGCTTCGTCGGCACTTTGCTTTTTGAATTTTTCTTCCTGGGCCTTACCTACGCCAGCGCAGGGTTTTATACCGCTGAGGATGGTTTGCCATACGGTTTTAAAAAAAGGAAAATTTGCGGGCCTGATAAACGCCACCTTTGCCGAGCGCGGCGTATTGCTGCCATCGTCCGGATTATCGTGTTTAAGGATAAAAGTATTGGCCAGCGTGGTGATGATGGTTTTTTTGGTATAATCTTTCCGCAATACATCCACCTGCAGGTTATTATATAAAAACGATACCGTCCCCGTAGATGTTTTTTGGGTGCTGTGAACGTTAAAATCGAGGCTTTTTACTTTGCCTGACGTAACCTTAACCAGCGATAACGGCATAAGGGCCGGGTTTACTTCCGCGATATCCATGGGTCCCAGGTGGCCTTTGTAGCTATAGCTATAAGCCGCATCACTCAAATTAAAATTGAACGACACGTTGAACTTTCCCTTCCCCATAAAATAGCTGGTAACATCGGCCGTGCAAATGTTATTTTTTTGCACCAGTTCCTTTTTGTTGGTGAGGTTTAAAAACCGGGCATTAATGTTATCAAAAAATATCATCCCTGTTTTCATCGACTTTTTATTGAGTTGCCTGTAGGTTACGGCAAAGCGTTTCAGATCGAGCGTATCGATATTAAACTTCGCCTTAACAGCATGGCGGATGGCCCAGTTCGGAAAGGTAACCAGCCTGTCGGTAGTTTGCAGCTTACCGTTGTAGTTGCTGTACACTTCAAAAAAGCCTTTATACATGGCAAGCCTGGCCACATCCAGGTCCTGGCTTTTTTGGTAGTTCATGTAATCGAAATGATTGAACACCGTCGAATCTATCCGCAGCGTAAACCTGTCGTCTTTTACGCTATTGAAAAACGTAATATGGTCCACTGGTTGCAGGTTTAGCCCGGTTACTATTAGCCGCGCCGTTTGGGTAGACAGCATTACCGATCTGACTTTAAATTTATACAAGCCATCTGCCGATTTACTGCTGTAGTTGTATAGCTCCGTCCTCACATCCTTACAAAACAAAAACCGCGAAGTGTCTTTTTGCGTGGCGGAATCTATCAGCAAATTTGTGGCCTTCAGGTTTAATTCTTTAAACTGCGATACGGCTACCTTCGGCCCGGTGTAATCCCTGTATTTAAGTTTTACATCGTTTAAATAAATCTCGCCTACATTGATCAACTCAAGCGATTTGGAGATCTTTTGCCACAGGGTGCGGTCGTCCTTTTTTACGGTGTCCGTTTTTTGATTTTGATGATAGCTTACCTCAACATCCGGCGCGTTCAGCGTAATCCGGCCTATGTTCAGCTTCTTTTTAAAGTACAGTGTAAGCAGTTGCATGTGCGATACCACCAGGCGCTTCACCTGCAGCTCGTATAAATTATTTGGCGCGGTTCCCTGTTTTTTCTTCAGGTTGTATACCGCGGTATCTACGCTTAATTTAATATCGTACAGGGTGGCTTGTCCCTTTAAAATGTGCAGCTCGGTATTGCCTATGTCTATACGGTAGAGGCTGTCGCTGCTTTTTAAAACCTGGCTTTTTATTTTATCGGCCAGTTTTGGCGCGAAGTAACTATTGGCGAATAACGCGACTATCAAGGTAAGCACCAGTAACCCGAGTACGACGATGAGAGATATTTTTTGCCAGCGATGCTGTAGTAATTTAAATGCCATTTAAGGATATTTAGATATGTTGAGATGATTGTACCGGTAAAGGGCTTTGTTTTAACAACAAAACATTCATTTTGTTATCTGCTGACAAACTGTCACATCATTATATAAAATTTTGTATTTTTGCGGTTCAATTTTTAAGAATGACGATGGATTTGCTTATTCCGGATAAGGTGCATGATGAGAGCAGGCAGGGCGAAGCTTTGTTATTGGAGCCTGTTGTAGGTAAAAATAACGGGCGAAAGCTTTATATAGAAAGTTATGGCTGCGCCATGAATTTTTCTGATAGCGAGATAGTAGCTTCGATACTGGCCGATAGCGGTTTTGAAACCACCAGCGATTTTAACAACGCCGATGTGGTGTTCATCAATACCTGCTCCATCCGCGAAAACGCGGAAGTGCGCGTGCGTAACCGCCTCAAAGAATTTGCGGGTGCCAAGTCTAAAAACCCCGGGATGGTGGTTGGCGTATTGGGCTGTATGGCCGAGCGTTTAAAAGCCAAATTTTTGGAAGAA
The DNA here is from genome assembly GCF_039925265.1 of Mucilaginibacter sp. Classification (GTDB taxonomy): domain Bacteria; phylum Bacteroidota; class Bacteroidia; order Sphingobacteriales; family Sphingobacteriaceae; genus Mucilaginibacter. Next base: position 44,691 of record NZ_JBDSZG010000053.1, read on the forward strand.
GAAAAACTGGTAGACGTAGTTGTAGGCCCCGATGCTTACCGCGACCTGCCAAACCTAATAGAACAGGTGGACGGTGGCCAGCGTGCGGTGAACGTATTGCTTAGTCGCGAAGAAACCTATGCCGATATCAGCCCGGTACGTTTAAACAGCAATGGCATCAACGCCTTTGTATCTATTATGCGTGGCTGCGATAATATGTGCTCGTTCTGCGTGGTGCCTTTTACCCGTGGCCGCGAGCGGAGCCGCGATGCGGTTTCGATAGTAAAGGAATGCACCGATCTGTTTAACCAGGGCTACCGCGAGGTAACTTTGCTTGGGCAGAATGTGGATTCATACAAGTGGAAAAAGCCTCACCCGGCCTCACCCCAACCCTCTCCAAAGGAGAGGGAGTTAGAGACTTCTTCTGAAGTCCTCTCCTCTGGAGAGGATTTAGGTGAGGCTCCTAAAACCGTAAACTTCGCCAACCTGCTGGAAATGGTTGCATTAGTTAACCCTGAATTGAGGGTTCGCTTCTCCACCTCGCATCCCAAAGATATTACTGATGAGGTGCTGTATACCATTGCCAAATACGATAACATTTGCAACTACATCCACCTGCCGGTGCAAAGTGGCAACAGCCGTATACTGGAGCTGATGAACCGCACGTACGACCGCGATTGGTACATTAACCGTATCGATGCTATCCGCCGCATTATCCCGGAGTGTGCCATATCTACCGATATGATCACCGGTTTCTGCACCGAAACCGATGAGGAGCATAACGACAGCGTAAGCATGATGGATTACGTGAAGTACGATTTTGCCTACATGTTTAAATACAGCGAACGCCCCGGCACATTAGCCGCCAAGCGCTACGCGGATGATATCCCGGAAGTTGTAAAACAAGCGCGTTTGGCGGAGATAGTGGCTAAGCAGCAGCAATATTCTTTTTACCGCATGCAGGCTCGTTTGGGACGGGTAGAGAAAGTGCTGATAGAAGGCTTCTCCAAAAAATCGAACAACGATTATTGCGGCCGCAGCGACCAAAACGCCATGGTGATATTCCCGGTAACAGAAGGTTACAAACCAGGCCAGTACGCGAATGTATTGGTGGAGAGGACAACATCGGCAACCTTAATTGGTAAGATAGTAGAGTAATTTGAGGATTTGAAAATTTGAAAATGATTTAATCTTCAAATTTTCAAATTGCCAAATTTTCAAATGGAACAAATGGAAATACAAGAAATTAAACAGCGCTTCGGTATCATTGGTAATTCGCCATTGCTTACCCGGGCCATCAATATAGCTAACCAGGTATCCCCTACAGATATTTCGGTACTTATCACCGGCGAAAGCGGGAGCGGTAAGGAGGTGTTTTCGCATATCATCCACCAGATGAGTCCGCGCAAGCATGGGCCGTTCATTGCGGTAAACTGCGGGGCCATCCCCGAGGGTACTATCGATTCTGAATTATTCGGGCACGAAAAGGGTGCTTATACCGGTGCGGTCGGCGAGCGTAAGGGTTATTTTGAAACCGTAAACGGCGGTACCATATTTTTAGATGAGATTGCCGAAATGCCATTGGGCACCCAGGCGCGCTTGCTGCGTGTTTTGGAATCAGGGCAGTACATCCGCGTGGGTTCGTCTAAAGTAGAGAAAACCAACGTGCGCGTTATTGCCGCAACCAATGTGGATGTATACGATGCTGTTAAGGCAGGCAAGTTTCGCGAGGATCTTTACTATCGCTTAAACACTGTTCCCCTAAGGATTCCGCCGCTGCGCGACAGGAAGGAAGATATTTTCCTGCTGTTCCGCAAATTCACGTCAGACTTTACCGACAAATACCGCACGCCGCCCATCCAGCTGGATGAGGATGCGCAGCAGGTTTTGATCAACTATACCTGGCCGGGTAACGTTCGCCAGTTGAAGAACATGGCCGAGCAGCTGGCCGTTTTAGAGCGCGACCGGATCATCACCGCGGCTACTCTGCTCACCTACATCCCTCACGAAACAGGACGCAGCAATTTACCTATGCGCCTGGATAACCAGCCAAAAGAAGATTTCTCCGAGCGTGATATCCTGTACAAAGTGCTGTTTGATATGAAGCGCGATATGGTGGAATTGAAAAAGCTTGTGGCCGATATGATTGAGCATGGCGGGGTAAGCACCAATTATCAAAACCATTCGCAAACGCTAAACCAGTTATACCGCGATATTGAATTACCGCAAAACAATCATAAGGAAACGCAATTTACCCTGCAGCAGCCGGTGAATACCAGCAATAATAATGCTGATGCTTACAACATTACGCAGGAAGCCGAGGAGGTAGAAGAGTCGCTATCGCTGGTTGATAAAGAGTCGGACCTGATACGCAAGGCGTTAAAAAAACACAAGGGCAAGCGCAAACTTGCGGCAAATGAGTTGGGCATCTCAGAAAGAACCTTGTACCGTAAAATAAAAGAGCTAAATTTATAGTTATCATAGGTATATGACCAAAAAGCTATTTTTAAATACGGTATTGCTGGGTGCCGTAATCTGTTTATTCAATTCATGTTCGGTATCGTTAAACGGGGCCACTATCCCGCCGGCGTTAAAAACCATCAACATTCAGTATTTTGAGAATACTGCGCCGCTGGTGGTAAACACGCTCAGCCAGGATTTTACCGAGGCACTGAAGAACCGTATCCGCACACAAACCAATTTAAGCATTGTTAGAGGTGCTGAGGCGGATGCCATGATGTCGGGCGCTATTACGGGTTACAGTTATGCGCCTATATCTATACAGGCCACCAACAATAATACCGCCCCAATTGCAGGTGCAAGCCGTTTAACCATTACGGTTAGCGTTAAGTTTACCTACGATAAGGATAAAAAGCTTAGTTTTGAAGAATCGTTTACCAAATCGAAAGATTTTACCGGCGATATTTCTTCGCAGGAGCAACAGCTGATACAGGATATTAATAAACAGTTAACCGACGATATTTTTAATAAGGCTTTTAATAATTGGTAGGCAATTTGTAGTTTTAACCAGGTGGATCAAAACATAGATAACAGGCAGAAAGAAATTTTGTGGGATTTGCTGGCAAACCCGGCCGAGAACGGCCAGGTACACGCGCATAATTTAGAGCAGCTGGTACAGGATAATCCGCAAAGCGGGTTATTGCAGGTGATGTATGCGCGCTCGTTGCAAACACCCGATATCCGTAAAGCCGCCGCCTATTTCAGCCCAAAAGCGCTTCATAAACTCATGCACAACCCGGACGGGTTGCTGCCGGTATCTCGCGACAGGGTAAACCAAACCTTCAACGGCAACCAAACCACCGAACCCGAAAATTACTTTAACATTGGCACTGCTACCGAAGCAGCCGAACTGATAAGCCATGCTCCTGTTGCCGAGACGGAAGCCCTGATCACACAAGACGTTGCCCAGCCTGCAGATAACTTTGCGTCAACTGAGGCATCCACCCCTGAGCAGGACGGGCAGCAACTACCGGCAGCGCAGGAGGAGGAAAAAACTTTTGCCTTACCAGCCGAAGATCTTACAGCAGAACCCGAAGTACAGGACGAGCAGACATACGATACTCCCCCGCCGTTGCCGCAATCAGAGCAAACAGACCACCATCAGGCGGTACAAACCGAGTCGGCTTCACCCACATCTGATGATGACGACGAGGATGCATTTGCCAACCCATGGGACCTGTCCAAATTGGACGATGTTGAGGAGATAGCAGTAGCAGAGCCGGAAGCAGAACAAGCCCAGGAACCGGTTATTGAAACTTTAGCCCAACCGGAAACTGAACCCGAAAAAGCTCCTGAACCGGAGACAGAAAAAGCGCCCGAGGCACAACCCGAACAGGCCGCTGAACCTGTTGCCGCTGTTGCACAGCAAGAACCACAAATAGAAACATACGACCATTCGCTTTCGGCATTTGAACAGCATGCAGTTAACCAGGCCGACACGCCGGGTTCGAACGAACCAGCGGAAGTATCGTCATTTGAGAGCTACTACCGTCCCGAAAATGTTTTTCATAAACAGGATGAGATTGAGGATGAAGTTTACGACGAGATAGTAAGCATTGATGAGATAGGCGTGGAAAGCCTCGGCAATAAATTTGCCGAGGATCCCGAAGAAGCATCTGTAGAAGCCGCCGAACCGGACGAAGAAGCTACAGCCGCGCAACAAACCTATATAGACGACGAAACCGAGAAACTGATCTACGGCAACATAGCCGCTACTGACTATTTATCGTTCGATAAAAAACTGGATGAGTTACGGGCAGGCACTACCGGCGCTGCACCGCAGCCCGAGCCTGTTGCAGAAGCACCTGTTGCGCAAGCACAACCGGTAAGCGCAGCACAGACTCTACCGCAAATTTCAGAAGCCGCAAAAGAGCCGCATATTATATCTAAATACAACGACGATACCCTGCCATACAGCTTTATGTGGTGGCTTGATAAAACCCGTAAGGAACACGCGGGCGTTAATCAACCCTATGCAGAACCGGAGCAGGCAGCGCAAACAAACGATGCAAAAAAAGACGCGCCGGATGAATTGCAGCAACAGTATTACGCCAATATTTTCAGCCTTACATCGGTTAGCAGTATAGGCGAAATACAGTCGCCCCAGATTGAATTTGACCATACAAAAAAAGAAGATATCATCATCGAACGCTTTATCCATACCGACCCGCAGATCAAGCCGCTTTCGGCAGATAAGCTGGATAATGAGAATAAGGCCAAAAAAAGTTCGGAAGATCAGGATGCCATGGTGACAGAAACACTTGCCCGCATTTATGGCGACCAGATGCTATATCATAAAGCTATAGCTACTTATAAAAATTTGATGTTGAAAATTCCGGAAAAAAAGCTTTACTTTGCAGCCCAGATTGAGCAGTTAGAAAAGAAAATCAATTAATAAATAAAGAAATGTACTTAGTTTTAATCGTAATTACCATCATCCTTTGCATCTTGTTAGGGCTTATCGTATTAATACAAAACCCTAAAGGCGGTGGTTTATCATCAAATTTTGCAGGCTCATCGCAATTAATGGGCGTACAAAAAACCGGCGACTTCCTTGAAAAAGGCACCTGGGTACTGGCTATCAGTATCATGGTTTTGTCGCTTGTTATTAACGTATCTGTAAAAGGCGGTTCACAAAAATCAGAAGACCCTGCGCTGATGGAGCAAATTAAAAAGGCTTCTAAACCAACCAGCACTACACCGCAGCAAACTGTTCCTCTGACCGTGCCTGCACAACAACCTGCCCCTAAAAAACCGTAATATATATTAAAGCGAATATCGAAAGGCCTTGATTTTTTCAAGGCCTTTTTTGGCTAAATATAAGTCCTGACATGATGACACCAACCATAAAACTTGCGGGTGTATGTGGCATGGCTTAAGCCGCAAGGCTGACAATAAAACAGGAATGTATGCCAATGCGGGTTTATTTACCGGCTTGGCATAATTGATGTGAAAACCAATAACGAAAACTTAAAATTATAATTTCAAAAAAATAGTATTACTATGTCATTAAACATTAAACCAAGTGCAGACAGGGTGGTTGTACAAGCCGCTGCTGCCGAAACTAAAACTGCTTCGGGTATCTACATTCCCGAGACAGCTCAGGAAAAACCACAAAAAGGTACTATAGTGGCTGTTGGCCCGGGTAAATACGCCGATGTTTCGGGTACCCTTATCCCAATGACCGTTAAAGTTGGTGACGAAATTCTATATGGTAAATATGCAGGTACCGAAGTTACCGTTGACGGTAAAGAATACCTGATCATGCGCGAATCTGATATCTACGCGGTATTTAATTAAGTTGTAAAAGGTTAAAAACGTTTTAAAAGTTAAAAACGTTAAAATTTGATAATGCTAACTTTTCTAACTCCTACAACTTTTCTAACCCTTCTAACTAAAAATCAATCATTCAAAATTAAAAAAGACAATGGCAAAACAAGTTAAATATAATGTTGAGGCACGTGACGCTTTAAAGCGCGGTGTTGATATTTTGGCTAACGCAGTTAAAGTAACATTAGGCCCAAAGGGTCGTCACGTAATTATCGATAAAAAGTTCGGTTCACCTGCTATCACTAAAGATGGTGTAACTGTAGCTAAAGAAATTGAACTGAAAGACCCTATCGAAAACATGGGTGCGCAAATGGTTAAAGAAGTAGCCTCCAAAACTGCTGACATTGCAGGTGATGGTACTACTACTGCTACCGTTTTGGCACAAGCTATAGTAACTGCAGGTATTAAAAACGTTGCAGCCGGTGCTAACCCAATGGATTTGAAACGCGGTATTGATAAAGCAGTTGCTGCTGTTGTTGCTGATTTGAAAGCTCAAAAACAAGATGTTGGCGACGATTTCGGTAAGATCAAACAAGTAGCTTCTATCTCTGCAAATAACGATGAAGTTATTGGCGAGATGATTGCTGACGCGATGAAAAAAGTTGGTACTTCTGGTGTTATCACCGTGGAAGAAGCAAAAGGAACTGAAACTGAAGTTAAAACTGTAGAAGGTATGCAGTTTGACCGTGGTTACCTTTCTCCGTACTTTGTAACCAATTCTGATAAAATGGAAGTTGAGTTAGATAACCCATACATCCTTATCTACGACAAGAAAATTTCTTCGATGAAGGAATTGCTTCCTATCCTGGAAAAACAAGTACAAACAGGCAAACCATTATTAATTATTGCTGAAGACCTTGATGGCGAAGCATTAGCTACTTTGGTAGTTAACAAGATCCGTGGCTCACTAAAAGTTGCTGCGGTAAAAGCACCAGGCTTTGGCGATCGCCGTAAGGCTATGTTAGAGGATATCGCTGTATTAACCGGCGGTACCGTTATCTCTGAAGAAAGAGGCTACAAATTAGAAAGCGCTGACCTGAGCATGTTAGGCCAGGCTGAGAAAATTTCTATCGATAAAGACAACACCACTATCGTTAATGGTGATGGTGATGCAGACTTGATCAAAGGCCGTATCGGCGAGATCCGTGCGCAGATAGAAACTACTACTTCTGATTACGATAAAGAAAAACTACAAGAGCGTTTAGCTAAATTAAGCGGCGGTGTTGCTGTTCTTTACATTGGTGCTGCTTCTGAAGTAGAAATGAAAGAAAAGAAAGACCGTGTTGACGATGCTTTACATGCAACCCGTGCGGCTGTAGAAGAAGGTATTGTAGCTGGTGGTGGTGTTGCATTCATCCGTGCGGTTGATGCTTTAACCAACCTTAAAGGCGCAAACGAAGATGAGAACACTGGTATCCAGATCATCCGCCGCGCTATCGAAGAGCCACTTCGCCAGATCTGCCAAAACGCAGGTGTGGAAGGTTCTATCGTAGTACAAAAAGTTAAAGAAGGCAAAGGTGACTTCGGTTACAATGCACGTACTGATGTTTACGAAAACTTAATTGGTGCCGGTGTTATCGACCCAACTAAAGTAAGCCGTGTAGCATTAGAGAACGCAGCTTCTATCGCATCGATGTTGTTAACCACCGAGTGTGTGTTGGCAGACGATCCGGAAGACGAAAAAGGCGGCGGCATGCCACCTATGGGCGGCGGCGGCATGGGCGGCATGATGTAATGCCCCCTAACCCCCTAAAGGGAGAATAAAATTTTAAAACCTCTGTCTAATAAAATAGACAGGGGTTTTATTTTGGACACTATTTTATCCGTATGAAATGGGTACAATCAATTGATATACCGCTCTTTTTGCTTTTTTGAGGGCGATTGTAACGTGTTAGGTGAAATTTTCGTCATCATACTGTTAATGGGCTTATTAGGCACAGCGTTTGAATATCCCACAGTATTATGAAAAACCTCAGAAATAAAAAAACACAGATCCACAGCCGCATAGTTGAATGGGTACTGTTTAAAGGCCCGGAGCTATTCGTGGCCATCTATAGCTAATCAGCGAAAAATCTATAATTTTGCTCCGCTATGGAGCTAAAAGAATTTTATAACGCATTTCACGTTTGGTTAATACACAGGGGGCCTAACTACGCCGCCGGTATCATTGCCTTTTTTGTCGGTTTATGGTTTATCAGGTTCTTAAAGGGCCGCCTCCATACCCGGATGGATCGCAATGCGGTTCATTCATCTTTACGGCCATTCTTTTTAAGCCTTACAATTACCGCCCTTTACGTACTGCTCATCATATTTGTAATGAATATCATCGGTTTCGAACTGACCGTATTCACTACTATTATTGGCGCGTTCAGTGTGGCGGCAGGTTTGGCCTTGTCGGGCACCTTTCAAAACTTCGCTGGCGGGGTGCTCATTTTATTACTAAAGCCTTTCGAGATAGACGATAGCATTGTTGCCCAGGGGCAGGACGGCAGGGTTACCTCTATACAGATCTTTTACACGGTGCTTATTACTGCCGATAACAAAACGGTGATCATCCCCAACGGCAAGCTTTTTAACGAAGTAATTGTAAACGTAACCCGGGAGGGACGCCGCAGGCTCGATTTTGAAATAAAGCTGGGTTACGCCGCACCAGTTCCGCAGGTTAAACAGATCATCAATGATGCTATAAAAGCGATACCCGCCATATTGCACGAACCCGCAACCCGCGTTGGCGTAGTAGGGCTGGAAATTGACGGTGTAAAATTTACTATAAACGTTTGGGTAGAACCCGCCAACTTCCTCTCCACCAAAATTGAGCTACAGGAACGCATCGTCATCGGCCTCGCCGAAGCCGGGGTTAAGCTGCCAGGAGTTTAGCTTAGAATCAAGAAATAAGAGACAAGAATCAAGAAAGAAAAAGGAGGAAAACTGCTTTCGTCTTGTATCTTGGTTCTTGTCTCCTGACTCTACTTCCCCTCTAAATCCTTTGCTTAGCTTTCAGCTCCAAATACCGGTTTATGGTATTAATGGTCAAATTTTGCGGGGTGCTGAGGATGGATTGGATGCCGTGGGCGGCCAGTTCTTTTACGATGAGTTTTTTATCGTAGGCGAATTTTTCCGCGATGGTTTTGATGTATATCTCCTCCACATCCCTGGCGGGCTGCTCGCTCACCTGCTTTAGCTCGGTATTCTCAAAGAAAACCACCAGCAGCAAGTGAAACCTCGAGATCCGTTTTAAAAACGGAAGGTGCCTTTGCATAGCGGGCAAACTTTCGTAATTGGTAAAGAACACAATCAGGCTGCGCTGTTTTACCACATTACGAATAGTGCTGTAAAGCGCCTCCATATTGGTTTCCAGGTAGCGGGTTTTCTCTTTATATAATATCTCCAGGATCTTGTTTATCTGCGTATGCTTTTTGTCGGCCGGTATTACCGAGCCGATTTTCTCGGCAATAGTGATCAGCCCAGCCTTATCCTCTTTTAACAGGGCCACGTTGCTTAGCACCAGGCTGGCGTTAATGGCGTAATCCAGCAGGCTCAGGCCTTCAAACGGCATCTTCATGGCGCGCGATTTATCTATCACGCAATACACCTGCTGCGATTTTTCGTCGGTGTAGGAGTTAGTCATTAGGCTGCCCTGGCGCGCCGAAGCCTTCCAGTTGATGTTGCGGTAGTCATCGCCGGGTACATAGTTCTTTATCTGCTCAAACTCCAGGCTATGTCCAAGCCTGCGTATTTTTTTGATGCCGATCTCGCTCAGCCGGTTTGATATGGCCAGCAACTCATACTTACGCATTTGTAGGAACGACGGGTAAACCGGCAGCATTTCTGCCTGCCCAAAGTTAAAGCGCCTGCTCACCAGGCCCAGCGGCGAACGCACAAACACCCTAATGCTCCCAAACTCGTATTCGCCGCGTTTAAGCGGCCTTAGTATATAGCTGATGAGTTTGTGTTCGCCGGCACTTAAAGTCGTTTTAAACCACACGTCGCGCTTCTGGAACTGCACTGGGATCTCATCGATAATACCCGCCGATACCGAAAACGAATAACGGTTCTCTATATAGATGCCTAACTCATTATCGTCGCTGTTGCTCAGGCGCTCGGGTGCATGCCTTTTGGCAAACATGGCATCCTTTACACGGTAAAGCATTACCAGGTCGATAAGGGTAAGCAACACCAGGCCCCAAAAGAAAAATTCGGGCAGGTCGCCAAGCCATGGAAAGAAGAACGAAAACAAAAAGAACACAACGCCACAGGCCAGCGCCAGGAAGAGCCTGCCGCTTAAAAATAGATCGGTATAAAACAGCGCTAATAGTTTCTTCACCTGCGTTTATCGTGGGATCTCAATTTTTTGGATTATCTGTGCAATTACATCATCCGGCAACACCCCCTCCATCTCTTTATCGGGCGTAAGCATAATGCGGTGGCGCAATACCGGGGCGGCAACTAAAATAATATCATCCGGCGTTACAAAATCGCGCCCGTTGATGGCGGCAATAGCTTTGGCAGCATTTACAATAGCCAGCGAAGCGCGCGGCGAGCCACCCAGGTAGATCGAGCGGTTGTTGCGTGTTTCGTGGATGATCTGCGCGGCAAAGGCCAGTATTTTCGGTTCCACATAAAGCGCCCTCACCAGTTGGCGCAAGGCAATAATATCTTCGCCCCCCAAAACAGGTTTGATGTCGCTCAGCTGATCCGCGGTTTTTTGCTGATGCTGTTGGGTAACAATGGCTATCTCCTCCTCCAGCGATGGGTATTTAATTTCTATTTTAAAAAGGAACCGATCCAGCTGTGCTTCGGGCAGGCGGTAGGTGCCTTCCTGCTCTACGGGGTTTTGGGTAGCCAGCACAATAAAGGGCTCGTCCATTTTGTAGGTGTGGCTATCCATGGTTATCTGGCGCTCTTCCATCACCTCAAACAAGGCCGATTGTGTTTTGGCAGGCGCGCGGTTTATCTCATCTATCAAAATAATATTACCGAACACCGGGCCGCGTTTAAATTCGAACCCTGCCGTTTGGGGGTTAAATACCGAAGTACCCAACACATCAGACGGCATCAGATCGGGCGTGAACTGGATGCGGGAGTATTTTACATCAACGGCTTTGGCGATCAATTTAGCGGTCAACGTCTTGGCTACGCCCGGCACCCCTTCTATCAAAATATGCCCGTCGGCCAATATGCCGGCAATCACCAGGTCAATAACCTGTTGCTGCCCAACAATAATTTTAGAGAGCGTGGCTTTTATTTGTGCAACAGCGCTGCTTAGCTTGCTAAGGTCTGTTCGTTGTTCAAAGTTTTCATTTTCCATGTGAGCCGGATTGAAGATAAAATTTTTCTATTAACTGGTTTAGTACAATAAGTTCATGGTCGGTAACCTGCTTTTGCGGCAGCAGGTAATTAATATGCCTAACCAACTCGCCCGCAAACAACAGGTCGATGCCCGTTTTATTGGCGAGCGGGGTTATAAATTCCTGGTTATATGCCCCTGCCTTAAGATTAAAGGCCGTGCGCAGGTGTTCTGAAAAGTACATAATTTTTTTTGCCGCGATGTTGCCGTTGTCGCGTTGCTCGTAGTACACCTTGCCTACCACGGTTACAAACTCCAGCGTGGAGTTCTTCAGCGGTTCTATCACCGGGATGATCCGCTGCCTGCGCTTAATTTCGTAAACAACAAATAACAACATGCTGGCCAGAGCCAGGTAGTATGCCCATTGCAATGCCTCATGCTGGAAAAACACCCGCATAGGCGACTCATCCGTTGGGATATCGTGGTTTTGAAATTGGTCCCAATAAACATTATCAACACCGGCAGGCAGGTAGGAAAGCGCCTTTTGCGCGTAATCGGCGCTGGCGGGTTTCAGCAGACTATAATTGGTAAACACCTGCGGATTGGCAAACAGGAACAATTTACCCTTACCAAAGGTATAGCTGATGAAGTTGGCGTGGCCCAGTGAATTCTGGCCAATGACCGTTGCCCTCGTGGTATCGAATTTTTTAAAGTATTGATCGGTTATGTGTTTATCAAACGTGTAGTTTTTAGCCAGTTTTGGGTTGGTAAAGTTTACGCCGACATCCTTTTTACCAAACTCGGCGCTCTGGTTTAGTTTCAGGGTATCTGTTATCATGCCCCCCAAATCGAAAACACTGATAAATACCGAATTGCCGGCGCTGATGTATTTTACCATTTCGGTATAATCCTCTTTACTCAGTTCCAAATTATTGGCGATGATGAGGTAATTACCGGGCATCATCGTAGTATCGCTAAAAACGCTGTAAGCCGATTGATTGGTGCGGGTTACGTCCGCGTCGGGGAAAAAATCGTTGAGGCGGTCATACAGCACAAAAGTACCGAAGGGGATCTTGTCGTTATAGTAGAGCGTAGTACTCCAGTTAACCGGGTTGGGTTTATTGTATTGCGCAATAAGGTAAACCAGCAGCAATGCCGAGGCGATACCTATATATAATTTAAAATCTTTCATTCGGCGCTGCTTTTAAAAGTATTGAAAAGCGCGTTTATCCTTTTAAAGATCTCGCCGTTTATTAAAAAATCGCCGTACCATACGTATTCAAACTGCAGGGTAAGCCGTTTAAAAGCTTCGCGCTGCTCGGCGTTGCTAAGCTCGTATACGTAGTTGGTGTTTGTTTTATTGATCTGCCAGTTGATGAGGCCGTTATCGCTTAGCTGTTTCAGGCTGCGAAGATAAAGCAGGCGCACGGCAAAACGGTAATTATGTACCGCAATGGCTTTTTCTATTTCGGCCTCAAAATCGATCTCATGAATATTTTCTACTGATTCGGAATAGGCCAGCGTGGAGTAAGGCTTTTTGCGGAAAAGGTGCAGCATATTGATGCCCGAAAGTTTCAGTATTAAAAACACCAGCGCAGAAACACCAGCCAAAATAAAAAAGTATTTCAAAAACACGAAGAATGCCGACAACGCCCCCGGATGCTTCCCGGCTCTGCCAAGCAATTGGCTAAGCCACTCCCAAAACCAACGCCAGAAGCGGGTCCACCACGATGGGCCATTGTACGTTTCCTCGTATTTAAACTCGGGTAACTTTTTGTATTTGTTAAGGGCGGCAGTGTCCAGGCTCCGTTGCTCAAGGGTAGTGGTATCGGTTATTATAACCGCAGGCTTTTTACTCCGCACAACCGTGTCTTTCTTAACAACCGCTTTTTTGAGCACAGCCGCGGTATCCGGGCCTGCAAAACATAGGTTGGCAATCAGCAAAAAAACAAACAGGAGGGTGGTACGCAGCATTTAATATTCCTCAGATGGCAGGTCGGGTTGTGTATTTTGTTCGCCAAATTTATCAATACGGTTCAGCAGGCTGGTGCCGTCCTTACTTTCGGTAAGGTTAAAATAGCAAAGGCATATCCCCACGGTGGGTATCACCAATATCACCTGCATCAGTTGCTGTAGCACCGAGCCAAGCACGATCTGGCCCATGGATACAGTTGGCATCACCTGAGGGCGCAGCAACATGCTGGAAACATTTACAAGCGATAGCGGCAGGCTAATGAAGAACATCATACAATAAGCTATGAGCCATACAATAAATACAGCGCCGGCGGTTATCCACCAGTTATTGCTGATGAGTTTAAAAGCGCGGCTAAAAGCATAACCGAAGCTGGCATTCTCAATGATCATGATCGGGAATATCAGCCCCAGGATAGGGAACAACCAGATGCCCGGGATAAGGCATACCATGTAACCTACGGACAGCAGCAACCAAATCACAATACTGGCTCCAAGTACCCTTAAAAAATAGTACTTAAAATAGGCCCACATCTCTTCTGTTGTAGGTTCTGTATTCGCTTTATTTTTGTATAAGGTTACGTAGCAAATAATGGTGGTAAGGTTGGCAGTAAAACTTAGCAACGCGAATACCATAACCCCTATAATACTGACAGCTAACTCTGATAAATTCCCAAACTCTGCAGCAACGCCCGCAACTTGCCGGGTAGTAGCGTAGTTGGTTTTGTATTGCATAATGCACATGGCCAGCGCGCCCGCCACCAGGAAAAATCCGCAGAAAATAAAAAAACTTTTTAGCAGCCCTTTAAAATTTTGGCGGATAAACATGAACGTGTCGCTGATAATTTCGCCAAAATCGCGGGGTTTGGCCAATTCTATATTAGGTTCCATATGCTGTATTATAAATTTTGCGGGGGTATATGATCACGTACCAAATGATGAAAAAAGCCGAAGCGCCCAGTATGCTCATACTGAGCCAGATGGGCATGTGCGTATGGCGGGTTACAAAGCCCTCAAAAAAGGCGGCGGTTAAAAATATAGGCACCAGCCCTATGGCTATCTTCATGCCATCGGCAGCGCCTTTCTTTAGCGATTCCATGCGGGTGTAGGTTTTGGGGAATAAAAAGCTATTACCCATTACCAGCCCAGCTCCACCGGCAATTACAATGGCCGAAATCTCCAGTGTACCGTGGATCCAGATCACTAATACCGATTGCATGCCCAGGCCCTTACTAAAAAAGTAATATTGGAACGCGCCCAGCATAATTCCGTTTTGAAACAGGTGGTAAAGCGTGCCCACCGAAAATATGATGCCGCTTACAAACGTAACCAGCGATACATAAATGTTATTGGCCGCTATACCTAAAAACATTAAAGCTTCCGATTCGCTGTTGTAAACGCCAAACGGCTCGCCGCGGGCAATATTGGCATTGGTTTTATCTACGTATCCATCGCCAAGTATCAACCGCACAAAATTTTCATCGTACATGGCCGAGAGCCACCCTATAAGGCAAAACACCATAAAAAAGGTGAAGGCATACAACAAAGGTTTCCGGTGTTTGTAAAACAATAGCGGCAGCTCGTACTTCCAAAAGGTAATAAAGCGATTGCCCTTTTCGCTTTTGTTTTTATAGATGGATTGGTGGAACCTGCCCGCGAGCCCGTTTAAATAGGCCGTGGTTTTTGATTTTGGGTAAAAGGTTTTGGCGTAGGCCAGGTCGTCCGTTATCTGGATAAAGCTATCTGCCAGTTCGTCCGGCCCCTGGCCCTGCGAACTTTCAAAGCGCTCCCATTTTTTGGCATTCTGTTTTACAAAAATCGGTTCGCGCATTAATCCGGCCCAGGTTAAATAATATGGCGTTAAAATAATTACAAAAGTTTTATAATTCAACAAAAAACCAGCAAATTGAGCATATATATTTGTTAACATGCAAACCGTACGGATAACCACTTCGCAAAACATCGATATCGACTATGAACTGGCCGGGCTGGGCGAACGCATCGTGGCAAGTATTATTGATTTTGGCATCTTCTTCCTGTTATATATCCTGTTCATTATCACCGGCATTAGCCTCGATGGCATGAAGAGCACACTCATCGTACTCATTGTAATTTATGGCATTGCCTATGTTTTTTACGATCTCGTTTGCGAGTATTTTATGAACGGGCAATCGGTAGGTAAAAAGGTGATGAAGATAAAAGTGGTGAGCCTTGATGGGGCGCAGCCCCGGTTTAGTCAGTATTTGTTGAGGTGGCTGTTCCGGATAATTGATTTTGGAGTGAGTTTTGGCTCCATTGCCCTGGTAGTAGCCGCCATAAGCGAAAAGGTACAGCGCATTGGCGACCTGGTGGCCGGCACCATCCTTATCCGCACCAGCCCGCGTACAAAAATTAACCACGTAGCGTTTATGCCTGCGGCTGATGGTTACGAACCCGTATTTGCAGCCGCAGCCCAATTAAGCGAGCAGGATATCGAGCTGATAAATGAGGTAGTGAACACCTATGTAAAAACCGGCAACAGCGTGGTGGTTTACAACATGGCTACACGCATAAAAAATCACCTGGGTGTAGCTGCCCCACCGGAAATGAATGACCTTAAATTCCTGCAAACCCTGCGGAAAGATTACAGCTTCTACGCTACCCAGGCCGAAGTTTTATAACCAGTAAAGGTGCGCCATTTTAAAGGTGTAGCTAATGAGCATTATACTCGCAACGGTAATGTAAGCGCTTGTTTTGATGATCTTTTTTGGGGTATCCAGCTTGAAGAAGTTATCGGCAAGGGTATAAATAATGGCCAGCAGTAAGGGTATAGTAGCCGGGTAAAGCGCCAGGCTTGCGCTCCACTGCCCCTGCATGAGTGCCACAACCGAGCGTTGAAAACCACAACCGGGGCAATCTATCCCCGTAAAATACTTAAACGGACAAGGAAGTAAATGCCCCTGCAGCCAGGTAGTAAAAGCCATGCTGCAGGGTGCAAATAATAATGAACGCATTATGCCTGCGGAGGATTTAATGGGTCTTTATAATTTATAGAAGGGTCGTAAGTATCATTCCTTGCAAAGCCTGCACCCGCCGGGCCAATGTACTGGTAGTTACCAAAGCCCAGCAATGGAAAAAACACAAAAGGAAGAAAAATAAGCCCGATAGTAAACCCTTCACTTTGGCCAAAGCTTTTGCTAAGCAGGTTTATCAGCCATATGGCTATAAAGGGCGATGTACAGGGGAAGATCAATAGCAGGATCCACCAAAGGGGTTTACCTACAATTTCCAGCAGTACAATAATGTTATAAATGGGCACAATAGCCGCCCAACCGGGTTTGCCGGCCTTTTCGAATATTTTCCAATAAGCTATCAATACGATCAGCGAGACGATCATCACTGGTATGAACATGGCTGCGAAAAAAACGAAGAATACCCCTGTTTGTTGTGCGTCGTACGTTTCCATTTGTGTTAAGGTTTTGAGTTTTAAAGTTTGGTTTAAATTATTAAATGAAACTTAATTTTAAAAGCGTTTCCCCAAATAAATATTCTGTTAACTATCATTAGTTTTGTGAGGATGCAAAGAGAGCAAATTTCGGTATTTGATATGTTTAAGATCGGCATTGGCCCGTCAAGTTCGCATACGCTTGGGCCATGGCGCGCGGCACAGCAATTTGTTGCCCTGCTTGCCGAACAAGAGGCATTGCCCCTGGTGGTAGAGGTTAAAGTTTTGCTTTACGGCTCGCTTGCCAAAACCGGCAAGGGCCACGGTACAGATATTGCCATCCTCCTTGGCTTAAGCGGCGACGACCCGGTTACCTTTGAGGTAGATAAGATCAACAGCAAAATTGCGGAAATCACCACCGGGCATAAACTAATGCTTAGCGGCACCAAAGAGGTAAGTTTTCATTTTGATGACGACATGCTTTTTCTCTTTACCGAAAGCCTCCCCTTTCACCCCAACGCGGTTACCTTCCAGGCTTTTTTGAGTAACGGGAAAGCCGTATCCGCAACGTTTTATTCCATCGGCGGCGGCTTTGTGGTAAAAGAAGGCGCGAATGCATCACACAAGGCCGAGGTAGACCTGCCCTTTCCAATAGATACCGCCGGCGACCTGCTGCACTGGTGTCTAAAAACCGGACTCAAAATATCAGAAGTTGTAGCCGAAAACGAACTTGCCTGGCGCAGCGAAACCGATACCCGTAACGGCACCCTGCAAATATTTAAGGTAATGACCGAATGCATGTACCGTGGCTGCCATACTACCGGCAGCCTGCCCGGCGGGCTGAATGTGGCTCGTCGTGCTTTCGCCTTAAATAAACGATTACTGGCCGGGCGTAGTTACAGCAATTACACCGAATGGGTAGCGGCCATCCGCGAAACAGGCAACAGCTTCCAGAATATTTTAGACTGGGTGAGCTGCTTCGCGCTGGCCGTTAACGAAGAGAACGCCAGCTTTGGCCGCGTGGTTACCGCGCCTACCAATGGCGCGGCGGGGGTTATCCCTGCGGTGCTGCTGTATTTTATTTGTTTTTGCGATGGCTTTAACGAGGAGCGCATCATCCAGTTTATGTTCACCGCATCGGAGGTAGGCAGCATCTTTAAAAAAGGGGCTACCATATCTGCCGCTATGGGTGGTTGCCAGGCCGAGATCGGCGTATCATCCGCCATGGCAGCGGCAGCGCTTACCGAAGTATTGGGCGGCAGCCAGCGCCAGGTTTTAATGGCCGCCGAAATTGCCATGGAGCATCACCTCGGCCTCACCTGCGACCCTATCGGCGGCCTGGTGCAGGTACCTTGCATCGAACGGAACACTATGGGTGCCATAAAAGCTATCACCGCCACGCAGCTTGCCCTGCAAAGCAATCCCGATAAAGCCAAAGTAAGCCTGGATGCCGTAGTGCGTACCATGTGGCAAACCGCTCTGGATATGAACTCCAAATACAAAGAAACATCAGATGGCGGACTGGCCATCAATATCCCCATCAGCTTGCCGGAGTGTTAGGGTTGTCTGTCTGAATCAGAATTTACAGGATTTTAAATGAATAGAATTTGTGGCGAACTGTGCTCACGGATCATCCATGAGGTATACTTGTCCTTTGGGGTGCTGAAATAAGTTAAGCATAGCGATTAGTGAAATGTCGGCTACCAACAAACCCGTATTCTGAAAATTCTAAAATCCTGTAAATTCTGATTCAGACACCTACTGCAACAACAGTTTCAAATTCAAACCAAAGTTGGTGAACGAGGTATTGAACGTTTGCGAGGTGTAGGGTTTGGTAATATTGCTATCGTAAAATAAATTGAGGTTGAAGCGCTGGTTGATCACGTAATCTATCGACGGGCGCAGGGTAATATTTTTTGCACCTGATGATACTTCCGCGGCTTCTATATCTGCACGGTAAATAAGCGTTTTATTATCGCGGACGGCAACATCCAGCTTAAAGTTAATATCGTTATTCGTTTTCCCCCCGAACCAGCCAAATGGCATCCTGAAGTTTTTTGGTCGGTAACCAAACCCAAATACAATGATATTCTCGGTTTGCTGGGCCAGTTGACTGTTCAGCAGGCTTAGTGCCAGTGTACGCGTTTTACGGTACTCCATGTTGGCCGTCATGCTGTTTTTAAACCGCACATCCACACCCAAAAGCGGCACAAACTGTTCAAAAATGCTCACCTGTGTCATCTGGTAAAAAGGCAGGAAATCGGTATTGGCATCGCGCGAACTTACAGCACCATTGGCCGCCTGGTACTGCAAAAGGGTGGTGTACCCGTTTACGTTATACGATGAGCGGTAGCCATGCCTCAGATCGAAGGAATCAAATACTTCGGTAAAGAACGGCATCTTGCCCAATCCGCTGTAACTGATCTGCCAGTTGGGGATAGGCGTCTCCGGGAACTGGCTTAGCGACGAACTTCCGGCATCTTTACCAGTGTAAGCCGCCAGGAAAGCCGGCACCAGCACGTTTTGGGCATTAGCGCCGTAACCATCTGCAAAACCGTTTGTGGTACCGGTGGAGTTAGGGTTGGTACCGCCAAGGCGTTTGGAGATAACGGCACGGTTATCTAAAAACTGCTGGAACGTAGTTGATGTATTATTTATCCCTGTTGATTTGGAAAACGCCGTGGCGAACGACAAAATAGAAACACTATACGTACCCGATGTTGTAGGACTCAGGTTCTCAATACTGTTTGTAGCTGCCAGGTATTTAAAGTTGGTTTGATAGTTACGGTCCTGTGTTTTAAAAGCGATCAATTCGATCCGCAGATCTTTGATGGGTTCGATGATACCACGCAGACGCAGGTCGGAATTAAAGGTGGTTACGTATGGCTGATTTTGCAGAGTATCGGTGGTGATCCATCCCCGCTCTATCGCTTTATTACGCAGATCTGCCTGGCTGCCCAGCAAGAAGCCGATGCCCGGCGAGTCGTAAGAAAAATCCTGTCCAAAGAAATTCGACTGTGGTAAGTACCCCGGCAGAAAGGTACCCTCGGTGCGGGTATAGGTACCGCTCACGTTTTTTACGCTGGTTAATATCCCCAGGAAGAAACCGGCCACACCGCCTTTATCGTTACTGCCTTTTCGCAGCGCCTTAAACTTGTTATAGAACGCAGTAAAGTTTAGCGTAGGGTTTAGCTGTATAGTGCGCGAGTTTTGGATGCTATTACCAATGTTATAATCCGGGTTGTTGATCGCGAATTCGGGCTGGGTTTGCCAGTTAAAATGGGTGCTGTAACGCGCTATCAGCGCCGTCCAGTCCAGCCCCGGGATTTTGTTTATCGGCGTGGTGTAATTAAAGTTGATGGTGTGGTTGTAGTTGGTAGTACGGCCCAGCCTTTTCAGGTTTTCCCAAAGCGTATCGCGTTTTAAGCCATTGATACGCCCCGCAGGCTCATCCACTACCGATAGGTTGGTGGCATCTATATCCATCTGCAGCGATTTCGACAAGTTCCAGCCGATACCGTACACCCGGGTTATATTAAAGTTTTTGTTGAAACTGGTAGGGATAGGGATAAAGTTGTTCGGGTCGTTATTCCGCAGTGTGTTCTCAGAATAATACCTGTCGAAATTGATTGCGAAATTCAACCTCGATGGCAATAGGCTAAAGTTGAAATCCCTTGCCAAAGCCAGCAGGTTGCTTTTTATGATCTTCCCGAAAGGCGTATAATACTTTGGCTGGTTGCTGTAATTATAGGCCAGGCTTACGCGGTAAGTGCGGGCAAGGTCGCTTTCTATAATAAAATCGTGGTGGGTGTATTCTGTGTAAGCATAGGTGGCGTTAAAATTCTCAATATCCCATACGTGTACTGCCGAGCTTGGGTTTGTACGCTCTTTATGTACGTTGGTAAAGTTGATGCTTTTGCGCATGGTGTAATCTACCGATACGTTCCGGATAGAATCCCTCGCTTGCGAAGTAGGGGCGGCAGCCAACGTTTTCTTCAGTTCCACATCCGGCGATTGTGGGTCGTACTGTGGGGTGGCCACCTGGTTGCTCACGTTGATGTAGGCCGGGATCTTGATCCCGCTTTTTGCCGGGAAGAACTTGCCCAATTCCACACTGCCCGATATATCGTAGATCTGGTTATCGCTGCGGCTCCTGTCGCTCACGCGCGAATCCAGCGAACCAAAACCCACCGTACTTTTACTGCCCGATAGGGTAATGTTGGCAAAATCGGCCAGGGCAAAATCGGCCCTTGCCGTAGCTGCCCAACCACCTCGCTGGTCAAAATCCGTCAGTCGCAATTCATCAAACCAAACGGTACCTGTTTTATCAAGCCCGTCGTCGGCACCGGCATTATTGCCTTTGTAGGGGTTGCGCACACCCACCATAATGGTTCGCAGGCGGCTCAGATCGGGCTGGCCTTTAATAGTTACTTTGTTATGCCCGTCGGTGTAAACAAACGGGGTAGTAAACGGCCAAGGCAACCCGTTTAGCTTGGCGTTGTTACGGGCAAGCTTGGCACTGGTAAGCAAGTCGAGTTGCAGATTGAGTTCGTTACCTGCGGGCCATATAGCGGCGGCGTCGCGGGTGCCGGGTTGTGTAACGGCCAGGGGCACTTCGTATTCGTAAAAGTTATCCTGGTAGTCAACCCCGAGGCGAATAAAGGCATTCACATCGTTATCTTTCAACAGGTCGCCCTCGGCGTGAATAAACATCTGGATCTTTTTGTACGATCGCAGATCATTAAAAAATGTTCTGAAAGCCGCTCTCGAGTAGCCGTCGCGCAGGTTGGTCACCTTTAACGACAGCGATTGCTCGTTCAGCTTGGTATCAGTTTGCAGGTTATTGTAGTTACGCTGGCGGTTAATACCCGGTGGCACCACGTAAGGTATTGGGGTGCGGTTACCGTTCTCCTCAATATTCACGGCCTGCACATCCAGTTCGGAGTTGTCTACCGTTGGGTTTTGAATGGCTGGGTCGGCAATGATGTTCAGCGGGTTATTCTCGGCGTTAAAGCTGCGCCATTCGCCGCGTACCAGTTGCATGGTGGCAAAGCGCAATACCGAGGTATCGGCAAAGTTGGTCATGAACATGCGCATAAAGCGGATGGCTTTAAAATCCTGGATGTTGCCTACTTTGCTCTGGTAATCGGTTATCGGAATCCTGAACTGGTACCATGTAACCGCTTCTGTTTGGCCATTGGCCAGCTTTACATTGGAGGTTACTTTATCGCTGATATAGTTCTGGCCAACCAGCATATCCTGCGGGCGGATGGATACCCGGTATTGGAAATACTCATCCGTTTGGCTCATGTTATTATCCTTGTTAATGTCCTCACCATCCGGCAGGGAAGTGGAGGCCGATGTTTGCAGGCCAAGTTCCGCCTGCGATTGCTCCGCGGTTTTGGAGTTGCCTTCTGTACCGTTGTAGCGACTGTAGCGCTCTAAAATACCGGCACGCGCCTGGTCAAGTTCGGGGCCCTGGTAGTAGCGGTAATCATCTGATGAAGGGTCGGCAGTGAATGCGGTTGCGGCCTGAGGACTCAATACCGCCTTGGCCTGGTTTACCACATTGACAAATTTCGATTGCTCATCCGTGTCATTCAGTCCATCTAAACCAATATCCTGCAAACGGCGCGAATCGGGGTTATTGTCAAACGCGTTTATTACCGGCTGCAGTTTGGATACCCTGCCCCAAACGGTTTCGTCGGTTTTATCGGTAGCGCCATCAACGGGCAGGCTGTTCTCTAAACTTTTGCGGCCATCTTTCAGGATATCCTCAGATACGCTCCCGAGGTTAAAATAGAGATCACCACCTTGAGAGGCCGGTTTGTAAATAAAAGGATCGAGCACCCAAAACTCAATGTACCCAACATTCAGCGATTCAAAGTCGTTGGTCTCCAGCTTGCGGAAGATGCCGCCCCAGCGGTTTTTCGGAGTTTGTAAAGAACCATCCACATTGATACCCGATGTAGTATAGTTATACTGCCCGCGTACGGTTGGATAAAAGGCAAGGTTAAGCGTTGATAACGTAAGCGGCTGCCCGGTTACCGACTGCTTGTACGGGAACACCTCCTGCTCTATCACCTGCCTTACGTAATGGTTGGACAAGTCGGTACGGTTTACGGGGATATTGCCCGCGCTGGTGTAAAATATGGGGTCGATATTGTAAAAGGCCAGCCGTGCGCGGTTGTAGCCATAACTCAGATCATTAAACAACTGCGATTCGGGGAACATCTGCGGTGTACCGGCAATTTGCCAGCTCACCGCGCTTTTTATATCGATAACCGAACGGCTGTTCTCAAAATCGTCCAGATAAGAAGTCCCGTTCTTCGATCCTGCAAAGTTTAAAGCGCCTGGGCTACCCGGCATTAGTTTGGCAAACTCGCCGCTCAGGTTGATTGTCGATGGCGCTTTGGTGTTTATAAAAGGTATTTTATCCACCAGCCTTGTTAAAAGCCTGGATGTTGTGGTGTAATTGGCATCGAACCCAAAGATACTGTTAGAGATAGATTCCTCTCCCACCAGCTCGTTCTGCGTAATGGGCTGTTCGGTAAGGTGCATAAAGGTGGCACCCAGGGCAAGTTTGTTACTTGCACGGTAATCCAAGCGGGTACCCCAAAGCGATTTCTGCTGAACGCCAAACAATTCGTTATTTTCTATTTTGATGTTGATAGGCTGGCCCGATGAAAGCAAAGCCTGGTTCAGGATCCGGATCCGGCCCGAGCTGTAATCAACCGTGTAATCAGCACCTTCATTCAGTTTTAAATTACCAGCTGTAACCACAACCGAACCCTGCGGAATATTCACGGCGTTCAGCTGATATTCCGAGCCTTGCGTGGAGGTGTAGGTGCCTTTTATAAGGTACCTGTTTAGCTTAGGGAATAATTGCTGCGCGATGGTTTTGGTAGAATCGTACAGCGGCTGGTAAACGTACCGGCTCACCAGGTCCTGTTCGCCCGCGGTGAATTGCCTGGCCAGATCCGATCCGAAGGGCTCGATAACCGGGAACATGATGCGCCCGTTCTGCGAATCAATAGTGATGCCCTCTAAAAAGTCGAAGTAACCGTCGGGCCGCTTATCATTCTGCTGATCGAGGTTATCCACGCTGGTTAGCTGCAGCCAGCGCTTGCTTTTGGTATTGGTACCCTCGTCCATTATAGTTTTCTCTATCCCCGATTTATCATCCAAACGGCTAATGTTCAACTTAAAGTTGGACGGGCTGATGCCATACGCGCCAAGCGAATAGATATTTTTCATCATCAGATCCCAGGTTGGCAGGTTGGTTTTCAGCAGTTCGTTTTTTAATAATTTTACAAAAAGCGATTTTGGTGTAGCCGGGTCAACCGCAACATCGCTGCTGAACTCCCCCACCTGGTACTGCTGCCCGTTGTACGAGTACTGGTAGGCAACCGCCAGCACCTCATCATTATTAAGCGGGTAATTCAACGAGATATAACCCAATTGCGGATGCAGGGTGTACTCCTTCTCGGTAAGTTTGCGGGCGTAGGTTAGTTTGGCGTAGTTATCTGTTGCGCCCGTTGCGCGAAAATAGTTGGCAACGTCGTTAGAGTTGGTGATGTGTGCCGTTGATGGCAAATTTTGCAACAGGTTGTTTGATTGCTGTGTAAAGCCCGGCCCTTGGAAGCCCGCCGGTAACCCGCTAAAGCCGGGGCCGCCCTGTACCAACGCAGTATTGTATGGCCTGTTCTCGCCCAGATCCAAGAAGCCCAATATATCGCGACTATCGGTAGTAACGTTGGTGCGGTTGGTTGTCCAAACCTCTATTTTGGTGATGTTGATATTAGAACTGATGATGGGAATATTGGCCAGCGCCCGGTTGTAATTGTTCCTGAAATATTGCGACAGGAAATAGTGCTTGTTAGATTCGTACTCCGCGGGCGTTAGCGCTATATTACCCTGCTGCGAACCATTGGTAATGGTAATACTTTTTGATTGGGAGCGCTGTTGCGACAATATGGTGGTGATATCCAGCTTGCCAAACTTCAGCTTTGTTTTTACACCGAAAAGCGCCTGGCTGCCCGTAATAAGCGAGGTATTGAGGGGCATGCTCACGGTACCGGCCTCTATTTTTTGGATAATTTCGTCGGGATGGCCTGTATAATCCAGTTTGATCTGGTTCTCAAACTGAAACTGGGCCTCAGTATTGTAGTTGGTGCTTATCTTCAGCTTATCGCCAATATCGCCGGTTACGTTCAGCTGGATCCGCTGGTCGAAATTAAAATTGAACTGGCTGCGCTGGCGGGTATTAAAAAGCGGGTTTTCGTTTTTATTGATCTGCCCTGCTAATATTACCTCTGCCGAACCCTGCGGGCGAATGTTAATGTTTGAACTGCCAAAGATCTGCTCGAACGTTTTGCTGCGGATCTTTATTTGCGGTATAAACCCCGGCTGCTGCGATTCGTAAGCGTAATTGTCTGCCAGTTGTTTATAGTATTCGCGCTGTACGCCTTTTTGCTGTAGCTTAAGGTATTCGGTAGGACTTAAATACAAAGGCACACCGTAATTTAAGTTCCCCAGTTTTTTGTAAATAATGTAAGTGTTGGTGGCCAGGTCGTACTCCACAGTGCGCGTTACGCCCGGTGGGTCCACGTTAAAAAGGCCTTCCAATGCCCATTGGTTACGGGTTTTGGTTAGCTTGGGGGCGTTGCTTAAGGGCGCTGTGTTACGCGGCCTGGTGGTATCGGCAGGCGCCGTATTTTGTGTTGATTGTTGTGTTTGGGGTGTGGTT
Organism: Mucilaginibacter sp.; assembly: GCF_039925265.1. GTDB lineage: Bacteria > Bacteroidota > Bacteroidia > Sphingobacteriales > Sphingobacteriaceae > Mucilaginibacter. Next base: position 69,951 of record NZ_JBDSZG010000053.1, read on the forward strand.
TGCTGCTGGCCGGGGCGTGGTATGGTTGTTTGCCCGGGTATTGGTTGCTGCCCCGTACTTTGCTGCTGGGCTAATAGTTTCCCTGTTCCGCAAAAAGCGGATAAAAAAAGTATACCTATAAATAGTTTACAAGTAAAATTTTTAACCAAGTGTTATTTTTATTATAAGTAATTATAAGCTTTTTAACGCAAATTTAATAAGCTGTTCTACCGTTAATGGGCCAGTATTTTTGCTAAGCTCCTGATCCAATACCTTCTCGGCAACGTTACGCACAAATCCTAACATAACAAGGGCTGAAAGCGCCTCTTCTTTTACCGTTTTTAACCCTGACACGACTGTCAATGTGTCCGGGCCTTCCTTGCGAAGTTTATCCTGAAGTTCTAAAATAATGCGCTGTGCCGATTTAGGCCCTATCCCTTTTATCCGTTGAATAAGCGGAACATTACCCTGTACTATGGCGTTGCGGATCTCATCGGGGGTGATGGACGACAGCATCATGCGCGCAGTGTTGGGGCCTATGCCTGATATGGAAACCAAGTGCAAAAAAAGCTTGCGCTCGCCCTCATCGGCAAAACCGTACAGGGTGTGCGCATCCTCTTTTACATGTAACCAAACGTATAACTTACACCTTTCCGTATCGCCAACGCGAGAAAAAGTATTTACCGAAATATTGATGTGGTAGCCAACGCCCCCCGCATCAATAACCACATGCGCCGGGCTTTTAAAGGCCAGCTTACCTTCAATATAATCGTACATATATTATTTTGCTTTACGTGCCTTTGGCGATGCTGCCGCACGGCTTTTTTCCTGGGCATCTACCACCGCAATGGTAACCATGTTCACAATTTCGCGTACGCTGCTACCCAATTGCAATACGTGCACCGGTTTTTTCAATCCCAACAAAATGGGACCAACGGCTTCCGCGCCGCCAATTTCCTGCAATAATTTATACGCGATGTTACCCGATGCCAGTCCCGGGAAAATAAGAGTATTGGCCGGCTTACCGTTGAGCGATGAGAACTCGAAGTTATCCTTCAACAACTCGGAGTTGAGCGCAAAGTTGGCCTGCATCTCACCATCCACTATCATGTTGGGGTACCTTTGGTGCAGTATCCTTACCGCTTCGCTGGTTTTTTCGGGGATCTCGCCTTTATTGGAGCCGAAGTTAGAGTAAGATAAAAGCGCTACCCTTGGTTTAGGGATAAAGTACGATACAGCTTTTTCTATCAGCACCGTAATATCTACCAGTTCTTCTACGCTTGGGTTGATGTTTACCGTGGTATCGCCAAAAAACACCGGCCCTTTTTGGGTTATCATGAGGTACATACCGGCAACCCGGTTAACACCCTCATCGGTACCGATGATCTGCAACGCGGGTTTTATCGTATCCGCATAGTTTTTTGTTAAGCCGGAGATCAGTGCATCCGCTTCGCCAAACTGCACCATACAGGCACCGTAGTAATTACGGTCGATGATGGTTTTACGTGCTTCCTGTTTGGTAAGACCGCGGCGCTGGCGTTTCTTAAACAGGAACTCGGTAAATTCCTGTAAACGCGCGCAATCGTCGCGGGTGTCTATCATCTGCACATCGCCAAGGTCCAGTTCGTTCTCGCGCATAATGGCTTTTATCTTCTCGATATTACCTAAAAGAATAGGCGTTGCAATGCCTTCGTCTTTTACAATTTGGGCGGCACGTAATATTTTGTAAGTATCGGCTTCGGCAAATACTACGCGTTTTGGCGCTTGCTTGGCCTTATTGGTAATATCGCGCATCAGTTTGTTGTTGGTGCCCAATCGCGATAGCAACTCTTCGTTATAAGCATCCCAATCGGTAATGCCTTTGCGGGCAACACCGCTCTCCATAGCCGCGCGTGCCACCGCCGACGACACCTCGGTGATCAGTCTCTGATCCATCGGTTTAGGAATGATATAATCCCTGCCGAATTTGAGGTTGGTAATATTGTATGCTAAGTTAACCGCCTCTGGTACTGGCTTTTTAGCCATTTCGGCTATAGCGTGTACCGCTGCAATCTTCATTTCTTCGTTAATGGCGGTTGCCCTTACATCAAGCGCTCCGCGGAAAATGTAAGGGAAACCCAATACGTTGTTCACCTGGTTAGGGAAATCAGAACGGCCGGTAGCCATAATAATATCCTTACGGGCGGCAACTGCCAAATCGTAGCTGATCTCGGGCTCGGGGTTGGCCATGGCAAATACCACAGGGTTTTTAGCCATGCTCACCAGCATTGCCGGGGTAACCACGTTACCTGCCGAAAGGCCCACAAATACGTCGGCATTCTTCATGGCATCGGCAAGGGTTTTAACATCCTTACGCTCGGTGGCAAACTCCATGCGGATGTCGTCCAGGTCGGTACGGCTGGTATCCAGCACGCCGTTGATATCAAACATCACCAGGTTTTCTTTCTTCACCCCAAGCGACAGGTACATTTTTGAGCAGGAAACAGCTGCGGCACCCGCGCCATTCACTACCATTTTTATCTTATCCAGTTTTTTACCCTGGATCTCGCAGGCGTTCATTAAAGCCGCGCCCGATATGATGGCCGTACCGTGCTGATCGTCGTGCATTACGGGGATCTTCATTTCCGCCTTTAGCCTGCGCTCTATCTCAAAGCAGGTTGGGGCAGATATATCCTCGAGGTTTATACCGCCGAAGGTTGGCTCCAGCGCTTTTACTATCGTTACAAATTCATCAACCGTTTTTGCATTTATCTCCAGATCGAACACATCGATATCGGCATAAATTTTAAACAGCAGGCCTTTCCCCTCCATTACCGGTTTACTGGCCTCAGGGCCAATATTGCCCAGACCAAGTACCGCTGTACCATTGCTGATAACAGCTACCAGATTGCCTTTAGCGGTGTATTTATATACATCATCCACGTTTTCGGCTATAGCGCGGCAAGGCTCTGCAACACCCGGCGAGTAAGCTAAAGTTAAATCTCGTTGAGAATTGGTGGGCTTGGTTGGCACTACCTGTATTTTACCCGGGCGGCCTTTGGAGTGGTAATTTAAGGCGTCTTGTTTACGATTTTGTTTATTCATCTTCTCTAATTCAAGCCCTCAAAATTACGATTACTTTTTTTGAAAGCTGGTAATAAAAAAGGCCGGGTTTCGAAATACATCGAAACCCGGCCACTATTGTATATTCTTTATCCCCTGTTTAGGTTAACAGTAAGCCCGGCAACCAGGGGTATGTTTTTATTATTGCCCAATTGTTTATTCCAGGCCATCAGGTCTTCTACCTTAAGCCCATATTTTGCGGCTATAGTTGCCAGGGTATCGCCTTTTACCGTTGTATGGTATTGGGGCATATTAGCCATGGGCACTATTGTACCGGTTTGGGCAGCCGCGTTTTGAACTCCCGGCGATACCGCCGCTGCAACTGCACCTGACCTTGTCTTTACTGGCGGTGCTACGTAAACAGGCCGGTACGCTGGTATCACATAATTAGGGTTATCTACTGCCTGCGCTAAAATGGTAAAACGGTCTTTACGGTTACGCGGTACCAAAATCCTGCGCGGCGCGGCAGACGAGCCGTTAACGATGAGCATCCGATAACTTGGGTTGAGGGTAACTACATCCTTCAGGTCCATCCCCAAAGCGGTGGCTATCCGGCTCATGGGCACTAAGCGGTTCACGCTAACTGTATCGTTTTCCATCGGGATATCCGTGGGCTGAGGGTAAATACCGTGGCGCTTGTAATAATTCATGGCGTAGGTAATAGCAATATAAGCCGGTACATAGCCGCGCGTTTCGGCTGGTAATAACTGGCGGATAGACCAGTAATCGGTGGCGCCAGTTTTGGCAAGGGCATTCTCCACATTGCTTTTTCCGCAGTTGTATGATGCTATGGCCAGCAGCCAGTCGCCAAATTGCTGATAGGCATCGCGCAGGTAAGCAGCAGCTGCCTGGCTGGATTGCACGGGGTCGCGGCGCTCATCCACATAGTCGTTCATTTTCAGGTGGTAGATCTTCGCCGTTTCAGACATGAACTGCCATGGACCGGCAGCACCCACTCGCGATACCGCATTCGGGTTCAGGGCCGATTCTACTATCGAAAGGTATTTGATCTCTTCGGGCACCCCCGCGTCGCGGAAAGCCTTTTCGTAAATGGGGAAGTAATATTTGGAGAGGCCCAGGAAACGGCCTATCTCATCGCGGCGGCTCATATAAACATCTATATAACCCTGCACGTAGCCGTTATAATCCAGCGGCACATCCTTTTGGATAGAATCCAGCCGGCGCTTAAAAATAACATCCTGGTATTTGGAAACCGCTACCTCTTTTACAGGCAGCAGCGCAGCAGTATCTGCATTGAACGATTGAGCATACAAACTATCCGCATTCATTAGCTGCAGTGCTGCCACGCAGATAATAAACGTAAAGAATTTCTTCATAAATTAGGTTATACCCGGCAGAAGAGGCCGCCGGAAAATTATTTACTAATGTATAAACTTTCTATAGCTGCAGGAAATATTCAGAGAAATTCAACAGTTCTTCCTCGGCAAAACCCTTGCCTAATAGCTGCAAACCTAACGGCAAACCCTTACTGTTATTGCCTGTAGGCAGCGAGATGGCGGGCAAACCGGCCAGCGATGCCTGTACTGTAAAAATGTCGTACAGGTAGGTTACCACCGGGTCCTTTTCCTTTTTTCCTATCGGGAAAGCAGGTTCGGGAGCGGTTGGGGTGAGCAGGAAATCATACTCCTCCAAAATCTTATTAGTTTGATCTTTGATGAGCCTGCGTACTTTTTGGGCCTTGGCGTAATAGGCATCGTAGTAACCTGCACTTAAAACAAATGTGCCCAGCATAATGCGGCGTTTTACTTCTTTGCCAAACCCTTCCGAACGGGAAAGCTTATAAGTGGAGGTAAGATCGGTCGCGTTGGGGCTGCGGTAGCCGTAGTGCACTCCATCGTAACGTGCCAGGTTGCTGGATGCCTCGGCCATGGCCAGAATGTAGTATGCAGGTACCAGGTATTCTAAATATTCAAAGGAAATGGCTTTCACCACATGCCCGTCTGCCCTTAGTTTTTCTATGGAGTTGATGAGCGTATTTTTCACATCGGCATCCACACCGGGGCTGGATAATGCTTCCTGTAAATAGGCGATCTTCTTTTTGCCGGTATCTTTGGTATGGGCATTGGCCTTTGGGACAGGCTTTTGCGACAATGTGCCGTCAAACTCATCGGCGCCGGCCATTATTTCGAAAAGTAAGGCGGCGTCGTCAACCGATTTGGTGAGCGTGCCCACCTGGTCGAACGAGGAAGCATAGGAGATGATCCCGTGCCTGGAGATCCGTCCGTAGGATGGCTTAAAGCCCACTACCCCGCAAAACGACGCGGGCTGCCTAACCGAACCACCCGTATCGGTACCTATCGCGGCATGGCACATGCCAGCCTGCACGGCCACTGCCGAACCACCGGATGAACCACCAGAAACCCGTGTTTCGTCGGCAAAGTTTTTTACCGCCCCAAAAAAAGAGTTTTCGTTGGCTGCGCCCATGGCAAATTCATCGCAATTGCACCGGCCAATGATGATGGCATCTTCGGCTAATAAACGCTCTACAATAGTTGATGAATAAATGGAGGTGAAATTCTCCAGGATGCGCGAAGATGCTGTTACCTTATGATCTTTGTAACAAATATTATCCTTTATAGCGATAACCATACCGGCCAGTTTACCGGCGGTACCGTTTTTTATGCGCGCGTCAACAGTTTTGGCCGAAGCAAGCGCTTCCTGGTCAAAAACCTCGTTAAAAACATTTAAACGGGCATTTGCCTTGATCTGCTGCAAGTAACCTTTTACCAGGCTTTCGGCTGTAACCGTTCCGTTTTGTAACCCTCTCTTAATATCCTTGTAAGAGGAAAAATCTTTAGACATGGGGCCTAAAATAAAAAACTTATCCGTCGAAGCATAACTATTTCAACAGATAAGTTTTATAAGTTTAAACAGCTACAATGCTGCCCAATAAGAAACCGGCAATTATAACTTCGATTTTTCTTCTGAAGCTGTAGTATTTTCGCCGTTCTGCGCGTCTTTAAATTCTTTTACGCCTTTACCCAAACCTTTCATCAGTTCAGGAATTTTTTTACCGCCAAATAATATTAGTATTGCGATAATGATCAGAATAATTTCTGGTGCGCCTAATCCCATTTTCTTAAGTTTTTATGTATGTTAATTTTTTTGTGTTATTTATATTCTTCTTCGATAGTCTTTTTCTCGGGCTCTTCGCTCTTGCTCAGGTTAATGGATGAACCGTTTGCGCTGCCTGTTACGGGATGTTTTAATTCCGGCTCGCTTTCATAAGTTTCCGGTGCCTCTGGGTTGCCCAGTTCGGTAGGCTCTTCAACGGCATCGGTAGCAGCCTGGCCTTCAAATGCCGGCAGGGTGCCTTCTACCGGGGTATACTCCGGAGCAACGTACTCGGGGAGTTCCTCTTTAGGCTTATCTTCCAACGACTTTTTGAGGTCGGTCTTCTTATCTTCGTAGTTATTTATCTGGTTGTTTATCTCGCGCTTAACATCGTCAGAAGCATCTTTAAAATCACGGATCCCCTTTCCAAGGCCTCGTGCTATCTCGGGCAATTTCTCACCGCCAAACAGCATCAGCGCCGCAAAAATGATCAACACCATTTCGCCGGTACCTATATTCATGAATAAAAAAACCATGCTCAACATCTTATCTCACAATTAAAGGTTACAAATATATACAATTACAACGCTATAGTTAACACTTTAGTTTGCAGGTGCCAGCCATATGCGCGGGTCCACAAATGTGGTACCCTTGTTCAGGATAAAGTTTACCGACGACTCGCCACTGATCTGGTCTGTTGCTACAGCGCCAATAGTTTGTTTGGTACCCACCTTTTGCCCTACCGAAACATTTACCGACCGCAGGTTGGAGTACGATGTAAAGTATTCGCCATGGTTGATGATAACCAAATAAGTCCCGCTTATGTCCTTCACCATTTTCACCGTGCCTTCGAAGACGGCTCTTACCGGTGCGCCCGCAGCGGCCCTTATCTCGTAGCCGTTGTTATCGTTACGGATACCATCCTCTACATACGTACCAAAGCCATGGATCAGCTGCCCGCTGGCAACAGGCCATGGCAACCGCCCGCGGTTACCCAAAAAGTCGTTTGATAATTTGGCGGCTTCGGGTGTGGCGTTCAGCGCCTCGCTGTCGGTTGTTCGTTTTACTACTATAGGCTTTTTAGTTACGGTAGGTGCCGGTGCATTATTGTTGGCAGCATCGGCCTTGGCTTTGGCTGCCGCTATACGTGCGGCCTCCTCTGCCCTCCTCCTGGCTTCTTCTTCGGCCTTGCGCCTCATTTCCTCTATCTCCCTGCGGATAGCGTTGTTTATTTCGCGGTTGGTTTTCGCAATTTTTTGCTGAACATCCTTTTGCTGCTTCTTAAGCTCACCCTGGTGCTTGCTCAGGTTGGTAATTACTTTTACCTGGTTACTTTTTGCTTTACCTAATTCCGCTCGTTCTTTTTCCTGCTCGGTAAGCAGGTTGCTTTTTTCTTTTTTATCCTTATCCAGCTCGTTAATTTTTACATGCAGTTCTTTTTGTGTGCCCTGTATGTAACCGGCCTGCCGCTCGCGGTAGGTACCAAATTGCTGTAAATATTTTAAACGCCTGTACGCCTGGTTAAAGTCTTTTGACGCAAAAATAAACATCAGCTTATTGTAGGCGCTTTGGTTACGGTAAGCAAACAACACCATACCGGCATATTCTTTTTTTAACTGGTCTAACTGGCTCTGCAGGTTATGTACGGTATTATTGCTCTCAGAGATTTGATTATCTAAATTTCTTACCTCGGAGTTGATATTGGCTATCTTTTCCTGGCGCAGGTTTATTTGTATTTTAAGGTTATTGAGTTGCCTTAACGAAACCTTTTTATTGCTCGCCGTTTCTTCATACTCGCGGTTAAGCTGCTGCAGCTCCTCGGTAAGTTTGTTTTTACGGCGTTTTAATTCGTCGCTGGTTTGCGCAAACACGCTGGTAGCTGTACATACAGCAATAATAATCAGGGCTGCTTTAAAAAATTTCATTCATCAAAAATAGGTTTTTTAATCTGCAGGTTGATAACTTTTTGGAATACTGAAGGGGTACTCTAAAACGCGGTCGAATTCTACCGTTGTATAACGCAAATTGGCCAGTACTTTATTGCCCGGCGCGTTTGAGGTAATATCTATTTGCGATGGTACCACGCGGTTATCGGCCTGTATAAATACCCGGTTGGCCACCTGCAAAGTTTGCCCGGCGCTTTTGTTGGCCAGGTTGGTTTGGGTAACCTTCATATCGGGGCCAAGTAATAGCTTATACACCATACCCTGTAAATCGCCGGTTACGCCGGTATTACTTCCTTCGGGAGTAAATTTTGAGCCCTCGTTCAGCAGTTCGCCTATCGCGTTGCCTACCAATAACGATTGCAGTGTTTTAAAATTGATCTGCCTGCCCGCAAACCTGTGCACATAGCTGAACGGTTTTTTTAAGTACAGATTCTGAAAACGGTTTATCACCAGGATGCTATCCGGCGTTATCAGCGCCCTGGCAACTTCCAGCCCGGCGATGGCAGTGATAGAGATCCAGATTTTTTGGTCGCGGTTTACGCGGATATTAAGGGTGCAATCATTATCATCGTTATTGATAACCAGTTTTGTTTTTGCCTTGCCGCTAAAGGTATTAAAGGTAACCTGTTTGGCACGTATAGCTGCCAGCCGCTCGGCTACATCGTTTGTTTTTACAACAGCCGTATCCTTTGTTGGGCGCTGCACCACCACCAGTTTTTTTGATTTACAGCTTGCCGCTACAATCAATAAAAGTACAAGGGCTATTTTATTCAGAGTATTTCTTCTCATTTATTTTCTTTTCTAATGCCGGCGACGCGCCACCCTGCTTTTTGGCCTTTTCCCAATTTTGCAGGGCACCGTTGGGGTCTCCTGTAAAAAACAAAATATCGCCGTAGTGTTCTGTTTTCACCGCGCTGTCTTCCTTATCATGCGCAAGCGATTTCTCTATCCAAACCTTTGCTTCGGTATAGTTCTTCTGCCTGAACAAGATCCAGGCATAAGTATCTTCAAACGAAGCGGTGTTGGGCTGCAGCTCGGTACTGTGTTTAGACATCGCCGCCGCCTTATCCAGGTTATCGTTCCTTAACGACAAATAGTACGCATAATTGTTCAGCGTAAAACCATTATCGGGGTTGTAACTCAGCGCTTTTTCATAAGCGTCGTCGGAGTTTTTGTTATCACTGATAGAGTGGTAGCAATCGCCCATGGCCGAGTAGCACTGCGATAGCAGGTCCTTATCGTCGGTTTCTAAGCCCGCAGCATTTTTTAAGTACCCGAGGGCTTTGTTATAATTTTTGCTTTGTTGCCAGGCTACGCCCACCAAATAATTCATCCATGCCTGGTTAGGGAAATAGCTCAGCGCGTTCTCGCCATCTTTTATAGCGCCAGCAAAATCGCTTTCGGCCATCTCTATCCGCACCAACTGCTCATGCGCCTGGTACGACTGCGGGTTTAATGCTATCGATTTTTTGTACACAGGTTTTGCTTCGCGAAACTGTTCTGTTTGTACCAGCATATCGCCGTAAATGGCAAAAGCCTTATCGCTATTGGGGTGGGTAACGGCAAGTATGCGGCTAAGATCCAGTACCTGTGTCTTCAACGTCGGGTTGGCCAGCTGCGGAACATAATCCTGTATCACGCGTACCTTTTGTTCTATATCAATATCGGGGTTGGCAAAGGCAATTTTCCGTTCGTTAAAGCTGGCCACCAGGTCTTTTTTATCCTTATACACATCGGCCAGTGCCATGTGCAGCAGGCCATAGCTAAGTCCAGTGTTCTTATCTTTATCAAGCGCGGCAACACCCTTGTTAAGAACCGCTATGGCCTTATCGTTTAACCCATTGGAGTTGTACAGTTCGGCAAGCATCAGGTAATACTTAGCATCGCCGGGGTTGCTCTCCAGCATTTTCTCCAACCCGTCAGATGCTTTATCAACCTTACCTTCTATCAGGTAAATTTTTTGCCGGTTGCTTTGCAGTTCGTCTGTAGGGCCGGTTATGCTTTCTACTTTGTCGTACAGTTTTATGGCTTCATCGTACTTGCGCTGCACCGAATAGATGCTTGCCTTGCCAAAATAGTAGCCGGGCTTATCGGGGTTAAGGCGGATGAGCTGGTCAAAAGCGGAATGGAGTTTTACCAGGTCGTTTGCTTTTTCGTAGCTATCGGCAAGGGCCAGCCAGTACCATTCGTTATCGGGACTTACGGCCGTCGCTTTTTCTAATAAAGGAGCGGCCGCCTGGTAATTGTTCTGCGCTTTTTCCAGGTTGGCCAGTTCATACATCGAGGCATCGTTGTTGGGGTCTATCGCCAGCACCTGCCCAAACAACTCGGTCGCGAGCCTGGTATTATCAATTGTTTTTTGGCGGATGGCCGAGAAGAACAGCTCCTTTACCCGGGTACTATCTGCGGCGCTAAGCTGCCTTAGGGGCGCACCATCGCCATTGCTCCTTTTCTGAGCAAATGCTGTGGTACACAAGCCACCTAACAGTATGATAAATGCCGCTTTCTTCATTACTTAGTTTTTACCGGTATGGCCGTACCCGCCGGCACCACGGGTGGTGTCGCTCAGCGTGTCTACCTCTTCCCATTTTACCTGCTCGTGTTTGGCTACCACCATTTGGGCAATGCGGTCGCCGGTGTTTATTTCAAAATCAACATTAGAAAGATTCACCAGTAGTACTTTTATTTCGCCGCGGTAATCGGCATCAATGGTACCCGGCGAATTTACAATGCCAATACCATGCTTATAGGCCAAACCGCTACGGGGCCGTATTTGGGCTTCATAGCCTTCGGGCAGTTCTATGTAAAGCCCGGTGGAGATCAGCTGGCGCTCCAGTGGTTTTAAAATAACGGGGGCCTCCAGGTCGGCACGCAGATCCATGCCTGCGGCGTGAAGCGTTTCGTAGGCCGGTAAAGTATTTTTCGATCTGTTGATTACCCTGATGTTCATTTGCTAAATATAGCTTTTAGTTCTTTTCGTTCGGTATACAATGCCCCAAGCGCAAATAAAATAAACAGGCCGTTGCTGATAAATATATTGCGCTTGAATACGCTGAATGATAAGTAAACGAGCGCGAGCGATATTATGATATAAGCGAGGTTCTTTTTTAAAAGGTAAGGGATGGGGTAATGCTTTTGCCCCCATAAGTACGAGAGCACCATCATGGTGGTATAAGCGCAAAGCGAGATCCAGGCGGAGGCGATATAACCGTAGTAAGGAATGAAAACAACGTTGAGCACAATGGTTACCAATGCACCGATGCCCGATATGTACAGCCCGTATTTTGTTTGATCCGTCAGTTTATACCAAACTGACAAATTCATGTAAATACCCAAACTTACATAGCCAAAAAGCAGCACCGGTATCACCTTAATGCCCGACCAGTATAACGCCGTTTGCGCGGCATCCTTCCCTTTAATAAAATACTTAAGCAGCTCTATATTGGCTACCAGCGCCACAAATATCATACAAACGGCTATCACAAAATAGTGCATAATGCGGGCGTACGTTTGCGTGGCATTCTTATTTTTTGCGTGGCTAAAAAAGAACGGTTCGGCACCCAGCCTGAAGGCGTTTACAAATATGCTGAGGAACACAGAAATTTTGGAACATGCTGAATAGATGCCTACCTGGGTGGCGCTTTCGTTCAGTGGCAATAAATTACCTAACAGAATTTTATCCAGGTTTTCGTTTACGAGGTAAGAGAAGTTGGCGATAAGCACCGGCCAGCTGTATAGCAACATTTCTGTAAGCAATTCTTTACTGAACCTGGGTCGCAATTTTAAAAACTCGGGCATCAACATTACCGCGGTAATGGAGTTGGCAATAAAATTCGACAGGAACACATAACCTATCCAGCCTTGCTTAAACCAAACCTGTATAAAAGCGGCACCCGGCCAGTTATGCTTAACAATAGCTGGCAACAGGTAAATAAACATGAGGTTTAAGCTTACAAACATCATTACGTTCACAAACTTTAGCATCCCGTACCTACCCGGGCGCCCCTCGGCACGGATCTTGGCGAATGGGATAACCGAAATGGCATCAACCACCAGCGTGCCAATGAAAAATTTGATGAAAAGGATATACTCAGATACCGGGGTAGATGAATCTATGCGGATCCAACTGGCAATCAAACCGGCAAACGGAAAAGTAAGCACTAAAAACAATAAGGATACCGCCAAAACAGCACCAAACGCATTGTTATAAACCGTTTGCTTATCATCGGGCCGTTTATTGAGATACCTGAAAAAGGTGGTTTCCATCCCGAAGGCCAGCAGGGCATTAAGCATGGAGGCGTAGCTATACAGGTTACCAAATATGCCGTATACTTTTGTGGAGAAGGTGCGGGTGTATATCGGCGTCAGGAAAAAACTGAGTACACGGCCGGCAATGGTGCTTAAACCATATACAAAAGTTTGCCCGGCGAATTTTTTTGCGGTTGACAATCAGAGGGAGCTTAAGGTGTACCGAACTATTTTTTTACAACTTCAAAATTACGATAGTTTTTTAATTCGCCATCATGCACTTCCACGCCGGTAACTACGGCATGTTCCGCGCCTTCGTGGCACCATTCTAAAAACATATCCATCATAAAGTCGTCGGCTTCGGCTTCAATAAAAACATCGCCATTGGGCTGGTTGCGTACCAAACCCCGCACGCCAAGCTGATCGGCAACGGCCTTTGCCGCCACCCTAAAAGAAACGCCCTGTACTTTACCTTTTACCGTTATATCGAGATGCTTCATTTGTTAATTTGAAAAAGAGATGATTTGAAAATTTGAAGATTGAAATGGCAACAATTTAAAACCGAGTTTGGTTGTCAAATTACGTGGTTATTTACGACACCTCCGCACTCATTTTCAAATCTTCAAATTACCAAATTTTCAAATTAATCTCTTCACTTTCGTATCGGGCGTAATTTTATTGCCATCGAGGCCGGTGATGAGATTAAGGCCGGGGGTTTTGCCGGGTTCAATAGTTCCTTTGTCGTTGTCTATGCCCAAAAATTTAGCGCCATTGCTGGTGCCCCATTGCAGCAGGGTATCAAAACTTAACGAAGGGATATTTTGCTGCAGGGTGCGCATTTCGCTCAGGATGCAAAGCTTATCGTTTGAGGCCAGGCTATCGGTACCCAGCGTAATATTAAGGCCCTGGTTTACAAAAAGCTCTACTTTGGGCAGGCGCTTCTCTATGTACATGTTGGCATTGGGGCAAAAGCACCAGTTTATCTTCCTATCGAACCGTTTGATAAAATAAATGTCTTTTAAATTGGTGCAGGTATTGTGCACCATCAATATCTTTTGCTTATTGGTGAGCAGCGGTATAATGGATTGTAAAGAATTGCGTGCCTGCGGCCGAAAGTAATCTATATTGATACCGAAGTGCTTATACATATCAATGAAGCCGCCCAGTTTATACCGGTAAAACTTATTTTCGTCCTCGCATTCCTGGTTATGAATGCTCAGCAGGTTGTCGCCGCTATCGCTATGGCGTTTGATCAGCTTAAATAATTCTTTAGATACCGAGTAAGGCGCGTGCGCGGTAATGGATACCGACTGCGGCTTAAACTCCCCGGCTAATGCCAGCGATTTGGCAAACAGGTCTTCGGCACTCTCGGGTAAAAAGCCAAATATCTCCACAAAAGTGTGGTAATACAACTTGCTTTTAGTCTTTAAATCTATCGTAAAATTGCTGTTACTGGTATCGGCTACGGCCACAATGCCATTATCATGCATCTCTGCGTCCGCAGCTTCGGCTGCTGCTATGATGGCTTGCTTTTCGGTGTTCCTGAAATTTTGTACGTCCTTTATAAAACTGATGAGCCCGTTGCCGGGAACAATTTTAGCTTTAAGGTGCGAGAGTTCGGTATGGCAGTGGGTATTTATAAAGCCTGGTACAATTACACCACTGAGGCGCTCTATAGAATCAGGCGGCAGATCAGTGGATTGGTTTTCTGTAATGGAGATTATTTTTCCGGCATCATCAACTGTTACTATTCCATTTTTAATTGGATCGGCACAAACTGGGTAAACGTAATCAGCTATAAAACTTTTCATTCAGTATAAAATGGCATCTTCTAAAAAAAATTAACCCCATCCAATTTTAGTAAATACAATTAACTTTTAGTTATTGTTTTTAACACTATAAAAGAATGACTTTAAAAAGGCATCGGAATTTTTAAATTTAAGTACTTTTGCATTGTGAACGCGAAAAAAGACAAAATTGATATCCGCAGCCTTGACCTTCAGGCACTTCAGGCGCACTTTATCCAAATGGATGAAAAGGCTTTCAGGGCTAAACAGGTGTATGAGTGGCTATGGAAAAAATCATGCTTATCTTTTGATGACATGAGCAATATTTCAAAAGAACTCCGTACTAAACTTGATGAGAAATTTATTATCAATAATGTTAAAATAAATACTTCACAGGTTAGTGCTGATAAAACTATAAAAAATTCTTTTATTTTACACGATACTCACTTAATTGAGGGTGTTTTAATTCCAACCGCCGACAGAATGACCGCCTGCGTGTCATCGCAGGTTGGCTGTAGCCTTACCTGTAAATTTTGCGCCACCGGCTACATGGAACGCAAGCGCAACCTTAACCCCGATGAGATATACGACCAGGTAGTACTGATTGATAAACAGGCCCGCGAAAACTACGGCATCCCGCTATCCAACATTGTGTACATGGGTATGGGCGAGCCTTTGCTTAACTACGCCAACGTAATGAAGTCGATAGAGCGCATCACCTCGCCAGATGGGTTGGGCATGGCGGCCAAACGCATTACGGTATCTACCGCCGGTATTGCCAAAATGATTCGCAAGCTTGGTGATGATGAGGTAAAATTCAATCTCGCCCTCTCGCTGCACGCTGCTAACGACGAGAAGCGCAACACCATTATGCCCATTAACGAGCAAAACTCGCTAAAAGCGCTGGCCGACGCCTTAAAATACTACTTCGCCAAAACCAAGAACCCTGTTACTTACGAGTATATTATTTTTGATGGCGTAAACGATAACGTTCAGGATGCCAAAGAACTTGCCCAGTTTTGCAAGCATATCCCCTGCAAGGTAAATATCATTGAGTATAACCCCATTTCTTTTGCCAGCTACATTAATGCAGGCGAAGACAAGGTAGAAGCCTTTGCCGATTACCTGCGCAGCCAGGGTGTAAATACCAACCTGCGCCGCAGCCGCGGTAAGGATATTGATGCCGCCTGCGGTCAATTGGCTATAAAAGAGAAGGATAAAGCGGTTACAGTAGAAGCGTAATTGTAGAGACGCAATATTTTGCGTCTTCTTTAGGACGGATAACGAACCATGCAATATTGCAAGCAGGAGATGCGAAGTATCGCGTCCCTACAATAAAAAACATTCCCTTATTTTAATAATACGCATTAGCTTTGCTACCTTAAAGCCGTGAACCCATTGCGCCGCTACCTTTCCGATTTTATCTCCCTCATATTCCCCGAGCTTTGCGCGGCTTGCCATGCCAGTTTGGTTGCCGGGGAAGACCTTATTTGTACCGATTGCCTTTACAACCTCCCCTACACCAACTTTCATCAGCAGCCGGATAATATTGTAGCGCAGCAATTTTGGGGGAAACTACCCGTGCAGGCAGCCTACGCACTTTACTTTTTTAATAAAGGCGGCAACGTGCAAAAGATGATGCACCATTTTAAGTACGACAATATGCAGCGCATAGGCAATGTACTGGGCGGGGTGGCGGGCAAGCAACTGGCAGAAAATGAAGTTTTTAAAACTGCAGATTATATTATCCCCGTTCCGCTCCACAAAAAACGCTTAAAAGAACGCGGCTATAACCAAAGCGCCTGCTTTGCAGATGGCCTGGCCGAAAAATTAAACGCGAAAGTAGAAGTCGATAATCTGGTACGTGCTGTAGCTACCAAAACGCAAACGCATAAATCGCGGTTTGCGAGGTTTGAGAATATGCAGGAGGTATTTGCGGTGGCTAACCCCGATAGGTTAATAAACAAGCATGTTTTGTTGGTAGACGATACCGTAACCACGGGCGCAACCTTGGAGGCCTGCGGGATAGAACTGCTTAAAGTACCCGGATTGAAGCTGAGTATAGCTACTATTGCTTACGCCGTCTGAACCGGGATTAAGCGGATTTTTGCGATTTTTTGGATCTTGATTTGCAGGTTGAAAAGCCGGCTTAAAACAAAAAAGCATTCCATCCGAACGCCTCGTATTATTTGGGGCAGCCAAACTTCATCATTCGAAATTCAGCATCGATGTTCGATATTAAAACCACTCACCCACTCTCTATTCACCCCTCACCAAACTATTGTTTCTGATACTTGCTCAGTTTCATGTGCAGGGTGGTTGGGTCGAACGGTTTTAGGATGTAGTCGTTCATGCCAGCATTCTCTATCTGGCCCATCTGGTTGCTCAGCATAGATGCGGTAAGGGCTATGATGGGTAATTTTTGAAAATACGGATCCGTAAAAGTACGGATAATGCCTGCTGCTTCCAGGCCGCCCATTATAGGCATGTGGATATCCATCAGCACCACATCAAAGTTTTTAAAAGCTTCCAGCTTATCTATCGCTTCCTGGCCGTTCTCGGCAAAATCGGCAGTGGCGCCCCATTTTTTAAGAACCTTGTTTATTAACAACCTGTTTATTTGGTTATCATCTACTACCAGTACGTTGATATTTAATCCTGTTTCCACTTTATTACTATTGTTTATGGTTTGGTCATCCAGCTTTTTAAAGGTTATGGTAAACCAAAAAGTTGAACCCTGCCCCAGTATGCTGTCTACATTTATCCTCGAATCGTGCAACTCTATCAGCTTCTTGCTGATAGCTAAGCCCAGGCCGGTTCCGCCATATTCGCGGGTGGTATTTGCTTCCGCCTGCTTAAAAGATTCAAAGATGGTATTTAATTTGTTTTTTGCAATACCTATTCCACTGTCAGATACAGCAAAACGTATCCTTACGGTTTTTTTTGTGTCTTCTATTACCCGCAAATCAATATCAACGCCACCGGTAGCCGTAAATTTAACTGCGTTGCTCACCAAATTTAACAAAATTTGTACCAGCCGTGCCCTGTCGCCAATTACAATAGCCGGGATAGCTTCCTCTATGCTACTTTTAAGGTAGATGCTTTTCTCATGTGCCTTATATTGCATGGATGCCGTAACTCCCTGGATCATATCGCGAACATTTACATGTGCCTTTTCCAGTTCTATATTGCCGGTCTCTATCTTGGTAAAATCCAACACGTCGTTTATCAGCGTCATTAAGTTTTCTGCCGAGAATTTGAGGATGCTGAGGTTCTCCCTTTGCGACTCCAATGGGTTATCATCCAGCAACAGGTGGCTCATTCCTATCACTGCGTTCAACGGGGTGCGGATCTCATGGCTCATTACACCAATGAACATATCCTTGGCACGGCTCAGCTGCTGCGCCTCTTCCTTAGCTGCTATCAGTTCCAGCTCGGCTTTCTTTTTGGCAGTGATATCAATAATTACTTCGATGTATTTATCCACCTTGCCGGCATCGTCGGTAATAACCGAATTGATGACCGAGATCCAAACGGGCTGCCCATCCTTGCGGTAGATAAGCAGGTCTACCTCAAAAGACTGTTTCTTCTCAGATAGTTCCCGCGCTTTGGTGATGATGGAAACATCTGTCAGCTCGCCCTTCAGCGAATCGCCGAGGTGCTTATTCTTCACATCATCCAGCGTATAGCCGGTAATGTATTCAAAGGCATCGTTCACCCATTCTACCTTGCCCTCACTATCATTAATAACCACACCGCTGGTGGTTTTGCTGGCTACAAGCGAGAGCAGGGTTAATTGCACTTCAACCTTTTTACGGCTGGTAATATCAACCATAACACCTATCTGCCGCTCTACGCTCCCAACCTCGTTAAACAGCGGGCTGTTTGATATAAACACCCAGGCGGTAGAACCATCCTTTTTATATATCTTAATTTCTATTTCGTAAGGCTTGTTTTCTTTAACCTTTCGTACTGCTTCTTTGAAAACTTCCAGGTCGGTTTCTTCGCCTATCAGCTTAGTGCCAATGGCTTGCCCTTTTAACTCATCCAGGGTGTAACCGATGATCTTTTCCATGGATTCGTTCATCCAGATGATCTTGCCCTGGGTATCGCGGATCATGATACCGCTCGGCGATTTGCGGGCCGCAAATGATAATATCTCCACTTCCTGCTCGGCACGCTTGCGCAATGTGATGTCGATAATAATGCGGATGTATTTTTCTATCACGCCATCGCTTGCATAAATAACAGAGTTGGTAACCGCTATCCAAATAGGCCGCCCGTCTTTGGTGAGCATAGATAGCTCCACCTCGTACGATTTTTTGTTCCTTATCGCGTCAAGCAGTTCAATTTCAGCGGCATCATCCTTAGGTTTGCCTTTTAAAACTTCGCTCAGGAATTTCCCTTCAACATCGCCTGTATTGTAACCGGTAATGTGCTCAAAAGCGTCGTTCGTCCAAATAACTTTATCGTCGGGGTCGCTTATCACTACGCCGTTCTTTATTTTGCTGGCCACCAGCGAAAGCTGTTCGGTTTGTAGTATTAATTTCTTTTGAAATGTAATATCGCGGCCGCTGCAAAACCATTTACCAGCTTTGTGTACGGCGGTCCAGCTGATCCATTTTATATCGCCGTTACGCGTTACAGTCTGGGTCTCAATTTCGAAGGGTTTTTGCGTTGCCACCGCTTTTTCTATCACGGGCACAAACTGCTCGCGGTTTTGCCCGGCCACGAAACTCCACAAAGATCTGCCTGTAGCCTCGTCGACTGTGTAACCTAAAATATCTAAAATACAGTTGTTTATCAGTTCGATGTTAGAATCGGCACCGGCAATTAAATGGATCTCGGTTGAATTATTAAACAGCGTATAGAAGTCTTTATGAACCGCCAGGCTTTTTTCCAGTTCCATTTTTTGCTTACGCAGCACCAGGTGCGATATCACTTCGCTTGCCAGCACTTTGAGGGCATCCTGCTGTTCAGCGGTAATGTGCCTTACACGGGTATCGAGCACGCATAAGGTACCAATGCGGTAGCCGTCGGGATCTATCAGCGGGGTGCTGGCATAAAACCGCAGGCCGAAATCGCCTTTAACCATCTCCTCATCGCAAAACCCTTCTTTTTTTGTGAGGTCGGGAATAACAACTAAATGATCTTCCTTAATGGTATGCTGGCAAAAGGTATCTTCAATTGGCACCTGCTCAATATCAAGCCCAATAGTCGATTTTATCCATTGCCTGGAATCGTCTATAAACGAGATAAAGGCAATGGGTACCTGGCATATATAGGAGGCCAGGCGGGTAATAGCATCATACTCCTTTTCGGGCAATGTATCTAAGATATCATAGGAATGCAGTGCAGTTATACGCCTGCTTTCCAGTTCCGAAGGGGTATGATGCTCTACGTCCATTTATTAGCCCAGGTGCTTATCGCGGTAAAGCGGATGGTCTTCCATCAGCTTGTGCACCCTTTTACGTACTTTCTTTAAAACAGTTTCGTTTTCGGGGTCATTAATCACCATATCTATCAGCTCTACAATGGTGTCCATGTGTTTCTCTTTTAAGCCGCGGGTGGTTATCGCAGCTGTACCCACACGGATGCCCGAAGTTACAAACGGCGACTTATCATCATAAGGCACCATGTTTTTGTTCGCGGTGATATCTGCGCTTACCAAAGCCTTCTCGGCAGCTTTACCGCTGATGTTTTTATTGCGCAGATCTATCAGCATCAGGTGGTTATCTGTACCGCCCGATATGATATCATACCCACGCTCTACAAACGCCTTGGCCATAGCCGCGCCGTTAAGCTTCACCTGTAAAATGTATTTCATGTAGCTATCGCTCAATGCCTCGCCAAAAGCGATTGCCTTAGCAGCGATGATATGCTCCAGTGGGCCACCCTGTGTACCCGGGAAAACAGCCATATCCAACAAAGCAGACATCATGCGCACTTCGCCTTTTGGTGTTTTTAAACCCCATGGGTTCTCAAAATCTTTACCCAATAGTATCAGACCACCACGCGGACCGCGCAGGGTTTTGTGGGTAGTAGTAGTAACAATATGGCAATGCGGCAGTGGATCTTTTAACAAACCGCGGGCAATTAAACCGGCCGGGTGCGAAATATCGGCAAGCACCAAGGCGCCAACCTCATCTGCAACAGCGCGGATAAACTCATAATCCCAATCGCGCGAGTAAGCCGAAGCACCGCAGATGATCAGTTTTGGTTTTTCGCGCAGGGCAACTTCTTTTAGCTGCTCATAATCTACATAACCGGTATCTTTTTTAACCCCATAAAAATGCGGCTGGTATAATTTACCCGAAAAATTCACGCCGGAGCCATGTGTTAAGTGGCCACCATGAGAAAGGTCGAACCCTAATATTTTATCGCCTGGTTGCAAAACAGCCAGCATCACCGCGGCATTGGCCTGCGCACCGCTATGCGGCTGCACGTTCGCCCACTCGGCATTGAATAACTGTTTAGCGCGGTCGATAGCGATGGTCTCAATTTCATCAACTATTTCGCAGCCGCCATAATAGCGTTTGCCCGGTAAGCCTTCGGCATATTTGTTAGTTGCAACAGAGCCAGCGGCTTCCATCACCTGCTTGCTCACAAAATTTTCTGATGCAATAAGCTCAATGCCTTCTTCCTGGCGCTGCTGCTCTTCATCCAGTAATTTAAATATTAATTTATCTCTTTTCATTGTTGTGTGTAATGCGCGCTAAGTTAGCTATAAAATTAGATTTGAGATATTAGATGTGAGATTTGAGATAAAAAGGGGAGGATTATATTAAATGAGTTGGAAAACGGGGTGGGTTGGAGTTTTATACGCTACCGCAAGCGGCAGCGGGGCCTAAGTTTATTAATATCCGCCACATATACCAAACACTGTTTACTGCGTGTACTCGTACGTTTCATAATCGACATGCTTTCCATCGTTATAAATCGTTTTCGAGGTTAGGGGATAGCCGCCCGCATTATAGGTGTAGGTACGGGTACCGATGCTCACACCTGTACTATTATCCGCAAACAAGGAGTTGTTTATGTTGCCAAGTACTTCGTGTTTCAGGTTTACGGTAGCCAGGTAGTTAAAATGCAGGTTATACCCGGCCACACGGCTAAAGGGGTTCTTTTTATCATCGAAGGTGTGCGTACCATACGGCGGGATTTCGCTACTTAACACATACGCTTTTCCGGTCATGTTGCCCCGTCCATCGTACAAATATTGGGTTGATGATGGGGAGCCATAAGGCATGATCTTGCCGAGCCGCCTTTTTTCGTCGAAGAAAATACTGTAACCATCGCGGTTAGATGTGGCCACTATCCGGTCTTTATAGTAAATGTATTTGTAGGTTACTAAGTAGTTGCCCGCATCCTCTGCAACGCCGGTTACACGGTTAGCAACATCGTAAGTGTACTCGTATACCCAGTTGCCGTTGTTATAATCGTACGAGGTAACCCTGTTTTTGCTGTCGTATTTAAAACGCTCCACCAACAGGCTATAAAACTCCTGCCCGTTTACAATCTCAGCCTGTTTTGTTGTTATGGTTTTCACCAGGGGGATGCTTACCTCCGGCAGTTCTACAGCCACTGCCCCATCCAAAACAAGGTTCTTGTCATCTTCGTTAATAACACCGGCGACTTTAGCACAGGATTGCAGCATTAATGCCAGTACGAAGAATATTACCAGATATTTGATGCTTTTTATCATGACAAGGCTTTAGGATGGTAATTTAACCTTTTTATCTGAAAAGTTATTCAGCTTTTGTATCTGCCCAGAACGGCGCAATTTTGCATAACGGTTACCTTGCACACCTACCGTGTACCCACATCTTCTCTTTGCCCCATAGGAGCTACCTGTTTGTAGAATTTTGCAGAGAAATTAATTGTGCACCTTAGGTGATACCCCCCAGTTTGCAGGTTAGCCAGCCAAATTGGTTTTGGGTAACCCCTAACGGGGCAATTAAATGGTTTATTTATAAGTTACAAACAGGTAGTCCCTAACGGGACATAGAAGTTTTCTTAATTGTAAAAGATTTGGGTACACGGTAGCTTGCATACGGGCCACAAGCGGGGACGTGGCCGTTGCACAACGAGGACTTTGATAACCATAAACTGAGCTATACGGCCTAGGTATACGATTTTAAGAATAGTAAAATTCACCTGCTTTCAAAGGCTCCGATAGGCTTAAAAGTGCCCA
>NZ_JBDSZG010000054.1:0-16246 GCF_039925265.1 Mucilaginibacter sp.
AGCGACCCTTTTTACTTGCTATTTATTAGTAGGGATTTGCTATTTGTAATACTACTCTGCCGGTAATATCTCCTTTTTTCATATCCTCAAATACTTGGTTGATATCTTCCAGCTTAGCTGTCTGCACAACCGCCGCTCGCATCATTTTTGGTATCAT
This sequence comes from Mucilaginibacter sp., assembly GCF_039925265.1. GTDB lineage: Bacteria > Bacteroidota > Bacteroidia > Sphingobacteriales > Sphingobacteriaceae > Mucilaginibacter. Next base: position 158 of record NZ_JBDSZG010000054.1, read on the forward strand.
CGTTATATTATAAATGCTACTATCATTAACAGATGCACAATAATGCTGAAGGCAAAAAAGCCAAGCATCACGCGGATACCTGCAATAATATTAGAGAAGAAAGCACCAATGTTATTGCCAAAACAGCAAGCGGCGCGTTAAAATAAAAGAGCAAAACAGCCGGTATAGGCAGGAATAAAACACCCTGGGCTATTAATGATACCATAAACCATAGCGTGCGGTTAGGTGCTTACCTATCCGCACAGGCAGGGAGATTTGCCAATACGCTATGGTTAATATTGTTTGTAAGAGTTACGTTGTTCCAATGAGCGGTGTTATTTGCTAAAGTTGCCATTGGTGTTGATTTTATATGGCAAAGGTGGGTTATTGCATGCCGCCGATGAATGACGGGAGATAACTTAAAAAGTAACGCTGGTCACATTCCTAAAAATTTAACGACAGATGGTAGCCCCTACCTGTTTTAACAAAGGACTGAGATAAGGGATGTTTAAGCCCGAGCCGCGCAGAATGAACCAAAAACCAAGGCAAACCATCAGGTAAGGCATGGCCACATTGATACGGCGACGGATCATCGGGCTTAAAAATCCAAAACTGAGTGTTGCGATAAACATGAGCGGGAAAGTACCCATGCCAAACCAAAACATAAACTGCGCCGCACCCGCTGGTGTTGTGGTGTTGAGCGCCCCAAATAGCGCCACATACACAAAACCGCATGGTAAAAACCCATTCAGGATACCTAATATTAAATGGCCCGCCTTGTTTTTTACTGCAAGATTTATCAGGCGGTAAAATAAGGGGAAAGACGCAGGGCTACCCAAATTACCTTTAAACTTAACCAACCGGATGATACCGAGGGTAACTATGAATATCCCGCTTATGATGCTTACCGTTTGTTGCAAACCGGCCAGCCAGAACAATTTACCCAGGTAACCAAGCAACAAACCCAGACACGAGTAGGTAATAATGCGCCCCAAATTATAGAGCACCTTATCGGCAACCAAACTCCACCAATATTTTCTGTCCGAAGGAATGCTAAACGCCAGCGGGCCACACATACCAACGCAATGCACGCTACCAAACAGGCCTATAAAAAAAGCTACCTGGTTATTTTCCATTGATAAAAATATTCTGCTGGTATAAATAATGTTTCTTGCCGCTACTCCACTCTATCTTGACGCCCCATCGCCCTGTTGTGAATTTGTTTGCGGGGATGCTTAGATGTTTATCCGCACCTGTATTCAATGGACAAACGAGATCCTTACTTTTACCAAGAGGGTTCACCAGTTTGATCACCCCAGTAGCCGGTTGTTTAAATTCGATAGCAACACCGGCAGCAGTTTGTGTAATAAGGGGCTGCGCGTTATCTCTTACAACTTGCTGTTCGCGGTTGTAATCGCCGTTAAAGTTCAGGCCTTTTTCGTAGTACTGATGATCGTAATCATCTACAGGGAGGTTAAACATATAAACGCACATGCTGATGATAAAAGCCATAAACAGCGACATCCCTAATACTATTCCTTTTCCCCAGTTCATATTGTTAATTGTTTATCGGCCCAATAAATGATGTATTTTCAGTCTCCAGGACCTTACCTGCGCTCGTCAATTGTAATTTGATGGTTGTTTTTGGCGAGTGGATAGCGTTGGCAGGCAACATCACAAAAAACACTACTTTTACCGAAGTACCCTTTTCGATAGCCCCCGGCGCCTGTATGTACTTTATCTTCACAGCCGGATCCGTCGCTTTTATGATGATCACCCTTTTTTCGTTAGATTTATTGATGATCTCGGCATTGTATATATTACTTACATAATTGCCTGGCTGTTCCTGGTAAAGCATCCCTCCGCTCCGCATCACCGTCATGTCAATATCGCTCCGGCTGAATATAAAATAGCTTAGTATGCCTATCAGCAAAACCATTATCACGCTGTAACCGCCCATCTTCCAGGTAAAGGAAGGTTTTTGGTTATTCACGATCATGTTCTCCGAGTAATAGCCAATGAGGTTTAGCGGCTTTTTGATCTTCTCCATCACATGGTTGCAGGCATCTATGCAAGCCGTGCAGTTAATGCATTCTAACTGCGTTCCGTTCCTGATATCGATACCTGTGGGGCAAACGGCAACACACAGATCGCAATCCACACAATCGCCCTTCTGCGATTGCTCTGTATCTCTTTTCAGTTTGCCGCGCGGTTCTCCTCTAACATCGTTGTAGGCTACCACAACGGTGTCTTTATCAATCAAAACGCCTTGCAAACGCCCGTAGGGGCATATCACCGTGCAAACCAGCTCGCGCACCTGGCTGTACACCAGGTAAAAAGCGACTGTGAATATGCAGATGCTTACAAAGCCGATCACATGAGCAGAAACCGGTTCAGTGACGATCTTCAGCAGGTTTTCGCTGCCGGTAACATACGCCAGAAAAGTATTGGCAATAAGGAACGACAGCAGAATAAAGATCACATGCTTCAATACTTTCTTTAAGACCTTCTCCCGCGTCCACTCGCTTGCATCAAGCTTACGGCGCTTATTGGCATCACCTTCTATCCAGATCTCCACTTTGCGGAAAACCATTTCCATAAAAATGGTTTGCGGGCAGATCCATCCGCAAAACACCCGCCCAAAGGCTATGGTAAAAAGTATCACGAAAACTACGAACACCAGCGTTGCTATTACAAACAAAAAGATGTCTTCGGGCCAAAATACCTGCCCAAGTATCACAAACTTCCGTTCGATAGCGTTCAGCAACAAAAAGGGCTGTCCGCCTATCCTCAAAAAAGGCCCTGCAAAAAAGAAAACAAGGTAAACATAGCTAATGGCAGATCGCCATTTATACAGCTTACCTTTGCGCAAGGCCGGGTACAGCCATTTCCTCTTCCCGTCATCATCCGGCACTATAGCTGCTTCCATCATCATTAATTTGACGCCAGTTTTTCCGCTGCCTCTTTTTCGCCCTGCGCTTCCTTAGCCCCTGCCGGGTGAGTTCCCTGCAGCGAAAGGATGTAGTTTGATACATCTGCAATTTGCTTTGGTGAAAGCTGCTTCTCCCAGTTTGGCATCCCCTTGGCAGGCACGCCATATTTGATGGTTTTAAAAACATCGCTCACCTTATTGCCGTGCAGCCAGAACTCATCAGTAAGGTTAGGCCCAACCACACCCTGGGCATTTTCGCCGTGGCAGGGTACACAGCTTTGCTTAAATATGGTTTTACCTTCTGCCAGTACGGCGGGGTCAGTAGCTAATTTTACGGTGCTTTCATCAACCCTGTTAGCGGCTTTACCGAGGTAGATCTTTTTAGCTACTTCGGCCTGTGCCACTTCGGTATTATACTCAGCGTATTGCAGTTGCCCCAAATTAAACACATGGTAAATAAGCAGGTAGGCAATGCCAATTACAACAGTTGAATAAAAGAGCACCATAAACCACGCGGGGGTTGGGTTGTTTAGTTCCTGTATGCCATCATACTCATGCGGAATGATAAGATCCTTTTCTTCTGAAAGTGGTTTTAGCGACAGCAGTTTTTGCCATACCTCCGCTTTTGGCCGTTTGGCTTTTTTTGCAGGGGTTAGCTCTGCCTCTATTTGCTGAGTGGTATACCCCTGCGATTTAAGAACCACCCGGGTAAGTACTTTAAAAGTTCGCAGCAGCATCAGCAGCGCTATTAAAAATAGCAGCAGCATAGTTACTATAGCGCCATAGCCAATGTAGTTTTGTATATCGGCAGGCATCATGCTATCGCCAGCGGCAAAACTTTGCGCGGTAAAAAGAGTAATTATTGTGGTTGTAAGGATACGCCGCTTCATTAGAGTAGGTTTTTAGATGGATCAATAACATCATTATCACTAAGGGGGAGACGGCTCATGTGGTCTACATGGCTTTTTCCCAACCTGAATAGGACAATAGTGACCACAATAAAAAATACAAGGAATATACCCAATGAACTAAGCAGGTAAACCTGGTGCCCGTTTATGTTCTCTGTGAATTGTTTAAACATGGTTCTGATTATTTATTTGGGTTTTTATCCGCTTTGATATCAACTCCTAACCTTTGCAGGTAGGCAATAATGGCAATGATCTCTTTATCGTTTTTCACTTTTATCTTATCCTTAGCCAGGTTATCCACTATCTGTTGCGCCTGGTTGTTCAGGTCGTAATTGGCTTTATGTTCGTAACCGGCAGCGTATGGTACACCAAGCGTTCGCATGGCATTAATTTTGGTCACGGTTGTTGTGGTATCTAATTTCTGGGTGAGCAGCCAGTCGTAATTTGGCATAATACTCCCCGGCGACATCAGCCTCGGGTCCATCATGTGGTTGTAGTGCCAGGCGTTGCCGTATTTCTGTCCTTCGCGCGCCAGATCGGGCCCGGTACGTTTAGATCCCCAAAGGAACGGGTGATCATACACAAACTCGCCGGCCTTGCTGTACTCGCCATAGCGCTCCGTTTCCGACCGGAACGGCCTTACCGTTTGCGAGTGGCAATTAGAGCAACCCTCGCGGATATAAATATCCCGCCCCTGCAGCTCCAGTGGCGTATAAGGTTTTACACTGGCTATGGTAGGTACATTGGAGGAGATGGTAAGGGTTGGCATCAATTCTATCACGGTGCCTATCAGGATCACGATGAGCGCTGCCATCATTAATTGAATTGGCCTGCGCTCCAGTTTACGGTGCCAGCCACTGTCGGCCGTTTCGTTCAAAGGCTCTAAAGGCATACTTTCGGCCGCCTCATTGGCTACCAGTTTGCCCTGCATCATGGTGCGGGTAAGGTTATAGGCCATTACAATCACCCCTAACAGGTAGAACGTGCCCCCAATAGAGCGCATCACATGCATTGGGATAATGCGCAGGGTGGTCTCTAAAAAGCTGGGGTATTTCAGCATACCTTCATGGGTAAACTCTTTAAGCATAAGCCCTTGGGTAAAACCGGCCCAATACATGGGTATAGCGTAAAACAGGATCCCCAATGTGCCTATCCAGAAGTGGAACGACGCCATCTTTTTTGAGTAAAGCTCCGTTTTATAAATGCGTGGTATCAGCCAGTACAAAATAGCGAAGGTTAAAAAACCGTTCCAGCCTAAAGCGCCAACGTGTACGTGCGCCACTATCCAATCGGTAAAGTGAGCCAAACCGTTTATCTGTTTCAGCGATAGCATCGGCCCTTCGAAGGTGGCCATACCGTATGCGGTGAGTCCAACAACCATAAATTTAAGGATAGCATCATCGCGCACTTTATCCCAGGCGCCGCGCAGGGTAAGCAAACCGTTGATCATCCCCCCCCAGCTCGGTGCAATCAGCATAATAGAAAACGCTACGCCCAATGATTGCGCCCATTCCGGCAAAGTGGTGTACAACAAATGGTGCGGGCCTGCCCAGATATAAATAAATATAAGTGCCCAAAAGTGCAGGATACTCAACTTGTAAGAGTATACCGGGCGATTGGCCATTTTTGGCAAAAAATAGTACATCATACCCAGGTACGGCGTAGTAAGGAAAAATGCAACCGCGTTGTGCCCGTACCACCACTGCACCAGGGCATCTTGTACACCAGCGTAAACCATATAGCTTTTAAATGCCGATACCGGTAGCTCAAACGAGTTTACAATATGCAATACCGCTATGGTTACAAACGTAGCGATGTAGAACCAAATGGCCACATACAAGTGCCGTTCGCGGCGTTTAAATATGGTGCCGAACATATTAACGCCGAACACCACCCAGATAATAGTAATGGCAATATCAATGGGCCATTCCAGCTCGGCATATTCGTGCGAGGTGGTAAAACCCAATGGCAATGTTATTACGGCCGATACGATAATGAGCTGCCAGCCCCAGAAATGCAGGTTACTTAAAAAAGTGCTGAACATGCGGGCTTTTAACAAGCGTTGCAACGAATAGTAAACACCCATAAATATAGCGTTCCCCACAAAGGCGAAGATCACCGCGTTGGTATGCAGGGGGCGGATACGGCCAAAAGTGGTGTATTGGTTGCCCATATTCATGGCGGGCTTAAATAACTGGATAGCGGCAATAAGACCGACCGTCATTCCGATAATGCCCCATACAATGGTGGCAATACCAAAATTCCGCACGATCTTGTTATCATAGTAAAATTTTTCGGGCTGCATAAATGTTATTTTATAATGGTGTAAAGGTATTTTAAGCCAGGCCGGCTAAGAGTGATAGCGGTTCTGGCAAAAGGTGATAGCCGTCACTTTTTATCATGTGGCTCCGGTTCATCATCCAGCAGAATACGTACCGATGGCGTATACAGGTCATCGTTTTGCCCGGTGCGCTGTGCCCAAAAGAAAGCCAGCAGAAAAAGGAGCGCCAACAAAACGCTGCATCCTATTAAAAAGTAAATGATACTCACGCCAGTTTCCTCCTTTTAGCTGCAAAATGTGTGGCAATGGTTGTAAATGAAATAATGGTTGCCGTGCTTAAGGGCATCAATATAGCCGCCGTAAGCGGCGAAAGGTTACCGGTAACCGCATAGCTTAAACCAATGAGATTATAGGTAAGGGAGATGGCAAACGAACAATGGATAATGGTAACCGTGCTTTTAGAGAATTTTAGAAAAGCAGGCAGCTTATTAAACGAACGGCCATCCAGTATGGCATCACAGCCAGGCGAAAAGTTGTTGATGTTATCGGTCACCGCTATGCCCAAGTCGCTTTGTTTCAAGGCACCGGCATCATTAAGCCCGTCCCCTATCATCATTACTTTCCCTTTTAAGTGCTGAAGCAGTTGTATAAAACCAAGCTTATTTTGCGGCGACTGATTAAAGTTCATTCGGTCGGCGCTTTTAAATACGGGCAGCAGGCTTTCCTTTTCGTGATCACTGTCTCCAGATATCAGGAACGTTTGATAGCGCTCCAACTGCTCCGCCATTTGCTGTAAACCCACCCGGTAGTTTTGTTTGAACGAGAAATAACCCAGGTAATGCCCATTTATTTGTAGATGCACACGGGTTTGGCCGACCAGTTCTTCAAAATTCCCGAAGAGAAATTTCCCACTCCCCACCAATACGCTGTTATCGCCAATATGGGCTTTGATGCCCTTTCCCGGGACTTCAAGATAAGTATCTATATTAATCGGTAAAATCTTTCCAAGATACCGGCATATCATCCTGGATAAGGGATGGTTTGAACTGTTACATGCGCTATAGATCAACCTTACCTCAAACTGCGAAAGTTCGCCCGTGAGTGTCATATTGCTATCAGCCGCGGTAGTTATCGTTCCTGTTTTATCAAAAACAATGGTATCTACCTTTGCCAATTGTTCAACTACCGCGGTATTTTTGAGGTAGAAAAGGTTCTTATCAAAAATGCTGAGCGCTGCCGCCATGGTGAATGGCGTGCTTAATGCCAGCGCGCAGGGGCAGGCAACAATGAGCACCGCGGTGAATGCGGCCAGCCCCCTGTTTAAGCTGGTTGGCAACCAAAAAAACAGTGAGCCCAACGCTATGGCCAGTAAAACATAAGTGAAATACTTGCTCACCCGCTCGTTAAAGGTCTGCATCCGGTTATCCTGCTGACGGGTGAAGGCTTCGTTGTTCCAAAGCTGGGTGAGGTAGCTTTGCGATACCAGCTTAACCACCTCCAGTTCTATCGCCTCACTTGTTTGCCTCCCGCCAGCATAAATTATCTCGCCAAGTGTTTTATCAACCGGGATAGATTCGCCCGTAACAAAACTAAAATCTATCAGTGCCTCCCCTTTCAGCAAAATAGCATCGGCGGGGATGATCTCGTTATGGCGCAGCACTATCCGCTGCCCAACCTTAAGCTGGGCAAGCGGAACTGATTTCTCCACACCATTTGCTATCACCTGCACGGCAATTGGAAAAAACGAACGGTAATCGCGTTCGAATGAGATGTGGTGATAGGTTTTGCGCTGCACAAACTTCCCCACCAGCAAAAAGAACACCAAGCCGCAAAGGGTATCGGCAAAGCCCACACCCACGTTACTTACAATTTCGACTACTGTACGAACAAACAGAACGGCTATACCCAGAGCCAGTGGAAAATCGATATTCAAAACCTTATTCCTGAGGTTTTGCCATGCCGAAACAAAATATTCGCGCCCGCTGTAAAACACTACCGGCACCGAGAACAAGATATTGAGCCATCCAAAAAAATGCCTGAAGGATTGTTCGAAAGATGATAGCCCAAGGTATTCGGGGAAGCTCAGCAGCATCACATTTCCAAAACAAAAACCGGCAACAGCTATACGCTGCACCAGGTTATCTTTAATGGTGTTTTGTTTCTTGATAACATCCTGAAGGCTTATAGCCGGCTCGTAGCCAATATCAAAAAGCAGCTGCACCAATTGGCGCAAGCTAAGATGTTGCGAATCGTACTTAATGTTCAGTTGCTTTTTCAGAAAATCTATCCGACTGTAGGATATGGCCGGGTTAAACTTGTTTAGTTTCTCTAAAAGCCAGATACATGAGCTGCAGTGAATGTGTGGAATGTACAGGGTCACAATAGTGAGGTTGTCGTCCGTATAGTCTATCAACTCTTTTACAATTCCCGCATCGTCCAGGTAATCAAAGCGTTTATCTGTACGGGCGCGGGTTAAGCCCGGGTGGTCGTTAAAATTATAGTAGCTGCAAAGGTTATTGGCAGATAATATGCCGTAAACGCTTTTACAGCCCTGGCAGCAAAAATGCTTTTCAGCCTCAACGTATGCTGTGTTTAAACATTCGTCGCCGCAGTGGTAACAAAGGGTCGTTTCGGTAACAGTGCTTTCCGTCATTTCTGAATATTTATGATCCAAAGTTCCCGTTTTAGGTAGGCTTAAATAGTGATGATAAACGAGCGAAAATGTGATGCTGATCAGTTTTCGTTAACCGCCATTGCGGTACTTTTGGCCCATGAGCCATACATTTCACATCCCTGTTTTAGGTTTAGGTTTTTCTATCGATACCCCTCTTAAAGTAGCCCGCTACGGTATTTCTTCGGTAATGTCTGTTGTAGACGACGAATTGATTGAACGTATGCGCGAATACCACACCATTGAAAATGCAGAAACGTTCGTCCCCATCAAAAAAACGGATGCCGACTACCGCGCGAAGCGCATCAACGCTTATTTAAACCTGGTAAAAAAACTGGTTGATGAACAGTTTGATGATCTGCGCGCGCAATCATTTGAGACTGGTACAGATCTGTGCCGTTACTTTGAATTATTGCCCGAAAACTCGCAGTTAAGGCAGGGTTACGATCTGATGATAGATTACCCGGAGTGCGAAAGGAAGCAGATATTTCAGGCTATACTGCGCAAAAGCATGGTTGCGGGATCTATCGACGTGAACATTATGGCGAAGGTAGATAGGATGAACTTTAATGACGACGGGACCTACACCGGCGATGACAACACCGACGCGCTTGCAGCCTTAAGAGGTTTTGCCGACAGCGACCTGCGATCATCGGTCATCCTATCAGCCGGCATGAACCCGCGGCTTTACAGCTACCTGGAAAATTTCCAGGGTTTTTTTCCCGACGAAAACGGGCAGCTTAACAAGAAGGTGACCCTTAAGGTAAGCGATTTTCGTTCGGCATTTATACAGGCCAAATTTTTAGCCAAAAAAGGGCTTTGGGTATCCGAGTTCAGGATAGAATCTGGATTAAACTGCGGTGGCCACGCCTTTGCTACCGAGGGCTTTTTACTGGGCCCTATCCTCCAGGAATTTAAAGCGCGCCGTGCCGAAATGCTGGAGGAGCTTTATCAGTTATATCACACTGCACTCATTTTAAAAGGCATTATCACAACAAAACCGTCAACTCAAAGGGTAAGCGTACAGGGCGGCATTGGCGCGGCTGATGAAAATGAATTCTTAAAACGCCATTATAACCTCGACGCTACGGGTTGGGGCAGTCCTTTCCTGCTGGTTCCGGAGGCCACCAATGTGGACGATGAAACCCTGCTGCAGCTAACCACCGCGAGTGAAAATGATTATTACTTAAGCAACTCGTCGCCGCTCGGCATCCTGTTCAACAACTTCAGGAGCAGCACGATAGAACAGCAACGACTCAGTCGTATTGAAAACAACCGCCCCGGCAGTCCCTGCACTAAAAAGTTTTTATGCACCGATACTGAATTTACCGATAAGCCTATTTGCACCGCCTCCCGTGAGTACCAAAATCTCAAAATAAAGCAACTGGATCGGCTGAACCTGCCGGAGGCCGAACACGATAAGGCTTTCAACGCCATCACTGAGAAAATTTGCCTTTGCGAAGGGCTGTGTTCATCGGCTTATTTAAAATACAATATAGCCAAGCCAAAAGAAAACACCGCAGTGGCCATTTGCCCCGGCCCAAACCTGGCTTATTTTAAAAAGGCATTTTCGTTAGATGAAATGATAGGCCATATTTATGGCAAGGTGAACCTGCTAAAAAGCGTCAACCGACCGCATGTATTTTTAAAAGAGCTGGAGCTGTATGTCGATTACCTGCAAAAAGACATTCAGCAAAATTTGCTGAATTTAACGGATAAGAAGAGTAAACAACTTTTTAAATTTAAAGACCAGTTATTAAACGGTATTGCTTACTATAAAACGCTTTTCAACGAAGTATTAACCGTACCGCTTAATACAAAAGCACAACTGCAAGCGTTTGAGGATATGCTACTAAAACAACCGCTATTTAACTTGCAAATCAGTTAAAAATTGACGTTGCTTGGTGACTGTAAGGGTATACGTTTGCGTGGTAGCACCGTCCTGAGCGGTTACGACATACAATTTACAGCTAACTTTTTCATGGCTTAGCAGCGACAAGGCTTTTAATGGCCCGGATATGTAAACCACGGCAATGCATAATCACATAATTTATAATTACGCGCTAATTCATAAAAAAACAATAGGTATCAAATAAGGCAAGTATATGATCGTTGCGCATCAAAGGGCGAAACAGCAAATAAGTAAAACGGCTCCTGAAGCCAGATCCTTTGCCTGTGCAATCACTAATTACACGCGGCCTTAAATTTGCAGCTTCAACCCATTATATCAGCTATTGGGCTGCCTATTACATCTACTATTCCAATTATCTGCAAGCTGCAGTTCATTGGAAGAAATTGAAATATTTTGCCGGTATTGCCATCGGGAGCAAAAGATTCTGAAATTAAAAAGTTCCATCGCTTTCAAAAACGGAAAAGTGTTGAATAAATATTTGTCGGCATAAAGCGAGGCTCGATTCCCCCAGTGGATAAACGCTCTGTATTAAATATTTAAGGACTTACGAATCAAAAATTGCATGTCCTTTTATATTAAACCGCTATTGTTAGTTACCATGTTAGCCGTTTGTTGCTAATGCTTACGTGTCTTCGGTTTAATATGGGCAAAATCTTCCTTTTTGGTAAAATACTCCAACCCTAAAATCAATAATGTCGAACTGGCAAAATTAACCTTCTGCATAATCGGTAACAGCGCCCAATTACTTGTTCCCCATAGGTAAACTCCGTAATAAAAAACCAGAACGGTAATGATGCACAGGAATTTTAATAAATGAAGTTTCGTTTTCAAGATAAAAACCATGATCACAATGATACACGTCCAAAATATCGAGGTTGATATGATCAACATAATATCATGCAAGTATGTTACGGTTAAAAACGTGAATAAAATATTAGCTATGCCTCCATATTTGAGAATATAAGCGGCATTTTTTTCCGGTATCTTTTTTGACATATTAACGAAAAAGATGGCATAGGTAAGCGGAAGTAAGATCATCCCTGAGTATGCCCAAATCCTGGAAGGGTTTTCGGAACCATTTAACGCTCTGGTTCCAAAAAGGTTGCTCATAAAATTCTTTGTCCAGTCAAATCCAATAGCATATTCATTGAACATTGTGCCGCCCGGATAAATTAAAATAGCTACCAGTATTAAAATCAATGATAGTACTATCCCTATTAAAACTGAATATTTCCTGATCATTTGCATAAAGTGTCGGTTATAAAACTGCCAATAAGAGTAGATCGCCTGTCTATTGTTACAAATACCGGCGCATCGCAATAAACTATTCGAAAATCTGCCTGCATAGTGTAATAAAAAAGAGCGCTAACGGCTCCGATGCATCCCTAAAAATTCAATATAAAGCTCTGCAACATCGAACCGATAAGGCGGTATTCAATCCGTGTTCGATACTATCATAGCATCATTACTCAGAAAAATTAACGCATAAAGCCCCGCATGTTTGCGGGGCTCCCAGATGCCAAATTGCAGTTTTATATTTATACAGCCCGGTATTTTGATGGAGATCAATTACCTGTTAAATATTTCCTTTCTTTAGCTCCTCCACGGCGAAGGATGCTGCGCGGGCGGTAAGCGCCATGTAAGTAAGCGAAGGGTTTTGGCAGGCGCTGGAGGTCATGCAGGCGCCATCGGTCACAAAAACGTTCAATGCGTCCCATACCTGGTTGTGGCCGTTTAATACCGAGGTTTTAGGGTCGCGGCCCATCCGGGCTGTTCCCATCTCGTGTATGCCCTGCCCTATCGCGTAGTTTTCATCCCAGGTAGTAACGTTCTTAACGCCGGCAGCATCATACATCGCCACTATCTCTTTAATGATGTCCTTGCGCATTTTCAATTCATTTTCTTTCAGCCCGGCGTCCATTGCCAGTACAGGCAGGCCCCATTTATCCTTAACCGTTTTATCCAGCGACATTTTATTGTCGTGATAAGGCAATATCTCCCCAAAACCAGTGGCACCAATGTGCCATGCTCCCGGTTCTGAAATTGCATCCTTAAAGCCGCCTCCGATATTCATTTCGGCCACGTTGCGGCTCCAACCGTCTCGGCTGGCACTTCCCTGGAAACCGTAGCCGCGCAGGAAGTCGCGCTTGTCGCCATTTATGTTGGCAAACCGCGGTATGTAAAAGCCATTGGCCCGGCGACCGAAGTAATATTTATCGTCGTAACCCTCAACGGTTCCCTGGGCGCCAAGCATGTAATGGTGATCCATAATATTGTGTCCAAGTTCTCCGCTGCTGCTACCCAGTCCTTCTGTCCATACATCGGTGGCAGAGTTCATCAGCACCCAGGCGCTGTTGAGGCTGGAAGCATTGAGAAACACGATGCGCGAATTAAACGTGTAGGTTTTGTTGGTTTCGGCATCCAGCACTTCCACGCCGGTAGCCTTCTTCGTGTCCTTATCGTACAGTATTTGGGTAACTATAGAAAATGGGCGTACCGTTAAATTACCCGTTGCCATTGCGGCAGGCAGGGTTGATGATTGCGTACTGAAATAGGCACCAAACGGGCAGCCCTCCCAGCAACGGTTGCGGTACTGGCAGTTAGTACGGCCCGGAAGCGGAGTCGTAATATTGGCTACGCGACCGATGAACATATGGCGCTGCTCTTTGTAAAAACTTTTTATTCGCGAGGCTACATCCTTTTCCACACAATTAAGGTCCATCGGCGGCATAAAATGACCATCGGGCAGATGCGCCAGCCCTTCTTTTGAGCCACTGACGCCGATAAACTTCTCAACATGGTCGTACCAGGGCGCCATGTCGGCGTAACGTATCGGCCAATCTACCGCGATGCCATCTTTGGCGTTGGCTTCAAAATCAAGGTCGCTCAACCGGTAGCTTTGCCGTCCCCACAAGGTGGACCTGCCGCCCAACTGGTAAGAGCGCCACCATGTAAATGGCCTTTTCTCAACGTACGGGCTATCCTTTTCATTCACCCAGGAATCCATCAGCGGTTCTTGTGCGGCGGTACCGTACATGGCCCAGGGGCGGGATATTACCGGGTTATCCATTTTTTGCTTTAACGTTGGCTGGCCGCGATGCTGAAACTCCCAGGGGGCTTTGTTTGCCGTAACGTAGCCCTTAATGTGTTCATAGTTTCTACCGCGCTCCAGCATCAGCACTTTCAGGCCCTTTTCTGTTAATTCCTTGGCGGCCCATCCCCCACTGATACCCGAACCGATAACGATGGCATCATAGGTATTCTGCCCGGTTGCCTTGTTGTTTACATTCACTGCCTCTATTGCCATAATATGTTGCGTTGTTGAGAAGATCCTTAGCGTTAAAACTGTATTTATTGTAATTTGGTATGGATGCCCGGGTTCTGTTTGATAAGGAACGCAGGTTGGTCATTATTTTTCGCGAACACGAGCAGGGTTTTGCTGCCGGCACCGATCTGCATGATATCGCGAACAGCACCTTTTACCAATATACCACTCTGTTGCGGTGCAACCGCGCGGAAAGCCCCCTTCCCATCGCCCTTCAGCAGCAGCCCGTAACTGGCATCGTAGATGCCTGCCTCCGGTTTAGATTCGTAGAAGTTGCCACCCAGCACAATATCCGCCTTGCCGTCCCCGTCCTGGTCTTTTACCACCAGCCCGAATACCGTGGAGAACTGCGCCTCTACCGGCAGGGGTTGTAGCCGGAACTTGCCGTTCCCGCTGTTTATTACCACGCTGCTCCGCAGTTCATACGCATCTGTTTTAGTGATGGTTTTCAGCAGTTCCGCGCCAAAAATGTCTTCCATCGTTTGCTCTTTGTATTGCTCGTAGCGCAGGTATTTCTTCTTCAGCAGCGGCAGTTCGCCCATCAGGTCGTGCCGCAGCACCATCGGGTACTGCTTATCACCATTATAGGTGCACACGATCTGCTCGATGGTGCCGGTCCCGCTGAAGTCGCCCGTGTAAAGGCTCACCGGTTTTTTTATGCTGGCTTTAAACCGCGAGTTGAGGCCGTGGTTACCCACTACAAGGTCGGCGTAGCCGTCGCCGTTCACATCGGCCACCGCCAGCCGGTTCCACCAACCGCTGCTCATGGAAAGCCCTGCTGTTGCCGTGATCTCTTTTAACTGGCCGTCCTGGTTATGAAAGATGCGGATCGGCATGTATTCCCCACAGATGGCCAGGTCCGGTTTGCCGTCACGGTCGTAATCGAGCCATTTGCCATCCGTTACCATACCCGCCTGGTTTAGAGCCGGGGCCACTTTATCGGTTGCATCGGTAAATATACCTTTGCCATTGTTTTCTAATATATAGCTTTTGCAGGCATAACCCCAGTTGCCCGGTTTTAGCCGTACGCCTACGAACAGGTCCTGGTCGCCATCACCATCCACATCGGCTGCTGACACGCAGGAACTGCTCTCGAACTGGAACGAGGGCAGCACTTGTGGCGAACGGCTATAAAGCCCGTGCCCATCATTCAGGTAAAGCCTGCTGATCAGCTCTGTGGAGTTGGCCGAGAACTCGCTGCCTCCGCTGCAAACGTACAGGTCCTGGTCGCCATCGCCGTCCGCGTCAAAGAACAGGCAGTCGGTATCTTCGCTCCCTTTGTCTTTCTCCAGCAGCGCTTCGTTGCTTTTTTTGAACCGCCCGCCGGCGGTTTGGATGTATAGCGCTCCTGGCTGGTCCTTGGCTCCGCAGATGTAAAAGTCCTGCAGTTTATCGCCATTCACATCGCCTGCTGCCATCCGGGGTCCGTCGGTAGAGTGCATCTGAAAGATGAGCTTCTCCCGGTCAAAGTCTACGTATTCGTTCTCGGTATGTTTAAAGCTGATACCGTAATTGTCTGCGCTTTCGGCGAATATTGCTTTTGGTGCTATCGCTGGCTTCGTTTTTATTGGCTGTGCCGATTCGCTTTGTTTTACAACAATGGTTTGGTTGGGCTGCACCGCTTTCAGCAGCTTTTGTTTGCCGTCCGGCCATTTTACCAATACCGAATCGATCAGCTTCGTTTTCCCCAGCCCGAAGTTGAGCCGGTTATCTACACTGCTTTCGAAGCCGCGGGCGGGCATCTGCTCCTGGTAACTGAGCGTATGGTTATAGTAAACCGTTACCTGGCTGCCTGTGCCAAAGCGGTTATTGCCTTCGCCCTGCAATACTACTTTGAGGTATTTGTTCTCAGGATGGAGTTTCCGGCTGTTGTTGCGGTATACAAAGGCCGGCATGTTCACGTTGTTCACTACCAGATCCAGTGCGCCGTCGTTGTCCAGGTCGCCGTAGGCCGATCCGTTGGAGAAGCTTGGATCCCCAAGCCCCCAGTCCGCTGCCTTGTTAGTGAACGTGAGGTTGCCGTTGTTCTGGTAAGCGTAGTTTGGCACCGCCTCCGAAGGCATCAGGTCGATCAGCTTTTT
>NZ_JBDSZG010000055.1:0-26264 GCF_039925265.1 Mucilaginibacter sp.
CCAGATCAACAAAATAGAGATCCGCGGTAATGTGCAACTGTTCGTATCAGATGGTACTGCCGACCAGGTAAAAGTTTACAACCGTTACTATGCTGAAAGTGCAATGGTTAAAAACGAGAACGGTGTATTGCGCATCGCATCATACAACGCTAAAACCTTAGTGGTTTGGGTTACAGCCGCCGACCTGCGCAGCATCTCTGCTTATGACAACGCTGAAGTAAAATCTTTCGGTAACCTGTCTAAGATAGACCTTGATGTTAACCTGTACAACAATGCTTCAGCAAAACTGAACCTTGACGCCTACAAAGCAAACATAACCGTAAACGACCGCGCTAAAGCGGATGTTACCGGTAACGTAAGCGAGTATAACCTGGTTCGTGATCAGTCTGCAACCGTTAACAACACTGATTTAGCTTCAACCAGCAAAACCGAGAAGATCACCAACAAGTTCACCCCGGCTAAAGCCGAATTAGCTATCTTGTAAGTAATACTTTTGCAAAAGTTCAACATATATTCAGTCGAAGCCACCGTGTAAACGGTGGCTTTTTTGTTGACGGGCAACGGGCACGGCAGTTTGTAGGTGACAACACCACAAGGTCGTATACAACCCATCACGTCATCTCGAACGAGCAGCGGAGGGCCGTGGGCGGGGGCGAGGAGAGAACTTGTACGCCTTGCATCCCGTTAGTCCTTTCCGCCGCTGTTGGTTTGTCACCAATAGCGTTTAGAACGGTCTCCGAGATGCAACGCCCGGGACGCATGGCGGCTTGCTGGTGACAACATGGGCAAGGGCGTAAATAGCTATTTTTACATCTTGATTCTTGTCTCTTGATTCTTACCTCTATTTTTCTCCTCCCACTTCGCCGACTCAAATCCGTCGTTCGCCGATATAAACCCGTACTGTGTCTATTTCACACTATTTGGCTGTAACGTTTCAAGCTTGGGGTCGTCTTATCTGTGTATTAAGTTACTAAACAACATAAAGTATTCAAAATCAAAATATTAATATCATGAAAACATCAATATTCACCATCTTAGCTATCGTAGCATTAGCAGTTGGCAGCACAAATTCAAGCTTAGCTTCAGTAAAAAATGATAACAAAGAAGTAAGCACCACATTAACAAACATCAGCCAGATCAGCAAAATAGAAGTACACGGAAACGTAGAGCTTTACATATCTGACGGCAACACCGACCAGGTGAAAGTGTACAACCAGTACTATGCCGAAAGCGCTTTGGTACAAAGCCAAAACGGTGTGCTACGCATCTCATCTTACAAAGCAGAAAAATTAGTGGTTTGGGTAACCGCTAACGATTTGCGCGCCATCTCAGTTTATGATAACGCAGCTGTAAAATCTTTCGGTAGCTTATCAAAAATAGACCTGGACGTTAACCTGTACGATAACGCAACCGCAACTTTAAACTTAGAAGCTTACCGCGCTACAGTAACCGTAAACGATAATGCCAAAGCAACCTTAACCGGAAGCGTTACCGAATACAGCTTAAAATACGCAGACTCTGCAAAGGTGATCAACGATAACTTCATCACTGTTAACGAAAGCAAAATGCAGATGTCGGCAGCAGGTAAAAGAGATATAGCCGGTTTATAATACGCACCTTTCACAATTCAATATATACCTTAAAAGCTGTTGCCGGGCAACGGCTTTTTTTATTTTAACTTTTAGTGTAACTTCAGGGCAATAAACGGTGTCAAAAACAAAAAAACTTACCATGAAAAAATCTTATCTACAAATATTCGTTTTGGTTGCACTGCTTTCGGTGAGCCTATTATCATCATCATGCAGACGGTTCAGGCGCATCCATGGCTCGGGCAAAGCGGCTACAGAAAAACGTACCGTTGTAGATTTCACAAAAGTTGATATTTCGGGCGGACTAAAAGTTACCCTTAAACAGGATAGCTCATCGATAGTAACCATTACGGCCGATGACAATTTGCTTAAATATATTAAAACAGAAGTAGAGGGCGACAAACTGCGCATATACACCACCCGTAACCTCGATAGCCGCACCGAAATGGTAATTTCTATTGGTGTGAAAGCGCTTAGCGCTGTTGAAGCATCGGGCGCGGTAGAAATAACTTCCATAGGCCGTATCACTACCGGCAACCTGGATCTAAACCTTTCAGGTTCTACCAAATTAGATATGGATATCAGCGCCGCAGATGTACATACCGAAGGCAGCGGAAGTACCGAACTAAAGCTGAAAGGCCAGGCGGCATCGCACGATGTAAGCCTGAGCGGCAGCGGGGACATTGACGCGCTTGATTTTGTAGTGGGCAAGTACCGAATCGAAACATCTGGGGCCAGCCATTGCAAAATTAATGTATTGAAAGATCTGAGCGTGCATACCAGCGGCGCATCAGAAATTGAGTACCGCGGCAGTCCGTCAAATGTAAGCAGCGATAAATCGGGCGCTTCGTCTATCACCAAGATCAATTAATAAAAAACCGTTACCCGGTGTAACGTTCGTGAGGTTGAGTACGACTTATTGTTTTAAGAATAATACTACTCAACCTCATCATGAAAAAGCTCAAAAAATGGATGGCGTACATCGTCATCTTTATCGTATTGATAGCCATATCAGCGGTCTCTTATGTAACCCACGCCCTGCCCAATGTTGGCCAGCCCGAAAATATTAAAGTTGAAGCAACGCCGAAAAGGCTGGCCCGTGGTAAATACCTGGCCAACCATGTAGCCGTTTGTATAGATTGCCACTCTACCCGTAAATGGGACCAGTTTGGCGGCCCTATTGATACCGCTATTATAGGAGCCGGTGGCGAGAAATTCGACGAACGCATCAGCTTTCCGGGCGCTGTTTATGTGCCCAACATTACCCCAACCAACTTAAAAAGCTGGACAGACGGCGAATTGTACCGCGCCATTACCACAGGTGTAAAAAAAGATGGCTCGGCCATATTTCCCATAATGCCGTATGTGGCATTTGGTAAAATGGATAGGGAGGACATTTTCAGCATCATCGCTTACATCCGCACCCTTAAACCGCATGCAAGCAGTTTCCCAAAACGCAAGCTTGATTTTCCTTTGAATTTGCTGGTAAACACCATGCCGCAAAAAGCAATGCCCGCTAAAATACCGGCCGAAAGCGATACGCTTAAATACGGTAAATACCTAATTGAGGCTGCGGCCTGCAGCGAATGCCACACCAAGGCTGTACAAGGAAAACCTGTCGTGGGGATGGATTATGCCGGTGGCAACGAATACAATATTGGCGGCGGCACAACTATCCGTTCGGCCAATATAACGCCAGATAGAATAAGCGGCATAGGTGCCTGGACCAAAGAGCAGTTTATTGCCCGTTTTAAGCAATATACCAACGGTAGCATGAAGCCCTATCCGGTGAAACAAGGCGAGTTTCAAACCATTATGCCCTGGTGGCGCTATGGTGGTATGAAAGAAAGCGACCTGGCGGCGGTTTACACTTATTTAAAAACAGTTAAGCCTGTAAGCAACAAGGTTGTAAAATTCGAAAACAAACCCCTGGCCAAATAAATTCTCGAAATAAATTTATACTTTTGCGCCTCTAAAAAGCTGCCATGCGGTTAAAAAAATTGCATGGTGGTTTATTATATTAAAACACTATCCGGTAAAAAAGATGAATATATCACAGGAAAAAGTTGATAACCTGAACACGGTTGTAAAGATCAATTTAAACCCGGCTGACTACCAGCCACGCGTAGAAAAAGCGATTAAGGAACAAGCTAAGAAAGCAAAGATCCCAGGTTTCCGCCCGGGCATGGTGCCAACTGCACACATTAAAAGAATGTATGGCAAAAGCATTTTGGTTGACGAGATCAACAACATGCTGAGCGATACCCTGAACAAATACTTAGAAGAAGAAAAACTGGAAGTACTGGGCCAGCCTTTGCCAAAACACGAAGACGACCGTAAAGAGTACAACTGGGATTTTGCTGATGATTTTGAGTTTAACTACGAAATTGGTTTAGCGCCGGAGTTTGATATCGACTTTACTTCTAAAGACCAGATAACTCAATACATCATCAAAGCTGATGAAGAAACATTGGCTCAGCGTGTGAAAAGTATCCGTCGCGCCTATGGCAAAATGACAAATCCTGACGTATCGGCAGATGATGATGTTCTTTATTCCGAATTAGTGCAATTATCTCCGGATGGTTCTGTTTTTGAGGATGGCATTAGCAACACGGCATCGGTTCGTTTAGATCTGATAAAAGATGAGGCTATCAAAGCATCATTAATAGGTTTAAAAAAGGGTGACGAAGTAACGCTGGATATCCAGGCAGCTTATGGTAACGATTCAGCAAAAATTGCAGGCGTGCTTAAGGTTGACGAGGAAACAGCAGCTGATTTAAAGTCGAACTTCAAATTAACAGTTAAAAATGTTAACCGTTTAGAGGAAGCAGATTTGAACCAGGAGTTCTTTGACAAATTATTTGGTGAAGGTACCGTAACTACCGAAGAAGGCTTCAGGGAAAAAATAACCGAAGAAGTTGAAACAATGATGCAGCAGGATAGCGAACGCAAACTGCAAAACGACATTTACAACTACAGCCTTAACAAAACTCAGTTTAACTTGCCCGATGAGTTTTTAAAACGCTGGTTGAAAGCAACCAACGAAAAACTAACCGAGGAAGAATTGGAAAGTGGTTACAACGATTTTGCAAAAAATCTGAAATGGACGCTGATAGCAAACAAAATAACGAAAGATGGCAACATCGATATTAAATACGATGAAGTATTTAGTTACGCGAAAATGAGCTTAGATCAGCAGTTCCGCGCGTACAGCCAGCAATCGCTTCCAGAGGAGCAATTGGCGCAGTACACCGTGCAGTATTTGCAAAACAAAGAGCAGGCAAACAAAATATTTGAGGAAGTAAAAGCCGTTAAGGTTTTTGATTACGTAAAAAGCGTGATCACTTTAGATAAAAAAGAGATCCTGTTTACCGATTTTAACAAACTGGAAGGCTAAGCACGTCCGTTTAATAATATCCTTTACCAAAAGCATTTGCCTAAAGCAAATGCTTTTGGCGTTTAAGCCTTACCTAAATCCTCTCCATGGAGAGGACTTGAAGAAGCTCTTACTCCCTCTCCTTTGGAGGGGGTTGGGGTGAGGCTTTTTTTTACTTTACACAAACTTTACACTATTAAATCTATTCAACTAAAAACTATATTTAGCCCGGTTACCCAAAAGCATTTATATTATAACAAACACATATCATGAGCAGTAATATCGATAAGAACGAATTTCGTAAATATGCCGTTAAACATCACCGTTTAAACGGCCTCACCGTAGATAAGTACCTTTCAACCTTCGATCGTAACAGCCAGCCAAGCGGTATTTACAACCCAACCGGCATGACCCCGTACATCATTGAGGAACGCCAGATGAACGTAGCCCAGATGGACGTGTTCTCGCGTTTGATGATGGACCGCATCATTTTCCTTGGCGATGCTATTTATGATCAGAATGCAAACATTATTCAGGCTCAATTGCTATTCCTGCAATCGGCTGATGCAAAGCGCGATATCCAGATCTATATTAACTCGCCGGGTGGCTCTGTTTATGCAGGTTTGGGTATTTATGATACCATGCAGTTCATATCTAACGATGTAGCTACAATTTGTACAGGTATGGCAGCATCAATGGGGGCGGTATTACTTTGCGCAGGTACAGCAGGTAAGCGTGCAGCATTGCCACATTCAAGGGTGATGATCCACCAGCCATCGGGTGGTGCGCAGGGTCAGCAAAGCGATATCGAGATCACGTATCACGAGATCACCAAGCTGAAAAAAGAACTATATCAGATCATCGCCGACCACAGCGGCGCATCGTACGAAAAAGTTTGGGAAGCATCAGACCGTGATTACTGGATGATTGCCGACGAAGCAAAAGAATTTGGTATGGTTGATGAAGTTTTAAAAGGGAACAGTAACAAAACAAAATAATCAATTTTGCGTACTGTGTACAGCCTTAAGGGGTTGTACACATTGCAATTAAATTTTTAATTGATTATTTTTGATAAACCAATTAGCAGATGAACAAGAACAGCAAGGAGATCAGGTGCTCGTTTTGCGGCGCAGGTAAACAAGACTCCCTGATGCTGATAGCCGGGCTCGACGCGCATATTTGTGATAAGTGCGTTAACCAGGCTAACGAGATACTGGCAGAAGAGCTTAAAGTGCGTAAGGTGAAAGCTTCGCCATCGTCGCCTGCTATTTTAAAACCGGCAGAAATAAAATCCCACCTCGATCAATACATCATTGGCCAGGACGACGCTAAGAAAGTGCTGGCGGTATCGGTATATAACCACTATAAACGCCTTAACCAACGTGTGGATAAGGACGAGGTAGAGATAGAAAAATCAAACATCATTATGGTGGGCGAAACCGGTACGGGCAAAACCCTGCTGGCCAAAACGCTTGCCAAGATACTAAACGTGCCCTTCTGCATTTGCGATGCTACGGTATTAACCGAAGCTGGCTATGTAGGCGAGGATGTGGAAAGTATCCTTACCCGTTTGCTGCAAAGCGCAGATTATGATGTAAACACTGCCGAGCGCGGTATTGTATACATTGATGAAGTGGATAAAATTGCCCGCAAAAGCGATAACGCATCCATCACCCGCGATGTAAGCGGCGAGGGCGTGCAACAGGCTTTATTGAAGATTTTGGAAGGAACCATGGTTAACGTACCACCACAAGGCGGCCGTAAACACCCCGACCAAAAGATGATCACCGTTAACACCAGCAACATTTTATTCATCTGCGGCGGCGCGTTTGATGGCATCGACAGAAAAATTGCCAACAGGCTGCGTACCCAAACCGTGGGTTACAAAATGAAACGCGATGATAACGAGGTGGACATGAAGAACCTGTACAAGTACATCACCCCGCAGGATCTGAAATCGTTTGGGTTGATCCCAGAGCTCATAGGCCGTTTGCCGGTACTTACTTACCTTAATCCGCTGGATAGGGAAGCCCTGCACAATATTTTGACCGAACCAAAGAACTCTTTATTGAAACAGTACAAAAAATTGTTTGAATACGAAGGTGTAAAACTGGAGTTTGATGTAGACGTTTTAGACTTTATTGTTGACAAGGCAATGGAGTTTAAATTGGGTGCCCGCGGCCTGCGTTCTATCTGCGAAGCCATCATGATCGACGCCATGTTTGAGTTCCCATCCAAGAAGGATGTGAAGCGCTTAAATGTAACGCTGGAGTACGCGAGAGAGAAGTTTGAGAAGTCGGATCTTAAAAAATTAAAGGTAGCTTAACACTAAATTGGCTTAAAATAGCTATATTTGTATAACAAGACCCGCAGCCCTGGCGATAACCCGCCGGGGTTTGCTGTATAAAAGGTTTTTAAACGCCCCCAAAGGAATTCGCCAATGGGATAAATAATAGGAGAACTCAAAAAATGAACGAACAATTAGATGCCAAAAAAGACGCAACACTAAAAGAAGAAAAGAAAGTAAAAGAAGTAACATCGCCCGTAAAATCGGGCTTAAAAACCAAAGAAGCCATAGTGGCCAACTGGTTGCCGCGTTATACCGGCCGCCCGCTTGATGCTTTTGGCAAGTACATTATCCTCACCAACTTTTCTAAATACCTGCAGCTGTTTTCCGAATGGAATGAGAATGCGCCGATAATGGGCCTGGATAAGCCGATGCAAAGCGTAACCGCCAACGGTATCACCATCATTAACTTTGGGATGGGTAGTTCTGTAGCGGCAACCGTAATGGACCTGCTAACCGCCATACATCCCGAAGCGGTAATATTTTTAGGGAAATGCGGTGGCTTGAAAAAGAAGAACAACGTAGGCGACCTGATACTGCCCATAGCGGCCATTCGCGGCGAGGGTACATCAAACGATTACCTGCCCGCCGAAGTGCCGGCACTGCCCGCCTTTGCCCTGCAGAAAGCCATATCCACCACCATACGCGATTTTGGCCGCGATTACTGGACCGGAACCTGCTATACCACCAACCGCCGAGTGTGGGAGCACGATAAGGATTTTAAGAAATATCTGAAAGACCTGCGTGCTATGGCCATCGATATGGAAACAGCGACCATCTTCACCACCGGCTTCGCCAACAAGATCCCTACGGGTGCATTGCTGCTGGTATCAGATCAGCCGATGATCCCCGAAGGTGTAAAAACAGCCGAAAGCGACTCATCCGTAACCGAGCAATATGTAGAAACCCACCTCAGGGTAGGTATCGAATCGTTAAAACAGCTCATCAACGGTGGGTTGACAGTGAAACATTTGAAATTCTAAGGTATACTAATACCCCACGCGTCATTGCGAGGAACGAAGCAATCTCCAGATAGGCAGGTCGGCAATATATAGCGGCTATGCACAGTTTAGAGATTGCTTCGTTCCTTACAGCAATGACGTTTTTTTATAACCTTTAATCTCCAACCATTACCTTCTTCATCCCTTCCCTGCCATAAAATACAGGGAAATACATTTGCTCAGCTTTGGCGGGATTTAGGTTGTAGTTACCGCCGTAGCGAGGCATCAGGTTTACGGTGAACGTGTATTTACCTTCTTTTAGCTTGCGGCAAAAGATGCTTACTTTTTCTTTAAAAAATTCGCGGTGTACCTCGTTGTTGGCCCATTGTTGCGCCTTGTTATCGTAGGAGCATCCTGCCGGGATGGGGATCTCTACCATCACAAAATCGGCATCGCCATTCACCGTTACTTCGGCTTTAAGCTGTACCGCCTCGCCGCCTTTTAACCGGGCACGCTTATCGCCGTTTTTTTCAACCCAGGTATCAACTGTAAAATCCTTGTTTACCTTTTCGGGCTTGCTGTTCCAAAATTGCTGGTAGCCGGTGATGTAAACAGGCAGGCTTCCGGTTTTGCTGATGCTGATCTGATTATCTTTCAATGTTGTAGTATAAGGGAAAGCGGTAATGGTTTCAGTAGCCGCGCCTTTAATTGTTAGCACAGCCGGTTTTAGCTCGCTATCAACCTTCAACAGATCGGGCAAAATAGTTTCCAGTATCAGTGCCGATTCGTAGGTGTTGCGCCACTCGCCGTGGCTGCGCTGTTCTAAAAAGTAGCCCCTTATTTTGGCCAGTACTTCCGGGTGCTTGCCCTCGGCTTTAATGATCTGGTAGGCCAGCACGCTTACCTGTATGGAATTATCAAAGAAGCGGTAACCCTCTTCGCCCCAATATAGATTACCAAACATCGTTTTATGGACGGCAGTCAGCAGGCTATCTGTTTTTACGGTAAGCCCTGCCTCTTGTTTCAGCAACATCAGGCGCAGGCGGTTGTAATTGGGTACATCTTTTTGGGTTTTGTATTCCTTTTCTATCACCCCAAAATATTTTGTATAATCCACCCTGGCACCAGTTTTATACAGTAACTGCAGGCAGGCCAGCTTTTCCTCACCGCGATAGCTTTCTAATTGGTAAACCAAATAGGCGGTTAATTTAGGTTGATCTACATTTACCGTGTAACCCATGGTTTTTGCATCTAAAAGAGCCTCTACCGTGTGCAGGCTCAGCCAGAGCTCGTCGTTACTATTGGCCCACCATCCCCAAATACCGCTCGTGTTACGGCCATCCTGTAGTTTTTTGATGATGTCCAAAATATTCCGTTCGTATTTAAACGGCAGGTTAAGGAAGGTTTGGATGCGCTTTTCGGCCAGCAAGCCTTTCAACTTAGAGGCCAGTTGTTCGTTGCATAAATATTTATACTCACGCAGGTGTTTGGCTTCTTCGGCAAGCGCGGGCAGGGCAGAGGCCTCGGCCCTAAAGGTTACCGGCCCCATTGCCGCGTCGAATTTCAGGGTAATAGTGGTATCCCTGTCCAACGCTTCAAACACGCCAATGGTTTCCTGTACGCCTTGTTTTACTACAGGTATTTTGCGTTTTTCGCCATCAAAATAGCCATTGTCACGCGCAATGCTGTATTCAAATTCCAGGCTGTCGGCGTTGGTTGCAGTAATGTTCAGCGTATCAATTTTAGCATTGGCAACCTGTATATCGTCCTGTTTTAGCACCGCTCCGTTATATTTAAAAGTACGGTTAGCGGTAATAGGAGTGGAGTTGTAATTCATCACCTTACCTATCAAGCTCATCTCATCGCCGGCCACAGCAAATTGCGGCGCTATAAAATTGGCGCTAACCGGTTTAAACGATTTTATCTGCTGTTCTGCAAAACCACTTTGGCGCTGCCCGTTAACGGCAATGACAAAAGTGCGCCAGTTGGTAATATCATCCGGGAAAACGCTGGTGAAACTTGCCTTGCCGTTAGCGTCGGTAGTAAGTTTGGGTTGCCAGTAAGCGTAATCCGAGAAGTTTTTGCGTAAGGTTTGCTGCCCTGCTACAGGCGCATCAGCAGGTGCGACTAACGCATTCGCCGATGTCTTTTTGGTGATGATGATAACGCCATTAGCGCCACGTGAACCGTATATGGCCGTTGCAGCAGCATCCTTCAATACGCTTATTTCGCCAATGTCGCCGGGGCTGATGCCTTTTAGATCGGTAACTATTTCGCCATCAATAACATAAATAGGGGTTTTGCCGGCTACCGACGATAACCCTCTTACTTGAATTGTAAGGCCGGCACCGGGAGTGCCTTCGCTTACTACCGTTATACCGCTGACCTTCCCCTGCAAAAACTGCTCAGCGGTAACGTAACTTATCGCCCCGGTCATGTCTTTTCTCCTGGTAGTACTGTATCCAACTACTACAACTTCCTGCAGTTGGTTTTGGGAAGCATGCATTGTTATTTTAACATTTGTGCCGGAGATAAAGTCAACTTCCTGTGTATAATAACCCAGGTAACTTGCTACCAGTTTGCCATTCGGCGGTACCCTTAGGCGGAAAGTGCCGTTAATGCTTGTAACTGCGCTATTGGTAGTACCCTTTACTTTTATAGTAGCGCCAACAATTGGCAATTTGTCGTCGCTGCCGATCAGCTTGCCGGTAACCATTTGGCTGAAATCGCTTGTGTTAAAGTACTTTTCATTAAATATCTCCTTTAACTTCAGTTCATCGTTCTCTATCTGGTTATCAAAATTGCGGTACACCTCGCTTTTACGCTCGCCGATCACCCGGCCAATTTTAATACTTACCGAATCCTTTGCATGCGCCGGCAGTACGCTCATCTCATAATAATTTATCCCATAGGCTTTTATTGCAATATTCTCTTTTATATCATAAGTATCACCCTTTAAAAGGAACAGCATGCGGTAATTCCCTTTGCTCAGCTTACCAAAATCGGTAGTGCTGCCGGGGTATATCCTGATAAAGTCGGGGTTGTTATAGCGGTAGAGGATCACGTTTTTGATGAGCACCATCTTTTCGTTTTCAACTACTTTTCGGCGTATGGTTAACCTTCCACTTTCTTTATCAGCGATAGCCGGGTTGTTAAAAAGGCGACTGCTGTTACTACGCTGGTCCAGGTAATCCTGCCAAAGGCTATCTGTAGCATTGTTGCTAAGCACATACTGTTTGTAATTTGTGTTGCCCGATATATTGGCTAAAGCGTGGCTAAACGGGTAGCTGGCGCTGATACTTTTTTGCCTGATGAGCCCCGGCGCAAACCAGTATGAATAATTCGATTCGGCAATAAATGGCTGAGGTTTATCGCCCTGCCGGTCGAAAACGGTGTAATTGGGCGATAGCGGGCCGGTAAGGACGGTGCTTTCTGCGGTGCTGTAAGGGTTTAGAAAGAAGATCCGGTCGGTTTGTGCGATGAGCGCTCTTTTGCCGTCAAAATTATTTACTACGCTGATAAGATATTTATTCACGTTATCGGCCTCCGCAAAACTAAGGGTATCCTTTGTTTTAATAACCGGGTAGGTATCGGCGTTGATGCTTAAGATCAGCTTTTTTGATTTTTGCACCAGCACGCTATCCATCTGGATGTTTTGCGTAGCCGTACGGAACATGAGGGAGTGGTAGCCCGGCCTCACCTTAAAGCTGTATGGCTGCATTTGTTTTGCCTGGCTAAAATAAACGGGAAGATAATCTATATATAAAATATGCACGGGGATGATGTCTCCACCCTGCACAATAAAGGGCGCTATTTGGGTAATGGTATCAATACCGGGCTCCTCTAAGCGGTAGGTGGTTTTAGGATGGGTAAACTGGTAATAAGCAATGCTATCCAGGCCAATTTCACGGATCCAGCGCAGCCAATTTAGTTTGATGGCCCCGTTTATTTCGGTTTCCTCCATCTTAAATTGTTTTTTGCCCTTGGCGGCATAATAGGGTTTCCCCAAAAAAGGTGTATTCGGCGCACCGTAGTTGAATTTTTTGGTGAGTGCCCAGGCAGTAACATCGGTATTGGCAATGGGCCGGCCGGCGGCATCGGTTACCACAATATCGGTTTGCGCCTTTTGCCCCGGATAAACCGATACGGGCTGCCTTACATTAATGGTGAGCAGATCCTTACGGTAGGCCAGGTTAGCATCTTGCGTTTGTACCTGTCCCGCCCAAATGTAATTGACGCGAAAGTTAACCGGCTTATTTGATGGGTAGACTTTTTTGTAAAACAGTTCGGTGGCTTTGCCGCCATCCAACAATTTGCCGTTGGCAAAAACCGAATAGAAGAAGTGGAGTTTACGCGGGTTGTTTACGTTCACAAATAGCGAATCGGCCGTACGTTCGCCGGAGAGTGAGATGTTGCCCTCAAAATCCTTCATCTCTATATCGGAGCTGGCGCTATCGGTTTCAATATTGTATGCTGTCGCGCCGGGTTTTACCTTCACAAACCCGGGTAGCGCTATTTCTTCCTTAAAAAGTGTGTCCCCGGCTGCGTTTAAAGCACTTACAAACGCGTTGCCATTGGCTGGCTTACCCAGGTGCTGGTAATCAATTTTTAAAGAATCATTTACCACATCGGTAGCGATGTTGAATTTTTGATACAGGAAGTTGGCGCTTGCCCATTGATTCTGCCGTTCGTTATCGGCGTTTAAAAATTCAGCCTCCATACTGTAGTTGATATCCGCTTTCGGGAAGATGGAATCTGGAATGGTTATTTTGGTTTCACCAACAGCATCCAGCGGGAATTTATGCACCCACAATGTGTCGGGGATGTATTGGTGGTTGGTTTTCTGGCTGGTGATATTGCCCGTTTTTAAGGTTAAGGTAACCCGCCCGTCGGCTACCGGCAGGTTGTTTTCATCAGTTGCTTTTAAGTAAACAACTTGCGGGCTGCCCGGCCAATGCTCTTTTTTATCTGCCCGCATTTCAAATTTTATTGACTTTAGCTCATATTCTTCGTACTGAAAATTGCCAGAGTACACCAGGTCCTTGTTTTTATGGTCACCATCCTGGTCATCATCATCCTTGTTTTTAGGAGTTTTTGCAGGATCGGTAAGCAGTACTTCGTAGCGTTCATCCAATTCCAACTTCAGGGTATCGCTCAGCACAAAACTATATTCAAAACCGCCATCCCGATAGGCAGTTACTTCGCCTATGTTTTTGCGTTCGCCATCCATTACCAACTTTACCAATAGTTTTTTCTGCGCGATGGGTTTTTTATCGCGCTGGGTGAAGATGAAAGCTTTAAGTTTTACCGTATCGCCCAGCTTATAAATAGGTTTGTTAAATACCATAAAACCGGTATATGGCCTTGGTGTATAGCGGTTGCTCTCGTTTTTCTTAAAGATGCTTTTAATGGATGCCCATAAAGACGCGTACCAGCTTTTTTGTGGACTTTGGTAATAATCATATTCCTTGGTTGGTGCTACGGTGTAGAAGTTGCTTACCCCTGCATAATCTACCTGTACTGTGTTAATAGATTTACCTCTCTTAAAATACCAGGTGCCGCTTCTTTCATCATAGGGCACTTTTTTACCGTTAAGCCAGGCTGCTGCTGTGGTAATATACGCCCCTTTTTTATCCGTTAGGATAAAACGATGCTCGTATTTGCTGGTGAATAGTTTTAAAAAAGCCGAATGGTTTTCTATCAGCGAGTACCTCAGCCTGTTCTGTTCGGCATAGGCCTTTACATAATTACCGGGCGGCAGGGTATTTTCCCAATATTTATCTGTTTTGAACGAATCTACCGGGTTACGCAGCACTTTATCATCAAATGGTTTGCCGGGCGACTTATAGAATGCCCTTACATCTGCATCGCTCAGCTTATAAATGTAGGTGTAATAACTGTTTTGCCTGCTGTCGGTTAATGGGCGTTGGGCAAATGCTGCGTTGCATAGCAATAAAAGGGCGATAAATATCCTGGTAAATAATTGTGGCATATATGGCTAAATTATAGGTTTTATGGTTGTTGGGATCGTATTTATATCGTTAAGATGCAGATGTATTTACTATTCCATAAAAAAATATCATTTAAGAAAGCTAATTTTGAGGCCTGCCCCGTTTTATACATAGAACTGGTAGAATTTAAATTATGTGGTATAATAACATCCTCGAAACCATTGGCAATACGCCCATGGTGAAACTGAATAAAATAGTAAAAGATATCCCGGCTACGGTTTTGGCAAAAATTGAAACCACCAACCCGGGTAACTCAATAAAGGACCGTATGGCCCTTAAAATGATTGAGGACGCCGAAAAAAGCGGTAAACTTAAACCGGGCGGTACCATTATAGAGGGTACGTCGGGCAATACAGGTATGGGCCTGGCCATTGCAGCGGTAATAAAAGGTTATAAATGTATCTTCACGAGTACCGATAAGCAATCTAAAGAGAAATTTGACGCCCTGCGCGCCTTTGGTGCCGAGGTGATTGTGTGCCCTACCAACGTAGAGCCGGAAGACCCGCGCTCTTACTACTCGGTTTCATCGCGCCTGGAGCGCGAGGTGCCAAATTCATGGAAGCCGAACCAGTACGATAACCTGAGCAATTCGCAGGCGCACTACGAGCAAACCGGCCCCGAAATTTGGGAACAAACCGAAGGCAAGGTTACCCACGTAGTAGCGGGCGTAGGTACCGGCGGAACGTTATCAGGTATTGCCCGTTTCCTGAAAGAGAAAAATCCTGACATTAAAATTTTAGGGATCGATACTTATGGTTCGGTATTTAAAAAATACAAGGAGACCGGAGAGTTTGATAAGAACGAGATCTACCCGTACATTACCGAAGGTATAGGTGAGGATTTTTTGCCGGCGAACGTTGACTTTAGCCTGATAGACCATTTTGAAAAGGTAACCGATATGGATGCCGCCCTCATGACGCGCGAAATCGCCCGGAAGGAAGCCATCTTCGCTGGTAACTCAACCGGTTCGGCCATAGCGGGTGTGCTGCAAATGAAGCACATGTTTAAAGAAGGCGATGTGGTAGTGGTGATTTTCCCCGATCATGGTACCCGTTACCTTGGTAAAATGTACAATGACGACTGGTTGCGCGACCGCGGCTTTATCAAAGAAGAAAAACTGACTGCCCGCCATATCATCAGCAAAAAAGATGCACAGGACATTGTTACCATCGATTGCGAAAAAACAGTTCTGGAGGCGATCAACACCATCAAATCGCTCAATATCTCGCAGATCCCGGTTACCCAAAAAGGTATGGTGATTGGCAAAATAACCGAAAGCGACATCCTGACCTCGCTGATGGAAAACCCTGGTATCAAATCTCAGCCGGTTAAAAGTATCTCCACCGCGCCATTCCCATTTGTGGATCTTAATACTTCGATAGATAAAATTTCGGGCATGATCAACAGGGATAACATCGCTGTACTGGTAGAGGATGATAACGGAAAGATAGAGATCATCACTCAGTACGATATCATTAACGCGATATCGGCTTAGGCGGATGAAGGAATAAGGACGAAAAGACAAAAGATATAATTGTAGAGGCGCGATACTTCGCGTCTCTTTTTGTTTGTATATTTCGTTTGTGAAAAAAACCTTTATCGCCCTATTATTTTTGTTGACCGCCTGTGATAATACGTGGGAGAATTTACACATGCCAACTAACGAAGTTAGAGCATACGTTAAGGCCGGCTTAAACGGACAGAAACAATACCCCCGGAAATATCCTGTTTCTGCGATAAAAATAACCGACGAAGAGAGTTTTGTAAAATCCGCGGAAGCCGTTCTTTTCGACGTATATGGCGAAAAGAAAATTAAGGCGGAGAGGCCGTACAAAGTCGGTCAGGCAGATGGCTATTGGATGATGACCGGTTACCTATGGGCTGAAAAAGGCGGCGTTTTTTATATCATGATCAATGCAAAAACAGGGCAGGTGATCTATTTAACGCACGGCAAATAAATTTATCTGTAAAACGATTATGCTAAAACTCGTTCAGGAACGCTTTCCCCAGCTAAGAGATAAATGGGAGGAGTTTGCCGCTTTATATCATAAAGTAGAAGTGCCCGCCAAAACCATTCTGTTACATGAGGGCGACACCTCCAAAAAAGCCTTTTACATAGAAAAAGGCTGCCTGCGGGCATGGTTCAACAATAAAGGCAAGGATGTTACCTTCCAGTTCTTTTTCGAGAATGAGGCGGTATCTTCCATCGAAAGTTTTAGAAAAGGTACGCCGAGTTTATACAGCATTGAGGCAATAGAGCCCTGTACTTTATATTGGATACATAAGCGGGATTGGGAAATTATACAGAAAACGATAGACGAACTGCCCGAAGCGCGGAGCCAATATGTGACCCTGATGTTGGACCGGCAGGTGAATTACATGCAGCATTTTATGTCGTTCATTAAATACACTCCCAAAGAGCGCTATTTGCAACTCCTGAAAGAAAAACCGCACATCGTCAAACGCATTCCGCAGCATTATATCGCATCCTATCTGGGCATCACTTCAGTTTCGCTGAGCCGCATTCGCAACGCGGTAACCAGGTAATTTATACCCATTTCATTTCTTAACAATTGTTATCGCCGCGCTGGCTGCATGCAGGCATCTTTGTATAAATAATAAATACAAACATGAAAGCAGCAGTAATACACCAGGCGGGAGATATCCCCAAAATTGAAAATATAGCAGAACCTATTGCAAAACCGCACGAGCAAATTGTAAACGTAACCGCGGCATCCATCAAAAATTTAGACAGGATGCGCGCCAAAGGGCTGCATTACGATAAATACACCAGTTTCCCTGCGGTTGTGGGGATAGATGGAGTTGGCAAACTGGAGGATGGCAAGCGGGTTTACACTTCATCGCCCAATGGAATGATGGCCGAACGGGTTGCCATTGCCAAGGGTTACGCCTTGCCCATACCGGCTAATGTGGACGATGTAACCGCAGCGGCTTTACCCAATCCGGCCATATCTGCGTGGTTATCGCTGGTTTGGAAAGGACAGCTGAAAAAAGGCAGTTGCGTACTAATTTCGGGCGCAACGGGTATCACCGGGAAATTGGCGATACAAATAGCCAAACATTTTGGCGCGGCAAAAATTGTGGCCACAGGGCGTAACCCGCATGCGTTGGAACAACTTAAAAGTTTAGGGGCCGATGTAGTCATATCCCTCAGGCAAAGCGATGAAGAAATAAAGCAAGCCTTAAAAGTCGAAGCACAACAGCAGCCATTCGATATCGTGGTCGATTATTTATGGGCGCATCCGGCAGAACTGATCCTGGAAGTACTCAGCGGCCACGACCTGAACGCCTTGCCGCATCCTGTACGCTTTATCCAGGTGGGCGAAATGGCTGGCAGCAACATCACCCTGCCCGCAGCAGCACTACGCAGTTCGATGATAGAAATATGCGGCGTAGGCGGCGGTAGCATCCCTATGGAAGTACTGAAAACCATCCCCACCCAGATATTACCGGAGATCTTCAGGCTGGCAGCCGAAGGAAAACTCACCATAGAAACAGAAGCCATCTCCATGGAGAACGTGGAAGAAGCATGGCAGAATGAAGATAATGGGAGGAGGATTGTGTTGGTACTCTAAAGTTTGTCCTGAGCGATAGCGAAGGATCTGATGTACAGCATGCTTGTCGGCTACCCGCCCCTGCGGCGAATAGATGCTTCTCTATCGCTTAGCAAAACAATAATCATCTGCATACCTGCACATCCGCAGCTCACCATTTCTTGAATATCACAAACACCGCGAGCACTATCAGGGCGAAACCTACGAGGTGATTCCAGCCGAGTTTTTCGGTTTTGAAGAATAAGATGGTGAAAACCATAAACATGGTTAGGGTAATAGCTTCCTGAATTGTTTTTAGCTGAACCAGGGTGAACGGCCCGCCATCGCCCTTAAAGCCTAAACGGTTTGCAGGTACCTGGAAAAGGTACTCAAAAAATGCCAGGCCCCAACTGATGAAGATGATGGAGATCAGCCCCAGGTTTTTGCCCCAGTCGTATTCTTTAAACTTAAGGTGCCCATACCAGGCAAACGTCATAAACAGGTTGGATATGGTGAGGAAGAGGATAGTTTTTAGTCCGCGCATCGGATTATTTCGTTGTCTGAATCAGAATTTACAGAATTAATGAATTTACAGATTTTTGTTTTATCAAATATCAGTCTGAACTTATTTCGTCTACATATTTGCCCATCACTCCAACCTTTTCTTCGCCAGTTCCGCTTTATATACTTCGTTAAGCTTTGGCGAAGGGTTTACCAACAGGTATATCCGGGTTCCTTTTTCGCGTGCCAGGGGGGTAAGTACCTCGCCGGTTTGCTTATAGCTTTCTAATAACGGTGCAAGGCGCGCGGTTACGTTATCGTCGTCATCTACATAAATAATGTATTTAGCATCCAAATTGTCGGGAGCCCACAGCGCGAAGCTGCTGTTGAGGCTCACCACATCGGGCATGTTATACTTTTTGTGGAAGTGATGGAGGGCACCAGCCTCGCCGTAATTGTCGGCAAAGATCTGGGCGTGCTTTTGCTGCTCTGGCGTAAGGCTGTGATAGGTTTGGGCAGCTTTCTGGGCCATTTCTTCCCATCCCAACATATCGGCATAATCTTGGGTAGTGGGGTGTTGCTTTTGGTCCTCCCATGTAACCGCGAAATCTAAAAAGCGTACATGCTCGTGTGCGTATTTAAAAAGGGAGACAGTTCTGTCTAACGAGAAAATGGGTAAAACAAGCGGTAAGAGTAATAGGTTGGGCAGCACAAACAGCACAATGGTAGCAACACGTAAAATTAGTTTCGACCGCGTGATCATCTTTTCGAACGCAAAGCCGCCGGCAGCAAACAGCATAGGGTAAGCACCAAACAGGTAATAGGTTTTCCCGTTCATTTTTAAAAGGAACAGGAAGATGAGTACATACGCGATAGCCAGATACCTAAACCGCCTCAGCTTGAACGATAACATTAAAAACGCGAAACCGGTAAGCCATATAAACAGCGATGGACCATTGATGAGCAATTGCTGTATCACAAAATCCATCGGTTTCACAAAATCCAGCTGGGTTGCCTGTAGCTGTTTCATGTGCGTTATCACCGGTAAATGATGCACAAACTGCCAGATGATGTTAGGCAGAAATATGAGTACAGCTATCAACGCGGAGATGATGACGTGCCGGTTAAAAAGCAACTTGCGTTCTTTGCTTATCAAAATACCGATGATGAGCGAAAAGGTGAAAAATGCCATGGAATACTTGGTAAGCATCCCAAAACCGACCGCCGCACCAAGCCAGTACAGGTAGCGCACATCGGCCGTGTTAAGGTATTTGCAAAACAGCCAAACAGTAAGCACCCACCACAACTGATCGAAAACCACGGGCTGGAAAAGGTAACCGCTTGCCGCGAATGCCGGTGAGAATATCAAAGCCAGGCAGGCGAGCGTAATGGCAAACCTGCGGCCGCCCAATTCTACCGCGATGCGCCCGGTAAGCCATACAATTAGGCCACTGGCGATGGTGGAAAATATCCTCGCCGCAAAAACAGAATCGCCAAAAACAGAAAGTGTGATCTTTGCCAGCATGGCAATAAACGGTGGTACTTCCTTATAACCCCAATCCAGGTGATCGGCCAGTACCAAATGCAGAAATTCGTCGCGGTGAAAGCCAAACCGACTGATGGCCAACGCGTTCAGCAGCACCTTTATGGCAACAAAAATCATTATAAACTTGGAGTACCCAGGTTTCCGGTTTTTATAGGACATTAAATGGCTTAGTTGGTTGCACTAAAGATAATTAAAAAGGGGAAATGAGGAAGCAGAGATGAAAGATAAAGGACGAAGAGATAAAGAGGGCAAATTTCTTTTGTCCTTCATCTTTTCGTCCCTCGTCAAAAATTATACTCTTTTAATATCTGCGCCAAGTGCTATCAGGCGGGTATCGATATTCTGGTAGCCGCGCTCTATTTGCTCAATGTTATAAATGGTTGATTTGCCCTGAGCCGATAAAGCGGCAATTAACAGGGAAACCCCCGCACGAATATCGGGAGAGGTCATGGAGATGCCGCGCAACTGGATCTGTTTATCCAAGCCGATTACGGTGGCACGGTGCGGATCGCAAAGGATGATGTTAGCGCCCATATCCAGCAGTTTATCTACAAAGAACAAGCGGCTCTCAAACATTTTTTGGTGGATGAGCACCGAACCTTTTGCCTGTGTGGCTACAACCAGCACAATACTCAGCAGATCCGGCGTAAAGCCCGGCCATGGTGAATCGGCAACGGTTAATAACGATCCGTCAATAAAAGTATCTATCTCGTAATGATCTTGAGATGGGATGTAGATATCGTCGCCACGCAGTTCCATCTGGATGCCGAGGCGTTTAAATACGTCGGGTATCATGCCCAGCTCTTTGTACTTCACATCCTTGATGGTGATCTCAGACCCCGTCATGGCAGCAAGGCCGATGAACGAGCCTATCTCTATCATATCCGGCAACATGGTGTGCTCGGTTCCGCCAAGGCTTTCAACGCCTTCTATGGTAAGAAGGTTTGAAGCGATGCCGCTGATCTTAGCACCCATGCGGTTAAGCATTTTGCAAAGTTGCTGCAGGTACGGTTCGCAGGCCGCGTTATAAATGGTGGTGGTGCCTTTGGCCAAAACGGCAGCCATTACAATATTGGCAGTGCCAGTTACCGATGCTTCATCCAGCAGGATATAAGTACCTCTAAGGTTTGATGCATCTACATTGTAAAAGCCGGTCTCGGGGTTGTAATCAAAGCGCGCGCCCAGTTTTTCGAAACCCAGGAAGTGGGTATCCAGCCTGCGGCGGCCAATTTTATCGCCACCCGGTTTTGGGATAGATGCCTTGCCGAAACGAGCCAAAAGCGGGCCCAGTATCATGATGGAGCCGCGTAAGCCGCCGCCTTTTGTTTTGAATGCTTCTGAGTTAAAAAAATCCTGATCTATCTCTTTAGCTTCGAAGGTGCAGGTAGAGCGGGAGGTGCGGTTCACCTCAACACCCATATCGCCAAGTAGTTCTATTAGTTTGTTAACATCCTGAATGTCAGGAATGTTATTGATGGTCATTTTTTCGCCGGTAAGCAATACAGCCGATATAATTTGCAATGCCTCGTTTTTGGCACCCTGCGGGATAATTTCCCCTTTTAGCTTTTTACCGCCCTGTATTTCAAATGCGTTTCTCATTTTTATATGAATCGAAGGTTGATGTTCAATGGTTTATAACACAAACAAAAATCCAGGTAATTGTTCGTACGTAGGGGCAAAGATTAAAAAATAAATGGAAATATCGCAGGCATCAGCCATTACATATTTCCATCCTCCATTAACTTGCTGTTAACGGTAATTAGTATTTCTTAGCGCCGCCCGGGTTGCGCCCGCGGTTATTATTTTGGTTGTTGTTATTGCTGCGCTGATTATTGTTGTTGTTATTGGTACGGCCACCACCGCCTCCGCCACCGCCGTTATTGCGATTGTTTTGGTTATTGTTGTTATTGGTACGGCCGCCGCGGTTGTTATTATTGTTTTGGTTGTTGTTGCTGTACGGGTTGGTACGGAACTCAACGCGGTTAAGGTTTACGTTCTCTTCCAGTTTCAGTTCGCCGCCGGATAAGTGCAGCAGGTCGGATATGATGAGATCATCGGCAACCGAATCTTTGTTCCACTGCACGTAGGCCATTTTCATAAAGTTGGCAATGGCCTGTACCATGTGGCGCTTGCGCTCCGGTTCCTCAATGCTTTTGGCTTTTTCTATCATCATTTCGATGGTTTTGCCATAGTGCTTGTAACGGATGCGCTGGTGCGGATATTTAAGCGGCTCGGGCTTCATGTGGATAGCTTCCGGGCTTGGTTTTGGGTACGGAGAATCCACGTCCAACTGAAAATCGGAGATAATGTGCAGGTGATCCCAAAGTTTGTGCTTAAAATCAGCTACATCGCGCAGGTGAGGGTTTAAAAAGCCCATCAGGTCTATAACCACCTGTGCGTATTTGTTGCGTTCGTCTTTAGTGGGCAGCGCAACAATGTATTTCACCATGTTTTGCACGTTGCGGCCGTATTCGGTTAGTAAAAGTTTATTCCTGGTTGAGTTATAATCAAAACCACCAGGCAAGTTTGTTAATGCCATGTATATTTTTTTAATTTAATAAGATCTCTTGAAGTGTTTTCCGGCGCATGGACGGTTTCTTAGAACAGAGAGCAGAAACCGGAGAGCCGAAATGAATGCGTACGAAGTACTAACGCAAACATACACGAATTTCACGAATTATACGAATTTCACGAATTCAATTACTCCGCTTACGACAAATATTGACATTGATATATCACGATTCGTGAAAATTTGCCTTAATTCGTGAAATTCGTGTTCGTTATGAATAAATCCGTTGTAACTATTACCTCTGTAGATATCTACCGTTTCAGCATCCCCATGGAGCCTTTCACCATTGCCACCGGCACCATGGACCATGCCATGAACACTTTTATCCGCGTGCATACCGATGCCGGTTTTTATGGGGTGGGAGAATGCTCCGCCTTCCCGATGATCGTTGGGGAAACACAGGAAACCTGCCTGGTAATGGCCCGGGATTTTGCCAAAATATGGAAAGGGCAAAACGCGCTGGAGATTGCCGCTCGGATGCAGCAACTGCACGACGCTACCGCAGGCAATGGTACTATTAAAAGTGCATTCGATATGGCGTTGTATGATATCGCTGCCAAAAACGCTGGTTTACCGCTGTACAAGTTTTTAGGAGGAGAAAAGCGTGCAGTGGAAAGCGATATCACCATAGGCATTGGTACACCGGAAGTAATGGCCAAAAAAGCTATCGACTTTAAGGCATCCAGCGCTACTATTTTAAAGGTGAAGCTGGGTAAGGGTGCTGCTGTTGATGTGGAGCGTATCAAACAGATCCGCAAGGCGGTTGGCCCGGAGATGAAGATCCGCATTGATGCCAACCAGGGCTGGAGTTTTGATGAGGCCGTATTTGCCCTACAGGCTTTGGGCCGGTACGACATCGAATTTTGCGAGCAACCCATGCGCACCTGGTACGATGACCGCTTGCCCGAACTGATGGGCCTATCCCCCGTAAAAATTATGGCGGATGAAAGCGTTTACATCCATCACGATGCCCGTAAGCAGATAGAAAGTGGTAGTTGCCATTACGTAAACATCAAAATGGCCAAAGCCGGCGGCATTACCGAAGCGAAAAAGATCCACGATACCTGCGCCGAACGCGGAATCCCTTGTATGATGGGCGGCATGCTGGAAAGCCGGATAGCCCTCAGCAGTAAGTTACATTTTGTATATGCCAGCCCTAACATCCTTTTTTATGATATGGATACTTGTAAACTTGGGCATTTAATTGACCCATGTGTGGGTGGTGCGCAGTACGACGGCTATCATTTGGATATCAGCGATGCGCCGGGAATAGGAGCGGATGCGGATGCGGCGTTTTTGGAGGGGTGTGAGAAGTGGGTAATTTAAAGATAATACCGAGCGTATAAATTCACTCAAGCCAATATGGGATTATTTTACAACGTATCAGCTAAAGAGCTCCTGGAAGCGAGAAACGAATTGTTTGTGAAAAAAGGCATTCCGGCACTTCAGCAAAATGGATTTGAACGGTCTCCATTTGCGGTGGACTGGTTTGGCAGGAATAACCTAAAAGACTTTACCTATGTACTTTGCAGGCTTGCTCCCCACTCGCAGCTGCAAGTTGTCAATACACACATTTCGCGAGGCGACAAATGGATAAAGATCTTCTTAAACATTTTTGAATTAACGCCGGCTGTTAAATCCCTGGATCAACTAAAGGATACCGACGGACTTCAATATCACCTTCCACCTAATAGCAGGAGCGAGATGCGCCTGCGTAGCGACGATTTTGAAGGGATGCCGCTTTTCAACTTTGTCCATCATAAGGTAAAGCCCTTTTATACCGAAGGCGGTTTTAGGAAACGAATGTTTGAACTTGGCGCGTTGATCGAGGAAGATTTAAACAACATAGATCGTTTTGCGAAACGCTGGCACGAACTTCATAAACCCTTGATAACTGATTGGGAAGGAAGGGGAGTGAAAGAAAAATAATTCCGCTTACAGAATGGAAACAAAAAGCCATGAAATTTCATCGGCTTTTTGTTTCGAAGTTCATTACTTACTCAACTCCGCAAAGTATTTATGAAACAAGGGAATAGTTTCTATCCCTTTGTAATAATTGAAAATATCATATTTTTCATTTGGCGAGTGAAGGGCGTCGCTATCTAAGCCAAAGCCCATTAGTACGGTTTTGAGGCCCAACTCGGCTTCAAATAAAGCCACGATAGGGATGCTGCCGCCGCCGCGGGTTGGAATAGGGCGCTTGCCGAATGCTTCGGCTATGGCTTTTTGTGCGGCTTTGTAGGCAATGCTATCGGTAGGGGTAACCACCGGCTCGCCGCCATGGTGCGGGGTAACTTTTACTTTAACGTATTTAGGCGCTATCTTCAGGAAATGATCTGTAAACAGCTGCGTTATTTTTTCTGAGGTTTGATTTGGCACCAAACGCATCGAAATTTTTGCGCTGGCTTTTGACGGCAATACGGTTTTAGCGCCTTCACCAATGTAACCACCCCAGATGCCATTTACCTCTAAGGTAGGGCGGGTGCCCGTGCGCTCGAAAGTGGTATAACCTTTTTCGCCCCATGTTTCGGCTATGTCGAGGTCTTTTTTATATTCTTCCTCATCGTATGGTGCGGCGTTCAGTTCGGCACGCTCGGTTTCGGTCAGTTTCTGTACATCATCATAAAAACCTGGGATGGCAATATGGTTGTCCTCATCATGCAATGATGCTATCATTTTTGCCAGTATAGTTGCAGGGTTAGCCACCGCGCCACCGTAAACACCGGAGTGCAGGTCGCGGTTAGGGCCGGTAACTTCTACTTCGAGGTATGATAAGCCACGTAAGCCTGTTTCCAGCGAAGGGTGTTCCATGCTGATCATCGAGGTGTCGGAGATCAACACCACGTCGGCTTTCAAGCGTTCTTTGTTTTGTTTTACAAAAATGCCCAGGTTGTTAGAGCCCACTTCTTCCTCACCCTCTATCATAAATTTGATATTGCAGGGCAGAGTATCGGTCTGCATCATCAGCTCAAACGCTTTAACGTGCATGTAAAACTGGCCTTTATCATCGCAGGCACCGCGGGCGTAAATTTTACCATCGCGGATGGTGGGCTCAAAAGGCGGGGTTTTCCAAAGTTCCAGCGGGTCGGCCGGTTGCACATCGTAGTGGCCATAAACCAAAACAGTTGGCAACGAAGCATCAATAATCTTTTCGCCGTAAACGATGGGGTAGCCTGCTGTTTGGCAAACTTCTACCTTGTCGGCACCGGCATCAATTAGTTTTTTGGCCACGTAATCGGCGGCGTTTAAAACATCGGGCT
Organism: Mucilaginibacter sp.; assembly: GCF_039925265.1. Lineage (GTDB taxonomy): Bacteria > Bacteroidota > Bacteroidia > Sphingobacteriales > Sphingobacteriaceae > Mucilaginibacter. Next base: position 25,695 of record NZ_JBDSZG010000055.1, read on the forward strand.
TGTATTTTGGGTCGGCGCTAACGGATGGGAAGCGCAGCAGTTCGAACAACTCATCCAGCAAACGCTGTTTATTATCTTCTATATATTGCTTTATAACCTGCATGGTAAATGTATTTGAGGCAAATATAGTGTTGTTGCGAGAAATATTTGAGTGAAAGATTTTTGGCGCAAAGCCTTACCTAAATCCTTTCCAAAGGAGAGTATTTTAAAATATTTCGGAGTTTTAGAGCCCTCTCCTTTGGAGGATATAGCCCATTAAAAGACAGTATATTCGATTTTGTAAGCCCTTCTATGAATTGCTTCAATTTTGCCCTCTTTTACTAACCATCAAACATCCTTGCGTGCGAATTAGGGTTAACACAACTTAACACAATTTCAATATATGCTTTTTAATCATATGATAATCAATAGTTTACAAATAATGCGGGTTAACATATTTTCCCAATAATAGTGTCACTGACCCGTCCTGAAATAGCTATACAGATTTTGAGTAAATCCTGTAAAACCTATACCTTATAGCTTATTAATCCTAAAGGAACTATACAGGTCTTTTTTTTAAAGATAATCAAT
>NZ_JBDSZG010000056.1:0-106609 GCF_039925265.1 Mucilaginibacter sp.
GTTTTGCGCAAAGTTTTTTGTGTAAGCAAAAAACAACAATGAAACGGCAATATAAAATTTTACACGCATTAAAGTTTAGTTGAGTCTTCGAAATCAGGAACCTGGCCCTTAGCAAGCCGGTACACTAACATAGCATAAAAGTAAGATAAATCCGTAATTAACGGGATAAAAGTGGCAATTCCTTCCGACTTTCCAACGCGTGGGAATTATTACCTGGATATTCCGAAGCCATTGATCACTGCGTTTCGGAAAAGAGTTCAGGGTGTTCCGTTACACTTTGACCGTACTAACCGGCTGATTAAAAGATTTGAAATTATTATTCAACAACACAATTTATTGATCTAATGCGCACGGAATCGCATGGTCAAGCATTCCGGGATATCCAGCTACACCGGGCTTGCTTACGTGGATGTTAAAAAATTGAAACGTTCAGAGATGGTGATCGGCGTTGACGGTAAAGAGTGGAGATCTACCTGCAGCAAAAAAAGAACACTGCATCCAGCATTGTTTTTTTGTGTTAGTCTTTACTCCTTTTGTGTTAATGGAAAAGTTTTCAACTTTTTAGATTTGTATCATCGATAACAAATCTAAATGTCGCAAAAAGCAGAACAAAAATTTGTCAGCAGTAAAGATTTCTTTACCCCTAAAATGCAGGCAATATTTACGGAGCGGATAAACCGGCTTACCCCGCAATCACGCAGGGAATGGGGTACTATGGCTCCCGATCAAATGTTACACCACCTAAATTTGGCCTGTGGAAGTTCTACCGGTTATTTTACTTTACCCGATGAAAGTACTTTTTTAACAAAAACCGTATTTAAATGGCTTCTGGTAGACATCCTTCCGCAAATGCCCAAAGGGCTAAGTATGCCGGTTGGATTTAAAATACCCCTTGATAAACATTTTGATTTTGAGCATGAAAAGAGCCTGCTACTTGAAATAATTGGTAAGGCCTGCAATAGTAAAAGCACTGCAAGTTGGGGACCGCACGTGGCCTTTGGGCATTTAAATTATAACCAGTGGGGCAGGTTGCTGACAATGCATATTGACTATCATTTAAACCAATTTGGTGTATAAACATTATCAATCAATTTTTAAATTATAAAAAAATGGAAATAAAAGGAAAAACAATATTGATCACAGGTGGTGCCGCAGGTATCGGACTGGAAGCAACAAAACGGTTTCTGGCCAATGGAGCCAAAGTAATTATCACGGGTAGAAACCAGGCAAAATTAGATGCTGTCAAAAAATTGTATCCGGCTATAACTGCGATACAAAGTGATGTGGCTGATGCTAAAGATGCACAATTACTTTTCGATAAGGTTAAGGAACTTGGAGGGATTGATATTTTATACAATAATGCCGGTGTAATGAGCGGCCCGCTCAATTTAGGTATAGCAAATGCTAAACATTTTGAAGCAGCCGAAAACGAGATCAATATTAATTATCTCGGAGTAATTCGCTTGACAAACATTTTTATCGAAATGTTGAAATCAAGAAAAGAAGGCGCAATAATTAATACATCATCTGTACTAAGCTATGTTCCGTTCAATCTTGCCCCAACCTACTCTGCCAGCAAAGCGGCAATGCGATTTTATACAGTATCGTTAAGAAATCATTTAGATATACTGAACAGCCGGGTTAAGGTATTTGAACTATTGCCCCCCGTAGTAGCAACAAGCATGACAGAAAACCTGGAAGCCAAAGGAATTCCTCCGGAAAAACTGATCAATGCGCTGATCGCAGGTATTAAAAAGAATCAGTTTACCATACGTGTGGGTGATACAAAGTTGGTTTACCTGATCAACCGGATTGCTCCTAAAATGGCATACGGACTAATTAATACTGCGAAAAACGCAAAGTTGCTCAAATAACAGATCGCATTTAGTCACGCATTGAAAAATTAAACCATATGACTACCACCATAACAACGGATGCTGATCAACTCAGCAATATTCTCCATAGTCAGCGAAATGCCTTTTTGCGTGACGGTGCACCCAGCCTTGAACAGCGCAGGGCTGATCTGAAAAAGTTTAAAGCAGCACTGATCGCGAGGAGAAAAGAAATCGAAGACGCGATCAATGCTGATTTTGGCCATCGCTCACGACACGAGACAGATATCGTAGAGATCTTAGGTGTGATTGAAGGTATTAAATACCTGGATCGCCATCTTCGCAAATTCATGCGGCCAACAAGGCGCCATGTAGCATTACACATGCGGCTTGGCAAAGCCCGTGTGGAATACCAGCCGCTTGGCGTAGTTGGTGTAATATCACCTTGGAATTACCCAATTAATTTGTCATTGATGCCTGTTGTAACTGCAATTGCTGCGGGCAACCGGGTAATCCTTAAGCCGTCGAAGTTTACACCTGCAACTAATGCAGTGATCGAAGCAATGTTTAAGGATATTTTTCCGGAGGAGCAAGTGACTCTTGTAAATAGCGATGGTGCAGCATTTTCTAAATTGCATTTGGACCATCTTATATTCACCGGCAGTACATCAGTAGGGCGCTCTGTAATGAAGGCGGTAAGTGCGAACCTCGTGCCTGTTACACTGGAACTGGGCGGCAAATCTCCAGTCATTATTGCTAAAGGGTATCCGCTGGAAAAGGCTGTATCCCGTATTGTATATGGGAAATTGCTCAGTAGCGGGCAAACATGTATAGCCCCTGATTATGCGCTGGTACACGAAACCGAAATTGATGCCTTCATCAAAGCTTATGACAAGGGCGTAAAAACCGCTTACCCGGACGGCCCGACAGGTATAGACTATACTTCGATTGTGAACGAACAACAATATGCTATATTGAAGGAATTACTGAACGATGCCAGCACACATGGCGCAAAGGTTTTTGAAGTTGGTAATAACCCTGGTAATGCATTGAGCCGGCCGCACACAATGCCTCCAACCATTGTGCTGGGCGTAACCGATGATATGAAGATCGCACATGAGGAGATCTTTGGCCCTATATTGCCGATACTTTCTTACCGTTCTATTGATGATGCAATTGATTATGTAAATGGACGACCAAGGCCACTGGCACTCTACTATTTTGGCAACGATAATGACGATAAGCGAAAAGTGTTGAGTCGCACAACCTCTGGCAATGTTACCATCAATGGAACATTCTCACACATAGCCCAGGACGATCTCCCCTTTGGAGGAGTGGGAGAAAGCGGCATGGGGCAGTATCATGGCATAGAGGGCTTCCGCACTCTGAGTCATGCCAAGGGCATATATGAGCAGGGTCGCTGGAATGGTATGGATCTTCTGCATGCCCCCTTTGGAAGTCTTACTGATAAACTTATCAGGTTCTTTCTTCGGTAATGCCCCCCATTACATACTTTAGATTATATCTTGTTATATTGATCATCTTAAATTAGCCTACTATGCAACACTTTAAATCTATTAGTGAAATGGCGCTTGCCAATGGTATGGAACCGCCCGAGCATCCACTGATTGCTTTAATCAGGATACAGGATAACATGGTAGTAAACCAACCGGAGTTTACCAGTGATTGCTACATGATCGGCTTAAAGCGGGTAAAGGCGGGTTTTATGATCTACGGGCGAACGAAACTCGACCACGAAAAGGGCTCGATGGTGTTCCTGAAGCCACGACAGGTAGTTGAAATGAAGAATTTAGAATTTGAAGAGGACGGGTATATCTTGTTTTTGCATGAAGACTTTTTTAATGGCCATACCTTGCACCAGGAGATCCAAAAGTACTCCTTCTTTGATTACGAGACGAATGAAGCTTTACACCTGGCACCAAGGGAAGAGAAAGCCATCTGGAATATATTTAACACAATAGAGCTGGAATACAATAATAATGAAGACGAGTTTAGCCGCGAGATCATTTTAGCCAGCGTTAACTCGATGCTGAAATTTGCAGAAAGATTTTATAAAAGGCAGTTCATCAACCGTAAACAATTGTCAGGAAAAACCGTAACCGAATTTAACAGGATTTTACACCACTATATTGAAAGCGGATCGCTTGATAAGGGGTTACCAAGTGTAGCTTACCTGGCCGATCAATTGCATACTTCCCGGCGCTATCTTACCGATCTGCTGAAAATTGAAACCGGCAGAACCGCCCAGGACCTGATCCATTTAGCGCTGATCAATGAAGCGAAGAACAGGTTGATGGCAAACGACAAAGCGGTGTCTGAAATTGCGTACGCTTTGGGCTTTGAGAATATGTCCTACTTTTCCAGACTTTTTAAAAGAGAAACGGGCATGTCGCCAACATCTTACAAAACTCATTATATAAATAAATAAACGATCATGAAAAATGCACCAATAACCGGCGCAAGCGGCGGTGGTAAATTTCCCCTATGGCACAAAAAGAAGAACTACTGACCAATGTTTTGAATACGAGGCATTCTATTCCAAACGCCCTGGATTAAACCGGGATCCGAATACGCCAAAAGGCCTTGATGAACTAAAATGGGTACCCAATTTTCCGATACTTGCACTGTATTCTGTTCGCCTCAATCCGGGTTCACTTTGGGGAGGAACTGTTGTTGCAAAAGATCAAAATAAGTGCTCTAGTAACTAATCATTCCTATTTTACCCAAATCATTCCCTGATATTTTACTTGCTCTGTCTATCCCTTGTTGCAGCGATGCAAAACTCCAGTTTTAACAAACGTTATAATTCTGCAATGCCAAATAGCAACCTGCGTCGCTTCCCTGAAGCATTTTTTCAGCGGCACTATTCCCCCCCGGGTCAACCATAAAACACTTCGCGATGTTTGGCTTTTTTGATTAATATGTGTTTACTTTTATTGGGTGCTATAATCGCAGCCATAAAAGGCCCCGGCAATAACATCCTATAGACATTATTACCGGGGCCAATGTTGTAACTATAATCCTATTAGGTTGCAACGCCCAATTAACCATTGGTAACAGGCAACCTATTTGTTAAATTTTTACCAACCGGGATTTTGAATTAATTTAGAATTTAAGGTTAACTGCTGTGCCGGAATTGGATACAAATAGTTTTTTTCAGTGAATAGCCTTGCTGTTTGATCAATGATCAGGTTGCCATTCGCATCTTTTGCATTTGTTGGAATTGGCAATACCGGATTGGGGCCAAGCTGTGCTTGTGTGCCTGTATATTTATAAGAAACCGGCCATGGGCTTACAAAACCAGGTGTGTTACCGTAAGCGGTGCCTCCAATATTGGTAACCAGTTCTACAGCAGCGCTATGCCAGCGTTTAATGTCGTCAAAACGAAAGTCTTCATCATATAACTCAATCGTTCTTTCTCTTCGTATCTCCGTCCGCATATCCAGGTTATTAGCTCCCACCAACCCGTTAGATAACCCGGGCATACCATTGGCAGCATTACAGCGCAGCCTTACCAAATTCAAAGATTTATTAAGTTCTGCATCAGTAATGGTATTATTCTTCTCAAATACAGCTTCAGCGTAATTCAATAATACCTCCGCATATCGTATCACCGGATAATCTTCAGATTCTCTTCCATCAACCAATTGCCGTTCAGATACCCACTTTTGATTGCCATAACCAAATGGCTTTGCCGGCCCGGTTGAATTGGACCTGTCAGTTGCATCGCCCGTCCAGTTTACGCGTCCGTTAATACCGTACCAATAATACTGGTTAGTTATTTTCACGGTATATTTTAATCGGTTATCCCTGTTCTGAAATTCAGAAAGATAGGTTTGAAAGCCCCCGAATAAGGGAGATTTTTCAACAGGTAAGCCGTCTTTACACGGGAACATATTTACAAACTTTTGGCTCAGCGCCGTTGCTGTTGTTCCACGGCTTACAAATACACCAATTGGTTTTAATACGTCATCGTAACGGGTTGCCAAAATATACTCGTGATTGGCCGTTTTAGTGAGGCCGGCAGGGTTAGATTTGATATTTTCCAATAAGAACAAATATTTAAGGCATGAATCTCCCAACAAGGTACTGTTTCCGCCCAAAGCGTTGGATGCAGGGGTACCAAATAGCGCATACTGGCCGCTTGCCATAACCGCAGAACTCGCCGTAATTGATTTATCAAACAATGTATTATATCGCGCCGCATCTCCCGACCTGAATTTTTGCCAAGTACCTTCGTAAAGGGTTACTCTGCCCAAAAAAGCCTGTGCTGCAACTTGCGTCACTCTCCCAAATTCTGCCGAACTGGGTGCTAAAGACACCGGTAATGAAGGAATAGCTTCCTGAAGATCAGCGATAATGAAATCTACAATTTCATCCCTGGAGGCGCGCGCACCAAAAAGCTCGGGCGACGACAGGTCAAGTGGTTTACTTATCAGCGGTACGCCGCCATACTGTTGCAACAGGTCAAAGTACACATATGCCCTAAAGAATTTTGCCTCGGCTACATACTGGGCAATTTCGGTTGGCCTGGCGTACGCAGCAGCCTTATCGAGCAGGTAATTTGTTGCCCTTATACGCCCGTAGTCAACATTCCAGTTGCCCGAATTACCAAGGTTACCTTCGGTGATCGGCACAATATTAGTACCGGACCCAAACACGCCACCGCCACCATTAAGGTCAGATCGCCCGTCGGAATGGGGGTTATCCACAAGGCCGTTTATGGTAGTAAAGTTTTTAAGGTAGCCATAATACTGATTGGCAAATGCCTTAAAGTCGGCCGGTGTTTTAAAGTATGCTGCTTCAGACAATTGGTCCAGCGGCTTAAGGTTCAGCGCCTTGTTACAAGACATTATCGAAATGCCCATGGCAATAGTAACCGCCGAGATAAGTTTAATATAATTCGCTTTCATTTGATATCTTCTTTTTAATTAAAAGGTAACGTTTGCACCTACTGTGATGTAACGGTAAAATGGATACCGCTCATTGCCGGTAACAGTCCTGGTTACTTCGGGGTCCCATCCGTCATGGATATTCGTAATCTCCCACAAATCGCTGCCAGAGAAATAAACCCGAAGGCCTTTAATAATGCGTGTACGTTCGATCAGCTTTTTAGGAATAGTGTAACCCAGCACAACATTTTTTAACCGCAGGTAAGCACCGTTTTGTAACCGCCAGCTGGATGCCTGATAGTTATAATTGTTTATGCCATTATTTTGAGCGGAATGCAGGTTTGGAAAATATGCATCCGGATTCTCAGGCGACCAAACGTTGCCCAGGTAAGAAGTGGTTTGGCCCTGGTTAATAGTTGTAAACGGAATGCTAAAGTTTGCAATGGAACCGGTACGTAATATGTCCCTTTTGCCTACACCCTGAAAGATGGAGTAGAAATCGAAGCCGTTCCACTGCAAGCCAATGTTAAAGCCAAAACTGTATCTCGGGTTATCAGAACCAAGGTAAACCAGGTCGCCCTTATCGGCCGTGGTGCCGCCAATACTTAGTTTACCATCGCTGTTTACATCTACATAAGAATTATCGCCGGGGCGCAATCCGCTCATTTGCCCTGCCGGGTTTGCGAGTGCTGCGGGTATTGGCAGCCCTATATTATTGGCGCTGCCGGTGGGCGCATACTTGGTGTTGTAGGCATCAACCTCGGCTTGTGTTTGAAGCCTGCCGCCGTATTGCAACCCAAAATAAGAGCCCAGGGGATAACCTTCTACGGTAGCATTGTAGCCCGCGCCAATTACGTTTGCGCCACCATAATGAACAAGTTTGTTTTGGTTATCGAACATCGTTCCCGTTAAAGAATAGTTCACTTTACCAATTTTTGATTTCCAGGTAAGGCTACCCTCCCAACCCCAGGTGCGTAGTGTACCTATATTTTGTGCCGGTGCACCGGTGCCAAGTACGCCCGGATAAAGCTGCCCAAGCAACATGTTGTTGTTTGAATTTCTGTATACGTCGAATGAACCTGAAAGGCGGTCATTTAATATGCCGAAATCAATTGCGATATTCTTTTTTAAGACTGTTTCCCATGTTCTGTTAAGCGACACCAAGTTACCGGTAGTATTTACCGAGGTTACCGGGTTAGCGCCAAGCAACGCGCCGTTGGTAGTTACAGAAAGCGATTGAATATAGTCGTATAGGCCAATTCCCCCCTGGTTTCCGGTAGAGCCGTAGCTGGCCCGCAGTTTAAGGTTAGAGAATACATTTAAGTTTTTGACGAACGATTCCTCTGATATAAGCCACGAACCAAGCACCGAACCAAATATTTTCCACCGCCTGTCTGCAATAAATTTAGATGAACCGTCGTATCTGCCCTGAACTTCCAAATTAAACTTGTTGTTGTAAGTATATGTAGCACGGCCATAATATGAGCCCAACGCATAGTGGCTTTGGGTTTCGCCGTTGGTAATGAAGCCCGCAGTAGTGCTTGTGAGCCCTGTTCCTAACGATGGGATATCATCATTGCCAAGGTTATACGTGCGGGTGCTAAAAGCATTGTACTCGTCACGTTCGTAAGAACTACCCAGCATTATCCCCACCGCATGTTTATCGCTAAACACGTTATCGTAAGATACCCTGCCTGCAAGGTTATAATATGGTTCGGTTATATTGGCGCGGTTATAAAATGTGCCATTACTACCAGAACTCCCGGCAATTGGGTTGGTTTGAATCAAAAGATCACCGGCATAATTATAAAACTGTACCTGCTTTTGTTGTATGCGGCTGTCCTGATACCATGTATGGTACCCCGTAACTGCCGTAAAAGTTAAATGCTTGGCAAAATTGTAGGTAAAGGTAGAATTCAATAAAGCCCTGCTGTTAACTTCCCTGTTTGCACCGCCATATTGAAGTAGTGCCGGTGCGCTATAAACGGTGCCCCATGCGTAAGGCTGCCCCTGAGAAGTAAACGCCGGCATTCCGGGTTGCGCGTAGTTGCTCAGTGCACTGTAGCCCCCATATGAATACAAGGTTGGTTGCTGAATATTATTTCGCTCCAGCGAGATATTAGTTTCGAGGTTAACGCGGTCGCTAAATTTATAGCTATGGTTCAGCCGAAGGTTATATCGTTGATTTCCGTTGGTCCCCCATTTAAGCTGGCTGCCGTCATTCAGGTACCCAAGCGACACCCGGTAACTGCTGTTGTCGGTATTACCGGAAAAACTCAGATCGTGCTGCGTGGAGTTTGCATTTCCCCACAGTATCTTTTGCATGTTGGTATCAAAAAATGTAAAATCTTTCACATCACCAAACGAGGGTAAAGGTACTCCATTGTATAGCACACCATTAGCAGAACCTGCGTAGCCCGGCAGGCGTGTTATATCAATATATCCCGACTCTGGTGGGTGGGTTGCCAGGTCGGCAAGTTGGTACCATAAAAACGAAGTTGGCGCAACGCCATAATTATCGTTTGTAAGCGCCTCCTTTAAACTTTCGCCCCATTGCCTACTGCTGATCAGAATGGGTTGAAGCCCCAGTTTCTTTTGTGAAAAAGTGGCATTGTACTGGATGTTCATTTTACCGGCCTTTGCCTTTTTAGTGGTAATTAAAACAACACCAAAAGCAGCCCTGGCCCCATAAATTGAAGCAGAGGCATCCTTTAAGACAGATATATTGTCGATATCATTAGGGTTGATCGAGTTAAGTTCTGCATTACTCACCAATGCTACACCATCCAGTACAATAAGAGGGTCCTGCCCGTTGGTAGATGTGGCTCCACGTATCTGAAAGTTCCAGTTCTCTCTACCCGGCTGAGCCGAGCTTCTTGTAACTGTTACACCCGGCACCTGTCCCTGTAGCGACTGAAGGGGATTATTGATTGGCCCGCGGTCCTGGAAAACCTTTGAGGAAACTGTTGCGACAGCCCCCGAAACGGTGGCCCGTTTTTGCTTTCCGTACCCCACTACCACAACCTCGTCAAGGCCTTTATTGTCCGGCATCAAACGAATCATCATTGGTTTGTCAGGGTCCGCAGCTAATGTGACAGATAAATAACCAATGCTTTTAAACTGCAATTGTGCATTAGCCGGTACATTAATTTTAAATGAACCGTTGAGGTCTGCTGCTACGCCATTGGAAGTGCCGACTGCCAGTACAGTAGCGCCAATTACCGCCTCCCCTGTATTTGCATTAATAATTTTACCGGTAACCGGCTTTTCCTGTGCGGAAGCGGCCATCCAGCAAGCACTTAGGACAAGCATAGCTAAGAGCCGCCGTATCCAGTGTTTTGTTTCGTAAAGAACATTCATAAAATTTTGGTTTGGTTTATAATTATTAAATTCTATCGTTAAACGGTCGCTATTTCAGCCTACCGGTTAGTTAAGCTGCTGTAGAAGCGATGTTATTATAAGGACATGAGAAAATGCTGCAGATACTCAATTTGAGGGCATTTTCAATTGAATTTATTTTTTAGTAGTGCGGGCTCAGGTGCAAACCGGTAAATTCTATTTTTTCGGGTTTAGGCTATTTTTTATAACTAATTAGCCACAAAAAAAGCCCTGCCAAATGCGGCAAGGCTATTAATATTCTAAAAGGAATGGTGCATCGGCAGAAACCGGGCTTCCTGCAAGGTCGCTGCTTTTTAAGTTCGTTAGATATGCTTCCACCGTAACTACAGACCAGGAACCTATTGCGCACTCTGGAAGTGCATTCCTGGCATTTTTAGATCGCCAGTTCGATTTGCATAACACTTTTACTTTCAGAAAGCGTAAGCCGAAGTTGGTTTATACCACGATGAACATGGTTTACTACTGATTGATATTGTAACCCGGTTACTTCAGCAATCTGATCGTACCCCCAATCGTCGAAGTACCGCAGAAAAATCATTTCTTTCTGCCGTTTTGGAAGCATATTAAGTGCCATTGCAAGCCGCTTTTGCGTTTCCAGCCCGGCTTCCTTACTTACAATAATATCTTCAGAGGAGAAGCCCAAATCAACTTCCCGATGCTTTTGCAGGTCTAATAATTCAGGCTTGTACATTTTTAAATAGTTAATGGCCATAGAGCGGGCCGATTTGAAAAAATAGTATTTAACATTTACTATTAGCCCAAGCTTCTCCCTGCGTTCCCAAAATTTCACAAAAAGGTCCTGTAAAACATCCCGGGCAACATCTTCGTCTTTCACTATTTTAAACAGGTAGTAATACAATCCCGAATAAAGTTCGTCGTGGATACGACTAAACGATCTCACATCTCCCGCAAGGGTTTCTTCCCACCACTGGGCTAACAGGCTACAATTGTTCATATTGGCTCAACAACTTTTATTTTATGTAAGGCCTCGCAGATAAGAGCGTCTTACCGATGATTTACAAAATCGATTAAGGCGCTATTGCCAAGGGCTTAATAATTGGTTTATAAAAGCTAATATGAGGGGTTTAAACTACTGCAAAGGGGCACAAATTAGCCATTTATGAGGCTCAAATTCGACATTTAAAGAAATACCTAAATGGATTAAGGTGCCTTAAAAGCAAATTAATTCATTAAAAATCAATTACTTAAATTAAATCTCTTTTTAAATACCGGCCTTTTCTGTTTTAGGAAGTCAGATGGGTTGGTACCAAACAGTTTAAAAAATTGATTGCGGAAGTATTTTATGCTGCTGAATCCGGTTTCGAACGCTACTTCATTTACGTTCATATCAGACTGAACCAATAGTTCAGCAGCTTTCCTGAGCCTGATGTAGCGTATGAAGCTGTTGATAGTATGGCCCGATAAAGACTTAACTTTTCTGTACAAGTTGGAATGGCTCATGCCAACTTCAGAAGCGAGCACCTTGATAGAAAAGTTTTCGTCCATGATATGCCGCTCCACAATAACAATACAATTCTCCAGGAATTGCTTATACTCATCTGAAATAGCCACATTAGCAGACTTAAGCGTGATTGTATTAAAGAAATAATGTTGAAGATTATCGCGGGTTTGTAGCAGGTTAGCAATGCGGGCAACCAGCACATCCGTTTCAAACGGTTTTTGAATATAATCGTCGGCACCGCTTTCCAACCCCATTATCTTATTCTCCGGCGACGAACTTGCGGTGAGTAAAATCATCGGGATAAAGCTAAGCTGCTGGTCTTTTTTTATATTTTGGCAAACTTCTATGCCATTTAGGCCGGGCATCATTACATCGCAAATAATCATACCGGGTTGTTTATCCCTGGCTTTTACCAAACCGGCTTCCCCGTTTTCGGCCTCATAAATTACGTAGGTCTTGATCAGTACAGATCGGATATACCTTCTCATCTCTGCATCATCATCAATAATGAGAATCGTTTTTTTATCGGTAATAATCCCCCCGGCTCCAAATCGGGAATCATCAATTGTATTAATAACTTCAACATTGTCGTCCCCTTTTGCCAATTCATCAATTAATGGCGAAACAATATCAACCATTTCAGAAACAACTAAGCCCGGAAAATGCCCGGTGCCCCGTAAAAGTTGCAAATAAAAGGTTGTGCCAATGCCCGGCGTGCTGTCAAAATAAAGTTTCCCGTGGTGGCGGTGCGTAAATTGCTGCGCCAGGTACAAGCCGATGCCAAAACCGCCTTGCTGCCCTTGCTTTGCCGACCTGTAGAATTTTTCAAATACATGCGCCGCAACTTCATCCGGCATCCCCGGCCCATTATCTACAACTTTAACCGCTACAGTTTCAAAATTGGTTATCAGTTCAACGGCAACCACTTTGCCGGCGGGAGTATATTTAATGGCATTGGAAATTACATTGAACAAAATAATTTCGATTTTTTCGCGATCACCATAGATGATAACGGGGTCCGCAGGTGCATTGAGTTCCAAAATAATACCGGAAAGTTTTGCCTGTTGTACAAAGCACAGATAAACCTCTTTGCAAACCAAAACAATATCCATTGGCGCAATATGCAACGCATCAGAAACCGCATCGGCCTTCCTGAAGAGCAAAAGCTGGTCAACCAGGCTCAACAACCTCTTGGAATTACGGTAAATGTAATTCAGTTCCAGGCGTTCTGCAGGAGCGCTTTTTGCTAACAGGTCACGTATGGGGTTAATAATGAGCGATAGCGGAGTGCGAAACTCGTGAGAAACCCCCGTAAAAAATTCTATCCGGCGTTCATTCAGTTCCTTTTCTTTCTCCTGCAGGTTACGCTGATATACGGCCTCCGCATTCGCCAGCCTTATTTCATACTTAAGCCTTGTTTTGAGGAACCTGTTACGAAGATACCAGTATATAAGCCCGAGAATAACCGATATGTAGGATGCAAAGGCCCATATTGTGGCATACCATGGCGGCAACACCAAAATGCGTAACCTCAGTTCTTTCGTTATCCATTGCCCTTCAGGGTTAGTGCAGTTAATTCGTAAAATATACTTTCCCGGGCTTAGCCGTGTATAAAATATACTCCGTTGATTGCCGGCATCTACCCATCCCTTGTCAGCCCCCTCTAACCTATAACGGTATCTGATGCGGTCTTCTGCTGTAAACTCAATAGCGGCATAACGAAATGAAAACGATGCCTTTTTAAAAGGCACCGTAAGCGAAACAAGCTCATTTTCATTATTAGCGTTTATATAATCGGGCTCGGCATCAAGTGCATTCCCGTTTATTCTGACATCTGTAAGCGCTATTACGGGTTCATTCAACAGCGGCACAAGTTGCCCGGGATAAAACAACGAAAGCCCGTTAATTCCCCCAAATGCCAATTGGCCGTTCCTCAATTTGAGGGATGCGTTGAAGTTAAACTCCTTATTTGCCAATCCATCACTTTGAAAAAAATTAGTGAAAGATTCTTGTTTTGGGTCAAAACGGCAAAGGCCATTGTAAGTACTAAGCCAAAGCTTGTTGGTACGGTCTTCTTCTATAGCCAAAACGTTATTATTGCTAAGCCCGGCCCTGGTTGTAAATTGCTTTATTACTTTGCCACCGGCCGGGTCAAAATTCATTAACCCCGCTTCGGTGCCCAGCCAAAGGTTCCCGTTTGTGCCATTGTGAATGGCCCGCACCGGTTTACCTATATTATAGAACTTGAACTGCTTACTTTTCGAGTCAATTTTATAAAGCCCTTCAAAATTCCCTGCCCACAGATTCCCCAACCCGTCTTCGCACATTGCCAATATATTCAATAACTTTTCGCTGTACAGTTGAAACTGATCAGTACCGGGGTTATAAAGAAAAAGCCCGCCTTGTAGCCCACTGGCCCAAAGCTTTCCAGAACTGTCGATATACAAACTCCAGAAAATAATATGGGTTTCCTTACCCGCAGTATTGAGTCCCCGGTAAGCTTTAAACCGCTTTTGATTGGGTTGGTAAAGGTTTATTCCGCCACCATAGGTTGCAATCCACACCCTGCCACTATTATCCTGAACTATGCTGGTAACAAAATTGGAGCTTAAAGCACCCGGAAGCCTGGGGTTCTGCCGAAAGTTGGTAAACTGCCAGGTGTTTCGGTCCAAAATACTTAGCCCGCCGCCATCTGTGCCAACCCACAGCTTTCCGTCCCTGTCTTCGAGAAGTGATTTTACAAAATTGCTTATCAGGCTATTGGGGTTCAGCGGGTCGTGGCTAAGGTTTTGAAACCTGTCCTTAACATCGTCAATAACATTAATTCCTCCGCGTAGTGTCCCTACCCACTTTCGTCCGTTTTTATCGAGCAACAAAGCATAAACAGCGTCGCTGGATAGCCCATGCTCGTTGTTCCCGGCAGCAAGGTGGCTTACCCCGGTACGGCTTTTATCCAGTATTTCAACACCTCCGCCATCAGTACCAATCCATAAGCTACTGTCGGGCATCAACTGCAAAGCCGTAATCCGGCCGGATCTTAAACCGGCATTCACCTCATTTAAAACGCGATCGTACTTGCCCGATTGGAAATTAAAATGATACAGGCCTGTAAAGGTGCCCAGCCATAGGTTACCATTATCCGGGTACAGGCAAGTTCCTGCAACGATGGTACTATTGAGTACAAGGATTTTTTTCAGCTTAACATTGTACTCGCAAAGCCCTAAATTTCTTATTAGCAGATAAGTTTTATTGCCAGGCAGTATTAAAAACGCATCTACAGTATAATCGAACGCGGTGATTTTATTGATTATTACCGGCACTGGCTGCCCTGCCCGGCTGCCTTTATCAAAAATTACTAATCCCCCATTTTGCGAGGCTACGTAAATGTTGCCATTATCATCGGCCTTAATATCCTTTACATAATTGGTAAGCTGATATTGTTTCCCACCGGGTTTAAGGACATACACCGGCGAGAATTTCTCTGTTAAAGGATTAAGCAAACTCACGCCCTGCCTGGTACCAACCCACAGATTACGCTGAGAATCTTCTGCAATGCAATTAACATAGCTATGAATAATGGATGATAAGTCTTCCGGTTGGTTTCTGTATGCCTTAAAGTCGTAACCGTCGAAACGGTTCAAACCATCATAGGTACCAAACCATAAAAAGCCGCGCCTATCCTGAAAAATGCACCTGATTTCGGAATTAGAAAGCCCTTCTTTAAGTCCTATCCGGCCTATATGGGGTAATGTGCCCGGTATGGCAATGGCTTCGCTGCAATGGAAACAAAGCAAGGCCAGGCTTATAATAAAAAACCGCCCGAAAGGCATAGTGAGCCCAGAGAAAATTTTTGCCTTTACCCTAAGATTGCCGTTGTTCAACAGTTAAGATCTTTATTAATCATCAACAGTTATATATATGCTGATAATATAATGTTAATGGCCTGTACTGCCCTTCTTGGGGCCGTTGTTTATCCGCTTCAAAATTGAATTCCAGCTATCTTTAATTTGCTGGCCATCAACCTTAGGCTTTTTTATTTTAAAAAGGCCCGGAATATCGGTGTCTTTATTATCTTTTCCCATCCGTATTAATGATAACATCCTTCGCTTTACAATATTTAAACCCAAACAAAAATATAACAAAACAACATATAATCAGCGGGCAATCAATGCCTAATATATCACAAATATAGTGCACATATTGCCTCGTTCAACCAGCTGCACTTTCTTGCCAGGCCCCTTTATACTAAAAGGCATAGGGGTGTATTTGTAATACTCAAAAGCATAGCCATTAATTGCTTTTTCAACTGAACTTAAGTAAGGACTAGTTTCACCCGGTATTCAGTTCTATTTAGAAATTAAAAAAAGGCTTCCCAATTACAAGAAGCCTTTTTAACCAATAACATCAATACTATACAACCTAAAGGCCGCTTATAAAGAATATATTATTAAGACACTTCAGGCATTCTTTTATACTCTTTATTTTGATTTTTTTTCTGCCTTATTTTTTTCCGGCGGCATGTTCCTACCTATCGGAGCAGACGACTGCCTGATATTCAGTTTAGTTTTTAGCATAATATTCTGAGAATCGATCATGTGACCATCCTTTAACTGTTCTATCAGTATTTTAGTTACCTGGAGCCCAATTTCTCTGATTGGCTGCGCAACTGCTGTTATGGCCGGGCTGAACAATGAAAAATTATTAATATCATCAAAAACTACCACGCCAATATCCTTGCCCACCACCATTCCAAGCTCTTTTATCGCTTCCAATCCGCTTAATGCAAGATAATTGGTGGCAAAAAACAATGCATCAGTTTCTTGCTTTCCTTTAAGCATGTTTTTTATTTGAAGTATAGTTTTATCCTTATCTTCCTGATATTGTATTTCCTTTATCAGCGTAGGTAGCCCTTTTGACTGTAATGCGGCACAGTAGCCACCTACCCTTTCTGTCATTTGATTTTGTGTTGACAACAGGGTAACCATCGCAATATTTCTGTAATTATTCTCCACCAGGTGCAAAACAGCCGCTTCGCTTCCACGGAAATTATCAACCAATACTTTTGAGCAAGGCAAATCGCCCAGTGCGCGGTCGAAAAAAATCACCGGGCACTCTTCTTTTATAATTTCAGAAACTGCCTCTTCAATACCCGGGGTTGGGGCCAGTATATAACCATCAACCTGGTAATTTTTAAAAGTTTGCAGTAAATCAGCAGCAATCTCTGTTGAATTTTCTGAACTGCCGTAAATGAGGCGGTAGCCGTACCGATAAATATTTCCTTCTATCACTCGGGCAATGGCTGAGAAAAATGGGTCGCTGATATCTTCAACAATCATTCCTATCGTTTTGCTTTTCCCGGTCCGTAGCCCTACTGCCAGCCGGTTGGGCTGGTAACCCACCTCTTTTACAAAGGTCATAATCTTTTCTTCCAGCCGCAGGCTAATCCCATTTTGCCTGGCCTTTCCGTTCAGAACCATGGATACCGAAGCTTCGGAAACATTTAACGCCGCTGCAATATCCTTAATGGCGAGTCTTTTTTTCATTTTAATACATCTGACAAATAAGAGCTGAGTTTATACTGCCTTGTAGGGGCCGTTGAGAATTAATTAACAGGCCTTATGATTACAGCTTGTCCGCCACTACCGTTTAGGCTGATGTTAAATATTTGGTTATATTTTATGTCAATGTACCTTTTACGGATACCGCCTTTGCCATCGTCTTCATATATTGTTGCTATATAGCGCTTGCCTTTCTCAAGAAAGTTTAAGCGAAACTGTGCCTGCCATGGCTGAAGCCCGGCCGCGCTACCTATATACCAGTTAGCACCTTTGAGCCTTGCTACGGTAACACCTTTACCAATTTCACCGGCTGTGTAAATGCTTTCATCCCAAACTGTTGGCACGTGCTTAAAAAAGTCAATATCGGTTTCATTGGTGTAATCTTGTGAGCGCCCATACCAGAATATAGCCTGAAGCGGATCGAAATAAACAACTGTAAGTGCCAGTTGCTGGGCCTTGCTCACCTTCACATTTTTGCTGTATGCATTTACATCATTCGGGTAACAAAAGGTAAAGTCTGCCGGGCCTGCAAGGAATCGCGTAAATGGCAGCACCATATTATGAAATGCATCGGGGCTGTTTTCGTCCCCACGGATGCCTTCGGAACTGAGGACAAAGGGATACCGGCGGCTAAGCCCGGTAGGCTTGTAATGGTCGTGAACGTTCAATACAAACCCATAATCGTTGGCCTTTTTCATTGCCGTATCAAGCCATGCCAGCCCTTTTTGGGTGCCGCCATCAACAAAACCGAATTTAAGGCCACTTATGCCCCACTTTTTATAAAGTGGTAAGATTGTATCTATCCTGGCTTTCAACCCTACATAATTTACGTATAATATTACGCCGATATCTTTCTCACGTGCGTGGGCAACTATGGAAGAGATGTTAAAACTTGGGAGCGCCTTAGTGGGGTCTGATGTGGTGCGAAACTCCGCGCCATACCATCCGGCATCAACCAGGATATATTGAAAATTCATTTTAGATGCAAAATCGATACCGTCTAATGCGCCTTGTGTTGAAATTGGCACCCTGAAAACTTTTCCGGGCTTAACATCCCGTATCTTTTCATTGGCAAGTGGTTGCACAAGCTTTAAATTTAACTCGCTAAATTGATGGAGGCCAATGGCACTTTTACTATAGCTAACGGTACGCCAAGGCGTAATAAGGCTATCCTGAAATGTAATTAATGTATCCTTATTAATTGAAAATATTTGCCGGTTTCTGTAAATTGTATCGGTGTAGAAATTCAAATTAAGGCTATTGGGCCTGCTGCCCCGTACCAATACACATTTTGAATAATTACGGTTATCCGCCTCACCTATACTAATAAAATTTGATGTACCGCTAACCAAAGTTGATGGTAAATCACTTGTGCCGCTAAGCGAATCTACTGCTACGCGATGAAATTCGGATTCTTCGTGATATTGATAAATATGGTAATCACCGGCCATGTTAAATTGAGTCAATTCAGCTTTTAACCTAACGGGCCGCTGTGGCAGCTGATGGAAGGTATACCTAAAGGCCATACTGCCGTTAAATAAACGAACAATCAGATCAAACCGGCCTGTGTTATTACCGCAATGCAGTATAACTTCGTTGTAGTGGTTTTCGATGGATGCATTTTCACCAAGTGGCCATGCAAACTTATCTTTTACCATTTTCTTATCCATCGAAAATACGGTAATAAGGCTATCCATAGCCGGTCCGTCGGTGATTATCCCCAATCGCGACTTGTCGATAATTAGTTGCTTCCCGCACATTAATCTGTAGTAAACCTTGCCCCCATTATCAATAAGCAGTTGAGTTTCGGTTTGCCCGTTGGGCGACCGGATCTTTGTAATAGGTTGCTGTGCCCAAAGCTTTGTGGCGACCGTAAATGTAAAAATGGCGATAAGCACCAAATGCCTGGAAAATGTTAGCGGGTGCCCGTACAAAAAAAACATAATGT
Source organism: Mucilaginibacter sp. (assembly GCF_039925265.1). GTDB lineage: Bacteria > Bacteroidota > Bacteroidia > Sphingobacteriales > Sphingobacteriaceae > Mucilaginibacter. Next base: position 19,113 of record NZ_JBDSZG010000056.1, read on the forward strand.
TCTGGTTAGGTTAAAAAGACAAACCCAAAATTGAATTATACTCATAACCGGTATATTTTTTATTGCTTATGCCATAAAAAACTCGCTCATCTTCAGTGAACTGGCTGGCCGGTAAACCCAAAATCGCAAACGTATAACAGCTTAAGCGCCTTTGTAAAGCAAAAAGAACATATTAAAGGAGTATAAACTACCGGTAACGCAGTCATTGAATATATAATCATTCTCATGACAAAAACTTACGCCCTATTTATACTCTTTTTCCTATTCAGCAGGTATTCTTTCGCCCAGTTAATTACCTACCCGCAGCCAGATTGCAAAATAATTAGCCAGGCATACGAAGTACAGGTGCGCCAAAACGCCGGAAAATGGCAGAATACCGGCATTTATAATGCAGATGTTGCCTTCAAGCTTGATGCACAGCACGTATTAAAGAAAACATCGTTCACTTATTTCGACTGTGCTGATAGTGTGACGGTAAGGGTTAAAGTAAACAACAAGGCAGTAAAAAATGCCAGGGTGAGGCCCTCCGCTTACGGCATAGTCCCAAAGATAAACAGGGATTTTATCAGCTTTACAATGAAGGCATCTCAATACATATCACTGGAGATCAATGGCGATATTTTTGAAAACCTTCAGATTTTCGCGAATACCATAGAGCAAGATCCCCCCAAACAAGGCGATGCCGATGTACTATATTATGGGCCGGGCATTCATAATGTTGGCAGGGTAAACGTTGCCGCCAATCAAACTATTTACATTGCAGGTGGTGCTATAGTTGAGGGTGGTTTCACAATGGACCATATAAAAAACGTTAAAATATGTGGCCGGGGAATCCTTACGCAACTTTTGGTAAGTAAAGATACTGCCGAAATAAAACCAGGGGCGCAACAGCCAAAGCTAAGGAACGATCAACTTCTGGTTAATTTTAGCGAGAATGTTAGTATAAGTGGAATTACCGTTTTACCGGTCGGCTATTCGGCCATGATAGGGCAATCTAAACAAGTTAGTATAAGCGATTTCAAGGCGTTCAGTTCAAAAGGTAATGCAGACGGTATAGATATTTTTTGTAGCAAGGATGTATCTATAAAAAATATATTCATGCGAAACTCCGACGATTGCATCGCAATTTACGGGCATCGATGGCAATATTATGGAAATACCTCCAATATTACCGTTGAAAATGCTACGCTGTGGGCAGATGTGGCCCACCCCTTACTGATAGGCACCCACGGGGATTCAGATAATCCGGATACGCTTCAAAATATTAAGTTTCGTAATATCACTGTTCTGGACCAGCACGAAAATCAACTCGATTACCAGGGCTGCATTGCTATTAATGCAGGCGACAGTAACTATATCAAAAATGTGAGTTTTGAAAATATTGATATCGAAGACATCAGAAAAGGCCAGCTATTTAACCTTAGGGTTATGTACAACCATAAATATAACACATCGGCCGGTGCGGGTATTGATAACGTGCTGTTTAAAAATGTTTCATACAATGGCACGCACGCTAATATGTCTGTTATTTGCGGGTATGACAGCAGCCATGCTATAAAAAACATTGTGTTTGAAAACCTGAAGGTTAACGGTACGCTGGTATACGATACCATGAAAGGTAAACCGGGCTTTTATAAAACCGGAGATATGGCCAACATATTTATTGGGGAGCATGTAGAAGGTTTAAAGTTTATAGCAACAAACTAAGAAATGATACCTACCCACCCCGATAATCTATGATTACAGTCTTTAAAAGTATGACCAAATACTACCGGCAATGCTATTCCTGCTTTTTGCACAATCACTGTCGAAAACCTGGGTGCCTGACCTTTCCAATGGGGAGTACCGAAACCCGGTGCTGCATGAGGATTACTCAGACCCCGACGCTATACGGGTGGGCAACAAATATTATATGACAGCATTGAGTTTTAATTGCATGCCGGGCCTTCCAATCCTGGAATCAACAGACATAGTAAACTGGAAAATTACAAGTAAAAGCCCCTCAACATTTATAAAATGAAAATTAATATATCTAAAGCGATTCTTGTTTTAATCTTGCTCTTCCTTTGCGTAGAATCCCGCTCACAGGATTTTGTACACCCCGGCCTGCTTACCGGCTCCGTAGACCTTGCCCGTATCAAAAAAGCGCTCGCTGCCAATGATCCGGTTACCAAAGCAGGGTTTGAAGAACTCCGTACGCATCCGCAGTCTCAATTCACCTACGTTTTGAAAGGTCCGCTACCCACAGTCGGCAGAAACCCAACAATCGGGCAGTCAATTTATGACAGCGACGCGAATGCAGCCTACCAAAACGCGTTAATGTGGGCACTTACGGACGAACCAAGGTATGCCAAAAAAGCTATAGAGATCATTAGGGCATGGGCAAGCACACTTAAAACCATAACCGGGAGGGATGCCGTTTTAATGGCCGGGCTTGGCCCCTTTAAAATGGTAAATGCTGCGGAATTGTTACGATATACAAAATCCGGCTGGACTGAAAACTATACCAAAATTACCGGGCAGCATTTCCAATTGGTAATTTACCCCATTATTAAAGAGTACGCCCCCTTTGCAAATGGCAACTGGGACGGCGCTGCATTAAAGACCGTTATGGCCATTGCAATTTTTTGTAACGACCGGGCTATGTTTAACAATGCCTTAAACTATTACCAATGCGGCGTTGGCAACGGCCGCCTCACTAATTACATTATAAATCAAAACGGACAATGCCAGGAAAGCGGCCGAGACCAAAGCCACACGCAATTGGGCATTGCCCATTTAGCCGATTGCTGCGAAATGGCCTGGCAACAAGGCATTGACCTTTATTCGCTGCAAAACAACCTTCTTTTGAAAGGTTTTGAGTATACGGCCCAATACAATTTAGGGTATGATGTTGTATTTACGCCTACCATTGACAGGACCGGGAAATATTTGCACCGCACTATCTCTACCGAGGGCCGCGGAAACCTAAGAGCAATATACGAGCAAGTTTATAATCATTACGTACACAGGCGCGGCCTTTCTGCACCTTTTACGGCAAAAGCGGCAAAAAGTATAAGGCCCGAAAAACAGGGTTCTCCCGGTGCAGACCACATCGGTTTCGGCACAATTTTATACACAAGGGACGCTCCGGACAGCACAATAGCCACACCGCCTTATCGCCCGGCAGGTATAATTATAGCAGGAAAGGGTACAGGTAACCAACTAAGCTGGCCAAAAATAATCAACGCAGATTATTACAGCATTAAAAGAGCAGTAAACCCTCACGGGCCTTTCAAGGTAATTGCCAATAAAGTAACGGCTACTGAATTTATTGACAATTTAGTACACCGCGGAAGGTTGTATTACTATACAATAAACGCCGTAAACAAAAATGGGCAAGGGCAATTTTCTGTTCCCATAAGTATTTATGCGGGGCTGCCTTTTGGTTGGAAAGTAACCGATCTTGATAGTGGGTTAACTACCAATAACGCATTACCAAAGCTAATCTATTCTACCGGTAAAAGGCGCGGCACAGCTTCATTCGATGAATCATTTGTAAACATCAATGCCGTAGGGATAGGTGTAGACAGCCTGGTTGACCATGCTACCCTTCTTTACCTGCCGCTGAACCATCCCAATGAGCTGGTGATAAAATATGTTCCGCAATTTAGCGCGCAAACAACGCAATTTGGTTTAACCTTCAGAGATGGCACACACGGCAATGCAGCCGCTGTTACCCTATTGTTACGGCCTATTAGCACTTTAGCACCGGAAGAGCCTAAATGGGGACTACAATTTTTGTCCCGCGGTTATCAGGGTGCGTTGCTGAAGGCCGCTCCCGATGTTGAATTGCAGGCTCCATTTGTTACTTTTGGAAGGATGACCGGGCCTATATGGCTCAAATTATCACGGAAGGGTAACAGATTTAACGGAAGCTACTCAACCGATAGCTTACATTGGCTGGATTTAGGAAGTATTACTTTTACATTCAAGCGGAAACCGTTAATTGGGATCATAGCAGCTTCCGGCACGGGACTAATTGATACCGAAATCAAATTCTCACTTCGCTGAACAACGAAACCTGGGGAAATCAAACGGTGGGATTTGTTATGCGATGCTCACGATCTGCTAAAGAAAAGGTTCATATCATACCAGATCTGCAAGATAGACGGTGCTTTTACAGTACCCTAATTAAAGCAAGCCATGTTTGGAATCCCTCCCTTCCGCTTTTTCAATATCAAATCAAACTAAAAGCCTGAAAATAAAATGATCGCAGGCTTTTAGGCGATAGTCAAAGACTCTATCATTCGCAATAAAAGGCGCATGGATGTCCAGCTGCCGGGAATTTACCACGAATGGTCAGATATTTCTTTCTCCCTTAAATGCTCTTTCATGTTATTCCCATTTAAACACCACTTCCCGGCCATTCAACATCCATTTTTCCGGGAATTGATTTGTTAGCCAATCGAGCGGTTCGCCATTGGGTTGCACTTTAGCGGCGTTAGCAAAAGCTTGTTTAATGGTGTCTTTTTTTTCTGTATCCAAAAAGTCCAGCTCGGCCGATATAAATAGCGGCGAGCCGCTTTCTGCCAGCAACTGTAGCCACTGTTTGTTTTTACCCCATGCAACATCTTTTGTTAAGCCCACGCAATCGCCATCGGCAGCATAAAATGTATTGTTTTGCGGCATGCGGAAACCTAATGTATTTACGCCCATCTTTTTTGTGCGCGCCCATTCTTTACCGCTGGTATCATCGCCAATACGGTTAAGCTCAAATATACCGGCAGCCAGATGGCTCATGGTATTGCAGCCTATAATATACATATCGCCTGCCGCCTCCCTTATTACGCGGTAGAGCGCGTTAATAACCTCTGCGTTAGTTTTAGTCTGATCGTGGAGTTTCCAACCCGGGGTGGTGAATTCGCTTTTCATCTGAAAACCCCATTTTCCAAAAATATCGAAGGTGCTGTAATCGTGTTTTACAAGGTTGTAACCCCATTGTTTGTACAACGAGATATTACGGGTTACCCTCGCTAAATTTTCAGGAATGGTGGGGTCAAGTATCAATTCATCCTCCTGACTGCGGCCTGGTATTTTTGAAGCAAGCAGGGTTTTACTGTCATCCTTGCGGGCAATTAAAGGGCGTGTCCATAAACCGGGGCGCATCCCAAGCCTTTTTATTTCATCAGCCATTTTGTGCATGTCATTAAACTTATCATTCACAATTGAAAAGTCGTCGGCTTGCTGCCAGCCATCATCAATTACCGAAAAAGGGCGATTATTGGTATCCACAACCAATTCCGTCATCGCCGTAGTTTGATCTTTTATGGTTTGATAAGAGTTTTTGCCATAAACCACATACCAATCATTAATACCGTAAACGGGTTGTTTTGGCAAACGTGGTTTAGCGCACATTACTTTGCAAAAATTGGTGAGGGTTGCATATGGCGTTTGGCCTGCCGCGCTCATACCTGTTACAATATCGGCAGCATGCAGGGTACGCTGGCCAAGTTTTACACCTACACCACCCGAACGGGTATCCATATAAAGCTCTACAGCATTGGATTTAACTTCCCACCAGCAAATAGTATTGCAAGCAGTTTTTACGCCAAAGCAGGCGGTTCGTTTATCGTCATGCAACAATACATACCAAGGGTTTTTGGTGTCAGCTTCGGGTGTTTTCCATGCAAGGTCGCCATAGGTACGCTCCCAGTGGTCGCCTAAAATCTTTGCATATGCCGCGGTTTGGTATTTCCACTCAAATTTCACCGCATGCAGTTCTGCCAGGGGCGATTGTATATATACGGCCTGCGCATTTCCGCTTGCTTTAACCTCTACTTTGATGTCCTGGTAAGTAAAAACAGAACTGCCCTTACTGGTGAGTTTTACCCACTGGCCGCCTACCTGTGCCCAGGCTTCATCCGGCTTATTAATCAACGAAACGCCATTACCTGCTGCATAGGTTAACCTGCTGTACATAACTGCGGCAAATCCCGCAGCCGATAATTTAATAAAATTGCGTCTTAACATAGTTTATATTTGTAATGCTTTTTCAGTTTATAACCCGCCATTTTTTTATGGCATACCTTGTACCTTTAAATGAACCTCCTGCGTTTTATTGCCCCTCTATTTTTGTCCCATGATAGGGAGACCAAGTTATAATTTCCTTTTCATAATTAAAGGTTACTCCATTATCTTCAAATAATGAACCTGCCGTTTTATGATTGCCGTAAACGAAACAGGTGATCTAAAACTTAGTATCGGGTGTAACATGTTCAACAGGTTTGCCAATGGCGATATAGTATCTTCTTTTATAAAAATTGGAAATTGAGTAAGGCTTGGTTTAATCGTATAAGTTTTGCCACCTTCATATTTTGGTTGGTGTTAAAGTAATATCCAATACCGGCAGGCAGGTAAACTTTTCTTTCGTCCATTTTTTCTGTTAACGGCGCTGCAAGTATACCACTGCCTATCATGTACTTGCATTGGCATCGTTTTGCATGAGCACACGCCGCTTAAACCAGTTCTCCGCCATTTGTACAATGGGGATATTGTCCCAGCCGGGCAGTTTTGGCGGCGACAGGACGAGCTCCCGTTTACCGCTTAGCGGCCCGCCACAACTGATGCCTATGCCGGCCATACGAGTCTACTTAGCAGGCTATTACACAATCTTTCAAAAGCGCGCGACCAGTAACTTCTACACACCAACAGAGTACAGATGATACACTTCATCTGGCAGGTAGAAATGGCTCAGCTAACTGATGTAGCCTGCTTAAAAAAACGGTATCAGAATGGAGCACTATGAACTGGGTACGATCTTTTATCATCCGGGTAGGATTATGCTGTTCATGTATATCGCTGCCCAAGATATATCTCGCTTCGGGAGAATAACAGTCTGTTTTAATAAGATCAATGCTCCTCGTCGTGAAACGAGAACCGATTAATAAAATAGTCTAACGAAAGCGGGCCGGAACCTATCAACACAAATAACATTAAGAGCGCCATCACCAGTACCGACAACCATAATTCGGAATTGACAAAGCTTGAAAGGATATTGATGAAAAAAATGGCACCGAACACGATTGGTAGTTGCAGCAACGCGGCCAATCGTGTATAAAGGCCAATAAATATCAATACGCCGCCTACAATGTGTACATAAGTAACGTAGTTAATTAAAAAGGCAACCAGATCAGGAGACTTAGAAAGGCTGCCCGATTCCATGATAATGTCTCGTAAGAAAGCATACTTTGTAAAAAAAATAGACCCTTTCATAACCAGGAACAGTCCCAGTAACATTCTAACCAGATCGAGTAATTTGGGGTGATGCCTGTTACCCCAGGCTTCAAATTTGAGCAGTGGTTTCATGGGGGTTTATTTAATGTGGTATAAGTAAAGTTAGCTATTTTATTGCTGCACTTCCACTTAAAAAACGCTTCGAATGGTCAAAATCAACAAGGGCAAACAATCTACAGGTATACCTATTTAACAACCGCTTTCGCGGTGAACATACCGCTGTAATACTTGCGGTAACCAAATCCTAAAAGAATATTCGGCACAAACAAAAACACGCCCATCAGCCACCCCGACGGCACTAAAATGGTATGGAACAGCAAAACATTTAAGCTGATGGGGAAAACCACCACAGCGGCAAACGGCGCGTAACGGTTAAACATAAGCGCCAGGCCCGCCGCTATTTGTATCGCCTTCATCATGGGATAAAAATACCCAACGCCTTTTAGTCCGGCTACGAAAGCACCCGTTACCCCGGTATGCGCCGGTTGATAAGGTATAAAATGCAGGAAGTAATCGAGCCCGAACACGAGGTACAAAAAGCCAAGCAGGATGCGGGATATTAAAACGGTAATTTTCACGGAGGCTGGGGTTAATTTATCCTATCAAAAATTGGCAATTAGAAGCATATTTTCAAATAGTACAGCAGTTTTAAATATCTGCCGCGAATAACGGTTTAGCCGGTTAACATAATTTGTATAAAATTGATCAAATAGTATTACAGGGCAGTTTAGTCATAGGCTACTTTTACCGTGGCCAAAAAACATCCAAATCCGGCCACTCCTAAATTGCTATGAAAATTAAACTTACCCTAATTGCCGCAGGCCTGCTGTGCTTTACAGCCGTCCATCAAACAAAAGCGCAATCTACCGTCAAAAAACCGGGCATGGTGTTAAACAGCCTGGAATACCTGGAATATGGCGGCGTAAACGTAATGCTGGCACACGATTTTTATCCCGAAGGACACCAGGGCGGTGTGGGCATTATCCAAAACGGCCAGCGCACGGCCACCAATGGCGATCTGCGGCTGGAGCCTACGCCGGGGCAATGGTCGCCCATACCCAAGGTAGGCAAGCGCGTGGTGAACAAAGCCACGCACGAGATAAGCGTACGCATGGAGTACCCCAACCCCGAGATAAACCGCAAGGGTTTTAACCCTATCATTTACCCCGACCTGAACTTCGCTTATAATATCCGCGTGCTGCCGGTTGGCAATGCCTTTAAGATCATCATCGATCTGGATAAACCCCTGCCCGATGCCTGGGTAGGTAAAGTTGGCTTTAATATAGAATTGTATCCGGGCATCCTCTTCGGCAAATCGTTTTATGCCGATGAACAGTTCGGCATTTTCCCGCAGCAATCAAACAGCCAGATGCTGAAAGATAAAGAGGGGGTATTGGAGACCGAAGCCATCGCGAGTGGTAAAAAACTCATTATAGCGCCCGAATCTGACGCGCAACGCATGGTAATAGAAAACCTGAAGAGCGATAAACTGCAACTGCTGGATGGCCGTAGTAAGCACAATAACGGCTGGTTTGTGGTGCGATCGTTGATTGCTAAGGGGGCCGCAAAAGGCGCTATCGAATGGTTGGTTACACCAAATGCCATAAAAGGCTGGCTATCGCCGCCGGTGGTACAGGTATCGCAGGTTGGTTACCACCCCGATCAGCAAAAAATAGCGGTAATAGAACTGGATAAGAACGACAAGCAAAAACAGCAGGTTTCTTTACTGCGCGTAAAAGAGAATGGTGGCCTGGAAACTACCATAAAACAGATCCCTGCCGAATGGGGTAACTTTTTGCGTTATCATTACCTCCGCTTCGATTTTTCGTCGGTAAAAAAACCGGGGATGTACGTAGTTAAATGCGGCAATTACCAAACCAGCCCTTTCCAGATAGGCAGCAAGGTTTTTACCAATAATGTTTGGCAGCCTACGCTGGAGTACTTTTTACCGGCGCAAATGTGCCACATGCGCGTGAACGACAAGTATCGGGTATGGCACGGGCTATGCCACATGGATGATGCCCGCATGGCACCTATCGACTCTAATCATTTCGACGGTTATATCCAGGGCCACTCTACCCTTACTAAGTTTAAGCCGGGCGACAATGTGCCTTTTCTTAATCGTGGAGCCTGGCATGATGCCGGTGATTTTGATATCCGCGTAGAATCTCAGGCCGAAACCGTTCACGGGCTTACGTTGGCGTACGAGCAGTTCCACGTAGATTATGATAACACCACTATCGACCAAAACAACCACCTCGTAGAGATACAGCAACCTGATGGCAAACCAGACATGCTGCAACAGATAGAGCATGGACTGTTGACCATTACCGGAGGCTACCAGGCCATGGGCAGGTCCTACCGGGGTATTATCGAGCCTACCATCCGCCAGTATGTTTTATTGGGAGATGCCGCCAACCTTACCGATAACATCCCTTACAAAACCGGCGGCACAAACATCGACCCTATTTTAAATAAACCTGCCCCTGCAGACGACCGCTGGGTTTTCACCGAAGAAAATACCGGCCGCACCTTGCAAACTGCCGTGGCTTTAGCCGCCGCCAGCAGGGTGATGAAAGGCTATAATGATACCCTGGCTACCCAATGCCTGCAGATTGCTACCGAGGTATGGAATAAAACCAACGACAAAAATATTGCCCGTTTTGTGCCGCTTGCAGTAGAACTTTTGCTTACCACAGGAGATAAAAAGTATGCCGATTTCCTGGTGAAGAACAAGGATATGATAGCCCAGCGCATCGATAACACCGGCTGGATGGTAGGCCGCACGCTAAAAGCTGTGAACGACCCTGCCTACACCGAGGCGATTACCGCAGCCGTTAAAAAAATGTATGCCAACATACAGCAGCAGGGCCTAAAAACCCCGTATGGTGTACCGTACGAACCAAACATCTGGGGTGCCGGCTGGGGGATCCAAAACTTTGGGTACAAGCAATATTTCTTATACGCCAGCTTCCCGCAGATCTTTAGCGACGAGTACATGCTCAACTCCATCAATTTTATTTTGGGTTGCCACCCGGGTTCTAACACATCTTCTTTCGTATCCGGCGTTGGGGCAAAATCTATGACTACAGCTTATGGCTTTAACCGGGCAGATTGGTCGTACATACCGGGCGGCAGTACATCGGGCACGGCTTTGATCCGCCCCGATTTTCCGGAACTTTTGAGCTGGCCTTTTTTATGGCAACAGGGCGAGTACGTATTAGGCGGAGGTACAGCTGATTACCTGTTCCTGGTGCTGGCGGCGGATCATGTTCTAAATAAAAAATAATTGATATCCATTCCCACGTGAAAAATATCTTCTATACAACCATAATTTCCTTACTGATTTGCGGCGGCACACATGCGCAATCTCCTGTCGCTAATACCCGCAAGCAGGTTTATGGCGAAATGAAACGATCAATGGTAGATGAATTGCTGAAGCCCTGGTACCCGGCGGCTATCGACACGACTTACGGCGGCTTCTTAAGTACGTTCACGTTCGAATTTAAACCACAGGGCGCGCAGGACAAAATGATCGTAACGCAGGCCCGCCACGTTTGGAGCAATGCCCGGGCGGCAGAGCTATATTCGTCTGTTAAGTATTACAGTATGGGCGCAGCGCAGGGTTTTCAATTTTTAAAGAATGTTTTGTGGGATAAGCAATACGGTGGCTTTTATACCTATACCGACAGGCAGGGTAAACCAAAAAGCGGCGGCTTTGCTCCAAAGGAAGCTTACGGAAACTCTTTTGCTTTGTATGCCATAGCGGCTTATTATCACCAAAGCGGCGACACCAGCGCGCTGAACCTGGCTATAAAACAATTCCTCTGGCTGGAGCAACACAGCCACGACCCGGTTTACAAAGGCTACTACCAGCACATGCAGCTGGATGGCACGCCGATAAAACGTACCGCCGCTACCCCATCCCGTGCCGAAACGGGCTATAAAGACCAAAACACATCCATCCACCTGCTGGAGGCTTTTACCGAGCTGTACCGTGTTTGGCCGGATAAGTTATTAAAGGAACGTCTGCAGGAAATGCTGTTCCTGATTCGCGATAAAATAGTTACGCCCAAAGGTAACCTCACCCTGTTCTTTCAGCCGGACTGGACGCCGGTTAACCACCGCGATTCATCGGAAACCTATATATTGAGTCACCGCGGATTGGACCATGTGTCCTTCGGGCACGATGTGGAAACCGCTTACCTGATGCTGGAAGCTTCACACCTGCTGGGCCTGAAAAATGATGTCACCACCCACACGGTTGCCAAACGTATGCTTGATCACGCGCTGAAAAACGGCTGGGATAACGCTACCGGTGGTTTTTACGACGAAGGTTATTACTTTAAGGATAAAGCAGGCATCACTATTATTGCCGAAACCAAAAACTGGTGGGCACAGGCCGAAGGGTTGAACACCTTATTAATGTTCGACGATATGTACCCGAAAGACAGCCTGCAATACGGCCAAAAGTTTTACAAGCTTTGGAATTACGTGCAAACCAACCTGATAGACCACGAACATGGCGATTGGTACCAGGGCGGGATTGATAAACAACCCAATTACAAGCCGGCCCTTAAAGGCCAGATCTGGAAGGGTACCTACCACGTTCTGCGTGCCTTTATCAATTGCACCAACCGCTTGCAGCCCGACCATACGGCGCCTTCCATTCCGCAAAAATTTACCGCCACAGGCAAAGGCATACACAAACAACTTGCCTGGAAAGTCGCACACGATAACGCCGGGCTTGCGGGATACAATATTTATTGCAATGGGCAACGCATGGCTTTTACACCGTTAACACATTGGCAGCCCATTGCCGGGCAAGCCTGGCCAAAAGGCAAGCTATCTATTAAAGCAGTTGACCTGGAGGAAAATGAATCCAAAGCGGCATCATTAAAAAATTGAACAATTGACATTAAAGATCTGAGAACCTAAATTTCAATCACAAAAAGCCTGCGAATCAATAGTCGCAGGCTTTCATTATATAGTTGATTTTTACGCAATACCTTTTACCAGCGCCTGCAGCTTTGCATTGCGGAAGTAGACGCCTGCCCATGTTAACCCTCCAAATAAAAATGGGAAAAGGTATGGCTGGCCGGGAGTGCGCATCATAACAGCTACCGCACCGCCCAGGTAGCCCGTGATAAGAACCGCACCCAATACCGACGTACGCGGGATAGCGTAAAGGATAGTACAAATCAATAATATAAAGCCAATGGTGGGTATGTGTTCTATCGGCCAGCCAAGCGCAACGCTGCCGTCTACCGAATGCTTTTCCTTAACAATTTTACCAATTGCATCGAACAGGTAAAAGAGGATAATTAATCCGCTGATGATCCAGCCCGCTATGATGGCGGCTTTTGAGGTTGATTTAGTTTCAGTCATGGTTTTAAATTTTGTTGAGTAAAATTACCATCATAAAACCACATCGCAAAGGTACGAATGCGACATAATAGGGTGTATAAATGCACTGAAAAACACCTAATTAAAAAATTTAAAAACAGGGGGTGGGGTAACAAATTACAGGCGCCGTTGATATAGTGGTAAAAGGGGGCATATCGTAATAGTAAAATGCTGATTGCGCCCGGGCTAAGAACTGTGCCCGGAGGAGCCATAAAATGCTCCCATTTTATGGCTCGTCGTTTTTATATAAATTAAATAACCGCACATAGCCTGATTTTTTAGTACCTTGTGTAAATCCGGTCTTTTTAAGTGTAGCAAGCTCAAAATCACTTACCATAATTTGCATCTTTCCGTTCGGACGGGGATTAGCGCACCTTAAACGACAGCAGTCGGCCCCAATTATGGATAAAAGAGACCTATCGGATGAATTGATCTTTGCTAATCGTGAGTTAGTTCTTCAAAACCAGGAAAAAGCGAAACTCACTGCAGAACTGATCCTTGCCAACATCGAACTCGACCTCCAAAACGAGGAAAAAATAAGGCGGGCAAACGAACTGGTCATCGCCAACATTGAACTCGACTTTCAAAATTCCGAAAAGCTAAAGCGTGCAAAAGAACTCATCTCCGCCAATAAAAAACTTGATCTTTTATACGAAGAAAAAGAAAAACGCGCAGCAGAGCTCGTTATCGCCAATATTGAATTGCTCTTTCAAAACGAAGAAAAAGAAAAACGCGCTACTGAACTGGCTATTGCTTACGCGCAGCTGAATTTGCAAAACCGGGAAAAGGAAAAACGGGCCGCTGAGTTGCTATTAGCAAATACCGAATTAATATTCCAAAACCAGGAGAAGGAAAAACGCGCTGCTGAATTGATAGTTGCCAATACCGAGCTGGTTTTTCAAAACCAGGAAAAAGAGAAACGAGCTGCCGAACTCATCATAGCCAACAACGAGCTTGCCTTTCAGAATGAAGAAAAGGAAAAGCGGGCTGCCGAATTAATTATAGCAAATTCTGAGCTGGTTTTTCAAAACCAGGAAAAAGAAAAACGGGCCGCCGAACTCATTATAGCCAACAACGAGCTTGCCTTTCAGAACGAAGAAAAGGAAAAGCGGGCTGCCGAATTAATTATAGCAAACAACGAACTTGTTTTTCAGAACCAGGAGAAGGAAAGAAGAGCAGCTGAACTTATCATAGCTAACGCTGAGCTGATCTTTCAAAACCAGGAAAAAGAAAAAAGGGCCGCTGAGTTAGTTATTGCCAATACCGAACTGATTTTTCAGAATGAGGAAAAAGAAAAGCGGGCGCAGGAACTGATCATTGCTGATACCGAATTATTGTTACAGGCAAGGGAAAAAGAGAGGCGGGCAGAAGCGGAAGCAAAAAAAGACGAGTTTTTTAATATTGTAAGCCACGAATTTAAAACACCCCTCACAAGTATAAAAGCCATAAACCAGCTGCTGGAAAAAACGGCCAACAAAACCGATAAAAGTTACGCCTTTATATTAAATGCCGGCCACAGCATAAAACGGTTGGAACGGTTAATAGAAGACCTGCTGGATGTTACCAAGATCAACTCCGGACAAATAGACCTGAACATCACCGCGTTCAATTTTTCGGATGCGCTGGTTAACAGTATTTTTAATGTGCAGCAAACCTCACATCAACACCAGATACTACTGGAAAATGATATTGATATCCGCTACATGGGCGACCAGTTCCGGATAGAGCAGGTTATGGTTAACCTCCTAAACAATGCCATTAAATATTCTCCAAATTCATCATTAATAATAGTAAAAGCCGAGGTAGAAGCCGGCCAAATAGTAGTAATAGTGCAGGATTTTGGAATAGGTATAGCAAAAGAGGATATCGATCAGTTATTTAAACGCTTTTACCGGGTGAGTAAAACAGCCATGCATTACCAGGGTGTAGGTCTTGGTCTTTATATCGCATCAGAAATTATAAAAAAGCATAACGGCAGGTTTTCCATAGAAAGCGAACCGGGTAAAGGCAGCAGCTTTTATTTTTACCTGCCCTTAGAACAAAATATAGCTACCCAACCAGCCATTAATTAATTAACTCACGCGCGAACACTCAGTAAAAAAGTATAATCGCGATAAGCTGCGGCGGCTGCTAATTAGTCAAAAACGGGTTTCCCCATTTTTTATTGGTATAAACATCCTTGCCGCTAAGTGTTCCCAAAAAAGCCACTATAGCATTCTGTTGCGCTACGCTTAATCGCAGGCTTTGCCCGCGACCGCTGCCGTTAAGCTTAGCATCCAAATTTGTATTTGCTGGGCTTACCACAATATGATTATAATGATTAACCACCGCAGCTAAATTAGCCAGGCTGCCATTATACAGCTACTGCCTGATATATTGTTATTTGCCGATAACTAAAAAATTAAATTAACACTTGCGCAATCATATGATTGCATTTATATTTGCAACCATATAATTGCATATGATTGTTAGAAGAGACGTTTTCCAGGCTATTGCCGACCCCACCCGCAGGCAGATCATCAGTCGTATAGCGGCAGAGGCCATGAATTTGAATGCTGTGGCCGAAACATTCGATATCAGCCGGCAGGCGGTATCCAACCACATTAAAATTTTAACAGAGTGCGGACTGGTCACCATCCGCAAGCAAGGTCGTGAACGTTACTGCGAAGCCAAACTGGATCAGCTAACCGAAGTAGCCGATTGGGTGGCCGAATCGAAAAAACTATGGGCCAGCCGCTTTACCGCGCTGGATAATTATTTAAGTCAGATACAAGCAAAACCTACAACTGATGGAACAAAGTAGAAACACCGAAACCAAACCAAAAGAGGTTTGGATAAGCCACCTATGCGATGCCCCGCGCGAACTGGTTTTTAAAGCATGGACCGACCCCGAACAATTGAAACACTGGTACGCGCCAGACGGCTGCACCATTGATATATTTTCGATGGACGTAACACCGGGCGGTACTTTTCAAACCTGCATCCATAACCCCACTTATGGCGATTGCTGGTGCAAGGGCGAATACCTGGAGGTTGTTTTCCCCGAGAAGTTGGTATTTTCGATGTACATTACCGATTCGGATGGCAATCGCCTGGCAGACTCGGGCAAGGACGAAAAATGGCCCGGAGTCATCATCACCACGGTAACTTTTAAAGCTATTGGCGCTAAATGCAGCTTCACGCTGCACCAAACCGTATCAGAAGAATTGGCGAAACAAACGGGTGCTTACCAAAGCTGGTTGCAGATGTTTAGCAATTTAGATGATTTAACAGCCAAAGCCTGATCGCTCATGAAAACAATAAGCAAGATACAGCAGGCAATTTGCCTAATAGTAATAGCCTCTTTTATGTGCGCCTGTGGCGATACCGTAAGCAATAAAACTTCAACGCAAAACATTACCACCATGAAAACTGACAGTATTAGCGAATACAAAAATGTTAACGGTATTAAAATGTATTACGAGATCCACGGCAAGGGTATGCCGCTTGTATCGATCCATGGCGGTGGTTCTACCATCCGCACTACATTTGGGCGCACGCTGCCACTTTTTGCGCAACACAGGCAGGTAATTGCTGTGGAACTGCAAGGCAACGGCCATACCAGCGACCGCGATGCCCCATACTCTTTTGAACAGGATGCCGCCGATGTGGCCGAATTGCTAAAACAACTGGGCATTAAACAGGTCGATTTTATGGGCTTTAGCAATGGCGGGCATACCACGCTGCAAATAGCTATGAGCTACCCGCAGCTTACGCGCAAAATTGTAGTAGCCTCTGCATTTACAAAACGCGAAGGTGCCCAACCCTGGTTTTGGAATTTTATGAGCAAGGCAAGCTTTAAGGATATGCCGCAACAGTATAAAGATGAGTTCCGTTCCATTAACCCCGACCCACAGGCGTTGCAAAACATGCACGATAAATCGCTCCACCGGATGCAGCAATTTAAAGACTGGTCCGATGATGCTATCCGCGCTATAAAGGTGCCCACGCTTATTATCACCGGCGACGCCGATGTTGCACCGCCCGAACATGCCATAGAAATAACCTGCCTGATACATGGCGCCAAATTGGCTGTATTCCCAGGCGGGCATGGCGAGTACCTGGGCGAATTGGTAAATGGAAAAAAAGGCAGCAAAGTACCCGAGCTAACAGTAGCCGTGGTAGAAGAATTTTTGGATGCGAAAGAGTAATTATTTCACCTGCGGCACGTACTGGTAAACTACCTCGTAGGGGATATTTTTTAGCTTGGCAGATAGCTGCCCAATGCGCAGGTCTTCGCGCTGCGGGGTAGGCTCGCAAACCGAGTAGGTATTGCCTTTATAAACAATTGGGCTGCCTACCGGCTTGCTAAATTGCACCGCCATTGTAATATGGGTTGGGTACAGCAGGGCTATCATGGGCAGGTTGTAAATTTCTTTTACGAGGTAAAAAAACAAAGCGGCGCGGTCGTCACAATCACTGTACTTGGCAAAAAGGGTTTCCTCCGGCGAGAGGCGTTTTTCCTTACCGTAATTCTCTTCGTCATTTTCGTATAAGAAAGCATATCGGGTAAAATACATCAGATAGTCAACCCCCTTCTTTTGGTTCATGCCTTTCAAATTTTGTTTCAGTAGCGGGATAAGCGAACTATACGTTTCCTTACTCAGCGGGATATTAAAGTAGCTTTCAAAATCAACGCCCGGGTAATTCATAAAAATGGTTTCTACATCAGGGTTCAGTTTAATGTTGAAATAGTAAACCTTATGGTGATAAGTAAATTGCAGTTCTTTTTCCTGGTAGTCGCCTGCCTTAAAATTTGGCATTCGGGTAACTTTATAGGAGAAAGCTTTTTTTGCTTCGGGGATGCTTACGGCTACAGGCACTGGGGGATCCTGGTTCATATCGGCCTTAGTGTAATCGTGGTAGTTAAGGCACATGTATTTTTCACCGTCCACCTTAAATGAGGGGATATCTGATATATCCTCATCGTTCAGCACATAAAATATGATCTTTTTATCGCCGGTTAGTGCCAGCCGGGCATCGTACCCGCTTTTTGCCAGCAGGAACCATTTATATAAAGTATACCGCCCGTAGTTATCGGCTTTGGGGCTTATTTGCTGCGCCGTTTTGCGGATGAGCTGGTAATACAACCAGTCGTTTAGTTCGTATCGGTTTTTGTAGGCGGTTAACGAATCTATAACCGGTTGGTAATTGCCTGCGTTGAGTTGTTTATAAAAATCTTTTACCGCTGTCTGGGATAATTGCGCCGGCACATCCAATATCAGCGCCTTGTCTATCTGGCTGTTGAAAGTACCGTTATAAAATTCAAAGCATATCCGCTGTTCGTCCGCCCGTGCATTTAAACAGCACAGGGTAAAAACCACCAGGCAGGTGAAATATGTTTTAGTAAGACGGTACAATTTAGATTTATAATTGGTAGTTTAAATTTACACAGAATTAACTTAATAATAACAAACAATTAACACTTAAATTATTCAGCCATAATTAAAACACTAAATCCGTACTGTAATCCAACTTAATAGTATTGATACTTTCAGTTAACATCTGTTAAATACTTTTGCAGGATAACTCAGGTAACTATGACGGCCATTTCTAAAGCAGACTTTTCTAAGGCAGCCGGCATTAATGGCCTTCCCCTGCTCTCTTCATTTTTAATGAACACGCTAAAAATCGACGCTTTTAACAGCATGATGGAAAATGCCAGGGCTTTAAAAGGCGTAGCGTTCGCAGATCACCTGCTTAAAATATTAGGGGTTACCATCATTATTGATAATGAGGCACTCGCCCGCATCCCTACAGATGGCGCATTTATTACAGTGGCCAATCATCCGTATGGTGCTATCGAGTCGCTGGCCCTGTTAAGCATCCTGGCGAAAAAACGCCCCGAAACCCTGTTCATGGGTAATTTTTTGTTAAAGAAGGTCCCCAACCTTGCCGATCATATTATCGCTGTAAATCCTTTTGAAAACATAAAAGATGCTTCCAGTATCAGCGGATTGAAAACCACGCTTAAAGTATTAAAAGAAGGCGTGCCGGTAGCTATTTTCCCGGCAGGGGAGGTTTCATCGTACTGCTTCAAGAAAAATCAGATAACCGATAAGGAATGGCACCCGGTAGTAGGCAAAATCATCGCGAAAGCAAACCAACCCATCCTCCCGGTATATTTCCATGGCAATAATGGCCTGCTGTTTAGCCTGGCAAGGTTTATACACCCTTCGCTACAAACCATTATGCTTTTTTCGCAGCTGTTTAACAAACGGGGGCATAAATTATACGTTAAAATAGGACCGCCTATACTTCCGGGGGAAGTAGCAGAGCACCATAGCAACGGCACTACACTAAGCTACTTGCGCGAAAAAACCTATGCGATGGGTAGCGGGTTAAAGTAAACGGCAAAAATTGCCGCTCCTGTCATCGACAATACGCTAAATATTTTATTTGCTGAATGTTGTGGTTAGTGTGGCCGTAATGCCTGTTGCCGCAGGTACATACCGGCAAATACCACCTACGCAGAACAACCCGGCGCGCTGCCGCCCATAACTTAACGAAAAACGGCTGCCGCCGTTCGTATAGCTACCGCCTAAATTTGGATAATGTATTTTGGTTACGCCATAGTTATACAGATCGCTTAGGTAAACCGAATACTTGGGGGCAAAACCTAACTCCAATACCGATGCAAACCAGTTGCCGTCATCCTGTTTGGTAAACAGGTTTTGGATCTCGTACCGGATAGATCTTCTTTTAGCGTACTTATACAGCGCGCTCAATACTACAATATTTGCTTTCACATTATCGTGCAGGCCACCCTCCACCACGCTTTTGTTATAAAATATATTATAATAAGACAGGTTGGTGCTGAAGGTTTTGCTCCAGGTTTTGCGCCAGTCGATACTGGCATCGTTGTAATAGGTTTGCTTGCCGGGGCTAAAAAGATCATCATTATCATTAAGTCCCCGGTAATGGGCAACATTAATAGCTATGCGAGATGGCTTGCCCGCGTCGCCTTTTATGGTATAAAATAAATCGAGCTGACCGCCGGTTTCGGCAAAGGCCTGGGCCGCGTAAACGTAGATGTTTGTGGTCAAATAATCGTGTTGCCTGGTTAGTGCCGGTATAAAGTTCACCGGTACCGATGTGCCCGTTTCGCCCCGCTCGCCCCTAAAGTCGAGATTCTCAATACTGCGGAGGGTAAGGTTTGCACCAAAATTATTTTTGGCATAAGTGCCGTTTATTAGCAAAGCCTTGCCGGTTGTTTTATCGTTATTGTTGCTTACGCTTGGGTCGCTGCCTTTTTGTACGTATTCTACATCGAGCGAGGCGGTTGGGCCGCTGACACCCAGCCGGCCCGAGATAGCATTCACCGTAGCGTTTATTTCGGGATCGGGGCCGGTGTATTCCTGGTAACGGCTCACAAAGCTGAACCCTCCCGATAAGCGGGTGCTGTCGTTGAGAAACGAGCCGATTTTGGAAAAATCAATTTCGCCATCTATTCCCCGTACTATCGAGTTGGCGCGCTCAAAAACCTTGCGCTGGTTACCATAAAGGGCTTTCAGATTAAGAAAAGGAAAGGGCTTAACGGCGATGTGCACCCCTTCCACGGCGTTATTGATCCCTATTTGCCGGTTTTCATAGGCACGAAATATGAGCCCGCTACCAAACTGATCGTAAAAATCGCCCACCTGTATCGAGAAATTTTTTGACGCGTATTTAAAATACCGATTGATGAGCTTGCTCTTTTTAATATCATAGGGATAGCCGGCTATAGAAGGCAAGTACGCCTCATATTGCAACCCGGCCGAGAATGCACCAATATTATAATCAAGCTTGAGATAATTATTGGAGCCAACCCTATCCTGCGGTAAAACAGCGTTTATCTTTTTATCGGGCTGGTAAAATTGCGTGTACGATTCAAAGCTTCCGCTTAAATGGCCGCCAACATCCGGCAGTTGCGCTTGGGCTAAGCGGCAAAAACAAGTAAGCAGCAGTACGCCATAAATTTTTTTCATGAATGCAGATTTGGTTAGGTGGATTGGCTACAGATCAAAGGCTCTTTAACTTATCATAAAGTTCCTCTTCGTTACCGGGTACGTAGCCGGTATGCTGGTAAACTATTATGCCCTTTTTGATGATCATCACATAAGGGATATCGTTGATATTAAGCGCTCTTTTTAAATCACCGTTAGCATCGGTATAAAAATCAAAATCCCATCCTTTACCCGCAGCGAACGACCGTACCTTGGCTGTTGTGCGTGCATCGTCAACAGATATGGCCAGAAATTTAAAAGGGGTAGCTTTTTTCAGCCCGGGCAGGTCATCATTTATGGTCTCCAGTTCGGTAATGCAGGGCAGGCACCATGTAGCCCAAAAACTAACTATAGTAGCTGTGTCACCTTGGGCAAGCAGTGTATTAAAAGCTACCTCTTTACCGGATAGCGCCTTTATTTTTACGGAAGGCAATTCGCTTTGCGCCATGCAGGGCAGGGTAAAGCATATTATGAGTACTGTAAGCAGTTTATACATGGTATAATTGGTTTAATAGTTTTCGGTTTGGCCGGCGTTAACCACCTGGGCGTTTAAAACACCCCTACTGCTGCTTGCGGCACTGTCATAAAGCACAAATGCAACGATGCGGGTCCGTGCTATCTGGTAGCCTGCTGCATCTATTACAAAATCTTTTTGCCAAACGTTATCCTTTGTTTGCTGTGCTACGGGCATGCTATCGCCAAAAATATCGGTAGCGGTGCTTCTTAAAATATTATGGTGAATGAAGCCTTTAATGGGGTTAGGCAGGTTAAAATGCCCGTAGTTGGTTTGGTTATAGGGCACGTTATCTTCAACCAGCATTACTACCAGCTTTAAAGGGGCGGTGATAGTTGAGCCAAACCGGATGCTGGTTTTCACGGCTATTTTGCTGCCACTGATACTTGTAGCTATACCAATCCCCAGGGGCGCCTTGTTGCTGGCCAGTGCATCGAGTTTGGAAGTGTTTCCATCCCAAAAGCCATTCCGGTTCAACAAAACCGTGGGCACGCCATTCACATTAAATTTGCTGCGCAACTGGGGGTCGTATTCGTATTGAAAAGGGTCGTCGCTGCCTTTTGGGCCGTGTATGCCTATCATAATAGTTGATGGATTGTTAGCGATATAATCATCCAGCGGTATCAGTGTACCCGGGCATATACCACACCAGGTGCCGGTAAAAAATTCGGCTATTGTTTTTTGGGTAAATATAGGCGCGGTACCACTTTCTGCAATGATGTTGATCACCGGCGAAGACAGCGCTCCGTTCCGGGCTTTTACCTGGTAGCTGCCCGGTAAGCTGGTAGCAAAGCTATTCATCTGAATTTCCTGTCCGTTTATTAAGAACGACGTAGTTGAGGTAACATCCAAATTGTTTGCATCTTTTACCGTAAATGTGGCCTGCTCTACCCCATCGGCAGCGATGCGCGTTTTATCAGCGGTGATGGTAAGGCTTTGAGGTGTGGCAGGCACAACGCCTACCGCGTCGTTTGAACTATTGTCTTTTCCGCAGGATGCAAAAATTACTATGGAAAGCACAATCAACAGATGGGGTAACAGCTTCTTCATGATGCAATTGTTTGGTTTACCCGTTGGTAGGTAATCGGGGAGAAACCTTACAGCTTTTTACGGTTTTTATTGCCGGCGCACAAAAGAGGTAATGTAGGTGCTTCTTAAATGAAGAATTTACCGGGCATTGTGCAGAGAAGGAGAAAGGATAGCGGGTATTGTTTTTTACAAAAGCTTTTAGTCCCTAAAGGAGATATTGAACCGGGCACCTTTGTTCACTTCGCTATCAATAGTGATGTGGCCGCCGAGGCTGGTAATGTGGTTGTAAACTAAATACAGTCCAACACCCTTGCTGTCGACATTTTTATCGTTATGAAATGTTTGGTTAAAACCGAATAGTCGGTCCTGTACTTTTTCCATATCAAACCCTTGTCCCTGATCGGTATAAATCACTTCGCTGATACCATTACGGCGATGTGAGCGGATAATGATTACTGGCACGCTATCGGGCTGCGCATACTTTACCGAATTGGTAATCAGGTTTAGGAAAACGCTTTCCAGGTAAACCCTGTTAAACTTCACAGTGGGTAACTCAGAAAAATCCACGTCTATCACCGCCCTCGAGTCCTTTAAAAACGATCGTAATGATAACAGCACCACACTAAGGCATTCGTTAAGATCCAAGGCTTCTAACGCTACGTTTAAAACATTATTTTTGCTTAAGGCATCCATGTAGCCATTCAGTGTGTTCTTCAGGCTATCTGTCGCTGTTTTAAGCATCTCAATAAATTCCAGGGTTTCGGGGTCCTTAATTTTATTGGTATCCAGCAGGCTAAACACCGATAGTAAATTACCAACCGGCGAGCGAAGATCATGCGAGGTAGCGTAGGTTAGCTGCTTCAGGTCGTTGTTAGTGCGGGTAAGGTTAGCTATTTCGGTATTACGTGCCTCTTCCTGTTTCTTTTTATGGGTGATGTTTTTGGCGATGGCAAAAACCACTTGCTCGTTCTCTATCGGCATCGATGTCCACGACAGCCAAACCACTTCGCCTGCCTTGGTGAGGTACCTGTTCTCGAAGTTTAGCAGCGGCATATTTTTGGTAAGATTTTGCCGGCTGCTGGCTGTCAATTGCTGATCATCGGGATGTACAAACGAGTTGATGGGGCTGGCAAACAATTCTTCATTGCTATACCCTAACGTGTTAGCTACCGTTGGGTTGATGCGCTTAAAAAAACCATCGTAGCCGGCTATGCATAAAAGATCGGGCGAGAGCTCAAAGAAAAGCTCGAGGTTGTAATTATTGGGTTCTTTACCGGCAGAATTAAAAACAGGAGCTAACATGAGTGCAAGTTTAAGTATTAACAAGGGTGAAGCACCGGATAAAAAACAAATTCTAAAACTAATAGTTATAATACCCGCTCACTAATACGGTAAATTTATCCTAACAGTTATAAAATAATCATTTTAATATTTTTAGTTGCAAAGTATACATGCCGTATAGTATTACCCATAATTGCTATATATTTACTTCTTTGTTATTAAAAGGCATTCTTTCCCTTCGCTACAGTAAAAGCCTGCCTTTATTGACACAATAATACATTCTATTTCTGTACGCAAGTACATTTAACCCGAGCCGATACAAAATGGATAAAACGAATACGTCTGATGAATTAATAAGCGCCATTGAGGCACTTGACTTTCAAAATAAAGAAAAGGAAAAACGCGCTGCCGAGCTCATCATTGCCAATAAGGAACTCGCTTACCAGAACGAAGAAAAAGAAAAACGGGCGGCAGAACTCATTGTGGCTAATAAAGAACTTGCTTACCAACACGATGAAAAAAGCAAACGCGCCGAAGAACTCATTGTGGCCAACTACGAACTTGTTTTCCAAAATAACGAGAAAGAAAAACGGGCGGCAGAACTAATAGTGGCCAATAAAGAACTCGCCTATCAAAATGAACAAAAGGAGGCACGGGCTGCCGAACTGATCATCGCCAATAAAGAGCTTGCCTACCAAAACGACGAAAAAGAAGCGCGCGCGGCGGAGTTAATTGTGGCTAACAAAGAACTTGCTTACCAAAACGACGAAAAAGAGGCGCGGGCGGCAGAGCTTGCTATTGCCAACAAAGAACTCGCTTACCAGCACGATGAAAAAAGCAAACGTGCCGAAGAACTCATTGTTGCCAACCAGGAGCTTGTATTTCAGAACAACGAGAAAGAAAAACGGGCGGCAGAACTAATAGTAGCCAATAAAGAACTCGCCTATCAAAATGAACAAAAGGAGGCACGGGCGGCGGAACTCATCATCGCCAATAAAGAGCTTATTTACCAAAACGAAGAAAAAGAAAAACGCGCCGAAGAACTTGCATCGGCTTACCAGGAACTAAAAAAAGCCGAAGAATATTTAAAGGATTACATCAAGAGCATGGAGGAAATGATGTTTATCACCTCGCACAAGGTGCGCCAGCCTGTCGCTAATATATTAGGCATCACAAGCATTATCGGTGGTTTTATTAATTCACCGTTCCAGCTAAAAAAGATGATCATTTTCCTTAAAAGGTCAGCGCAATCGCTGGATGGTTTTATCAAAGAACTTACCACGTTTGTAGGTGAAATGGAGGAAAAAAGGAAGGGTTACTAACGAGCGGCGAAGCAGCATACGGCTTCGCGTTTTCCTTATTCCTGCATCCTTCGTACGCCATCTTGAATAACTCAATCACATACGCAGCATCTGCTTCGGTTTCGATATAAAAGCTTATCCAGCCGTTGTTCTTAAAAACATGATGATGCTTAATGCGTTCATCCACAGTCATTAACTGTTGTTTTATTTCCCTTGTGAAAAGCATATCCAACAGGCCGTTACCGTGAATGTGCCCAAGCTGGCGCGATGCGTAATTAAACTGCAGGCCGCCGTATTTGTGAATACTTACGCGGATATTATGCCAACCGCAAACCTCGCTTTCTATGTGATCGATATAGCGGGATACCTCCGGGTGGGTAAAAAGAGTCGCTATCCGCAGCCAGGCATCAAACACCAGCGCGGCGCCCGGCACCGGTTTTAAAAAGTTTAAATATTGGCTTACAAACCTGAACATTTATTGCGCCTCGCTTATTTGTTTAATATGCTCCATTACCCTCAAATGTACATTACGGGTGACACTTTTCGCCCAGATATCGTAATACCAAACCGGGAAAACGTACAGCCGGTACCAACTGTTGCCAATAACGGTGGTGGTGTTATCGCCGTTATCCCGCAATAAAAACTGCCCGCGAAGGATATCGATATGGCCCATTATCTCCGGGTCGCGCGGTTGTCCGGTGATATCGAAGGTGAGGTTTTTATTCTCCTCGTACACTACTATCTTCTCATCAAACACATACCCGTTGCTGAAAATGCATTTCCGTTTGGCACCAACGTAGTAGCCTTCGGTGGTAGATTCTACCGGGCTGGGCATACCTACTTTAAACAGCCAGTATTTATCGGGCGAGGCATTGCGTTTGTAAGCCACCACATTTTTCCAAACCCTGCTCACCGGAGCATTGATAACAACGCGATCGGCAACCATGTTTTCGTAATGGTGTACCGAGGTTGAATCGATCACAAATAAAACCAGCAGCATCGCTAAAACACTCGCGTTAAGGGTATTGTTATTCCGCCTGAACATGGCGCGGCCCGTGAAGCAGCCGGCCACAATAAACGTCCATAACAGTGGGGATACAATAATAAGGCAAATGGCGCCTTCCCTTAAAAACAACGCACTTAATACGATAGCCACGAAGCAATTCGCAACGCATCGCGACACCAAAACCATGCTGCCTATTTCGTCGTCGCGCCAAAACCAGGCGCTGATAATGCCGACCAGAAAAGGCACAATTATAAATTCCGAATAAATTAGCACACCGCTGCTGCCCGGCCCTGAAAGGTATTTAGAGATACCTATGATAGCGAAGCCAACAGCGTTCGCAACCAGGTACCCGTTAACCTTTGGCGTAAATAATTTTTTCATGTGCGATAAGGTTATAATTAAATTTTCAGTAATATTTGAAATATATATTCAAAAAAATTATTTGAACATCTTGAAGATGGATTTCCAGAACCAGTTTTCTTCTGCTTTCAGCATGGTCTCTAAAGTTTTATCTACGTTTTTGGCCAGCTTATTAATATCGGTAACCGATTTATTAAAAGTTTTAAATGCTTCGTCCTTGCTATCGCCTTCCACTTTGCTTAGCTCATCCAAAATTTTAATGATGGGGTCCAATTCGCGTTTGCGGCGTTCTTTTGCTACCTGCCGTGCAATGTTCCAGGTATCTTTATCGGCATAAAAATACTCTTTACGCTCGCCGGCCTTATGCTGCTTTTCTACCAGTCCCCAGCTGATGAGGTCGCGCAGGGTCATGTTGGCGTTGCCACGAGAGATCTTCAGTTCCTCCATGATCTCCTCGGTAGTGAGCTCGTTGGGGCTCACCAACAGCAGGGCATGCACCTGGGCCATGGTGCGGTTTATCCCCCACTCCGATCCTAATTTACCCCACGCCTCTATAAACTTGCCTTTTGCCTCTGGTAATTGCATATACAAATATAAATATGTTTTTTAATTTTCAAAATATTTTGAAAGTTAATTTAGTCTTTACTCTTCCGTATTCAGCCAAACCACCTTTTGCTCGCTTTGGTGCGGCTGGCCAATAATGTCGCGATAAAGATCCGGCCGGCGTGCTTTGCGGTACCGGTAACCACCGGCTTTTGTTAAAGCTTCGGCGCTTAGTTCTGCAATAGCTATCTCATTATCCAGGCTGGTACATTCGGCAATGATATCGCCGTAAGGATCGAGGATCATCGAGCAGCCGTTCTTCAGCTGATCATCGTCCATCCCTATCGGGTTGGAGAACACGGCATAAATGGCGTTATCATAAGCGCGGGCCGGCAGCCATTTCATTAGCCAGGCGCGCCCTTTCAGGCCGGTAAACTCTTCGCGTAAAATTTGCTTGTTCGCTTCCTTGTCTTTCCACAATTCGGCATTCACAAACCCGGCTCCGGGCCGGGTAGATGGCGTACACATGGTTACGTGCGGCATAAAAAGGATATCGGCGCCCAACAATGCTGCTGCCCTTACGTTCTCTATAATGTTGTTATCGTAACAGATAAGGATGCCGCATGTCCACCCCAAAATCTCAAAAACAGTATAGGTATTTCCCGGTTTTATATGCGGGTTGATGAAGGGGTGCAGTTTGCGGTGCTTAGCAACCAGGCCGTTCTTATCCACACATATATAAGCCTTGTAAATATCCCCTACGGCATCGCGCTCAAATAAGCCGGCCAATATGGCAATATCATATTCAGCAGCATAGGCCGTCAATTCCTTTACGCTCGGGCCGTCAGGTATAGCTTCGCATATATCAAAAAGCTGGTTGCGGGTAAGGTGCCTTGCGAAGCTATAACCTGTAACACTGCATTCGTGAAAAGTAATTACATCGGCTCCTTCGGCAGCCGCTTTGGCGGTTAACTGTTTTATTACAGAGAGGTTATAGGCTTTATCTCCGCTTTTATTCTCGAACTGGGCTGTAGCAATTTTCATGGGCTGCATGGCTTATGGTTATGCACAAATGTAGCAAGATGCAGATAGTTTAAGCCAGCGGCGTAAACAAAAAAGCCGCTTCATATTGCTATGAAACGGCTCTCCATCATATGCTTTCGCAAAAATTAATTTGAAGCGGTAGAGCTCCAGCCATCGCTCCAGCCGGGGCTTGCTTTATCTTTACCACTTACCATTTTTTCGTATTTGGCAACCTGGGCAGTAGTTAAAACAGCTTTAATTTTTTTAACGGTAGCCGCGCGCAATGGGCGGATAGCAACCAGCATTTTATCATTATTACCTTTATGGGCCACTTTAATTTTATCAAATTTTTGTGCCGATTCGGTGTAAATAGCCGCAATTTTGGCGGTTTGCCCATCGGTTAATTTTAACTGCTGTTGCAATTCCTTTGCCTTTTCAACGGGATCTGTAGTGCCCGGGCGGCTTTGTGCATTAGCCGCTACTGTTAAGCCTAAGAACAGGCAGCACATCAACATTATTTTTTTCATGATTTATAGATTTAAGTATTTTTTAATAAGTTATAAAATTAGTTTTTAGTTTTAATAATATTAAAATAAGCCAAATATTAAGTTAATAGTTTAGCTATAAGCAGGTTATCATCATTTAAGATCTGCCGTTAAAGGCATGCATATGGCCACTCCTTTCTTATTTTTAAAAATGAGTTCTGCCAGCTGTTTTACCTTTAAATGCGCGTCGCCCTCCGTTATCTGCAAAAACTGGTTAGGTTTTACATTCCTAAACCGCTGCACCGTTTGACTGCCGGCCCAGGTTATTTCCAGTTCATCTATCATCCCGGCCTGGCCAATACCTATTTCCTGCTGTAAAGGCGAAGAGCCAAAGCTGCCGCCCGAGTTTACATCTTTATAAACGCTGCGCTTTATGCCGTTTTCGGTAAAGGATAGTTTAATATGGCTGCCGATGGCTGCTTTGTTGGCTTTTACTCCTTCCAGTTTCAGGCTTATGCAGTTGTTGTTGCTTTGCCCCGGGTTAAGGTACAACGAGCTGGTGTACGAATCGCCTTTGTAGGCGCCACCCATCTCGGCGTAAATATCCTGCACGCCGGTGTTCCTGAAATCGGCGAAGGCAACCCCGTGGCCCTTTTGCAAATTACCCAGGCGCGATGAGGTAGTAACATCGGCAAATCGCTTCCCTCCCACATTACGGAACAGTTTATTCGGCACCAGTGATTTAAAATCGGGATTCCCCGTGCCCAGGTACATATCGGGATACCCATCATTATCAATATCGCCAAAATTACCACCCATGCTAAACACTACTTTATCTAGCCCGGTCTTTACCGTAACATCGGTAAACTTCCCGTTATGATCGTTATGATATAAAAACATGTTTCCAGCCAGCGGAACAGGTTGGCCCAAAGCTTTGGCCGCCGAATAATGGCCAAGGGTAGTAGTAAAATTATAATCGGCCACTATGATGTCCTGCCAACCGTCGTTGTCAAAATCAAAAAACCAAGTGGTAAAGCTGCGTTCTTTATTACCGGCAAGCCCGGCTCCTGCAGTAGTTTCCTCAAATGCCATCGGGCCACCGGCTTCGGTTTTATTTTTAAGCAGGTGCTTTTTACCGTCCATGGTGGATAAGAAAATATCCGGCCAGCCATCCTTATTGTAGTCGGCAGAGGTAACGCCCTTTACATAGCCCTCCAGGTTGCAATGCGCCAGTTCGGCCACCTCGGTAAACGTTCCGTTTTGGTTGTTAAGATACAGCATACATCTATGTCGCCCCCCGTAATCCATCACCGGCAGGTCCTCGGCCCCTATAAATACATCCAGCCAACCGTCGTTATTAAAATCGGCCCAGGTAGCTGCCTGGGTGGGGTGGTAATACAGCAACCCGCTTTCTGTAGTCACGTCGGTGAAGGTACCATCGCCATTATTTCGTAAAAGCGAGGGCGGCTGATTGCCAAAACCGCCGACAAGCCACGCGCCGCGCAACACAAAAATATCAATGTTGCCGTCGTTGTTGTAATCAGTTTGCTGGATGTTAAGCCCGCCGGTTATACCAGTGAGCCCAGACTGTTCGGTAACGTCGCTAAAGGTGCCGTTACGGTTATTCTGAAAGTAATGCATCGGGTCTCGTAGGTCCCAACCTGATGTTACGATATCTATATAGCCATCGTTATTAAAATCATCAGTTATTACACCGCCCGCACGGCCATTAACATTTAGCCCCAATCCTTCCGCCACATCGGTAAAAGGCTTTACCTTTTCGGTTGTATCGGAGTCGAGTCCCGGGATCAAAAACTGCGCCGGCACACTTTTAGGGTATTGGCCCAGCGTCATGTAAGCGATGTTGAGCAGCCAGCGCGATTGCAGGTCGCGCGGGTCGGCTTTTAGAACCGCTTCGTAAATTTCAATTGCCTTTTTCGCCCCCGCTTGCAGCCGGTGAACGCCATCGCCCTTTATGGGAAATATGCACGACGAACCACTGTGGTTAAACATACAATTGGTCCGTTCGCCCAGGCGCATGTAGGCTATGCCGGCAAAGGGCATCATTTCGCTCAGCGCCATATAATCTACATTCTGCAGTAAATATTTGTACGCATCAACAGCTTGCTGTTCCTTGCCAACCTCCAGCGATAACTCTGCCTTGGAATACAGTACATCTAAATTACCGCCGGGGCGGCCAACTGTTAAAATAGAATCGAGCGAATCGAGTTTTACCTCGGGGCAAAAGGAATTTTTTATGTTGTAGTTCTCTTTAGACAGGTTGGCCAGCAAAGTCACCATATCCTGATGTGAGTTAGAGCGGCGGCTGAACGCAATGATGGCCACAAGCATGGCTATAAACAGTACGCCTGCGCCTATATATTTAATATTGTTTTTCATTTGGGTAATACATCTTATGCTGCAAGCCGGTAAATGGACCCGCAGCGGCATCGTGTTAATATCAGCAGCCTTTCGGGTTGCCGGTTAAGAAAATTGGGATTGTGTGTTTTACGCGTTGAGTATACCCGGCAATGGCTATGCATTGTAAACCCGGCTATGCGAAACGGCTAATACCAAATAAATTCAGGAAAGGATGCTACGGCCATCCGGTGGTTGCCCGGGGCCTTCAATGCTGGAGTTGGAGATCTGCAGCTGTGTGTACAGGTGTATTTTTTTAAAGGTGGTAATAATTGGTGTGGCAAACCGGTACTGCAGGTTCTGATGGCTATAAACAATAAGCACAAGCTTGCCAAAAGGCACATGATTTTTTTTGGGGACGGGTATATCCTTCATACCCCGGGCCTCGATGATATTTTGGCCCGAAAGCCTGGTGGTTTCGTAATTGGGCACGCACAGGAGGTACATGGCCGTTTTGGTGAGCTTCATTTTTACATAGTTGTAACTGCTGCTCTCAAAATTTATTTGCCCGGTTACATCCTGGTATTCCGCATCGTCGCCAAGGTTTGGCAGGTTAACGGGGATCTTTACTTCGGTAAGATCATGCAAATTGTAGCGGTTCTGGGCTACCTGCTGGCTAAAGAATTTATCGCACCTGTAAGTAAAATATTGATGAAAAAGCAAATGCCCCCCGATGTTGAACAACAGGATGGCCAGCAAAAATATAGCAGTAAGCTTTTTCAAAAACACACAGGTAGATAGAAGATGCCTAAAGTTGGCTATTTTCTACCAGTATTCAAAATTATTCTAAATAAGAATATAACCAAGCGTTAAAATAGCCTGTAAATTTTAACTTTTGTTAAATATTGATCAGCTTTTCAATAATATCGGCGGGCCCGCCGGCATTACCTTTAAGGTTCAACTGGTCGAAATAGTTGTACCAGCCCGCACCTGTTACCAATGCTTCAAATGATTTGGCCAACTCATCGGTAGGGAATTTCCAAACGGCAAAAAAGTCGTATCCGAGGCGTTCAACGGTATCAATATCGTTATCGCTCCAGGTAACTATCTCCACGCCCTGTTCCATCAGTTGTTGAATAGCGGGGCCAACCTGGGCCATGTAAGCGCCCCTTTCTTCTGTACTCAGATCGCGCCAGGCCTGTTTGGCCGACCATACTTCTACGTAAAATTTCATTTGCTGGGGTTTTATATTTGGTAAAACAATAATACTGATTTAAAGCGCTTTATCATCACCACCCACATTAATTTACTACTTATTGCAGTTCGCCGAAATAATCAGCCAACATCATCTGCGCTATTGAGTCAGCTGCTGCATATGCGTATAAAAGTGCCAGTAATGTTCAAACGAATTGCGTCCTTAAAAAATCGGTAAAAAAATCCTGTTTAATCTATCAATCCCTAAATCGTGTTAAAAGATTGATATCACATAGGGGTAAGCCGCCCTCGTGTTGTATTACCGGTATGAAAACCATATTTGTTACCGGCGCCACAGGTTTTATAGGGCGCGAAATCTGCCTGGCGCTGGCCAATAAAGGTCACCGCGTAAAAGCGCTTTGCCGCAATACTTCGCATCCTTATTTGATAAAGCACAAAAATATTGAGGCGGTACAGGGCGATATTTTATACCCCGATAGCCTTAAAAAAGCCATGCAAGGCTGCGGGCAGGTTTACCATACCGCCGCCCTCGCCAAAATGTGGAGCCGCAACCCTGATGCTTTTTATGATACCAACGTTACCGGCACCCGCAACGTGCTCAATGCAGCCACAAACTCCGGCGTGCAAAGGGCGGTTTATACCAGCACCTGCGGCGTTTGGGGGCCAACGCTTAATTTCCCGTTAAGCGAGGACGAGCCGCGAATAGTTGGCTTCCCCATTGCGTACGAATGCACCAAATACCTGGCCGAACTGGAGGTGCAGCAATTTGTAAAACAAGGGCTGGATGTGGTCACCGTAAACCCATCGCGCGTATTTGGCGAGGGGCCGGTTACCGATAGCAACACCGTAAGTAAAATGGTGAACGGCTACCTCAAAGGCAAGTGGCGCGTTATCCCCGGCAATGGCGAGCAGGTGGCTAACTATGCCTACCTGCACGATGTAGTAGCAGGGCACATTGCCGCTATGGAAAAAGGCATTACGGGTAACCGCTACATTTTAGGCGGGGAAGATATCAGTTTCAACAGTTTCTTTAGTGCGGTGAGGGGTGCATCGGGCATTAAACACGGTATGATCCGCGTGCCGCAAAAGGCTATTAAATTTTATAGCCACGTAGAGTGGCTCAAAACAAAACTCACCGGCCTGCCACCTTTCTTTTTACCCGAATTTGCCGATCGCCTCAAATTCGACCAAAAATACAGCAGCCAAAAAGCAACCGCGCAACTGGGTTACCGCATTACCCCTTTCGGCGGGGCGATGCAAAATACTGTAGACTACTTAAAACAAGCTTAAAATGCAACAATTAACCGCAATTATAACCGGTGCCAGCGAAGGCTTGGGCAAATCCTTAGCCATAGAACTGGCACGCCGTAACATCAACTTAATGCTGGTAGCGCTGCCCGGCTCGGGCCTGCCGCAGTTGGCCAGCTATCTCCGCAAGAATTTTGCCGTGAGGGTGGACGAACTGGAAATGGACCTTACCGATACCGATGGTTACCCGGAGATCTTCGTTCACCTGCATTTGCACGGTGGAGCCGCAAACATCCTGATCAACAACGCAGGACTGGGAAACTGGTCTTGGTTTGAGGATAAGGACCCCCTATTCTACAAAAAACAGATAGAGCTAAATGTGATTACCCCGGTTTTGCTAACGCGATTATTTTTAGAACAGGCCAACGCTGCGGTAACCTCTTACGTCCTGAACGTGGGTAGCCTGGGCGGATTATTTGTGGTGCCCAAGAAACAGGTGTACGGGGCCACCAAATCTTTCATTCGTTATTTTACCAAATGTTTACAGCTCGAATTATCGGGCAGCAATGTCCGGATCAGCCTGCTTAGTCCGGGCGGCATCAACACCAAACCCGAGCTGTTGGTAATGAACAACAAACTAAAAGGCATTGCCAGGGCAACCATCCTGGAAGCCGAAGACGTAGCACGTATAGCCATAGACGGGATGCTGAAGGGGAAAAAAGAGATCATCCCCGGTGCGGTTAACCGCGTGTTAGTCTTGCTAAATAGCATCCTGCCGGCATTTGTTAAAGAGAGCATTATCAAAAGCCGTTTAAAACTGATCCTGAAAAGCTGATGATCCGAGCAATAAACACCTGCCGCCATGTAAAAAACCTTTGCCGGTTTTTCAACAACATCCACAATACATTTGAGGTGCCGGACAGCGAAACCATTGCCGTGGTTTCGGGTAAGTTTAGCGGGCTTACCTTTGCGTTTGAAACAGGCATCTGCACCGTAAGTACCGCTAATGGCTGCACTTCTTTTGATCTTGCCGACGACTTTAGTCCGGAGGTATTAGTGCAGGTGCTGATGAAACACCATATTATAAAATACGGCGACCTGGAGGAGGCGCATGGTGTTTTTATTATGCAAGCATAGCTTTTGCATGTGTAAAAATTGGTTAATTTTACCACCGAACCAATTACGCCTGCATGGAAAGCATAGTTCCGTATAAATCTCAGTATAAAATTCGTTTTGTTACCGCCGCCTCACTTTTCGACGGGCACGATGCTACCATCAACATCATGCGCCGCATATTGCAAAGCACCGGCGCAGAGGTAATTCACCTCGGCCATAACCGCAGCGTTGATGAAGTAGTAAACTGCGCTATACAGGAAGACGTGCAGGGCATTGCCCTCACCAGCTACCAGGGCGGCCATGTGGAGTACTTTAAATACATGCGCGACCTCCTGAACGAGCGCGGCGCACAACATATCAAAATATTTGGCGGCGGTGGCGGCGTTTTCCTGCCGAATGAGATAGCCGAACTGCATGCCTACGGTATCACCCGTATCTACTCGCCCGATGATGGCCGCACCATGGGCCTGCAGGGGATGATTAACGATATGATGCAGGCTTGTGATTTTTTGACTCCAGGACTTTTAGATGAAGGACAAAAGACGAAAGAGCTAAATGCAGGCACAATAGCCCGGCTGATAACCGCCGCCGAATTGGGCAATCCGCAACCACTCACCACTCATCATTCACCACTTACTACCCCTGTCCTGGGTATTACCGGCACGGGCGGTTCGGGGAAATCATCGTTGGTAGATGAATTTGTGCGGAGGTTTTTAATGGAGACGGATAAAACGCTGGCCATTATTTCGGTAGATCCGTCTAAGCGTAAAACGGGCGGTGCCTTACTTGGCGATAGGATAAGGATGAACGCCATTAACAGTCCCCGTATTTATATGCGCTCGCTGGCTACACGGCAGGCCAACCTGGCGCTAAGCAAACACGTGCAGGAAGCCATTGACATTTGCAAAGCGGCCGGTTATGATATGGTGATCGTAGAAACATCAGGCATAGGCCAATCGGATACCATGATAACCGATTACTGCGACCTGTCCCTCTATGTGATGACGCCGGAATTTGGCGCGGCCACCCAGCTGGAAAAAATAGACATGCTGGATTTTGCCGACCTGGTGGCCCTCAACAAATTCGATAAACGCGGTGCCTTAGATGCCATCCGCGATGTGCGCAAGCAATACAAGCGCAACCATATGCTGTTCACCGCAGCCGACGACGAACTGCCCGTTTACGGCACCATGGCCTCACAGTTTAACGACCCGGGAATGAACACCCTCTTTGCCGCCATCATGAAAACGGTGAAGGATAAAACAGGCATTGATCTACTGGAGGGCAAGGAGCTGAAAGTGAAAGGTGACGAATCGGAGAAGATCTATATTATCCCGCCGGATAGAATAAGATACCTTGCAGAGATAGCCGAAAGTAGTGCCGCTTATACCGATTGGGTGAATGAGCAATGTAAGATAGCGCAACAGTTGTTTCAGATTAGTGGAACGATCGACCTATTGGCGAAACACACCCCTAACCCCTCTCAAGAGGGGAACAAAACCGTAGAGACGCAATATTTTGCGTCTCCCACCATGCAGGGCGGACAAGAGTTAAAGACGCGAAGTATCGCGTCTCTACAAGAGATTTATAACCACCTCGAAAACCACCTCCACCCCGATTGCAAACGCCTGTTGAAAGAATGGCCGGAAACCGTTGCCAAATACAAGGCAGAGAATTTTATTTACAAAGTACGCGATAAGGAAATTAAACAGCCTTTATATTATACCTCGCTTTCGCAACTCAGCATCCCTAAGATCTCCCTGCCTAAATACGAGGCATGGGGTGATGTGCTTAGATGGCTGCTTACCGAAAATGTACCGGGCGAGTTCCCATACGCGGCAGGCGTGTTCCCGCTAAAGCGCGAAGGCGAAGACCCCACCCGTATGTTTGCCGGTGAGGGTGGCCCCGAGCGGACCAACAAACGCTTTCATTATGTATCCTTCGGGCAACCGGCGCACCGGCTTTCTACCGCCTTTGATTCGGTTACGCTGTACGGAGAAGATCCGCACACCCGCCCCGATATATATGGCAAAATAGGTAACTCAGGCGTAAGCATCGCCACGCTGGATGATGCCAAAAAACTTTACTCAGGTTTCGACCTTTGCCATGCCAGTACTTCTGTAAGCATGACCATCAACGGCCCCGCGCCTATGCTGCTTGGCTTTTTCATGAATGCCGCCATCGACCAGCAATGCGAAAAATACATCACCGAGAACAAGTTGCACCATTTGGTAGAAGCGAAGTATAGGGAGCTGTATGATGATAAAGGGTTAGTGAGACCGCAGTACCAGGGGGGGGATCTGCCAACCGGCAACAGTGGTTTAGGTTTAACGCTATTAGGCCTTACCGGCGACCTCATCCTCCCCGCTGATGTTTACGAAAAGATCCGCGCCTATGCCATTGCTACCGTGCGTGGCACCGTGCAGGCAGATATTTTAAAGGAGGACCAGGCGCAGAACACCTGCATCTTCAGCACCGAGTTTGCCCTGCGGATGATGGGCGACATCCAGCAATATTTTATTCAGGAAAAAGTGCGGAATTTTTATTCAGTATCAATCTCCGGCTACCACATTGCCGAGGCGGGTGCCAACCCGATAACACAGTTGGCCTTTACGCTGAGCAATGGTTTTACTTATGTGGAGTACTACCTCAGCAGGGGAATGCATATAGACGACTTTGCTCCTAACCTTTCCTTCTTCTTTAGTAATGGTATCGACCCGGAATATTCCGTTATCGGCCGCGTAGCAAGGCGCATCTGGGCCAAGGCTATCAAAAATAAGTATAAGGGTAACGACCGGTCGCAAAAACTGAAATACCATATCCAAACCAGCGGTCGCTCACTGCATGCGCAGGAGATCGACTTTAACGATATTCGCACCACGCTGCAGGCCTTGTATGCTATATATGATAATTGTAATTCACTGCATACCAATGCTTACGACGAGGCGATCACCACGCCTACGGAAGAGTCCGTACGTCGTGCAATGGCTATCCAACTTATCATCAACCGCGAACTCGGCCTCGCCAAAAACGAGAACCCGATACAGGGTGCTTTTATCATAGAAGAACTAACCGACCTGGTGGAGCAAGCCGTCCTCACCGAATTTAAAGCCATTAACGATCGCGGTGGAGTCCTCGGCGCCATGGAAACCATGTACCAGCGCAGTAAGATCCAGGAAGAATCCCTTTACTACGAAACCCTTAAACATACCGGCGAATACCCCATCATCGGGGTAAATACCTTCCTTAACAAAAAAGGCTCGCCTACGCTCATCCCATCAGAAGTTATTCGCGCTACCGAAGAAGAGAAGCAGTACCAGATAGAGGCCCTGCACCTGTTTCAGCAACGCAACGAGGATAAAGCGCCTGCGCTGTTAAAAGAGTTACAGCAACGCGCTATAGCCGGTGACAACATCTTCGAAAGCCTGATGCAAGCTTGCAAATATTGCAGTCTGGCGCAAATAAGCCATGCGCTTTACGAGGTTGGTGGGCAGTACAGGCGGAATATGTAGTTAAGGCTGGGCGAAAACTGCGGAATGTATATATTTGGCTATATCCTAAACCATGGACAAACTAATAACAATCTCATTTAATGCCGAAAACATTTTAAGTAAACACAGGCAGGTTTGGAAATACTGGTATCATAAAAACAAAAGCAGTTATCTTATTCATTCGGCGCTTGCAGTATTTATACTTTTAGGCGGGATCCATATGGATGATTCGGCTCCTTTTCCAACGGGTACGCTAATTGGCGCTGTCTATTGTCTGTTTGTTAGTTTTACTTGGTTAATCTTTTTCCAGAGGAAGAAAAAGTATTTTAAAACTGTTAAAAATTACACTAACCGATCCCAACAAAACAAACTCGATTACAACTACACCTTTTCTGATTTTGGAATAACCTATGAGGATGACGAGAAATCCCAAAAAGTTGCATGGAGCTTGTTAAAATCTGTAGTTGATTTTAATGAAGTATTGCTAATTACCAACAAGGATACAAAAGAGGTACAATTCTCTATAAGTAAAAAAGAGATCGGCGATTTGGAATACGCTAATTTATACCAACTCCTAAAACAGAGACTTGCCTAACCAACCCCTACTTCACCTTCGCAAAATCCAGATCCTGAAAATGTGAACCGAAGCTGCCCAGTGTTTATGGCTGCTGCTCCTCCGCCGTGCCCTCGTTTATCATCAGCTTAAACCTTTTAAATATATTGCCTTCTACAGTAATGGATTTGAGGATGCCGCCGAGTCGCCAAACTTTCCCATTGTTTGC
Organism: Mucilaginibacter sp.; assembly: GCF_039925265.1. Classification (GTDB taxonomy): domain Bacteria; phylum Bacteroidota; class Bacteroidia; order Sphingobacteriales; family Sphingobacteriaceae; genus Mucilaginibacter. Next base: position 57,570 of record NZ_JBDSZG010000056.1, read on the forward strand.
GTTGAGATCGGCTTCCGTCCATTTGGTTTTTAGTACGATATATTCAAAAGCAAATATAGATGTACCCTTTTGGTTGGTTGCTGTCACAAATAGGGTATCGGCGCCATTAGATGCGCTGGTAATACTGTTGAATTTTTGTTTTACAGATACAGGGTGCCCCGGTAAAAGAATAGGCTTACCCACAAAGCCGATAACCTTTTTTAGCGCCTCGGGCTTGTCTACCTTGCCCAAGTCCATCAAGCCCGACTCGGAAAGAATATACATATACCGCAAAATGGCCGCCTTGTTACCGTTTTGGTCTGCCGCTGGTATACTGTTAAGCATGGATAATGATAATTTATTTGCGGGTACCCAGTCTTCCGTTTCCAGGCTGCTGATAAGCCTGTCCCATTTTTGATCGTCAGTTGTGGATTGCGCCCTAAGGGCAAAACCTATGGAAAGGAATAATGCGGCAAAAAGAAGTTTTTTCATCGTTAAAATACTACTTCGTCTTCACAAAATCCAGATCCTGAAAATCGTAGCTGAAATCTGTTGCCGGGCTTATGGCTTTCATTTTTAGTCCAAGCGGTTTGCCGTTCTCATCAGTAGTGAACATGGCGAAGGCATTGGCATCCATGCTGCGCTTGTTCCATTTCACCACAAAGGTGTTGCCTTTGTAATAGAACATTTGCCCGGATAAGTGCGGCGACCGTTTCGATACAAACCAAAGCTGCCCGTCCTTTTGGCTGATGACAACATCGCCCAGCCAGTTATCATGGTAGGTGCCCGCGTACACACTGCCATCCACAGCGGCTTTCTTTTGCTCTTCCACTTGTTGCCAAACATCGGCTACTACTTTGCCCGCGCCGGCCATCCCGGCTTTTTCGTTATCACTGTATACTTTTACCCAATCGCGACCGGTATCGCCAATGTAGCTATCTATGATCTCGTTGGTAACGGAGCTAAACGCCCCGCCCGATTGCTGGTTGGTGAGCACGATGATGCCCAATTTCAACTCAGGGAAAAGCGTTACCTGTGTTACCATACCATCCAACCCGCCGGTATGGCTAACCTTTAAATAGCCTTTTGCATCATTTAAAAACCAGCCCAGTCCGTAACCGGCAAAATGCGTATTGTAAGAACCCGGCCCGGAAGGCAAGGGAGTTTGCACCGACCACATTTGGCGATGAACGGTGCTGCTAAAAATATTTTTGGCCAGCGCATCGCCGTATTTACCGTCGTTCATTTGCATAACGGCCCATTTAGCCAGGTCGTGCACACTGCTGTAGATCCCGCCCGCGGCATTGGTAGGTTCGCTGGTGTTGCGGGGGATAACCACCACTTTGCCATCAACTGCGGCATGGGCATCAATATAATTCTTCGTATTTTTAATGCGGCTGTAGGAGGCAAAGCTGCCGTTCATTTGCAGCGGCTTCATGATGCGGGTCTCGATAAAATCCTCCCAGCTCATGCCGCTTACGCGGGCAATCACCTCGCCAGCTACAATGTATAGCTGATTATCGTAATCAAACTTGCTGCGGAAACTGCTCACAGGTTTTAGGTAGCGCAGGTTGTGGATGATATCCTTCACGGTAAAATCCGTAGAATCCGGGAAGATCATCAAATCACCCGCGCCAAGGCCCAGGCCGCTGCGATGAGTAAGCAGGTCGCGGATAGTAAATTCGGCCGTAACATACGGGTCGAACATTTTAAATTCGGGGATATAGTCGGTTACCTTGTCGTCCAGTTTCAGTTTGCCCTCATCCACCAAAATACCGATAGCGGCGGTAGTAAAGGCTTTGCTGTTTGATGCAATTCCGAATAACGTGTTGGCATCCACTTTTTTTTGCGTGCGCAGTGATGCCACCCCGTAACCGTTGGCGTACAATAATTTGCCATCCTTAACCACAGCCACGGCCATACCGGGCACATCAAAGGTTTTTAACGCCAGGTTTGCCAGGCTGTCGATTTTTGCCGGGGCCATTTGGGCTTTTGTGGCATTTAATATTAAAGCCGAAAACGCGAGCGTAAGTATAGGGCGGAGATTCATGGTGATAATGTTTATGTTGAGTAGCTAAATATAGGAAAGGGAGATGATAAATCAGCGGTTCTCTATTAGCTAATATTTATTGCTTTTTGCTCTTCAGTTCTTCGTTAGGAACGTGCAGTAAGTTATGCTAAGCCTGTGGATGTTACTTTTCTTTTTTTCAGCTAAAAAGAAAGTAACCAATGAAAAAACTCTCGGCTGCGCCCTGTTCTATGAAAGGTTCTGCTTTAGCAAGCCAGTGGTTACCGAACAGGGCAAGGCCGATTAGGAGCGGGCTTCGTTGGGTTCGGTAAGTTATTTTCCTCAGGTCAGCAGATAAGCTTCGGGCGAAAGCAGTCAGAAGGTAATGACACGGCACTGCGCAGCAATGGCAGCTGTTAAAAGAAGCGCGGGCCCTGTCAGAGCGGGCGGGCCGGGCGTATGGCGGGAATGCCGGTTTAGCTTTTTCCGATGGGTACGGAGCGTAGCGAAGTACCGAGAGAAAAAGCGTTAAGAACCGGCAGGGCGGGCGGGGCAGCATCCGCTCTGACTTGATTTTTTGCTTCTTTTTTATCAAGAAAAAAGAAGTAGCCCCTGCGGCAATGAGCAGCCGATGATTTTATTTAAGGAAAATGTATGTTAGTGGAAGATATTCCTCAGCTTTAATAAAATTGAACTTCCCTTTAGCCAAACCCACCGCCACCCTTATCTTTGCCTTATGCTCTACGAAGACCAAACTTTCACTAAAATTCCTGCTACCCAACTAAAAACCGCCCAAACTTACGAGCATTGCAAATTCATCAGTTGCGATTTTGCCAACGCTTACCTGGATGGCCTGATTTTTATGGATTGCACTTTTGAGGATTGTAACCTGCTGCTGGCGAGCGTGGGCAACACCGGCTTTCAAAACGTGCTGTTTAAGCGCTGCAAACTAAGCGGTGTAAACTTTAGCAAGGCGCGTGATTTTTTGTTCGAGGTACATTTTGAGGGCAGTATTTTGGATAATGCCATCTTCTACCAAAAGAAGAACAAAAAAGCAAAGTTTACCGATTGCTCCATGATAGAAACCGACCTTACCGAGGCGGATCTAACCGACGCCAAATTCATCAACTGCAACCTGCACCGCGCCTTCTTCAGCCGCACCATATTAAAAGGTGCCGACCTCCGCTCCTCCTACAATTTTACTATAGATCCGGATGATAATGCCATCAAAAAAGCCCATTTCTCGCTGCATGGCTTGCCCGGCCTTTTGGCAAGGTATGATATAAAAATAGAAGGGTAATGTTAAATAGCCTAAAACCCGGTGCATTAATAGCAACCATAAAAAAAGATTTTAAAACCTTACCGCGTGATAGGTTTAGCCGAAAATACCTGATAGATATGTTTATTGTTATCATCGGGCTATTGTTATTGATGCAATTGGCGGCACAATTATTCCCGGTAAGCTGTCTTGATAAGGTTACCGGGGTTGTGGTTGATAGGCGGGTTACTATAGGGTCGTACCGCATGTACCATAAACGGGCAACATTGCCTAATTACTCGTTAAAGGTAGTGCTGAATAACAGCACCGCAGCCTGCGAAATAGAAGTTAAGGATAACGATCCGGCGCTTTTAACTGCGTTCCGCAAAGGCGATACCCTAACCATCTACAGTCCTCCGGCTATTTACCAAATATTGAGTTTGGAGGGCTTGGAGTATGGCAAAAGGGCGAGCCAAGTGGAAGTGAGGCAGCACATTGTATACAGTTTTGCCGGGCATAAACGCGAAGCGTGGCCGTTTATGGGCGTATTAACCGCCGGCTTATTGCTTTTTTGCTACTTCCTGCGCGATTGGTATAAAAATAGGTAAGGGGAACTGAAGCTCGCCCGTCCTCGCTATTATGTCTTTGCGAATTAAGAAGCAACCCTTCTACCTCTCTCACCGTACCCCCTAAACTCTTAATCACCTATTTACGTATGTAATTGTTACGAGGGTATTTCACCCTCCCGAAACAATTTAGATTATAATTCTATTAGTATACCTGTATCATTCGCCCTCAATTATATGCCATCTATAGCTTCAGTATCAGGCGTAAGCCTCCCCTATAAAGTAAAACAACAGGAGGTAAAGGCCCAGGCCCGCGCCTTGTTTGTGGAACATTTTCCGCAGGTAGACCGCCTGATGCCCGCCTTTGATAATACAGAGATTGTTACCCGCAACTTCTGCAAGCCGATCACTTACTATGCCGAACCCAACACCTTTGAGCAGCGTAACGATGATTATATTACCAATGCACTGGAGTATTCCATACAGGCGATAGAAAGCGCCTTAGCAAAAGCCGGCGTAAACAAAGATGACGTTACCGACCTTATCTTTATATCTACCACCGGCCTCGCAACGCCAAGCATCGATGCCCTTATCATCAACAAAATGCGCCTCAACCCGCATATCAACCGCATCCCCGTTTGGGGGCTTGGCTGTGGCGGTGGCGTATCCGGCATGGCCAAAGCGAACACGCTGGCAAAGGCTAACCCCGATGCTGTGGTTTTGCTGGTAGCAGTAGAGCTATGTTCGCTTACCCTCATTAAAAACGATTACAGTAAAAGTAATTTCATCGGCAGCAGCTTGTTTAGCGATGGCATAGCGGCGGTTATTGTAAAAGGTGATAACCACAAAACGGAAGAAAAGATCAGGATCCTGGCAGCCAGCAGTAAGCTTTATTACGATTCGCTGGAGGTAATGGGCTGGGATTTTAAAGATACCGGTTTTAAGGTACTCTTCTCCAAAGATATCCCTACCTTCATCAACGAGAACATACGGGGCGACATTGATGCCTTCCTGGCCAAACAGAACCTGGAACTGAAGGATATTAAAAACTTTGTGTTCCATCCCGGTGGCAAAAAGGTATTGGACGCCTATGCGGATGCCTTGCAGGTGGAGGGCGATTTCCTCCACAATACCCGCCAGGTAATGAACGAAAACGGCAACATGAGCAGCGTTACCGTGCTCTACGTGCTGGAAAAATTCATGACCGAAGGTTACGAAGATGGTTACGGACTGATGCTGGCCATGGGGCCCGGTTTTAGCAGTGAAATGGTTTTATTAGATATGAAAAACTAAACATGTATTTTATCCTCTTTATCAGCTTCGTCATATTGCAGCGCCTGTTGGAATTGGTTATTGCCAGGCGCAACGAGTCCTGGGCCCGCGCGCAGGGTGCCGAAGAATTTGGTAAGGCGCATTACCCATTCATTGTAGCACTGCACACGGCATTTATCATCAGCATGATAGCCGAATACTTTTACCTCGGCGGCGAGTTTAGTCTGCTGATGCTCATCATCTTCCTGCTGCTCATCTCCCTTAAAATATGGACGATAGGCTCCTTAGGCAAATACTGGAACACTAAAATACTTCGTATCCCCAATTCAGTTTTCGTGCGCAAGGGCCCCTATAAAATGTTTAAGCACCCAAATTATTTCATCGTTATCTGCGAGATCATCGTTATCCCCCTCGTATTTCACCTTTACGCCACGGCAATTGTATTTACCTTGTTAAATGCGGTAATGCTGACGGTAAGGATACGGGAAGAAGAGCGGGTTTGGGGAGTCTGAATCAGAATTAACAGAATTTGCTGCAACTATTCTGAAAATTCTGTTTCAGATAAAAACTCCCTAAATTTAATCACCATTTATGAAGAAGCTCTTAACCGCCCTTATCGCCATACTTTTTACCCTGCCAGCCCTCGCGCAAACCGACACGGGTAAATACAAAGATTTTAACGCTTTTAACAACGAAGTGCTAAAAGGCCATGTAAAAAAGCAGGAGGCGCAGATGGTTATCGGTCGGTTTGTGCAGCAGGTAACAAAAGATTATTTATCTCAGGCCCAACCCGGCGCTGCGCAGCAGTGGATCTTCCCTTTGCAGGGCTATAACTACCGCGCGGCCGGCGGCACAAACGGAAATGGTTATAATGATAAAGGCTTCAACTATATCGACGGCAACAAGCACGGCGCCCACCCTGCCCACGATATTTTCATCAACGATAAAAACCAGGATTGCTTGGACGACCGCACCCACCAGCCCGTAAATGTACTGGCCATTGCTCCGGGCATTATAGTGGCCTGCACCAACCAATGGGATCTAACTGGTGATATGCGGGGCGGCAAATACATCTGGATCTATCATCCCGGCTTAAACGCCGATGCTGGTTATTTTTCCTACTACGCCCATAACAGCGCCATTTTTGTGCACCCCGGCGACTATGTTAAGCAGGGCCAAAAAATCGCCGAAGTTGGCCGCACCGGCTTAAATGCTTACAAAAAACGCTCGCCAACGCATTTACATTTCTCTACTTTTAAATTGGTTGATAATATCCCGGTTCCTTTTAATAGCTTTAAGCAGCTTAAATCCGCCATCATTAAATGAAACACCTTATTGCCATAATCCTATTCGCCTGCATCAGCTTTACCCCGGCAGATAAGGTATCTATGCGTTTTAAAACACCGGCCGGCTACCAGCAGGTGGCCGTAGCGCCCGGCAGTTTTGGCGCGTACCTGCAAAACCTCCCGCTTTTGCCTGCTGGCACCCACACCAAAACCTTTACAGGCGATGTTGCCCGTACCGACCCTTACACGGCGGCTGTTATTGATATGAGCATAGGCAGCCAGGACCTGCAGCAATGTGCCGACGCCGTAATGCGCCTCCGCGCCGAATACCTTTTTCAGCGGCAGGATTACCGTGCCATCCGCTTTGACTTCACCAGCGGCTTTAAATGCGATTTTGAGCACTATGCCAATGGTTATCGCTACAGCAACAATCGCTGGGTACCAAAAGCCAAAAAAGATTACAGCTATGCCAGCTTTATGCGATATATGACTTTAGTGTTCAGTTACGCCGGCACCCTCTCTCTGGAAAAAGAGCTAAAACCCGTTGCCAACGCCGATGAACTCAAGGCAGGCGACGTGTTTATCCATGGCGGTTCGCCGGGGCATTGCTTTATAATTTTGGATGTTGCGGAGAACACGGCCCATAAAAAAGTGTTCCTGCTGGCGCAAAGCTTTATGCCCGCGCAAAATATACAGGTATTACAAAATGATTCCCCATGGTTCACCCTGGGCCAAACGGCAAACATCCCTTACGGCGAGCTGGTGGATAAGAAATATCTGCGGAGGTTTTAGATTTAGAGACCAGGGTGGCGCTTGCATTATTTGTAGTGTTAAACATACACTATTGCCACCCTGCGGCCCAACACTTTATTATTACCTTTTTATAACAGTATAGCCGTTTCTTTACCAATTCCCCTATAACAATGCACTTTTTTTAAATTTTTTAGCCAAAACGGGCACGGCTATTGCCTTACCGGTAGTAACCAAAAGAATTTAACTATGCGACATTTGCTCACAGAGGCGCTCCACATATTTATTATTTTCATGATCGCAGCATTTGTTATTGGCGGCATAATGGCCATAACGGGCACATTCGATCACTGGGGTTCGCGCTATGTCCTAAAACGCCGCCGTAAGCGTTTAATACGTAACCGCCGCGCCGATAATAGCGACAACAAACAGCAGATTAACACCACGCCCTACTATTCTACAGACGACGACCGGGCGGTTACCGGCCAAAAAAGCAAATATGTTTAAAAAAAATAAAGAACATCAATAGTTATCTATGAGGCCTCCTGTAACCGGGAGGCTTTTTTATGCGCTACACTTTCTAAATATTTAAAACACCACAGGGCCAATGGAGTTACAGGTTATACATAACACATATATATTATACGTGTTACATATTAAACCTTAGCCCCGTAAACCTATCTACATACACATAACAACAAAAGAGACCTCATGAAAAAATTAGTATTAGCAGCAGTTTTAGTTGCATCAACAATCACAGCAACATTTGCGCAAACCGTGGATCTGCGCCGCAAAATAGAAGTTACCGGCATTGCCGAGTTGGAGGTTACCCCCGATATCATCAACGTAACCATCACCCTGAAAGAATACCTGGATGGTAAAAAGAAAACAACCATTTCGCAACTGGAGAGCCAACTGGAGAAAGCCGTTGCCGAAGCAGGCATAGCCAAGGAAGATTTTACCGTTAACAGCCTTTCCTCCTGGAATTATGCTACCGAGAAAAAGAAGAACCCTGATTTTTTGGCGAGCAAAGCCTATGGCATCAAATTTCGCGATCTGAACAAATTCGACCAGATCCTGAGTAAGATAGACCCTAAAGGCATCCAGGCAACCAATATCGATAGCTACGATTACTCCAAGCTAAACGCGGTGAAGAACGAACTGAAGCTTAAAGCCCTTTTGGCAGCGCGCGATAAGGCAGCGTTTTTAGTGGCAGGCCTTGGTGATAAGCTGGGCGGAGCCATTAATATTGTAGAAAATGATAACAGCAGCTTCCCCTCGCCGCGTAATGTAATGTACATGAGTAAAAGCGCAATGGCGGATGTCGCCCCCGAGTCGGATATTGATTTTAAGAAGATAAAACTGAGCTTCCAGATCCAGGCTGTTTTTGAAATAAAATAACCTTTAAAGATAATTTTAGTGCGCCGGATGTAATTTTCACATCCGGCGTTTTTTTTGCTCTTTTATTAACATTATTTAATCATCAATACTCAAATAAATATGAATTTTATAGGGGCAACGGCTTGATAATGTAAAAAGTACATTTTATCTTTAGGCACCCCAATTCATTTGAGCATGATTCGTTCGCGTACTAAAAAAGTGCTTTTGGTAGCCCCAAAAGCCTTCCCCGATGCGTTGATCGCCGGTTACAACACCGTGCGCCAGGTCTCTGTACAAACAGCGATCTTCCCCTCTATCCATGAAGTGAAGCCCGATGTAATTTTATTTGATTACGAGCACATGGGTCCCGAACTTGAAAAGGTGCTGCGCCGCCTGCAATCCAACAGTTTTTACCGTAATATTAGAATTTGCTGCTACAAAAACAAAGAGCACACCCGGATAGACGGATTGCTTAAGGTTTTGGGCGTAAACCACTTTTTTTACCAGGAAGATGTAGAGAAAGTATCAAAAAGCAAAGCCGCGCTCAACGCCATCAACAGCATACTGGATGCATCCATCGTAAACTGGGTAGCCGGGGTGGCGTAATCGTTTATTGGTTCATTAGTTCATTGGTACAAGCGCTGGCTAAATAAAACACGTCATGCCGATGCATATCGGCACCCCACATGCAAAGCTCGCGCCAATACAAGGCCGATTAGCATTGTGGTGACCCTGTTTGATGAGGTGCTGAAACAAGCATGACGCGAATTCATACATCTTGCTTCTTAGCCTTTCACATCCCGTCTTCATTCTTGATCTGCCCTTCCCTTCTTGATTCTTGCCTCTTGACTTCTTGATTCTTCGCTTCCTGTCTTAATTCTTGCCTCTTGATTCTTGCCTCTCACACCCCTCTCCAAACTTTTACACGCCGGTAACACATTTATAATAAAATGCTGTTAAACTTGTACGCTTTATAACAGCAATCTGCAAACCTCATATCTTCATACATATTTGGCGTGGCGTTAGTTATAACAGCTTAAATCGTATCAGCATAAAATGAAGATAGGCATTGTTTGTTACCCTACATTTGGCGGTAGCGGGGTTGTAGCCACAGAATTAGGTAAGGCCCTTGCTGACAGGGGACACCAGGTTCATTTCGTTACCTATAACCAGCCCGCGCGGCTGGATCTTTTTTCGGAAAACCTGTTTTACCACGAGGTTGCCGTTTCTAACTATCCATTATTCGATTTTCCGCCGTATGAGCTCGCTTTGGCCAGCCGTTTGGTAGATGTGGTACGCTTCGAAAAACTGGATGTACTGCATGTACATTACGCTATCCCGCATGCATCGGCTGCGTTTATGGCCCAGCAGATCCTCGCTACCTACGGCATCAATATCCCTTTTATCACTACCCTGCACGGTACCGATATTACCTTAGTTGGGCAAGACCGCACCTATAAACCCGTGGTTACCTTCTCCATCAATAAATCCGACGGCGTAACAGCCGTATCGGCCCACCTGAGAGATGATACCTATAAATATTTTAAGATAGAGAAGGACATTAAGGTGATCCCCAACTTTATCGATCTTACCCGTTTCAGCCTTAAGCCAAAAGACCACTTTAAAAAAGCTATAGCGCCAAACGGCGAAAAGGTATTGGTGCATACCTCCAACTTCCGTAAGGTAAAACGTACCGAAGATGTGATAAAGATCTTTGCCGAAGTGGTAAAAACCATCCCAGCCAAATTATTAATGGTTGGCGATGGCGGCGAGCGTTCGGTTTGTGAGCGGCTTGCCCGCGATTTAGACATTGCCGAGCATGTGCGCTTTTTGGGCAAACAGGATGCTATTGAAGAGATATTATCTGTATCCGACCTGTTCCTCATGCCATCCGTATCAGAAAGCTTTGGTTTAGCCGCATTGGAGGCTATGGCCTGCAAGGTGCCTGTGATCAGCAGCAACGCTGGTGGCTTGCCCGAATTGAACATAGAAGGTGTTACAGGCTTCCTGCGCGACGTTGGCGACGTGGTCGGCATGGCAGAGCGCGCCATTTATATATTGGAAGATGAAGAGCGTTTAAATCAGTTTAAAGAGAACGCTCTTGCCCGCGCCAAAGAGTTTGAGTTGAGCAACATCCTGCCCGAGTACGAAAATTACTACAAAGAAATAATAGAGAAGAGCAAACAGGAGCAGGCGTAAACTATCATTGCAGCAACCGTAGAGGCATATTAACCCAGCCTATTGATTTTCAAGATCGCTATAGGCGGCACCTACGGAGCCTTAATTTTTTTGTTAACCACTAAACAGGTGGCGCCTACGGAGCCGCTTGTTGTTAGCACCCCAGCGGGGTATCTTGTTTATAGAAGTATCACATTGGTGCCTGGCTCCGTAGGTGCCTCCTTACACAGTCCGCAATTAAAATCACGCCATGAATCTTCCACCATACGCCCAATACCCACGACTTACCGGCGAAGGTATTTTGCTACGCGAAGTTTTACCTGCGGATATACCGGCGCTTATGGCCATTTTCTTTTACGACGGTAAACCCGCTGATACTTTAACTGAAGCCAGGGAAATGCAGGCTCGGATAGATGCCGACTATGCAGCGGGCAACTCCATTCCACTGGTGCATAGTTGATACCGCCACAAACCAAATAACTGGCACGCTTGGCTATTACCATGGCTTTGCCAACAACACCGGCGAGTTGGGCTTTGTACTACTGCCACAATACCAGGGTAAAGGCTACATGAGCAAAGCGATACTATTGGCTGTTAAGTTTGGCCTGGATACCTTCGGGCTAAGCCGGGTTGTGGCCATTACTACAAAACAAAACCACAAGGCGGTACAATTACTTACCCGGCTCAATTTTATTAAAGCGACGGAATTGGAGGATGATGAGGTGGAATACGCCTATCAAACACTTGTGTCATGGTGAGCCCGTCGAACCATTAGCACATCACATGCCTCGCGTTCAAGCCTTCGGTAAGCTCAGGCCTCCAGGGGATTACATACTTTTCGTATTTTACAGTTTAACCCACACTATAATAAATTACAATTGTAACCTTTTGGCAGGATTTGTGTTATGTTGCTATAATATTATATATAAAGAAACCATGAAAAAGATATTCCAAACATCCCTTGCTATTTTAGCCCTAAGCTTTGTTTTCACAGCATGTTCAACCCCACAAAATGCCACCACTACGCCATCTACCGAAACATCGGCCACCAGCGTATCGCGCGGTAAATTTGTTGGCACCTGGACGCTTACCAACGTTACTTATGATGGCCTTGTACCAAACGCGGTACAAAACGTTTTCGACCAGGCTGCGCCAAGCGCATTTGTTGGCAGCACCTGGAAATTCACCAACAGTGGTAATGGTGTGTATACCTTAACCAACGGCCAGTCGCAAACCATTTTCTGGTCGGTTTATAAAGGTGGCAGCACCGGCACCCAGTTCCAGTTTAAAAAATTATACGAAAGCGATAAGGCCAAAAATGTACAGGAAGGTTACCGCCTTAACATCGGCACCGTTAGCGATAGCGGTATGACGCTGATGTCGCCGGTTGCCGTAGGCAGCGGCACAGGGTATATTGTTTATACCTTTGTGAAAGCGTAGTATTGAGTTGAAGGTTTAAAGTTTAACCGAATCTATTAACGAGCAGAAAGTTAAAACACCTTTTACAAGAAAAGCCGAAAGCATAATGCTTTCGGCTTTCTGTTTTATATCCAGTCAACTTTTTACTTTCGACTTTTTACTTTCGACTTTCAACTCTTATTGCGCCGGTGCAAACTTTAAACAAACTGGCTTACTTATATCTATCTTGTAAACAATGCCCAGCATTTTACCGGTGGTTTTATCCAGGCGATATACATAAACCGAGTCGCTGTTTTGATTGGCTACGATAAGGAAAGTTCCCGTAGGATCGATAACGAAATTACGGGGAGCTTTACCATTGGTGGCGCGACGGTCCACAAAGGTAAGTTCGCCGGTTTCCTGGTTAATAGAAAATACCGAAATATCATTAGCGTCGCCGCGGTTACTGGCGTACAGGAACAGTCCGTTTGGCGATACATGGATATCTGCCGCGCCGGTTGTGCCGGTAAAGCCATCCTTAAGCAGCGTAACGGTTTGTTTTTCGGTAAGCTTGCCGTTGTTGTAATCAAACATGGTAACGGCGCTGCCCATCTCCTGTATTAGGTACAGATGCTTCTTATCTGCCGAAAAATCTAAATGGCGCGGGCCTCCACCGGGTGTAATGGCTGCAAATGCAGGTTTAACACCTGTTAAAGGGCTCGATTTACCGGCTTTGTAGCGCGTGATGTGCAACTTATCCGTACCCAGATCAGTGTAAAAAACATATTTTTCATCGGGAGAAAGCACAGCAGTATGCACGTGTGCTTTCTCCTGCCTCTCTTTATTAGGGCCGAATGGACCTTCGTCCTTGATGGTTTGCACCGCCTGGCCTATAGAGCCATCCTCGTTTAAAGGTAGCACTGCAATGTTACCACCGCTGTAGTTAGCCACAAACAGGCTTTTATTGGCTTTATCAACCGATACATAGCACGGCGAGCCGCCAAGGGTTGATTGCTTATTGATAAATTTTAAAGTCCCCATCTTCGGGTCGAAATTGAAGGAGCTTACCTCGCCCTGGTCGTTCTCATTAACGGCGTATACAAATTTATTGTCGGCAGATACGGCGAGGTACGATGGGTTGCTCACGCCGTCAATCTGGCTCAGGTAGGCCAATCTGCCGGTTTCGGCATAAAAGCGGAAAACAGAGATACCCTTGCTGGTGCCGCTGGTATAAGTACCCACCACCAGGTCGAACGTTTTTGGCAAAGGTTTCGGTTTCTGTGCAAAAGCCGCTATCGGCAATAGTATGGCAACAATTAACGAGAAGTTTTTCATTGGTTAAATATTGGTTTATGTGTGCAAGTTAATAAAATCTGTCAGAATAAAACTACCACGTCATTGCGAGGTACGAAGCAATCTCTACATAGGACGAGCGAACATGCAAATCGTTTAAGCATAGCCGGGAGATTGCTTCGTACCTCGCAATGACGCGGTGGGAAGTCTACCTCAACAAAAAAGGCTCCATTATCGGAGCCTTGTATATCTATTCAATGCAGAAGACTAACTTACGTCAGCTGTATCAGATGCTTCAGTTGGATCACTTCTTTCTCATCCAAAAATCTCCAGCGACCGCGGGGCAGATCTTTCTTGGTAAGGTTGGCGTAAACCGACCTGTCAAGCTTCACCACATCGTAATCAAGGCTTTCGAAAATACGGCGCACAATGCGGTTTTTTCCGCTGTGGATCTGTATGCCTACTTCTTTTTTGGTACCACCGGCTACGTAAGAAATGCTATCGGCCTTTATAAAACCATCCTCCAGCTCTAAACCGAAAGAGATCTTGTTCAGGTCGCCCTGGCTAAGCGCCTTATTCAGTTCTACGTTATATAGTTTTGTGATGCTGTTACGTGGGTGTGAAAGCTTGTCGGCAAGGTCGCCGTCGTTGGTCATGAGCAATAAACCGGTTGTGTTACGGTCAAGGCGGCCAACGGGGTAAATACGTTCTTTACTGGCTTTCTCTACCAGGTGCATTACGGTACGGCGCTCCTGCGGGTCGTCGGTAGTGGTAATGTAATCCTTTGGTTTGTTCAGCAGTACGTATACCATTTTCTCGCGCTTAAGAGCCTCGCCGTTGTAGCGTACCAGGTCCTTCATCGGGTCAACTTTATGACCAAGCTCGCTGATCACTTCACCGTTTACCGATACCACACCTGCGGCGATCAGTTCATCGGCCTTACGGCGGCTACAGATGCCTGCATTGGCAATGTAACGGTTAAGGCGTATCAGCCCGTCGTCTTTAGCTTTTGGGGCAGCGGGGTTTTTACGCCCACGCATGGTGCGGGTAGGTCCGTCCGTCGCAGGGCGTTCCTCATCGCGTTTCTTAAAGCCCGACGTAGTGTTCGCGAAATCTTTTTTACCTGTACCGCTGGCACTACCTGTTTTTGGCGTACGGTTGTATGGCTTGCGTTCGCCGCTGGTGTCGCCAAAGGCACGCTTTGGTTTATCCTCGCCGCCGAAGCTGCGTTTTGGGCGGTCGCTATCGGTGCCGGTTGTACGGCTGCCGTATGGCTTATCCTTACCGAATGTTTTTTTGTTGGGGAACGATGAGGGGCCTAAACCACGTTTAGGGCGGTCCTCGCCGCTATCGCCTGTTGGGCGGCCGCTGTATGGGCGGTCTTTAGGGGTGAAGGTTTTGCGCTCGTCGCCGCCGAAGCTGCGTTTCGGGCGGTCGCTGTCGCCGGTTGGGCGGCCGCTATATGGCCTTCCTTTTGGAACAAATGCTTTTTTCTCGCCTCCGCTAAATGACGAACCGGATGATGTGCCGCGTTTTGGGCGCTCGCTATCTCCTTCGGTACGGTCTGCGTATGGTTTTGAGTTGGTTGATGACCTTTTATCAGTACTGTAGTGGTTCTTACTGTCGGCACCGCGGCTGCCGTAAGGCTTGCCTGCTGATGAAGATGAGGTTCGTTTTGATGGTCCGTCGCCTGATTTTGGGCGGGCTGAGGATCTGTTTGGCTTGTCGTCGCGACTACCGCTTGGCTTCTTAAATACCATGTTAATTTTAATTTGCGCTTTCGCAGCGTGAGGGTCAAAATTACGAAAATTTACCGGCTTTTAATTAAAAAAATCAAAAAACTATATGGGTGCAAAAACGTTGTTTAAAGTAGTTTAAAGCACGTTTTTAGACGGTTCCGGAAAACGGTCAGTACACTATCCCCCTACTAAGTGGTTGACAATGTGATTTATATAGCATACCTTTGCAGCACATCATACCAAATGTTTAATTAATGAGTAAACTCGAAATGCTAAAAAAACACTTAATTACGTGCTCCGTAATCCTGGTGCTGGTTACCATTTCCGCGCTTAACATCTTCGGTACAGAACCTGTACTTTTAACAAAAACTACTCCAAAAATTAAAGCTTATATGGCCGCTTCGCTTGTATTTTACAAGACCGAAGAAGCTGAGGCAGGTTTTAGTTTCGCTAACGAGGCATTGCCGGTTAACGACAAACGGGTAGACCTTAAACTGAAAAAATCAATCACAAAAAACAGGTTTCGCAATGTGCAATCGAACATCCTGCACAGTAAGGCAGACAAGCTTTTCCCTATCATCGAACCCATCCTGAAAGCCTACGGTATCCCCGAAGACTTTAAGTTTGTTCCACTGGTAGAGAGCGGGTTATGCGAAGGCACATCCCCTAAGGGCGCTCGTGGCGTATGGCAGTTTATGCCGGGCACCGCACGCACCTACGGTTTGAAAGTACGCAACGGGGTAGATGAACGCCTTAACCTGCGCAAATCAACCATCGCGGCCTGTAAGTACATTAAAGAACTGTACGGCGAATTTAACAGCTGGACGCTTGCCGCCGCCGCTTACAACAACGGCAGCATTAAACTGGCCCGCGCTATTAACAAGCAAAATGAGGATAACTATTTCCGCATGAGCCTTAACCGCGAAACCGGCAGTTACGTGTACAAGCTTATTGCCATGAAAGAGATCATCAACAAGCCACGCAAGTATGGCTACAGCAACTACTACGGATATCTGCAAAAGCCGATACCCTACCTGGTAGCATCAAATTAATTAGTAATTCCTTAAAAAATTACGGAGCACATGCAAAAAGCCGTCCCACAGTTGGGTCGGCTTTTTTGCTTTCAGATGTGGAATTGAACCGCTCTCATCTGTCGCTTCGCTCCTGCATATTCAGATCGTTATTGAAAGGGCTTTTGGTAAACGGATAAACAGATTGCTTTAAAAAGCCTTTTGGATAATTCCCCTCGTGCACTCCCGTACCTTCAGGCCATTCTTTCCCCGGCAGGTAATAGGTGCCAAACATCATATCGATGAAAGGGAAGATTGATGCAAAATTATGACCGTAGTACTTTGGGTCTTCGCAATGGTGCCAGTGATGGTATTGAGGAGTAGTGAAGATATATTTGATAACGCCAAAATTTACACGCGTATTGGCATGTATGAGTACCGCGTGTATGGCTATAAAGATGATATAAACGTTAAAAACAATTGTAGAAAAACCTAACACGTATAGCGGGATAAAGGTCATGGCCCTGGTAAAAAATATATCCATAAAATGCGTGCGGCTACCGGCAAGCCAATCCATGTTTTGTGTGGAGTGGTGAATAGAATGAAAACGCCATAAATAAACCCGGGTATGGAATAACCGGTGCGCCCAGTACTGGAATAGATCTGTAGTGAAAAACGCAAGAAATAACGCGAGAATAAATGGCAGGCCCTGCACCCACAAATGCACTTTATCCAGACCCATCCAGCCAAAAAACAGTATGGCGGGCTTTTGGGTAACTATGCCAAAAAACTGGATAAATAAGTGACTGATAACAAAGTACATCAGGTCTGTACGCCACTCTTCATGAAACTTGGTTTGCAACTTGTTTTTAGGGAAGAACAACTCCAACGGAATAAATATCACCGTCATTAAAAGGAGGTCGAGCAACATCCAATCCAACCCAAAATGCCAATTGGTCCGTTCAACACTTCGGCCCTGTACGGTAAAAGCACCCAGCAATATGGCAACCCCGGCAATTGCCGAACCCATTAAAGCGAGCGTAAGCTTTTTGCTAAGTATAATGCTAAGCAAGGCAAAAAAGAACGCGGCTATAATACCCGCCGCCATTAGCATTTGCATACTTTCCTTGGTATAGATCTCTCTAAACTCCGGCGTGGTAAGTTGCTCCGGGTAACGAAAACAAAAAATACCCAACAGTACCAACACAGCTAAAAAAATAGATATGTACCCGCTTATTTGGCCCTCACCAACTTTTAACCGCTCTCTTTGCGACATGTTTTTAAAATTACAGTATAATTAGCCCCTATGAATTTTGCCACAATCTAACTAATATATACCAAAAGCGGCAAACAAGATCTGTAATACATCTGTGTTAGAAATTCAGCACTGCTAAAATAAACCCACAGGAGTAAGGTTCCCGGCAAGCGTTTTAATTTAGCTAAGGCTTGTGAAATTAATATATCAGCATAAAAAAAGCCGCCCGTAATGGAAGGCGACTTTTTGATCAGGTTTAGGAATAAAATCTTCCGTGGATCGGCTACGGGTTTATCTTCTTAAAATACAAACGGTTATGATCTACCGTACCGCTGCCTGGTAAAAGCTTGGCAGCAAAGCCGCTGGCACCGTTATCCACAACGCCAAAATCATCATCGTTTGATATCACCAGGATGTTGCCTTTCAATAGCGTAATGCCTTCGGCCTTATCGTGCGGGTACACTTTTGGCAGATCGGTAAGCAGGTTCAGCGCCAGGGTTTTAGTAACCGGTACAATGCCTGCCCCGGTTATGCCGGCAGCGTTTTGCAGTTCCTCGGGGGTTTTGCCCCCAAATAATTTGCCTGTAGCGCCGTTAGCCGTGTCAGATACATCGGTAGCGCCGCTGATATCTATTTTAAAGATCTTTTTAAATGCAGACGGGCTGGTTGGTGCACCGCCGTAAAGGCCATCGCGCTCGATGGTTAAAAACGAGGTAGCGCTTAAAGCCAAAATTTCGCTGCAACCCGTTAGGCCTGCGTCCTCCATCAGGTATATGTATTGTTTTGTTGCGCCGGTAGCGATATCAAACGTAAGGATACGCAATACTACCGAACCTGTTGCCGAAGCTTTCACCGGGTTATACATGGGCGATTGCATTATGCCTACCAGTGTTTTACCGTCTGGCGTGATGGTTAGTCCTTCCATACCGCGGTTGGGCCTGCGTTTTGCAAATACCAGCGGAAGCGTGCGGCCGCCCGTACCTGTGCCGAAAGGGTTGATGCGCTCTAAGGTTTTGCCACTGGCGTCAAAATGCACAATGTGCGGGCCATATTCATCGCTCACCCAAAACGAGCCGTCGCTGGCCAATACTAAGCCTTCAGAATCCAATCCGTCGGCGCTTGGGGTAAGCAAGGCACCGTTAAGGTCGTAAGGTATCTCACCGGTGGCGCCGCTGCCTGCCGGGTTTGGCAAACCGTTGAGGTTAGCACCCGTGGCGTTCTTCAGGTTAATTGTTGCTTCCAGGATCAGTTTACCGTCTTTCAGCCTGAACTTGCCGATAGCCGGAGTAAAATCGGGCTTGCCGATGATGATGGAATTGGCAACGGTGCCGGCAACGTTCGGCCCACGATCTGTAAGCAGGTAAAATACGGCGGAGTCGTTAGGGTCGGCGGCTACAGCCGAGCCAAAGCCCCCGTTGTAAACCTTTACACCGGCGGTGGTTGTCATTAGCAGGGCAGGATCGGCAGCCTCGGCCATATCAGGATATACTATGGGTTGGTCTACAGTAACTTTATCAGCTTTTTTGCAGGCTGCGAAGCCCATGGCGGTAAGCGCCAGCAAAACAAGTACAGATCTTTTCATTTGGTAAATTTTACAGTTTAAAATATCTGCAAATGAAAGATAGGCGTGTGAATAGATCATTAACTTAAGGATAAGTTATGGGGATGGTCGCGAGCCCCCGCGCTTACGGCCCTTTTTGCATAGCCACCACTTCCCATCCCACTCAACACCTTGTCATCTCGAACGAGCCGTGGTGGGGTGAGCGCCAGGGCGAGGAGAGACCTTATACGCCCCGCTATCTCCGCATAAATTACCCCAAATGCCGGGTGTCGAAGTTTCTCTTTCGCGCCCCGGCTCTTGCCCCCCATGCTCTATCGAGAAATGACAACCCGGGGGCAGGGCGCCATTCCTCCAACAAATTCACCATTCTCAACTCACCACTATCCACACTCCCTCTCCCCCTTTCAAATTTTTTTTTTATCTTCGTTTGCCCTTGCCCCCGGCCTTAACATAATTGTGTTGTATGCTGTTCAACTCGCTGCATTTTGTTGTATTCTTCCTGGTTGTTACGCCGCTTTACTTTATTTTACCGCATAAGTTCCGTTGGATATTGCTGCTGACCGCCAGCTGCTACTTCTACATGACGTTTATCCCCATCTACATCCTCATCCTCATTTTTACCATCATTGTAGATTATTTCGCGGGGATACTGATAGAAAAATCGGAGGGGCGCGAGCGGAAACTCTACCTCATTATATCACTGGTGGCCAACATTGGCGTACTGGCATTTTTTAAATACTTCAATTTTTTAAACGAGAACCTTACCCTGCTCATGGGCGAATTTGGGTTGAGCAATGCTGTACCATACCTATCCATTATACTGCCGGTTGGGTTAAGCTTCCACACTTTTCAGGCCATGAGTTACACCATTGAAGTGTACCGTGGCAACCAAAGCGCGGAAAAACATTTCGGCATCTACTCGCTCTACGTAATGTTTTACCCGCAGCTGGTTGCCGGCCCTATAGAACGCCCGCAAAACCTGCTGCACCAGTTTTACGAGAAGCATCAGCTCACCTACGAGAATTTCTCCATCGGCTTTAAAATGATCCTTTGGGGCTTTTTCCAGAAGCTGGTCGTAGCAGACAGGCTCTCCATATTTGTATCCGCCGTGTACCAAAACCCGGGGGCCTACAGCTCGTCGATGCTGTTGGTGGCCATATTGTTTTTCGCTTTCCAGATCTATGCCGATTTTGCCGGCTACTCCAATATCGCCCTCGGCACGGCCCGCATTATGGGTTTTAAGCTGATGACGAATTTCAACACGCCCTTCTTCAGCACCAGCGTTACCGAGTATTGGCGCAGATGGCACATCTCGCTCAACACCTGGTTTAGCGACTACCTGTTCACTCCCATCATGATAGCTAACCGCGACTGGGGTAAAGCCGCCGTTGTTTTGGCGCTAATGATAACCTTCGGGCTAAGCGGCCTATGGCACGGCGCCGGGTGGACCTACATTGTTTACGGCCTGCTGCATGGCGTGGCGGTTACCTACGAGTTTCTCACCAAAAAATTCCGTAAAAAACTATCCAAGGCTATCCCGGCTATAATTTATAACAACCTAAGCATGCTGCTGGTGTTTATCTATGTATGCCTTACCTGGGTGTTTTTTAGGGCGCAAAGTTTTAGCGACGCACTCCTGATATTTAAACGGCTGTTTGCCTTCCAGGGGAGCTTCTTCGTGTTCGATAATAATTTAGGGGTGATCATTTACTCGCTTGTGGCTATATTCATCCTGCTTGCTCATGACCTAAGTGTGCATCTAAACCATGGCAAGAGTTACTTTTTGTATCATAAATTGGCAGCCGTGCGCATGGCTACTTATTGCTTTATATTGGTAACCATAGTGCTTATTGGTGTGTTTGATGGCGGGCAGTTTATCTATTTTAAATTCTAACATGGCGGATTATAAACTCATACTAAAACGCTTTGCGATCCTCATCATAGCCATCTTTTTGCTGGATCTGGGGATAGGTGCCGTGCTGAAACATTTCTTCTTCACCAAAAAGAACGGCGCAGATTACCGCACCAATAACATCATCAACACCGTTAAGGCGGATGTGCTGGTGTTTGGCTCCTCCAAAGCTGCTTACCATTACGATACCAAAATCATTGGCGATAGTCTGCACTTGTCGGTGTACAATGCCGGGCGCGATTTAAGCTACATTTATTATCACTACGCCCTTTTAAAGGCCGCCCTCGAGCGATACAACCCTAAGTTAGTGGTGCTTGATACCCGCGCCAACGAATTATTCCGTTTTAAGAACGGCGAAGATCGCGACCGTCTCAACGTACTGCTGCCCTATTACGATTCGCACCCCGAGATCCGCGAGGTATGCCTGTTGCGCGGCGAGTTTGAGCGTTATAAGCTGCTCTCCAAAATGTACCCCTACAATTCGCTTATCCTGAGCGAACTGGTAGAGCTGCTGCCAATAGCCCGTTATAAAAAAGACGACTCTGAGAATGGCTACATTGCCAAGCACGGGCAGTTTAAGGGCGGCTTGCAACCTTACCTGGTGAATGACGCCGTAGATACCACTGCTGCACGCTACTACAAAAAATTTGTGGAGCTGTGCAAGGCTAAGAATGTACCGCTGGTGGTTACCTTTTCGCCTATCTATCAAAATATCAATGCAGCGGCAAACCGCAACGTGCAATATGTAATGCAGGTTTGTAAGGAGAATAACGTGCCGGTGCTGAATTACCTGCGCGATACCACCTTTAACAACGAAGGGTATTATTACGACGCATTGCACCTTAACCGGGAGGGTTCGGTTGTGTACAGCAGCATAATAGGCGGTCGGCTAAAGCAGTTCCTCAGTCATAAATAAAGCTTATTATTGCAGCATGAAGGATTTTGCCAACCTGAAACGCAACCTCAAGAAAGATGCATCGGCATTAAAGCCCATAAAAGTGGCGCTGCTGGGCGATACCGCTACCCAGTTCCTGGCTAAAGCGATACAGGGTGCCGGCTACGAATACGGCTACAACCTGCAGCTATGGGAAGCCGATTTTAACCAAATAGAGCGCCAGGTAGCCGACCCATCTTCCGAACTGCACGAGTACGGCGCAGAGGTAATTATCATCTTCCAATCGGCACACAAACTGCTGGGCAAATACAATAAATTTAAGGCGAACCACACCGCTTTTGCTGCCGATGAACTCAATGGCATAAAAGCCCTGTATGATACCCTTGCCTCTGTAGACCCGAAGGTGAAACTCATCTATTACAACTATACCGAAATAGACGATAACGTATTTGGCAATTACGCCAACAAGGTTACTTCCTCCTTCCTGTTCCAACTACGTAAGCTGAACGTACTGCTGATGGAGCACGCCGCAGATGTACCAAATTTCCATATCTGCGATATATCATCGGTGCAAAATTTGGTGGGCAAAGCCGCCTTTTTCCAGCCATCGGTTTATATCAATTCCGAGATGATTTTAAGTATTGAGGTGCTCGCGCCAATTGCTTACAAAACCCTGGGCATCATCAGCGCTTTGCAGGGTAAGTTCAATAAATGCGTTATTCTCGATCTGGATAACACCACCTGGGGCGGCATCATCGGCGACGATGGCATCGAGAACATCCAGATAGGCGCATTGGGCATCGGCAAAGCATTCTCCGAGTTTCAGTACTGGGTAAAAAAGCTGAAGAACCGGGGTATCATAGTAGCCGTATGCAGCAAGAATACCGAGAGCGTTGCCATGGAGCCCTTCCAAAACCACCCGGATATGGTGCTGAAAATGGAGGACATTGCCGTTTTTGTGGCCAACTGGGAAAACAAGGTGGATAACATCCGCAAGATACAGGGTATCCTCAACATCGGGTTCGATTCGATGGTGTTCCTGGATGATAACCCCTTCGAACGGAACATGGTGCGCGAGAACATTCCGCAGCTCACCGTGCCCGAGTTACCGGAGGACCCTGCCGAATACCTCGAATACCTTTACACCCTCAACCTGTTCGAAACCGTTTCGTTTACCGAAGACGATGCCGCCCGCACCAAACAGTACCAGGTGGAAGCGCAGCGTGTAACCCTGTTCGAAAAATTCACCAACGAAGATGATTTTTTACAGAACCTGGATATGGTAAGCGTTGTGGAGCCGTTCACCAAGTTTAATACGCCGCGCGTGGCCCAGCTATCGCAACGCAGTAACCAGTTTAACCTGCGTACCGTACGCTATACCGAGGCAGACCTCGAAACCCTCGCCGCATCGCCCGATCATTTTACCTTCTCGTTTACCCTGGAGGATAAGTTCGGCAATAACGGGCTTATTTGCGTACTGATACTCCAGCAGCAAAGCGCCGAGGCACTCTTTATAGATACCTGGTTGATGAGCTGCCGGGTACTTAAACGCGGCATGGAGAACTTCACATTGAACACCATCGCCAATTTCGCGCAGCAAAAAGGTTATAAATATTTAAAAGGCGAGTATCTTGCCACGCCTAAGAACGGCATGGTGGCAGACCATTACAGCAAACTGGGCTTTGAGCCGGATGGCGACCATTGGCTGCTCAACCTCGCCCAATACCAAAACAAGAAAAGTTTCATCGATAAAAAATAAGAACCGTGGAAAGACAACAAATTATAGCGCAGGTTACCGATATCTTCCGTGACGTACTGGATAACGACGACATCACCCTAACCGATGCCACCACCGCCCGCGACGTAGACGACTGGGATTCCCTCAACCACATCCAGCTGGTAGTAGGGATAGAAAAGCACTTCAAGATCCGCTTTGCGGCCAAAGAGATCCACAGCTGGCAAAATATAGGTGAACTGGTTGATAGCGTAGCGGCTAAAATCTGACCCGGGATTTTTAACTTTTAATTATTTTTTTAAGGTGTTAAAGAGGGCTTCGCCGTTTAGCTGATTTGTACGATTTCTGGGATTTTTGATTTGCAACTGCAGAACAAAAAAACGGCTACCTGTTTGCACAGATAGCCGTTCACTATTTTAATTGATCGCGTTTATTTTACGCGTTCTACGTAGTCGCCGGTGCGGGTATCTACTTTTACTTTATCGCCCTGGTTTACAAACAGGGGAACTTTTATCTCTACGCCGTTCTCGGTAGTGGCATTTTTTAATGCACCCGATGAGGTATCGCCTTTTACGGCAGGCTCGGTGTAGGTAACTTCCAGTTCTACAAAGTTTGGTGCGGTTGCCATTATAGGTTCCTCGCTCTCGAAAGAAACCACAACGTTCATGCCCTCTTTCAGGAATTTAACGGCTGGACCAAATAATGTTTTAGGGATGCTATGCTGATCGTAGGTGGTGTTATCCATAATCACCAGGTAATCACCTTCCTCGTACAGGTATTGGTAATCGTTGGTTTCCACGCGGCAAATTTCCACCTGCTCGTCGGTACCAAGGCGGGCCTCTACAATTCGCCCGGTTTTAATGTTACGAAACTTATCCAGATAAAACGCGCCGCCTTTGCCCGGGGTACGGTGCATTACTTCGGTGGTAATTACTAATTCGCCGTTGTAGCGTAAAATATTTCCTACTTTAATTTCAGATGCCTTTGCCATGTAAATACTATTGTAAAATTTTGACTGCGAAGATAGATTAAGTTATGTAAATCATTATCATAAAATACGTTCTATTGCATTGAAAAAAAGCACGCAACGCTTGCCTGCAACAAAAAACCGCACCCGGCAATGCCAGATACGGTCCTACGATCAGTATAATGAAAAAAGCTTTTCTTATGGTTTCACCCGCTCGCCGGTGGAATCGAACATGCCCATCAGGCTGCCTTTAATGTGGGTGTCGTCCACTTTGTCCATGGCCAGGTTAACGTCGTAAGTGGAAATGGTGAAGAAGATGGTTATTTTACCGTCTGCTACCTCTATTTTGCTTACCGGTACATCTTTTTTGCTTTCCGGGTCCACAAAGCTGCCATCCAGTTTGCCGTCTTTTTCGGTGAGAGTGAAACGCAGGGTCACATCGCCATTGGGCGTGCCTTTTATCAATACGTCCCATTTACCGGCGTAAAAGCTGGGAGCGGTTTGCGCTTGTACCTTTGTGGCCATGAACATAAAAGCCAGTAAGCCGGCCAGCACTAAGTTGAATTTTCTCATGTTTTTTATAAATCTGGGTTATTAAATTGGTTGCTTATTATTAAAAGTTAATAAATGAAGGTAGTTATATTTTACATCATTTATTAAAATTTAATAAATAAATTTTCAGCACCTTTATGGTGGATGGAGACCTTACAGCAAATACAGCATTTTTTTAACAAGGGCTATATAGATTACCGGCCCGGCTTAAGTATAGACTGTGCCATTTTTGGCTACCACGACGGCGAGTTGAAGCTGCTGCTCTGCAAAAACAAAGTGATAACCAAATGGTGCCTGCCCGGTGGCTTTGTAAAACGCGCCGAAAATTTAGACGAGGCCGCGGCAAGGGTTACCGCCGAGCGGACCGGCCTTGGCAACTTATTCCTCAAACAATTTAAAACCTTTGGCAACCCGGGGCGCAACAGTTCGCCGGGGATATTTGATGAGGATAAGTTTAACGAGTTGCTGGGTGTGAAAATAGAGGCGGATAGCTGGCTGCTGGCCGAAACCGTTTCGGTAGGGTTTTATGCCATTACAGATATTGTGAACGCCCAGCCCAAACCCGATTTTGTTTCCAGCGAGAGCGCCTGGTTCTCTATAGATAGCCTGCCCGAACTGGGTTTCGACCATGGCGAAATGGTTAAAGCCGCCATCTCATCCATGCGGATAGACCTGTACCACTTCCCGATTGGTAAAAACCTGTTGCAGCCAAAATTCACCTTAAAGGAGATCAAGCTTTTGTACGAAGTGCTCTCCGGCAAAAAACTCAACGCCACCAATTTCCCCAATAAGCTCCTGGCGCTTGGCCTGCTTACCAAGCTCAACGAGAAGCGCAGCATCGGCGGCCACCGCTCGCCCACCTACTACGAGTTTAACCACACCCCCTACCAAAAAGCCCTCGAAGAAGGCCTGGTGCTGGTGTAGGGTTGTCATGCAGAGCTTGTCGAAGCACTCACAGCCCCATCTCCACCCTGTCATTGCGAGCGCAGCGCGGCAACCTCAGCATACAGGTAAACGCCATGCAATAACCATAATTTGTCTGAACCGTGATTTATAGGATTTGAAGATTACCTGATTAGTTTACTCCCATCTCCACCCATCTCGTCCTTGTCATTGCGAGCGCAGCGCGGCAACCTCAGCGTACAGGTTGCCACCACGCAAATCTTACCGTTATGAAAAGCAAAGCCTGAAGCAATAGGTACCCCCAGCCCCGCTTTCCCTCCAAGCCGCTGATAGAAGCCGGCTTTCCATACAATCGGGTTTAGTTGGGTTAGGCTTGTGCAATGTTAAAACAATCAGCAGCATTAAACTCCGTGTTTTAACCCCACAAAATCAGGTATTTATACCTGTTGTTTTACGGAAATTAAAGGGTAGATTACGCAATTATAAACCCTATTCAATTTATGTATTGTGCAGAATGTGATTGCCGCATCCCCGGCAACGTTTACCATTATTCAACTCAGAATATGGGAGTCCCTTTGTGTATGCAGCATCAAAAATGGATAAGGAACCACGAAGCTACACCTCAGGCAATCGAACTGTACTTTTTATTAAAGCAAAACGGTGTTCCTGCTGAATTAGAGAAGCACGATGGCCATAAATCTGTAGACATTGTAATTGAAGAAGCCAAAGTACATATCGAGGTAGATGGCGTGCACCATAATTACGATAACCGCCAGGCATTGGCAGATTTAAAGCGAACTTTCCATGCTTTCAGACAAGGGTATATTACACTAAGAATACCTAACTCGCTTATCCATTGGAATGCCGAAGAAACAGCAGACTACATTACTGAATTTTTGGAGTTGAATTTAAAAAGACAGCCGAAAAAGGGATTTACTGGCATCTTTCAGCAACTATTCGGTAAGTGAACAGATAAACCAACTAATTTAAACAAAGATATGTCAAGTAGATTTGATCAAAGGCCATTACCGCTGTACGGTGTAGAAAGCACAAACAGAATTAAAGTAAGCAAATTGATGACCTTACTTGATAACCATCCCTACAAAGAAAACATTGCAAAAGCGTTCAAAACTGAGGAAATCTTAGACGAATATATTAGTATAGATTATATTGATGTGGTTCATAATAAAATCGTTAGCATTCTTTCTGATTTTAAACGTTTTGGTATTAAGGCGTACATTAAAGATGTATCTCTCATAGAACATGGCCTTCCCGTTGATGGCATCTCTGGAGTACCGATTAAATTTGTTTTTGAAAACTATGAATACAACTCGGATAAACTAAATGATTTAGAGGCATTTGCTATCCATGACGCGAAAAATTCGTTTTTGGGACAGTATGACATGACGAAGTACGCTAACCGATTATATAAGGATCATTTCTATGACCTTGCACGTCACAATATTGAACACTTTAAAAATCTCGCCGCTGCATCACCCGCAGAAGATAAATTAAGGAGTTATCGATTAGTTGAGCACCAGAGAGAGGTATTTGTCCGAGGCATAACTTCGGTCAACCAGTATAACGAATATGGGATTGATTTCGCTTTTGTAGTCGGCATGCTCGTATTTCATAGTATTATGAAGGAAAACCAGGGAGACGCATATGGCATTTCAAGCGTGGCCTTAAGCGCATCAAAGCTTGAATTAATAATTGCTGATAAGTATTTAAAAGACGCAAAAGGCTTCGGTAAAGTTAGTTCATCAACGATAATATCAACAAATGACTTAGGGAGCGCTTCCTTAAAGTTTTTAAACATCGTTAAAGTAGGTATTAAGGACTCTAAAGGGTTTTACATTTATCCCGATCCAAAGAAAGATTACAAGAACGACTTAATGGTCACACACAGCACGAAGGTTGACAACGCACTTGTGTTAATTAAAGGCGCAAAAGGCATAATTCGCAGTTCAGATGAATTTATAGAAGAATTAGAGAAAGTCAAGATGATATCAAAACCCGAAGAATTACGTTCGCGAATAGTATTTAAGTTGGAGAACAAAAACAGTCCGTTCAAAACGATTACATCCGTTAAAGATTTGTTTAGCACTGTAATAGCTAATAACATCGAAAATTTTGCCAAACTATTAGACATGTGCCGAAAGGCAGAGGAGCTTGATATTGAGTATGACTTGAAGGATAAACTACGATATATAATATCTGACATTATTCTAAATAAAAAATAATATCCAACTCTTATTTATTATAATCAATATGCCAAATATTCCTTTATTTCTCTTTGGTAATGGGCTTTCTATAGCCTTATCACCCGTTTTTTCGTTGAAAGCAATTACAGAAAGCTTTATTAAAAATCTGGAGGGCGATGAGAAATTATTTCTAACGGAATTGTGTGGTGGTAACGAGAGTCTCAATTTTGATGATTTTGAAGAAAACTTTTCGAAACTCGAGGACGCTTATAACAGTGTTGTTAAGTACAATCAATTCATAAAGAGTGCTGTCGGACAAAAATTCCTCGCCAAATTTAATTTAGTGGATCCAAGGCTTGAACAACATCGAGAGATTATAAAATCGATTTATAACAAATACATATATCAAATATTAGGATTAATAATCGGCAATGTCCGTAAAACAGCTATTCAGGAAAAATTGGGACCGTTTACTAAATTCTTAAGTGAGGAATTAAATGGAGCGGATAAAGGATTCGTTTTCACATTGAATTACGACTTGTTGGCGGAAACTATAATGCTTGATGAAATCGGATCAGAAAACTTTACGGATTTCTGCTCCGCGACTCACGTTTTTAAGGGGACTAACATAGAAAAGTTTGATTTTGACCCCGCGCTTAATAATCATAAATACGGTGAAGATTATAGCGACAAAACAATTGAGCTACACCACCTCCATGGTTCATTGTCCTTATTTTATGACTTCGAACGAAATAAAGCGATCAAATTTAGAAGTGAAGACATTTTCAAGTATGATATTTATAACAATATTGATAAGGAAAACTGGTCATTGTATCCAGCAATTATAACTGGTGGTGGAAAATCATTAAAAATTAATGAATACCCTTTTGAGTATTATTTTAGAGTATTTAAAGATTTATCGACTTATGGAAAATATACAAAGCTTTATATTGTAGGTTACAGTTTTAGAGATGACCATGTTAACGATCTTATCAAACGTTGGATTAGTTCAGTTCAAGATTATCCTGAAGGCTTATTAATTGTTGATTATAAGTCTGATAGAGGTGCACAAGAAGCTTTCAAAAAATATGTTAAAAAAGCTTTGAAACTTAGAGACACTATTCCTGATGCATGCTTTGCATTTGGTGGAGCAAATTCAATATTATCAAAAGTTGGTACTGAGGCTAAAGCTACCAAAGCTGTTTAATTGTCAATTTGCGGTCAGTGTTATCTCCCCCCTGGTCGAAGTTCCAACTTCGACCTAAAATGAAGCAAGCCCCCCTTTGGCGCGAGTATGCAGCGCAGGCCAAGCGCGTGGCGTACTCGTGACTTCTCCACTCCACTCCGCACACCCTCTCCCATCTAAACCCGATTGCACGGAAAGCCCGCTTTTACCGGCGGCTTGGATCCCGATCGGCATCGGGACAGGGTTCAAGCGGGGCTGGCGGGGGCGTCAATGCTGCTGTAAGTGCTTTTCATTATCCTCCACTGAAGTAATCCCCTTGCATCACCAGTCCGATTTATTCCAACACCAGATGGGAGCTTATCTTCTTCAGTAAGGAGTGGCTTTACAGTTTATGAGCTGATACGGTATCCTTGATTTGGAGATAAATTATTGGAAAGAAGTAGTTGGCGGGCCCAGTGAATAACTAACTTTCTTTTATAGTGAAGTTGTAAGGATAACGCCAAAAAAAAGACAGTATTGCGCCAAAAAAAATATAGTAAAAAAGCTTAAGTATAGTCCGTTATACTGCATATTTTGGCGGCATGAAAAGCAAAATCAATATACCTGAAGGCACAGAAATTCTGGACCAGGGGCCCTTTTATCATGGAACTAAAGCAGATTTGAGAGTTGGCGATTTACTTACAGCGGGGTTCCGCTCGAATTACAAACCCGAAATAACAATGAATCATATTTATTTTACGGCTTTGATTAATGGGGCGGGACTTGCCTCCGCCCTGGCTAAAGGTGATGGACGCGAACGTGTGTATATAGTTGAGCCGACCGGGAGCTTTGAAAATGACCCGAACGTTACGGATAAGAAATTCCCGGGCAATCCAACACGCTCTTATCGCAGCCAGGCACCATTAAAAATTGTTGGTGAGGTTACAGATTGGGTGAGGCAAACACCTGAAGAGCTTGAAAAATGGCGTGAAAAGTTGGCAGCTCTTGAAGCAGATCATAGAGCAGAAATTATTAATTAACTCAAATTGTTAGTTAGGTATTATCTTATTAGTGTTAAAGGGAAGATGACCGATGTAATTTTCGATAGCCTATCCACTGGTCGAAGTTTATAACTTCGACCTAAAATGCTATAAGCTTCCAGCTAACCCCCATAATCCCCACCCCCATAATCCCGATTGCACGGAAAGCCCGCTTCTATCGGCGGCTTGCATCCCGATTTGCATCGGGACAGGGTTCAAGCCGGGCTGGTGTGGCATAAATGCTGCTGTAAGTACTTTCGTTATCCTCCTCACCGGTCATATCACCTTTTTGCATTACGTGCCCCATTCTGTATGGTACACCCCTGCCGGGGTCCGCAAAATTTTACAATAAACCACTATTCGCGGCGGTGCTAACCGTATGAAACTCCGCGGGTTTTAAGTATATTTGCCAAAAATTTTAGTATAACCGTTGCCCGCGCAAACAGGGGCGCAGGTTATACGTTTTCCAAAGTATATATGAGCGAAAAAACAATAGACCTGGGCGAACAAAGCGAAGTGGAAGTATACGGTGCCCGGGTGCATAACCTCAAAAATATCGATGTGTCGTTCCCGCGCAATAAACTAGTGGTTATCACCGGCTTAAGCGGCAGCGGCAAAAGCAGCCTGGCCTTTGATACCATCTACGCCGAGGGTCAGCGCCGCTATATGGAAACGTTTTCGGCCTACTCGCGCCAGTTCATGGGCGGCATGGAACGGCCTGATGTGGATAAGGTGAGCGGGCTTAGTCCAGTGATTGCCATTGAGCAAAAAACCACCAGCAAAAACCCGCGCAGTACCGTTGGTACCATTACCGAGATCTACGATTTTATGCGCCTGCTCTTCGCCCGCGCGGGGGATGCCTACAGCTACACCACCGGCGAAAAAATGGAGCGCATGAGCGAAGACCAGATCCTGCGTACCATTATGGAGAAATTTGACGGTCAGCCGGTTAACATCCTGGCGCCCGTGGTAAAAGCCCGTAAAGGCCACTACCGCGAACTGTTCGAGCAGATCCGCAAGCAAGGTTTCCTGAAAGTTTACATAGACGGCGCCATTGCCGATGTGGAACCAAAAATGCAGGTAGACCGGTATAAGATCCACGATATTGACATTGTGGTAGACCGCCTGGTAGTGAGCGAAGCGGATAGCAAACGCCTTTACCAATCTGTACAACAAGCACTTAAAATAGCCAAGGGCATCATCCGTATCTCAGATAAGGATAATAATGTGGCTTACTTCAGTAAGTTTCTAATGGACCCGGTATCGGGCATTTCTTACGATGAGCCACAGCCAAACACCTTCTCGTTCAACTCGCCCTATGGTGCCTGCGAAAAGTGTAACGGCCTGGGCTACATCTTCGAGGTGGACGAAGCTTCGGTTATCCCCAATCCAAAACTGAGCATCCTGAACGGCGGCCTTGCCCCCATCGGCGAATTCCGCGAAACCTGGATCTTCCAGGTACTGAAAGCCCTGGCCAAAAAATATGAGTTCAGCCTGAGCACCCCGATAGAAAAACTTACCCGCGAGCAACTGGAGATCATCCTGAACGGTTCGCCGGATATGATCTCGGTAGCTGTGGAGTACAACAAATGGAACGTTCAGAACTACCAGATAACCTTTGATGGGATCATCCGGATGCTGGAAGAGCAGCAGGAACGCCGCAACGACGAGGGGATGGACGATATGGAGAACTACCGCGTACTCCGTACCTGCCCTACCTGCGATGGCGCGAGGTTGAAGAAAGAATCGCTGCATTTTAAGGTGGATGAGAAGAACATCTTCGAACTGGCCACCATGGATATCACAACCCTCAGCAAGTGGTACGACGGCTTAGAAGACCGCCTGAGCGAACGCCAGAACGTTATTGCCAAGGAAATATTAAAAGAGATCCGCGCCCGCATCGGCTTTTTGCTGGATGTTGGTTTAAGTTATTTAACGCTCGATCGTACCGCAAAAACACTCTCGGGTGGTGAGGCACAGCGGATCCGGTTGGCTACGCAGATAGGCTCTCAACTGATGAACGTAATGTACATTTTGGATGAGCCGAGTATTGGCTTGCACCAGCGCGATAATGAGCGCCTGATAAAAGCCCTCAAAAACCTCCGCGACCTGGGTAACACTGTACTGGTGGTTGAGCACGATAAAGATATGATATTAGAGGCCGACCACGTAATAGACATGGGCCCGGCAGCCGGCGTACACGGCGGGCAAATTGTGGCCCAGGGCACCCCTGCCGAACTGATGGCTTGCCATACACTCACTACATCGTACATTAACGGCGAGCGGGCAATAGCCATACCTGCAAAACGCCGCGACGGCAATGGCAAAACCCTGAGCCTTAAAAAAGCTACCGGGCATAACCTCAAAAAGGTATCGGTAGATTTTCCGTTGGGGAAACTGATTGGTGTAACCGGCGTATCGGGCAGTGGTAAATCCAGCCTGATCACGGAGACGTTGTACCCGATCTTGAATCATCATTTCTTCCGTGCCAAGAAAACACCGCTCCCTTACGATAAAATTGAGGGGCTGGATAATGTAGATAAAGTAATTGAGATAGATCAAACACCTATTGGGCGTACACCAAGGAGTAACCCGGCTACGTATACAGGGGTGTTCTCGGATATCCGTAACCTGTTCGTGGCGCTGCCCGAGTCGAGGATTAGGGGGTACAAACCCGGTCGTTTCTCGTTCAATGTAAAGGGCGGGCGTTGCGAAACCTGCCAGGGTGCCGGGCAAAAGGTGATAGAAATGAACTTTCTGCCGGATGTACAGGTGCCCTGCGAAGAATGCGGAGGCCGCCGCTACAACCGCGAAACGCTGGAAGTACGCTATCGCGGCAAATCCATCAGCGATGTGCTGGACATGAGCATTGAGGATGCCACACCGTTCTTTGAGCATATCCCCGCCATCTACCGCAAGGTAAAAACCTTGTTTGATGTGGGCTTGGGGTATATCACGCTCGGGCAATCTTCCACCACGCTATCCGGCGGTGAGGCGCAACGCGTAAAGCTGGCTACCGAACTCTCCAAAAAAGATACCGGCAACACTTTTTATATCCTGGACGAGCCTACTACAGGCCTCCACTTCGAGGACATCAACGTACTATTGGGCGTTATCAATCAATTGGTTGATAAAGGCAATACAGTACTGGTGATAGAGCATAACCTCGACGTAATAAAAACGGTTGACCACGTGATAGATCTCGGTCCCGAAGGTGGTTCGGGCGGTGGTAAGATATTGTACAGCGGCACGCCAGAGGGTTTGTGTAAAGTAAAAGAAAGCTTTACCGGTCAGTTTTTGAAAAAGGAAATGGGGATCAAATAAAGAAATCAGGATGTACATAAACTTGTACATATAAATTATTCTATTTATCTTTAGTAAAACTCAATCGTCATGCAGGTTACCACTTATACATCATTTAGGCAGCAGCTCAAATCTTACTTAGATAAGGTGCGTAATAGTCATACTCCACTTTTTGTTACCAGTGCAAATGGAGAGGATGTGGTAGTGCTTTCTAAAGCTGACTATGAAAGCATGGAAGAGACCTTTTATCTGCTTAAAAGCCCAAAAAACGCATTGCGCCTGTTGCAGGGTATTGAAGATTATAAAACTGGTTTAGGTAAGGAAAGAAGCCTTATTGAAGAATGAAAATTGTTTTTCTTGACCAGGCATGGGAGGACTATTTATATTGGCAAAACACGGATAAGGCCGTTCTTAAAAAGATAAACTCTTTAGTTAAAGAAATAGAAAGAGCACCGTTTGAAGGCAGTGGCAAGCCCGACCCCTTGAGACACAATCTTGCCGGCTGGTGGTCGAGGCGAATCAACTTAGAGCATAGAATAGTTTATCAAATAGATGGTGGGGCTATCGTGATTTTACAGTGTCGGTATCATTATTATTAAACCCCTTCCTAAAACAATTCCCCAAACCCCTACCTTTATCTAATATGCTGCCTCTTTTAGTTGCCTCCCAAATTCGCGAAGCGGATGCTTACACAATAGCCAACGAGCTTATTAGTTCTGTTGACTTGATAGAGCGCGCGTCCAAAGCTTTTGTGGGCTGGTTTATTAACCACTTCCCGGATAAACGGAAAAGCATTTCGGTATACTGCGGCACGGGCAATAACGGTGGCGACGGACTGGCCATTGCGCGCCTGCTTGATGATCATGGTTATAACCTCATCAACATTGAAATAATACGCTTTAGCAATAAGGCGAGTGATGATTTTAATGCCAACCTTAAACGCCTGGGCAAAATAAAGCTGGCAGAGATAAAGTCGGGCGATACATTCCCCGATGAAAAATGCGATATCCTGATTGATGCTATGCTGGGTAGTGGCTTAAATAAACCTCTTGCCGGTGATTATAAAAAGCTGGTAGAATACCTCAATAGCCTTAATAAAACGGTAGTTGCGGTAGATGTACCGACGGGCTTTTTTACAGATGGCGAGATACCTAAAGATGCCGCCATTCTAAAAACAGATCTCACCATAACCTTCCAACAGCCAAAAATCAACTTCCTGCTGCCCGAATCGGGACCGTACATCGATTGCTGTGAAGTGGTAAAGATAGGTTTGAGCGAAACATTCATTAACTCTATTAATACCCCTTATTTATTTGTGGAAGAATCCGATGCCCGCAAAATGATCAGGCATCGCCACCATTTCAGCAACAAGGGTACTTACGGACATGCGCTTATTATAGCCGGTAAAGACGAAACGATGGGTGCGGCATTGCTATCTGCCTCCGCCTGCGCACATGCAGGAGCGGGGCTTACTACCGCCTGTATCCCGCAGAGTGGCTTAGTTGCGCTAAACACTTCGATGCCCGAAATTATGGCTTCTCCCAGAACGAATAATAAGGTGCCGGAAATAAGTTGGGATAAATACAGTTCGATAGCCATCGGACCCGGTTTAGGTACCGATGCCGCTGCTTTGAAGTTGCTGAAAGCTGTTCTCAAAAATTATAAAAATCCGATTGTAGTTGACGCGGATGCGCTCAATTTGTTATCGGCCAATAAAACTTTATTACAAAAACTCCCGGCAGGTAGCATCCTTACCCCGCATATGAAAGAGTTCGACAGGCTTTTTGGTGCGCATACCAACTGGTGGCAACGCCTACAAACCGCTAAAGAAAAGGCTGCGGAATTTAATATCAACATCGTTCTTAAAAACGACTACACCATAACTGCCACACCAGATGGCAAGCTTTGTTTCAATTCTACCGGTAATGCCGCTATGGCAACGGGAGGTATGGGCGATGTACTTACAG
The DNA here is from genome assembly GCF_039925265.1 of Mucilaginibacter sp. Classification (GTDB taxonomy): domain Bacteria; phylum Bacteroidota; class Bacteroidia; order Sphingobacteriales; family Sphingobacteriaceae; genus Mucilaginibacter. Next base: position 93,146 of record NZ_JBDSZG010000056.1, read on the forward strand.
GTATTATCTCCTCATTGATGGCACAAAAATATTCGCCGAAGGACGCCTGTATATTAGGAATTTATATTCACGGGAAAGCCGGCGACGAACTGGCCCTGCCAAACCGGATGTATGTCACGCTCCCCCATAAGGTGATTAGTCAGTTGCCAATTACCATGGCAAAATTAAAGGCATAAAAAAAGGGATGTAAGTATCAAACATCCCTTTTTTCTTATTAACTATTAACTGATCTTATAAAGAACTAAATACTTCAAACTAAGTATGTATATGACGTTGGAAAATCATAATAGTTACTTTAACAGTGCAATTTATTTAAAGTTTTAACAAATTTTAACAAATTAAAAATCCCGGTGCTTTTGGGCTATCGGGATTTTTAATTTTTTTATAGGCCTCAACTACTTCGAAGCACCCGAAACTACCATTTCTGTAATAGTTGGGTTAACGCTTCCGCCCATCGGTTCGATGGTTACCGCGAATGCATCAGCAGCGGCTATGGCTTTCATTTCTTTCATGCCTGATGTATCAACGCTGTTAGCGGCATCAAACACACCCAGGTCTACCGGTTTGCCGCCTAACAATGCCCAAAGCTGGTACTGGTGCTGCTTATCATGATCGGGCAGTTTAATGCTCTTCATATCCAGTATAATTTTCTTGTTAACGGTGTTCCAAGCCAGTGTCATGGCTGCAGAAGGTGCTTTGGCGGTTCCTTTCAGCTTTAACACGCGGTAAATGGTATCGCGGTATATATCCAGTTCTTTATCCTTAAAGCTTGCCTCGTTAGCAATCTTCTGCTTATCCAACTGCATAGCGGTAAGCTGTGTGTTGGTATCCTGCAGTTTGTTATACATGGTAACCAAACCATATACGCTTATTACCAATAAGGTAAGGCAGGCCGCAAACGCGTATTTAAAAAAGGTGGTTTGCCTTGCCGGCATTATTACCACGTTATCTGCATCGCGTTCGTCGTCTTCAAAAATCTCTTCGGTGCGGGTATGTGATTTTGTAAATGTTCTGTCGTCGCCTAAGTTGGTGACCATACTACCCATGATCTTGCTCCTTAAACCTTCTGAGGGCTCCAGGGCGTGCTCCTCAGCAAATAACTCCATCGAACGTTCAATATCCTCTATCTCTGCCTTAACGGCGGTATGCTTAGCGGTCATCTCCTCCACTTGCAACTTTTCTTCCGGGCTTAATTGCCCCAGAACATAAAGTTCCAATATCCCCGATTCTATATACTCCTTGATGTTTTCCACTTTCAATTAAAATGTTTTCTGAGCTGCAGAATAGCCATCCGTAGTCGTGTTTTGATGGTCCCCAGAGGCACGCCAAGTTCCTCGGCAGCTTCCACATGGGTGTAACCGTTAAAATACACGAGATCGAGAATAGACTTTTGTTCGGGTTTCAGTGTAGATACTAATTCCCTGATACCAAGCAGCTCGGGCTTGTAAACCGTATTTCTTTGTTCGTCTATGAAAGTTACGTTATTTTCAAGCTCATGGTTTTTGGCCTGATTTTTAAAATCTTTAGAGCGGATCTTATCGATAGCCAAATTGCGGGCAATATTCACCATCCAGGTAAATAAGCGCCCTTTTTCGGCACTGTAGCCCGAAAAAGAGCTCCAAATTTTCACGAAAGTTTCTTGCAAAACGTCTTCGGCAACCGGGGTATCGATAATAATGCGGGATATCACACCAAACAACGATGCGGAATACATATCGTATAGCGCTTCTACCGCGATCTTCTCGCGGTTACGAAGGGCTGATACAAGCTCCTCCTCTGATAGTGATATTTTTCGTTTTCTGCTCAACTGAGGCGAAAGATAGACAGGATTAATTACATTTCAAACAAATGCTTTTCAGCGTGATATGACGAACGAACCAGCGGCCCGCTCTCTACATATCTAAATCCTTTCTTCAATCCCCATTCTTTATAGCTGGCAAACTGATCGGGATGGATCCAATCAATAACAGGGTGATGGTTACGGGTTGGCTGCAGGTACTGGCCAAGCGTTAAAATATGTACGCCGGCTTGCAGCAGATCGTCCATGGCTTCCAGCACATCTTCTTCCTTTTCGCCCAGGCCAAGCATAATACCCGATTTGGTTCGTAAACCGGTTTCTGATACATGGCGCAATGCCTCCAAACTCCTATCGTATTTGGCCTGGATGCGTACTTCTTTTGTTAAACGGCGAACGGTTTCCAGGTTATGCGATACTACCTCCGGCCGGGTTTCCAGCACTCGGGCCAGGTTATCCCAATTGCCACGGAAATCGGGCAGTAAAGTTTCTAAAGTTGTCTCCGGGCTTTCGCGGCGGATGGCGTTGATGGTTTCCGCCCATATAATAGAGCCGCCATCTTTCAAATCATCCCGGTCTACCGAAGTAATTACACAATGCTTTACCTGCATCAGTTTTACTGAGTTGGCTACACGGTTGGGTTCGTCGGTATCAACGGCCAGCGGGCGGCCAGTTGCTACCGCGCAAAAAGAGCAGCTACGGGTACAAATGTTACCCAATATCATAAATGTCGCAGTGCCTGCACCCCAGCACTCGCCCATATTTGGGCAATTACCGCTTTCGCAAATGGTATGCAGCTTATGGGTATCCACCAAACCGCGTACATGAGCGTATTCTTTCCCCACGGGGAGCCTAACTCTAAGCCAATCGGGCTTGCGTTGCGGCTGATTAGCGGGCACTACAGGCAAATCAATCATAGCGCAAAATTAGTTAAAAATGTTATAAATGTGCTAAGGGTTGAAATGCTTACAGAAGATTGACGGAAGTGGGCTGTTGTAATTCTTCACTCTTAGTAATAGCTTTGTGTATGCCAGAAGATGAATACAAGAAAATTTTATTTCGATTTTACAGCGATGTTTTAGAAGAGGATACTGTAGAAACCATGTGGGCGATTATTGTAGATGAGAAAAAGGGGCTTTACCGGCTCGATAACATCCCGATATATGCGCCGTTAATTGCTTGTGATGATATTATTTTTGCTGAGTACGACGAAGATGAAACCATGTTAACTTACCGGCATACTGTTACTCCATCGGGCAATTCAACCGTTCAAGTAGTAATAATGGACGATACCGATATTGAGCAGGTACGAAATGAGTTAAAAGACCTTGGATGTAAGTCAGAGAAAATGAATAGCGTTTATTTTGCGATGAACATTCCCGCTGCCGTTGACTATGGCCCTGTGAAAGCCAGGTTAGAAGAACTGGAACAACAGGAAATTGTTGGCTATTCAGAACCTTGCCTCTCCGATGGGCATTATCCCTATTAAAAAGCCCCGTAAGCTATTAACCTGCAGGGGGTATATTTTTTTGTCTTGTCTCTTGATTCTAATTTAAAACGCTCACTGTTTCATCTACCGAGATGCCGCCATGCGATTGATCTAATATACATTCGCCATCTTTTATCAGCAGCAGTTGCGGAGATTCGTGATGTACGTGAAAATCCTGGGCAATTTTTGCGGAAATATCGCGGTGTTTAATAAGGTCTAAAAAGTAAAGGGGCATATCTCCCGGCAGTTCTTCCCAATCAAGCTCGAAGCGCCTTTTTGCCATCATACTGATAGAGCAACGGGTGCTATGCTTAAATATTAAACTATAACCCTGCTGTTGTTTGATGTTATTCAGCTGATCTGCCGACTCCAACGATATCCATTCCATAGCACAAAAGTAATTGTATAAACTCTCTTTAAAGTAAATACAATGTAAAACTGCTTAAAGTTTTAAGCTTTAGGGTAAAAATGACAATTGTTAACTACCTGCCCCTGTTTGGGTAAGAGCCGTAGGCCGGGCATAATTTGTTTGAGCATGAAGATACGCTGATGCCAACTAAAAGGGCCATAACAATTATGTAAACTATCTTTTTCATTCTATGGGTTTATAATAACTCTGTTTTATACGCTTTTAGCCTTGCAAAGTTTCAGCCAATTTAGCCATTTTTATGGCAGTTACAGCAGCCTCATCGCCTTTGTTGCCGTGTTTGCCACCTGCCCTATCCACAGCTTGTTGCTGGTTATCGGTAGTAAGCACTCCAAATATAACAGGTTTTGAATGTTTTATAGCAACATTGCTTACGCCATTTGCAACCGCATTGCAAATAAAATCAAAATGGCGGGTTTCACCTTGTATTACACAGCCCAGGCATATTACGGCATCAAATTTACCGGTTTGCAAAAGCAGTTCGGCGCCGCTGGTGAGCTCAAAGCTGCCGGGTACCGGGTAGCTGTGAATATTCTTTTCCTTAGCGCCATATTTTACCAGGCTATTGTATGCGCCCTGGTATAAGGCATTGGTAATTTCGGCATTCCATTCGGCAACAACAATACCAAAGGTGAATGCCTCTGCCGAAGGGATCTCGGTAGCGGTAGAAAAATCTGAAAGGTTTTTTAATGCTGAAGACATGGTATTAGTTGTAGAAAAGTTAAAAGGGTTGTAGACGTTGTAAAGGTTGTAAAAAGTTGGAAGGGTTACAAATGTTATAAGGGTTGTAGAGGTTGTTAGGGCGTTCTAGATTTCTAACGTTTTCAACCTTTTTAACTTTTAAAACATTCCCCAAAAAAGAAAGGTTGAAAGTGTTGCGGTTTTACCTTTACAACACTTTCAACCTTTAAAACCTTTCTAACTATTCGTAACCTAATTACGACTTTGTTTCCGTACGTGCAATGTAAGCGTCGATGCTTTGGGCTTCGGTGCTTGTTGGATAGTCGGTTTTTATTTTTTTGTAAGTATCGGCTGCCGATTTGTTGTCGTTTTTAGCTTCGTAAACCAAACCTAATTTTTTCAGGTAAACCGGAGAAAGGAACTGGTTGTTAGCTTTATCAATCGCTTTTTTGAAGTAGGTTTCCGCTTTGTCGTAATCTTTCAATTCAACATAAGCATCACCTGTGTTGCCGTAGGCTTCAGCTGCAACCATCATATCATCACCGCGGTAGTTATTAAAATTATCTATCGCTTTGCGGTATTCGCCTTTGTTTAAGTAAGCAACGCCTAAGTAAAAGTAAGCAAGGTTAGCCGTTTTGGTGTTGCTGTAATCAGCAATTATTTTTTCTAAACCGGGGTAGCTATCAGCACCTTTAATGGCTTTATCCCATTCCTTTTTAGCCCAGTAATCTTGTGCTACATGTATTTGGTTGGCAGCTTTCACTTCCCTGTCGCCCAGGTAAAATTTGGTGTAAGCTATGTATATCACTACCATTAACACGATAGCGCCTGCTATAAATAATAAGCTTTTTTGGTTCTCCTGAACAAAGCTGCCACTCTTCACTGTTTCGGTATTTGCTGGCGTAGCCTTTGTTTTCAACTCGGTTGCTGACATTTGTATTTAAAAATTAAGTTTGCAAAACTACGGTTTTCAAAACTTTTAACAAATAATTATTTTCGCTTAGTTAATTGTTGATTTAATTGATTATGAGCGGGGTTATCTGAATCAGAATTTACAGAATTTTAAGATTAACAGAATTTCAGTAATATTATTCTGTTAATTCTTTAATTCTGAAAATTCCGATTCCTTACAATTATTATGGCGTTGCCTTCGGCCCGCGCTATCCGTTCCAAGTCCGCACTTCGCTGCGCTGCGTTTACGGGCTTTCCACTTCTATCGCTAACGCATTTCTCCCATACCTAACAAACCCACCCACAAATGAACCAATGACTAATGAACAAATGAACTACCAAACTAATGAACCAATTGCGTAATTTTGCCATCCCATGTACCTGCAGCAGCTCTCCTTTTTAAATTTTAAGAATTATACCGAAGCCGAGCTTACCCTCAGCACCGGCGTTAATGCTTTTGTAGGGAATAACGGCGCTGGCAAAACCAACCTGCTGGATGCCGTGCACTACCTCAGCCTGTGTAAAAGCTATTTCAACCCCATCGATAGCCAGCAGATAAAACAAGGTGCCGATTTTTTTATGATCAACGGCGTTTTTGAGAAGAACGGGAACAAAGAGGTTGTAGCCTGCGGCGTAAAACGCAATCAGAAAAAGCAATTCAAGCGCAATAAAAAAGATTACCAGCGCCTGGCCGATCATATCGGGTTGCTTCCCCTGGTAATGATCTCGCCTTATGATATCAGCATTATTATTGAAGGCAGCGAAGAGCGCCGCAAATTTATTGATAACGTGATCTCGCAAACGGACAACCACTATCTGGACGAACTGATCGCCTACAATAAATTCCTGGCCAACCGCAACGCCATGCTGAAGCTGATCGCCGATACCGGCCGCTACGACCCCGACCTGCTGGCCGTGCTGGATGAGCAGTTAACCGCCTCGGGTACCCGCATATTTGAAAAGCGCCGGGCCTTTATGGAAAGCTTCACCCCTATTTTTAACCAGCATTATAGCTTCATCAGCGCCGGTGCCGAAGAGGTGGAACTGGTGTACGAGTCGCAGTTATTAAATGATAACCTGGCAAACCTGCTGAAGAAGACCATAGAGCGCGACCGGATATTGGAGCGCACCACCAGCGGCATCCATAAGGATGATCTGCAGTTTAATATCCACGGCATGCCCATGAAAAAGTTTGGCTCGCAGGGGCAGCAAAAATCTTTTCTGATAGCGCTTAAACTGGCTCAGTACACCTTCCTTACCCAAAAAAAGGGCTTTAAACCGCTTTTGCTGTTAGATGATATATTTGATAAACTGGATGAGGGCCGGGTAACCAAACTGATGCAAATGGTGAGCAATAACGATTTTGGGCAGGTGCTGATCACCGATACCAGCATTAGCCGGGTGCAAAATATATTTGAGGCAATAAATGTGGACGTAAAATTATTTAAAGTAGCGGAGGGAAACATCGATGCGTAAAACAAACGACAAATCGCTTAAGGAAGCTATTGAGCAAATGCTTAATGTTTACAAAATAAAACGTAAGTACGACGAAACCCACGTGGTAACCGCCTGGCCCGACCTGGTGGGTAAATCGGTAGCCAACCGCACCAAGGAGCTGTTCATCAGGGATAAGAAACTTTTTTTACGGATAGAATCATCGGTAATAAAAAATGAACTGGTGATGATGCGCAGCCAAATTATTGCCAAAATAAACGATGAAGCTAAAACGGTACTGGTAGAAGAAATTGTTTTTTTGTAAACTACTTCCGGCCTAAGCGGATGCGAGAGGAGATGCCGCGCAGGGCGTCATCCATAATATGCGAGAAAGCTAAAAGAAAGATCCCCGGGAAGATGAACGCGAATTGCGCTTCGGGATGGTATCTGAAAATATCCAGAGACACCAATAAAATAGTCACAATTATTACCGAATATACAACGTACTTGAATAATGCTTTCATGACTGGAACCTGCTAACTGGCGCGTGTTGGAGTAACAACGTAAAGTTAAAAACAAATATTGTACAAAGCAAGGTCAAATAAAAATAAACCGGCTGTAATAAACAGTATTACAGCCGGTTGAAGTATGCCAGTTGTTAGAATTTTTCGAAAGCCGAGAAGAAGAAACTGCCTTCAATTTCAGCGTTTTCGTCAGAGTCAGATCCGTGCACAGCGTTTGCCTCGATAGATTTTGCAAACAGGTTACGGATGGTGCCTTTATCAGCTTTAGATGGATCGGTAGCGCCAATTAAAGCACGGAAATCCGCGATAGCGTTATCTTTCTCTAAAATAGCCGCAACGATAGGGCCCGATGACATAAAGCTTACCAGGTCGGCATAAAAACCGCGCTCGCTGTGTACCGCGTAAAATTCGCCGGCTTTTTGCGCGCTTAATGCTGTGTATTTTAGCGCTACTATCTTAAAACCTGCTTTGGTGATATGATCTAAAATAGCGCCAATGTGGCCGTTGGCAACTGCATCCGGCTTTATCATTGTAAATGTTCTGTTGGTTTTCATTTTTTGGAGTTAATCTCTTAATTAGATTATTAAAATTGGCGCAAAAATAGCGTTTTACAACTGAAACATAAAGCTTTTACTGCTAAATAAGCTGTTTGTATTTAATTAATTTATTTAGCTTTGCACTTCTTTTTAAAATTGATGTTGGATTTAGCCTCGCTTACGGAACTTTTAGCTCAGCCCCAAAAAATAGTTATTACTACCCATCACAAACCCGATGGTGATGCTATGGGGTCGTCGTTAGGGTTGTATAATTATTTAATACAACTTGGGCACCACGCTACTGTTATTGCCCCAACAGATTATCCCGACTTTTTAACCTGGATGCCTGGTAACGAAGAAGTAATGATCTACACCGAGCATACCGAAGAAGCTGCCGTTTTGATTGCAGACGCGGATATCATTTTCTGCCTCGATTTTAACAGCCTCAGCCGCATCAACCAAATGGGCGAACTTGTTGGTGCAAGCAGTGCCTATAAAGTAATGATAGACCATCACCTGGAACCACAGGATTTTGATGATTACCGTTATTGGGATATTAAGGCTTGTGCTACCGCGCAGCTGGTGTACACCTTCATCGCAAACGAGCTTGGCCGCAAAGATTTGATAGATAAAGACGTAGCCACCTGCTTATATACAGGCATCCTTACCGATTCCGCCTCCTTCCGTTTACCAAACACCACATCAGATGTGCACCGTATAGTTGCCGAACTGATAGACTGCGGCGCGGTAAACTGGCGCATCCACGAATTGATATACAACAGCGCATCAGAAAACCGCTTGCGCTTTATAGGGCATTGCCTGGCCAACTGCCTGGAAATACTGCCCGAATACAATACCGCCATAATTGCCGTTAGTAAAACAGATCTTGCTAAGTTTGATGTTAATACAGGCGATACCGAGGGCATCGTAAATTATGCCTTATCTATAGCCAGTATAAAACTGGGCGCGTTCATCGTAGAGCGAAACGATATGGTAAAACTATCGTTACGAAGCAAAGAAGAGTTCCCGGCAAACGAAATTTGTAAAAAATATTTCAACGGAGGCGGGCATCGCAACGCGGCCGGCGGGCAATCAAATGAGAGCTTTGAGGCCGTAGTACAAAAATTTAAATCAATATTACCAGACTATAAAAAACTATTAATACAGTAAAAACTAAAATGAGGAAAAATGTAATGCTTATCGCGCTTGCAACTATAGGGTTAGCAAGTTGTAAAGGTGGATTTAAACAGGCCGAAGGTGGTTTGTTATATGATATAACCGTAGATAAATCGGGCCCAACCATTAAAACAGGCGATTTTATGAGCCTGAATCTTGTATTGAAAACTGAAGGCGATTCGGTTGTATACAGCACTTACGAAACCGGCCGCCCGGTATTGGCACCAATGCCAAAAGAGCAGAAAAAAGGTGATATAACTACCGGTTTCCTGTTGCTTAGCGAAGGGGATAGCGCAACCTTTAAAATGAACATCGATTCAGTATTTAAAAAAGGCCAGCCAAAACCTCCCGGCGTCAAAGGCAAATACATTATTTACAATGTTAAAGTAGATAAAGTAATTGCACGTGGAAACCTTAGCGAAGTTGTTTTCCAGGGCCGTATATCCGAGTTTGTTAAAGCACAGTCTGACGTGATCAGGAAAGCAGAGCCGGCAAAAATTAAAAAGTATGCTGCCGACAATAAGCTAACCACCCAGGTTACACCATCGGGCCTAACCTACCAGATAACTACCCCCGGTACAGGTGCTAATATTGCAAAAGGCGATACCGCTGTTGTAAATTACACCGGCACATTACTAAACGGTAAAATGTTTGATAGCAGCCTGAAAGAGAATGCTGCTCAGATTGCCAAGGACACCAAGCAACCTGCAGACCCGCGCAGACCTTTTGCGCCAATGCACCTTGCAGTAGGCGAAGGCAAAGTAATAAGAGGCTGGGACGAAGGTTTGCTATTGTTAAATAAAGGTGCAAAAGCAACTTTTGTGATCCCATCAGACCTTGGTTGGGGCGAACAAGGCGCGCCGCCAATGATCCCTGCTTTTGCAGTTACCGTGTTTACTGTAGAAGTTGTTGACATTATTCACGCAAACCCGAACGCTCCAAAACCTGCGGCACCACAACCGCCGACATTTAGATAATATTTAACCCCAATACAGCCTTCCGTTTTAAAACGGAAGGCTTTTTTATTATGAAAAAAGCTATTTATACATTGTTGCTGCTTACCGGTTTCGCAGTAACAGCCAATGCACAGGGCTTCAAAACCCTTCCAAGCGGCGTACAGTACCAGATACTTACCCCAAACACCGGCGAAAAAGTTAAAGCGAGCGATGTGGTTACCTTCCACGTTACCCAACGCACTGATAAAGATTCGATACTTTTTAGCAGCTACAAAATAGGGCAGCCTGTTAAAGTACAGGCGCAACCGTCGCGCAACCCCGGTGACCTGATGGATATTTTGCCTTTACTGGCCGTTGGCGACAGCGCCATTGTGAAAATACCGGTAGATACCATTTTTAAAGGTAACGATGCACAGCGTCCGGCTTTTTTAGCTAAAGGCGGCAACATTTTATGCACCGTAAAAATTGTACAGATCCAAACATTAGCTGATGCGATTGCCGAGCGTAACGCAGGGGTTGCTAAATTAAAAGCAGCCGAAGGTACCCAAGGCGATGCCTACATTAAAAAACACGGCCTGGTTACAAAAGTTACCCCATCAGGGCTGCGTTATGTGATCACCAAAGCAGGTGTTGGCCCTTACGCGCGTAAAGGCGACTCCTTAGCGGTACACTATGCCGGGCGTTTAACCACCGAAGAGGTGTTTGATACCAGCATTGAAGCAGTAGCTAAAGCCGCCGGTACCTACCAGCAAGGGAAACCATACCAACCGCTTACATTTGTACTTGGTGTGCAGCCGTTAATTGCCGGCTGGGTAGAGGGTTTGCAGTTGCTTAACAAAGGCGCGAAAGCGACCTTCATCATCCCATCGGCCATTGGTTACGGCGAGCAGGGCAGTGGTATTATAAAGCCGTATAGCACATTGGTGTTTGATGTGGAGATGGTTAATATTACACCGGGCAAACATCCGGTAGTAAAACCTGCTGTCACTAAAGGTAAAACACCGCTTAAAAAGCGACCAATTGTAAAAAAGAAAAATTAATAAGCATAAAACGCCTCCCGAAACGGAGGCTTTTTTATTTTTGCAGCATGGTATTAACAGATACGCATACTCATTTGTATTACGAAACTATCGATACAAAACGGCAGGCCTTGATGCAGCGCTGTTTTGACAACGATGTTACCCGGCTGTTTTTGCCAAACGTTGATGCAGCTTCCATCCCCCTGATAGCCGACTTGCTGGAAGCTTACCCCGACAATTGCTTTGCCATGCTTGGTTTGCACCCCTGCTCGGTAAAAGAAGACTGGGAGCACCAACTTATGCTGATGCAACCTGCACTTCATCAGCATAAAATGTACGCTATTGGCGAAATAGGGATAGACCTTTATTGGGATAAAACCCTGCTGGCAGAGCAAACTCATGCCTTTAAACTCCAGATAAAGTGGGCCAAACAGTTAAAGTTACCCATAGTGATCCATTGCCGCGATGCTTTTGATGAAGTTTACGAAGTGCTGCTGCAAGAGCAGGACGAGCACTTACGCGGCATATTCCACTGCTTTAGTGGCACGCTGGAGCAGGCCCAAAAGGTTATTGCCCTCGGTTTTTATTTGGGGATAGGCGGCGTTGTAACGTATAAAAACGCAGGGTTAGACAAATTCTTACCGCAAATTGACCTAAAGCATATCGTTTTAGAAACTGATTCTCCGTATCTTACCCCTGTTCCGTACCGAGGTAAACCTAACGAAAGCTCTTATTTAACATACATAGCCCAAAAGGTTGCGGAACTGCATCAAGTTACTGTAGAAGAAGTGGCAAACACCACCACCGAAAATTCTAAACGGATTTTCGGGGTATAATTATTTATTAAAAGTATAAACCTGAGCAATGAGCCAAATACTGATCATCTATACCGGCGGCACTATTGGTATGATGACCGACCCGATAACCAAAGTACTTGTACCCATCAATTTTGAGCAGATAATGGATAATGTGCCCGAATTGGAGAAGCTTAACTGTAAAATTAAGGTTCATTCGTTCGAGCAGATCATCGATTCATCAAACATGAACCCGCAGGTTTGGAGCGAGTTGGCCGGATTGATAGAAGCCAGCTACGACGAGGTGGACGGCTTCGTGATTCTGCACGGTTCGGACACCATGGCGTACACCGCATCGGCGTTGAGTTTTATGCTGCAAAATTTAGATAAGCCCGTAATCTTCACCGGTTCGCAGCTGCCCATTAGCGCCGTACGCACGGATGCCAAGGAAAACCTGATGACGGCCATTGAAATTGCCAAAGCCAAAAAGAACGATAAAAGCCGCGTACCCGAAGTTTGTATCTATTTTGATTACAAATTGTTCCGTGGTAACCGCGCGTTTAAATATAACTCCTCCAAGTTCGAGGCGTTCCGCTCACCCAACTATCCTATCCTGGCCGAATCGGGCGTGCACCTGCGTTTCAGCGCGAATGACATCCGCCAGCCGGGCGAAGGCCCCCTAAAGGTGCATAACAACCTGGTAAGCGATGTAGCCGTACTTAAACTGTATCCCGGCATCAGCCCCAAAGTGGTAGAAACCATTTTAGGCGCGGATGTACGCGGCATTGTAATGGAAACCTTCGGCGCGGGCAACACCACTACCGACCAATGGTTCATCGACCTGCTGAAAGCCGCGATAGACGCCGGAAAAGTTATCCTGGATATTTCCCAATGTAAAGTGGGAACCGTAGAACTCGGCCGCTATGAAACCAGTAAGGAGCTCAAAGATATGGGCATAGCCAGCGGATTCGATATGACCTTTGAAGCGGCAGTTACCAAAATGATGTACCTCCTCGGCGAAATAGACGACCCGCTGGAAGTGAAACGCTGTTTGGAAAAAGATCTGAGAGGCGAATTAACGGAGTCGTAAATCCTTCCCCACTGTCAAACCAAAATATTTATTGTTAATCCGCAAAAAAGCCACCGTTTACGCGGTGGCTTTTGACTTAATATATGTTGAACTTTTGCAAAAGTATACTTACAGGACGGCTATTTCTGCTTTAGCCGGGGTAAACTTGTTGGTGATTTTTTCTGTTTTGCTGGTTGCAGCTAAATCGGTGTTGTTAACGGTTGCAGACTGGTCACGAACCAATGTGTACTCATTCACGTTACCGGTAACATCCGCTTTAGCGCGGTCGTTTACGGTGATGTTTGCTTTGTAAGCGTCAAGGTTCAGTTTTGCTGAAGCATTGTTGTACAGGTTAACATCAAGGTCTATCTTAGACAGGTTACCGAAAGATTTTACTTCGGCATTATCATAAGCAGAGATGCTGCGCAGGTCGGCGGCTGTAACCCAAACCACTAATGTTTTAGCGTTGTATGACGCAATGCGCAGTACACCGTTCTCGTTTTTAACCATTGCACTTTCAGCATAGTAACGGTTGTAAACTTTTACCTGGTCGGCAGTACCATCTGATACGAACAGTTGCACATTACCGCGGATCTCTATTTTGTTGATCTGG
>NZ_JBDSZG010000057.1:0-167499 GCF_039925265.1 Mucilaginibacter sp.
GTATTAATTAGTCAGCCTGACCGATATCTTTTTTAGTGTCTGCCTGTCCGATGTCTTTTTTGGTATCAGCCTGGCCAATGTCTTTTTTAGTAGCTGGTTTGGTGGTAGTGGTATCGCGTTTTACCGGAGTTGTTATAGTGAATGCTGATACTACGCCTGTTGTTAATATTAATGCTGCTGCTACGATTACTTTTTTCATGATCTATTTTTTTGGGGTTGTTATCTGTTTGTGTGTTGATTAATTCGCTTTTGGGTATTGGTATTAATTAGTCAGCCTGGCCGATATCTTTTTTAGTATCTGCCTGTCCGATGTCTTTTTTGGTATCAGCCTGGCCAATGTCTTTTTTAGTAGCAGGTTTGGTAGTAGTGGTATCGCGTTTTACCGGAGTTGCCATAGTAAATGCCGATACGATGCCTGTTGTTAGTATTAATGCTGCTGCTACGATTACTTTTTTCATGATTATATTTTTTAGGGGTTTTGTTATCTGTTTGTGTTATTAATTCTTTGGGGTGTTTTCTGCTTAATCAGCGGTGCCGATATCTTTGATGAACGGCGCTGTATTGTGTTCTACGGTAGTTGTAGCAATTTGAGGGGTCATTTCTTTAGTGCATGATACAATGATGCCTGTTGCTAAAAATAATGCTGCGATAAATATTTTTTTCATGTTTGTGATGGTTTGGTTAATAAATAAATTAATCTGCTGTGCCAATATCCTTGCGTACCCCTACAGATGGTTTCAACATAACATCCATGGCCGTGACAGTACTGCTTTTTATGCACGATGTGATGATTCCGGATAACAGGATAAGCAATGCAAGACAGATCTTTCTCATTTTTATTAATGGTTAAATGGTATTTGAAATTAACTCTGCGGCAATTGTTAATTATTAGCGGGCCTACAGCGTGTTTTTGGCACTTGTAACCAGTGGTTTATAATTTAAATTGGCAGATATAGCAACTTTTTTCTCACAACAATCTTGTAACACTAAGTTTATAACTTATTGTAGTTCAATTAATTAAACAACACAAATATACTTATGTTTTTTAATTTTCAAGAAAGTATTTAAATTTTTTTTATCTCATTTTTTCCTAAATTTAACACATTCATCCATACTTACTATTTATTTTATAACTTTCACCACAATTCAACGTATAGAGCCATAAATGAATAAAATTTATACCCTTGTAACGGTATTGCTTATTAGTTGTTCAGTAAGCGTTAATACCGTACACGCGGCTATTAACGCCCGGGATACTACGGAGGTTATAAAATTAACTAAACAAGCGTTAGACAACCGCTACACCAGCCCCGAGCAAACTATAGAAGTTGCAGGTAAGGCCCTGGCACTTGCCCGGGAGCTAAATTACAACAGGGGCATAGGCGAGGCTTACAGGGTTATGGGTATTGGTAATTATTACCTTAACCAGGCCGGCAAGGCCATTGATAGTTACCTTAAGGCCCTTGATGTTTTCAAAAGCATCAACGACCTGCGCAGCCAGGCCAAGGTACTCAACAACATAGGCAACCTTTACCTGGATAATAATAAAGATAAAGCGCTGGAATACCTCAACTCCGCTTTAAGCATAGCGCAAAACCTAAACGACGAGGATCTAAAGGCCGCGCTTTATATGAACATTGGCAACGTGTACTATCGCAACAAAAGCTATAGCCAGGCGCTTACCTATTATGATAAAAGTAATGTGATGTTCTCTTCCCTTGGCGACTCCATCAACCTGGTGCAGGTGCTGCAAAACAGGGGGGTGATCTATTACAACCTGCATAATTTTGAGATGGCCGAAAAGCTGTTGCTTGCCGCCAACAAAGCCGGTAAAGAACGCGACCTGAACAAGCCCGTGGCCAGTACAAACCTTACACTTGCGGCGCTTTACATAGCGCAGGGCAAGTTTGATAATGCCAGCCGTGTTGTTACCGAAGGGCAGGCCTACGCCAAGGTATTAAAAGACGATAAGCTGACCAACGATTATAATTATATCATTTATCAGCTGGAATCTAAACGGAAGAATTATGAACAGGCGCTGTATTACCTGCAGCTCATCTTCCGCCAGGATAGCCTGATCCACAGTTCTAACGAGTCTACCCAGATAAACATGCTGCAGGAGCAGTATAAACAGGCTGCTACACAGCGCGAGAAAGATGCCATCATCCTACGCCAGCAAAACGACAGGATAAAGTTTTGGGCCGTAACCGTGGTTGCAGGCCTTTTGCTGGTAGTGATAGCGCTGCTGGTGGGGAATGTAAAACGCAAGGCAAAAACCAATGTGCAACTTACCGAACTGAACGGGGAGGTATCCAAACAAAAAGACAACCTCGACCGGGTGAATCACCACCTCGAAGAAATTATTGACGAACGCACCAAAGATCTCCAGATAAAAAACAGAAAACTTTCAGAATACTCTTCCTACCTATCGCACCAGATACGGGGGCCAATAGCTACCCTACGCGGCTTAATGAACCTGGAGAAAGAAGGCTTGGTTGATGAAAAGGAATGCATCAAAATGATGGATAAATGCGTATCAGATATCGATCAGAAGATCATCGAGATGAGCGAAATGCTTAACGATACCGGTAAAACCGTATTTTAAGCTAAGCGGGGAATTAGCTTAAAGCAGGCCATGAACTATGGATCTGCGCCTCTAAAAGGCCCAAATAAACACAGTATCTCGATATCATTTGTAAAATAAGCAGTTGCCTGTGCCTTTGATAACCCTCGGTTTCAAACGCAAGGGTTTGGTTACCGGCTGTTACAAAAAAACTCATTTCGCCTTTACGGGGTTTAAACTTCGAGCGCAGCATGTCAAACGCTTTCACTTTTAGTTTGCTGCGCGAATCGTGGATGGTGCCCGTTTTTAAAGCATCGGTGTTCGCTATAGATATCATGTAGTTAGACATACGCTTTCTTTTGGTTACGCTATGTCTATTACAATTATATGTCCAATTACCTAAGCGAGCGACCGGTTTACATAAGAGTTCCTAAATAAACGCAAAAATTTCACCTCGTTTAAATTCATTAAGTTCTGCTTAATTTATTTAAATAAAGTGAAATTAAAATACTGTCTATAAAAAAGTAACTGTTTTGTTTACCAAACAGTTATGTAAAGGCAAGGGCTTGGTTTTTTACGAAACGTGGTTCTTGCTTAGCAGTTCTTCATAAAGCAAAATTACCTTACGCTGCAGGTTGGTAATTTCGGTTTCTCTATCCAGTAGTTTTTTCTGGATAATGTTAAGGCTTACATCCTGGTTGCTTGGCTCCTCAACATATTCTAACGAAAGCAGGTTTACCACGCTTACTTCAAAAATGTTGGCTATCTGCTCCAGCCTGGATAAATTGATATCGGTAACACCGGTTTCAATTTTTGAAAAGGCAGGGATGGAAATCCCTAAACGGGTTGCAACATCTTCCTGGCTCCAGCTACGTTCGTGGCGTAAAGTGCGGATGTTTTTACCTGCCGATTTGTTTGTCTTCTTCTTTATAGTTTCGCTCATCATGTACATAAAAAATTAATTAAAGGGAAAAGGGTATTAACTACTAACCAAACCCAATGCCATTAATTAAAAAGTGCCCTCAACGCGTGGTGTTAACACAATGTTAAGCATGCATGAAAAAAGTTGTGGAATTACTTCTACAAACTATGGGAAAAAAGGTTACTCTATCCCGTTTATGATACTCAGTTTAGCGAATTTTAGCAACAATTGTTTCTGCCCGATTTCCTTAAAGAAAATTGTTGCTTTAACATCCGGCTTGTTTCCTTCCAGGTTAATTACCTTGCCAAAGCCAAAGCGTTCGTGCTCTACCTGCATCCCCACCTGTAGGTTGGAGGTATCGGATATTTTAAAATCGTTGGATACCACATGCGCCTTGGCCAGTATTGATGTTGTTTTTGCTGGCGGCGGGTTACTTGCCGGCTTCGGTTTATAAGCGTCGGTTTTAGTGTTGGTATCTTTGCGGCTCCAGGCGTTACGCTCATCATCAAAAAACGAGCTTGAGGCCGCCGGTTTCGCCGAGAAATCCAGCTCGAGGTATTTGGCATCAATCTCATCTAAAAAACGACTTGGCTCGCAATTGATGCGTGTGCCGAACTTGAAACGCGAGGTTGCATAGCTGATGTTCAATTTTCGTTCGGCGCGGGTAACCGCCACGTAAAACAGGCGGCGTTCTTCCTCCAGGTCGGCACGCGAGTTGAGCGACATTTGAGAGGGGAATAGGTTTTCCTCTAATCCAACCACAAACACCTGCGGAAACTCCAGCCCTTTGGAGGAGTGGATGGTCATGAGCGATACCGTATCGGCATCTTTGTTTTTATCGTTATCGTCGTTGGTTAAAAGGGCAATGTCTTGCATGAAGATATCGAGGCCTTTTTCTTCAATATCTTCTCTGTCGGAGAATTCTTTGATACCGTTCAATAGCTCCTGGATATTTTCGTACCGATTGACGCCCTCTACCGATTTATCGTTGTACAGGTCTTTTAATAAGCCCGAATGCTGAGCGATATATAGCGCGGCATCATAGGCGCTTTGGCTTTTAGCCAATACCTGAAAACTTTGTATCATAGACGCAAAGTTTTGCAGTGACGGAGAGAGTTTTCCGTCAATATATTTTGAGGGCTGAAGAATTATCTCGAACGGTGTGGTTTGATGCTGATCTGCAGCAACAATTATTTTATCCAGCGTTGTATCGCCAATACCACGTTTTGGGTAATTGATAACACGCTTGAGCGCTTCCTCGTCATTGGGATTAAAGGTGAGGCGGAAGTAGGCGATCAGATCTTTGATCTCTTTACGCTGATAAAAGGATAAGCCCCCGTATATTTTATACGGGATGTTGAGCTTACGCAGCGCTTCCTCCATGGAACGTGATTGCGCGTTGGTACGGTACAGGATGGCGAAATCATGCCATTTCATTCCGTTGGAGCTTCGATCTTGCATAATGGAATCGGCTACCATTTTACCTTCCTCATTATCGCTGAAAGCGCGCATGATTTTGATTTTATCACCCGTCTCTTTCTCCGAGAAAACGTTTTTCTTCAGCTGCTTTTTATTGTTTGAAATTATGCTGTTGGCAACATTTACAATATTTTGTGTAGAGCGGTAGTTTTGCTCCAGCTTAAATATATTCAGGTCCGGGTAATCCTTTTCAAAGTCAAGGATGTTTTGGATATTGGCGCCACGGAATGCATAAATACTTTGCGCGTCATCGCCCACCACGCAAATGTTCTCGTTTACCGCTGCAAGGCGCTTTACAATACTATATTGTGAAACGTTTGTATCCTGGTACTCATCAACCATGATATATTTAAACTTTTGCTGGTATTTATTTCGTGCATCAGCGTGGTCTCTTAATAATTCATTTGTTTTAAAAATCAAATCATCAAAATCCATTGCGCCTGCTCGAAAACAACGATTTACATAGTTTTCATAAATTTTACCGAGTAAAGGTCGGCCGGTACCAATATCATCAGCTTGAATTTGGTCGTTACCTTGATAGGCCTGCCAAGTTACTAAACTGCTTTTTGCAGCCGAAATTCTATTATAAACAATGTTTGCACTATATAATTTATCGTCCAGATTCATTTCCCTTACAATAGCTCTGATTACACTTTTTGTATCATCTGAATCGTAAATCGTGAAATTACTTGGATAGCCGAGTTTGTGCGCTTCAACACGTAAGATTTTAGCAAAAACCGAGTGAAAAGTACCCATCCAGATATTTTTGGCTTCGGGGCCGCAAATATGGTTGATCCGTTCGCGCATTTCGCGGGCGGCCTTGTTGGTAAAGGTAAGTACCAGTATGTTAAACGAATCTACCCCGCTGCGGATGAGGTGGGCAACCCGGTAAGTAATAACGCGTGTTTTGCCCGAGCCTGCGCCGGCGATGATCATCACCGGGCCTTTAATTTGCAGTACGGCGGCCTTTTGTTCGGGGTTAAGCCCAGCTAAATAATCCAAATCCTGTTCCTCTTTTCTTAAAAGGCGAAATTAACTAATTGAGGCGAAAGCTAAAAGGCGAAAGGTTAAAGGTTTTGCACAGTTTTCCATCAAGGGGAGTAAACCAGCAAGGTAGAGATGGCCGCTTCAACCTCCCAACGAGCAGTGGGGCGATGATCGGATTAGTCAAATGGCCACTATACTGAACAGGGGGCACCTACAAAGCCAAAAAGATCTTCTCATTAGTGCCATAAACAGGGTGCTCCTACAGGAGCGTAACAATTTTAGCACTTAGGCTCCAGCGGAGCCACCGGTTTATAGAAAATTAGAGAGTATTATCTGGGCTCCGTAGGCGCCTCCTAAAATTACAATCTCACCTTTATCCCTCCATTTACCACAAAGCCATCCAGCGGGGCGTATATATCCCTAAAAACCGGGTTGGTAACTGTGCCCGTATAAATAGTATCAAATTTGGTTTGCCGGGTATCCGTCAGGTTTTCAAAGTTGATAAAGAGCGAAAACCGTTCCCATATTTTCTCGGCCATCAGCCCGGTGGTCCAGTAACTTTTGCCCGTTTTGCCATCGTTTAGCAATTGCGGACTAAAATAATAAGCCTCCAAACCTATTTTCAATTTTTCGGGAATCTCAAACAGTAAGACGTTATTAAGCCGGTGTTTTGATACCAGCGGATAGGTGCTGATGTTGTTGCCTGTATGCTGCGTAACATGGGCAAAGGTATACCCCATAAATAGCTTAAAATTGTTATAAGTAAGCTTCACGTTGGTTTCGGTTCCCTTGGTGTTGAGGTCGCCGGGGGGCTGCTGGTATCGCAGGTTGCCGTTTGGCAACGCAGTAAGCAGGATGGGATGCTCAACACGTGTATAAAAAAATAACTGGTTGATGCTGAAGCTTACCTGATTATTGAACAAGCCGGTGCGGTAATTAATATCATAGTTGGCACCGTAGGAGCGCTCGGCCCGGGTGTTGGCTACGTCTATCGGCAACACATTGCGAAACTGGATGCGTTCGGCATCTTCGGTAAAAACGTTTGGTGCTTTGTAGCCCAGTCCGCCGCCGAGACGGGTAGAAACCTGCGGACTTATCTTCCACAAACCCGAGATCCTTGGCAGAAAAAAGAAGCCATATTGGTTGTGATGATCGCCCCGTAAACCCGATTCGAGGATGAATTTATCGCTGAGATCCCAGGTATTCTGCACAAAAGCGCCAATGGTTTTGTAGTTGTAACTGCGCAGGGCAAAGTTGCTGGTTTTATCCTCGCTGAAGTTATCGCTGAGGTAATTGATGCCGGCCACCCAGTCGGTTTTGGCGCTTTTATAGGTGTAGTTGGCTTCGCTGTAGGTGGAAAGCTGTACGCCGGCAAAAGTATAATCGGGCAGGTTGATGGTGCGGTTAAAATAGCTGACGCTGTTTTTAAACTGCAGCGTTTCCTTTCCGTTCAGCCGGGTATTCAGGGTTGCCTGGCTGCTGTGGCGGCTTGTTTTATTTTCCTCGAAATACGTATGCTGCGCGTCGCCATTGCCCTCAATGTAGTGCAGGTCGCCGCCTATGCGGTTCTCCATAGTGCTGTTGATGCCGATGTTAAGATCCGTTTTATCATTGAGGTAAAGGAACAATTTGGGGTTAAGGGTAAAGCGGTTGTACTTGGGGATGGCGGTGAGATCGATATCTGCCGGATCGTATGGCGCACCGTGGTTGTAAGCCGCGTAAACGGTAAGCCCTGTTTTTTTGAATTTTTCGGCATAAAACCCGCTTGCATCCAGTCCCCGGGCCGAGGTGCCGTTGAGTAAAAAGCTCAGCTGCCGTTCGTTTGTTGGTGCTTTTGATACCAGGTTAACCAGCCCGGCAATGGCACCGCCGCCGTACAGGGTAGAGGAGGAGCCTTTGATCACCTCCACCTGTTTCAGATCTAACGGGGCAATTTGCAGCAGCCCTAACCCGCCCGAAAAGCCGGAGTAAAGCGGGAAGCCATCGCGGATAATTTGCGTGTATTTGCCGTCGAGCCCCTGGATGCGGATGCTGGCATTACCGCTGGTAGCCGATGTTTGCTGTGTCTGGATGCCGGTACTTTCGGCCAGTATCATACGGATGTCGCCGGGTTTCATATTGCCTTTCTCGTCTATCTCTTCCCCGGCTATCACCTCTAAACGAGTGGGGATATTGGCGATAGTGCGGCTGCTGCGGGTAGCGCCTATCACTACTTCTTCCAGTTCCTCACCGTCGCCTTTACCCTGGGGAGTTAGCGAGATGATCAGCGGCTCTGTTTGTAAAAGCGGGAAATCTAAAGTATCGGTAAACGTTTGATAGCCGATGTAACGGAATACAAAAACCTGCTTCCCGTTCGGGATATTGGGTATCATAATCAGCCCTGATGTATCTGACGCCGCGCCTTTTCCGGCACCTTGCAGCAGGACGGTAGCACCAACCAGCGACTGCCCTGTTTTGGCATCTTTAATAGTAGCTTTAAAGGTATGTTGCGAATAAGCTGTAGCAGTATAAAGCAGTGCTGCGATGAGCACGATGAATTTTTTCATGGAAAATGTTGGTGTTAAATTAATACGATGATAGCCTTTATGGCTTTTTTGCTGTATTAACTTATCTGAGGCGGTTGCCAGATAGAAAGCATCACCGGCTTTAGCGCGGGCTGTTTATACGTGGAATTATGCTCGACGGTAATTTCGGTTGCGGTGCGCCCGACATTTACAACCGGTTTGGCAAGCGTGAAACCGACACAAGTACCGCAGGAAAAGAATGGAGAGCAACCCTGGCAGTCGTTACCGGGTTTTGAGTTTTGGCCCGCTATTTCTTTTTTGCTGATGGATTTTGCAATACAGTCGTCGGCACAGCAGGGCCTTACCGAAAGCAGTAGCACATATACCGAAAAAAGGATGCAAAGAAATTTCACGAGGCAAATATAGCTAATTGGGCAACCTTTTCTTTACCGCCATATAAATTATCCAGCCAAAGGGCAACAGCCAGATAATATCGTTCCACACATTTACCCAAAAAAAGGCGGGCGAAAGCTTGCCCAGCACAATGTAATAAACCGACCCGATAGGCCCCAGCAGTTTGCCTATCCAGCCTACCAATATCAGCGGCCAGTAGGCCACCGGATCGCGCGACGCGAAGTAATAGGCAATACCATAAACGCCAACCAGCATACCCACGCAACGTAGAATAATAAGCAGGAAATCGGTAGGCGGGTTGCCGAATAGCAATATTTGCGGGTACGCCGAGATCACCAATCCCCAAAAGATATTGTAGATGGCGGCCAGCAGCATAATCAGCCGGGCGTATTTGAGTTTGGTGAGGTTGGGCATGTGGATAACAAAATAATTAAATAGGAGGTTGCAAGTAACCCAATTATAGCTTCTTGCTTTTTTATGATTTCTTTAATGTATTAGTACCAACTTAAGGGAATTGCTATCATTGATATGATTAGTAATGATATGGGAATTATTGGAATTTGAAACAATAAAAAAAGACCCACCCCAAACGCAATACCAATTAGCCAGCTAAATATTTTATTCATTTCGCCTATCTGTGACGTTCCATAGTAGTTGGGTCAAATACCGTAATATGTTCGTTCCATAGGCAAGGGAAAGAGTTTGTCAAAATTGATTTTTCTATTAAAATTTATGTCTGCACTCTTTTTTAATAGAATAATTTTAAAAGGCGATTGATTTGTTATTAACCTGGTTGACTGGTGTAGACCTCTATCTGGGCCAAATTCATAGACAATTTGTTGAAAATAAACACGGTTTCGTAACTTATATTGCACTTCTATGCGATGTAAACCTTGGCTTCTGTCAAACGTTAAATTGTGGTCATAGTATCCGCCGTATGCAACAACTCGGGTACTACCATCTACTGTTGTATCTCCCTGAGTAGCATTCAAAAAGCATCTGGCATCTATCTTGACTCCTCCCGTTCTTAATTCATTTTTGCAATTCATTAATTCATCGTAATTAACTTTTATTAGAGAAGTCATAAAAACGGGTTCGCGAAAAGGATTGACAACTTGCCAAGCGTAATGATTATAGCCTATTGTGGTTAAGTAAAGAAAAGCATATCTTTTTTCGTCAGATAATTGATTTTTCACTTCGTCTGAAGATTTTTTAATATTTCGGACAAAATCATTTCCCGCATTTTTTAACTTGTCGGCGAGATCCTCGGTACGTCTATCCAATTGATCTCTTAGCTGGTCTGTTTTTAAAGTAAGTTCTTTATTCTTAGTTTCTAAACTATCTTGAATCCCTTTAAAGTTTTTTTGCAACTGCAACGAATCTTTCCGTGATTGCCTTTCAGCTTTTGCCAGTTTACCATTGTCTTGGTTTTTAGAATAAAAAGACCAACAAGTAGAGATTAATAAAAAAATTATCAATAGCCAGTTAAGCCAGCTTTCTGAAAATTTTGCTTTAATTTTATTTTGATATATGGCCGCCAAGCCCACACAAAAAGCACCAATTATCGGCAAATAATCACTCATGCTCTAAAGTTAGAAAATTCAATAGAACTTTATATTGTTAAAATTTACCACATACATATATAAAGTGCATTATTCAAATAGTAAATATTGCCGACCTCTATTGATTTGCATATTCTTGAGACAATTCCCCACCCAGCCTATTATCTTTGCACAAACATCTGCCACCTCATATGAATCGCCTCGCCAATTCCACCTCCCCGTATTTATTACAACACGCCAATAACCCCGTTAACTGGTACCCCTGGGGAGCGGAAGCATTACAGAAAGCCAAAGAGGAGAATAAACTGATCCTCGTTAGCATCGGTTACTCGGCGTGTCATTGGTGCCATGTGATGGAGCACGAAAGCTTTGAGGACGAGGCCGTGGCGGCCGTGATGAATGAGTATTTTGTGTGCATTAAGGTAGATAGGGAGGAACGCCCGGATGTTGACCAGATTTACATGAGCGCCGTGCAACTGATGAGCGGCAGGGGAGGCTGGCCGCTCAACTGCATCTGCCTGCCCGACCAAAGGCCCATTTACGGCGGCACCTACTTCCGCAAGAACGACTGGACGAGCCTGCTATTTAACCTCGCTGATTTTTACAAAACCAAGCCCGAAGAAGCCGAAGATTACGCCGTGCGCTTAACCGATGGTATTAAACAATACGAATCCGTAGCCTTTGTACAGGAGCAGCCCGAATACAGCAAGGCTGATTTTGAGCCGATCCTGAAAACCTGGAAACGCTATTTTGATGAGGAGGAAGGCGGCTTAGGCGGGGCACCCAAATTCCCGATGCCCAATAACTGGCTGTTTTTGATCCGCTATGCCCATTTAATGCAGGATGAAAATGTGGCCGAACTGGCCAAACTAACCTTAAACAAAATGGCCTTCGGTGGCATATACGACCATATTGGCGGAGGCTTTGCTCGCTACGCGGTGGATGGTGTGTGGCATGTGCCGCACTTCGAAAAAATGCTGTACGATAATGGCCAGCTGCTCAGCCTGTACGCTGAGGCCCATACCTGGCACCCGGATCCATTGTATAAAACCATCGCTGATGAAATTATCAGCTTTGTAAAGCGCGAACTTACCTCGCCCGAGTTTGGTTTTTATTCGGCACTGGATGCCGATAGCGAAGGCAAAGAGGGCAAGTTCTATATATTTACCAAAGCCGAAATTGAGGAGATGCTGGGCGATGAGGCGGACCTGTTTTGCATTTACTACCACGTTACCGATGCCGGTAACTGGGAAGAGGAACATTCCAACGTTTTCTTCCGCAGAGAAGGCGATGCGGAAATGGCCGCGATACTGGGTTTGCAGGTAGATGATATGCTGAGTCGCATCAACGCCTCGCGCAAAAGGGTTTTTGAAGCAAGGAGCAAACGTATCCGCCCGGGGCTGGATAACAAAATATTAGCCTCCTGGAACGGCCTGATGCTGAAAGGGCTTTGCGAAGCTTACCGCGCTTTTGATGAACCCGCCTATTTGGAATTGGCTTTGAAGAATGCCAATTTTCTGACCAATAAGATGCTCTCCGGCGATAAACTGCTGCGGGTATTTAAAGAACCGGTACTATTGCCCAATGGCGACCATGAACCGATAGCTACCTTTTTGGACGATTACGCCAACATTACAGATGCACTGATAGCCCTATACGAGGTGACCTTCGATGAGCACTGGCTCATTACTGCCAAAGGTATTGCCGATTACGCCATCCTGCATTATTACGATAAACACCTCGGCATGTTTTATTACACCGCGGATGACGATCAGCACCTCATCGCCCGTAAATCGGAAATTATGGATGGGGTAATACCCGCCTCAAACTCGGTAATGGCGCGTAACCTTAAAAAGCTGGGGCTGTTTTTCGATCAGGAGGACTACCACGAGATCTCGGCGCAAATGCTGCGCAACATTGTGCCGCATTTGGCCAAATACAGTACCGCCTACGGTAACTGGACCGCTCTCTTGCTGGATGAGATCTTTGGCACCTACGAAGTTGCCATCACCGGCGATAATTATGGAAGCCTGCGTAAAGAATTGGAACAAAACTACATCCCCAATAAAATAATATTGGGCGGTAAAAAAGGAACATTACCTTTGCTGACGGATAAGTTTGAAAGCAATACCCGCATCTACATCTGTAAGGATAAAACCTGCAGCCTGCCGGTGGATAATACGGCGGATGCGGTAAAACAAATAAATAACTGATTCCTTTATTAAGAGAAAGTTTAAAGTGGAAAGTAAAAAGTTTAAAGTCGAAGGTAAAATAAGAAGCTTTTAGCTTTCAACCTTAAACTTTATACTTTCAACTTAAGAATCGTTAACGAATAATCATCATAATGAAAATTGAACCACAACACGTAGTATCATTAACATACGATTTGTATGTTAAACAAGAAGATGGCAGCGAAGGGCTGGCAGAAAGCGCTACACAAGAGCAGCCATTAACTTTTTTGTTTGGCGCTGGCCAGATGATCCCAAAATTTGAAGAGAACTTAAGCACCTTATCAACCGGTGATACTTATGATTTCCGTATCGTGGCAGCAGAAGGCTACGGCGAATTTGACGAAGAAGCAGTAGCTAATTTGCCAAAAGAAATGTTCCAGGGTGCCGATGTGCCGCAAATTGGGGAAGTATTGCCTTTGCAGGATAATAACGGCAACCGTTTCCAGGGCCAGGTAGTATCGGTTACCGAAGATTCGGTAATTGTAGATCTCAACCACCCTATGGCCGGCCAGGAACTGCACTTTAAAGGTGAGATATTAAACGTTCGCCCTGCAACGCCCGAAGAGCTTTCTCACGGCCATGCACACGGCCCGGATGGCCATCACGCCCATTAACAAAGTTTAAAGTAAAAAGTTCAAAATCGAAAGTTTGAACCCGACAGTTTGAAAGTATAGTTCAGGCGCGCAGCATTTTGTTGCGCGCTTTTTTATTTCGCTAAAAAATCGAGGTTGCCATATTCGGTAATGCGGGCGCGGATGATGATGCGGCAGGCTACGGGCTCGCCGTTTTTGGTGGCGGGTTTGAAAATTTTATCATCTTCGTTGGGCAGGTTGAGGCTCATCTTTATGGTCCTGTCGTAATTATAGCCTGTAATATGCACCCAATAGTAGGCAAGCCTGCCCAGCGGACTTATCAGCAATTCTACCTGCGCTATGTACTTGTTGCGGTCTATATCCCATATATCCTTTGGTAACTTAAAAAGCTGCACATAGGGCAAGTAGCCAAAATACCTGCCGCCAATTTTGACAGGCTTGTTTACTACATCGGCAGAGTCTATTTCAATATCTGCGAAATAACGAAGGTTTGATACCTCGGTCTCCGGTGCTTCAAAGCCTAATTTGCCGTTGCTGTAATCGTAAGTTTCCATCAGCTTTCCTTTGGGGTCGAAAAAGCGCCATGTTCCAACTCTTTTGTCATTATCGTACATGCCCGTAGCCACCGGGATATTTTCCTGGTAAACGGCCTGGTACAAGCCCTGTTTAATATTTTTATTAACTTTTAAAACGTTGTACACCTCCGTTACCGAATCGGTAAGGCGGTTTGTTTTTTTGGAAGTTTCCTGTGCTGTGGCTGTATTGACGGCCAGCACACAAGCAAGTAGTATGATATAGTTTTTTAGCCTCATTGTAGTACTGTTAATAAAAATCGAGGTGCCCGTTTTCGGTTATATACGCGCGGATAATGATGCGGCAGGCTACTGGCTCGCCGTTTAGCGTTGCGGGCGTAAATACCCTGTCTTCCTCGTCGGGCAGATTAGTATTCATCTTTATTACGTTATCCTGTGCGCCGTTATTAATGTGTACCTTATAATCTGCCAGTCGCCCTCCCGGGCTAATTAATAGTTCCACGGTGGTTTTAACTTCGTTCAATTCCACTTCGGGGTGCCCTTGGTAGGCTTCGGGCAGGTTAAAAAGCCGCAGGTAGTTTAAATAGCCAAAATAGCGGCCGCCTGTTTTAATGGGTTTGGTAACCTTATCGCCCGGGCGAAGTTCCCTGTCGAGCAGGTAGCGCAGGTTGGATGTGGTATCTTCGGGCGCCTCGAAACTGGCAAGGCGGGTGCTGTAATCGTATGTTTGCATCAGTTTGCCTGTTGGGTCGTAAAAACGCCAGATACCTGCCTTTTTATCGTTCTCGTACATGCCGGTTGCTATCGGCTGGAAATGTTGAAACAGTGCCTGGTACAGCCCGTGTTTAACATATTTATTAGTCGTCAAAACGTGGTATACTTCACTTACCGAATCTGTAAGCCGGTTTGTTTTCTCGCGGAGGGGTTGCGCATGGCAAACCTGCAAGATCGCTAAAAAGGCAATAATCGCGATGCTCTTTTTTAGCAAAGTTGCTGCCTTATTCATAATAATATTCTTCCGCATAGGTGAATTTTACTGGTTCAGGTTAGCGTTGTTATTGATACCGGATACCCGGGTTTATCTTTTGTAATTCGGCCACAAACGCGGCTTTATCCTCCGGCGAAATGATCACCGAATCGAACTTATTATAAAATATTTCTATCCTGTCGGTAGATAGGGCAGGGGCGCTTAACACGGTCCGCGTGTTTTCTATCCTAATGATACTGCTAATGGCCAACTTAGTGTTAAAGAACATGCCGCATTTTACCCTCAAAGTGCTCTCAGCACTGATAGCATAATACGTATTAAAGAACACCGGAAAAAACATGGCCGACATCACCGCCAGCACCAACACAGCGCCAATATACATCCCACCGGCAATGTAGCCAGCCTCAACAATAGCCAAAATTATCAGGGGGATATAAATAACAAATCCTCTCTTCGACGGGAATTTTTGCTCATGGTTTAACATGGGCTAAAAATAGTAAAAAAACATATGTCGATTGTTGTTCGTGACAGAAGTCGTACGCAAGAGCGATGATGAATGAGCATCAGTATCCAGGAACGGCAGGTACATTTGCAGGCACCTACGGAGCCAGCCCATTGTTGTTTTGTGCTATAAACTGGATGCTCCTGACGGAGCGTTCTATAGATGCTGCGTAATTCGGCACCGACGGAACAAGCCTTTTTTGAACTGGCTATAAACAGTATGCTTCTAACGAAGCGTTCATAAATGCTACCTAATTCGGCTCCAGCGGAGCCCCCTGTTTATAGAAAAAAATCCGAGAGTTTTTGGCTCCGTAGGTGCCTCCTTAGCAAATTGTTTAATCCGGCCTGCCGCCGCCACCGCCGCCGCCTTCACCACTGGCCCGCCTGCCACCACCACCGCCCTGGCGGTTACGCCCGGCGCTTCCAGCAAACTTTTGCAGGCGCAAGGCAAACGTCAGCATAAAATAACGGCCCAAACGGTTGGTGCGGGTGTCTATGATCTGGTTGCCGCTTACGCTGCGGGTTACGCCGGTGTTTTGGTTAAACAGGTCATAGGCCTGGAAACGCAGCGCGCCGATATTGCCCTTTAAAAACTGGTATTCTACATAAGTGCTCAGGAGGGTAGGGTTGGCCTTAACGGTGCTGCTAAAGCCTTTGTTAAGGGTTTGGGTGAGGTTGTAACCCAGTATCCAGTTCTTAAAAAAGTAGTTGCGGCCGTCCAGTCCCAGCGTCCAGGTTTTGGCATCGGTGCTGATGAATGATGGCAGGCTGTAATTGGTGGTATTGATACTGTAATTACCGCTTACTTCAGTATCCATCAGGCTGTCTATATCTATGCGGATTCGGGCGCCCTGGTTAAATACCCAGTTTTTGCCAATGTTGCGCTCGTCATTAAGATAGCTGATATTGTTGTTGAAGTTGGCGCCTCCGTTTAGCGTAACGGTAAACTTACGGTTGGCAAAGGGTTTGGAATAAGCATAGTTACCGCTGGCCGAGTAAAAGCCATCTGTATTTATATAACGGGTTTCCTGCACGGTGTTATTGCGCGTTGTGCTGGTGGTAGTTGTTGTTACTGTGATTGGTTTGCTGTTGGTCACAATTTTATCCTGCGTAGAATTGAACGACAGGTTGGTGAACAGCGAATTACCGCTGGTGATATCAAACTGATTGTACCGCAGGCTGATGTTGTTGCTGAACTCGGGCTTCAGATCGGGGTTACCATAGATGCGGTTTTGCGGGTTGCTAAAATCGGGCTGTAACTGCAACTGTGTAAAGCTTGGCTGATTGTTGCTGCCCGTGTAGTTGATGGCCAGCGAATGGTTGCGTTTAAAATTGTAGATAAACCTTGCCGTTGGAATATAATTAAAGGTATGCGTAGTGGTGCTGAAATTATGCGATTCGCCGTTAAGGGAGGCCGGTTGTACCGCAAGCCCAACGGTGTAGTTATACTTTGTTTTTACGCCGCGCAGGTTCAGCCCGAAACGGTTGGTGATGAACTGATAGTTATATAAGGTGCTGAGCGAGTCTACATAGGTTTGTGCCAGTGTGGTCGGGTCTATATTATAATTAAGGCGGTTGTTATCGGTATTGCTGTAGTTGTGGTTGTAGTTGGCCTCCAAAAAATTGCCTTTGCCCAATGGCTCGGTGTAGGATAGAGCGATGTTGTAGCGATTTGAGCTATTGTTGGTGTTGATCTGCTGGAACAGCGGTGTAGTTACACCCGCCTGTTCTGTGATATATTGGTCATTAAGGTCCTGCGTATTCTTGCTGTAATTAAGGCTGGTATTGATGCTGAAGTTACGACCCTTTTTGGCAAACTTATGGTTATACAGTACACTAATGCCCCCGCTGGGTGCAGTAGAATTGGTTAAAGCGAGTTCGTTGCCGGTAACAGTGGTATCGTTACGGGTATTACTGAAAGCATCTGTACTGTTATTGTTCGATGAATTGTAGCTGAAGCTGGGGTTTATCTTCAGGTAGTTCAGCGTATCTATCCGGTATTCAATATTAAAATCGAACCGGTGGTTTATATTATGTGTTTTGTCGTTGCTGTTGTCGTTGCTTAATATAGCGCCCGACTGAAACTGACTCTGCGTTTGCGATGTGGTACTGCTCAGCTTGTCCCGATTGGCAAAACTGTAGCTACCGTAGGCACTTATTTTCTTGCCCCATTCGTTGCGGTAGTTAAAACCAAGCGAACGGTTGGTGGTGATACCGTTGGCCGTGCTAACGCCGCCGCCTGCTGCTACACCGCCTCCTCCGCTCCGGCCGGCACGGCCACCGCCGCCACCGCCTGCACCCAGGTTGAACGAGTTGGTGTTGGTATTATTTAGGGTGCCGATAAGCGCCAGTTGCTCATCCTCTTTAAAGGCATTGGCAGAGAACCGCGCCAGGTACCGGCCATCGTTACCGGCCCCTACGGTGCCTTGCCCAAATTTGCCCACGCGTTTGCCCTTTTGTATGGTGATGTTCAGGATCTTCTCCGGGTCGCCGGTTTTGATGCCGGTGAGGTTGGCCTGGTCGCCATAATCGTCAATAATTTGGATGTTCTCTACAATATCGGCAGGCAGGTTTTGGGTAGCGGTTTGCACATCGCCGCTAAAGTAGTTTTTGCCGTTTACGCGCACTTTAGTTATCTGCTTGCCCTGCGCAGTAACGTTACCATCCTTATCTACGGATACACCAGGGAGTTTTTTGATCACCTCATCTACCGTGGAGCCCGCCCGAACGGGATAAGCTGCGGCCTTATATTCTACGGTATCTTCTTTAATAACAATGGGGACTATAGCGGCTGTAATAGTCACCTGGCCCAATGCATTGGTTTGTACGGTAAGCTTAATAGGATCTAACCGGATAGCGGTTTTGCCATCGTCCATCATGTACTTGCGGCTAATGGGCTGGTAGCCTAAGCCGGTGATGGTAATTTTAAAATTCTTAGAAAACACCGCCCCGAAACTGAACGCGCCTTTGGCATCGCTGGCTACCAGCATACTGTCTTTATCCGAGGTTAACTTCACCGTCATCCCCGGTACCACGCCAAGGCTGTCTGTTAAAGTACCACTAACCGCGCGTGGCGGCTGCTGGGCAAAAGCTTTTGTGAAAAGCATAAAGGTGATGAGTAACAAAGGGGCGAATTTTCTCATAGCAGTGGGATAACTGCGCTAATGACGGTTAAAGTATCGAGAAGTTTAATTGTAATGCCAATGTCATACAAATGTTGCAATAGGGCAGCGATTTAATTATAAATTTAATTATTTCTTAATTTTTTTAACGGTTTATGAAACGTAATCCAAAACTTTTACGTATCTTTAGTCGTCCCCATGTTATATTTATAAACTAATTGATAAACTAACCTCCCGATCCTAATGGCATTCATCCATAATGTATTAGAACAACCTTCCTACGGCTGGAAGGACGAAAATGGCAACCTTTCTAAACCTACCCAGGGCCAAATACTAAGAGAATTTTTTTCGAGGCTTAACATCTTCAAAACCAAAAAGAACTGGCTTTCTTTCATGAGCTGGATGATGGTATTAACACTATCAGTATTCCTGATGTTGTTCATCTTTAAATACTTTTCTATCAAAGGCCTAATTATAGCCTTCCTATACAGCATGGTTGTAATGGGTACCCATGGCACCATTTGGTACCATAGGTATTGCACCCACGGCGCATATAAGTTCAAAAATAACTTTTGGCGCTTCTTTACCCAAAACCTTACCCTTAAAATTATTCCGGAAGAGATCTACGCGATATCGCACCACGTGCACCACGCTTTATCTGATCAGCCCGGCGATCCATATAACGCGCAGGGTGGTTTCCTTTACTGTTTTTTGGCCGATGCAAACCATCAGCCTATCAACCGTAACATGAACGAGAAAGAATACCAGCGCTGTGTTACTTTAATGAAACATACAGGCGTATCGGTAAACACCTACGCGCAGTACCAAAAATGGGGTTCGGTTGCCAATCCTTTTCACGCGGTTGTAGGCGTTATTGCCAACTGGGCGTTTTGGTTCACCATATTTTATTTAATAGGTGGTGTAGCTTTAGGCTGTGCTATCTTTGGTGCCGCAGGCTTTTGGGCTGTTGGCGTACGTACCTTTAACTACGAAGGCCACGGCAAAGGCGAAGACAAACGCCGCGACGGGGTAGACCATAACCGTAAGGATATGTCGGTTAACCAGCTTTGGCCGGGCTTTGTTGCCGGCGAATGGCATAATAACCACCATCTTTTCCCAAAGAGCGCACGCTCTGGCTTTAAGCCGCACCAGGTTGATACCGCGTTCTATTACATCAAATTCATGAGCATGATAGGAGCGGTAAGCCAATATAAAGATTCTAAAGCGCAATTCATCAAGGAATATATAACACCTTTTGTAAAAGTGAAGACCGAACCTGTTTATTGCCCGAAAACCGGCAAACAGATATTAGTTACAGATTAGTATCGATAATAGAGTAATACGAAATATAAGGAGCGCGAAAACGCTCCTTTTTTGTTTACCAAAATTATCGCCGCTAATTAAAACGATTAATTAACTTGGCATACCAATTAACCAATAACTCCGATGCGCCGTAGAGCAATCTTCCCGCTTACCTTTGCATTAATCTTATTTTTAGCTATTAGTTCCTACGCGCAGGTAAAGCCACTGGGCATTTTTGATGGGCAATCTGAAGTTGGCCCCGTAAAGCTAAAGGGCGGTGTAAACTACAACGCCAAAGCAAAACAGTATAGTAAGCGGTTCGGGTGCCGATGTGTTTTTTACTACGGATGAACTGCATTTGTATAGAAGAAGGTTAAGGGCAATTTCACGCTCAGGGCAAACGGCGCGTTCATCGGCAGTGATACACATATGTATGGCAAGTTTGGGTTGATGGCACGTAAAAGCCTTGATGGTAATTCGGCGCAGGTGAACATTGTTATGCATGGCAATAAACTCACATCATTGCAGTGGCGAAAGATGGCCGCCGATTCTACCTACGAGCAGCGTACTGATGTATTGACCGCCGATGTATTGGTACTGCAGCGCAAAGGCAAAACCTACACCATGCGCGTATCGCATAAAGGCCAGCCCTTTGGCCCCGCAAAAAAGATAGACCTTGACCTGGGCGATGAGGTATACCTCGGCCTGTTCGTCTGCTCGCATGTGCCCGATAAAATAAAGAAGGTTGCCTTTACAAAGGTGAAGCTCACTTATCAGAAAACATATAAGTAAGCTACCCAATATACTCATATAACAAAACATGGTACTATTTTACCGTGTAACATAAAAAGTACACAGAGAGGCCTTTAAAGGCCTCTTTTTTATTTAAACGCCGTTTTTAACCGAGGATTTTTACAAATGAATATATACCTTAGTAAACCAATTATAGTTAACCCTTTATTCTGATGTACAAGAAACTAACGCGTTTTTTTACCATAGTGCTGGCAGCTGTGCTCTTTGCCGGTAATGGTTACTCACAAACACAATCCATAGGCATTTTTGATGGGCACAGCGATGTCGGCCCGGTTAAAAATAAGGGCAACGTTAAATACAATGCCAAAAATCATCAATACCTCGTTAGCGGCTCGGGTACCAATATCTGGGCCAATACCGATGAGTTCCAATTTGTGTGGAAGCAGCTAAAAGGCGATTTCACCATCCGCACTAACGCGGCTTTTATTGGCAAGGGCACCGAGCTGCACCGCAAGTTTGGCTTGATGGTGCGCAAATCATTAGATGGTAATAGCCCCCATATAAACGCGGTGGTCCATGGCGACGGGCTTACTTCGCTCCAATACCGCAAAACAACCGGCGCGGTTACCGAAGAACAAAAATCAGAACAAACCTTTGCGGATGTAATTCAACTGGAGCGCAGGGGCAATACTTTTATCATGTCGGTAGCGCATAAAGGCGGTGCTTTTGGCCCCAAAGAAAAGATAGACCTTAAACTGGGAGACGAAGTGTACGTAGGGATCTTTGTTTGTTCGCACAATGCAGATGTGGTGGAGAAAGCGGTTTTTAGCAAGGTTAAAATCACAGCGGGCAAACCCGGCAAGTAGCAGATAGGTGTTACATTTAACCAATCATAATATTATTTTAACAACGTAACATAAAAAGTACACACAGGGGCGCTAAAACGCCCTTTTTTTGTTTAAAAGCAATTTTTTAGATGGATTTTTTACAAATGAATATATAACTTAGTAAACCCAATTATTGCTAACCTAAAATTTAATGTCGAAAAAATTAACCTGTTATTCAGCAGCTGCGTTTCTTGCCATGCTGTTTTGTTGCGCCACTTATGCACAATCTCCATCTTTAGGGATCTTCGACGGGCACACCGACATCGGTGTGATCAAGCATAAAGGCACTGTTGCCTACGATGTAAAAACCCAGCAGTACGAAGTCACCGGCTCTGGTGCCGATATGTGGTACGATCATGATGAGTTTCACTTTGTGTGGAAGAAAGTAAAAGGTGATTTTATCCTGCGCACCAACGGTGCTTTCCTGGCCGGCGATGAGCCTAACCGTAAATTTGGTTTGATGGTTCGCAAGAATCTCGAGACAAATTCGGCACAGGTAAACGTAATGGTACATGGCATGGGCGTTACGTCTATGCAGTACCGCAAAGTAACCGGCGGCCAAACTGCAGAGGACAGAACAGCCGTTATCTCTGCGGATGTAGTACAACTCGAAAGAAAAGGCAGTACCTATTATATGTCGGTAGCAAAAAAGGGTGATGTATTTGCCCCCGAGCAAAAAGTTGATCTTGATCTTGGCGATGAGGTGTATGTAGGTGTTTACGCCTGCGCGCACAATGCCGATAAGGTTGAAAAAGTATTATACAGCAACGTCCGCATTATCACCCCGGCACCTGCGGATCTTGTTCCCTATAAAAAATACCTCGGCAGCGCCATCGAACTGCTGGATATGAACACGCAGAACAGCCGTGTAGTTTACCAGTCGCCAAAATCGTTACAGGCACCGAACTGGATGAACGACGGCAAATCCTTAATATATAACAGCGATGGTACACTCTATAAATTCAATTTGGCGACAAGTACGCCGGTTGCCCTAAATACCAACCCTGCCAAAAACAACAATAACGATCACGTCATATCTTTCGATGGTAAAATGCTTACCATCAGCAGTGGCGATGGCGGCCCGTCTATCGGTTATACCGTACCTATTGGTGGCGGCACGGCCAAAGCGGTGACCACAAAAGGCGTTGGCGCAAGCTATATGCACGGCTGGTCGCCCGATGGTAAATTCCTGGTGTTTTGCGGTGAGCGTAAAGGAGAGTACGATGTGTACCGCATCCCATCAAATGGCGGCCCCGAAGAAAGGCTTACTGATACCAAAGGTTTGGATGATGGCCCCGAGTACACACCCGATGGCAAATACATCTACTTTAATTCTGTACGCACCGGTTTAATGCAGGTTTGGCGGATGGATGCCGATGGTACCAACCAAACGCAGATTACCAATGATGATTATAACAACTGGTTTCCGCATATCTCGCCCGACGGCAAGTGGATAGTTTATATCACCTTCCTGAAAAGCGAAGTTGCCCCGGGCGACCATCCTTTTTACAAACACGTTTACATCCGT
Source organism: Mucilaginibacter sp. (assembly GCF_039925265.1). GTDB lineage: Bacteria > Bacteroidota > Bacteroidia > Sphingobacteriales > Sphingobacteriaceae > Mucilaginibacter. The sequence continues at coordinate 22,870 of NZ_JBDSZG010000057.1, forward strand.
GTAATGCCGGCTGCCGGTGGCCCATCAAAAGTGGTAGCCTATTTATATGGCGGGCAGGGTACTATCAATACACCATCATGGTCGCCGGATAGTAAACACATCGCCTTTGTAAGCAATTCAGACCTGTTATTTCCTGTGTTCCCAATAGCAAAAAACTAAATCTCAAAATATTATGAATTCATCCCGCAGAAGTTTCTTGAAAAACAGCGCCATGGCAGTAACCGCCGCCGCTTTACTGCCCGATAGCGTTTTCGCTGCGGGTAAAATCCAGCGTGTTGGCTTGCAGCTATACTCGGTACGCGACCTGATGCGCACCGACCCTGCCGGTACCCTGAAAAAACTGGCCGATATGGGTTACGTGCAGGTAGAGCACGCCAGCTACACAAACCGCAAATTTTACGGCTGGACCGCTAAGGAATTTAAAAAAATATTGGACGACCTGAGCCTGGTTATGCCGAGCGGACACACCGTGATGACCACCCAACACTGGGATGCCGCCAAAAACGATTTTACCGATGCCTGGAAATGGACAGTGGAAGATGCAGCCTATATGGGCCAAAAGTATGTGATAAGCCCATGGATGGATACCGCGGTGCGTACCGATAAAAGCGCCCTCGACCGCACCATGGAGCAGTTTAACAAAAGCGGCGAACTGTGCAAAAAATCGGGGATGAAATTTGGTTACCACAACCACGATTTTGAATTTACCACCATGGTGGGCGATATGCGCCTGTTCGATTATATTATGCAGCATACCGATCAGTCTTTAGTGGCCCAGCAACTTGATATTGGCAATATGTATGGCCGCGAGAACGACGCTATCTCTATCATCAAAAAATACCCGGGCCGTTTCGAATCGATGCACGTAAAGGATGAGATAAAAAGCGCCGAGCACCCTAACGAAGGCACCGGCTACGAGAGTTGCGTACTTGGGCTGGGCGTATTGCCCGTAAAAGATGTGCTGAAAGCAGCAAAAAAAATTGGTGGCACCACACATCTCATCATCGAACAGGAGTCGTACCAAGGCATGGATCCTATCGACTCTGTAAAAATTGATTTACAAACCATGAAAAAATGGGGTTATTAACGCTTTAAAGCATACCTTTCAGCTTCATTTACCAATAACGGGATATTGTTTGAGCACAATATCCCGTTATGTATGCATAAACTAAATCATTCAGAACTTTGAACTATCAAATGAACAGGCGGATAGCGATCCGCAACATGGCTTTGATCCTGGGCAGCGCGGCAGTTTTGCCCTCCTGCCTTCATGATAATAAAGGTAAACCCGTTATAGCGCTAAAGCACCTTAAGCTTGATGCCGAACAGGAAAACCTGGTAAATAACCTTACCGAGACCATCCTCCCCAACACCAATACCCCCGGCGCCAAAGACCTTGGCATAAACCTCTTCGTTTTTAAAATGATAGACGACTGTTTCGATCAAAAAGGACAGGACGAGTTTATTGCCGGTTTAAAAGAGTTTGGCGATGCCGTTGATAAAAAGTACGGCAAATCTTTCAACGAAATTACCGCAGCAGAGCGCACCGCTTTTGCCAACGATATAGAAAAACAAAGTAAGGACCCTAACAATAAGGATAAGGACGCGAAAGCGAACGGTTTTTATTGGACGGTAAAGGGCCAAACGGTATTTGGATACACCACCTCCAAATATTTTATGACCGAACAAATAGTTTATGAATTGGTACCGGGCAGGTATAACGCCATGTTCCCGGTAAAAAAGAAAGCGGCAGTATAACATGGCTAATTTTAATATAGATAGTAAAAGCGAGCGCACGTTTGATGCCATTGTAATAGGCTCGGGCATGAGCGGCGGATGGGCGGCCAAAGAACTGGGCGATAAAGGCCTTAAAACTTTGGTACTGGAGCGCGGCCGCGATGCAAAGCATAATAAGGATTACCCCACTACCAATATGTACCCATGGGAGTTTGCGCACCACGGCCAGGTAACTGCCGAAATTCGCGAAGCAAACCCTATTGTGAACCGCTGCTATGCTTTTGGCGAGGATGCCATGCACTTTTTTGTGAAAGACAAGGAGCACCCTTACGTACAGGAAAAACCGTTCGACTGGATCCGCGGATACCAGGTGGGCGGTAAATCACTGCTTTGGGCGAGGCAAACCCAGCGCTGGAGCGATTTTGACTTTGACGGCCCGGCACGCGATGGTTTCGCAGTGGATTGGCCTATCCGTTATAAAGATATTGCGCCATGGTACAGCCATGTAGAAAAATTCGCGGGTATCTCCGGTAATCGCGATGGCATTGCTGAGTTACCCGATGGTGAATTTTTACCCGCTTTCCCGTTGAACGCGGTGGAGCAGCGTTTCAGCAAACACGTAAAACAACATTACCAAAACAGACATGTGATCAGTGCGCGTTGCGCCCACTTATCAAAACCCAACCAGATCCATTTCGACCAGGGGAGGGCGCAATGCCAAAAACGCACCCTTTGCCAGCGTGGCTGCCCGTTCGGCGGCTACTTCAGCGCCAACTCGTCTACTATTCCATGGGCATTAAAATCGGGGCACGTAACCTTACGTCCGTTTTCGGTAGTAGAATCCATTATGTATGACGAAAAGCTGGGGAAAGCAATCGGTGTGCGCGTTATCGATACAAATACCAAAGAAGCCATAGAATATTATGCCGATGTGATCTTTTTAAACGCGGCAGCATTAAATAGTAACCTGGTGTTGCTAAATTCCACATCGAGCCGTTTTCCTAATGGTTTGGGTAACGATAGCGGTACATTGGGTAAATACGTGGCCTTCCATAATTATTCGGCACATATTAATGCCGATTGGGATGGCGATAAAGAATGGACAACCGATGGCCGTAACCCTGCAGGGGGCGGTTACATTCCGCGTTTCCGTAATGTGTATAAGCAAGAAACTGACTTTTTACGTGGCTACGCGGCAGGCTTTAGCGCCTACCGCTACCGCGAAACCAGCAGCGACGGTGTTGGCGAGGACCTGAAAAAGAATTTAGTGAACGATAACCTCAGCGGCTGGAAAGTTGGCTCGCACATGATGGGCGAAACCATCCCGAAGGAAAGCAATTATGTAGCGCTGGATAAAAGCCAGAAAGACCAGTGGGGCATCCCATTGTTAAAAATCGCTGTGGAGTATGACGACAATGATGCCAAAATGAAGAAGGACTACGTGGAGCAGATGACAGAGATGTTCACCTCTGCGGGTTTCACCAATATTAAGGCATCAACAGATAACCGGGCACCGGGCCTGGATATCCACGAAATGGGCGGCGTGCGCATGGGTGTCGATCCAAAAACATCGATGCTTGATAAATGGCACCGCCTGCACGCCTGCCAAAATGTATACGTAACCGATGGCGCCAGCATGACCTCAACCTCATGCCAAAACCCATCGTTAACCTACATGGCCTTCGCCGCACGCGCGGTAGACCATTGGGTTAGCCCCCCAACCCCCTAAAGGGGGAGCAGAATTTTGTTCAAATGGGGCTGCGGGATAAACAAGCTTTTCAAAAGCTCCCCCTTCAGGGGGTTGGGGGGCAATGTGTATAAAAAACACAATGAAAAAATATTTGAAAAATAATTATTATGCCTACATTAGGCGAGGTAACCAATACTAAACAAATTTATTTAACGCAGTAATATTATGTCTACAAACACTTATGACGCTATAGTCATTGGTTCAGGGATATCTGGCGGCTGGGCTGCAAAAGAACTGAGCGAGAAGGGGTTAAAAACCATTATGTTGGAGCGCGGTAGAAATATCGAGCACATTAAGGATTACGTGAACGCGAATAAAGGCCCCTGGGAGTTTGAACACCGTGGCGGCCGTACCCAAAAAATGATAGAGGATTACCCGGTTTTAAAGCGGGATTACCCTTTGAACGAAACAAATTTGGATTATTGGGTTGACGAAAAAGAAAGCCCTTACACCGAAATTAAACGTTTCGACTGGTTCCGTGGGTATCACGTAGGTGGCCGCTCGCTGATGTGGGGCCGTCAATCGTACCGCTGGCACGAAACAGATTTTGAAGCAAATGCTAAAGATGGCGTAGGTGTAGACTGGCCTATCCGGTATAAAGATTTAGAAAAATGGTACAGCTATGCAGAGAAATTTGCAGGTATATCAGGTAACCGCGATGGCGTACCAATCCTTCCGGATGGCGATTTTATGCCGCCGATGGATATGAACGTTGTTGAAAAAGATGTTCAGAAACGTTTTAAAGATTTCTATAAAGATTCGCGCCACTTTGTAATTGGCCGTACAGCCAATATCACTGTTCCGCATAACAACCGTACTAACTGCCAGTACCGCAATAAATGCTGGTTAGGCTGTCCGTTCGGCGCATACTTCAGCACACAGTCGGCCACGTTGCCGGCAGCTATGGCAACCGGTAACTTAACCGTTCGCCCATGGTCTATAGTAACCCGCATCCTTTATGATAAGGATACCAAAAAGGCAAAAGGGGTGGAGATCATCGATGCCGAAACCAACAAAACTTACGAGTACTACGCAAAAATTGTATTTGTTAATGCATCGGCACTAAACAGCGCCTGGGTGTTAATGAACTCTGCAACCGATGTGTGGGAAGGCGGCTTAGGCAGCAGCAGCGGCGAGCTTGGCCACAACGTAATGGATCACCACTTAGGTGTTGGTGCCGGCGGTAGGATAGAAGGCTTTGACGATAAATACTACTTCGGCCGCAGAGCAAATGGTATTTACATACCACGTTACCGTAACTTAAATGGCGAAAAACGCGATTACATTCGTGGTTTTGGTTACCAGGGTAGCGGTAGCCGCAGCAACTGGAGCCGCGATATTGCCGAAATGAGCATTGGTGCCGGCTTTAAAGACGCGCTGTCTGAACCGGGTTCATGGGGCTTTGGTATGGGCGGTTTCGGCGAAACTTTGCCATACCACGACAATAAGATCACGCTTGATAAAACCAAGAAAGATAAATGGGGCCTGCCTATCTTAGCATTCGACGTTGAGGTGAAAGAGAACGAGAAGAAGATGCGTGTAGATATGATGAACGATGCGGTAGAAATGCTGACCAACGCGGGCGTAAAAGATGTTAAAGGTTACACAACCGATGGCGTACTTGGCCGTGGTATCCACGAGATGGGCACCGCACGTATGGGCCGCGATCCAAAAACATCGGTACTGAACGAGTGGAACCAGGTTTGGGATGCCAAGAACGTATTTGTTACGGATGGTGCAGCCATGGCTTCGTCTGCTTGCCAAAATCCGTCGCTTACCTATATGGCGCTTACTGCACGTGCAGCAAACTATGCGGTAGATCAATTGAAAAAAGGTACTCTCTAAACCATAAAAAAGCTATCAAAAATGACTGAGAAGAAAGAAGAAACCCCCGCTGCCGGAGCATCCAGGCGGGATTTTATCAAGAATACTTCCCTGGCGGCAGCCGGTTTTATGATCGTACCGCGTTTTGTTTTGGGCGGTAAAGGCTACACGGCACCAAGCGATATGCTGAATGTTGCAGGTGTAGGTGCCGGTGGCAAAGGCGAAAGCGATATTGCCAACTTCGCCAAAAGCGGTAAGGCTAACATAGCGTACTTGTGCGATGTGGACGACCGTCGCGCGGCAAATTCTGTAAAGAAGTTCCCGAAAGCTAAATATTATAAAGACTGGCGCGAAATGCTGGACAAAGAAGCAAAAAATATCGATGCGGTATCTGTTTCCACGCCAGATCATAATCATGCCATTGTAGCCCTTGGTGCCATGCAATTGGGTAAACACGTTTACGTGCAAAAGCCCTTGACCCATGATATTTGGGAAGCACGCGAGCTTACCGCTGCTGCAAAAAAATACAAGGTAGTTACACAAATGGGTAACCAGGGTGCATCAAACGATGGTACCCGCCAGCTGACCGAATGGTATAACGCGGGCCTTATAGGCGATGTACATACTGTTTACGCCTGGACAAACCGCCCGGTATGGCCCCAAGGCATCCAATGGCCAACCACAAAATCTGAAGTGCCTAAAGAGTTGGACTGGAACCTGTGGTTAGGTACAGCGCCTTACAAAGAATATGTAGATAAACTGGTGCCATTTAACTGGCGCGGATGGTGGGACTACGGTACCGGCGCCCTCGGCGACATGGGCTGCCACCTGGTAGAAGCGCCTTTCCGTGTGCTTGGTTTAGAGTACGTAAAAGATGTACAGGCCAGCGTAGGTACTGTTTATGTGGATGAGTTTAAACGCGGTCGTTTCCCTGAGAGCTGCCCGCCATCGAGCCACATCACGTTAACTTTCCCTAAAACGAAGAAAACCAAAGGTGATGTAACCCTACACTGGATGGACGGCGGGATCCAACCCGAACGCCCGAAAGAACTCGGCCCGGATGAAAAATTCGGCGACGACGGCAACGGTACATTATTCATCGGAACAAAAGGTAAAATGATAGCCAGCACTTACAGCTCTAACCCGCTGTTGCTGCCAACATCGCGCACCAAAGATGTTAACGTAAAACAAACTTACGCCCGTGTGGAAGGCCAGGCAGAAGGTCACTACAAACAATGGGTAGAAGCTTGTTTGGCAGGTTATGGTAAAATGGAAGTAAGTTCTCCGTTTGAAACCGCCGGCCCGCTTACCGAAGCACTGCTGATGGCAAACCTTGCTGTTCGCGGACATGATATCCAGGTAAAAGGTCGCCCGGAAAGCACCAAGTTAATTTGGGATAACGAGGCCATGAAGGTGACCAATTTTGATGAAGTTAACCAGTTTGTAAAACGTGAATATCGTAAAGGCTGGTAATCAGCAACACTAATTCAATAATCATTAATTCAAAATATTAAACACAATGAACAGAAGAGACGCATTAGGCCGGGTGGGGTTGATCCTTGGGGGAACCATCATCGGCGCTGAGTTCTTTATGTCGGGCTGTAAATCCGGGAGCACTGTAAACACAGCGGACCTGGCTAAACCCGAAACTACCGCCTTTTTAGATGAGGTGGGCGAAACCATTTTGCCGGAAACCAGCACCCCGGGTGCTAAAGCCGCAAAAGTAGGTGCCTTTATGGCGGTGATGGTAAGAGATTGCTACACCGAGGCCGATCAAAAGGTGTTTCAGGAAGGTATAGGCAAACTGGACGAGGCAAGCAGCAAAAAATTCAGCAAGAAATTTATGGAGGCAACTGCTGCCCAGCGTACCGAGCTTTTAACCGAGCTTGATAAAGAAGCTAAAGATTACGCAACACAGCGTGGTAAGGATAGTGATGCCGAAAAAGCAAAACTTAAGGAGGATCCAAAATACACGGTGAAGGATTTCCCTAACCACTATTTCACCATGATGAAACAATTAACCCTGCTGGGTTACTTCACATCAGAAGTAGGTGCAACCAAAGCATTACGTTATTTACCGGTACCCGGCAAATACGATGGCAATTACCCTTACAAAAAAGGGGATCGCGCTTGGGCACTTTCATAGGAAGCAAATTATGCAGGCCCCGTTTTACCTGAATCTTTGCAATCGATTGGGGAATAAAATAAGTTGCCCTGTTATAGCGGCTATTTAAGAGCTAATGCTTTTGTTTTCAATCTAAATTTAATACTTTTAAGCCCACTCCTGCAACTGCAGCGGGTGGGCTTAAATTGCTTATCTATAACACTACATATGAGTAAAAGAAAATTGCGCATGGGCATGATCGGCGGCGGTAAGGATGCCTTTATAGGCGCTATACACCGCATTGCCGCCAATATGGATGGCCAGATAGAACTGGTTTGTGGCGCACTTAGCGTTAACCCCGAAATTGCACAGGAAAGCGGCCGGATCCTTTTCCTGGATGAAGACCGTATCTACAACAATTTCGATGAGTTGTTTAAAGCAGAATCACAAATGCCTGCTGATAAACGCATGGATTTTGTAACCATTGTTACCCCAAACTTTGCCCACTTTGCACCTGCAATGGCGGCTTTGGAGAACGGTTTTAACGTGGTAGTAGAAAAACCGGTTACCTTCACACTGGAAGAAGCCCAAAAGCTGAAAGCTAAGGTAGAAGAAACAGGCTTGATGCTGTTGCTTACCCACACCTACGCGGGTTATCCAATGGTAAAAGAAGCAAGAGAGATAGTAAAAGCAGGTTCGCTTGGTAAAGTGCGCAAAATATATGTGGAGTACATACAAGGCTGGCTTAGCCGCTTATCAGAGCGCGAGGGCAATGCACAAGCATCGTGGCGTACCGATCCATCAAAATCGGGTAAAAGCGGTTGCATGGGCGATATCGGTACACACGCCGCGCACCTCGCCGAATACATCTCCGGCAAAAAGATCACCCAGTTAAATGCTTCCCTCAATATTGTGGTAGATGGCCGTATGCTGGATGATGACGGTGCTGTATTATTAAGATTTGAGGACAACGTTACCGGCACTTTAACCGCCTCGCAAATTGCAGCAGGCGAAGAGAACGCCCTTAAAATACGCGTTTACTGCGAAAACGGCGGCCTGGAATGGCAGCAGCAGGAACCCAATACCCTTATTGTAAAATGGAGCGACAAACCGGCGCAGATCTTACGCGCGGGCAGCGGCTACACCGATAGGTTATCGAGCTACGCTACGCACAACTGCCGCACACCGGGAGGCCACCCTGAGGGTTACCTGGAAGCATTCGGCAACTTATACCGTAACTTCGCTTTAGCACTTAGCGCTAAAATAGAAGGCGTAGAGCCTAAAGCCGAGTGGCTGGATTTCCCGGGCATCGAAGACGGGATTCGTGGAATGGCATTTATTAATAACGTGGTTGCATCAAACAACAGCGACCAAAAATGGACTGATTACGTTATCTAACAAAACACATGAACACTATAAAAGGGCCGGCAATATTTTTAGCGCAGTTTATAGGCAACGAAGCGCCGTTTAACGATCTAAGCTCCATCTGTAAATGGGCGGCGGGTTTGGGTTACAAAGGCGTACAATTACCAACAAACGACGCGCGTTTTATCGACCTGCAAAAAGCAGCCGAAAGTAAAACTTATGCCGACGAAATAAAAGGCATTGTAAACGCTGCCGGTTTAGAAATTACCGAATTATCTACCCACTTACAGGGTCAGCTGGTTGCTGTAAACCCGGCTTACGATTCATTATTCGACGCTTTTGCGCCGGATGCCGTGAAGAACAACCCCGGCGAAAGGCAGAAATGGGCGGTGCAGCAGTTAAAATATGCTGCCAAAGCATCGCAAAACCTGGGCCTTAACGCGCACGTTACCTTTAGCGGCGCGCTCATATGGCAAACCGTATACCCCTGGCCGCAACGCCCCGCAGGGCTGGTAAACACTGCCTTTACCGAACTTGCCAAACGCTGGGAACCTATCCTGAATGTGTTTGACGAGAACGGCATCGACCTCTGCTACGAAGTACACCCGGGTGAGGACCTGCACGATGGCATCACCTACGAGATGTTTTTGGAGAAAGTGAACAACCACAAACGTGCCTGTTTACTTTACGATCCATCACACTTTGTACTGCAATGCCTGGATTACCTGGAGTACATTGATATTTACCACGAGCGCATAAAAATGTTCCACGTAAAGGATGCCGAGTTTAACCCTACCGGGAGGCAGGGTGTTTACGGTGGCTACCAGGACTGGATCAACCGCGCGGGCCGTTTCCGCTCACTGGGCGACGGGCAGGTAGACTTTAAAGCGATATTCAGCAAATTAACCCAATACGATTATAAAGGCTGGGCGGTATTAGAATGGGAATGTGCATTAAAACACCCGGAAGACGGCGCGAGAGAAGGCGCACAGTTCATCAAGGATCACATCATCCGTGTTACCGACCGTACTTTTGACGATTTCGCCGCATCAGGCTCCGATGAAGCTTTTAACCGCAAGCTTATCGGCCTTAGCTAATAGAGAAGAATTTTAACAACCAAACCATAAAAACCTAATTATAAAATGGCCACTACTACTATTAACCGTACGCAACTCTTCAGGGCAAGCTGCCTTGCTTTGTTGGTAACCTCATTATCTTTCGGTATCCGCGCGGGTATCTTAAACAAGCTTGGGGTAGATTTTAACCTTGATAAAGCACAACTGGGCACTATCACCGCGACAGCATTTTGGGGTTTCCCATTAGCCGTGGTAATAGGCGGGGTTATAGTAGATATCATTGGCATGAAAAGGCTGCTGGTGATGGCATTTTTATTTCACGTGGCAGGTATCCTCTTAACCATATTTGCAACCGGGTTTTGGAGTTTGTTTATGTCTACCCTGCTTATCGGCTTAGCCAACGGTACTGTAGAAGCAGCTTGTAACCCATTGGTAACTTCGCTGTATACCGAAGAGAAAACAACAAAGCTGAGTCATTTTCACCTATGGTTTCCGGGCGGTATCGTTATTGGTACGCTCATTGTAATGTTGTTAACCAAACTTAATCTAAGCTGGCAGATCCAGGTTGCCACTATGCTTATCCCAACTGCTATTTACGGCTTCCTGTTCTCTAAATTAGATTTCCCGGTAACCGAACGCGTTGCATCTGGTGTAAGCACAGGTAGCATGTACAAAGCAGTGCTTAGTCCGTTGTTCATTTTCATGTTTATCTGTATGCTGGGCACCGGTATCACCGAGTTGTTTACCGGCCAGTGGATAGATGTATTGCTGAAGAACGTAAGCGATAACGCGTTGCTGTTGTTAACCTTAGAGACCGGTATCATGGTAGTTGGCCGGGCGTTTGCCAAGCCAATATTAAAACTGGTAGAACCACAGGTAGTGTTGCTGATATCAACCATATTAGCAGCTGCCGGCATTTATATGCTCAGCACTTTTACAGGCAATTCTATATTCTTTGCAGCTATCGTATTCGGTATGGGCGTTTGCTTCTTCTGGCCAATGATGCTGGGCTTTGTAAATACCAACATCCCAAAATCGGGCGCATTAGGCTTAAACCTGATGGGTGGCGCGGGTATGTTCGCGGTGTCTATCTACACCATGTTCATGGGCTCGTACTATGATCAAATTGTTAAAGAAGCTAATGGCGATAATACCCTGGCAGGCGTAAAGGTTTTACAGGCAACATTGGTTATCCCAATTGCACTAATAGTAGCATTTGCAGGCCTTGTATTTTATATGCGCGGCCGCAAGAAAACGGTACTGGCATCAGAGGTTGCAGTTTAAATAAATTATTTATTATAAGTTAAAAAGCTGTATTTTTCGGCATTCAAAAAACACTAATATAACACCCCATGAAAAAAGTATTTATCGTTTTAGGCATCAGTTTAGTAATAGCAGCGTGTGGCGGCCCAAAACCAGGTGAATCTGAAGGTGGCGACACAACCGCTACAGCAGCAGCAAACCAAACAGCCGTAGCCGCCCAGCCAAATGTAGACACTTCAGCAACTAAAACAGGCACCGAGCCTGCAGCAACAGCAGCGGCCCCGGGCAACGGCGCTACCCTTATAGCCGGCAGCGATTGTACCACCTGCCATAAAGAGCATCAGAAAATTGTAGGCCCTGCGTTTGCAGACATCGCCAAAAAATACACACCTGCTGATGAAGAAAAATTAGCTAAAAAAGTAATAGCAGGTGGCAGCGGTAACTGGGGCGATATTGCCATGAGCCCGCATCCGGCAATATCTTTGGCGGATGCTAAGGAAATGGTGAAGTACATTTTATCTGTAAAATAAGCTTTAACCGGCCCGAAGTACTAATTAGTAAAACACATAACTATGACCGTAACTACACGCGTTAAGTTATCTGCCATGATGTTCCTCCAGTTTTTTATCTGGGGCGCATGGTTTGTAACAATGGGAACGTACCTGGGTAAAACTTTGGGCGCGAGCGGAACAGAAAACGCGACTGCTTATTCGAGCCAATCGTGGGGTGCCATTATAGCACCATTTATCATCGGCTTAATTGCCGATCGTTATTTTTCCGCTCAAAAAGTGTTGGGTGTTTTGCACCTAACCGGTGCAGCGCTTTTGTATTACATTACTACCATTCCAAACTTTAACGCGTTTTTGCCGGTTATTTTTGCCTACATGATCGTTTACATGCCAACCCTGGCGCTGGTAAACTCGGTATCGTTTAAGCAGATGACCAACCCGAGCAAGGAGTTTCCGCCTATCCGGGTGTTAGGAACATTAGGTTGGATTATTGCCGGTACCGTTATAGGCTGGCTGGGCTGGGAAGCAAATAACACACTGGTTTTAACCTTCAAAATGGCGGCTGTAGCATCCTTAATATTAGGTTTGCTAAGTTTCTCTCTGCCTTCAACGCCTCCTGCTAAAAAAGGACAGAAATCGAGCATGAGCGATATCCTTGGCCTTGATGCTATCGGGCTGTTGAAAAATTCCTCTTACCTGGTATTTTTTCTTGCCTCTATAGCTATTTGCGTGCCGCTTGCGTTTTATTACAACTTTACCAACCCCTTCCTTAACGAAATGGGGATGAAGAAAGCCGCGTTCATTCAATCGTTTGGCCAATGGTCGGAACTTGCATTTATGGCTTTGATGCCGCTGTTTTTTGTACGGCTGGGCGTTAAAAAGATGCTTGCGATAGGGATGCTGGCCTGGGTATTACGTTACGTGTTTTTCGCCTACGGCGATGTGGGCAGTAACTATTGGATGCTCATTACAGGTATTGTTTTACATGGCGTTTGCTACGATTTCTTCTTCGTAACCGGGCAGATCTATACTGATAACCTGGCCGGCGAGAAGTTTAAAAGCGCCGCGCAGGGCTTTATAACGCTTGCTACTTATGGTGTGGGGATGCTTATTGGCTCGTACATATCGGGCCCGATAGTTGATAAATGGCAAACATCCCCAACAACCCATAACTGGACAACCATCTGGCTGATCCCGGGCGGCATAGCTGCGGCAGTGTTGCTGGTGTTCCTCCTCTTTTTTAAAGATAAGAACCAAATCCAAACCAAACCTTCATTAGAAATTGACGGCGAGCCGGAAGGCCGCTTAGAAGTATAACTATGGCAACAAACCAAAACAGAAGAACGGCCATCAAAGGCCTTATAGCCGGTAGCGCCGCAATTGGTGCATCGGGCATGTTATCATCTTTTAAAGCCGCCGAAAACGAGCCTATGGACGATAAATTAAAAGGAAACATTAACCACGCGGTGTGCCAGTGGTGCTACAGCGATATCAGCGTAGAGGACCTTTGCAAAGCTGCAAAGGAAATTGGCATAAAAGGTATCGACCTGGTTGGTCCCAAAGATTGGCCTACGCTAAAAAAGTACGGGCTGTTTAGCAGTATGTGCAACGGTGCCGAAATAGGCCTTAACGATGGCTTTGGCGATACGCAATTCCACGCCGAGCTGCAGAAACGCTATGCCGAGATGATCCCGAAGGTAGCCGAAGCCGGTTACAAAAACCTTATTTGCTTTAGCGGCAGCCGCCGTGGTAAAACCGACGAGGCCGGCTGGACCAATTGCGTGGAGGGCCTTAAACCCCTGTTGCCGATTGCCGAAAAGCACGGTGTAATATTGGTGATGGAATTGCTGAATAGCAAAATAGACCATAAAGATTACCAGTGCGATAGGGTAGAGTGGGGTGCTGAGCTTTGCAAAAGGCTGGGCAGCGAAAACTTTAAACTGCTGTTTGATATTTACCACATGCAAATTGATGAGGGCGATGTTATCCGTAATATCCGCGCTTACCACCAGTATATTACCCACTACCACACAGGTGGTGTACCGGGCCGTAACGAGATAGACGATACGCAGGAGCTTTACTACCCCGCCATTATGAAGGCGATATTAGAAACCGGCCACAAAGGTTTTGTGGCGCAGGAATTTATACCGAAACAAAAAGACAAACTGGCCTCGCTTAAGAAGGCCGTACACATCTGCGACGTTTAAACCATCAGCGGTTTACAGCGTCATAGTTTGAATTATAAACAACATACATGACAACCAGGAGAAACTTTTTAGTACAGGCGGGCTTAGTTTCCGCAGCAGCTATGCTGGCACCTACTTTATTATCGGCAAAAGGCAAACCGGGCGTTGGGCTGCAGTTATACAGCCTGCGCGATCAGCTGCCTAAAGATGTAAAAGGCGTAATTGCCAATATCGCCAAAGCAGGATACTCGGAAGTAGAAACTTTCGGCTACTCTAAGCAAGGCGGTTTTTGGGGTTTAAGCGCCAAAGAATTTAGCGCTTTGCTAAAAGCAAACGGCCTCACCACCCCAAGCGGGCACTACGGTTTGGATGAGTACTTTGGCAGCGGTAAAATGGATCAGCTGAACAGCTACATTGATGCTGCGCTGATAACCGGCCAAACCTATATCATTATCCCGGGCATTAACCACGAGTTTATTAAAACAGCTGCCGATTTTAAAGCAGTTGCCGAAAAGATGAACAAGATTGCCGAGATCCTGAAACCAAAAGGTTTGAAACTGGGCTACCATAACCACAATTTTGAGTGGAAAGAAACCGAAGGCACTACGTTTTACGATACCATCCTGAACGAAACCGACCCCAAATTGGTGAACATGGAGATGGACCTGTACTGGGTGGTTCGCGCGGGTTACAACCCTTTGGATATTTTCAAGAAACATCCGGGCCGTTTCACCTTCGTGCACATCAAGGATATGGATAAAACCAACCATGAGCTGAACACCGAAATTGGTAACGGTACTATCGACTTTAAAACCATCCTTGGGCAGGCTAAAAAGGCTGGCATCAAACATTTTATTGTGGAGCAGGAAAACTTTACCAATATCGACCCTTACCAAAGCATTGCGCAAAGCAGCAAATACATCAAAGGCCTGCTCGCTGTTTAGTACTGCATCGAACCAATAATTCATCAAATATGAAACACCAACTAATATTCACCGCGCTGCTTTCTGTCAGCTTTTTGGCAGCCAACGCGCAGCAGGGTGCAAAACCGGAGGATACCGAAAAATGGGAGCCCGTACCAAAGGTGGTAGTCGCGGGTAAAACCACCAGCGATGCGCCATCAGACGCTATTGTTTTGTTCGACGGTAAGAACCTGGACGAATGGGTAGACGTTGCCAGCGGCGCTGCCGCCAAGTGGGACGTGAAGGACGATGTCCTGACCGTGAACAAAGCCACAGGTAACATCCAAACCAAAAAATCATTCGGCAGCTACCAGTTACACATCGAGTGGAAGGTGCCTGCAAACATCAGCGGCACCGGCCAGGCACGCGGCAACAGCGGCGTTTTCTTAGCTTCAATAGGTAAAGGCGACCTGGGTTACGAACTGCAGGTTTTAGATTCCTACAACAACAAAACCTACGTGAACGGTATGGCCGGCAGTATTTACAAGCAGTTCATCCCGCTTGCAAACCCAACCAAGGCCCCCGGCGTATGGAACGTTTACGATGTTATCTGGACCGCCCCAACCTTCGACGGCGACAAAGTAAAAACCCCTGCCCGTGTTACCGTTTTATTTAACGGCGTACTGGTAGAGAACAACATCGAACTGCTTGGCCCAACCCAATACATTGGCGCACCGGGCTACCGTGCTGCTCATGGTCCGGCGCCAATAAAGCTGCAGGCCCACGGTGACAAAAGCGAACCACTTAGTTTCCGCAACATTTGGGTAAGAGAGCTGTAAAGCTTCCCAACCCACACAAAATACAAAGCCGGCCACGAAAGTAGCCGGCTTTTTTTATGGGGTATTATTTAAAAATCCCCTCCCCGGAGGGGGCGCACTGGATACGCGTAAAGGCAGGGGTGAGTTAGCCGTTATGCAATGACCACAACGACTTAAAACTGCTTTTTCCACGGGGCGCGAGGGTTAACATACCTTAACACAATTTCGAAATTAATTTTTTAAATATTTGATAATCAATATATTAAAAAATAACAGGGTTAACATATTTTCCACCATAATAGCGCCACCATAAATGCCAAATATTTTATTAGCAAACCATGAATGCCATTTAATAAACATGGTTTTCTCATGGGCTGTTACGCCTTGTTACGGCGCGCTGGCCAGGCGCGCAAAGGCAGGGTTGGGTTAGCGGCAACGCGATAACGCAGTTAAAGTTCCCCTCCTCGGTGGGGCGGGCGGGCAAGAGCGCGAAGGCGGAGTGGGTTAGCCACCATGCTATAACCACCCTTGTCATGCTCGAGCGCAGCGAAGCATCTAATCGCCACCATGCTATAACCATCATGTCATGCTTGAGCGCAGCGAAGCATCTAATCGCCGCCATGCAATAACCGCTTTGTCATGCTCGAGCGCAGCGAAGCATCTAATCGCCACCATGCTATAACCATCATGTCATGCTTGAGCGCAGCGAAGCATCTAATCGCCACCATGCTATAACCACCATGCGGTAACCTATTGTCATAGTGAGCCTGTCGAACCACTCACCACCTACCCAATCAACCACTCACCAATTAGGGGCGTTGCCTGCGGCCCGGGCTTTGCAGGGCTGCGCTGCGCTCCGGCCCGATGGGCTAAACCCTTCCAATCCCTAACGCAGGACTGCCATTGTTACATATTAAATCAATAAATATAGAGTGGCATACTATTGGCTATAACTAATTGACAAGCAATTATTTCCTAACCATAACCTATAACCGCCAAATGAGATTATCGAAAGCAAGAGTACAAAACTACAGAAGTATAAAAGATACAGGCGAGTTTACGCTTGAAAATCTCAAAACAATTTTAGTTGGGCCAAATGAAGCGGGTAAAACGGTTGTTTTAAAAGCATTGCAACAACTTCACAAACCAGATGGCGTAGATGGATTTGATGAAATAAGGGATTATCCGCGTTCATTGTATAATGACATAACGACAGGTAAAGTAAAAGCTGCAAGCGTTGAGGTTGTCCGTGGGTGGTTTTCACTTGACGATGAAGACAAAAAGCTTGTGCCAGCGGAATTTCATAATTGTCAATATGTTTTATATAGACATATTGATAACACGGGCGTCCATTCTCTTTCAGGTGCGCCAAAGCAAAACTGTTTGAAAGATTTAAAGAATGATCTTTTAAGAATGGCGGCTCATTTAGACAAGCAATTGACCCCAGCGGCTTTATTAACTACGACCATTAAACCCTCAGAAAAACTAAATAAATTATTTGAGGGGTTAAGTGACTACAAAATAATAACTAAGAAAGACACCCCTGAACTTGTAAAGTGGTTTGATGGTATGTTTACTGAAATAAATGAAGATGATTCTAAAGAAGCGGAGCGTTACGAAAAATTAAGTGGTTTAATCAAGGCTAATGATAAACATAGTGAGGTCTTAACTATTCTATCGGGGAGAACTCCTGTTTTTGTTTTATTCAACAATTATTTTAAAGTTAAACCATTGATTCATTTGGAGCATTTGGCCGACCGAATTGATAGTAATTTGATGGATGACGATAAATATTATGACTATGGTAATCTCTGCTTGCTTAAAATGTTAGGCTTTTCACCACGGGAACTGTCAGATATTGGCAAAACTGCCAGCCCAAATAAAAACGATGCTGACGCTTTAAAAAAATATCGTGACACGCTCGATAAAAGGTCTTACCAACTTGACGCGGCGAGTATTCGACTAACGAAAGAAATTAAAAATATATGGAATCCGAATCCTAACCGCCCAGAGGCGGAAAAGTTAAATATCGCCGCTGATGGTCAATACTTGAAAGTTGTTGTTGAGGATGAATTAGGCGTGAAAATCGAATTGGATCAACGGTCTGAAGGTTTTCAATGGCTTGTGTCTTTTTATGTAGTATTTTTTGCCGAAGCAATGGACAAACATAAAAATGCCATTTTATTACTGGACGAACCGGGTATGAGTTTGCACGGCCTGAAGCAGCGGGAATTTAGAATGACTTTAACAAGGCTTGCGGAACAAAATCAAACTATTTATTCTACACATTCGCCATTTTTAGTTGGACCAGATGAATTGGATTTGGTTAGAGTTATTGAACTCAAATCTCGCGAAGAAGGTACTAAAGTGCACACAACTATTTCATCGAGCGATCCTGCGGGACTACTTCCACTACAGGAAGCCTTAGGATACGACCTTGCACAAAGTTTATTCTCTCAGCAAAAAAATCTCGTTTTGGAAGGGCTAACTGATTATTGGTATCTTGACGCAACAGCAAATTTGTTCCGTGAAGGAGGCTTGGAGAAGTTAGACGATAAAATTGCGTTAGTTTTTGCAAACTCGGCCGGCAAAGTCGTCTACTATGCTACCATTCTTCATGCTCACAACTTAAAAATAGCGGCTTTGTTAGATTCTGATAATGCTGGTGACCAAGCCGCGCAGCAAGAACATTTGGTTCACTCGTTGGGGAATAAAAACATATTGCGTACCAAAGATTTTTGCACTGGGATCACCAAGCCGGAAATCGAAGATTTATTGAGGGAAACGCTTATAAAAATTGCTTTTGCCGAGTTTAGTAGAGATGTTTCGGAAATAGCCGCTGCAAATCCTACTCGTCCAATCATCGATATTTTTGCTAAAGAGATTACTGGGTTCTCAAAATATAAACTTGCAAAAGGTTTTGTCAACTGGACAAGGACTAATAATGCTTCTGCGCTAACTGATACTGAAAAACAACAATGGCAAAAACTTTTTCAGACCATTAACAAGGCGCTGAAATAATGACAAAAGATATTCTAAGTCCCGCCTTGATAGCTGCAATTACTTCCTTATTGATTTCTCTTACTACTCTTTACCAGTTTTTTAAAAACAAGCGTTTTCAGGAAGACCAATTTAATAAGGCAAACAATCGTACTTTTACCTCAAAACTATATGATTTGCGCCTGATTCATTATCCGAAAGCTTTTGAAATAATGGATGATGTTTACAAAGAAAAAGGTGGTTATATTTCTTCAATTGTGGCAAAAATAGCTTCTGAAAGTCTAATCGAGTGGAAAAAAGGAGTTATTAATTTAATTATTTCTAATGAGGCACATACAAGTTTTTACACACTTCGGGATGCTTTGATGAAGAATCCTGCACATCAAAATCATTATACTCCCGAGCAAATCGATAAAATTGTCCTGGCAGTGAAAGATTTTCGCAAACAACTGCGCCGCGATCTCGGCTTTATGTTTCGCGAGGAAAAAGAAAGGCGTAATTCTTTAAGATCTACCCCACCTCATAATAACTAATCCCAGTTCCACCATAATTCCGGAGCACATTTACTGCTTCCTGGGCCAGGCGGGAGGTTTGGGTTTTAATGTTCACGATCACCTGCGGGCCGTTAGCGGCGGGGAGCAGTTCAATATCTTCTTCCAAAAATTCGTTTCCAGGCAGGTATTCGTGGGCATCTTGGCGTGGCTGGCATCATCAAAGGTGGCGGTGGCTGTGTGTGGTGTGATGGGGGTATATCAGTGTAAAGGTTTAAAAGCGATTTCCCTGTTATCGCTGCATATATAATGCAATTGTTGTTTAAATGCCTATATTTCCATTTTACTTGATGGACAAAAGAACTAACACCTTATATTTAATTAGATTTTTAGCGGCGCTGGTTATTATCATTTATCATTATACGCCTGCACCTTTAAAACCTTCGTTAGATCCAATCATAAAAAACGGAAACGAAGCCGTTAATCTCTTCTTTTTTATTTCGGGTTTTGTATTAATTATCTCTAACGCCTCTTATTTGGGCTCTGCCGAAAGCAGGTTCCCTGTCCGTTTTTTTTATGTTAAGCGTGTGGCGCGGATTTATCCGCTATACATACTGGCTATACTGGTTTTGGCAGCTTTTCATTATTGGATAAAGAGCATAGATACCTCAACAGTAAAATACCGTTTGCCGTTCGAATTGCCGGGTATTCAGCGCTGGTTATATGCGGGGTCATTTAATTATCCCGGGTGGTCAATATCCTGTGAGTTTTTTTTCTACCTGCTCTTTCCATTCATTATCCAAGGGTTAAAACGTAATGCCCGGGTATTCACCATGTTTGTTTTAACTTATTGGTTAATAGCAATGTGGGCAACGTATAGCCTATCTGCGGTTGGTAAGGGAAGTTTGCCCTTGCTACACCCAAGATTAGTTTCCACGCTTTTTATGCACCCGGTTTTACTAATTAGCATTTTTATGTGTGGTATGTTAACCGGAAAATGGTATACCGAAAACAAATTTGCCTTTATAAAAAAAACGCCTTTAAATATTGTTTTGTTAATTGTTACCTGCGCACTAATTGTAGCATTGAAAAACTATTTGCCTACAGGTTCTGGTTTGCTCAAAGGGGGCTTGTTTGCACCCTTATACTTCATGCTTATCTACGCGATAATTAATTTGAGCGGGCGGTGGGCTTTATTACTAAGCAACCCACTATTTATTTTTTTAGGCGAAATAAGTTACGCCATGTATATATTCCAATACCCCATATATGTTTTTTACACGCACTTCCTCCAAGAAGTAACCGGCTACTTAAGCCTGCTTTCTTTCACAGCCACAGTTATAATCACGGCGGGTGTTTTACACCTTTTAATTGAAAAGCCGTTCAGAAAAGCAATTATTTCTTACTATGCAGCTAAAACGAACCAAACTTAGCAGTTAGGATAAAGCTAAGTAGCCTATGCAGAGCCTAACTACCCCAGCTCATAATAACTAATCCCCGTCCCGCCATAATTTCGTAGCACATCTACTGCTTCCTGGGCCAGGCGGGAGGTTTGGGTTTTAATGTTCATGATTACCTGCGGGCCGTTAGCGGCGGGGATCAGTTCAATATCTTCTTCCAAAAATTCGTTTCCAAGCAGGTATTCGTGGGCGTCTTCGGCGTGGCTGGCATCATCAAAGGTGGCGGTGGCTATGTGTGGCGTCATGCTGGTATAACACCTTTTTTGTTCATTTGTTCGTGTTGGTTCATTAGTACATTTGTTCAATAGTTCATTGGTGCAGGGGTGGCAATAATGTGGTATGAGCTACTTATAACTCATAACTCACCACCCACACACTCCCATTCACCACTCACCATTTACTACTCACCACTCCCCATCATTGTTCTCTTAAGAAAAAGTATTAAGTATTGATTTCTTTTTTGTAAATTTTGAACTTATTTGCACGCCGCCCGTATAAGTGCAAATAAGTAAACCAAATAAACTTACTACTTGCTAATCCCCTAATAAATTAATGTTTAAGTATTCTTTACTTGTCCTTTTCGTGCTTTTTGCCCTGGATGGTTTCGGCCAAAACCAAAGCATGAAATTTGAGCATTTGGGCAAACGCGAAGGTCTGTCGCAAATAAACGTGGAGTGCATTATACAGGATAGCCGCGGTTTTATTTGGGTAGGTACCCGGGACGGCCTCAGTAAGTACGATGGCTACGGTTTTAGCTACTATAAGCACGATCCGCAGGACTCCGCCTCCATGAGCAGCAGCATGGTATCTGATATCCTCGAAGATAAAGAGGGGAACATTTGGGTAGCAACCATTATAGGCCTCAACAAGCTCGACCGCCGCACCGGTCGTTTCACAAAATTTCTGCATAACGATAAAGACCCCAATTCACTTGCGGATAACATCCTGAAGAAACTGGCACTGGATGAGCATGGCAATATTTGGGTGGGCAGCCAGGGCGGGCTGGATTACCTGGATGCCAAAAAAAATAAGTTCACCAAGCATTTCAAACACGATCCTCAAAATAGCCGCAGCCTGAGCGACAGCAAGGTAACCAGCCTTTTCGTTGGGGCCGACAAACGCCTTTGGGTAGGTACCGTAGAAGGCGGCCTGGATCTGTTCGACGCTAAAACGCAAACTTTCGTCCATCAAAAGTTCAGCGCTTCAAACGCCAATTCTTTATCGAGCAACAGCGTTAGATGTATTTTTGAGGATAAGAAGCGCCGCTTATGGGTAGGTACCTTAGATAACGCGCTGAATAAACTCGATCTGAATACCGGCGTTTTTACCCGCTATCCTTATAACGAGAAGCAAAAGAATTCCATATCGGGCAATACCATTTACAGCCTTGGGATGGATGAGAACAACAACCTGTGGATAGGCAGCGAGAACGGCGGGCTTTGCGTCCTTAACCCCGAAACCGGCAAATTCTACACCTATAAGCACGATGATATTGACAAGAACAGCATCACCGGCAACACGCTTTACAGTATTTTAAAAGATAACCATGGCAATATGTGGCTGGGCGCTTTTAGCGGTGGTATTAACGTATTTAAACGCAGTACAGAGAGCTTTACCCACTACAGGCACAGTTCATCTCCCAATAGCCTCTCCAACGATTTTGTGCTTGCCGTTTATGAGGACCAGGATAAAAACGTATGGGCCGGTACCGACGGTGGCGGATTGAATAAGTTTGATTATAAAAACGGCAACGTTGTACATTACATGCAGCAGCCGGGTAAAAACAGCATCACGGGTAATTTTGTGCTCACCGTTAACCAGGACCAGGAGGGCGATTTCTGGTTGGGCACCTGGGCCGACGGTGTTAGCATTTTTAACCCTAAAACCAATGTGTTTACCAATATTAAAAACCAGCCCGGTAACCCAAACAGTTTGCCAGGCAACAACATCTACGCCCTAACGCATGCTAAAGATAAAACTACCTGGATAGGCACCTATAACGACGGGCTGAGTCACTACGATAAAAAAACCAAGCGGTTTGAAAACTATAAGTATAACGCTGCCGACCCAACCAGCATCAGCAGCGATAGGGTATACTCGTTACTGGAGGATAGCCACGGTAATTTATGGGTGGGTACATTTGATGGCGGACTGAACCTGTTCAATAAAAAAACAAACTCGTTCACCCGGTTTAAGCACCGGGCAGGCACAAACAGCATCAGCGACGATAACGTGCCCGATATTTACGAAGGGCATAATGGCAGTATCTGGATAAGCACCTTCACCGGGCTCAACCTTTTCGATCCGGTTACCAGGCGGTTTACCGTTTTTACTAAGAAAGACGGGTTGCCAAGCGATATTATTTACGCTGCCCGCGAAGATGATGATGGCAAATTATGGGTGAGCACCAATGACGGCCTTTCGGAATTTGACCCGGTAAAACATACGTTTAAGAATTATTCGGTAGAGGACGGCCTGCAGGAAGACGAATTTAAATCGCATTCGGCGTATAAGGGCGCTTCGGGTAAGCTTTACTTTGGCGGCGTGAACGGCTTTAACGCGTTTTCGCCGGGGCAGATCTTAAAACCTGCGGGGTTTTCGCCGCTGGTGATCACTTCATTCCAGATTTTCAATAAAAAAGTAGCCCCTGCAAAAAACAGCAGCGATCTGTCTCCGCTTAAGGAAGATATCTCTGATGCCAAAAGCATCACGCTTAACTATAAGCAATCGGTTATTTCGCTGGAATTTGCCGCGCTCGATTTTACCTCGGCCGATAAAAAGCAATACGCCTATATACTGGAAGGTTTTGATAAGGAATGGAATTTTGTAGGCCCAAGGCATAGTGCTACCTATACCAACTTACCGGCCGCCACTTACACATTCAAGGTGAAGTATCAAAATATGGCTGGGGTATGGTCGCCGGTTACACCCGGGCTTAAGATCATTACCGAGCCGCCTCTTTGGCTTACCTGGTGGTTTAAAACCATGGTGGTGTTTTTGGTAGTGGCGATAGTACTTGGCGTATTCAGGCTCCGCATCCGGGCTATAAACGCCCAGAAAGTTATTTTAGAGAAACAGGTGGCCGACCGTACCGAACGCCTTGCTGAGATGAGTAAAGATGAGCGGGTGCTTCGCGAGGAGGCCGAAAAGGCGCGCGAAGATGCCGAAAAAGCCAACCGTGCCAAGAGTATATTCCTCGCTACCATGAGCCATGAGATCCGCACGCCTATGAACGGGGTAATGGGTATGGCCACTTTGCTGGCAAATACTCCCTTAAACTCCGAGCAGCAGGAGTACACCGAAACCATTAAAACCTGCGGCGATTCGCTGCTGAATGTAATTAACGATATCCTCGATTTCTCCAAAATAGAATCGGGCAACATGGAGCTGGACGAACACGACTTCGACCTGCGCGATTGTATAGAGGCGGTGTTGGATGTTTTTGCCGAAAAAGCCGCCCGTATCAATCTCGATCTGGTTTACCAGGTGGATCATAATGTGCCATCGCAGATCATTGCCGATTCGTTACGGTTGCGGCAGATCCTGATCAACCTGGTTGGTAACGCGGTGAAATTTACCGCTAAAGGCGAAATATTTATCTGCGTAAAACTAAAGAACACAACAGACAACGGATTTGAACTATTGTTCGAGATTCGCGATACGGGTATAGGCATCCCGCCTAATAAACTGAACAAGCTGTTTAAGGCTTTTTCGCAGGTAGACTCGAGTACCACACGCAAGTATGGCGGCACAGGGCTTGGGCTGGCTATAAGCGAAAAACTGGTTGCCCTGATGGGCGGCGAGATTGATGTGCAAAGCGAAGTGGGTAAAGGCACTACCTTCTCGTTCAATATGCACGCCAAGCCGGGCGTAAAATCGCAGCGGAATTATGTGCACCTGAACGTGGCAGAGATCCAAAACAAGCGTATCCTGGTGGTGGATGATAATCCAACCAACCGCGATATACTGGAAGAACAGCTTAAGCAATGGCACCTTATCCCGGTAATGGCTGATTCAGGCGCGGCAACCATAAAGATCCTTACCGAGGAGGAGCCCGTTGACCTAATAATATCAGATATGAATATGCCCGAGATGGACGGCATTACGCTCGCCCGCAAGATCCGTGAGATAGATCCGGCCTTACCTATCATCCTGCTTACCTCTATGGGGAACGAGCAAAGTAAAAAAAATAAGAATCTGTTTAACGCGTCATTAACCAAGCCAACCAAACACCAGGTGCTATACAAGCACATTATTGAGCAATTAAAACTGAACATTGAGATAAAGAGTGAGGTGCAGCCGGTAAAAACACCATTCTCCGAGGAATTTGCTAAACTTCACCCTATCAATATACTGATAGCCGAGGATAACGCCATTAACCAAAAGCTGGCTAAATACATCCTCAACAAAATGGGATACAAGCCGGATATTGTGGAGAACGGACACGAATGCCTCAACGCCCTCATCAGTAAAAAGTACGATATGATATTGATGGATGTGCAGATGCCGGAAATGGATGGACTGGAAGCCACACGCTTTATCCGCCAGAACATGGAGCACCAGCCCGTTATTGTAGCGATGACAGCCAATGCCATGACCGAAGACCGCGACGAGTGCCTGCAGGCCGGTATGGACGATTACCTGAGCAAACCCTTGAAGCTGCAGGAGATTATGAACGTATTGGAAAAGTGGGAACCTAATAAAGCTGCAATTTAAGATAGCGGATGTAGCTTTATTTAGATAACTTTACCCGTACTAATTATTCTCATCATGTTATTCCAAACCAA
Source organism: Mucilaginibacter sp. (assembly GCF_039925265.1). Taxonomy (GTDB): domain Bacteria; phylum Bacteroidota; class Bacteroidia; order Sphingobacteriales; family Sphingobacteriaceae; genus Mucilaginibacter. Next base: position 48,142 of record NZ_JBDSZG010000057.1, read on the forward strand.
ATTATTGCGCCGCCTGGGTGTGGCCACGTTGTTTATTGCCTTAGGCTTATTTGCCAAACCAGCCTCGGCAGCAGGCGGGTATTACTACCAGATAAAAATTTACCATTTTAAGGATAAGGTGCAGGAACAAACGGTAGATACCTACCTGAAAGATTATTACCTACCCACACTGCACAAGATGGGTTTCAAAAATATCGGCGTGTTTAAAACGCAGGAAAGCGATACCGCAAGGCGTACTTATGTATTTGTTCCTTTTAAATCGTGGAAGGCATTAGAAGGCTTCGGGAAGAAGATAGCGGAGGCAGGGGATGAGGCAACAACGGGTAAAGATTACATCAACGCCGATTCTAAAACGCCGCCTTACACACGCACCGAAACCATTGTGCTTTCGGCATTCTCTACCCGGCTGGAGCCAAAGGCACCTACCCTAACCGGCGACCGGGCGGCCCGCGTTTACGAACTGCGCAGCTACGAAAGCCCTACCGAAAAGTACCACTACAACAAAGTTAAGATGTTTGATAGCGGCGAAACCGATCTGTTCGACAGGATAAACTCCAACGCCGTATTTTATGGCAGCGTAGTTGCCGGCAGCCACATGCCCAACCTGATGTACATGACCTGTTACGCCGATATGAAGGACCGCGACAAGCATTGGGAAGCCTTTGGTGCAGCCCCCGAGTGGAAAGCGCTGATAGCACAGGATCAATACAAAAACAACGTATCTAAAAACGAGATCGTGTTTTTACACCCTACCGAATACTCCGACTTTTAAACCTACCGGATGAAGCTGGAGAAGCGGGATTACGATGCGGTAGTGGTAGGCTCTGGCCCTAACGGGCTGGCGGCAGCTATTTTAATGCAGCAAAAAGGGCTGCAGGTATTATTGCTCGAAGCCAAAGATGAAATAGGGGGAGGGCTTCGCTCTGCGGAACTAACACTGCCCGGCTTTAAGCACGACATCTGTTCGGCTATCCATCCATTGGCCGCTGCTTCACCATTTTTTAAGAACTTACCATTGGCTCAATTTGGGCTGAATTATATTTACCCGGATGTAGATGCCGCGCATCCGCTGGATAATGGAACCGCCGCCGTTTTAAAAGGCAGCGTTGCCGATACCGCCCAATTACTGGGCGCTGATGAACGCCGTTATTACAAACTCATGTCATCGGTTACGGAAGCCTGGCCGCAGATAGATAGCGACGTATTAGGTCCTTTGCATTTTCCCAAGCATCCTTTTACCATGGCAGGCTTCGGGCTGAAGGCGTTACCGCCGGCAATATTTTTAACCCAACCATTTTTAACCACCGAAGCCCGGGCATTGATCGCAGGCATGGCGGCACATTCCATGCAGCCGCTTACCCATACCGCTACCTCGGCAATAGCCCTGGTATTGATGGCTGCCGGGCATTTAAAGGGCTGGCCCATCCCGAAGGGTGGCTCGCATAGTATAGCTAACGCGTTGGCGGCCTATTTTACTTCCATAGGAGGCAAGATAGAAACCGATGTATATGTGAGGTCGTTAGAGCAACTGCCATCGGCACACGCGGTGCTGTTTGATATTTCGCCAAAGCAACTATTGCAGATAGCCGGGCATAAGCTCTCCTCCATTTACAAATGGCAGTTGGAACGCTACCGCTACGGCATGGGCGTTTATAAAATAGACTGGGCGCTGGATGATGCGATTCCATTTATGGCCGGGGAATGCAGGCGAGCCGGTACTGTACACATTGGCAATACCTTTGAAGAGATCAGGGTGGCTGAACAGCAAACCTGGGACGGCATTCACCCCGAAAAACCATTTCTGCTTTTGGCGCAGCAAAGCCTTTATGACGATAGCCGCGCACCTGCCGACAAGCATACCGCATGGGCCTACTGCCATGTGCCCAACGGCTCCACCAAAAACATGACGGACGCTATAGAAAACCAGATAGAGCGTTTCGCGCCAGGCTTTAAGGAGCGCATACTGGCCAAACATACCATGGATACCGCGCAGATGGAAGAATACAACCCCAATTACATCGGTGGGGATATTAATGGTGGGGTGATCGATATCCGCCAGCTGTTTACGAGGCCCGCCCTGCGGTACTCGCCTTATAAAACATCTGCCGATGGGATCTACCTGTGTTCGGCGTCCACGCCGCCGGGCGGCGGGGTGCATGGCATGTGCGGGTACTGGTCGGCAAAAAAGGCGCTGAAAGATGTTTTTAATATTTCTGTTGATAGTTTATAGGTTTACCGTTTATGAAAATTACCAAGATCTTCCCCGTTGTTTTGTCGCTGTTGCTGGTTAGCCCGGCATTCGCGCAGCAAAAAAATACTTTTAAACCGCAGAAGGCGGTACTGAATACCATTAACACCAATTTGGCGGATGCAGATGCACAGTATAAATACCTGGCAAAGCAGATTAAGCCGGAAGAGTTCCCAAAAACTTTTCATCCGGAAACCGGCAAAATGGAAAACAGCAACTCGGGTTGGTGGTGCAGCGGTTTTTACCCCGGTACGTTGCTGGAACTGTACGGGCAGAAGCACGACGAAGCTTTAAAAACTGAGGCTGACCGCATCATGGGCGTTTTGGCTAAAGAGCAATTCAACACCCACACACACGATCTTGGTTTTATGATGTATTGCAGCTTTGGTACTGCCAACAAGCTGCAACCCAAACCAGAGTATAAACAGATTCTGCTCAATAGCGCCAAATCGCTTTCTACCCGCTTTAACCCAACGGTGGGCTGCATCAAATCGTGGGATTCTAAAAAGTCGGATTTTTTGGTGATCATCGATAATATGATGAACCTCGAACTGCTATTCTGGGCCACCCGCGAAACCGGCGATTCCAGCTTTTATAAAATAGCCGTTACGCATGCCAATACCACCATCAAAAACCATTACAGGCCCGATTTTAGTTCGTACCACGTTATCAATTACAATGCTGAAACGGGTGCCGTGCAGGAGAAGAAAACCGCGCAGGGCTTTGCCAACGAATCGGCATGGGCAAGGGGGCAGGCCTGGGGTTTATATGGTTTCACGGTAATGTATCGCGAAACAAAAGACAAGAAGTACCTGGATCAGGCTAACAGCATTGCTAAATTCCTGCTGAATAATCCTAATCTCCCTGCAGATAAAATACCATATTGGGACTTTAACGCCACAAACATTCCAAATGCCCTGCGCGATGCTTCCGCGGCGGCAATTATGGCCTCGGCGCTGCTGGAACTTTGCCGTTATACCGATAAGGCGGATGCCCAAACCTATTTTAAAACGGCTGAGACCATTATCAAAACGCTCTCATCACCTACCTACAAAGCTAAACCAGAAACCAATGGCGGTTTTCTATTGCAGCATAGCGTGGGCCATTTCCCGGCCGGTACAGAAATAGACGTTCCCCTAACATATGCCGACTACTATTTTGTGGAGGCAATGGAAAGGTACAAAGGGTTTGCGGGTAAATAAATAATACGGGATGCTGAATACAAGGAAATCACTTTAAAAATTTCAGGATAGGTAATTTGGGGCTGAAGCCAATTCCTTTGGTTCAACTTAACCGTTGGCTGAAGCCTAACGGCAATGGATGGGAAGAAAGTACTAATCAGGAGAAAAGCTCTTATGTCCCGCTGGGGACTACCCGTTTGTAGCCAGTAAATAAACCATTTAATTGCCCCGTTAGGGGTTACCCAAACCCAATTTGGGTGGCTAACCTGCAAATTTGGGGTAGCACCTAAGGCGCACGATCTATTTTTTCATCAAAGTTCTGCAAAAAGGATGGGGCAAAGAAAAGATGTAAGTACAAGGTAGCTCTTTAGGGGACGGATAGCATAATAAATGTAGATGGCTTTAGCCAAAATCAGTGTGAAAGTTTAAAAGCGATCTCCCTGATGTTGAATATCTGATAACGAGGTGTTTTACTTCATTATTCGACGTTCAGCATTCGGTGTCCGATATTTTAATACCTTATTTGACCGCTCTTATTTTGATCACCAGCTTTTTCACCGGTGTTGAACCGCCCGATTTAATGCCCGGCTCATGCAGTTCTCCGGGGAAGAAAAGGAAAAAATATTTAGGTGTAGCGGTGTACGCTGTACCTTTTACGGCATAGTTTTCTACATCCTTGGTTTCATCGTAAGGCTTGCTCACTATTACAGAATCCTTTTTGTCCTGCGTGTATATTTTCTCTTCGCCTTTTATCACATAGTGCAGGTCGATGAAGTTCCTGTGGCTTTCAAAGCCGGCGCTGTCGAGTTGTTTTGGGGCGGGTTCGGTAACAATAGCGAATACGTCTTCACCACTGATCGGGTATTTGCCCGGTGCCATCAGCTCCAGGTTACGGTCGCGTAAAAAAGCGATCACCTTATCCCAGTTAGCTTTGTTGGCTTCGTATTGTTTGGCAAATTCTACCACATTCAGCGGCTCGTGCGTGTTTAGTTTTAAACCGTTTGCCCAAACTTTTTCTTTAAGCCATGCTTTCGCGGTCTTTTCTGTCCATGCGGTGCGCATACCCTGTGCAGCGCAAACGTTAGCGTAGATTATAAACGCGATTAGTATATACAGGCTTTTGTATGCTGATAAATGTTTCATAGTTTAGTTTTATAATTCAGGTCAATAATTCAGTCCACCGCTAATAACGGTGTTTTTAATGGCTTATTCTAAAGCATAAATATAAAAAATAATCTGCCTTGAGAGTTTTACACAGCGTACATCCCGAAGATTTTAAAAGTTACCAAACCCAACAGATACGCGATCGTTTTTTATTGGATAACATAGCGCAGCCGGGCACCATCAACTGCACCTACACCCATTACGACAGGATGATAGTAGGCGTAGCCAACCCGGTTAATGAAGCGCTGGAACTGGAAAATTACCCAAACTTGCGCGCCGATTATTTTTTAGAGCGCCGCGAAATAGGCATCATCAACGTAGCCGGCGATGGCGAAGTTGTTGCCGATGGCCAAACCTACCCGCTAAAAAAACTCGATTGCCTTTACATTGGTAAAGGGGTAAAATCGGTTACGTTCTCCAGTAACGATGCGGCGTCTCCGGCGGTTTTCTATTTACTATCGGCACCGGCCCATGCGGGTTACCCAACCACCTTGGTTACTAACGAAGAGGTGGTTAAGGTAAATGCCGGCGCTACTGCCATGGCTAATGTGCGCGTCATCAATAAATACATCCACGCCGAAGGCATAAAAAGTTGCCAGCTGGTAATGGGTTTAACCACACTAAGCAATGGCAACGTTTGGAACACCATGCCTGCGCATGTGCATGACAGGCGCATGGAAGCCTATTTTTATTTCGACGTACCCGAGGAACAGCGGGTATTTCATTACATGGGCGAGGGGCACGAAACCCGCCACATCCTGCTGGGAAATTACGATGCGGTGGTTTCGCCGCCATGGAGCATTCATTCGGGCAGCGGTACATCCAGCTATAGTTTTATATGGGGTATGGCAGGAGAGAACCTCGACTACACCGATATGGACGCGCTCGCCATAACAGACATCAGATAATCATTAAACCTTTATAAAATTGGAAAATCAGTATTCATTAGCCGGAAAAGTAATTGTTGTAACCGGCGGCACAGGTATTTTAGGTAACTCGTTTGTAAACGGCATTGTAGCGGCAGGCGGAACGGTAGGCATATTGGGGCGCAATGAGCAGGTAGCCGAGGAACGTGCCGAGGCCATTAACAAAAACGGTGGCCAGGCCATAGCCTTAATTGCCGATGCGATGGACGAGGCGGCCCTTATAGCTGCTAAAGATAAATTATTGGCCAAATTTGGCCGGGTAGACGGTTTGGTGAACGGCGCCGGAGGCAATATGCCTGATGGCGTACTACAGCCTGATGAGGACCTTTTTTCCATGAAAATGGATGGCATGAAAAAAGTTGCCGACCTTAACCTTTGGGGCACGCTGATCCCGACACAGGTTTTTGGGCGTGAAATTGCTAAAACAGGCAGGGGAAGTATTGTTAACATCTCGTCCATGAACTCAAAAAGCGCGGTTACCAAGGTATTGGGCTATAATATGGGTAAGGCCGCGGTAGATTGCTACACGCAATGGTTCGCGGTAGAGCTGGCTAACCGTTATGGCGATGCTATCCGCATGAACGCGCTTGCACCGGGCTTTTTCCTGACCGAGCAAAACCGTAATTTACTCACCACCCCCGATGGCGGTTACACCACAAGGGGCGAATCGGTGATCCGTAAAACACCCTTCAAACGTTTTGGCCATCCCGATGAATTGATAGGCGCGCTGGTTTGGCTGCTGAGCGATGCATCGGCGTTTGTAACTGGTTCCATGATATGTGTTGACGGTGGTTTTTCTATCTTTAGCGGCGTATAATGATGAAGAAACGGGCCAGCCTCATCGTTTTAACAGTTTTGTTTGGTTGCCTGGCAGCCCAGGCACAGATTGTAGTTACGCTCGATCATTATTTTAACCACGAAACCCATAAGAATGCCTCCGGCCAGCCGGAGCGCTTTCATTATTTATGGGAGGAAAAGGCGCAAACAGGCTTCTCTATTTTTGGTGAAGCTTTTACAAAACAGGGCGCGGTACTAAACTCGCTGGAGGTTGCACCGACGGTTAGTAAATTAGCGGGCAGCAAGATCTATATTATTGTAGACCCGGATAGCCGGAAGGAAAATCCACAGCCAAATTATATTAGCGCGGCGCATATTGATGACATAGCCAAATGGGTAAAAGCAGGCGGCGTATTGCTGCTAATGGCTAATGATAGCGCCAATGTGGAGCTGCCTCATTTTAACGAACTGGCCGCACGTTTTGGAATGCATTTTAATAACGATATTGCAAACCATGTGATAGATGATAAGCATTTTGAGGATGGCGCCATCTATACGGAGGGCAACGCTATTTTCGCTACCGCGAAAAAGATCTTTATGAAGGATGCCTGTTCCATCAGCCTCAGTAGGAAGGCAAAAGCCGCGCTAAAGAATAGTGCAGGCGCGGTAATCATCGCCAAAGCCAAATACGGCAAAGGTTTTGTACTGGCCGTTGGCGACCCATGGTTGTATAACGAATATGTAAATGGCAGGTTACCTGCCGGTTTTGAGAACGATAAAGCAGCAGAGGATATAGCCTCTTACCTGCTGAAAAAAGCAAAAAAGTAAATGGGCAAAGGGCGCTTAGAAGCATTTAGTGACGGTGTTATCGCAATTATTATCACCATAATGGTGCTGGAATTGAAGGTGCCGCACCATGCCGATATTGAAGGCTTAAAACCGCTGATACCTGTGTTTGTAAGTTATGCGCTCAGCTTTATTTACGTGGGCATCTACTGGAACAATCACCACCATATGCTGCACGCTACAAAGTCAATCAACGGGGCCATTATGTGGGCCAACCTGCATTTGCTTTTCTGGCTATCTCTGATCCCCTTTGTTACAGGCTGGATGGGCGAGAACCATTTTGCCAAATGGCCGGTGATCTGCTACGGAATTGTGCTTATTATGAATTCCATCGCCTACGCCATCCTGGTTAAACTGCTGATACGCCATCACGGCGAACACTCACTATTGGGTACAGCCTTTGGCGCCGATACCAAGGGGAGGATCTCCCTGGCTATCTACGCGATAGCTATTGTAGTTTCCTTCATCCAATCCTGGCTTGGCTTTGCGCTTTATATTGTGGTGGCTTGCATCTGGTTTATCCCCGACAGGCGCATCGAAAACAAAATGGGTAAAGAGGAGGAACTGCATCATGGCTAAATTTTTTGAAGAGATCAATAACCAGCATCGGGAGTTTATAGAAGCACAAAAGATCTTCTTCACCGCGTCGGCACCGCTTGATGCAGAAGGGCATGTAAACCTGTCGCCCAAGGGGATGGACAGTTTCCGGGTGTTATCGCCTACCAGCGTGGCCTATATGGATATCAACGGCAGCGGGAATGAAACCTCGGCTCATATATTGGAGAATGGGCGTATCACCATCATGTTCTGCGCCTTCGACGGGCCGCCAAATATATTGCGTTTGTATGGAAAGGGCCAAACCGTTTTACCCGGCTCTGTTAAATGGGACGAGCTATCACCTTTGTTTCACCTGCCTCTTTCCTCCCGGCAAATAATTATTGCCGAAGTAGAAAAAGTGCAAACCTCCTGTGGTTTCGGCGTACCCTACTATGAATACACCGGCGAACGCGACCAGGCTATTAAATGGGCCGACAATAAAGGCGAAGAAGGTTTGGAAAAATACCAGGCAGAAAAGAACCTCCGCAGCATGGATGGCTTGCCAACCGCCATGTTCGGAAAGCTTTAATTACGTTAACTCTTTCATCAACTTATCAAAAGCTTCTTTCAATTCCGCCAGTTCTGTTTCAACTTTGCTGAGGCGGGCCTCCAGGTCGGATGAAGAGCGGCGAACGGGCTCGTCGGGTGCATCGTCTTCGGGAATGGTACCGCCTAACAGGTGGCGGTAGCGTACTTCTTTCTGGCCCGGGCGTTTTGGCAATTGCAATACGTAAGGCATATCACCATCGGCAAGTTTCTCTAATATCGTTTGCACCTCGTCCAGGTCGTCGAACTCATACATCCGGCCCGAGTTGGAGTTGATCTCGCCCGGTGTAAGCGGCCCGCGTAATATCAGCAGGCAAATAACCGTAACCTCCGATGGAACCACCGGGAATACAATACCAAAGTTGTGCTTATACTTAATGGCACGGCTGCCGCCGCCGGTAGCGGTAGAGATGAGTCCTTTCCGTTTTAAGGTATCCAAAGCAATTGTTACCTCGTTATCGCTGTAATCAACCACCGGCTTGCGCGATGATTTTTGGTTACAGGCGACGGTGAGGCCGTTCAGTGTCATGGGGTAATAATCGGGCGTGGTTTTGCTTTTTTCCATCAGCGAACCCAGCACGCGCAGTTCGGTATCGTTTAAAACAGGTAAAGATTGCGGAGTATCCATACAGCGAAGATAGTTAACAGTTTGCAGTTTGTAGTGGGTGGTTGGGCAATTATAACGGCTCATGGGATAATGGCGCCGCCTTCGCTAACGTGGCATTGGCGGCCTAAAGGCTCCGGTGAGGACACCGGAGTGGGGGGAGGGTGAGGAAACCGGAGCGGGGGGACGGTGATTTTTCATTCCCCGTGGCGGTGTCCCCACCGCCACCAAGCGACGTACACTGTGCCATCTCTCTATAGCAATAATGGAGAGATTTGTCAACTTTTAAAAAGTTGACAAATCTGAACGGTGGCCTCATTATCTTCGTCAACAATGATAATTAGTATTTTAGGTTGCGGATGGTACGGGCTGGCGCTGGCAAAGGCGCTGGTGGCCGATGGGATAACCGTAAAAGGTTCCACCACTTCGCCTGATAAACTAACCTTGCTGGAAGATGCGGGCATCGTTACTTTTATTATCGATCTATCTGCCGAGACGCCACCGACGCACGCTTTTTTCGACTGCGATATACTGGTGATCGCCATTCCCCCAAAAGCCCGTTCGGGGGCAGGGGTGGAGTATGTGCCAAAGTTACAGCGGGTGATAGACGCAATTCAACTTTCAATGGTAAAGAAAGTTATCCTTATCAGCTCCACCGGCGTATATGCCGACCTGAACCAGGAAGTAAACGAACTAACACCGCCCCAACCCAACACACCCGCCGGGCAGGTGCTTTTCGAGGCAGAAGAGCTGTTTAATCGGCAAACCGCGTTTAAAACAACCATCATCCGTTTTGGGGGACTCATTGGCCCCGGCCGCGACCCGGGCCGGTTCTTCGCCGGGAAAAAGGAGATCCCCAATGGCCTTGCACCTGTAAACCTCATCCATTTGGATGATAGCATTGGCATCAGCAGGGCTATTATTCAGCAAGATGTTTTTGGCTGTACTGTTAATGCCTGTACACCGCATCACCCGCCAAAATCGGCATTTTATACACAAGCGGCGGGTAAAGCAGGCTTGTTACTACCCGAGTTTGTGCCTGAACTGAAGGAATGGAAAATAGTGAGCAGTACAATGGTTGGAAAACAGCTGATGTACAATTATCAAATAGATAACTGGCATAGCTGACCTCGAATTGGCCATTTTCGGCTAAAGCCAATTACGTTGCCCTTAACTTAACCGTTGGCTAAAGCCGAACGGCAATAAATAGAAAAAAAAGTGTTGTTTCTGCATTATTGCCGTCCCCTTTAGGGGACGGACGGCATAATACATGTGCGTGGCTTTAGCCAAAAGCGGGGATAAAAGTTTAAAAGCGATTTCCCTGCCGCAATAATCGGGGCTTTTGCTATTTAGATATTTATATTATTTTAGCAATACCATGGACCAATACAGCATTCCTATCAAGTACCGCAAAATGGAGAATCTCCATATCGTTTTCTGGTTATTTAAAGATATTGGCTGGTGCTTGTTTTGGAAACCATTGGGTATTGTGATGATCATCCCCACGCTGGCTATCTCTATCGTCATAGTTTACCGTACACGAAACATGGTGTCTGAAATGTGCCACAACCTCGCCATCACTTTTTGGATCAGTGCCAACTCGTATTGGATGATCAGTGAGTTTCTGAAATTTGACGCGCTTAGCTTTTATGGGGTTATCACCTATAAACACCTTGCGCTCATCCCGTTTTTGCTGGGAGTATTTTGCCTCGCCTTTTACTATGTGATATGGCATCCACGCCACCCCAACGAGATAGAAACGATGTAGAAAACCGAAGGTAGCTTTATTGAATATTAAGCGGGTTCTTTTTAAACCAGGCTATTTTGTATTCAAACATTTCGGCCATTTTGCCTGCACGCCATTTTGCTTCGTCGGCTTTTTCCCCGGCAAATAATTCATCAACCGTTTTTGTGAACAGCGCCATCCAGGTGGCAAAGTGCTTGTGCTCTACAGGTAACTTAGCATGTGGCGGAAAGGGGGTACCAAAGTAAGTATGCTCGCCCAATAAAACAGTTTGCCAAAACCGGTACATTTTTTCGAGATGCGTGCCCCAGTTATCCTGTATAACTTCATTAAAAACAGGGCCAAGCAGTGCGTCTGCCTGTATCCGTTCGTAAAAGGTGTCTACCAGCAGTTTTACATCATCTATTGTTAATATCGGGGGCCTGTCTTCCATGTTATATCAATCTAAAACTGTAAGTGCCGGCATTTATTGCTATGCCCTTCACCGTATTTAACGGCTTGCCATCCAAATAAACCTTTTTACCCTGCGGGAAGGTAATGGTTGCGGTGGTATTTGCGGGGATAGTTACGTTATACTCCACCGCAGTGCCGTTACGTTTCCACGAGGAAATGATCTTACCATAAGGCCCGGTATGCGCGGCCTCGAACTCGTTTAACCCGGTAACAAAGTTCGGTTTCAGTATTATATTTTTAAAGCCGGGGTTTTGCTCATCCGGCTCAATGCCGCCGATACCGCGGTACAGCCAGGCACCAATACCACCGAACATGATGTGGTTAAGCGATATATCGTGCTTGGCATCAATCGCCCAATTCTCATACAGCGTAGTGGCGCCGTTCACCATCCACCAACCCCAGGATGGGTACGTTTCCTGTGAGGCTATTTTATAGGCCACGTCGGCGTAGCCATTATCGCTCAACGCGTTCATAATGGCTTTTCCGCCCAGGATCCCTACATCCAAATGGAAGTTATCTGCTTCTACACGTTTGGCCAGGTTAGCCGCTACGCGGGCTTTATAAGCATCGGGTACCAGTCCCATAAACAGTGGTACGCTTAGTTCGGTTTGTAAACCTTTGTTGTAGCTGCCGGTTTGTTCGTTCAGGTATTTATCGTTAAAGGCTTTTTTAATCTTGGCTTGCAGGGTTGTGTATTTAGTATAATCGTCAGTCTTACCCAAGAGCTTGGCTATTTTGGCGAGGATAGTTACATCGGCATAATAGTAACAGGTAGAGGTAAGCTCTACCGGGGAAACAGATTTCACAGGTACCCAATCGCCAAGGCCCCAGCTGCATAGGCCGGTAGGGTATAGCTCGTCTATGTGGTTTACGTAACGGCGGATGTTGTCGTAATTATCCGAAAGTATTTTTTGGTCGCCGTAGAACATGTACACATTCCAGGGGATCATGGCCACGGTGCTGGTCCAGTCGGGCCCGTTGCCCCATTCGTAACCCCAGCCGGCGGTTGGAATGATAGATGGCAATACGCCGTTTGGCTGCTGTTCGTCGCGGTGGTCGGCCATCCATTTTTCGTAAACGGTGATACCGTCGAAGTTATATAAGCCCGTTTCTGAGGCGATAATGGCATCGCCGGTCCAGCCGTTCTTCTCGCGCTGCGGGCAATCGGTAGGGTAGCCGAACAGGTTGCTCAGGTACGAGTTGTTGGTGGCGTACCATATTTTATTGATGATGGGGTTAGAGGTATTCACATGACCCACAGGTGCAACATCGCTGTGCATAAAGTAGCCAGTAAGGCTCTCTTTGGTAAGCGTGATGGGTTCGCTGCTGTTAATTTCTACGTACTGAAAACCCTTGTAGTTGAATTTTGGCATAAAGGTTTCCTGGCCGTTGCCGCTCAGGGTGAAAATATCTACCTGGAAAGGGTCCTTATCATCGGTAGGACGGTAGTGCAGGTCGATGTTAGAAAGATCGACATGCCCGTTCTTGTAAAGCCTTTCGCCATGTTTAAGGCGGATAACGGTGCCAGCTTTGCCGCTTACGGTTATTTTGCTCACGCCGGAGATGTTCCGCCCAATGTCGAAAACGTAATTGTCATCATCAAACTTAGTAAGGGTTTGAGTGGGCACTTCCTCCACCGCTCGGATAGGTACCACCTGCTGCGATACGATGTTTTGCGAGGGCGTAGGGCGGGCAAAAGCGGGTTTCCATTTGGCGTCGTCAAAATTAATGGTGTTCCAGCCCTGCTGATCGAGCCGGGCATCGTAATGCTCGGCTGTATAAATGCTGTTGAGGGTGATCGGGCTTAAATTCGTTTTCCAGTGTTCGCTGGAGGTGATGGTTTCAAAGGTGCCATCCTCGTAAGTTATCCTAAGATCGAGGCAGAATGCAGGGCGCGCGCGCCATGATGCCAGGTGGAAATCCCAAACGGCTGTGCTTTGGTGGTTATACCAGCCGTTGCCCAGCAAAACACCGATGGCATTTTTGCCCGCAGCCAATTGTTTGGTTACATCATAGGTAACGTACAGCGTCCGCCTGTCGAACCGGGTGTACATGGGGTCCAGCCGGTGGTTGCCAATTTTCTCGCCATTGATATAGAGTTCATATAAACCTGCCACGGCAATATACGCCCTGGCCGACTTCACCTTTTTACCGGTGCTGAACGTGGTACGGAAGTACGGTGCCGGTTTTACGTTAAAGCCGTTCTCATCACTTATCCAGCTGCCTTTCCAGTTGGTCATCTTCATCATCCCGGTCTCAAAACTGTTAATGGCTGATGGTGCCGACCTAACGCCATCCTTATCCCAAACAACCACCTGCCAAAAGTATTTGGTAAAAGGCTGTAATGCCTTGCCCTGATAAGTGGCTAATATATTTGATGATAGCACTTTAGCTGTTGCCCAGCTCTCGCCCTTGCCGCTGCTTACCGTTGCGGAATCCGTCCCCACAAAAATTTGATATGCGGTTTGTTTTGCGCCCTGCCTGCTGTCGCCCAGCATCCAGCTAAGGCGGGGGTGCATGGCATCCACACCAAGCGGGTTGCTTAGGTATTCGCAACGCAAACTAATGGGTTTAACATTGGCAGCGTGCGCGTTAACAGTAATAAACAGAAATAGGCTTAACAGGCGGAAGGATGATCTCATGGTCCGGCTAATATCGAAATTAGCGGGGGGCTTGGCAAGGGGAAATTTTGTGTTGAGATGTAATAAACCCGTTGTCATTTCGATAGAGCAGGGGCGGGGTGTGAGCGGGAGCGAAAGAGAAATCTTAGACACCGTGCCTGCGGACTATGTATAACGGTAATACATAGCGTCAACACATGGCGTGTAAGATATCTCGTCGCTGCGCTTCCCTCGATATGACATTTTGGGTGTGTGGGCACAATGTTGCTTACAGTTCCTTGATCTTTATATCTTTAAACCAAACATCTGCGCCGTGGTCCTGCAAAACGATATGTCCTTTTTTAAATGTGCCGAAATCGGGCCATTCTTTAAACTTGCTTTCGGCAACCAGTTTTTTCCAGTTATCGGTCCAAAGTTTGGTGGTTAACACTTGCTCGTCGTTCACAAAAATATTAAGGACGCCATTGTTAACCAATACCATGGTTTTGTTCCACTCGCCGGCTGGTTTTACCACTTCTTTATTTATCGAGATCAGGTCGTACAGGTCGCCGGCATGGTGTTTTGGTATGTGCCCGTCCTCGTTTTCCTTATTATCGGCCACCTGGGTCTCTATGCCGGTGTGCCAGCTGTACGGGTATTTCTTGGGGTCCTCGTTCACGTAAAATATAATACCGCTGTTACCTGCTTTGGATATTTTCCATTCGATGCTTAACTCGAAATTTTCATATTCGGCATCAGTCACCAGGTCGCCGCCGTTTTTTGTCTGCCAGTCGCCTTTGGCGGATGCATCTAAATGCAACAAGCCATCCTGGGCTTTCCAGGCCTTGCCTGCTTCGGTTTTACCGTATGTATGCCAGCCTTTAGTGGTTTTACCATCAAAGAGGGGTGTCCAGGCGGTGTCTTTAAAAGCAGAGCTGTCGGTAGCTACATCGGTACCGCTTTTTGAAGAATGACAGCCGCTTACAATCATAGCGGCGAGCACTAAAAGTAAAAAATTTTTCATAGTAGGTAGGATTGATGATTTTTAAAAACGCTACAAATTTCCTTTCTTCATTTCGCTCACCGCATAGGTTGCCGCCCGCGCGGTAAGCGCCATGTATAGTATAGATGGGCTTTGGTTGCCGGTGCTGGCCATGCAGGCCCCATCAGTTACAAATACGTTTTTACAGTGGTGTAATTGGTTCCATTGGTTCAGCAGCGATGTTTTTGGGTCCTTACCCATACGCACGCCGCCCATCTCATGTATATCTAACCCCGGAGCCTGCTTATTGTTGTAAGTTTTTATGTTTTTACATCCGGCCTTTTCCAGCATTTCGCTGGTTTGGGTATGGAAATCTTTTACCATTCGCTCATCATTATCATCATAAGATACGGAAGTGACGAGCAACGGGATGCCCCACTGGTCTTTTTTATCTTCGCTGAGGCGCACATGGTTACTTTCCTTAGGTACGGTTTCGCCCTGCAGGTACGCAAATACATGCCAGTTGCCGGGTTCGCAAAGGTCATCTTTGTACTGCCCACCAACCTGGCCGGCGCTGGTTTCGTCGGGGTGCTGGTCGCGGTAGGCGTTCATAAAAGTGGTATAGCCGCCAAAAAAATCGGTTTCCTGCTTATGCAGGTTGCGGAAGTTTACCAGGATCAGGTCGGTAGGGTTACGCCCGAAATAGTATTTATCCAGGAAGCCATCGATATCGGCGGTAACCGATGCCCGGTAATTATGAAAGGCTATGTACTTACCCAGCAACCCGCTATCATTACCCAAACCGCTGGGGAAACGGTTTGATTTGGAATTGAGGAGCACCAGGTTGCTATTGAGGGCGGCGGCGTTGAGAAAGATGATGCGGGCTTTGAATTCGATAACCTCTTTGGTATTGGCATCTATAACCCTAACCCCGCTGGCCTTGCCCAGCTTCTCGTCGTAAATAATAGAATGTACTACCGAATGCGGCCGGATAGTAAGATTCCCCGTTTTTTTTGCCCAGGGCAGGGTGGAGCTTACCGAACTGAAATATCCGCCGAAGGGGCATCCGCGCATACACATATTCCGTGCCTGGCATTTGCCGCGGCCCTGATCCAGATGCACCTGCTGCGGATCTGTTAAGTGTGCCCAGCGGGCATGCACCAGGTGGCGGTCGGTATAGTTTTCGTTTAGTTTTTGTTTGATGTAGGTGAGGGGCGCGTTCATGTCGAAAGGCTTCATAAACTCACCATCGGGCATGGCCTCCAGGCCGTCCTTATTCCCGCAAATGCCGATGAATTTCTCTACGTGAGAGTACCAAGGTGCTACATCCTTATAACCAATGGGCCAGCCAATGCCGTAGCCAAAACGCTCGGGCGCGGTAAATTCAAACTCGCTCCAGCGCTGGGTGGCGCGGCCCCATGTTAACGATTTGCCGCCAACCTGGTAGCCGCGGATCCAGTCGAAAGGTTTTTCCTGTATGTAGGGATGGTCAGCATCTTTTACGAAGAAATGGTCGCAGTCATCGCCGTAGCCGGCTGCCTTGGTGATCAGCGGGTTCTCTTCCTGTTGCTGGCGGTTAATGCGGCCACGGTAGCGAAATTCCCATGGGGGAGTGGTGGCGGTTGGGTAATCTTTGTTGTGTTCCACGTTGCGGCCGCGCTCCAGCACTAAGGTTTTAAGGCCCTGTTCGCAAAGTTCCTTAGCTGCCCAGCCCCCGCTGATGCCCGAACCGATCACTATTGCATCGTACGTTAACGAGGCGTTATCATCCTTTAAATTTAACGACATGTAAAATCATTTATAATTGGTATTATAAAGATGAGGATATTAATTTGGAAATGTAATTGTCCAACGCTTTTAGGGTTGGACTTTCGCCGGTTTTTATGTAACAATTTGATGAGGAATTGGCCATGATAAGCGATGCGCCGACATCCAGACCCAGCAACTTCCCGATACAAAAACCAGCATTGAAATTATCACCCGCGCCTGTGGAGATGGTAGGGTTGGGTATGAATATGGGTTGATTGGAATAGGTGCCTTCCGCATCCCAGGCCAGCGATATTTTAGAGGTATGAATGATGAGCGTGGCTGCACCAAGCTGCGAATATAGCGCATCGCCAACCGCTTGTAAATCTGTGGGCAGGTTTTGGCCCACGAATATTTTATACAAGATCCCCGCCTCGTTGCGGTTGAGGCTAAACGTTACTTTACCATACCGGCCGAACTGCTTTAAGAGGCTGATAGCTGTAGTAATGGCTGTTGCGCTACGCTTAGAGCAGTCGGACAGGTCGAAAAAGAAATCGGCGTTGGTATCGATGCTGCTGAATACATCATTAAGCAAACCTTGCCATATATTGTTGGAATGGTCCAGTTCGCTCCAGTTAACGAGGCAGATGAGATCGGCATCGCTAAAGATCTCCTTTAACTTTTGCAGCCCGATAGCCGCTTTGATAACCTCCCAATCGGCATGGTTAAGGTCGGTCATTTGGGCGAGCATGATCTTGCCGTCGGTAAATTCCATGGCGGTGGTAAAACCGGGATTGGTAAAACTATGCAGGGTACAAGCGGGGTGCATATCCGTAAAAGCCGCATGTACGGAGGGGAGCCCGAAGGCACCCACACAATCAACCTTTGTCCCCATCTGCGCCATGGCATTTGCCATAATGGGCATATTGCCGCCAAGTTTTAGTAGTTGCTCTTCGCTCTCCAAACTAAAACCAGAGCCACTTTTCGTGGAGATATAATCGCCAAATTGTTTGATGGTTTGAAAATGCTCCGTACTGCCATCCTCGTTTTTGTTGTTCACAACTTTTACAATCGAATCAACAAAACTGTCAAAGCCTGCCACTACTTTTTTGGTAGCGAGTATGGCCGGGGCGCCTTGCAGGCATTCCTGAATGAGGAGCAGGTTATCCTTCATCGTTCAGGAGGTGTGTTCCAATTCAGATGCGGCACCTTCATCCAGCAGGATGCGGGCATGACGGATATTTTGCAACACAGAAGCCGGTACATCTGTACTGATATGTCCCTGTAAACTCTCGGCAATGATAGTCGCTTTTTTCTCCCCCGAAGCAATGAGCACCGCCATTTTTGCTTCTTGTAAATGCTTTAGGCCAAGGGTGATGCCCCGGGTTAAAACGGTTTCCTGTTTGAAATACTTCTGACCAACTTCTACCGTAATGGGCGCTAATTCCGACAAGTGGGCATACAGATCGAAAGGTGTGCCCGGTTCGTTCAGGCCCAAATGGCCGTTCATACCGATGCCAACGATCATGAGATCTAAGCCACCGTGGCTGCTGATGAAATCGTTTATCCTTCCGCATTCAGCCTCCAGGTCTTCGGCTTTGGCGTCAAACATAACCACACGTTCGGGGTCCAGGTCCAGATGATTGAAGAAGTTGGTGTGCAGGTAATGCTTGCAACTGCCGTAATCGCGCTCGTCCATACCTACCCACTCGTCCAGCCCGATGATGGTGCACTGACTAAAATCTGCTTTACCTTCATTGGCGTATTGAATTAGGTAACGTAGCATCCCCGAAGGTGATTCTCCCGAAGGGAATACAATAAGCGAGTTTGGTTTTTCGGCCAATTGCGCGGCAACCAAATCGGCTGCGGCTTTAGACATATCGTCGGTGGTTGGATATATGGATATTTTCATTTTGCTGATGTAATCTTTAAGTCCTTTTGTTTCCTTTTTTCAGTTCCCCTCTCGAGATTAATAGCCCATTAAAAGACAGCGTATTCAATTTTGTAAGCCTTCTATGAATTGTTTCAATTTTGCCCCATTTTACTAATTATCAAACATGCTTGATTAGGGTTAACATAACTTAACACAATTTCGATATTCAGTTTTTAATCATCTGATAATCAATAAAATAAAAAAATGCAGGGTTAACATTATTTTCACCAAAATAGTGTCACCATAAAACTTAAAACTTTATTATAAACCCGTAACGAAATTTAATAAACCCTGTCTTTTGATGGGCTATTACTCTCAAGAGGGGAATCGCACGAGGCCTTGCCTTTCTTAATTCGTGAAGTTCGTCCTATTTGTCTTTATTATCCAACCATAGATCCACCGGTTTACTAACCTTGGCGGTGAAGGGCAAGTTTATTTTTTTACCTTGCCCAGCCGATGCATAGGCGGCGTAGATCATTTCCATAACGGCACGACCATCGTCGCCGGTTACCAGCGGGGTTTTGTTGTCGCGGACGCATTCTATAAAGTGCTTTAACTCGTGCGGGTAGCCCTGGTTAAAAACTTCCTCAAAAACGGTAAAGCTCCAGCCCGCTGTGGTGTCGGCCTTTTCCATGGCGTAACCGTAACCTTCGCGGCTGTAAGTGATGGCTGCATTGCCCATAAAAAGGTCGGCATAAATAACGCCGCCGGTGCCGTAGATCTCGCATTTATCGTCCATGCCGCCGTGTTTGGCCCAGCTGCTTTCGGCAATGCAGGTTACACCATTCTCAAATTCTACTATTACTACTGCATTATCCTCGCCCTTGGTTCGGCCTTTATGGAAAACGGTATCCATCGTAGCATAAACGCTTTTTACTTTGGCGTGGTTAGTCATCCATCGGAACCAGCCTAAGGCATGGCAGCCCATATCCATCAGCACGCCGCCACCTGCCAGGTTAATATCGTAAAACCAGTCGGTATGTGGGCCACTGTGTTTTTCAGATTGTTTGAGCATGTACACCTCGCCAACGGCACCTTCCTTTACCAAATGCCTTGCACGCTCATATTTCGGCGCGAAGCAGAGTTCTTCGGCATACATCAGCTTTACATTGTTGACTTTGCAGGTAGCAATCATCTCGTCGGCTTCCTCCAGTGTCACCGCTAAGGGTTTTTCTATAATGATATGCTTACCAGCTTTGGCTGCTTTGATGCAGCATTCGGCGTGGAGGTAGTTGGGGACACAGATATCCACCACATCGCAATCGGTGTTGGCCAGCAGTTCATCCACATCGCTATAGCACTGTGCTATGTGGAATTTATCGGCAAAGGCCTTGGCTTTGTCCGCGTTGCGGGCGTAAACGGCAACAACTTCGGCCTCGGGGATAAAACGGTGGTACGATTCGAGGTGGATGTCCGATATAAAACCGGCACCCAATATGGCAACTTTGGTCCTGTTCATTATAGGTATTTCATCTTTTTAAGGTAATCCACCCAAATTACGTAGGCTTCGGGGCGCAGGTGAAGGCCCTCGAAGGTGTACTCATCCTTTAGGCGGCCATTTTTATCTGCAAAAAGAGGGGTAAGGGTGATGTAGGTATAGTCCATCGCGGCTGCTTTCGCTTTTAGCATGGCATTTACAATGGGGATGTGCTGCGCTTTATCATAATGCTGCGGGAAGCCGGCGTGTAAAGTGTTCAGCGGCAAAATGCTTTGCACGAATATTTTGGTGCCGGGGCTTTTGGCGTGCACTTGTTTAACAATTTTGAAGTAGTTATAAGCGATCACCGAATCGGGGATGTCTTTGCCGATATCGTTAATGCCTATGAGGATGAAGAGTTTTTTTGGTTCGCGGTCGGTAATGTCGTCCAACCGTTTTAATAGGCCATAGGTGATATCGCCACCGATGCCACGGTTGAGTACGGCGGTATCGTTAAGCAGTTTGCCCCAGTTGCCGGCCTCGGTGATGCTGTTACCCAAAAAGATGGTAACACCTTTAATAATGGGCTGTTTTTGAAAGATTGCAATTCGTTGGGGCGTATGCTCGGGGATAAATGGGATGGTGTCGAACAGGTTTTGATTGGTCGGTTTTTTTTGTGCCTGCGCGATAAAGGGCAGTAATAGCAATAGGAAGAAATATTTCATTGTAGTTTATATTGGCGGTTTAAAAATACAATAAAATGTCTGAATCAATTACAAAATTGCGTCGTTGCGAGGAACGAAGCAATCTCTAAACTATGCATTGAGGCTTTGCACGCCTGCTTGTCCAACGTAGAGATTGTTTCGTTCCTCGCTGACGATGATGAATAGGGGAATTTAAAGAGCGATCAACATAATCTCCAAATCATTAAAATCAGCGGTTCGGCCCCAATATCTCATCTATCATTCCAAATTCCTGTGCTTCGGCGGCTATCATCCAGTGGTCGCGGTCGGATACTTTGTAAACTGTCTCGTAGGGCTGGCCGCTGTGCTGGGCGATGATCTCGTAGAGTTCTTTCTTCATTTTGGTTACCTGGATGGCGGCTATCTCGATATCTGCCGCAGTACCTTGCGCACCACCGGAGGGTTGGTGCATCATCACCCGCGAATGGGGCAGGGCGGCGCGCTTACCGTGCTTACCGGCACAAAGCAGTACCGATGCCATAGATGCCGCCATGCCGGTACAGATGGTGGCAACATCGGGCGAGATGAACTGCATGGTATCGTAAATGCCCAGGCCTGCGTATACTGAGCCGCCCGGCGAGTTGATGTAGATCTGGATATCGCGTTTGGCATCTGCCGATTGAAGGAAGAGCAATTGCGCCTGGATGATGTTGGCTACATGGTCGTCCACCGCAGTGCCGAGGAAGATGATACGGTCCATCATCAGGCGACTGAACACGTCCATTTGCGAGATGTTGAGCTGGCGCTCTTCCATAATATGGGGCGTCATGGCCATGGGCATGTTAGCGGTGTTTACCTTGTCGATAAACCTATCTACATGTAAACTATTGACATGGCGGTGCCTCACCGCGTATTTGCGGAACTCATTTGTATCCATTTCCATAAAATTTTAATTAGTTATTTGAGAAGCCTCACCCTGCCCTCTCCAAAGGAGAGGGTTCTAAAAAACTTTTAAAGTCCTCGCCATAAGAGAGACTTCTAAAAAAACGCTTAGCGGAATAATTGCAATATTTTTTGCCGAAAGCTCTGGTGCTGCGGCAGGGTGAACAGTTGGTTATGCACATCGCCTATGATGCTTACGAGGTTTTTACGCCCATATTGTTGCACGAGGCCGAGGGTTTGCTTATGCCATTGTACTTTTAAGGGCAATTCTGCATCCAGCAGTAGTTTGGCCTCAAAAAGCAGGGCTTCATCAGGCGCGGCGGTGCCTTGCACGTGCTCATCTATTTGCTGGGTCTCAGTCAATAAAGTCCTCATATTGCAATGCGTTTTGTTTAATGGTTTCGCGTACTTTTTCCAGGCATTTGTATTTCTGCACGGTTACGGAGCGTTCGCCCGCGTAGCCGAATAAACCTGCAATTTGTTTCATGGGCAGTTTGTCGTAATAAAAGGCGCTGAGGATTTCCATGCACTTTTTGCCTGCGGTTTCCAGGTAATATAGTAGCCTTCCTTCGGAGGGTTGGGGATCAGCCTTGTCGGCAAACTCCGGGCCCTCAAATTGGTCCAGTGAAACATCATAAAGCCCATCCCTGTATTTCTTGAACCAAAGATGTTTGGCAATGCCTAATAAATAGGCGCTTTCCGTTTTTTGCAGTTCCAGTTTCCCGGCGGCGGCTTTTTCGTAATAGATCACCAGTGCGTCCTGGAAAACGTCGCGGGCATCGTCAAACGAGCCGCCCATTTTGGCTACATACCTCGCTACCGGTGGGAAGGCGCTTTTGTAAAGCCGCATAATGAGCTTTTCGGTTTCGGCTTGTGTGTTGTTTACTGGCATCATATCCGCGTTTAATAGTATGTGCTGCGTTTGGGAGAACTATCACCCTAAGGTGAGGATTTTTTTTGAAAGTGGTGAGTGGTGAGTGGTGAATGGTAAGTAGTAATTTGAAAGTCGAAGCAAATCAGCGAAATCATTTAATCATTAAAATCAACGGTTCAGACATCCGCGGTAGGGATAGCAGCGGAAAACCCACAGCCGTGCGGTGGGTTGCGTGCGGGAAGGGCGAGGATTTGCAGCGTATAGCCCGGGCTGAAAGCACCGCACAAAGATTTCAAGAGGCGATCACAGCAGCAAAGTCAGTTCCCTAACTTTCTCTATTAAAAAAGACGTTTCCCATATGTGGTGTTCATCCAACTTCTTGTACCGATCCTCCCACGATAAAGTATCATTGTCTACAAACTTTGGAACTTTTATCCATTTATAAGAGTTCAATATCGTATCTTTTTCTTCCTGGCTAATCATAATTAAAGATATGCATTTATAAACTTCAAATACCCCGCTCGCGCCCGAAGTTGCGCTGCTAACGTTCAAACAAGGATCCTAAAGTCAAACCTAATCATGATAATCATTAATTAAGAAAATCCCGGTTCAGATAATTTCTACCAAACCGGTAGAATATTGCTTTAAAATCCTATTTTTAGCGCCGCAAATGCCGGTGTAGGTTTACCGGCCATTATTTCAAGGGAACACATAGCATGAAAGTTTTAAAATTTGGCGGTACATCGGTGGGTAGCCCCGATCGTATGAAGAAACTGCTGGATATCATCAACCCTGCCGAGCAGCAAATTGTAGTGCTGTCGGCCGTATCGGGCACTACAAATAGTTTGGTAGAAATTGGTCAGGCGTACCTTACAGGCGATAAGCAGAAGGCCGCCCATCTTATTACCGTATTAAAGGATAAGTACGAAGTATTTATTAAGGAACTTTTAGAAAAGCCGGAGTTTTACGACCAGGGTAAGGAGGTTATTGATTACCATTTTCGTTTACTAAGCGGACTGGCTAACGACTTGTTCACCCCTATAGAAGATAAAATTATTTTAGCGCAGGGCGAATTACTGTCGACCACGCTGTACCATATTTACCTCAAAGAGATTGGCGTATCAAGCGTATTGCTGCCTGCTTTGGAGTTTATGAAAACTGATGAGGACAGCGAGCCGATTGTAGATCATATCACCTCGCACCTTACGCCGTTGCTGGAGCAGAACAAAGCTAATAACCTGTTTATTACCCAGGGGTACATTTGCCGTAACGCTTTTGGCGAGGTGGATAACCTGCGCCGTGGCGGCAGCGATTACACCGCATCGCTAATAGGAGCGGGCATCCGCAGCGAGGAAGTGCAAATATGGACCGACATTGACGGCATGCACAATAACGACCCACGGATTGTTAAAGGCACCAAACCAATTGCTCAACTATCTTTTGACGAGGCGGCCGAGTTGGCATACTTTGGCGCGAAGATATTGCACCCGCAAAGCGTGTTTCCGGCGCAAAAGTACAAGATCCCAGTGCGTTTGCTGAACACCATGGATCCGCAGGCTGCAGGTACTTTAATTACTAATGATAGTGAGAAGGACAGGATAAAATCCATAGCTGCTAAGGATGATATTACCGCCATAAAGATCCAAAGCAGCCGGATGCTGCTGGCGCACGGCTTTTTGCGCCGTGTTTTTGAGGTTTTTGAGCGTTACCGTACCAGTATTGATATGATCACCACATCTGAGGTTGCTGTTTCGGTTACCATTGATGATACCACTTACCTGGGCGAAATAACCAAAGAACTGGGCGCTTATGGTACTGTTGATATTGATGTGAACCATACTATTGTTTGTGTAGTTGGCGATTTTGCTGCCGAAAAGCATGGCTACGCGGCCCGTGTGCTGGAAGCTATTAAACATATCCCGGTGAGGATGATATCTTACGGTGGAAGCGACCATAACATGAGCCTGCTGGTAAAAACGGAAGACAAGGTGGAAGCGTTGAGGAGCTTGCATAACAGGTTGTTTTAATTTCGGATTTAGAATTTTCGATTTCGGAAGCCTCACCCAACCCTCTCCACAGGAGAGGGCTTTTAAAAATGTAAAGCGTCATTGCGAGGAACGAAGCAATCTCCCGATAGACGTAGCAAGGTTGAAAGTCATTTTTGACTTTTGACTTTTTAATTTTGACTTACAAAAACATGTTCAAACAAGATACCATAGAACGCTTTAAGGGGATTGAGACCCCGTTTTATTACTACAACATGGATGTGCTGCGGCAAACACTTGATGCTTGTCGCGATGCGTCATCGCAATATGGTTTCCATGTGCATTACGCCATGAAAGCCAATTTTAATACTAAGGTTATTGATGCTGTGCAAGCCTACGGTTTTGGTGCCGATTGCGTAAGCGGTAACGAGGTTAAAGCCGCCATTGAGCATGGGTTTGATAAAAGTAAAGTGGTTTTTGCAGGCGTGGGTAAATCTGATAAGGAGATAAATCTGGCGCTGGAGGCGGATATCTTCTGCTTTAATGTAGAATCTATCCAGGAATTGGAGATAATTAACGGCCTGGCCAAGGCAAAAAACAAAGTGGCGGGCATCGCTATCCGTATCAACCCCAATGTTGATGCGCATACGCACCATTTCATTACCACCGGGTTAGACGAGAACAAATTCGGCATTAACACCTGGCAACTGAACGATGTGGTGGAGATGCTGCGGAAGTGCACCAACCTCAAATTCCTGGGGATCCACTTCCACATCGGCTCGCAGATTACGGACATGGAGGTGTACAAAAACCTGTGTACCCGCATCAACGAAATGCAGGATTGGTTTGAGAACCACGGCTTCGCGATAAAAATATTAAACACCGGCGGCGGGCTTGGGGTAGATTATCATAATCCAGACGGTAACACCATCCCCGATTTTGAAAGCTATTTTAAAGTGTTCAAAAAATTCCTGAACGTAAAACCTGGTCAGGAGGTGCATTTTGAACTTGGCCGCGCGTTGGTTGCACAATCAGCCTCGCTGATATCGCGGGTGCTGTATGTGAAAATAGGGCAGAAAAAGAACTTTTTGATCCTGGATGCCGGTATGACCGAACTGATCCGCCCGATGCTTTACCAGGCGTATCACGTTATAGAAAACTTGAGTCAAGAATCAAGAATCAAGAGTCAAGACAAATCCGAAATCGAGCATCCGACATCCGAAATGAAGTACGATGTTGTAGGCCCTATCTGCGAAAGCACAGATTGTTTCCGCAAAGATGTTGACCTGCCGGAATCATTCCGTGGCGACCTGATAGCGGTGCGTACCGCAGGTGCTTATGGCGAGGTAATGGCATCGCACTATAACCTGCGCGATATGGTGCAATCGGTATATTCGGTTTAAAAACTGTAGCCCGCCCCTAATTGGATACCTAAGCCCAAGCCAGTGACGTAACTATTTGAGCTAAAAGCGAAAGTGGTGTGTACGTTAATACGGTTAAATTCGGCAAACAGCGTACCGCCGGTAGTGTTAAAACCCGAACCGTAATCATTTAGATCGCGGTTAATTTGCCCGGTAACTTTGTTGAGGAAAATTTTAAAGCCAACGTTCAGATCCGCTTTCGGGTGAAAAACATACTCGGTAAATATTCCGTAAGTAAGCATTTCGCTCCGGGGCGAACTCAGTATATCCGGCTGGCCATAAACGGATCTGCGAAATGCAAGGTAATCACCGCTTTCTTTGGTGTAGACGAGATCTGCGCCAAGCACCCGGAAATCGCACACCGCGTTGCTGAAATAGAATGATAAAGAGCCATTGAAACCGTAACCGATAAAACCCTTTGAAATATGAACATCGTTATTGGTTGTGCCGCCGGTGCTGTTACTACTGCTGCTGGTTTCATTCCGGGAATAGTTGCCTGCGAAGGCCAAGGCACCGTAACTTAAGTTGACATTTTTAAAGGTGTGCGATTGGTAAACATTCAACACGCCGCTCGATGCTGCGCCCTGGCCATTGGCGCCACTCTGTTCTACGAGGGTGCCCGCAACATATATTTTCCGTTTTGCCGAATCCTGCGAATGCGGTTTCATCATCAGTTGTACGTCGTTTTGATAAAGGCCTGGGGCGTAGTATTTCTTGGAGCATGATAAAAAAAAACAGGCAACTATTAAGGCGGCGAAAAGTGGGAGGTATAGGTTTTTCAATTGGTTAATTATTTTAACGCAAGTTAAATTAATCCGGCAAAATAATCATCATTAAAATCACTGGCGAAATGCAGGATGTTATCCAGTTTGGCAAAATCCTCCCGGGGATGGGTTGTGGTAAGTATCACCGCTTTCATGCCTGCGTTCTTAGCGGCTTCGGCGCCTTTTGGTACATCTTCAAACACAATGCAATCCTCGGGCTTTACACCCAATAAAGCGGCGGGCTTGGTGAACGATTCCGGGTCGGGTTTGCTGTGGGTAACATCATGGGCGCTTACAATGGCCTTAAAATAATGGCGGATGTTCAGGTTATCCAGCACAAAATCAATGTTGGATGGGATAGCTGCCGAGCCAATGGCCATCGGGATCCCCGCCTGGCAGGCGCGCTCCAAAAAATCGGCAAGGCCGGGTAAAAGCGCAAGCTCGCCAATATACTCGCGGCGGTATTGTTCTTCCTTATCTTCCGATAGTTTATCCATTTCGTCGCTGGTAAACCTGTCGCTGCCAAACAGTCTTACCAGTACTTCGGCATTTTTGCCGTACATATTGTTTTTTATCTCGGAATCGGTAAAGTTACCGCCAAGTTCCTCGTTGGCTATGCGTGTCCAGGCTTTGGCGTGGTATGGCATATCGTTTACCATAGTGCCGTTCAAATCGAAAATAAATGCTTTCATCTGGCGCAAAAATAATTAATACCTGTACAATCCACAGTAAAAGTTTAAACGTATGTTTTCACATAATATCGTTCGTTTTATTGGTATAGCGAGCAGGATAAATGATATTGCTAAACAATTGAGAGTAGGGTATGTGATTGGGTGATATGATTAATTGTTTGCGCAAAGCCCTTTGGTGAAAACCCGGGGCTTTTTTGTCACGGTTAATAGCTGATGTGCTACTAAAAATTTGATTTACAAATGTTAATGAATCCTGTCTTTAATTTCAATGTTGCTAATTTATTAACTTCAAATTATTAATATTATCATAATTGTTAATTCTACAACAACCCGGGCCTATTTTTCGTAGAACAAACCTATTACAGTGAAAACAACCAATACCCGAGCTAATTTGATAACGAACTATACCGAGCAACAACGCCTTAATGCTGTAGACAGGTTTAAAAACCTTGATGCCGGTATTACCACGGACATGAACGAACTGGTAGACCTGGTGGCCGAAATATGCCAGGCACCGGTTTCACTCGTAACACTGCTGGACGCCGATACCCAATGGTTTAAAGCGGCCAAAGGTACCGATGTAGTGTGTACACCGCGCGGCGTTTCGTTTTGCAATAACACCATCAAGCAAAACGACCTGGTTATTATCCCCGATATTTTGGCTGACGAGCACCATTGCACCAATCCCCTGGCAACGGGCGAGCCACATGTAAGGTTTTATGCAGGCGCACCGCTCATTACCGAAGATGGCTTTGCCATAGGGAGCCTTTGTGTAATTGATATGAAGCCACGCGATTTGACAGGCGCTCAGCGTAAAGCTATGCTCACGCTGGCTAAACAGATAGTGAATTTGATGGAATTTAACTGGAGCGTGCGCGTTTTAGAGGAGCAGCACCAAAAAGAACTGTTAAATACAAAGGCACGCAAAGAATCGGAGTTGAAGCTGAAAGCGATTTTTGATAGCTCAACAGATACACATATATTGGTGGGCCGCAATTACGAGGTAATGGCTTTTAACAAATCTGCCGCCATATTTACGCGCAGCCACTACAAACACAAACTCACAAACGGCGATTCGATATTAAAATACACCGAGTCCGCCATTCTTGGCCAGTTTAAAAAATATTTCAACATAGCCCTTGCCGGCCGCTCCATAAAACGGGAGTGGATGCTGATGCCGGGCACCCCGCTGGAGTGCTGGAAAGTGACCACTTTTGTACCCGTGCGCGACCATGACGGCGAGGTAATAGGTGTATCGCTCAACTCAACAGACATCACACACCGCAAACGCCAGGAGGCCTATATCAACGTGCAAAACGAAGCCTTACAGCGCATTGCCATTATGCAATCGCATGAGCTGCGCCGCCCGGTAGCATCGCTGTTGGGTATTATGGACCTAATGAAGATGGAGAACATCTACTTTAACTATTTTGAGATGATGGAGCTTACCGTTAACGAGCTTGACGAGAAGATCCGCGGTATTGTAAAAGACTCTGAAGATACCCTGCATGGCCGCCATTTATCCATCGTAGCTTAGTCATTAAGGCGTAAAGGAGTGCGATAAAAGCGCTTTTTGTATGAATATCGATTATTATGACTACATTTGCACTTTAATAAATAAAATAATGCAAAAAGAAGGAACAGTAAAATTTTTCAATGAGACAAAAGGTTTTGGCTTTATTACACCTAACGGTGGTGGCGCAGACGTATTTGTTCATTCAACAGGCCTAATCGACGAAATCCGTGAAAACGATAAAGTTGAATTCGAAGTAGAAAACGGCAGAAAAGGCTTGAACGCAGTAAATGTAAAAGTTGTTTAATTATATATTAATCATCAAGCGTACAAAAAAAACGCCCCGAATTTCGGGGCGTTTTTTTTGTGGGTAGATTTTTGGGTTGGGGGTGATGCTTTTTGTAGATAGAGTTTTTTGGTGATGGTTTTTTGGTGTTTTTTTTGTGTGAGTTTGTTTTTGCGGAGCGCAATAAGAGCTGTTTTCCAATTCCCTCCCCTGGGAGGGGTGCGGTGTTATCCTGAGTCTGTCGAAGGGCGAGCAATCTCCGTTTTGCAACTATTCACTACTCAACCAATTAACCACTCTCTAATAATGGCGATGCCTGCGGCCCGGGCTTTTCATTCCAACTCCTCATTCCGTCCCCACTGATAGAAGTGGGGACTCCATTCCGGGGTTTCCATTGCAATCCCTATCGCGGAGGACTATCTGAATCGGAATTTTCAGATTTTGAAGACCAAGTTAAATTTGCCTGATGCGTAAATAAAGATTCTGTTCATTCTAAGATTCTGATTCAGACGGCTTTACTCATTCCCGCTCATCCAAAACAGCAAAGCTCCAACGGCTAAACCAGCTATCAATACAGCTATCAGCGTATCTAATATCCGCCTCAGTATCTTTTTGGGCAGCGCTTCCCGGTGATCTATAATAGGGATCAGCGTATACTTAATAGCGAATAATAAAATGATGAGAAGAATGCTTACCAGGTAAAATACCTTCCGGAAGTGTATGGATTGAAGTACTGTTTCCATGAAATACAATGTTTTGTTTTGCGATGGGCAATGTGCAAAAAGTAAGCCCTTGTATTTTATACGAGCATAAAAACAGGTTTATGACCGTGCTGTGTTATAAAACCGAGTATGCCCCAAGCATATTGGCCATTAAAATGCAACCGTAACTTTTTTTTAATATTTTAAACACTACGGCATGGGCTTTGTTAACTAATAAACAAATCATCTACTAAAAACCAAAAAAAGGATATGAAAGATCAAGCAAAAATTATAGCAGCGCTTTTAGTGGGTGCTGCAGCAGGCGCCGCACTGGGCTTATTATTGGCACCAGAAAAAGGTGAAGAACTAAGAGGCGATATAGCTGATTATGTAAACGACCTTGTAGACGCGGCAAAAACGAAAGCGCAAACTACCGCCGATAACCTGAAAGAATACAGCAGCAATGCCGTAGGTTCGGTAAAATCAAAATATAACGACCTGGTTGGCGATGCCGGCAAAATGGTTGACAGTGCACGCGGTACAGCCGAAGATGCCGTTGGTTCCGCTAAAGCATATGCACAAAACGGCGCAGGCGAAGCTAAAGCAAAAGTAAAATCAGCCGCTGACGACTGGAATAACTCCGTACAAGGCGCGTAATCATAACATTAATAAAACAAGAAAACCCGGCTTATGGCTGGGTTTTCTTGTTTTATTAATATGTCATCAATATGTCATCGAACGAGCGATAGCGAGGAGAACTTCTATGAACATGGTATTCGCAACATACTTTTAAGTCACTACTAACCACTCACTACTCCCCAGTCACTACTTCACTACCCAGGTATTATCTGCTTTGGTAGCATCTACAAAAATGCCGTTATCCAATGTAACCGATTTTAGGCTTTTACCTATAACGGCTTTAAAGGTTACGTAGGCTTGCTTTTGGTTTGCTTCCCAAATAGCAGGCGTTTGGTGGATGGTTTTGGTAGTTCCATCTGCAAAGGTTAATACCACATCAAACGGAATTGCGAAACCGCCAACGTTGCTTACAGTTAATGTGTAACCATCTTTACCTTTTACACCGGTTGTAATGGCAAGGTCGTTGTAACCATTGCTGAAGAACCAGTTATTGAAGAACCAGGTAAGGTTTTTGCCCGATACACTGCTCATCGAATTAAAATAATCCCATGGGATAGGGTGCTTGCCGTGCCATCTGTCCATATAACCGTGCAGTGCTTTTTTAAACAGGTCATCGCCCAGCATATCTTTCAAGGCTAAGTAGCTTAATGATGGCTTGCCATAGGCGTTGTTTCCATAACCGCCTTTTTGCTCGCTGCTCATGGTGATAATGGGCTGATCTTCGGCGGTTGATTTATCACCTATCCAGCCGTTTATGCGGAACTGTTTGTAAAAGTTATCCGCTTTTACCTTACCGTTCTCGGCAATACCTATCAGGTATTCCAGCGTGGTTGCCCAACCTTCGTCCATAAAGGCGTATTTGCTTTCGTTGATGCCCATGTAAAAAGGGAACCAGGTGTGTGCTATCTCATGGTCTTGCACCAGTTGTGCAAAAGTGGCGTCTCCAAACTGGCTGTCGTTCACCATCATGGGGTACTCCATATCGGCGAAACCTTTAAAGGCGGTCATTTTTGGGAAGGGGTAAGGTACACCCGGCCAGTTGGCGCTAAACCAACCTAAAGCGTTGCGCCCATATTGTACAGATTTTTTAAAGTCCGTTGCGGCTTCCGGGTATGCTGCTTGCATGCTGCTGCGGCGACCAGTGGTTTTATCCACTATAACGCTGCCCGCATCCCAAATATAATGGTTGCTGATGCCCACGGCTATATCGGTAATGTCGTCCGCTTTCCACACCCAGGTATTGGTGGCATTCTGCGCGGTTACGGTGTTGGCGTTTAACTCGGCAAGCGTAGCCACGTGTACGGTGGAGTCGCTCGTCATCGAAGTTGATAAACGTTTTGCAAACTCGGGCTGTAAAACCTGTGCCGGGTTTTGCAGAGTACCGGTTGCCCAAACAATGTAGTTTTTAGGTACGGTTACACTTAGCGTGTAATTGTTAAAATCGTTGTAAAACTCTTTAGAATCTACAAATTCTACGCGATCCCAGCCCTGGTAATCGTCATACACAGATACACGCGGGTAAAAATAAGCGAGGTAGAACGAGGTGGAATCTATCACACCTTCGCGGCCGCTCTGCTTACTGAGGTCGAAATGCCAGGCAATATCAAGTTTAAGCGAATCGTGCGGCATCAATGGCTTGCTTAAATTCACTATCTGGTTGGTAGTTGCAGCGGTTTTATTATTCCAGCTCTTTTTTTGTCCGGCGACCAAAAAGCTATCCACCTGTATACCTTCAGTGAGGTAATCTAAACCGGCACCTCCATCGCGCGATGCACCCGGGCGGTGAACGTTGAGGATCAGCTTCATGTTTAGCCTTTTCAAGGTATCGGGGCTGTTGTTAAAATAGGTAATAGTTTCTACCCCTTTTACGGTGCGGCCCGGTGGCGTAAGGCTTACCGAGATGTTGTACTTGCCAAAATTTTGCCAGTACTTGCTGCCGGGTTTACCATCTGGCGAGCGGGTCCCCTTGGTATAGGCCTGCTTAATTTCGCGCGGCATATACAGGTTTTGAGCTTGTAATTGTAACAAAAACAGGCTGCATAATGCGGTTAACGCAATTGGTTTTAACATAACTTATAAGGTTGTTGGATGGATATAGTGTATTTGATGATTTAGCGCGCAAATTAAATATTATACCTCTAATAGTTGAGACGATCAGCGTAAACGAATTGTTACAATGCTAACGGCATATTAATTTGCGCGGCGAAAATTAATTATGTTGATTTGTTCAAAGTTATTTTAGTAGGGGTATTAAATAACTGTGCAAAGCCGGGCATTCTGTCCGGCTTTTGTTATTTATAGCCGTTTTTATTTCGGGAAATCCTTTTAACCCCAAGCGTAAAGCGCCACGATAGCCAAGATGGGCAGCACGTTCAGGAAAACTAAAGTGCCGACGCTTGTTGTTGATTCGGTTATGGGTTTTTTAATAATACGAATTAGCG
The DNA here is from genome assembly GCF_039925265.1 of Mucilaginibacter sp. Lineage (GTDB taxonomy): Bacteria > Bacteroidota > Bacteroidia > Sphingobacteriales > Sphingobacteriaceae > Mucilaginibacter. The sequence goes on from NZ_JBDSZG010000057.1 coordinate 80,847, forward strand.
CTGTGCAGAATACGCTATAATAGCCCATCAAAATAAAAAAGATAAACCATAAAATTAGTGCACCCAATTCTAAGTTTTGAGTAAAACTTACATAGATAGGGAAGGCAATACAGAACAAAAGCTCAACGAGGCCAATTACTAAAATAATGTGATAAGCTTTAGTAGATTCTTCTTCGGCCTCGGGCATGCTTAATCCTGGCTAATATATTCCTTCGCTATCAGGGTAAACAGCTTATCGTTCTCCTGCGATTCATCAAAACTTTCCTTCAGCATTTGGATGATGTTATCATGCTTCAAGGTTTTTGATATCATGATGAGCATCCGGTACGACGTAATGTTCACGTGCTCTAATAATTGTATATAAAGCATCAGGTCGAGGTCGTTCAATAATGGAACGGTTTGGTTTTCGTCCAGGCAAAACTCATCCTTAATAATATTGGTGATGGGGTTGCATTCATTATCTATTGGTGTTTCGCCTAATAGCGCGTAGATAGTTTTCATCCGCACAATTTGCTTAAGCACATCTTCGCCAAACTCGTCAATAGCCAGTTGCAGCCCTTTGAACGAGGCAAGGGCGTTAAGGCCGGGCAGGGTTTTGTATAGAAAACATTTTCCGTTGTATATCCTGTTTAGATGGTGGTGGAAAACCTCTTTTAACAGGTCATCATTTAAAGGAGCAGGAGTAGGTGTAGTGTCCATTCTGTTAAAATTAACCGTGACGGGGGAGTGCAAAACTGTAACTAATTTTTTAATTAAAAAAAGGTTTTACTACGTAAATATAAGTTTAATTATCGGGCTTATGGTATATTGATACCTTTGCCAATTATTACGTGTGCTATGAAATATAAATTAGGTGATTTTGTACGGTTTGTGGACGAGAAGATGGAGGGTTACGTAACCCGCATCATTAACGACCAGATGATAGGGGTTACCGGCGAAGATGATTTTGAGATCCCCGTGTTGGCCACCAAAGTAACATCGGTGCATGGGCACAGCAAATTGGTGGGTGATGAGGAAGAGGCGGAAGTTGAAGCCATTATTCCCGGAGAGTTTAAAAGCAAAGGTGTATATATTGCCGTGGTTGCCGATGCCAAAGCAAATTCGGTAGTGCATCTGCATTTGCTGAACGAAACCTCTTACCAGCTATTAGCCTCAGTTAGTACCGAACAAAATAAACAATACAAAGGCGAGTTTGCGGGTATTATTGAGCCGCGCAGTTATGCAAAAGTATATTCCGCCAAACTGGCCGACCTGCAGCTGTGGCCTAAACTGATCTTCCAGGTACTGTTCCATACCAAACAAAACCAGCCGGTGCTTAGTCCGCTAAATATAAGTGAGCAATTTAAAGCGAAGGATTTTTCGGGAGCCAAAAAACAGGTGCCCTTTATCAATCAGTTGGGCTGGATGATCCAGTTAGATGAACCGGAACTGGTGATAGATGCCCAAAAACTAAAGGAAAGTTTTTTTAAGCCTGCCGAAGAGAAACAGGTGGTTGCCAAGCCGCAGCAGGAAGTAGACCTTCACATAGAAAAACTACGCGATGACTACCAATTTTTGGCCAGCAGCGAGATCCTGAATATCCAGTTAACCAATTTTAAACACGCTCTGGATGCCGCCATTGTACACCAGATGCCCGATATTACCTTTATCCACGGCACAGGCAACGGGATTCTAAAACACGAACTGCACAAACTCCTCAGCAAGAACGCCAAAGTGCAAACCTTTATGGATGCCCGGAAGGAGAAGTTTGGGTATGGGGCAACGAAGGTGGTGTTGAAGTAGGAGGGGATTGTTATGGTGAACTTGTCGAACCATTCGCCGGTATTGAATGACGTATAGGTCTTCGACAGGCTCAGACTGACACAACGACAATTGTCCGCGTTAGGGGGTGAAGCGGGTACCGGCCTGCGCTTAATGCCTGTGGCGTATGAGCGGAAGACCCGACCGAAGGGAACGCCCAAATTAAAAGTATCTCAGAATAGCTTTTACCCCGATAGGCCATATTGATGCTGATTTATACTGCTATTTTCTTAAAACGTTTTCTTTCACATCTTCGGGTTAACATTTTTATTATTAATATGTACAATTGACACATTGCCTCTTAGCCGCTATCTCTATTTTTAAAAACTCAATTATCAGTCATTATTTATGCTTCGATTAAATTCTGTTTTTAAAAAGTTAGCGCTCCTGTGCGTTTGTATTTCCTGTTTCGGCAACGCAAAAGCCACCATAATTTCCCTAACCAAAAACGCGAAAAGCGTGGTTTTTAAGCTGGATAAAGGCTTAATGCAACTGAATATTTGCAAGGCGGATATTATTGAAGTGAGGTATACCATTTTCGATAGCTTCCAAACCAAAGAATCGTTGGTGGTGAACAACAAATGGCCGCTTGCAACCGCTTTTACTGTTGCTGACGGTAAAACCGAAGTAACCATAACAACGGCCAAACTCAAAATAAAAATAAACAAAGCAACCAATGCCATCACCTATTGCGATCTGAGCGGCAAGGTGATCTCGGCGGAGACAAGCAGTAATAAAAGCATGTCGGCGGCTACTATCGCGGGCATCAGCACCTATAATGTTAGTACATCATTCAATTCCCCCGCCAACGAAGCGCTTTACGGGATGGGCTGCCACCCTTTAGACTCGCTGAGCATCAACTACAAGGGCCGAAATCAGGATATGGCCATCAAGTACCTTACCGGCGCTATCCCGGTGATGCTTTCTACACAGGGTTACGGATTGATGTGGGATAACTACTCGGCTTCTAACTTTTACGGTGCCGAGGATGGTAACACGCAATTTAAATACGTATCAGAAAGCGGGAAACAAGTAGATTACTATTTTTTCTACGGCCCGGATTTTGACCATATCATCGACTTGTACCGCACCGCCACCGGCCGCGCGCCAATGTTTGGCAAATGGGCCTATGGGTTATTTCAGTCACAAGACAGGTACCTGAGCGAGGCCGAGATCTTAACCGTGAAAGACAACTATCGCAACAACCATATCCCGGTAGATGTATTGGTGCAGGATTGGTATTACTGGGATCCGTTGCCAATCGGCTCCCACATTATGAAACCCGAGCGTTACCCGCATCCAAAAAAGCTGGTGGATGCTTTGCATGCCGCCAACCTGCACGCCATGATCTCTATATGGCCGGTATTTGGCAAAGGAACGCCAAATTACGATGCATTAGAAAAAATGGGCGGCCTCACCAGTATTACCTGGGATAACGTGGTTACCCATACTTATGATACTTATTATGACGCCCACAACCCCAAGGCGCGCGAATTATACTGGCAGCAAGCCCGCGATAGCCTGGTGAAACGTTACGGTTGGGATGCCTGGTGGATAGACCAGTGCGAACCCGACAACGGCACCCTGTTGGATGAACGTCGCAAAGCCAACTTTTATACCGGCAAAGGGATAGATTATTTTAACACTTACTCCCTGCAACATACCAAAGGCGTTTACGAAGGCTGGCGCAGGGATATCCCCGGCAAGCGCGCTTTCTTTTTGGTAAGGCAGTCGTTTGCGGGCGAGCAGAGGAACGCCGCTACGCTATGGTCGTCTGATATTGAATGTACATTCGCAAACTTTAAAAACCAGGTACCGCAGGGAATTAACGCCTGCGCGTCGGGCATTCCGTACTGGACGTCGGATATTGGTGGCTACCACTATGGTTGGAAAGCACCGGATTGGTCGAAACCAGAGTTTCGTGAACTATTTACCCGCTGGTTCCAGTTTGGGGCGTTTAGCCCGATATTCCGCATCCATGGAAAAGGGGAGCGGGCCATTTTTTCCAAAAACTGGGACGAAGACACCCGTGCTACCTTGTTGAATTTTGATAAGCTGCGTTACCGCTTGTTGCCATACATTTACTCACTGGCGGGCCGTGTAAATACCGAGAACTATACCATGATGCGTGCGCTTACTTTCGATTTCCAGAAGGATGCCAACGTTTACGGCATACCAGATGAGTATATGTTTGGTCCGGCGTTTTTGGTGAACCCCGTTACCGCGCAATTGTACACAGGCGCAGACGCGGCAGGCAAAGCTAAAACCCGCGAAGTATACCTGCCGGCTGCAACAAAGTGGTACAACTTTTGGACGGGCGAAGTCACCAATGGCGGACAAAAGCTAACGGTTGAGGTGCCCATGAACATGATGCCATTGTACATCCGTGCAGGTTCTATCGTACCGATGGGCCCGGTAATGGAATACGCCACCGAAAAACCTGCCGACAAAATAGAGTTGCGCATTTACCCAGGGGCAAACGGCACCTTTAAATACTACGAAGACGAGAACGAAAACTACAACTACGAAAAAGGCGCAAAGGCAACGTTCACGTTAAACTGGAATGATAAATTGCGCCAGCTAAGCATTTCGGCCACCAAAGGCAACTTTAAAGGCATGTTGAAGAAACATACGTTTAATGTAGTACTGGTAAAAGGCGCGCACGGCTCAAATACCGGCGAAGCCGATAAGATAGATAAAACGGTAGTTTATAACGGGAAAGTTTTGGTGGCGAAGCTATAGCACACCAAGTAATCCTTTTAACATCAACTGTACGATATCGTACAGTTGATGTATTAAATCCGAACGTATTAGGAGTTGCGAAATTGATTTATATTATTGATATACAATTAGTTAAAAAATTGGTATTCTTTTGGCCTTATTGGTTTCACTAAACTGATAGCCATGCTTAGAAATTACTTCCTTATCGCGTTCCGCAACTTGTCTAAAAACAAAGCGTTCTCTTTTATCAATATTTTCGGGCTGGCCATTGGTATGGCGGCCTGTTTGCTCATACTGCAATACGTAAGTTTTGAACTGAGTTACGATAATTTTCATGTTAATAAGGACCGTGTTTTCCGCGTTAACCAGGACAGGTACGATAAAGGCAAACTAAGCACCCAATGGGCCGGCGGAGCATTCGCACCCGGCAGCGCTTTCAAAGCCGATGTGCCCGAAGTAGAGGATTTTGTAAAGCTGGTTCCTGCCGGTAATGCCCTCGCCAATTATAAAGACGAGAAGATCGTGATCAAGAAGGATTTCTATTGTGGCAGCTCATTCTTCAACATATTTTCATACCCGTTACTAAGCGGCGACCCCAAAACCGCATTGGTAGAGCCAAATTCGGTAGTGATATCCGAAGAAGTAGCTCAAAAGCTTTTTCACAGTACCGAGGTGGTCGGACAAACCTTAACGCTTAATACCACCAAGCTTTTAAAAATTACAGGCGTAATGAAAAGTATGCCTGCCAATACGCACCTGAGTTTCGATATTTTACAATCGTACAGCACGCTGTTGAAAGAGAACCCGCCAAGGGATGGAAATAATTTGGATAACGCATGGTATTCTGACGGTTGTACCACCTACCTGTTGCTGAAACCAGGTGCCAGCCCTAAGACTGTAGAAGCTAAATTTTTACCCATTGTAAAAAAAGCATACCAGCAGTTTGCCAGTTCGGGTGCAAGCGCCATATATACCTTGCAGCCCATGCCGAGCATTCATTTATATTCCAACCGGATGTTCGAGATCCAGCCTAACGGCGATGGCAAATCTGTTTACCTGTTGCTGGGTATCGCCATTTTCGTAATTATCATCGCGTGGATAAATTATATTAACCTGGCCACCGCACGCGGGATAGGCCGTGCCAAAGAGGTTGGCGTACGTAAAACATTGGGTTCGGCCAAAACGCAGCTGGTGACCCAGTTTATGCTGGAGGCCATGTTTCTGAACGGGCTGGCGGTGCTTTTTGCCATAGCGTTTATTGCCATTTGCCTGCCCATACTGGCCAATATTGCGGGCGTACAAATAGGTTTCGCCTTATTTGCGAAGCCCGGTTTTTGGGCGGCTGTCATCGGGATATTTGTAGTGGGTACTTTCTTCTCGGGTTTTTACCCGGCTATCGTATTGTCTTCTTTTAAACCTATAGAGGTAATGAAGGGGAAATTAACCGCATCACCAAAAGGTATTGTGCTGCGTAAGGGCATGGTCATCTTCCAGTTCGCGGCATCTATATTCCTGCTGATAGGCGCGCTAACGGTATATCGGCAGATCCAATTTATGCAAAGCCAGAAATTAGGCGTAAGCATAGATCAAACTCTGGTTATCAAAGCCCCACTGGTAAAGGTCGATTCGTTTTACCGCAGCATGAGCGCCTTTAAACAGGAGAGTTTAAAACAGCCGTCTATCAAAAGCATCACCGTGTCCACATCAGTACCGGGCGAAGCCGTAGGATGGAACGCCGGCGGTATCAAGCTCACAGGCGCTGCCGATGCGACTGCCGACCAGTACCGCATCATCGGTGGAGACTATGACTATTTAACTGCTTATGACCTGAAACTTTTAGCAGGCCGGAAATTTTCTAAAGAGTTCAGCACCGATCCAAAAACCGTGGTGTTTAGTAAAACGGGCGTACGCCGCCTGGGCTTTGATAAACCCGAGCAAGCCATAGGCAAGCGGATTGATTTTTGGGGTGATGTATATACTATAATAGGTGTGGTTGACGATTTTCACCAGCAATCTTTACGTGATACCTACGATGCCATTATTTTCCGTTGCATCCCGGATGTTAGGGGAGATGTGTCGGTCAAGATAAACTCCACCAACGTTGCCCAAACCATTGCCGGCTTAAAAACCACCTGGGACTCCTTCTTCCCCGGCGATCAGTTCGACTACTTTTTTCTGGATGAACACTTTAACGACCAATACAAAGCCGACCAGCGCTTTGGACAGGTGTTTGGCATCTTTACGGTTATAGCCATTTTTGTGGCGTGTTTAGGCTTGTTCGGCCTGGTATCGTTCACCATTGTGCAGCGCACCAAAGAGATCGGGATCCGTAAAGTGCTTGGCGCATCGGTAAACGGCATATTGCAGCTGCTTTATAAAGATTTCGCACTGCTCATCCTTATTTCTTTTGTTGTTTCGGCACCGCTGGGCTGGTACGCCATTAGCAAATGGCTGGAGAGTTACGCGTTCCGTATCGGCATAAACCCGGTGTTATTTATTGTTCCCTTTTTAGCGGTGCTGATCATCGCGTTTGCAACGGTATCCTGGTTAAGCGTAAAAGCCGCCCTCACAAACCCGGTTAAGAGCCTTAAAACAGAGTAGTTAATATTGTTAAGCAAGTAAACCCCGGCTCGAAAGCCAGGCAATAATAGCCTTAAACAAAAACAAGCCGCTGCGCAAAATGCAGCGGCTTGTTCGCTTTGTAGGTTTTAACTATTGCTCTTCTACAAATTTCTTTAAGCTTTCGCCCAGGATGTAGTTCCAGCCCTTGCTAAAGCTCGATAAAGCGAAATCCGGTCCGTTTTGTGGCATAGTTTCCAGCCCGGTATGGGTTATCCTCACCAGTGTTTTATCATCTTCGGGGAAAAGCTCAAAGCTCACTTCCGAATCGCCGGGAAAGCCTTCATAGCGCCAGGTGTAGCTCAATTTCTTTTCGGGCTCAACGGCGGTTACGCGGCAAAGGTGGATGTATTTTTCGCCGGTGCTGCCCTGGCCGGCAAAACTAAACTCAAAGCCAACACGTGGTTCAAAGCTTTCCAGCTTAAAATACCATTGTTTCATTTTTTCGTTATCAGTAAGGGCTTCCCAAACTTTACTTGCCGTCGCGTTCAGCGTACGCTCCACTATCAGCGGTTGTGTTTCCATAATTTATTTAAGTTTTGTCGTTTTTTCTTCGTCTAAAAAGTTCTCCAGCGCATCCAGTTTATCGTTCCAAAATTTGCGGTATTGCGCGGCCCAGTCTTCTACCTGCTTTAACTTTTTAAAGTTTGCCTGGCAAAAACGCTCGCGCCCCTGCTGTTTGATAGTGATAAGCCCGCATTCAGTCAGTATCCTGATGTGTTTTGATACCGCCGGCCGGCTGATGTCGAACTTATCGGCAACAGCATTGAGGTTAAGCTGTTGCGATGCCAGCAGGCTGATGATTTCGCGGCGGGTAGGGTCGGCAATGGCCTGGAATACGTCTCTTCTCATAAAACAGGCTATATGAAACCTTTCGGTTACAAATATATGTGAAACCTTTTGGTTACGCAAGCAATTGTTTGGAAATTCACAGATTTATTTTGATGACACCGATGATCGGGTGGCGGTGGGGACACCGGCTTGGGTGAAGAGGGGATTGGCTGAAATCCTCCCTGCCTCTGCGCCTACAGGCGGCGGTGAGACACCGCCTTGTGGAAGAGGGGAGGCAGTGCCATTGCAATGCCTCTGCCAAAAAAGCTAACCCCTATGGCGGGTCCCCACCGCCATTTATACGCCCATCGCAGCAAATATCTCCTTCATCGAAAACCTCGCCCCGCAAACGTGCTCGTCTGCTGCGCCGTAATACATGGTGATGGTGTCGCCGTCATCTTCGAGGATATGGCCGTTGGTGAATACCACGTGGCCGAAGAAGCCGGTAAGCTCGTAAGGTTCCGAGGGTACCATAATAGGTTCGCCGGTACGGGCGATGACTTTGTACGGGTCGTTAAGATCTAACAGGAAGGCGCCGAGGCAATACTGATGCTCATGGTTCGCACCGTGGTAAATTTCCAGCCAGCCTTTATCGGTTTTTATGGGGGAGCAGCCGGCGCCTACGCGGGTGCGGTCCCACATATCGCCTCGGGTTTTTACAATGCATTGGTGATTTCCCCAATGTTTGCCATCAGGCGATTGCGCCAGCCAGATGTAATTACCGCCAATATCCACACTGCTGGGGCGGTGCAGGGCGTAGAACATTCCGTTTATCTTTTCCTCAAAAATGGCGCAGTCCTTATTATGTGGCGGTAGTATCATCCCGTGCTCTTCAAAGGTTTTCCAGTCGGTGGTGGTGCGCATACCTACGCCAACGCCGCTATCGCTCACGGCGGTAAAGGTGAGGTAGAATTTATCATCAATGTTGGTTACCCTGCAATCTTCAATCCCAAAGGTTTGCAGGGGGCCTTTGCCAATGAGGTATTTGTAGCCTTCAGGTTCGTAAAATTTTACGCCATCATCGCTACAGAGCAAGCGTAAGTGGGATAGGGTGGTGAGGTAATCCACACCTTTATAACGTACCACCCGGGCGTCAGTTGCTATCAGGTCGGCATCGTTCAGGGCTATTTCCATGATGTGAGTTTCGCCGGTAGCGGTCAATATCGGGAAGGATACCAGTACCTCAGATTGCTCAGGCCGTTCTGCAACGCGCACCAGCAGCCAGGTTTTACCTTCGTATTTAAATACGCCGGGATTGAGCAGACAGGCAACGTGCAGTCCATCCAAACTTGGTTTTAAATGCGCGGGAGATAATAAGGGGTTCTGGGGGAATCGTTTTGCAATATCGGCCATAAGAATATATAATGGTGTGGTAGGGTAACAGGCGGGGTTAGGATAGGTTTAGATTTTGTTGAGAAAGGGGATGTCTGAATCAGAATCTACAGAATTTAGAATGAACAGAATTTATATGGGGGACTAGATTCTTAATCAATTCTATTTATTACGATTATTACGAGCATTCTGAATATTTTAATTCTGTAAATTCTGATTCAACCAATATTTAGTAAACCAAGTTGACTTATTTTTTTTCATGACAATTAAATTATACGGACTTCAATTTATCGCTGTACATTTGCTTAACACTGTTAAATGATTTAATAGCAGTTAAAACACAATGGCAAGTAAAGACAGGATATTGCGCTTAAAGGAAGAAACCAGGTCAAGTATACTGGATGCTGCTTTGCGTATTGTAAAGGAAGAAGGCTGGCAAGCTTTAAGCATGCGCAAGATTGCCGACGTAATTGAATACACCGCCCCCATTATATATGAGTATTTCGCTAATAAAGAAGCAATATTACTGGAACTGACCCGTATGGGTTATCTTAAATTGGCTAAGGAGTTAGAGGAAGTAAAAAGCCAGAATACCAACCCGGCCGACCAATTGGAGGTTATGTGGCTGGCCTATTGGAACTTTGCTTTCGCGAATAAAGAAATATACCAGGGGATGTTCGGTATCACCACCTCATGCGCCTGCGATATGGTAAACAAATTGCCCGAGGCGGAACTGCCGTGGGATATTATATCCGCATCCATAGGCGAACTGATGAAGATCGACGATATGGACTCGGAGATCATCTGTACCAAGTATTATACCTTTTGGTCAATAGTTCATGGTTTGGTTTCTATCAACCTGCTCGACCGGGGTAATAGCGACGACATTAACAGGCAAGTATTAAGAGATGCCATCACCGGCATCATCAGGAGTATCACTCCTTAAGTTTTTCAACTAAAAGATACGATGTTAAGTTATTTAACATCGCTAAATAAAAACGGCTCTACATCTATCATTAACTTTTAAAAACTACACCTATGGAAACAATTACGCAAAACCCACATACATTACTTAACACTGTTAAGCAATTTAATGATGTTATAACATCTAAATCGTTGCGATGTCGTTAGCTAAGTAGCTTATTGCTTACAAGATCCGCAAAAAAACATCTATCAATACAATATTATGAATACCCTCAACTCAAACGAATCCATCTACATCAATAGCCTCCGGGCAACTTTTAATCCTACTAACTCACGCTCAAAATTAATCATCATGAAAAGTATCTTAATAGCCATCATAGCGATAGCACTCTTCAGCTGCTCGCCAAAACAAGAGGTGGCGCAGGCTCCCGCGCCACCGGCTTTACCGGTATCAACCGTATTAGCGGGCACTCAAACCACTTACCAGGAATATCCTGCCTCGGTAGAAGGTACCGTTAACGTGGAAATACGCCCGCAGGTAAGCGGCGCTTTAGATAAAGTTTTTGTTGACGAAGGCGCATTTGTTGCAGCCGGCCAACCTATCTTTAAAATAAACGAACAACCTTACCGTGCAGCCTTAAACAACGCGCTTGCGGCCCTACACGCAGCAGAAGCAGCAGCAGGCAACGCGCAATTAGAAGTGGACAAACTTACTCCGCTGGTTGCCAACAAAGTGGTATCAGATTACCAATTGAAAACCGCTAAAGCGGCCTACCAGGTAGCCAAAGCCAATATCGAATCGGCAAAAGCAAACGTATCTGCCGCACAAATTAACGTGGGTTATACTTTAATAAAAGCACCTGTTAGCGGTTACATTGGCAGGCTGATAAAAAAACAGGGAAGCCTGGTATCACCGCAGGATGTTGACGCTTTAACCCAATTATCTGATGTACACGATGTGCATGTGTACTTCTCTTTAGGCGAAAAGGATTTCGTAGCCTTTAAAGAGCAATACCCGGGCGCAACATTAAAGGATAAGCTTAAACAATTGCCGGCCGTAGCCCTGCTTTTATCAGATAACAGCGAATACGCAAAAGAGGGCCACATTGATATGATAGACGGCCAGTTTGATAAAACTACCGGTGCTATCACCTTAAGAGCAAGCTTCAGCAACCCACAGGGCTTGTTACGCAGCGGTAACACGGGCAAAATTCGCCTGAGCCTGCCGCACAAAAACGCGTTGATCGTCCCGGAATCTGCCACCATAGAAATGCAGGATAAGGTATTTGTTTGGGCCGTGGCCGACAGCAACAAAGTGACAAAGCTGGCTATTACCATTGAAGGTAAAAGCGGTAATAACTACCTGGTTAAAGACGGCGTTAAGGCGGGCGACCGCATAGTGCTTGCCGGCATTGACAAATTGCAGGAAGGCACGGTGATAAAACCCGAACCCGTTGCAGCCGATAAAACTGTAGCTGTAGCAAAAAATTAATAAAAGTAGAATCAAGATATAAGAATCAGGAGTCAAGACAAGGTAGGATTGAGAGCGGAGACCGTGAGGTGTCTTGTCTCTTGGTTCTTATATCTTGCCTCTGCAACACAAAAACCATGTTTCAGAAATTTATAGAAAGGCCGGTATTATCAACCGTTATCTCCATACTGTTGGTGATAGTGGGGATACTTGGCCTAACCAAACTGCCCTTAGAACGTTTCCCTAATATTGCCCCACCGGCAGTGTTGGTAACAGCGGCTTACCCGGGCGCCAATGCCGAAACGATATTACGTTCGGTAACACCTTCTTTGGAAGAAGCAATTAACGGTGTAGAGAACATGACCTACATGAGCTCTACCGCAAGTAACGATGGTTCACTGGCTATTACAGTGTACTTTAAACAAGGTACTAACCCAGACCAGGCGGCAGTAAACGTCCAAAACCGCGTTTCGCAGGCTACAAGCCAGTTGCCTGCAGAGGTGGTGCAATTCGGTATCACTACCACTAAACAGCAAAATAGCTTTATTGGTGCCCTGGGTATCTACTCAGATGATCCGAAAAAATACGATCAAACCTTTGTGGCCAACTACGCGCAGATCAACATCGTACCCGAGATCAAACGTATCCCGGGCGTAGGTTCGGCGAGTATATTCGGCGGTGTTAAGGATTATAGTATGCGTGTTTGGCTTAACCCGGCGCAAATGGCAACTTACAAAGTTACCCCTGCCGAAGTAATGGCCGCCATACAGGACAAAAACCTGGAAGCCGCGCCGGGCCGTTTCGGCGAGCGCAGCGATCAGTCGTTCGAGTATGTAATTAAATACAAAGGTAAACTCACCAAGCCGGAGGAATACCAGAACATTGCTATCCGCGCCAATGCCGATGGTAGCGTACTGCACCTTAAAGATGTGGCACGTGTGGAACTGGGCGCTTACTCGTACAACAGTGTAAGTAACCTTAACGGACACGATGGTGTTATTGTTGGTATTATTCAATTATCAGGATCGAATGCCAACGAGATCCAGATCCAGATTGATAAACTGATGGAGAAAGCATCAAAAAGCTTCCCCGCAGGCATCAAATACAATCAGTTTTATCGCACCAAAACAGACCTGGACGAATCTATAAGCCAGGTTGAGCATACGCTTATAGAAGCATTCGTGCTTGTATTTATTGTGGTGTTTATATTCCTGCAGGATTTTCGGTCTACCCTTATCCCGGCTATTGCTGTTCCGGTGGCCATTATTGGTACGTTCTTTTTCATGAGCCTGTTAGGGTTCTCCATAAATCTGTTAACCCTGTTTGCATTGGTGCTTGCCATTGGCATTGTGGTGGATGACGCCATTGTGGTGGTAGAGGCCGTGCACGCCAAAATGGAGCATGACCCCAGCCTTAGCCCTAAAAAAGCAACCACCGAGGCCATGCACGAAATTACCGGTGCTATTATATCTATTACCCTGGTGATGGCGTCGGTGTTCCTGCCGGTAAGTTTCATGACAGGTTCTACAGGTATCTTCTACAGGCAGTTTGCGCTTACCATGGCCATAGCCATCATCATATCGGCTGTTAACGCTTTAACGTTAAGCCCGGCCCTGGCTGCCTTGTTCCTGAAGAACAAACATACTGCAGATGGCCATGCCGCGCCTAAAAAAGGTTTTGCCGATAAATTTTACGCAGGCTTTAATGGCAGTTTTAACTACCTCACCGATAGGTATATTGGCGGTATAAAGATCCTTTTACGTAATAAATGGATAAGCATGACCGGCCTTGCAGTGCTAATAGCGGTAACCGTATTTATGGTGAACCGTACCAAAACCGGCTTTATCCCAACAGAAGATCAGGGCTTTGTGGCCGTAGCGGTATCTACACCATCCGGAACTTCTTTAGCCGGTACCAACAAGATCTTTAAACAGGCCGAAGACCAACTTAAAACGCTGCCATCTGCAAGGTTTGTTACGGCCTTATCCGGCTTTAACTTCTTAACACAATCCAGTAGCCCATCAGCTGGTGTAATATTCCTTTTGCTGAAACCAACCGACGAGCGTGGTGATGTGAAGAACATTGACGAGATACAGAACATTGTTAGGGGCAAATTAGGCGCAGTGCCTGGGGGCACATTCTTTGTATTCAGCTTCCCTACCGTGCCGGGCTTTAGTAATGTTGAGGCACTGGACGTAATGCTGCAGGACAAGACCAACGGCAAACTTGATAAATTTAGCGGCGTTGCCAATACGTTTATTGCCAAGCTAATGCAGAAACCGGCTGTTGCCTACGCATTTACATCGTACAAAGCCGATTATCCGCAATTACAATTAGAAATTGACAATGAGAAAGCCAGCCAGCTGGGCGTAAATGTGAAGGACATCCTTTCCACAATGCAGGCCTATTTTGGTACCGCGCAAGCATCAGACTTTAACCGCTTTGGTAAATACTACCGCGTGGTTGTACAGGCTGATATTGCCGACCGTACCGACCCGAGCACCATCGACCGGGTGTTTGTTAAAAATAATAAAGGCGAAACCGTACCGATAAACACACTGGTAAAGCTCACCCGTGTTTATGGTTCTGAAACAGCTTCGCGCTACAACCTGTTCAACTCTATTGAGGTGAACGCCATCCCAAAACCGGGTTACAGTTCGGGTGATGCCATTAAAGCCATCGAAGAAACGGCCAGAGAGCAGCTTCCTGAAGGGTTTACCTACGAATTCTCGGGCCAAACACGCGAGGAGATCTCGTCGGGCGGGCAATCAACCGTGGTATTCTTGCTGTGTTTGGTGTTTGTATACTTCCTGTTATCGGCACAGTACGAAAGCTACATCCTGCCATTGGCGGTAATACTTTCTATCCCAACAGGTATCTTCGGTGTGTTTGTAGTGCTGGGCTTAACCGGTATCGAAAATAACATCTACGTACAGGTAGCCCTGATCATGCTTATTGGCTTATTAGCCAAGAATGCCATTCTAATTGTAGAGTTCGCGGTGCAGAAACGGCGTGCCGGCATGAGCCTGGTTGACGCAGCCATTGAGGCATCCCGTTTAAGGGTCCGCCCGATAGTGATGACGTCGCTGGCCTTCGTATTCGGTTTATTCCCGATGAGTATTGCTACTGGCCCATCTGCACAGGGTAACCACTCTATCAGTATTGGTGCCGCGGGCGGTATGGTGTCGGGGGTATTGTTAGGCTTGTTCATCATCCCTGTACTGTTTGTAATATTCCAGCACTTACAGGAACGTATAAGCGGCGTACCCTTCGACAGGCATCGTAATAAACAGACCGGTGGTAACGACAAACATGTAGATGAACTGCAAACGGAAATGATATAAAAACCTCACCTAAATCCTCTCCAAAGGAAAGGACTTTACGAATCTTAGCCCCTCTCCCCTGGAGACGGGTTGGGATGAGGCTTCAAACTTTAACAACAAGACAATGAAAAATTTATTTAGTAAACTGGCTTTTATACTGGTGGTGTTATCCGGTTGTTCAGTTTCAAAAGATATAGAAACACCCAAACCTGCGCTGCCAACTGAATTTAGAAATGTGGCAACTGTAGGCGATACTACCAGCATTGCAGATATTCAGTGGAAAAGCTTTTTTGCTGATGCAACCCTGCAACAACTGATAGACAGTGCTATCGCAAAGAACTACGATATGCAGATAGCGGTGAAAAATATAGAAGCATCTCAATTGCTTTTTAAACAGGTAAAATGGGATTACGTGCCCACCGTTGGTTTAAATGTTACCGCAAGCAGCAACCGCCCAAGCGATAACAGCGTTACCGGCTTAAGCATTAGCCAGTTTGGCATCGGTACCAACCATGTTGAAGATTATTCTGCCAACCTGGCATTATCATGGGAGGCCGATATATGGGGTAAAATAAAGAACCGCCAGCGCGCTGCTCTTGCCCAGTACCTGCAAACTGCAGAAGCTAAAAAGGCTATTCAAACCAACATCGTTGCCAGCGTATCCCGCGGGTATTATAACCTGCTGATGCTGGACGAACAGTTGACCATTGCCCAAAAGAACGTAAAACTGAACGACAGCACCTTACGCATTATCCGTTTGCAGTATGATGCCGGGCAGGTAACTTCCTTAGCCGTACAGCAGGCCGAAGCCCAGCGCCAGGCAGCAGAGCAGTTGGTGCCGCAGTTTGAGCAAAACCTCACCATACAAGAAAATGCCCTGCGCATTCTCACCGGCGAATTGCCAGGCAGCATTGCACGCAACGCAAAATTGTATGATCTTGCCGTACCAGAAAATCTTTCAGCAGGTGTGCCTTCGGCTATCGTAAGCCGCAGGCCCGATGTTAAAAGCTCGGAATTAGCTTTAAATATTGCTAATGCGAATGTAGGTATCAACAAAGCGGAGATGTATCCTGCATTGCGTATAACTGCATCTGGTGGTGTTAATTCGTTTAAAGCAAGCAATTGGTTCAACATTCCCGCTTCACTATTCGGTATCGTATCGGGAAGCTTGTTGCAGCCGCTTTTAAATCATAAAGAGCTAAGCACAAAATATGAAGTAGCTAAAGTTGAGCGCGAGAAAACTGTGCTACAGTTCCGCCAGTCGGTATTGAACGCGGTAGGTGAGGTGAGCGATGCTTTGGTAAGGATAGAAAAGCTGAAACAACAGCAGGCTATTGCTGCCAACCGTGTAAAAACGCTGCAGCAGGCAACAACCAATGCTAACTTGTTGTTCAAGAACGGCCTGGCCAATTACCTCGAAGTAATAACCGCCCAAGGCAATGTTTTACAAGGCGAGCTTGAACTGGCTACGGTAAAACGCACCCAACTGGATGCCGTATCAGAACTGTACCGCTCATTGGGCGGTGGTTGGAAATAAGCAAAATTATCAACCCTACTATATGCACAAACGCCTCCCGGGTCATCGGGAGGCGTTTATGCGTTAGCGTTATTTTTAGCGCTGATGATGGATTTATTGCTTAAACTATTTGCCCGGTTTGGGTATCTACGGTATAGGTAGCACCATCGATGGTTATCTTCACCTTATGGTTTCCTAAAAACAGGATAGTCCCTTTATAGCTCCATTTGCCTTGTGGGGTATCGCCGGTGGTTTCGAAAGTTGCACTGCCGCTCTCTATATCGCCGTCGTTGGCCGTGTTGATGATCAGCGAAGCCAGCTTATACTTAAACAACAAGGCGAATTTTTGCTTCGACCCGGTTTTATACTGCAGATTGGCCTGCATGTTCATCACGCCGTTAAATGATAATTTATCGGGGTTTTGCGCGTTCAGCACGTTAACTGTCAGGTTTTGAAGGATGTTGTATTTTGCTTCTAACGACGGGCTTGCCATAGATACCAGCAAACTGTCGTAAACGATTAAGCCGGTTGGCTTGTCGTTTGTGCAAATAGTAGCAAATTTATACCGCCCGCTAACGCTAATCTTGGTAGTGTCTAAATCTATGCTGTAGGTAAGGGTG
Source organism: Mucilaginibacter sp. (assembly GCF_039925265.1). Lineage (GTDB taxonomy): Bacteria > Bacteroidota > Bacteroidia > Sphingobacteriales > Sphingobacteriaceae > Mucilaginibacter. Next base: position 98,004 of record NZ_JBDSZG010000057.1, read on the forward strand.
GTGTCCATTTGCATACCACAATCCGGGTCAACCGAGTTGATAATTATCTTTTTACGATTTGGCGAAATGGCATTTATCTTGGGGCTTAAACCATCTTCAAGGCTAAATCCGCCTATGCCGCCATACAGGGTTTGCGCCAGGTTTAGCGCAATTTGCTGGCTTACCGCCTTAGAAGATACTGTGCTGCCGCCGGAAGAAAACTCGGGCGCATCCTTTTTGCAGGAAGTATAAAGAAGTACTATGGCTGCAACAGCTAATATGCACGAGAGTAATTTTAGTTTCATGTGATGAAGATTTAGTTCGGGATATTTTTTGTATAAATTTAGTTAAAACTATAATACTTTCAAAACAACAATACGCTGTTTTTAAGTTAATTAAAAGATGAAAGAGGCTTTTAATAAAATATAGCCCGCAAAATAGAAAAGCCCCCTGCTTTGCAGCAAAAGGACTTCTCTTATCACCCCCAAATTAAACTTTTTATTTGCTTGCAAGTATTTCTACATGCTCTATCGTTGGCTCCAGCGCCAGCAGGTGCGGAGCGTTTGCCATTAATGCTTCGGCAATTTTACCTGCTAAATGGGCGTTACGGCCCTCATCACCCGGGAAGGTATCAAAGATCCCGAATGTGCTTTCGCTCACCCTGAACGCGTACCAATTGATGGTTTCGGACTCATCCTGCGCAAGCGGCAAAGCGCTTTTTAAAAATTCGGCCAGGTCATATTCCTTGCCGGGTTTCGCTATCAGTTTTACCAATAAACCTGCTTTTATCATGTGGTTGTTTTTTATAGGTAGATGTAATAGAATTACGTTTAAACCGTAGCCCCGGTTTTATTTATCAAGCGATTTTTGCCAATAACCATAGATCCCAGCGCGAGGAACGCCAAGTCTTTCACAATAAAAAATTCGGTAACGGGTATGCCGTCTACAATTTTCCAAACGCCAGGGGTGGTAAGCAAAAAGCTAAGCGTTGTTAAAAAGATAGTAACAGTAAGATAACCGCCAATCAGCCCAAGTTTCCTGTTCCAAAAAGAGGCGATAAGGAGCAGGCCGGTAACTATTTCAAAAAAGCCTATAAAGTTTGACACCCCCTGTGTGCTGCCGATCTTGTACATCCAGCTCATTAAAAAACTATGTTGCACCAGCGGCATTATAGCGCCTGCCTCGGTTGGAGTAAATTTAAAAATGCCTATCCATAGTAAAATAAGCGCGGTTGATGCTACGCCAATAGTGTAGCCAATTTTTGTGTGGTTCATGCTGTTGTGTTTTTGTTTTTATGGCTTTGTCGCGGGTGGGGGACAAGCCTTACAGCAGCGCGCAAAAAAATCGCCCCGGCTGTTTAAAGCCGGGGCGATTTTTTTATTTTGTCTGTCTGAGCTTGTCGAAAACCTATATATTAGGCAATGTTTAAGCTAAGCATAACAAGTTTACCATCACATGTTAAAAATTAGTCCTTACGGTAACGCCATACATTCTTGGGTTACCCAAATGCGATGCGCCGAAATCGTAAGCGTAATCGATGTAGTTTTTGTTGCTTAAATTGGTTCCCCAAACAAACACATCAAGCCTTTTAGTGGTAACACCTAAACGTGCGTTAAAAGTGCTGTAAGCTTTTTGCTCAATGTTGTTAGCCAGGTCAAAGTATTGTTTGCCGAGGTATTTCCACTCGCCGCGGGCAACTAATTTGGTGCCTCTGCCAAGCGAATAACCATATTGAAGGGCCAGCATAGAGGTTACATCAGGCGTATAAACCTGGTGGTTGCCATTCAGGTTTACTACAGCGCCGTTGCTTGGTACCTTCAGGTCGGTATAACGGGCGTGGGTATAACCAAAGTTGTAAGAGATATCCAGGCCTTTTAAAACGGTTGCGGCAAGTTCCAGTTCGGCACCTTTGCTGCGCAGTTTACCGGCGTTACGGGTAAGTACAATCGCTTGTGGCAATACCAGTGTTGGTACCTGCGCGTTGTTTATTGAAATATAGAACAAGGATGCGTTCACCCTTAGTTTGTTATCGAAGAACAGGTTTTTAGATCCTACTTCAAAGTTGTTGCTGTATTCAGGCTTGTAGGCGAACAAAGGCGGCGACGAGGGATCGGCACCAAGCTGACTGATACCGCCTGCCCTAAAGCCGCGGCTGTAAGCTGCATACAGGTTGCTTGCCTCAGATACATGGTAAGCAAGGCTCAGCTTTGGTGTAAAGGCTTTAAAGCTCGCAGTAGATGAAGTATCATTCTGTGTAACTACAGGGGCGTCACCATCCATCTGGAACTCGCCCTTTACTTCTTCTTTTTTATGCTCATAATCGTAACGTAAGCCAGCGGTCAGGTCCCATTTTGGATCAAGCACAAAAACTACCTGGCCAAATACCGCGGTGCCGTAGTTATGCTCGATATTGGTATTGATAGTGCTGAAATTTGGGAACGGAGCGCCAACCATTTCACCATCTTCACCAAAGTGCGTACCGGTTTTGGTTGGGGCGTAACGGTAGAAACCATATAAGCCGGCTGTCCACCTGATGTTGGTTGCCGAAGCAGGGGAGGAGAACCTAAATTCCTGCGTGGTTACCTTCACCTTGTTAAAACCGGGGCCGTAATTATTGATTACGCTCACACCATCAATCGGCGAAAAGTCTCCGTCGATAGGCACGGTGTAGTAGCGGTAGTTTTGCTGGTAAGCCGTGCTTGATGTAAAGTTGAAATCTTTGCCGGTGTAGCTGGCAGACAGGGAAGCGTTAAAGATGTTATCGATCATTTTGGTAACTGCGTTTTGGCTAACCTGGAAAGGCGTAGCTAAAGCATCGCCCGGCGAGCCTGATAAGGCGAACGGGCCATTGTTGCGGTTAGCGTAGTTCTTAACGTTCAGCGTTAAATTAAAGTTCTGGGTGGCCAGGTACTTCAAATAATAGTTCCCCATAAAGGAATGCTGTTTATCCAGCTTGGTGTTGTTAAACTGGTTGTTGTAAAAACCATCAAAACCATTATACAGGCCGGCAACACCCAGGTATAGTTTATCCTGTACCAGCGGTGTGCGGATGCCCAGGCTGATGCGTTTTTGGCCATAGCTACCAAAGTTCACTTCGGCAAAGCCGCTGGTTTGGTTGGTTGGTTGTTTAGTTATTACATTAATAACACCACCCATGGCATTACGGCCATAAAGGCTGCCCTGCGGGCCACGCAATACTTCTACGCGCTCCACATCAAAAAGCTGTGGGATATAGGTGTCCAGGGTAAACTGGTTCACACCGTCTATGTAAGTAGCAACAGCGGGGTCATAAGAAGTTGTTGCCACGCCGCGGATGCTGGTTACGTTCCTGTCGTCGCCGGGGCTGGCGGTATACAGGTTGGGTACAATAGCGGTGATATCCTTCAGGTTCCACACCTTGTACTCCTGTACTTGTTTGGCAGATAAGGTAGAGATACTGGCCGGAATCTGCTGGGCAGCTTCTTCACTTTTTTGCGCGGTAACTACCACTTCATCCAGCCGCCTGCTTGCTTCGGTAAGCTTGATGTTGGTTGATGCCGATTGTGTGCTAACAGTGATGCTTTGATTGATAGCCGCATAGGCTACATTGCTTACATGCAGGGTATACTTGCCCGCAGGTACATTCTTAAAGCTAAAAGCGCCTTGGCCGTTGGTAATGGCGGCGTAATTGGTGTTTAATAAACTTACCGTAGCGCCCGCAATTGGGGAATCGTTTGCGGTAGTAATGGTACCCGAAAAATTAATACGGGTTTGAGCGAATGCTGAACAAAATAGCGTCAGCGCGAGTAAGAGAGCAGATAATTTCTTCATTGTAAAATAAAAAAGCGGATATGATGTGGGGTTATCATATCCGCTGCAAAGAAAACAATTTTATTATTTAAGTGAGTATATCCAGTTAATGATCTTTTGGCTTTCTGCAGGTTTTAAAGCAGGGTGGCCAGGCATATCTACATCACCCCAAACACCGTGACCGCCGTTTGCTATCTTTTTGATGAGATGAGCAGAGGAAGCAGCATTGGAAGGATACTTTTTAGCTATCTCGGCAAAAGCAGGCCCTACCGATTTTTCTGATACTTTATGGCAGGCCGAGCAATCAAGCGACATCATCAGGGCTTTGCCTGCCGCGTTGGCTTTGATGTTAGCTACTTTTGCCTTCATATCCGGTGAATCCTGGCCTGCTAATACAGCTACCGTTTTGGTACTGGTGCTTACGGCATCATACTCGTCCCTTGCCTCAACAGAAACAGTATAGTTGCCTTTTTTGGTATAGGTATAAGTTAATTTAGGTAAGGTGGTCATCTTTTTAACACCGTTGCCCAGATTCCACATGTAGGTCATTTTGTTTTTCTCAGGGTCGGTTGCCTTCACCGTTAATACGGTAGTTAATGGCAATGCGCCGTAAGATTTGGTAGAAGCTATGCTTGCTACTTCGGGCGCGCGGTTACCGCTGTTGTAATCTATACGCGCTAAACCTGCATCCTTGTTTTTAGCAAACCAGCCGGTACCGTATTCTAACAAGTAAATTTTACCATCGGGGCCGGTTTCCATATCAATAACGTTATTGAATTTGGTATTGGCCATAAACGGCTCCATTTTATCCAGGTCGCCGTTTGGCTGTAGGGTAAGCAGTTTAATAAATCCGCGGATCCAATCGTAAAAAACAACTTTCTTATTAAAATAATCGGGCATACGCGTAGCCTTCGGGAACATATCTGTGTAATAAGCCGGGCCTGCCATAGCATTACGGCCACCGGTACCTACCTGCGGGAAATCAGGAGATTCGGCATAAGGGTACCAGATGAATGCAGGCTGTGCTGGTGGTAATTCGCGCAAACCTGTGTTATTTTTCGAATCGTTCACCGGGTGCATTGGGTCCCAAGGAGCGCCGGATACACCTGTAGCATAGTCAAACGGACGGTAGGCGTAGTTGTTACCTATAAAAAATGGCCAGCCGAAAAAGCCTGCTTTACGCGCCTGGTTAAACTCATCGTAACCGCGCGGGCCGCGTGTTTCTAAGCTATCCTTTTGCGCATCCGGGCCAACTTCGCCCCAATACAAGAAACCGTTTTTCTGATCCACCGAGATCCGGTATGGGTTCCTGTCGCCCATTACATAAATTTCGGGGCGGGTTTTTGGTGTACCTTGTTTAAATAAGTTCCCTTCGGGGATGCTGTAAGTAGCGTCCGGGTTAATTTTTATACGTAAGATCTTACCGCGCAAATCATTGGTATTACCGGCAGAACGGCGCGCATCGTGGTTTAAAAACTCGGGGCGGTCGTCCTGTGGTGCAAACGCGCGGGTATTAAATGGTTTTTTGCCCGGCTCATCAAAAGGGGTACTGTTATCACCGGCTGATAAGAACAGCATATGATCCGGACCGAAAGCGATAGAACCGCCGGTGTGGCAGCAGATCTCGCGCTGAGAGTACATTTGCAATATAACTTTTTCGGTTTTGTTATCGATGGTGTCGCCGGTCATGGTGAAACGCGAAAGGCGGTTTACTGAGGTATCCGACGGGCTGTAATAAATATAAACGTAGTGGTTGGTTTTAAAATCAGGGTCGATGTTTAAACCCAACACACCTTCTTCGGCATTAACGCCTTTGGTATGCGTTTTCCAGTACACATCTAAAAAGCCGGCTTGTTTTACTGTTTTAGTGCCGTTTTTGTACAGCATCAACTCGCCGCGGCGCTGCGATACCAATATATCGAAGTTTGGCAATACAGCCATTTCGGTAGGTTCAAAAAAGGTGCCTTGTACCAATTGGGTCTTCTCAAAACGGTTAGCTTCCGGCACGCGCACAGTTGTGGCTTTGCTGTAATCTAACGCTTTGTTATCGCCAATGGCGTATTTAATGCCGCCAAGCAGGTGGCCAAGGAATAATGGGTCCGTGTAAGATTCATCGGTGTGGCCCAGTTCGGTGTAAAAAGAACGGCCGTTCTCAAAATTCTGGTACCAGGCCATTGGGTGGGTAGGGCTGTTTTTGCCGCCGGTGTAGCTGGTTTCATCAATCGTTATCAGCACGTGAAGTTTCGGGCTGATGCTTTTGAAGTTGTACCATTCGTCTTTACGTTTCCAAACGTCGGGTAAACCGCGGGTAGACGGGTGGTTTTTGTCAACTACGTTCAGCGTAGCTTCCTGTTGCTGCGGGTGGCTTAAAAAATAGGCGCCAACCAGGCGGCCATAGTATTTCCAGTCGTATTCGGCATCGGCGGCGGCATGTACGCCAACAAAGTTACCGCCAGCCTGCATATAGCGCTCCAGGTCGGCTTGCTGGTAGTTGTTCAGCATGTAGCCGGTGGTATGTAAAAACACAACCGCCGAGTATTTTTTAAGGTTGCTTTCAGTAATCTTCGAAGCATCAGAGGTGCTGTCTACCAAAAAGTTGTTTTCGGCACCCAGCTTCATAATGGCGGGCACGCCAACGGCAATACTTTCGTGGTGATAGCCTGATGTTTTTGTGAAAACCAGTATTCTTGGCTTTGTAGGTATTTTGCTGAAATTAAACAGCATTACACAGAGCACAAGCAAGAGGGTAATTTTAAATCGCATATTGGAAGTTTATTTGGTTGATAATTAGTTAAAAACCACACGTTATTCTCATTGTGTGATTATTACGCATTAAATATAATATTAAAACTAATAAATGGAAAACAAGTATCTCAAATATTACACATTACTACGGTATATTGTACAATTGTGTTAATAAAAGCTCAAAAAAAGCAAATGTTTTTTGGAAGAAGAGTATAATTATTTTGAAGAAGTGGGGTAGGCCTCCTTGTTTTTAAGTTTACTGAATATATTAAAATAGGAGGAGAGAGGTAAATATCTTACTGCTTCATCTAAAGATTTTACCGTTAACTGGGCGTTGCCTTCGGCACACGTTATCAGCCCGGAAATATTTTGTTTGATGAAATTCGGAACGGAAATAAATCTGTAATATCTTTAAAAGGTTTTTTTTGACCCTCATAATCAGCTAATGCAAATTTTATCAACCACAGCAATGGACTTTAAATCGACTATTTTTATTCTCCCGGGGCTGGGAGGTTCGGGCCCGGAACACTGGCAATCTATCTGGGAAAACCGTTTTGGCTTTGTAAGGATAGAACAGGATGACTGGGAAACCCCCGTTTGCGAAGATTGGATAGCTAAAATACAACAAACCATCAGCCGGCAAGAGCCGGGAACGGTAATATTGGTGGGGCATAGCCTGGCTTGTGCAACCATCGCTTTTTGGGCACAAAAATACAATTACGCCATTAAGGGCGCGCTTATGGTAGCACCAAGTGACACAGAGGCGGATAGCTATCCCCTCGGTACCACAGGCTTTGCTCCGGTTCCCTTAGCGGCATTGCCATTCAGATCTATCACCGTATTCAGCACTAACGATTTTTATGTAACAGCAGAGCGCGCAACGCTTTTCGCGGAGAGTTGGAACAGCGAATTGAAAAATATTGGTGACGCAGCACATATTAACTCTGCCTCCAACTTAGGGCTATGGAAACAGGGATTGACCTATCTGCAAGCCCTTGACCAGGGTGCGTAGCAAAAGTATAAACGGCGGATAATAAAATAACGATGGGCTTTAAACCCATCGCTATTAATTAACACCGAAACATTTCTTATTTCTTCCCCGTCATTTTATCCTTTAAGGCTTTCATAAAGTATCCGCCCACAACACTCCTGGCTTGGAAACCAACCATTTTACCGGTGGTAGTTTCGTGCCAGTCGCTTAGCGGTACGCGAGACGATGTTTCCTGCGCGAATTTGTAAATGGGTTTCACCAACGCGTCAAAATCCTTGCGGTTATCGGCCATGGCAGCGGTCCACAAGATCCAGTCACTTTTGGTGTAGGTTTTGCGGCTGTCTAATGGCAAGCCGTAGTTTTCCTGTTTGCCCAGGTAGTATTTTATCTCCTTATCGTACACATATTGCGGGAACAGGTTCAGTCCTAAAACTTTGTCCCAAACCATGTTATATTTCTGACTCCAGGTGTTCTTATCATCGAAAACAAGCGCATAGTGATCGCCTGCATCATCCTTGGCTATCCATTTGGTAGCCAGCTCTTTAGACAGCGTGCTGTATTTAGCGGCAGTTTTTGTATCGCCAAGCATGGCTGCCATTTTAGCATAAGCGCCGATAGCCACAATAGCTTTGACGGATAGGTTGGCGTTATGTGCCAGGTGGCCTGCAAAATCGTCGGTACATAATTGGTTGCCCGGGTCAAAGCCAGCTTCGGCGAGGTAATTGGTCCAGGTAGTGAGTGTTTTCCAATGCTTTTTGGCATAGGCAGGGTCTTTTTGTGCCATTGTAATGGCGCCCGCCAGTATCACCATGTTGCCGCATTCTTCTACCGGCATATCCTCCCCGTAAGTTTGCCCGTTGGCAAGAGGGTAGGTGCCCAAATCATGTGCCGCGAATGGTTTTGCCCATTTGCTGCTTTCGCTGTAATAAAAAATACCGTTCATCATGCCTTTAAGCAATTCGGGGTTATATAGCAGGTACAAGGGTGCCGATGGATAGGTAATATCCACTGTGTTGATAGAACCGTTACTAAAGTTTTCTTTAGATAAGAAAAGCAGTTCGCCCTGCGGGCTTTTTACCAACTGATGCGCCGCGATGCTTTGGCGGTAAGCCAGCACGCATAATTTGGCATACTTTTCACCACCGGCCTGGTAGGCGCCGATATAGATTTTAGCATCAGCGTTACGGCAGGCGGCCATAACCGTTAAATAATTTTTTAACGAAGCGGCCAAAACGCCATCCATGGTAGCGCCTTTTGTATTGCGCCACCATGGGCGCAGGTCGGTTTTAAAATATTGTACCGAGTAAATATCGTCGTAACCAACAGCGATGTGTTTTTCCGCGCCGTTTTTGCCAACCCTGCCAAAAGGCAGCAATGTGTTCAGCATCAATTGCTTGCCAACCACCGTAGCATTGGTTCCCGGGGTTGAAAGATAGGAATTGATCGCCTCATCCTCGGTTGTGATATATTGCCTGGCATTATAAGTTGGTGATGCCACATACAGGTATCCCCAGTCTATCCGCAGGTCGTCGCCGCGTTTTTTGAGGACAGGCTGCTCGGTTGTACCCGCCTTCATAATTTTGATGGTGCCGGCGGTATAAGTTTCGGCCTTAACTTCCTGTGCCGGGGTATTCACCGCAGCATCGGTAGAAACGCCTTGGTAAAGATCTACCGCGTGGGTTTTGTTATCGTTTGCCTTTACCTCGTAAGTGATGTACGATACCGGGTTAGCCAATGTTTTAATATCGGTTATCAGCAAGGGCGAAGTAAACGTTACATTCAAATTTACCGCGCCGCATTTAAAGCTGTAGATGGTTTGAGTGGCATCCACTTTTACGGCAGTTTGTTTGGCCATTTTAATAGCCTCGTTTGTTTTGTCTTCCACTTTTACAGAAAGACCGGCATCAAGCGAAGCCAGGCCGCCCGTGTTGGTGCAATGCAAAGCCAAAACATTTTCGCCGGTTTTTAAGGCGGATGCAGCCGCAGGAGATAGCTCAAACATCTGCAAATCGCCATTGGCACCGCCGCTGGCGTAGATCTGTTTGCCGTTGAGGTAAACCTCCACATCGTCGTCATGAAATAAACGAAGCAATAGAGGGCTTTTTGGTAGCTCGTTCAGCGTAAAAGCACGTCGTACCCATACTTCGCGGCTCGTCCAGCGCGTGCCGGTAGTGTTTTCGTTATCGCTGAAAGGGGCTTTGCCGCTTTTCCAATCCTGGTCGGCATAGTTTTGTTTTTCCCAGCCTGCCGCAGGGGCGGTAAAACTGTATTTGCAGGTGTAGGAGCTTTCGTCTGCCGCCGGTAGTACGGTTTTGTAATGCGGCGCGGCCTGCCCCATAAAGCGGTAATATTCGCCGTCCACCTTTAACACACCTAACAGCGACTGGCTTTTGCCTGTCCAGTGCGTGGTGGTAGATTCGTTCAGCTTATCGGTTGTAGACCAGATGCTAAAATAGGGGTTATGCGTGATCAGCGGATAGGCAGGGGCATGATCCTGCTGTGCCAATACAGGCACTGTTGAACTGACTAAAATGCCGCATAAGAGCGCTCGGCCGGGGTTTCCCCAGCCGGAAATAAAATTGAAGAATTTTTTCATGTAAATGATGTTTTAAAAATTGTTGGACCCGTGACTATTCAAAACACAGAATACAATAGTATAAATAAGGATTTGTTTAACCATGAATTAAATGCATTTAGCAGTTAAAGCCTGTGTGATGCTTTTTTGATACCTTAAATTATTTGCGCAAATTGGGCGCTTATTAACGCCTTGCTTATGGACACCTTTAAAACCGTTACCGAATCGCAAACCACCCTCACCGAACTGATGATCCCATCCTACGCCAACTTTGGCGGAAAAATACACGGGGGCATTATTATGGGGCTGATGGATAAGGTTGCTTATGTATGTTCGGCCAAGCATGCGGGCGCTTATTGCGTAACCGCATCGGTGGAAGATATTGATTTTTTGGCGCCCGTAGAGGTTGGCGAACTGGTATCATTGATGGCATCTGTAAACTATGTGGGGCGTACCTCGCTGGTGGTGGGCATTAGGGTAGTATCTGAAAATGTAAAAACCCACGAGATAAAACACACCAATACCAGCTACTTTACCATGGTGGCTATGGACGATAACCATGTTCCACTGCAAGTGCCCGGCCTTATACTGTATACCGACGTAGAGATCCGCCGCTTTTTTCAGGGCCTGCATCGCAAGCAGCTGAAGAAGTACTACCGCCAGGAAGAATCGCGCATCAAATCAGATTTTGAGATGAATGAGACTATCGAACTGCTGAAAACGGAAAGATGCAGGATTGAAAGGGTGAAGTAAATTGATTTCGGATATAGAATGTTCGATTTCGGATTTTAACTTCCCGTCATGCCGAATAAGTTCTGCATCTTAGGGTTAACGAGGCCTTTCGGAGATTTAAAGGAAAGCCCAAAGAAGAAAAAAATTGTGCATATCCCCCGCTAATTAAAGGCTTTTTTTATGTGGCCTACTTGGTAAATTTAAATAGAACCTTGTTATGGATAAAAACACCATTTATATAATAATGACACTTTTAAAAGCAGTAATTATTATAACAGGTATGGTGTATTTATTTTTTAATTTTATCGCATGGCTAAGGACCAAGGATGGGAAAAAATTAAAAAAAGCAGCAATAATATTGGGCGGAATTTTTCTATCGATACTGATACTTACCGGGATAGAGTTTATGATAGTATTTAATTAATTCAGGCAAACCCCAAAAGCAAACCTATATTTTCTGTGATAAAATCCATCTGTCGCAATTTATATATAGCGGCGATGGGTTATAAACCCATCGCCGCAGGACTTTTATCTTCGCCCTCTTTGCGAAGCAGAGAGGGTCGGGCAGCGAAGCATACCCCGGGGCGAGTCCACTCGCCGGGCGGTTTAAACCACTCCTAATTCCTTCCTTACCACCGGTGCCACTTTCGTTCCAAACAATTCTATCGCCTTTAATACCCCGCTATGCGGTGTATGCCCGGTAACCAGCTGGGCCAAAAAACGGGTGTTTTTAAACAGGCGGTGCTGTTCCAATATCTTGTCAATAGCCATTTGCGCGTCGCCAACTATCAGTGGACCGTCGCTGCGGAGGTATTCAAATTGCTCCTTACTCATGGGCGACCAGCCCCTCTCGCGGCCAACGCGGTTCATCAGCGCCTCGTAGGAGGGGTAAAACTCATTCACCGCCCGTTGGCTGCTTTCGGCTATATAAAATTGTGAACTGATGCCGAGCTGTAGTTTGCTAACATCGTGCCCGGCTGCTGCCGCGGCTTCGCGATACAGTTCTACAAAGGATACAAAGTGTTTTGGCGCGCTGCCCAATATCGCAATCGTCATGGGAAGGTTTAACCGCCCGGCGCGTTTTGCAGATGCCGGCGTACCGCCAACGCCCAGCCAAATGGGTATTTCGGGCTGCAGGGGGCGTGGATAAATACCCTGATCTTTTATCGGCGCCCGGAACTCGCCCTTCCAGGTGATTTTTTCTGTTTTGTTTATCTGCATCAACATGTCAAGCTTCTCGCTGAACAGCTCGTCGTAATCATTCAGATCATAGCCAAACAAAGGGAACGATTCGATGAACGAACCGCGTCCGGCCAGGATCTCTGCGCGGCCACCGCTGATCAAATCAACCGTGGCGAAGTTTTGGAAGGTGCGCACCGGGTCGGCAGAGCTGAGTACGGTAACCGAACTGGACAGCCGGATGTTTTTGGTAACAGATGCAGCGGCGGCCATAAATATTTCGGGCGCCGAGATCACAAAATCGGGCCGGTGATGCTCGCCAAAGGCAAAAACATCCAGGCCAACGTCGTCGGCCAGTTTAACTTCTTCCAGTAACTGTTGTACGCGTTTATGCGCGTTAACAGCGCCGCCCGCTTTACCATCCGGGCTAACCTCGCCGAAGGTGCTTATCCCTAATTCCATGTTTAATCCTGCTTTGCCTGGTATTTATAATGCAGCTGTTTCAGCGTTTCTTCCGCTACTTCATCTGCCGAATAGCCGTAGCCGGTAACTAAAATACCCTTTTGGCCTGCCGGTGATGCCAGTGCGTAAACGGTTGCTTCGTCGGCCGGGTCGGATGGGCCTTCGTAGCGGTACACATCCACAATTTCAAACTCATCGGCAGGGTAGGTGTATTCGCCGGCTTTTAAATGGTTAGCCTCCAGGTTAAAATCTAAGTCGAAACCCTGCTCTTTCAGCTTGTCTATGGCTTCGCTAACGGTTGCGTAATGGAATTTTTGTTTCATCGGTTTGGTATGTTAAGGTTGTATGCTACAACAAACTTATAAAAAGCTGTTTGGTTTCGGGTTGGGTCTGAATCAGAATTTTCAGAATTTCAGAATGAGGGTTGACCATATGCGTCTTATTGCGAGTTTTAAAACCGGAGTTCTTTGAATCGGCAATAAATTATCATGATCCGCCACACAATTTGTTATCGATAATCAGATGACGTGAAGGAGTTTAATCTTGCAACCTCCATTTAAGCAAATTCTGTTAATTATAGAATTCTGAAAATTCTGATTCAGACAAATTCCAATTCAGACAATTTCACCAGAAAAACCCCGGTTGTTATTACCTTTGCATTGTGGCAGCACCCAGATCGACCAAACCTCCTGTAAAACGAACCTTGAAACCGGCAACCCGAAGCAAAAAGGGCAAACCCGGCAGCACCTGGTGGAGATGGCCCGTCGTAATATTCGTGCTCATCCTGCTTTCGCCTTTTTATTATGGGTATATCCTCAATGGCTTTACCGGTGCCTGGCGCTGGATCCGCGATATTGGCAACGACCCGAACTATCGCGCCTATAAAAGCTACAAGATCCGCATCCCGGCGGGCTACCAAATACACGGCATAGATGTATCATACGCGCAGGGCAAGATAGACTGGCATAAAGTACGCGCCATGGAAGACGATAGCGTACGTGTTGGTTTTGCCTTTATAAAAGCCACGGAAGGCCTGATGCTGGTAGATTCCTATTTTAAACGCAACTGGCGCGAAGCGCCAAAAGCGGGCATCACCTGCGGGGCTTACCATTTTTTCAGGCCGAAGAAGGCAGGGCTTTGGCAGGCGCGTTTCTTCCTGCAAAACGTTACGATGGAACGTGGGGACCTCCCCGCCGTTTGCGATATTGAGGTGTTGGACGGCACCTCGCCCGAAGCTATGCGCAAAGAGCTGAAAGCGTTTTTAAAGCATGTAGAAGGCAAAACCGGCGTAAAGCCTATTATTTATACCAGCATCAGTTTTTATAAGGACTATCTCGACGGCTATTTTGATGGTTACCCTTTATGGATAGCGCATTATTACCAGGCCAGGCTAAAAATGGATGGTAGCAGCACCTGGCGTTTCTGGCAGCACTCGGATAAAGCCCGAGTAAACGGCATCAACCACGCGGTAGACTTTAATGTGTTTAAGGGCGATAGCCTGACCTTTCAAAGATTGCTGGTGAAGTAGGGGAGGAAAGCAACTCCTGACCAGGCTTAGTTTACCTAAAGATTGGTTACCTCGAAACTACCATCATCCCCCGCTTCCATCAAAGCTGTTACAAAAAACTTTTTCGCTGCTCTTGCAAAATCAAATTAAATGCCATTTATTTGCTAAATCAATTTAGCTATTTAAGCCTCGAATTTCATGAAGCGTTTTTACCTTGTTGTTTTCCTCATCGGCAATGTGCTGTATTTACACGCGCAAACCATCCAGCCATTTAAGGCGGGGGATAGGGTGGTATTCACCGGCAACAGTATCACCGATGGCGGGCATTACCACTCTTACATCTGGCTGTATTATTTAACCCATTTCCCCAATCGGCGCATCCAGCTTTTTAACGCCGGGATAGGCGGCGACGTTTCCAAACAAATGTATGAGCGCCTGGACAGCGATGTGTTCGCCAAAAAACCTACGGTGGTTACGCTTACCTTCGGCATGAACGATACCGGGTACCAAAACCTCAAAGGCGCTAAAACAGATTCGGTTTATACAGCAAAAGTGGCCGAATCGCTAAAGAGTTTCGCTTTGATAGTGGATAAACTAAAGCAACACCCCGGGGTCAGGAAGATCATGATCGCATCCTCGCCTTATGACGAAACGGCCAAAATTAAAACGACGCCGCTTTTAAAAAAGAACATTGCTATGCAGGAGATAGCAGCAGAGCAACGCACCGTAGCCCTGCAAAATAAATGGGACTTTGTAGACTTTGGTACCCCAATGACCGCCATTAACCTGCGCGGGCAACAAACAGATTCGGCCTTTACCCTGCAGGGCAGCGACCGCATCCATCCCACAAACGACGGGCAGATGGTGATGGCCTACGTGTTCCTGAAATCGCAGGGACTGGATGGCAGCAGTGTGGCAAACATCTCTATAAACGCCAAAAATAAAAAAATCGTTTTAGCTAAAAATTGTTTAATTACGCAGCCTGCTATCACAACCGGCAGTGTTAAATTCACTTATCTCTCCAATTCGTTGCCTTACCCTATGGATACCATCCCCGGCGGTTTCGGCAGGCCGAACAAAGCGCAATCGGAAGCTTTAAAGATCATTCCTTTTACCGAAGAGTTTAATAAGGAGATGCTGCAGGTGAGCGGACTGGAGGATAGAAAATATAATTTAAGGATAGACGGCAAGGCGATTGGTGTTTTTAGCGGCGGCGAGTTTGCGCAGGGCATTAATCTCGCGCTTATTAAAACAACCCCGGAGTACCAGCAGGCGCTTGCTGTAATGCACCTGAACGAGGAACGCTGGACGATAGAACGCCGACTGCGCGAATATTACTGGATCCACTATTCTATCCTGAAACCCCAAGGCCTGCTGTTTAACGATGGCGATGCCACGGTAGACTCGCTGCAGAAGTATGGCAAAAAGGATTTTTTTGTCGCCGTAACTATCCCAACCTACCAAAAAGCCCGGTTTAAAGCCGTACGGGATGCCTGGCAAAAAGAAATGGACCTGCTTACCAACGAGATGTATACGGTAAACAAACCCGTTCCGCACCGTTTCGAGATCACCTTAGTAGATTAATACTGATGAAATGTTATCCTAATATATTCCGTGCCTTTGTGGTGGCTGTGGCGCTGTCGCTTACACACGCCGCATCCGCCCAAACCGCTTATTATATCGACGGTTACCACGGCGGCATCTGGGGGCATTACCCGGATTGGAACACCCGCTTTATGGCGGATATGCTAACGAAAAACCCCAACTGGAAGGTAAACATTGAACTGGAGCCCGAAACCTGGGCCCGCGCCAAAGCCGTCGACCCGGCAGCTTACGCGGATTTTAAGACCCTCTTTGCCGATCAATCCCTCAATGGGCGCATAGAGTACGTAAACCCAGCCTACGCGCAAAGCTATAATTACAACATCTCCGGCGAGAGCATCATCAGGCAATTCAGTTATGGGACGAAGCTGGTAAAGGCGCATTTCCCCGAAGCTATTTTTACCAGTTATTCCTCCGAGGAACCATGTTTTACCAGTGCGCTGCCACAGATATTAACTTCATTTGGCTTTAAATATGCCTCGCTTAAAAACCCAAATACCTGCTGGGGTGGCTATACCCAATCGCACGCAGGGGAACTGGTGAACTGGATCGGTCCGGATGGCACCAGCGTTATCACTTCGCCGCGGTATGAGGTGGAGAAATTGTCGCCCAAATCTACCTGGCAAACTATTGCCTGGGATAATTCATCCGAATACATCAACGCCGCCTTTGCCGCGAGTATGCCGCACCCGGTAGGCATGACCTTGCAGGACGCAGGCTGGAAGAACGGCCCATTCATTGGCAGCGGACAAAAAGGGAACATAAAAAGTATTTACACCACGTGGCGGAACTATTTTGGCAACGTGGCCAAAAACGACGCCCGCGAAGACTGGAAAGTGTCACAAGAAGATATGCTGGTGAGCCTGGTTTGGGGTTCGCAGGTGATGCAGCGGATAGCGCAACAGGTGCGGGTATCCGAAAATAAACTGGTGATGGCCGAGAAACTGGCAGCTATGGCAAAGATATATAGCAAAACACCATGGCCGCAAGCACAGCTCGATTCGGCATGGCGAACACTGCTTTTATCGCAACATCACGATTGCTGGATAGTGCCTTACAACGGCAAACCCGGCGATACCTGGGCCGATAAGGTAGTTAAGTGGACAAACAACACCAACGCCATCTGCGATAGCATCATTGATAAAGCGCAGCTAAGCCTTGGCAGCGGCAAAAGCAAAGCCCGCTACGTAACGGTTTACAATACCACGGGCAGCAACAGGGCAGAGTTGGTTGCTTTTAAGCTGCCACGGGGAATAAGCCCCGCCGGGCTGGTATTGTTGGATGTTAAAGGCCAACCGGTATCTGCGCAGCTATGTGCCGATAAGAGCAGCATTATCTTTAAGGCAACGGTGCCGGCCCTGGGCTATGCTGCGTACCGCCTAACCTTAAAAGATAGCGCCAATCGGGAGGGTTCGATGCTTAGGCAACTGGGCGATGGCAAATATTTGGTAGAAACCGACCTCTACAAAATTACGATCGATCCTTCGCACGGCGGCGCTATTAAAAGCATCATTGCCAAAAAATTAGGTAACAAAGAATTTATCGATCAGGCAAATGCGCGCAGCTTTAACGAATTGCGGGGCAATTTTTATAAGGACGGACGCTTTAAGTCGATCATTGAGCATGCGGCCAATGTGGAGATCATGGAGAACGGGCCGTTGCTGCTTAAACTCGCCGTAAAAGGGACTATCGCAGGGAATGATTATACTCAAATGATCACATTAGGGCAGAGTCAACCCCGCATTGATGTAGTCCTGAATATCGATTGGAAAGGTAACCCAGGCATTGGCAGCGAAACGCCTAAAGGAACTTACAGGTTGGATAACCCTAATAAAGCTTTTTACGACGACCGTAACAAACTGCTGGCTTATTTCCCGCTTAACCTCAAAGGGCAAAAGGTTTACAAGAACGCTCCCTTTGATGTTACCGAAAGCCGGCTGGATAATACCTTCTTCACCCGTTGGGATAGTATTAAAAATAATGTGATACTGAACTGGGCAGATGTTACTGATAAAGATGGCCAATACGGCATGGCCCTTTTTACCGACCATACCACCAGTTACGCACATGGTGAAGATTTCCCGCTGGCGCTCAATATCCAATACTCGGGCATGGGGCTTTGGGGCAGGGATCATCAAATAACCGGGCCAACCACTATCCACTACGCCCTCGTACCTCATACAGGTAAATGGGATAAAGCAGGCATCGAAGCAGAAAGCGCTAAATGGAACGAGCCATTGACGGTCGTTACGTCGCAAGGCCGACCAGTTGTTGCCGGCAGATCGCTGATACAAGTGCCCACCGGATACGAGATCTCTGCCGTAAATTTTGAAGGCGACGATATGCTGGTACGGTTATTCAATACAGGCGCGGGCAATGTTAAAAGTAAAGTGGTTTTCAATTGTAATGCTGATAAAGCTACGTTGGTGGAGTTGGATGGCAGGGTAGGGAAGACCCTGCAATTACAAAAAACAAAAGCAGGCGAACTGAGTACCGATATCGCTATGCCAAAGTTTGGCATCCGTACAATAAAACTGCTGAATGCAAGACGGTTTTAAGGCCATATAGTGTTGTAAGTACATCAGCAAAAAATAAGTTGGCTAAAATTTGCTAAATCGTTTTTTCTTATATAATATTGGGTTTATTTATAAACCATTTACCAAGTACAAGCCTGTATTTGTACGTTTTTAATTTTTAGATGATCGCGGGAGTAACGGTAATTACAAGCTAATTTAAGTAGTGTAATGAGTTATTTCTGCCAACCAATTATAGTACCCAACCATGTTTAAACCTGTAGTAAAATATTTTGCGTTCACCCTTGTGGCGAGTTTTGCGTTTATGCCGGTGCTGTGTGCCCAAAGCCCGGCATCGTATGTTAACCCTTTCATCGGCGCAAGCACCAGCACGGCCGACGCAGGTGTTTATCACGGCCTTGGCAAAACCTTCCCGGGGGCAGCTACACCTTATGGGATGGTGCAGTTGAGTCCGAATACCATTACCGGCGGCGATAACGGCTCGGGCTACAGCTATGAACATACCAGCATAGAGGGCTTTGCCTTTACACAAATGAGCGGCATAGGCTGGTACGGCGACTTGGGTAATTTCCTGGTAATGCCAACCACGGGCACACTAAAAACAAAGGCTGGCACCATTGCGCACCCTGAAGGCGGTTACCGGTCCATGTATGCTAAACCAAGCGAAAAATCATCGGCAGGTTACTATAGCGTGCAACTTACCGATAACAACATCAAGGCCGAAATGACCGCCGCGCCGCATAGCGGCATGTTGCGCTTCACTTTTCCGCAAAACAAGCTATCGCGCATTCAGATAGATTTGGCCCGCAGGGTAGGCGGTACCTCCACTTTGCAATATGTAAGAGTGGTAAATGCCAACACCATCGAAGGTTGGATGAAATGCACACCCGACGGCGGTGGCTGGGGCAACGGTGATGGCCATGCAGATTACACGATTTACTTCTACGCGCAATTTAGCAAGCCACTTAAGGATTACGGCGTTTGGAGCGCCGATATCCCGGATGACTGGACGCGTAAACGCGAAGAAGTTGGCAGCGATAAATACCAGGAACGGGTGGGTAAATCCGCTATCCTCAAAGGCATTAAAGAAAAACAAGGCAAACATTTGGGCTTTTATACAAACTTTGCCACAAGGGCAAAAGAGCAGGTGCTGATGAAATCGGGCATCTCCTTTGTAAGTATCGCCGGTGCAAAAGGCAACCTTGCCGCAGAAATTACCGACTGGGATTTTGACGCCCTCCACAAGCGTACGGTAGCCCTTTGGAACAAAGCATTGGCCAAAGTTGCTATACAGGGCGGCACGCTGGAGCAGAAAAAGGTATTCTACACCGCGCTGTACCACACCATGATAGACCCCCGCATCGTAAACGATGTAGATGGTCATTACCCCGGTGGCGATGGCAAGGCGCACTTAAACGCGGCCTTTAAAAAACGCACCATTTTTAGCGGCTGGGATGTTTTTCGCAGTCAGATGCCGCTGCAAACCATCATCAACCCCTCGCTGGTGAACGATGAGATCAACTCGCTGATTACCCTGGCAGGCGAAAAGAACAAAAACTACCTGGAGCGCTGGGAACTGCTCAACGCCTACAGCGGCTGCATGTTTGGCAACCCTGCCGTATCGGTGATAACCGATGCTTACGCTAAGGGCATCCGTAATTACGATGTAAATAAGGCGTACGAACTTTCAATAGGTTCTGTAGAAAAATTTGGCAATGGCGATAAGGGCTACACCTCTGGCGGTAACAGCATCGCTTTAACCTTGGAGTACGCCTATACCGAATGGTGCGCGTCGCAGCTGGCGCGCTGGTTAAAGCACCCGCAGGATGCCGCCAAATATGCGTCGCGAAGCAAAAGCTATAAAAATATATGGGATAAGGATAAGGGCTGGTTTCGCCCCCGCGAGGACGATGGCAGCTGGAAAGTCTGGCCGGATTCGGGCCGTTTAACGCAATGGTACGGTACCTTTGAAACCAACCCTTACCAGCAGGGCTGGTTTGTACCGCAGGATGTGGATGGCATGGTGCAACTGATGGGGGGCAAAGAAAAAGTATTAGCCGATTTGAACAAACTCTTCGCCAAAACGCCGGAGAACATGATGTGGAACGACTATTATAACCACGCCAACGAGCCTGTACACCATGTGCCGTTCCTGTACAACCGCCTTGGTCAGCCATGGCTTACACAGAAATGGACCCGCGAGATTTGTCGCCGCGCTTATAAAAACTCGGTAGAAGGTTTGGTAGGGAACGAGGATGTGGGACAAATGTCGGCTTGGTATGTGCTGGCAGCCAGCGGCTTGCACCCGGTTACGCCGGGTGATACCAGGCAGGAAATTACCAGCCCGGTGTTTGATAAGGTAACCTTAAAGCTCGATCCAAAATATGCTAAAGGACAGTTCTTCAGCATCATCGCCAAAAATAATTCAACAAAAAATATATACATACAAAGCGCTAAACTAAACGGCAAGTCCTACAGCAAATGCTGGCTGGATTTTAAAGACATCGCCGCAGGCGGAACGCTTGAACTAACCATGGGTGCCGAACCAAACAAAAGCTGGGGCACAAACTAAAACGATATGAAGAAAATTTATTTATTATTGGCAGGCATAGGTTTATATACGGGCGTTTTGGCCCAAACTGTGGCGCCATTTAAGGCGGGCGATAGGGTGGTCTTTGTGGGTAACAGCATTACCGATGGCGGGCATTACCATTCGTACATCTGGCTGTATTACATGACGCATTTCCCCAACCGCCGTATGCAATTTTTTAATGTAGGCATTGGCGGTGACGCCATAGGGCAAATGGCCGACAGGATTGATGCCGACGCGTTGAGCAAAAAGCCAACCGTGCTCACCCTCACCTGGGGCATGAACGATACCGGCTATTTTGAATGGTACCGCAAGGATGGGCAGACATTTATTGAAAACCGGCTGGCTGGTAACTACAAAATATACGCCGCGCTGGAAGATAAGCTGAAAAAACATACCGAGATCCGCAAGATCCTGATCCTGGGTTCGCCGTATGACGAAACCAGCAAGTTCACTACCAAAAATATCTACCCCGGTAAAGCTGCTGCTTTCTCTAAAGTGATAGATTATCAGAAGGCGAGTGCCGAAAAGAACAACTGGGGCTATGTGGATTTTTACCACCCGATGGATGCCATCAACAAACGCGAACAGTTAAAGGATACATCCTTTAGCCTTACGCCAAACGACCGTATCCACCCGGATAACGATGGGCATTTGGTAATGGCCTACCTGTTTTTGAAAACACAGGGACTGTCCAATGCCGTGGTGGCCGATGTTGCCATCAACGCGGCATCAAAAAGCATATCAAAAGCGGTAAACAGCAAGGTGTTAAATTTATCTGTAATTGCTAAATCGATATCTTTTAACTATTTAGCTAACTCCCTTCCTTATCCTTTAGATACCGTTCCACGTGGCTGGGGCAACCGAAAAAAGCAGTCGGAAGCACTTAAGGTGATCCCATTTACCAATGATTTTAACCGCGAAATGCTGACCGTAAAAAGCCTTGCAGCCGGCAAGTACGACCTGCTGATAGACGGTGAAAAAATGGGCAGCTGGAATGCGGACGACCTCGCCAACGGTATCAACATGGCCGAGATTACTACCACCCCGCAATACCAGCAAGCCATACAGGTGCGCGAACTAAACGAAGAGCGCTGGGAAATAGAGCGCCGTTTAAGGAATTATATGTGGATGGAATACGACTTTTTAAAAGAGAAGGGTCTGTTATATAAGGACAGTAACGCCGCTATGGATACGGTATCAAAATACGCCCGCACAAATATTTTTGTGAACGGCAACAAGGACAACTACAGCCGCGCCCGTTACAAAAGCCTGCGCGATGCCTGGCAGAAAGAGATGGATGTATTAACCGACCAGATCTACGCCATTAACAAACCGCAAACCCATCACATCGAGATAATCGCTTCAAAATAATACCAGCTAATAACATGAATACCAAAAGAATTATAACGTTACTGCTTATTTGCGCGGCATCGCTTGGCTTAAAAGCAACCGCTGCTACAATAGACACCGCCATTACGCACAGCGCGAGCATGAATAAGGATTTGAAGGCCGTAATTATTAAGCCTGCCGACTATTCAACCGCGCAAAAATACCCGGTGATGTACCTGCTGCATGGTTTTAGCGGCAATTATTCCGATTGGATAAAAAAGATCCCCGCCATTACTAAACTGGCCGATACCTATCATTTTATCATTGTTTGCCCCGATGGCGCTTTTGCCGGTTGGTATTTTGATAGCCCCGTGAATAAGGATTTTAGGTACGAAACCTACGTGGCTAACGAGTTGGTGAGCTATGTAGATAAACACTACGCCACCATTGCCAACCGTAAGGGGAGAGCCATTACCGGGCTAAGCATGGGCGGGCATGGTGCTTTGTTTTTAGCCTTTAAACACCAGAATGTTTTTGGTGCCGCGGGCAGCATGAGCGGTGTGGTAGATATCCGCCAGTTTGCGGATAGTTACGGTATTGAGGCGTTGCTGGGCAAGTACAGTGAGCATCCCGACGTATGGGAGCAGCACTGCGTGGTGAGCCTGCTTTACCTGGTAAAACCAAACGCCCTCGCGCTTACATTTGATTGCGGTTACGATGATGGCATGTACAGCGGCAACCAAGAACTGCACGAGAAATTACTGGAGCGCAAAATACCGCATGATTACACGGTGAAGCCCGGCGGCCATTCCTGGGAATATTGGGGTAACTCGATAACCTACCAGGGGCTGTTTTTTAGCAGGTATTTTAACGGTGAAAAGTAGGAGCGGGGAGTATTGTTAAAAACATTGATTATAACCCATTTAAAGCTTATTAAAATGTTAAATAATAGCGGGTTGGGATTGCAAATTATTAAAAATAAAAAAAACTTGAAAAAAGTTTGCTAAATCGTTTTTACAGCTTATATTAGCAGTATAAATTAATGCCAGAATTATAAACCAATTATTCGATCAGCAAACAGACCCTTAAAAATGTGTGTTTTCGTTCGATTTGCTAAAACGATTTTTCAATCCAAAAAAAAAATAAAATGCTGAAGCTTAGCCGCTTTGGTACATTAACCCTATAGTATGAAAAAAATTTACTTTCAGTCGGTTGTTTATTCTTCTCTCCTGCTGCTTTTCCTGTTGGCATCCTGTAAAAAGGATAGTTTCCTGGGGCAAACCACCACCTCAAACCTTACAGAAGAAACCGTATTTAAGGATAGCGCCAATACGGTGAGCTTCTTAGCGGGTATTTATACCAATGTGGGTTTCAGCGCGTCGGCCAGCAGGTTTACTTATGGTTTCGGTACGCCAAATGGCGGTATTGATGCCTCTTCAGACGAGGCGGAGGTGTTCAATTCCGGCGGTTCTACAGCGCTGGCGTGGGAGAGCGGAACCATTAACGCGGCAGTAGTTACCGATGATGCTTACAAAAAGCCGTATGTAAACATCCGCGCGGTAAACCAGTTGTTAAAAAACCTGCCCAAATCGCCCATCAACGCATTTGTTAAAACGCAAATGAAGGCCGAGGCCCGTTTCTTGAGGGCATGGTACTACGCCATTCTGTTGAAGCATTACGGCGGTATTCATTTGGTTGGCGACAGTATTTATAACTATACCGATAAGATCCCCGCAGCGCGTAACACCTACGAGGAGTGTGTGAATTATATTGTTGCAGAATGTAACGCCGCAGCGCTCGATCTGCCTACCACACAAAGCGGTGTAAACTATGGTCGTGCGTCAAAAGGCGCTTGTCTGGCTTTAAAATCAAGGGTGCTGCTTTATGCTGCCAGTCCGTTATTCAATGGCGAATCGCTTACCGGAAGTAAAAACGACGCTGTTTTAGGGTACACTTCTTTCAGCCGTGAGCGCTGGAAACTGGCCGAGGATGCCGCTGCCGCGGTAATAGGCCTTACTACTTATAATTTGTATGTTGATAATGGCACCAGCCCCGGCTTTGGCTTTCAATCCCTGTTCACACAGCGTTTCAACAGCGAGTATATTTTTCAATTTATGAGCTCGGCCGGCAATTACGACCTGGAGGCGTTGTTCCAACCGCCATCACGTACCGGGCAAAACGGAGCGTTCCCATTGCAGGGTTTGGTTGATGCCTTCCCGATGAGTAATGGCAAAGCCATCACCGATCCTACATCAGGTTACGACCCTCAAAAACCATATCTCAACCGCGATCCGCGCCTGGATTATACCGTTATCCGCGATCAGACACCTATTCAAAACAGGCTTTCGGCCGGGCTTTCCCCTGTAAATATTTACCAGGGTACGTTCAACGGCATATCTACCGGACCCGATGCCGTACATATTGGTACTTCAACAGGTTATTACACCAATAAAATGCTGGCGCCAAACGCGGTTGCTAATGATTTTACCCACCGTACAGATCGTGTTTTACCGTTGATACGCTACGCGGAGATCTTACTGAACTATGCCGAAGCTGCTAACGAATATGATGGCCCCACCAGCCAGGTTTATGCCGCAGTGCAGGCCATCCGCCAAAGGGCAGGTTTAAACCCTTACCAGTTACCTGCCGGTTTAAGCCAGGTAGCTATGCGCGACGTGATCCGCAACGAAAGGCGCATTGAGCTTGCTTTTGAAGAGCACCGTTTTTGGGATGTACGCCGCTGGAAGATAGCGGAAACAACCGATAACATCCAAACCATGGGGATGGAAGTTAACCGCAACGGTGCAGCCGTTACCTATACACAGTTTCCGGTGCGTAAACGCAACTTCCGTACGGCTATGTACCTGTGGCCGTTGCCGCAAAGCGAAGTGGCTAAATCCACAGATCTGATCCAAAACCCTGGTTATTAATAGGATACCAACATATAATATGAAAAAGATATATCAAATAAAAGCGCTGCTACTGGTTATGACGATTGCCGTATTAGCCACATCATGCAAAACCGAAAAGGTGCTGCCGCAAAAAGAAGCGTTGAAAGATATTACCGGCAGCTGGCAGGTGATAAAAGCCACCCGCAACGGTACCGATCTGACTTCGATCATCGATTTCAGCGCATTTAAAATAAACTTCGCTTCGGGTGGGTACACGCTGGTGAACAGGCTGCCTTTTTTGGTTAACCAGGATGGCGCCTTCGCGCTCGACGACCCGCAGTATCCATACAAAATAACTTTTACCGCCGCCGGGAAAACGCCGATAGCAACCGCGTTTACTTACCCTATAGTAAATGGCAAAAGGCAGCTGAGCTTAACCTTCAGCCCGGGCTGTACTAATAACTCTTATGTGTACGTACTTCAAAAAGTTAACTAACCACTGCCTTAAACCGAATACAGACAGATTATGAGAACATCATTACATATAAAAGGCAAAAATTTGTGGCGGGCATGCGCCTGCCTTATCCTGGGCATTGCACTGGCCTGCTGCGGCGAAGTAATTACCGGGGTAGACCAGCCCTCAACCGCTAAAGTTGGCGATATAGTGCCTATCACGGTGCATATTTCTATCCCTACGGCAGGTAACGGCGGGCCCGATTACCTGGTATTGGGTATACTGGTGCCAAAAGGCTGGAAAGCCGCGCAAAACACAACCATTACCTACACCAGCCCGCAAGGCGATGGCACCATGAGCCTGATACCGGATGGATCGCTGCCAAAAAACGGCGGAGGGTTAACCTGGTCGGCTTACATGAAGAAAACCTTTGGCAACGCGGGTAACCTCATAGATGATATGGAATGGGTAGCCTACCAAACCGATAAGGCTTACATCCACGAAGGCGGGCACACCATCAGCGGCGATCTGCTCATTAAAATGAAGGTAGCTGCCGATGGTAACAACACCCTTGTAAAATTAGGCTATGTAATTACCGATACCGGCAACGGCTTCATCAGCGATGGCAACGGGACATATTTCAGCCAAAAATCGACTGATTGTTTTGAAGTAACCGGCGGCACCGGCGACATTATAGATTTTTGTAACCCTCAGCTCACCATTGTTGATCCGCCGAAATCGCTTGATAATGATTTTGTTACGCTAACATTTGACGGCAACGTGGTAACCACCCCGCTTAGCGGCGCAAGTGAAGTTTACCTATGCGCGAAAGCCTATACCAGTGATGGCAAAGTCATTACCCTGTGCGAACAAACCGCCAAAACATTGATGAAACAAACATCGGCGACGAGTAAGCGGTACCAGCTTACGTTTTGGCCAAAATCGTTTTTTAACACAACAGACGCGCAAACCATAGTGAAGATGGAATACTTTGTCACCAACAAGGCCAACACCGAAAGTGTGGGCTATGGTAACACTAAAGAGCCATTTGTGTACACCTTTAAATGCGGATAATCAGCTTATAATATAAAACAGTTGGCGCCATCAAAGACCGAAGTGTGCCCACGTTAAACCGATATTTTAATTTTTGCCAACAATTTAAACTTTATACAATGGCTAATTGCTACTTAAATAAATATTTTACGGCTTTGGTTATACTGATGCTGGCACTGGCTACAAGCAGCCACGCCATGCAGCAGGATACCACCGCCAAGGGTAGTACCCGTCCGGGTATGGCCGGCGGGCTTGTGCTCGACGAGTACGGCAACCCCCTTAAAGGCGTAAAGGTTGCCGTAAAAGGCAAAGCCGATACCACCCGTACCGATAAGAACGGCCGGTTTGAGATAAGCACCGCAGCCAATAATACGCTGGTATTTAAAGCCCCTAATTATAATACCCGCGAAGCCACTTTTAAAGGCAGCGACCTAACCGTAAGGCTGGTAGATGCCTACATTAAAGCGCCATCGACCATTAACGTGCTGTACGGCACTGCCGCTGCTGATAAGAGTTTAGGGGCCATATCTACCATTTACACCAACCAGCTAACCAGCACACCCGCTACGCTTTACACTTACGCATTACCAGGGCAACTGGCGGGTTTATATACGCAGCAACGTGGCGGTTTTGCTATCCCACAAACCTCGGGGCAAACCGTTGGCGATTTTATTGGTAACGTGGTGTTGCACAACAACTACCAGGCAAATGATAATACCGAATTTTTCCTGAACCTGCGCGGCCAGTCGCCAATTACCATTATAGATGGAGTACAGCGTGAGATCTCCTCCCTCGATCCGGAAAGCATTGAATCTGTATCGGTTTTGAAGGATGGTTTATCCACCATTTTATTAGGCGTAAACAGCTCACGCGGTATCATCTTAATTACAACCAAACGTGCGCAGGCGGGTGCGCCGCGCATCTCTTTTACCGCGCAAACTGCATCGCAAACACCACTGGGCCTGCCAAATCCGCTGCCTGCATACCAATATGCTTATTTGTATAACGAGGCCTTGCAGAACGATGGTAAGCTGCCGATTTATAGCGCTACTGATTTTGCCGCATACCGCGATGGCAGCGACCCTACACGCCACCCGGATGTGAACTGGTACAAAACTATCCTCCGCAAAAACTCACCAATGACCAGCTATAAGCTGAATGTGAACGGCGGCAGCGAGATTGCCCGCTACAGCGTATCGTTGAACTATATGAACCAGGACGGCATGTTTAACACCGCGCCGGATGTAACTTACAACACCAATAACAACCTTAACCGCTACATCATCAATACCGATGTTACGGTAAATGTAACCAAGAAATTTGTGGTAGACCTGCAGATGTTCGGGCGCATTCAATCGCTAACACAACCGGGCTCGGGATATTCAAACATTTTAGGCGCTTTATACAGCACACCCGGCAACGCTTACCCGGTACGTAATCCCGATGGTTCTTTCGCGGGTACCACTACCTATACCAACAACCTTTTAGCGCAAACAGAGTATTCGGGCTACCAGCGCGCAAACGCCAACGACGTGCTGGCCAACCTCGATCTGACCTATGATATGAGCAGCATCACCAAGGGGTTGTCCGGCAAGGCAATGGGTAACCTGGCGCTATCATCACAAAGTTTGGTGAACAGATCATTACAAAACAATGTGTTTTTAATAAAGGCCGATGATTCTTACGCGGGCGTTGGCTCACCATCGCAGCAGCAGAATAACTTTAGCAGCGTATCCAGCGCGCGTTATTTTTACGGTCAGCTTGCTTTAAATTACGACCGTACTTTTGGTAAGCATAACTTCACCGGTAAGCTGATGTACGATACGCGGTCGATGAACCTTAACTTCGACTTAACCGCAACCACCACCAACGAAGCCCTGAAGGCTGGCTACAATTACGACGGAAAATACTTTATAGAAGGTGCCGTAAACCGCAGTGGTTACAGCCGCTACGCGCCGGGCAGGCAGTTTGGCGTGTTTTTCGCGGGCGGCCTGGGTTGGCAAATGGGTAAGGAAGATTTTATTAAAGATAACCTGAGCTTTATCTCCTCGTGGAAATGGCGTGCCACCTACGGCCGCAACGGTAACGGCAATGTAGACAACTATGGTTATTACAACTTTATTCAAACCTACGGCTCGCCAAATGGCTACCAGTACAGCACCGGCACCAGCCGCAGCGATGTGCAGGGGATATTTGCCAACTCGCTGGCTAACCCGCTCATCAGCTGGGAAAAAGCTGATAAAATTGATGTAGGTGCCGATATCTCCCTGTTCAATAATCACCTCGGTATTACTGCCGATTACTACCACGACCGCTATAAAGACCTGTTGCAGGTACGCGGCCGCAACATACTGCTGTTGGGTACACCGTATTCTGTAGAGAACATTGGCGTGGTATTAAACACCGGTACCGAACTTACTTTGACGTATCAAAACAACATCAACAATTTCAATTACTTCTTTTCGGGTAATGCATCGGTACAAAAATCTACCAGCGTTTTTAGCGACGAAACACCAACGCCTTACCCATGGCTGCGCCGCACGGGCCAGTCTACAAACGCTATCTATGGCTACCAGGCTTTGGGCTTCTTTAACAACGCCCAGGAAGCAGCGGCAAGTGCTACTACAACCGGCTACACCGCGCAGGCAGGCGATGTAAAATATGCCGATCTGAACAACGACGGCATCATCAACCAGTTTGATATCACCAACATTAGCAACAACAAGGCACTCATCTTTTACGGTGCATCGCTTGGGTTCAACTACAAATGCTTTGGCTTCAGCATGATCATCCAGGGGGTAGAGAACAGGCAGTTCCTGTTTGATAACGCTATGGTGAACGGCTTCGCGGGCATCGGCTTCCTTGGCCTTACCCAGGCAGGGCAGGGGTATGATAACCTTACCGGCCGTTGGACGCCAGAAACCGCAGCGACAGCAACATTGCCACGCTTAACAACAGGTAACGCCAACAACACCGCATATAGCAGCCTGTACGTTCGCTCAGGCGATTACATCAGGCTGAAAAACGCGGAAGTAAGTTATAACCTGCCCTACAGTTGGGTAAAGAAACTAAGATTAGCGGGCGTACGCTTATTTGCCAATGGCGAAAACCTGGTAACCTTTTACGGCTATAAAGACATCGACCCGGAGGTTAGCAACGGCGCGTATCCTATACAAAGGATAGTGAACGCAGGGTTTACCGTTAAGCTTTAATTTTTGGCCATCATAAAAAATACGATCATGAAAAATCACAAAAATATTATAGCGGCCCTGATACTGATACTGGCAATTGCCGGCTGCAAAAAATACGAGCAGTTCCCTGTGGACAAGGTAGGGATCGACAAGATCTTCGATAGCCGCGATTCTGCCGGTGTAAACGCGCAGCATTACCTGTACGGTATTTATTCGATACTGAAGAACGGGCAAAACAGGGTAGGGGGCGATTACCTGGATGTCGCATCAGACGATGCCATCTCATCAGCCTCGGGCCCAACTAACGCATCAACCGTGCTGGCTACCGCATCGTACAACTCCTATACCATCCCTAATGAGGAAAACTTGTGGGGAACCTATTACGCGGGCATCCGCCAGGCAAACGAGTTTGTAAACAACATTGGTGTAGTGCCGGTACTGGCCAAATACAATGGCTACTCGCAAAAATTTGTGTGGAAAAGCGAAGCACGCTTTCTTAGGGCCATGTTCTACTTCGAATTGGTAAAACGCTACGGTGGTGTACCGTTGATGGGTAACAAGGTATATACCATTACCGATGATATATCGCTGCCCCGCAACACTTTTGATGATTGCATAAAATACATTGTAAGCGAGTGCGATGCCATAAAAGATTCGCTGCTGGTTTATCCGTTAGCTTTACCGGCCGCCAAGGAAGCAGACAGCCACCGCCCTACAAAAGGATCGGCCCTGGCATTAAAGGCCAAAGTGCTGTTATATGCTGCCAGTCCGCTGTTTAATGGTGGTAATATTGATGCTGCAAACCCATTAACCGGTTACACCAGTTTTGATGCCAACCGCTGGACGGCCGCTGCTGCCGCTTGCAAGGCTGTGATGGATTTGAACACCTATTCGTTACTGTCAAACTATAAAGATATTTTCATCACCCAATACAACCCCGAGATCATATTCTTCCGCCAGGGTGGCAATGGCAACGGAGTAGAAACTACAAACGGCCCGGTAGGTTTTACCGGTGCCACAGGCAAAGGGCAAACCAGCCCAACGCAGCAGTTAGTAGATGCTTTCCCGATGGCGAATGGCCTGGCCATAACCGACCCTGCATCCGGGTACGACCCAAACAACCCGTACAATAGCCGCGACCCGAGACTCACTTATAATATTATTTACAATGGTGCACAATGGCTTAATACCTCTATCCAAACTTTTGAGGGCGGGCAAAGCAAACCAAATACAACGCTGCAGCAAACCAAAACGGGTTACTACATGCGCAAGTTCATGGGCAATTTCGAAAGCACAAACGCTTACAGTTCGCACAGTACCGATTGGGTGATCTTACGCTACGCGGATATTGTCTTGGGCTACGCCGAGGCACTTAACGAATCTGCCGGGGCAACGCCCGGGGTTTACAACGCAGTGATCAAGATCCGCCAGCGTGCGGGCATAGCGGCAGGCTCGGGCCAGTATGGCTTAAAAGCGGGGATGACCAGGGCCGAGATGCGCGTCATTATACAAAACGAAAGGCGCGCGGAATTCGCCTTTGAGGAAAGCCGTTATTGGGATATTCGCCGCTGGAAAATTGCCGAAACCGTGATGAACCAGCCGCGCACCGGCGTAAGCATTGTAAAGGTGGGCAGCAGCTTAAACTACAACCCCATTAATGTGCTGACGACCAAGTTCGACTCGCCAAAAATGTACCTGTACCCAATACCTTATGATGAAGTGCAGAAGAACCCGAATATGAAACAAAACCCCGGATGGTAATACCTGAAAGAATCAATTAAACCAATTAATTAAGAAGTTATGAGAAAAATAATACTTTTCTTTCAAATCATACTAACATTGTTTCCGGCGGCTTTGTATGCTCAAAATACAGCCATAACCGGCAAAGTACGCGATATTACAGGCGTGCTGCCCGGGGTAACTATTGTAGAGAAAGGATTGCCAACCAATGGCGTTACTACCGATGTGAACGGCAGGTTCTCGCTTACGCTGAGAGGGCAGAGCAAGGTAGTTATTGTACGCTTTATAGGCTACAACACACAAGAAGTAAAAGTGCAGGACGGGCAGGTGCTTGATCTGATCATGCAAACCAGCACCAACAGTATCGACGAGGTATCGGTGGTGGCCTACGGTACCCGTAAACGTATTACCAATACCGGTGCGGTAAGTTCTATATCGGCCGGCGAGATCCGCACCGTACCAACAGCCAACGTGCAAAACGCGTTAACAGGTAAATTACCGGGCTTCTTTTCGCAGCAGGGTTCGGGCCAGCCGGGTAAGGATGCGTCAGATTTTTACATCCGTGGTGTAAGCTCATTAAACGCGGCAGGTAACCAGCCCCTTATTATTGTTGATGATATTGAGTACAAATACGATCAGTTACAGCAGATAAACGTAAACGAAATTGAAAGTATCTCCATCCTGAAGGATGCATCTACCACGGCTATCTACGGTATTAAAGGTGCCAACGGCGTGTTGGTGGTTACCACTCGTCGCGGTAAAGGCGGCACACCCAAAATTAATATCAGGGTAGAGGGCGGTATGGCCCAGCCAACAAAAACGCCAAAATTTTTAAACTCCTACGATGCTGCCGTGCTGATAAACGAAGCACAAGTAAATGACGGCCTTCAGCAGAGTTTTAGCCAAGCCGACCTGAACCACTTTAAAAGCGGCGACGACCCATACGGCCACCCGGATGTGAACTGGTACGAGAAGATCTTTAAGAAACAAAGCTATCAGGCTAATACCAATTTGGATATTTCGGGCGGAACAAACGCACTAAAATACTTTGTATCCGGCGGTGCCTTAAACCAAAACGGTTTGGTGCGCGATTTTAATGACCCACAGGCTATGGTGAACACCAACTATTACTTCCGCAGGTATAATTTCCGCTCGAATTTAGATCTCCGGGTAAACAGTACTTTAGACCTCCGTTTGGATGTAACCACCCGCTTTAGCGATTTAAACCAGCCCTACAACCAAAATGCGGTAGGGGAGATCTACGACTTTACAAAAGAAACGCCATTTACAGCGCCTTACTTAAACCCTAATGGGACGTATAGCTACGCGTATTCGCCCTTTAACCCCAACCACCTGCCAACGTTGAATGCAAGGCTGGCTACAGGTGGTTACCAGCACTCGCGCAGAACAGATTTTAACTTCCTGTTTGGTGCCACCCAAAAACTGGACGCGCTTACCGATGGCCTGTCATTAACCGGCCGTATAGCGTATTCCAGCACCGAGCAGTTCACCAAGCAGATCTTCAACGAGGGCATCCCTGCTTATCATTACGATGCGGTTACGCAGCAGTATTCGCTGCGCCCGGGTGCAACCTATGTTTATCAGAATTACGGTCTTACCGGTAATACCGATATTAACACCAATAAT
This sequence comes from Mucilaginibacter sp., assembly GCF_039925265.1. Taxonomy (GTDB): domain Bacteria; phylum Bacteroidota; class Bacteroidia; order Sphingobacteriales; family Sphingobacteriaceae; genus Mucilaginibacter. Next base: position 130,997 of record NZ_JBDSZG010000057.1, read on the forward strand.
TACAACCTGCAGGTATACTTGAATTACGACCGCACCTTTAGCAATGCACACCACTTTTCGGCGCTGGCCTTGTTTAACCAAACATCAAACACACTATATGCCGCTCCGTTTTTAGCCGGTAATTTGGTAGCTGTTCCGCAGAAATTCAGGGGAGTATCTGGCAAGGTGGCGTACGATTACAAACAAAAATACCTGGTAGATTTTAACATGGCCTATAACGGAACCGACCGTTTTGCCGCCAATCACCGCTTCGGTATCTTCCCGGCTGTAAGTATTGGTTACAACTTAGTGAAGGAGGATTTCTTTACGGATGCGCTTCCAATGTTCAGCCTGTTTAAACTAAGGGCCAGCTATGGTTTGGTAGGTTCTGATGCCGCGCCGGGTAACCGTTACGTATACAACCAGGTTTATAACAATAGCGGCGGCTACAATTTTGGGCAATCGCAGCAAAACTATGGTGCCATTGCAGAAGGCTCGCTGGGTAATAGCGAAGTTGTTTGGGAGCGCGCCAAAAAGCTCGACATTGGTTTGGATATGAACTTATTTAAGGATAAGGTATCGGTAACGGTAGACTATTTCCACGATGTGCGCTACAACCAGCTCATCACTCCCGGCAGTGTGCCATTGATCTTAGGTGTAGATCTTCCTGCCGTAAATATCGGTCGTACCCAAAACCAGGGTTTCGACGGGCAGATCAGCTATCATGGCAATACAGGCAAACTGCAGTACAATGCCGGCCTGGTATTCTCTTACGCAAAAAACAAAATTTTATTTAAGGACGAGGCCTCGCCTGCCTACCCATGGCTGGCACAAACCGGCTACTCCATTGGTCAGCAACAAGGCTACCACTTTTTGGGCTACTACACTGCCGACGATATTGCCGCCATTACCGCCTACAAAGCCGCGCACCAGGGTTCTAACGTGGGTAACGCGCTTGCCCTGCCGGATAACGGCATCCCCCTGCAACCCGGCGACCTGAGGTACCAGGATCTGAACGGCGACGGTATCATCAACGTATTTGATAAACGCGCCATTGGTAACCCCAACCTGCCGAACACCATATTGGGTTTATCGCTGCAGGCGGTTTACAAAGGCTTTAGCGTAAGCGTGCTGTTCCAGGGATCGTTCAATTACAGCTTCGCGGTACTGGGTACCGGTATCGAGCCATTCCAGAGCCAGTTTCAGCCTATCCACCAGGAGCGCTGGACACCGGCAACAGCAAGTACCGCTAATTTTCCACGCTTAGGCTTCAACCCGACATCAATAAACAGCCCTACCGCTTACTTTAGCGATTACTGGCTGGTTGATGCCTACTACATCCGTTTAAAAACCATCGACATTGGCTACCAGCTGCCAAACAAACTGCTGCCGTTTAAAATAAACAACGCCCGTATTTATATGAGTGCATACAACCTGTTCACCTGGGACAATTATAACAAGTACCAGCAGGATCCGGAGATCTCTACCAACACCGCGGGCGATGCCTACATCAACCAGCGTGTAGTGAACCTTGGGATCCAGTTAGGCTTTTAAATTTGATTGAAATTTAAGGCAACAGGGTTAACATCGATAAGGTGTTAACCCTTGTTGTTTTTAAGGAAAAAAAAAGCGTAATAAGGGACTTTTTTGCCTTTTTACAGGTTTTCTGCACACAGTCCATCACAGTTATTGCCCCGGTATTTTTTACATTAGCAACATGTTTCCAACTATAGGCGACCTGGTTTACTATCTCTTTCACATACGGTTTTCGTTCCCCATACAAACGCTTGGCTTGTTTATCGTTTTGTCGTTTTTGCTGGCTTATGTAGTTTTTACTTCAGAATTTAAACGCTACGAAGCGAATGGAAAGATCCACGCATTTAAACGTAAAGCGCTTGTAGGGCAACAGGTTACCGTATTGGATGTTCTGGTGAATTTTACGCTGGGGTTTGCTTTCGGCTTTAAAGTTTTTGGCGCGGCGCTCAACTACAGCAAGTTCCAAACAGACCCGAGGAAATATATCTTTTCCACGCAGGGCAACCTCCTTGCCGGGATTCTGCTGGGCGCTGGTTTTGCCTTCTGGATCTACCTCGACCGTAAAAAACAAGCCCTGCCCCAACCCAAGGTAGTGGAGCAGACCCGCCACCCCTACCAACTGATGGGCCTCATCGTTTTTAGTGTTGGCTTTTTTGGTTTCATTGGTGCCAAGCTGTTTGATGCACTGGAGCATATAGACCAGTTTATGTATGATCCGCTTGGGGTATTTTTCTCCGTAAACGGCTTTGCTTACTATGGCGGACTGATATTTGGGGCGCTTACCTACCTTTATATCGGCTACCGCTACGGTATGAAACAGGTACACCTGGCAGACATTGGCTCGCCCGGTATGATGCTGGCTTACGGTATTGGCCGCATAGGCTGCCAGCTGTCCGGCGATGGGGATTGGGGTATCATCAACCGGCACATTAAACCGAACTGGCTCAACTGGCTGCCAGATTGGGCCTGGAGTTTTAAGTATCCGCATAACTCTATCAACGCGGGTGTATCCATTCCCGGCTGTAGTGGCAATTACTGTAGCCAGCTGGTGCAGGGCGTATATCCAACCCCGCTTTACGAACTGGTGCTGTGCATCGGCATGTTCGGGCTGATGTGGGCCTTCCGCAAAAAGATAAAAACACCAGGGCTGATGTTCTCTATCTACCTTATCCTCAACGGAGGAGAGCGGTTTTTGATAGAGCATATTCGCATAAATTTTTATTACAGTTTTTTAGGCCTTACTTTTACACAAGCCGAACTAATAGGCGGGCTGATGTTGCTCGGCGGATTGGCTGGACTAACAATTATTGGCTGTAAGCGTTACATATCACCAAAAAAAACTGCATAAACCCATTGATGATGTATCCTATTCCCTATATGAAAAGGCTTGTGCTATTATGTTTTATTTGCTGCGCGATGCATAAAGGCATGGCTCAAACCAACCCCGTAAACCTTACAGATATAAAATTTACGGTGACCGAAGCGCCGGAATGGTCGGCATTGCTGAAGCGGAATACCGGCTGGTTTGGCGGGGATGGCATTTATACTATTCCGCTAAGTGGGGTAGAGAGCAGGCAGTCGAAACCAAAGGATAAGATCTTGTTCATCTTCAGCGATAGCATGATAGGCGAAGTGCGCGATAATACCATGATGCCGGGCTATAAAATGATCCATAATTCGGTTGCGCTGTTCAACGGGAACAAGCCACTGGCTAAGCAAATGAAGTTTTATTGGGATAAAGACACGAAGGGCAATGCCGAATCGCTGTTCATCCCCAAAACCCCAAAAACCGACAGCAGCGACTACTACTGGCTGGGCGATGGTTTTGTAAACCAGGCGAATAATGCAACCTACATCTTCGGGTACCGGGTGCGGAATGTGAGCAGCGGGGCATTTGGTTTCAGGGAAGTTGGTAACACACTCATCAAAATTCCTGCAGGCAGCAAACCGCCCTACAAAGAACTGAAACAGATGGACACACCTCTTTACCTGCTGGATGACAAGAATGATATCGGGTCATTTGGCGCGGGTGTTTATGTAAATACCAAAGCCGCCGGCGCACCAAAACCCGATGGTTATATTTATACCTACGGCGTGCGCGGCATGGTAAAAAACCTGATGGTGGCCCGCGTGCTGCCAAAAGATTTTGAAAATTTTGGCAAATGGACCTATTGGGATGGCAGTGCCTGGGTAAGCGATATTGGTAAGGTAGCCAACATTACCGACGGCGTTTCTAACGAGCTAAGCGTATCTGCCCTGCCGGATGGGCGCTACGCGTTAATTTTTCAGCAGGGTGGCATGAGCACTATTGTAGGGATGCGAATAGGGGCGAGCCCCGTGGGTCCGTTTGGCCCCATCATTAAGCTATGGGATTGCAAACCCGACCTGGTGGAGAAAACCTTTGTAGTGTACAACGCCAAAGCGCACCCAAGCTTATCTAAACCGGGGGAGCTGATCATCAGCTATAACATCAACTCTGTAGAGTTTATTAAGGATCTTAAGGTACATCCCAACCTGTACCGGCCCCGGTTTATCAGGGTAAAGTTTCAGTAAGGTTTCGGGCTGGTGTGGCGACACTCACCAGATGACGAGGTATATATTTCTTCTTTTTTCCGCTGACGGGGTACGATAAAAAGGTTTACAAAAGTTAACACAATTCAAAATATATATTTATAATTTATTGGTAATCAATTTGTTGTGTTTTTACAGGGTTTACATAAAAAGTACTTTTTTATTAATGATTTTGTTTGTGTGTAGCGTCTTCCAAATCCTTATTCAAAACGTTTTAAAAGGCTCTTATAGCTTTTTGTCCGCTCTTACATATTCCCTTGAAAGGTAACTACCCGTTTGCGGTGCCTCACTCCAATAGCGTGCTAATTTGTTTAAATCGTGAGATCCCGCTTTTTCTCACATATAATTTGTTACTTTAAAAATAATATATAATTTAGCTAAATCAATTTAGCATTTACCACTAATTAACTAAAATGAAGAAATTATTAATGCTTGCCGCAATTGTGGTAATGTGCAGCTTTCAAACAAAAAAGCCCGTTAAAATTGTGTTCTTCGGCGATTCTATTACCGAGTACGGCGTACGCCCCGATGGCTACATTACCCTGTTTCAACAAAAATTAAAAGATAATAACAAGGCTGCCGATTACGAAGCCGCCGGAGCAGGCATTGGTGGTAATAAGATCTATGATCTGTACCTCCGTTACGAAGACGATGTGCTGACCAAGAACCCCGATGTGGTTGTGATATGGGTAGGGGTGAACGATGTTTGGCACAAGCGCATGTTTGGTACCGGCACCGATTGGGACAAATTCGGTAAATTCTATACCGCGCTCATCAAGAAATTCCAGGCAAAGGGTATTAAGGTTACCATTTGTACCCCGGCTTCCGTAGGTGAGAAAACCGATTTTAGTAATGAACTGGACGGCGATCTGAACAAATACTCGCAGATCATCCGTGATATAGCGGCACAAAACAATTGCGGGTTGATAGATTTTCGCAAGACATTCCACGAGTACGGGTTAAAAAATAATCCGCAGAACAAAGACAGGGATATCCTCACCGTAGATGGCGTGCACCTGAATGCCGAGGGCAACAAACAAGTGGCTGATATCATGTATCAAACACTGATAAAATAGTATTTTTGGTTTATTTTTGGTTTGGAGGAGGCGGTGGCGCCTCCTCTTTTTTTAACAATTGCTAAAACGATTTTAGCCGCCAATTAGATAGATTGTCGATAAATTGAGTTTACAAATGAAGAGAGTTTTACATATCTGCACAGCTTTAGTACTTATTACCCGCATGCTTTCCGCACAGGAAGTAAACCTGGTTAAGTACGTAAACACCCGGCAGGGTACCAATACCAAGTACGAATTTTCATACGGTAATACCTATCCTGCCACCTCGCTGCCTTTTGGTATGAACACCTGGACGCCCCAAACCGGTAAAAACGGCGACGGCTGGAAGTACCAGTATTTTGAGAAAAAGATTCGTGGGTTTCAGCAGTCGCACCAATGCAGCTCCTGGGTGAATGATTATGCGGTGTTTTCGCTGATGCCTGTTACAGGCGACCTCGTGGTGAACGAGGATAAACGCGCGGCATCCTTTAGTCATGCTAACGAAATTGCCCAGCCCAGCTACTACAAAGTAAAGCTGGATAACAATATTACCACCGAAATGTCGCCCACCGAGCGAGGCGCACACCTTCGTTTTACGTTCCCCAAGGGGGCAAGTTCTTATCTTGTACTGGATGGCTACACCAAAATGAGCATGGTGAGCATCGATCCAAAAACAAAGACGATCACCGGCTATGTAAACAATTGCCGCTGGGCACCGCAGGGTTTTAAAAATTACTTTATCATCACTTTTGATAAGCCGTTTACCGCTTTTGGTACCTGGGAAAATAAAAAGAACACCACAAAAGCCGGCATTAAAACTGCCGAAGGCGATGGCGTTGGTGCTTACATCAAATTTAAAGATGGCGAAACGGTGCAGGCTAAAGTAGCATCATCTTACATCAGCCCGGCGCAGGCCGCGCTTACTTTAAAAACAGAATTAGGCGGCTATAAATCATTCAATGATACCCATAAAGCGGCTGATAAAATTTGGAACGCACTGCTTGGCCGCATGGCGGTTGAGGGCGGTACCGAAGAAGAGAAGGCGACCTTTTACTCCTGTATGTACCATGCCAATTTGTTTTCGCATCAGTTTTTTGAATATGGTGAAGATGGCCAACCGCACTACTATAGCCCATATGATGGTAAGGTGCACGATGGTTACATGTATACTGATAACGGTTTTTGGGACACGTTCCGCGCCCAGTTTCCGCTGAATACTATTTTGCATCCAAAAATGGAGGGGCAATTGGTCCAGGCCCTTCTGGATGCACAAAAACAATGCGGATGGTTGCCCTCATGGTCGTTTCCTGGTGAAACGGGCGGGATGTTGGGCAACCATTCCATATCGTTATTAGCCGATGCCTGGATGAAGGGCATCCACAGTTTCGACCCAAAACAAGCCCTGGAAGCCTATTACCACGAGGCTACCAACAAAGGCCCATGGGGCAGCGCCAACGGTCGCCCTGGCTGGAAAGAATATTATGCCGATGGCTTTGTGCCGTACACCAAACAAACCGAGGGCGCTACCGCCTGGACCCTGGAATTTGCTTATGACGATTTTTGCGCCTACCAACTGGCAAAAGCAACCGGCAACAAATATTACGAAGACGTTTTTGCACGCCAGATGTATAACTACAAAAACTTGTTCGACCCGAAAACCCGTTTTATGCGCGCTAAGGATGCTAAAGGCAACTGGATAGAGCCTTTCGACCCGATGGATTGGGGCGGCCCGTACACCGAGGGCAACGCCTGGCATTGGACCTGGTCGGTTTTTCATGATACGCAGGGGCTTATCAACCTGATGGGCGGCGATAAAAATTTCACCGCTAAAATAGATTCGGTATTTACCGAACCGGGTACCATTAAGGTTGGCGGCTACGGGCAGGTTATCCATGAAATGACGGAGATGGCCGAGTTTAAAATGGGCCAGTTTGCCCAGGGGAACGAACCTATTCACCACATGCTGTACATGTACAACTACGCCGGCCAGCCCTGGAAAGCCCAAATGCACCTGCGCGAGGTAATGGACAAAATGTACAACGCTACCGAGAACGGCTACCCCGGCGATGAGGATGAGGGGCAAATGTCGTCGTGGTTTGTACTGAGTGCGGCTGGTTTTTACAGCGTTTGCCCGGGAACCGATCAGTACGTGATCGGTAGTCCGCTGTTCAAAAAAATGACTATAGCGCTGGAAAATGGCAACAAATTTACCATTGAGGCTAATAACAACAGCAAGGCTAACGTATATATCCAATCGGCAACGTTAAACGGCAAGCCGTACACCCATAATTTTATTACCCAAACGGATATTATGAATGGCGGCGTGCTGCATTTAGAAATGGGCGCTCAACCGAATTTAAGCCGAGGATTGGCACCGGAGGATAAGCCATTCTCTTTATCGCGCGCTGAGCGGCCTTAATGAATGATATAAGCGAAAAACAGTCGGAATTGGGCGAAGGCTATTTGGTACTTGCAAAACATTTGAGTTAATTTACAGCACCAATATAACCCGAATTTAAACTTTGCCGGATGGACGCCAAACCCAAGTTTACCGAACGGAAATACCTGTTAGTGCTGCTTTTTGTTACCTCCTTGTTTTTGATGTGGGGGATCTCCATGACGCTGGGCGACGTGCTGAACCGCCATTTTCAAAACGTACTGCACGTGAGCAAGGCCCGTTCGGCCTATGTGCAGTTCTCCATCTTTGGGGCGTACTTTGTAATGGGGATACCGGCGGGGTTGTTCATGAAACGGTTTGGATATAAGAACGGCGTTTTGCTGGGGCTGCTGCTTTATTCCGTAGGGGCATTCCTGTTTATACCGGCTGCCGATGCAGAATCGTTCACCTTCTTCCGGGTGGCACTGTTTATTTTAGCTTGTGGCATGGCAACCTTAGAAACTGTAGCGCATCCCTTTGTAGCGTCACTCGGTGACCAGCGTACCAGCGACCAGCGCATTAACTTTGCCCAGGCATTTAATGGGGTAGGAGGTATCATCGGGCCAATTATTGGCAGTTCCGTTATCTTCGCCGGCGAGCAGGATCTCGTATCGGTAAAGCACCTTTATATCACCATTGGCGCGGTAATTGCCGTAATAGCTATCGCGTTTGCATTTGTAAAAGTCCCCGCGCTTACCGACCCGCATATAGTGGCAACCGACTCTTATTCGGCCGCAGAAGCGCCCCATCCCGATAAAAAGCTTTTTCATCATAAGCACTTTGTTTTCGCGGTGATAGCGCAGTTGTTCAATGTAGCCGCGCAAGGCGGTACCTGGGCCTTTTTTATCAACTACGGGCACGAAGTGATGCATTTTAGCGATGCTAACGCCAGTAGATTTTTTGCACTAAGTATGGTGATGATGATGACAGGCCGTTTTGCCGGTACGTTCCTGATGCGCTTTATCGCTCCTTATAAATTGTTAGCTGCTTTTGCACTTGCCAATATTGTAATGTGCCTTATTGTAGCGCAGGGCTTTGGATGGGTATCGTTTGTTGCGCTTTTGTTCATCAATTTCTTTTTCAGCATTATGTTCCCGACCATATTTAGCCTTGGGTTGAAGAACATGGGTAAGCAAACGCAGCAGGCCTCATCGTTCATTGTGATGGGGGTTGTAGGTGGTGGCTTATTCCCGCTGCTGATGGGTTTAGTTGCCAACCACAGCGTGGCGCATGCCTATTATTTGCCCATTATTTGTTATGCGGTTATCTTCCTTTTCGGCTTTAATTACAAGCGCTTAAATAAAAGCACAGTTGCAGCATAATTTTACGGCAAAATAGTATTAGGATGATTGAGTTTTATTGGAAATCTTTGCAATAAATCGATTTAATGGGCATTTATTGCTCAGCTTGTTCGTGATATTGATTATATTTGAATTTATAAAAATAGCACGTGAAAAAACTCTCCATAGTTGATATTGCCAACCACCTAAACGTTTCTAAAACCACCATCTCATTTATACTGAACGGGCGCGCGCAGGAGAAACGAATTGGCAAAGAACTGGTAGACCGTGTACAAAAATTTGTAGACGAAGTAGGGTATAAGCCCAATTCACTGGCCAAGAGTTTGCGCACCGGTAAATCAAATATTATTGGCCTTATGGTGGAGGATATCTCCAACCCCTTCTTCGCGGCTATAGCAAGGCTCATTGAAGACAGGGCCTACAAAAACGGTTATAAAATTATTTATTGCAGTACCGATAACGATACCTCTAAAACCAAGGACCTCATCAATATGTTCCGCGACAGACACGTGGATGGCTATATTATTGCCCCGCCCGAAGGCATAGAGGAGGACATTAGCTCGCTGATAAAAGACGGGATGCCCGTGGTTTTGTTCGACAGGCATTTGCCAAATGTAAGCACCGATTACGTGGAGATTGACAACCTGTTCAGTACCTACAATGCCACTATGCATTTAGTGCAGCAGGGGTATAAAAACATTGCCTTTGTCACTTTCGCGTCGCATCAAACGCAAATGCAGGCGCGTTTGCAGGGCTATAAAGACGCCATAAAAGCCAGCGGATTAAAACCGGTGGTGCAGGAGATCGTGTTCGATCAGAACGAAGAACTGATCATGGGGCCCATAGCTACCTTCCTCAAAAAAAATAAAAATCTCGACGCGGTGTTCTTTGGTACCAACCATGTAGGCACCTGCGGGCTAAAAGTGATCAATAATCTTGGGCTAAAAGTACCCGGGGACCTTGCGCTGATCTCCTTTGATGATTACGATGTGTTTAAACTGTTCTCACCACCTGTGAGCGCGATAGCCCAGCCTATCGAAGCAATTGCCGATAGCGTGATCACTGTGCTGCTTAACAAACTAAACACTTCATCCCAACATATCAGTTCTCAATCCATCGTGCTAAAAACCGATTTCAATATCCGGGGTTCCTCTAAAGCAAAATAAACCTTGGTCGGTGTGGCCACAAATTCCCAGTTTTTGGTGCTTTTCTCTTGAAATAAATTTTTAACAAAATTTAACACAGAATTGTCATAGAATTATCATCTGGTATTGATTATATCCCTATCTTAGGGCAAATCAATATAACATATGCCAAGAGGAAACCAGCACCTGCGCTTTGTTAAGTTATTTTTATCATTGTTGATGTTGTTAGCGGGTTTTAATGGCCTCGCTCAATCTATCCCGTTGGCAAATGCCTTCGCTCATAACGATTATTGGCATAAACGCCCTTTGTTTGACGCGCTTGATAATGGCTTTACACACATGGAAGCTGATATTTACCTGCGTAACGGCAAGCTGATAGTAGCCCACATTTTGCCAATGCTGGAAAAAAGCCGCACGCTGGAAAGCCTTTACCTTGCGCCGCTGATGGATTGCATTAATGGCAATAGCAAACTGGCGGCCCGCCCCGTGGCTCCCATTACCCTGATGATAGATATTAAATCTAACGCCAATAAAACTTATTCGGCTTTAGAGGTGCTGCTGAATAAATACAGATCGGTGATCTCCGGGTACGAAAACGGTGTTTACGTACAGCGACAGATAAACATTGTTATAACGGGTAACAAGCCGTTTAAAATGTTGAAAGCAGAGCAAAATCGCCTTGCTTTTATTGACGAGGATCTGATGAAAACCTATCATGATACGCTTGCGACCAACGTGTACCAAACCGCAAGCTGCAAATACGGTAAAATGCTTAAGTGGAGCGGCAAAGGCGAAATGCCGGCAAACCAAAAGCAGAAGCTGAGGGCCTTTGTGAACATGGCCCATAAATTCGGCAAAAAAGTAAGGCTGTGGGCTTCGCCGGAAAACGAGGTGGTTTGGACACAGTTACTAAATTGCGGCGTAGACCTGATAAATACCGATAAACTGGAAGAATTGAAAGGTTTTTTACTGGCGAGACAAGGCACCTATGCAAATGTAGACCTACCTTAAACGGAAATTAAAAGCATAAAAAATCATCTACAGCCATGCTTTTTAATCAATACAATTGTTTTATCGTTAGATCACGTCCTCCGAATCGCGCGGATACTGCTAAAGAAGTCCTCTGAGGAACTGGCATTATGCACATATCCATTATTGTCGGCTGCTGCCCGCGCGTTGGTAAAACCACTCAATATTACACACGCACACAGCAGTGTTATGATTTTTTTGAACTTAACTGTGCATTTTTGCACCAAAATACTACAAACGTTGGGCGAACCAGAAAGTAAAAGTGTTTCCATATACTTTATATTGGTAGAAAATTAGTAGTAGTATAAATTGGAGATATTGCAAAAACGATACAAAATTACACGCACGAAATAATATTTATTCTAATCAATCAAATATACTAAGCATATTTCACTAAAGTATAAAGTGCTGTATTTTAATGATAAACAAAATGATGAGTATATGTATCTATCATGTGGTATAGCTAAGGGCTCTGTCGACTTCAATACCTTTGCTAATTACTTTTCCCTATTAAAATGAAAGAATTTCATAGAAGATTCAGGAGTGCTTGTGAAAACATGCGGAGAGGGATTCAACGAAAACAAAAAACTCTTCAAATATCCAATATGTTATAAGTGTTTTCTTCCTTATTCACCAAAATACTCACCACTGTTTAAATACAGATTAACTTAGATAATGTTCAGTTATCCTATGTTGAGCATTACTGAATGGACATATAAAACCCATTCTGGAGCGTTTAGGGACGCAAACCTAATCTCCTCCTTTTCTCTCCCTAAAAACACCTGTTAAAAAAGCTATTTATACCCTGTAACACCAATAGTTTTTATACGCACATTTGGTAAGCATTTAATTACCACTTTACAAAACAGCCTCCGCTTGCTACAATGCAAAAATATTGCAAAAAAGCGTAGTTCTTTATCGCCAAGCACCTTTTTATTAACTTTTGGTAAAATAAATATAATAGGTTTAGGTTCTTTAAAATGTGATTTATGCTATTATATTTAGAAGAAATTTTTTGCAAGTAAAAGCATAACCTATCTGCTTCCGCGGTTGATCTTGTGAGGGTAATATAAAGCTTGAGTTAAGCCCTGTTTCGCCGGTTGGCCTGCCTATTGGGTCAACAAACCAACAATAAATCAATTATTTCCAAACCTTCATAATTACAATATCATGCCCGGACCAAAACCTCCAATTAATCCGTACATCACTAAGGCTAATTCAATAGCAGAATCTACCCTTCTCCATGAGGTTGACGAGCAATTAAAAGCCGAGGGGTTCCCTTCTTACATCAGCTACTCGTTTTTGGAAACCGCCAAGGCCACAAAAAGCATTGTTTTGAGCCGGCTGCCCGGTTCGGTTGGTGTAGACCTGATAGAGCAGGGATACGATCTTAAGGGCTTCCATATTAAGGCAAAATCGTGCAACTGGGGGCCTATGCAGGGTTTTATTTGCCAGCTGCCGGTTTTTAATAAGCAGGGTACCGCGCGCATAGGCTATAATGCAAAAGAGATACTGCACTATTTGAAACACCTGGAACACTTTGAAGGAGTCAGGGAAAAAATATCTAAGGCAAAAGAGATTTTGGATGATAACGTAGGCGGTATCCCTGAAACGGCATCCCCGGCCGATAGGGAGAAGTCCACTAAGGAGTTTATAACCACTTACGACAAAGCGGTATTAGCTATTTTACGTGAGGAGCGAATTAATGAAGAGAAAACCGGAGAATGGTCTGGCGAGAACGGCCTGGGTGGTGCCAGCCCTTTTATCCCCCTTAAAAGAAAGTTTGATGTTGCCAATTTGTCCCAATTGCGGGGGGTACGTAAGCCTACCCGGATAGATGAAACAACCTGGTATGGTATTGCCGAGAATGTTACCGATGAAACACCCGGCGCTACTAACAAGCCTACCGTAATAACCGAATTTTTGTTGAAAAAAGATGAAGAAGGAGACTTATGGCAGATATACCATGGCCGCATTAAATATAAAACCTTAAAAGAACCTGCCGACCCATACGATAATAACTTTACAGGCGGCTTTAAAGGCGCTATATGTACCCTGGTTGACAAAGACCTGTATGAAGAGGACCCAAAAAAGGTTTACAATGAAAAAGAGAAAAAAACGATAGCAGACAACAAAAAGAAATTAAACGAAATATTCACTTTTGATGAGGTGGAGGCATTAGAATTTACGGAGGCTGAAGATCTCGAAAAAATGTTTTATGCGGATGCTAACGAAAATATAATATTTGGCGTACCGCAAGGCGAAAATAAATTTTACCCTGTAAACGGTTTCGTAAACCCTTTCCCGCCGTTTCAAACAGATGATGAGTATTACAAAAACGCCGTTTCCGGCGATTACGACCTTTTTGCCATTTGGCCGCACGAAAATGTAGGCTACAACGAACTCATCAGGCAATCAGAATACGTTAAGGGCAGGTTTAATCGCATGGGGGGCAAAATTTTTACCACGGCCATGGGCAACAGCAATAATTTCGCTATAGAATTTGTGCCCGGGTTTAGCGAGTTAAACCCCGATAAAAACAACCCGATGGATGTGCTTAAAGAAAGCGCCGAATTTGGTAACATGAACAGCCTTTGCCACCTGGTATCGGGCCTGCTTAACAGCTTTGCAGCAACTTTTATCTCAGACCCCGATGTACCCGAAGAGAAACGCATTTATTCTACAGCCAATAAAGGTTTCCATAGTGATGAAGGTGGTCGCCCCGGCATTATGGAAGTAGAATTCCCCATAGCGGTATATATGCCTGTTAACTTTACAACCAGGGCCCTCAATAATTTTTCTTCAGGTGCCAGAATTCCGGGTATAGCCGGAAGAGGCCCCGTAGAAACCTGGGCGGGGCTTATAAAGTCTCCCGAAGAACTGGTTTTGTTTATAAAAGAGTGCATGGAAGCAGATTACCGCGTGTTTATGCATTACCGCTGGATGATACACCTGCTGTATAACACCCTGGGCCCCGAGGTGAATAAAAAAGAGATGTTTGATAAAATTATAGCAGACAACCTGGCTACTATAACGCTATTGAACAAGAAATTTAAACTGACCGATGACAACCTGAAAGAGTTTACCGCCATTGACGTTAACAAGGGAATTATTGATGCCAGAATGATTACTGCTAACCAGCCCCTGTTTATCACAAATTTAAAGGATATACTGAGGATAAAAGAAACCCCGGCTGACAAGGATTTGTTTAACAATATCGTCCTCCTGTTTTTAACCTTTACCTTTATGGCAGAGTTGCCATCGCAAAAAAAGCGCGAAATGTTTGAGGATCTTTTGAAATTTCCTGCATAATGGCCACCATGAAGATAAACGATATTCCGGCCAATTTTAGCGATGCGCTAAAAAGCCATATGAAAGCCTACCTGGGCACAGCCACCCCGGATATTTTGGATGGCGAATACCAGGGCGAAGGTGATGTGTACAAACTAACCCTTGATAAGACTAAATTTTTAAATGTAGAAAGCGGCCTTACTGCCTATATATTTAAAGAAGGCAATGACGCTGTTTTTTGCATCATCCCCAAAGAAATAACCGTTAATAAAAAGTTTGCGGAGTATTTTCCGCAGATGGTGCCCAAAACACCATGGCTTAGCGAAAAGGACAGCAAGCTGCCTTTCCCAAACCTGCCGGCGGTAACGGTTACCAAAATTAAATGGTATTACCTTTACGCCTCTGCCGGTAAAATAAGCGATGCCCTTTGGAAAACGTTTTACGAAGGGATAGGAGCAGACGAAAACTTGCTGCCTGCCTTAAAGGCCGTATCCCGGGGCGATGGCATGGTTGATGAAAACGAAGGCTGGCGAGGCGGTTTGTTCTATACCGGCACTTTACCCGCCTTGCCATCATCAGACATGATACCCGACTTTGCCGGCAGCGCCTGGGAGTTTGTTACCAACAACGTAGTGATACAGGGTTGTGTTTACCACGTGCCGGTTGTGCCCAGCTTGCGGTTGATGGTACCCATTTTAAAACCACCACGCCAGTTTGAAGGAAGCATAGTAAAAACCATCGAACTGGGCCTGGTATTCAGTTCGCCGTTAAAGGCCGAAAAACAAACCCAGCCTAAGATAGATGCAGATGACGACGATGAAAAAAAGCCGGCATTATTGTACAACCAACTTACAGGGGATGACAAGAAGGCCAAACTAAAGCAAAAGCGCGAGATAGGGTTAACGGGTGCTATTCTTTTCAATTCGGCTGCGCAAAGCGTAAGGCTATCCGGCGTTTGGGCTATGGACGAGGATTCGTTTTTAATACAGGCCGATTGCAGCCTCGATGACCTGCACGAATACCTGGACGAATCGGGCCTGGTAAGCCAACTAAACATAACCAGCATTAATGCAGGCGTTGCTTTCCGCATATCAAAATCAAAAAAATGGTTCGAATCGATAAGCTTTTATGCCGGCGCAAAAAACCTTCCTCTTATTAATAACATTATAGAGTTGCAGGAACTGAAGCTCAGCTGCATCGTTCGCCAACCTATACGAATGAACCTGGTTACAGCCAAATTTTCGGCCATTGCCCGGTTAGGTCGTGGCGATCTGCGGTTACTGTGCGATGGCAGCTACCCCAAAGGTGCCTACAACCTGTATCTCGACCCCGAACGCCCGCTGAAACTTACCGAAATAGTAGATGTGTTTAATAAAGACGCCGGTTTTAAAAGCGATATGGCAATTATCGAACTTTCGGGCCAATACGATTCGGGCAATAAATCCATCTCTTTTAACATGACTGTTGCCGATGGCGCGGAATTGGATATGGATAGCGATGCGGCAGCGCCTGTCGGCTTTAAAATGACCAACCTCAGCATTGGCGTTTACGGTAAAAGCAGCTACAGTTTTAATATTGAGGCCGATTTTGAATACAATACCAAAAGCGGCAAAAAACTGGTATTCAACGGCAGCGCCCAGTACGACGACGGTTGGCAACTATCGGCCGGATACGCGGGTAACGTAACGCTAAAAGAAATTGCCGATTCGTTTAACCTGGGTAACTCACCTAAACAATTAAACGCCGTTACCTTTAAGGGCCTTGATCTGGTGTATAGCAGATCTACCGAAACCGATGAGGAAACGGGAATAGCTACCATTACCACGCTAAAGGGTTTTACCGGCACAATAAAAGTAAACTTATACGGCCGTACCGGGCTCGATATGGTTTTGCAGGTGCAAAAGATAAACGAGGCTACTTATTTTTCGGGCGATTTTACCACCCAGATACAAGGGAAAGACACCAGGTTTTTTGTTGAATTTGCAAAAGACGGCGATACCTTTAAACTGGATCTGCAGCTGCTGTTTAGTATTGGCGGTGCCGATATTTTCTTAAAAGCCACCCGCCAAAAAACCGACGACGAAGAAACAGGCGACGGCCTTATCAAAAACGTGTTCAAAGGCGGGGCGAGGGGCTTGTCGGTTTCGCTTGGGGCATTGCTTGGCGGCTTTACCGATATGGCCTTCGGCACCAAACTGCCCGAGGGTTTTGTGCCCGAGCTTATTCTAACCGATGTTTATGTAAGTTACGATGGCGCAACAAAACAAACCGATATTATTGGCTTTGCAACGCTTGCCGGCCAGCGCATCAGAATATTTATACAACGTTTCTTTAAAGAAGGCACCACCGATGCCGTTTATGCCTTCGGCGTAGATACCGATATTACCTGCCTTAACCAATTACCGCTGGTAGGCCCCGAGCTTAACGATGTAAGCTTTACCGATGTTGGTTTTGTGTACTCGTCGCAGCCCGCTCCTTATGCTTATAAACTACCATACCTTGCCGAACCGAAATTGGGCCAGTTGCCGGAAATAGCCTACCCCGAAACAGCAACTGAGTACAGCAGCGGCGCAACCTTATCTGGCACCCTAAACCTGCCAACGCAGGATGACCCTATAGTACTTAGCCTACCGGTTACCAAACAAACAAAACAATACCTGCTACTGGGCGAAAACAATATTTACGCGCTAACAGATGGACCAAAATCTTTCGACCCAGCGGTTAAATGGGTAAACATAAACAAAAAAATGGGGCCGGTGGCCTTAAATAAGCTCGGCTTTAAGTTCGAGAACGGGCGCTTATCGCTGCTTATCAGCGGTGCTATTTCCCTGGCCGATCTGTCGGTTAGTGTAGAAGGGCTGGGCATGTCGTTCTCGCCGATAAAACTCATCCATGGTGAAAATATCGAAGCCAAATTCAACCTGGATGGGCTTGGTTTATCGCTCAAAAAGAGCCCGCTGGAAGTTAGCGGTATGCTGCTGCGTGCGCCAAATCAGGCAGGCGAAGAACTATCCTTTTACGGCGGCGCTCAAATATCAACATCGGGCTTCAGCATAAAAGGCATAGGCGCGTATGCAAAGCTGCAGGATAAGTCAACCTCGATGTTTATCTACGGCTTTTACAACGGCCCAATAGGCGGGCCTTCGTTCTTCTTTGTAACGGGTATCGCCGCGGGCTTTGGTTATAACCGCACGGTGCGCATACCCAAGCTGGAAGAAGTGAAGGATTTCCCGCTGGTATCTATGGTGCTAAGCCCGCAAAAAGAGAAAAGCCTGATGGAAATCCTGGGCGACTTGGTGGAGAACCAATGGATACCCTCATCGCCCGGCGATTACTGGCTGGCCCTGGGTATCAAGTTCACCTCGTTCAACATCCTCGAATCGTTTGTACTGGTTACCGCAAAATTTGGCAACAAGCTGGAGTTTGCCATTATTGGCCTATCGGTATTGAAATGGCCAAGCAAAAGCCTAACACCTATCGTATACATTGAGATGGCGTTGCTGGCCAAGTTTGGGCCTGATAGCGATGTTATTGCCGTTAACGGTATGCTTACCGATAACTCGTACATCCTTAATAAAAACTGTAAGCTTACAGGTGGTTTTGCCTTCTACAGCTGGATATCGGGCGAGCACGAAGGTGACTTTGTGATCACCCTTGGTGGTTACGCGCCGGGCTACAAAAAACCCGCCCATTACCCCAATGTAGATAGGCTTGCGCTCAACTGGAAATTCAGCGATGAGCTATCCATATCGGGCGAGATGTATTACGCCCTTACCCCGCGCGAAATTATGGCCGGCGGTAAGTGGGAGATTGCTTACGGCCTATCCTTCCTATCGGCCCGCGTACTTATCTGGGCAGATATGATGATCAAATGGGCGCCGTTTGAGTATAATCTGGTGGCAGGCATCATTGTTCGTATCGAAGCCAACATCAAAATACTGTTCATCCATATCCACTTTAAACTGCAGTTGGCCTGCGTTATTAAAATATGGGGGCCGCCGTTTGCCGGCGAACTGTTTGTAGATTGGAGCATCTTCTCCTTCACCATTGGCTTTGGCGCCGGCGCACCAAATGATAAGAAAGCCCTTATTTGGGATGCCTCGGCAACCAATAGCGACGAAGCCGGTTTCCAGGAATCATTTGTACCCAAAAAGAATGCCAACCCTTGTGTGCTGGATATGAGGATCATAAAAGGTATCGAAAATAAAACCGATGATATAAACCCCGCACAGGCAAGCAAATTAAAGACCGGCCAGGGCGATACCAATCAAAAGCCCGATACCACCTATGCCAACGGGTATGATGTGGTAGTGGCCATCGATTCGTTCTTCCCGCTTAATGGCATCAGCGCGCCCACAGCTTCGGCCCATAAAACATTGCTGCGGGCAGGGGCAAAGCCTGATGTTAAGCCCTTGGCCGAGACCACCCTGATGGAAGTTGCCGGTGCAGATGTGCCGCTTACCCTGGGCAACCGCAAAAAGGATATTGGTGTAAAACCAATGGACATAGAGAGCCTTGATGCCAGGCTTGATGTATGGCTCACCCGGGATGACGGCACGCTGGTGACAGAAAACATTGTGATTATTGGCAGCGCAAAAGGTGTTAATAATGCTTTGTGGGGCAACAGCGGCAGCACCGGCGATGTGCTTAAAGATACCCTAACCGGTATTAAGCTGCACGCTGTAGAACCATACGACCGTAAGATGGAAAGCAAAGATCTTAACAAATGCGAAGAGCAGCTCCCTGAAAAAACCCTCGACCTGCTTACCTCCGCCGATCCCGAATCGATAGATGCCGATGTGGTGAAAACCATCAACAAGGTTTTAGGCAAAAAACTGGCTGTTAACGAGGCGCTCGATCTTAAGGGTTATGGCTTTAACCTTTATGCGCCAAATGAGACCGAATTTGACGATGCTCTTTACAACGTTCCCGATTATCTGGCTTCAATAGGGCAGTTATTGCCTACAAACTCAATGTAATATGCTAAGTAGTAACGATAAAATAGACAAAGGCACTTTAAAGCTGCAAAGCTCGTCGCGGCCCCCCCTGCCTGCGGGCGTTTATACAGTAAATGCACAGGTAATGGTTGATACAAAGGGCAGTTCGATACCCACTCAAATGCCCCAGGCCGAGCTTAGTTTTACCATTACGGCACCCCGGTTTTCGCTCGATCTGGCGCTTATCCACAGCACTTTCCCGCTGGCAGGCTCTAAAGGCGCCTATGAAAATGCCATGCCGCACATTATTCTCACCCGCAAAACATTGCCTTGGGAAAGGGTGATAACGCGCAACACAGACGAAAAACGCCCCTGGCTTTATGTGTTGCTGCTGAACGAGGATGAGCTGCCAAAAGATGCTGTTAAAGAAATAAAGCTAAAAGATGTGCTTACAGGCGCCAGTGGTCTTATTGTGCCCGCTTACCCTCGGCTCGACGAGAAAGAACAAAAAATAGAAGAAAAAATTAAGGTGCTGGAGATACCGGGCACCTTGTTTAAAAGCATAGCCCCGCGCAGCAAGGAACTGGATTTTTTGGCCCATACCCGTCAGGTAGATACTACCGACAGGTTTAATAAAGATAAGGAACTAAAAAAAGATAACGATGCCGGGTGGCTATCGGTGTTAGCCGCCAACAGGTTGCCCACAGCCGGTAAAACAAACACCGCTTTCCTGGTATCGCTGGAAGGGCATGGCGATGTAATTGATGATAAAGTGGATGTAACCAACCGTAATATAAGGCTGGTGGTGATGAAACAATGGTCGTTTAAAGTAGAGGGCGCGTCGTTTGCGAGTTTGCTGCAAAAGCTGAATGAAAACGCCCAGCCCATGCAAATGGAGTTTAAGCAATTAATTGGCAAGCCTATATCACAAGCGGCCCTAAAAGCCATCAACTATGGTTATACCATCATTAATCACGATAAGCGCGATGGAAAAAAAGCAGTATCGTGGTACCGCAGCCCCCTGGTGCCTATACAAAAACCCGTACCGTACCTACATTCGTACCAATCGGCAGATAAGGCCATGAGGCTTGATGTGGAAACCGGCGTATTTGATATCTCTTATGCCGCGGCCTGGCAGCTTGGCCGCCTGCTGGCGCTGGAGAACCCCGGCTTCTCTGGCGCTATAAGCGATTGGAAAAACACCAGCAAAAGCCAGAAACCGATAATGATAGCGCTGGACCTGCTAACCAAACCACAAATGGTTGGCCAGACAAAAGTGGATGCCATTTTAAAACCCGAGCAATTAGACCCCGTTATTAAAGAGATAGAGAGTGATGAAGTGCTAACCGATTTTGTTTTAGACCTGTGGAAAAAAAGTAAAAAATAACATGAGCGAACCGATATCATTTAACCTCTTTGCCGACGTTAAAACAAAATTAGATAAACCCGCCACAACACCTACGCCCCCTCTGCCCGATACTGCAGGCGAGTTTTTGGGTAAGCTAAGTATGCTACAAGGCGTGCCTGTGCATTACCTTATACCCAATGAGCGCTTTTTACAGATAAACGAGGTGGTGGTTAACCTCAATAAATTCGGCAACATCATCCCCGAAGAATCTGCCGAGAATGCAGCAAGCACCATAAAAATAGAGCAGGGCGCATTGAAACTGTTTTATATCGACCCCGAATGGGTGCAATGCCTGCTCAACGGCGCCTTAAGCGTATCTGCCGATGATGGTAAAGAATTGCTGGGTATGGCCATGAAAGGCGATTTTGCCGCCCTGGTACACTACAACGAGGTAAAAGACGGCATTTTAAGGCAAATTAGCAACCGGTACACACCTGCCGAGCTGGAAGAAGAACTGAAAAAACGCCTCGAAGAACGAAATCTGGTGTACAAAAGCCCTACGCCATCGGTAGCGCAAACAGATTGGCGTTACAGTGGCTTCATCATTCGCTCGTCGATTATCTCCAGTTGGACGGGGGTAGAAGTGATAGCCAGCGGTAAACTGAAAGAAACCGATACCACCGTAAGCCCGCGTCGCGTAATACGTGTAGATAAACTGGCCAATAACACCGTATTGTGTATTTGCGAGGGCATAATAACCGACGTGGAAATAACCCAGCCGGGCGAAACCATTTACATGGATACAAAACAGCTTACAACCGGCGCCCCGCAACGCGAAAGAATAGGCGTACTGGATATCAGCAAAATAATAAATCCTACGCCGCACCTGCTGCATTCGCAGGTAGAGAACTCCGCCAAACTTACCGAGAGTTTACTATCAAAACCGTTAAAAACCAAACTAACCATTACACGCAAAATAACATAACAATGGCTACAGATGATGAAATATTAAACTTGCTTGTGCCCATCCACCTGGAGGCTATAGTGGTTAACGGAAATAACAATTACTGGAAAAGTACCGCTCAGGATCTTACCGCCCTAAATGCTGCGCGCTACAAAAGCAGCGCCGCCCTTGGTTTTTACCTGGAGAAAAGGATAGACGAGGCCGGTAAAAAAACAGACGACAACCAGCCCGTGCTCGAAAAAGGCATCCACCTGCATTGGATAATGCCCGATGCTTTACGCAAAGGGAAACACCTGGCCCATGGCGAGTTAGATTTCCCCGCCGTACCAAACCGCTGGCTTATTGTGCGTACCGATGACAGCGGTGCCTGGCGCGCCTGGGTGTTGCAAAGCGATTTTCTGCAACCCGATAACCCCATAGCTTGCAATTATATCAAAGAAGATGCTGTGGAGAACACCATCAAACCCATCGTAATGGGCAAAGCCTGGAACTTGATAGACTGGAAGGAGGACGGTACACAAACAGCCATAGATAAGCTTACTATTATAGCACCCGGCAATTCGGAGTTTGCGGCATCGTACGTGCATTGTAAAAACATATTTGGCTTTCGCGATGATATGAAGGATGCTGCCGGCAACCTGCTGCCCGCAGGCGCCTCATTTACCTACCAGGTAAGCGGCTGGTATGCCAACAAAACGCAGGACCCCCTAAGCGGTGTAAGCGATAATGAATCGCTGCAGGCAAAGTTAAAAGAGCTTTCCTGGGCCTTGGAAGGTGACGCCGCTATGGGTGCCAGGATACCCACCGGCACAGTTTGCTACGCCATGGTGCATAGCATACCCTGGGTAAGCAATCCTCAAAAAAGCATACCTCCGGCAAGCAGTATACAAATAGGCATAGGCAACACTACTTCAGAAGCGCTGGCTTCTTTGCTCCACAGCCAGGTGCAGCCCGCTAACGATTATCTGCGCAAGAAATTACTGGCCACTTTTCAATTCAAATCGTTGCTGGATAACGGGCTGGAAGGCAACGGGCTGGATATTTTGAACAAAAAAATGCACGCCAAAACCTTTTTGCCTGTTGAGGCAGGCGTGGTTTGGGTAGTGCAGCCGCCCGAAAGGGAGCCCGGAGATAATCGGGTAGATAAGAGCCTCGATCCGTTCGACGGCGAAGTATCTGCCCAGTTGCTTAAGCTTAACGATTTGCAGGGCGACTATAATAAAATAGCCGACAAACTGGCCTCGCAGCAGGCCGAACTTTATGCCCTTAACTTTAAAAAGAAATTTAGCGGCACCCGCGACAGCGGGCAGGGCAGCTATATTGCCCAATGGCCCGCAATATTAGCAAAACTGGATAAAGATATACCGGCTTGCGTAACCGCGGTAAACAGCCTTAACCAGCAACTCGGAGCGCTTTTAAGGCGCCCGTTATCTATGCACCTGGATAAGCCCGATATAGAGCCCCAATGGCCAAAAGACTATGTGGGCAAGATAGTAATGCAGTACCAAAAACTGCTTGATGCTATGGAAAGAGCAAAGATGGCCGGTTATGAGGCCAAAAGAATAGCAGCCCCACAATATTACGAACCGGTAGACCCTGCCGTGGTAATAACCGGCCTCATACCTTCGCCAGTATACCTTAAAGGTCCGGCCCACAACTTACAAAGCCAAAATGCCGACGATGGTAAACTAAAATGCCGTACAAAATATGTGGTGGCAAACCGTTTGTATAACGGCTCGCAAAAAATTGGTGCCGAGTTGATATTCGCCAGATCGATGGGGCCTATATACGCCATGATAGACAGAAAAAACATACCGGCGGGCATTAAAGATCTGGTGATAGAGTCGTTGGTGACCAACCCGTTAATGAAAACGGGGATAGCGACCGCTTCGTCCTGGAAGCCCGAGGTGGTTGAGAAGCTGTTAAATGATATGGACCCAAAATGCTTTAAGCGGGTTGAAAAAGTGGTAGGGAAAGAAGAAGCAGAAGTAGATGCCTGCCTGCCCCCTGCCGATGCACGGGCCAAATGGAAACAGCCCTGGAACCCGCTTTACCTGGAATGGGGCGTAAGTTGGCAGCCCGAATCGGACCCTACACGCGCCGATGTACTGTCCGGATGGAAATTCGGCGGCAAAAATAACCGTATCGATTTTAATTCGGGCCCTTCGTTAAAAAACAGCCAGGGAGTGGCAACAACCTATTATGGCCGCACGCTGCTTTCGTTTCAGTTTGCGGGTAAGGTAAAAGCGCTCAACGATACGATAAAGCAATTATTTAACCTCGAGGCATCTAACCCGAAAATGTTTAATGAATTTTCACCTATGTCGCAATCGTTGGGTGGTTTTGGGTCGCAGTTGATACAACGCTACAACGGTGTGCAGTTGCCCATGGTTAACGTAAAGGGCGACAAACTAATGGTAGATGACAGCCATTACCTTATGGGTAATCAAAACTCCTGGCAGCCAAAAATAGTCGACTGGCCATTTACGCCGGTACGCGCCGGCATTATAAAGGTAAATATGCTGCGCGTAATAGATTCTTTTGGGCAGGTGCTTAATGCTTACCCGGCCGATACCTTATTAGGTGCCAAAAAAAAGGCGTTCAAACATTCGGCCGGCATGCAGGTAGCCGGGGTGGTAAACGAGTTTAAGCTGGGCCCGCGTATTATACAGCCGGCGCGGCTAAGGTTTGATTGGCTTAGCGCCACAGAACCCACCCGCGTTACCGACTCTGACCCGGGTACCAGTCCCGTATGCGGCTGGCTGCTTTACAACGCTTTGGATAAAAACCTGGTAGTTTACAGGGCATCGGGCCAGGAGGTGGGCTATTTTGTAAAAAGAGCCTCTGATAAAACCGTGCAGCTTTTAACCATTCCGGGCAGCAACGCGGCCAGCGGGTTGATAGGGTTGCCAAACCTAAACCCAACCCTGCTAAGCATCATGAACTTTATCCGCGAAAACCCGGCCAATTTTGATGGTATTTGCAACCAGATAGATACCGTTACTAAAAGGATACAGGCCAAATACTCGCGCCAGCAATTAACTATGGCTCTGCCAACAGGCTTCCCCATAGCTATACTGAACGCGCGGTTCCTGATAGAATTGAAAGGGCCGGCCGCAAGAGACCAATCATGGATAGGCGGCCTCGAAGACAAAAAATTCGAGCCTATTAGGTACATGCCTGCCATTGGTAGTGCAGCTACCACAACCGATGGCTTGGTTGGTTATTTTGTGAATGAAAATTATAAGCGCTTTATGGTATCAAACGGCGAGAAAAATGTACCCCTTAAGTTTAAAAGCGCCCCGGAGGACAAGTTTTTTACCGAACAAACGCAGAAGCTTACCATTTTGATGGACCCACGCACAATGGTTACCCTTACAACGGGCTTGTTGCCAATGGGCACGTACGAACTGCCGCAGCACACTATAAAAAAAGCATTGAAAAAAATAAACGTGAGGGTATTGGCCGCCCCAGTGCTTACTCCGGTTAGCCTGCTTAAAATGCCGCTTTATAAAGGCAACGATGCCGATTGGGATTTTGTGAGCCCCCTAAAGGCAAAACCACCCCTTGTTGCCGAAGAAGCCACCAGCCCTTTAAACTTTGAAGAGGTAAAGGCTACCGAAGGCTGGTTAACACTGGTAAGCAAAAACCCCGAAAACGAATAATTTAAGGCGCAGAACACATGATTGAACCGATAGTAGATATTGCCGTTTCGGAAAACCCGGAAACATGGGGTAAGAATATTACGTTAAAAAGGGGCCTAAAAGCCTCTGTTTATTACCGCGTAACAGTTAACGATGCCAGCCTCATCAAGTTTATAATACCCGTGTGCGAGGATAATGCCACCACCGAAACCGCGTTGATGAACAGGACAACCTGGGACAAACTGGAGTTCATGGTAACTGATAAAGATGATGAGGGCAAGTGTCTTTTCACTAAAGACGGCAACCCGGGTATATTTGCACTGAATTTCGAGTCGTACCTGCCGCCCTCTCAGGAGGTTACCCTGTGCATACAATTTGCGCCGGTAGATACTAAAGCGCGCATTAGTTGCGGGTACGAATACAGGGTAGATACAACTTATAACAAACCCGACCCGCAATTTAAAATACAACTGCCTTTAGACCCCAAACAAGCTACCATTGAAAGCTTTACTACCGATTACGCCGCGTTGCTTCTTTCTGAAAAATATGCGCTCACCTGGTCCGTAAAAAATGCGGAGAAGCTTTTTATCAAGGTAGGGGACCAGAAAGAGGAGGAGGTGGAAATTGTGCAGACAAAACCCTATGAACTGCAACCTAATGCAGGCCCAAGGGTGGTAAAGCTGAGTGCACAGAGCGAGTACATCGATGAAAAGACACCCATCGTTCGCGTTGAAAAACAAATTAATATCATTGGCGCGCAAAGCTCAATTATAATACCCGTGGAGGGCGCTATCGCCAAAAGCAGCCCTTTTGGCGATAATTTACTGGTAAACCTGGTAAAAACCGATGAGAATACAATGTATGCGCTGGTAACCGATGCCGCCAAAACCAATATATGGCTGTGGAAAACAAACGACGGTGTTAACTGGGAAAACACCGGCATTGCTTCTGATGGCAGCATACCGGCCAAAGCAGCTTGCAGTAGCGGCATTTTTTATAAAAACAGGATATACCTTATAGGCGGCAGCCGGTTTGATTCAAATGAACAAAGCGATACTACTTATTACTATGAATTTGGTCCTACGCCAACATCCGGAACATGGGGCAAAATTAATGTCTCCACCTTCTCGCCGCGTATGGGGCAGGCCGTGGTTATCGTAAAGTCCGACGCTGCCAGCGCCGGGCAAATTTACCTGCTGGGCGGCTATGGCCAGGATGGCCCGCTTGCCGATATACATACTTTCAACGGTGACAATAACGGATGGGCACCATTTGGAAGCATAATGGATGCCTCCCTGTGCATGCACACTGCCTATTTTGCAAACGGGGAATTACAGGTTTATGGCGGAAGCAGCTACGGTCCAAACCACCCCGAAAGGAAGATGGCAAGCGCAAGATCCATCAATGTACTGGACGATATCAAAAGCTGGAAGGGATTGGGCTGGACCATACAGGCCAACGTGCCCCAGCTTGCCTTCAACATCGTAAGCTGCGCCCTGGCTAAATGTAAAAATGAATTGTTCTTTTTTGGCATATACCAGGTTGGGGAAAATTTTGAAGAGGTGATATCGAGAATAGACGCCAGCGCCCCACCCGTAATGAAGAAGATGCCGGGAAATGCCGGCTTCAAAACCGAATATTGCGGCAGTTTACAGGCCGTAGAATTTAAAAATGCCATTTGGATAACCTACGTATCTGATAACGACACTTTATATAGTGCCGGGCTTAATTGCTATTTATCTATTCCGGCAACCGTTACCACCCCACAATCATGATGAAGAAAGCATCTTTTTATAAAACAGCGATCCGCGTTTTTTTGATAGCCCTGTTTACCGGTAATTACGCGCAGGCACAAATAAAAACCGTAATACCCGCAAACGATGTTACCCAGGCCAGCCTCAGCGTATCAACCGGGGCCTTTGTTCAGCTCGATTTTAATTTAAGCACACTGCCTGCAAATTGCAAAGTTACCCGGTGCGAGCTGCAGGTAACCAGCGAACGGCCGATTAGCCGGGCCGCGCAGATAAACGTTTTTAATGCCGGTAACCAAGGCATAGCCAATTGGGGGTTAAAGCCCAGTAATACATCCAATGGTTTTGTTAGCGTTTTCGCCATAAGGGAAGGTAACCGCCCCGTGCCGGGAAATGCCACATTTGTGCTCAAACTAAAGCTGGACCATTCCGAGCCCATATTCGCAGATTTTTACGTGCCAAGGGGGCTTTTTAATAAAAACCAAGGGTATGCGCCCCGGCTTATTATTACCTATGAGTACGACGCAGCCACAAAGCCGGCCGCCGTTACCGATTGGGCCTCTACCTACGCCAACTATCAGCATACCTCGCAAAGCCCGGTGGCCCTGAAGGGGGCCATCCCCAGCGAATTTGAGAAAATTACCATTCCGTTCCCCAATGCCGGTTTAGTACAGCAGGATATAACCATGTACCGGGATAATATTTACGCCGTTAGCACTACCGATAACACCCTTTACTCGGTAGGCCTTTCCACCTATAAAACCAGCGTGGTATCCGCCGCCCTCCCCGGCGATAAACAGGTTAGCAACCCCGCCATTGATCCCTCCGGGCGGTTTTATCACGTAGCTGCAAGCCAGTTTGAGGCTACCAACCTTGCCGATAACCAAATTACCGGCCTTAAAAACACCAATGGCAACGTTAAAAACGCGTTTACAACCGGGCCTGATGGAAGCTTATATTTTTGTACCGATAACGGTATTTTTGCTTATACTCCCTTCCCGCAAAATGCCTTGATGTGGGATATCAACCTGGGCGGCCGCAAAAGCGCAGTAACGCTTAATAAAGAGGGCAGTGTGGCTTATGTTTTAAGCTATGAAGCTCCGGACTCCGCAAAACTGATAGCCATTGACGCCAACACCGGTAAAGAGATAAAGCGGGCCAATATAGATATTGATGTATCCCGCTTATCCGACGATAGTTTTTTATCCACCCCCATGGTTGATGATAACGGATACGTTTACCTGGCAAACAAAATACTCGCCCCCAATAAATTATATGTTTTTAGCCCGAAACTGGCCGGATTGAAAAAAAACGAAAATGGGCAAATGTCCGCACCCGCCGGGATGACGGTGGGCCTGGCCACAGCAGGTGCCTATTTTATAAAAGACAATATGCTGTTTAGCTATAACCCGGCCGATGCAGCAAACCAAACAACGTTTATATGCAATGTGCAGGGCGGGTCTGTACGCTCGTTAATAACCGATCGTAGCAATAATATTTACTACGCGCTGCGGGGTGATGGCGCACTGTATTACAAACCGAGCAGTGCCGACTCATTTACAAAAATAGATATTGGTGCCAACTTTGATAAAAACCTGGTGATGGGGGTTGATGGTACATTATACACGGGTACCGCCAACGGCCTTATAGGCTTAAGGCCAAAAACATACAATGACGATAGCAGGCTAATGGCCAACGAAACCGACGAAAACCCCAACAACCTTAGCTTTGTGGGTAATAAGGTGCGGATTCAAAGCAATTTTACGTTTAGCAACTATAAGTACCTGCGCGGCATTACCGGTATCACTTTCGAAGGAAAAGCCAGGCTTGATAAAAATGCCGATGTATTACTTAAAACCGGCAGCACCGGCGACGGCGTAACATTTTCTAACGATTTTACGGTTGAAAAAGGCGCAACGTTACAGGTAAAAACGGGCAATTAGAACAGTACAAGCCGATCCACGTTCGCCCCCTATAAACCGGGGCTATCATAAATAAACCTATACAGGCGCAGCGCACAGCAGTGCTTGTATGCAAATTACATGCAATTAAATTAAACTATATAAACTTATCATGAAGCCATCCAAACTGTTCAAGCCCCTTACACGCGTAGAATTTGCCCGTATCCTTACCTTAATTGTATTGATGTTGGCCATGCGGGCCGGCCCCGCGCTTGCGCAGCAGAAAAAAACGCTTAAAACAAGCAACGATGGCACAACTGCGCTATCTATAACACCAAATGGTAATGTAGGTATTGGTACGCCTACCCCGCAGGCAAAGTTGGATGTTCAGGGTAAGATAAAACTAACCGGCGACAGTATTAACTTAAATACTAACAACACCAACGGTAGTATAAACTTTAATGGCGCTATTAATCTTAACGGCAATGTTAAGCTAAATACAAGCAATCTTTTATTAAAGCTTAGTACCGATTCTGCCTTTATCTCATGGGGAGCGAGGCAAAAAGGCACTATCAGCGATAGCAAAATTGCTATAGGAGGTCGCCATGGTGTTAATATTGGAATTGTAGACAGCAATAAGAATTTTTTTGAGGCGCTTAGGGTTGGAGACTTTTACCAAAGCGCCATGGTTGATATAAGGGGCCAGGCGAGAACGGGCGATATGCCAACCGGATTAACGATGCTGGTTACGGGTGATTTAAATACAGTAGGTAAGGGCATCGAATTTAAAAATTCTGACGGCCTGGAGGGGATAGGATTTACCAAAAACACCATATATGGTACCAATAAGGGTGAAACCTTAAACTTTAAAGTATCGGGTTTGGGTAATATGACATTCTCGGCGCCAAAAGAGCGTATGTTTATCAATAGTAACGGTACCGTAGGCATTATGGAAGAATTATTTGTTGGTAGCGACCCTTCTCCCACATTTATAGCATCGCACAAGGGCTTTGTAGGCATAGGCGTAAAGGACCCGCAAGCTCCCCTATCGGTATATAAAAAGATGGGAAATACCTTTTATAACCAAACGTATACTAAAGACAATCGTAAGGCTTTTGATATAAGGTTAGAGCATAATGGTAATAAGTATAATGCTGGTGGCCAATTTTCTGACTGTAGTATTTATGCAATTGGTGATATTGTAACTGCAACAGCCTTTGTGGGCGCACAAAATAACTCGTACTCCGATATCAGGCTGAAAAAAGATTTCAGGGCGAGTTCCCCGGTGCAGGACCTGGAAACACTACGCAAGGTACAGATCACTGATTATAAGATGATAGATACCATCGAAAATAACCGCAGTTACAAAAAAGTAATAGCGCAGCAGGTGCAAAAAGTTTACCCTATGGCCGTAAGCACCAGTTTCCGCACCCTGCCTGATGTTTTTCAGCATGCTGTTAGTGTTACCAAACAAGCCGATAGCCTATACACCATCACCCTGGCCAAATCAGCCAAATTAAAAGCAGGCGAACAACTGGAGCTAAAATGCCCCGAAGCAGGCGATGTTAAAGTAAACGTTGTAACCCTGTTTGGCGATAAAAGCTTCACCGTGAACGCCGCTACCGATCTTACCAAACAAGCTGATGTATTTGTATATGGCCACCCTGCTACCGATGTGCTCACGGTTGATTATGATGCCATCAGCATGCTCAACGTATCGGCCACGCAGCAACTGGCAAACATCGTTGATGAGCAGCAAAAGCAGATAGATAACCAACAAAAGCAGATAGATAAACTAAGCAAACAAAATGCCGACCTGATGCAGGCCGTGCAGGGAATGACGCTGGCTATGGAACGCTTTCAAAAAACAAACGACAGCAAAACACAAACCATAGCGGAGGTAAATGCATCTGCCGGCAAATAAACAAACCTTTTGTAATGAAATATCCCTTATCATTTACTTCAAAAAAAGCTGCGCTGCTACCAATGCGGCTTAAGTTTTTTTTATTGGCCGCAATATTGGTGGCACAGGGTACAGTTGCCTTAGCACAAAAAAAGCCCGTTAAAAAAATTTTAAAAGCAGCAAATGATGCGGATAAGCCAGCGCTCTTTATAAGTAGCGAGGGTAATGTAGGCATAGGCATTTCTGGCGCACCCAAACACAAACTTACCCTGGGCGGCACCCTGGATGTGCTTGGAAACAGCATACTGTTTAACCCCGATCCTAATAATTACAGTTCGTTTATTCAATGGAATCTTCCGGATGATTTTGGTGTGCCGGCCGGTCTGCGAGATCAAAGGATGGCCATTGTTGGCAACCAGGGCGTTAAACTCGGTACAATGGAAAATTTTGGTAAGTTTTTCCCTATACTTAGGGTCGGCTTTAGCAACCAGAATGGCGCGGTAGATATCATGACCTCTGCGCGCACCGGCATCCACCCCGGCGGCCTTATACTATATGGCACCGGCATGGGCGATAAGGGCAGTGGCGTAGAATTCCGCACCAACGATGCCACAGAAGGCATAGGTTTTAGCAAAAACCTTATTTACCAAACCAACATCGACAAAAACCTGAGCTTTGAAGCAAGGGGAACGGGCAGACTGGTATTTCATACAGGAGATCAGCAGCGGATGATAATAGATGGTGGGGGCAACGCAACTTTTAAAAATAACCTGGATATCGCTGGCACTACGCAAATACACAACCGCCTGCATATGGATGGCAACGCTATATATTTTAGGCAGGGTGTAGATGATGTTGCCGATTATATTGCCTGGAAACCAATGATAGCGGGAGATGTTACATCAGACAGAATGCGCTTAACAGGCTGGCAGGGGGTAGAACTGGGTTCCACCCGCGATCAGGGCGGCAACACGCGCACTACCCTTACTGTGGGCTATACCGGCTTTGTAGGCATTGATAATAACAACCCGGAATTTCCGCTTGATGTAAGAAGCATACGCGGAACAGGTGATGGTTACACAGGCAGGGAATTTACTTATGTTGGCGTTAACGGCATTTACCCTAACCGAGGGTTTGCTACTTGCAGCGTTTTTGCCAATGGCGATTTTGTTACCAAGAATGCATTTGTTGGCTCAAACAACAGCACTTTTTCTGATATCAGGCTAAAGAAGGACATAACCTCAAGCTCCCCAAAAGATGACCTGGAGAAACTGAACGCCATACAGGTTGTAAACTATAAAATGATAGATACAGTAGCCAATAATCAGGCGTACAAAAAAGTGATAGCCCAGCAGGTACAGCAGGTTTATCCCATGGCGGTAGGTACCAGCTTCGGTTCTTTGCCCAATGTTTTTCAAAGAGCAAGCTCGGTAACGCTGCTGCAGGATAGCCTTTACGTAATAACCGTGGCCAAGCCCCATCCTTTAAAAGCCGGAGATAAAATTGAGCTGAAGATTGCCGGCGCTGCCGATGCCACCGTATTGGTTATTCAAATAAACAGCGATAAAAGCTTTACCGTTGCATCAAAACTGGCGCTGGATAAGCAACAGGTTGTTTTTGTGTATGGCACCGTTGCAACTGATGTACTAACGGTTGATTATGATGCCATCAGTATGCTCAATGTATCCGCAACCCAGCAGTTATCCAAAACTATTAACCAGCAGCAACAGGAAATTGCCCAGCTAAAAAAGCAAAACACGGAGCTGCTGCAAGCCATGACGCTGGTAATGGCCCGCCTGCAAAAGGTAGAAGATAATAAACCGCAAAATGTAACTACAACCGAGGCCTCGATAGGTAATAAGTAAAACAATTATAACCCCATTATGAAAAAAACACCGTTAATGCTAACTCTTAAAGCGTCGTTATCAACAACCGGCATTAAACTATTTATAATACTTGCCTTAATTGCGGCACAAAGTATCACGGTTTTTGCGCAAGAAAAACCAGCCAAAAAGACCGCTAAAAAAGCAGTTGGCGGGGTGTTAAGAACTACAAATAGCAACGATGCCCCGGCGCTTTACATCAGCCCCACAGGCAACGTAGGCATCGGCACAAACGACCCTCACCATAAGCTGCAGATGAACGGCAATTTGCATATGGATGGTAATTACCTTTTTTTTCCATCCAGGTGGACGGACAGCTCGGCATTTATTAAATGGCGCTACCCCGACACCTTTACTGGCGGCGTTGACGACGAATACAGGCTATCCCTGGTATCGTACGATGGTGTCGGCCTTGGCGATATCCGAAGCCATGCTAACTATTTCCCCATACTACGCGCCGGGTTTAAAAACCAGGCAGCGGCTGTAGATATTATGGGCGAAACACGTTCGGGTTCACACCCAACCGGTGGCTTAGCCATGTACGTTACTGGCGCAATGGACAGTCGCGGTAGGGGGGTGGAATTCCGTAGCAATGATGGCTCCGGGGGCATCGGTTTTACCAAAGACACTATATACCAAACTGCAGAGAGCCGTAATATCAATTTCTTGTTAAGGAAACTGGGCAAATTCACCTTTACTGCCGGCGGCGAGGAGCGCATGTTTATTAACAGCGCAGGCCACGTGGGCATCGCGAAAACCCTTGGTATTGGTGGTGACGTTACCGTTGGCGGCATGATATACCTGGGCTCGCCCTACAGCTCTTACCGAAACATTGCTGCTATAAACAATGGCAGCGGCATTTACATGGAATTTAAAAATGCCAAAGACGGCAACGGAGCAAACCGTGGTTTTAGGTTTACAGAAGATGCCGGAGGTACTGCAATTATGCGCATGAGAGGCACTTTTGTAGGCATAGGTATCGACGACCCGGAGTTTCCGCTGGATATTCGCGGCGAACGCGGCTCGGGTGTAGGTTACGCGGGCTCGGAGTTTACCAGGTATGGTAGTAACGGTATTAGTTCGGGCCGCGGTTTTGGCACCTGCAGCGTGTATGCCAGCGGCGATTTTGTTACCAGGAATGCTTTTGTTGGCTCCTACAACGAGAGCTTTTCCGACGCGCGGCTAAAAAAAGATATACATGCCAGTTCACCGGGCGAGGATCTGTCCACCATACGCCGTGTGCAGGTGGTAAATTATAAAATGATAGATACTATAACGGATAGCCGCACTTACAAAAAGGTGATAGCACAACAGGTGCAGCAAGTTTACCCCAACGCGGTGAACACAAGTTTCAGGGCGCTGCCGAATGTTTTTCAAAAAGCCCTTTCGGTTACGAGTCAGCAGGACAGCCTTTACCTCATCACCATGGCTAAACCCCATCATTTAAAACCGGGCGATAAAGTTGAACTGAAACTCTCACCCGCGGCCGATGTAACGGTACCGGTAACCCAAGTAAACAGGGATGGCAGCTTTACCGTGGCAAGCACCGTAGCGCTTGATAAGCAAAAAAGTGTATTTGTATATGGCACTTTTGCAACCGATGTATTAACGGTTGATTATGATGCCATCAGTATGCTCAACGTATCGGCAACGCAGCAGCTGGCTCAAACCGTTGATGAGCAAAAGAAATTAATACAGCAGCTTACGCTGGAGAACGAAAAACTGCGCAAAGAGCAGGCCGAATCTAAAACCACAGTGAATGCCATTTTAGTGCGCTTAACCCAGATGGAAGAAAGCAAAAGCAAACCGCAGGGTGCTGTTACAGCACAAGCGCTCAGAAATAAATAAGAACATAAATCCCTATATACCATGAAAAATACGTCACCCACCCAATCTGCAAAGGCCACATGGTTGTCGGCCTGCGTTAACCTATTTATCTTAGCGGTTTTAATTGTAGCGCAAACCAGCATAGCTTCGGCACAAAAAAAACAGGCGGCAAAACCTGTAAAAAAGGCGCTTAGTGCCCCGTTAAGATCGATAGCCGGTACTGATGTACCTGCGCTTTATATAAGCCCTGACGGCAACGTAGGCATCGGTACAAACAACCCTGTTAACAAACTTCAACTGGGTGCCGATATGCACGTAAACGGCAACGCCATTTATTTTAGGCAGGGCCCGGATGATAAATACGATTTTGTACAATGGAACCGTCCACAGGCTGAGTTTCCGCTACAGCAGGACGATAAACTGGATATGGGTGGCTATCGCGGTGTAAGGATAGGCGATATGATGAACAGCGGCAGGTTTTTCCCGGTTTTAGCCGTTGGAAGAACCTGGAGTTTTAACAACGTGGATAGAACAACACCTGCGGTAGATATAAAAAGGGAGGCGAGACCGGGGGATCCGCCGCAGCTGCCATTGGCGCTTTATGTTACCGGGCCTATGAACAACCGCGGCGAGGGCGTTGAATTCAGGAATAACGATGGCAGCGAAGGTTTAGGCTTCACCAAAAACCAGATGTACCAGACAGCTGATAACCAAAATATTAATTTTGGTGTAAGGGGAGATGGCAATATTACTTTTAGCACCCGCAACGAGGAGCGGCTGTATGTTAATAGCCTTGGCCTGGTAAACGTAAGCAAAGATTTGAATGTTGATGAAGGCTTTAACGTTAAGGGCAACTCCGTTTTAAAAAACCTGAATATTACCGGTCAGATAACCCTTGGCTGGCACGACAGGAATATTACCGCGGTTGATTACGGCGGTGGTATTTACATGGAGTTTAAAAACACAAATAACGGTAACGGCAATCGTGGTTTCAGGTTTACCGAGGATAACGGGACATTCCCTATTCTACGTATAAAAGGCAACTTTGTAGGCATCGGAACCGATGACCCAAAGATACCCTTGCATGTGGTAACGAAAAAAGGTGGTGATGCCTACGATTATCAGCATGGCATAGACAATGAGAACTCCCATGAACTTGACGCCGACGGTGTCATACGCCAAACAGCAAGCACGGGCAGAAAATATTCGGGCTGCAGTATTTTAGCCGAGGGCGAGATAGCGAGCAAAAGCGCGGTTATAACCACTTATTCATCCATTTATTCCGACCTAAGACTGAAAAAAAATATCAGGCCAAGTTCCTCCGCGCAGGACCTCAACACCCTGCGGCAGATACAGGTTGCCGATTATAAAATGATAGATACCATTGCCGATAACAAAGCTTACAAAAAAGTGATAGCACAGCAGGTGCAAAAGGTTTACCCGCTGGCGGTACGCAGCTATTTTAACACCCTGCCCGATGTTTTCCAAGCCGCTACGCAGGTAGCTAAATTAGGCGATAGCACTTACCTTATAACCGTTGCCCGGCCGCAAAACTTAAAAGCCGGCGACGAGCTGGAACTTAAATGCAAACCCGCAAGCAGTGTTACTGTAAGAGTTACAAAAATTAATACTGATAGAAGTTTTGTAGTAACATCGACCATAAAGTTAGACGAACAGGAGGGGGTATTTGTTTATGGCCGCCCCGCAAACGATGTGCTTACGGTTGATTATGATGCCATCAGCATGCTCAATGTATCGGCAACGCAGCAGCTGGCTCAAACCGTTGATGAGCAAAAGAAATTAATACAGCAGCTTACGCTGGAGAACGAAAAACTGCGCAAAGAGCAGGCCGAATCTAAAACCACAGTAAATGCCATTTTAGTGCGCTTAACCCAGATGGAAGAAAGCAAAAGCAAACCGCAGGGCAGCGTTACAGCGCAGGCACCCGGAAGTAAATAAGAACATCAATGCTCATACGCCATGAAAAACACATCATTCAAC
>NZ_JBDSZG010000058.1:0-49970 GCF_039925265.1 Mucilaginibacter sp.
ACTGAAAGTTTGTGAATAGCTTCTCTTGATAATGTTTTTTGCCTTGCATGACGTTAATATACTAAAAATCAACATATTAACGAAATTATCAGGCAAATAAATAATACGTTGTGCAACGGCCACCGGGTACTTGCGGCAGCGAAGAGTCTTTATTTATTCCCAATCACCCCCAACATTTCCCTCATCAAATCCTCGCCCAATGCATCTACCCACGCAATCTCTTTATCTTTCCTAAACCAGGTCATTTGCCTTTTGGCGAAGCGGCGGGTATTTTGTTTGATAAGGCTGATGGCCGTCGGCAGATCGGTTTTTCCGTCTAAGTGATCGAACACCTCGCTGTAGCCAACGGTATTTAAAGCATTAAGGTGGCGATAGGGCAGGAGCGACTCCACCTCCTCAACCAAGCCATCGACTACCATTATATCCACTCGCTGATTAATGCGACTGTAGAGTAGTTCCCTCGGCATATCCAGCCCAAGCTTAATGATATTAAAAGTGCGCTTATTTATTTTTGCGGTGCGATACGAAGAAAAGGGCTGCCCTGAGCTTTCGTAAACCTCGATAGCCCGTATTACGCGCTGTGGGTTGTTAATGTCTACTTCGTTATAGTATACCGGATCTACCGCTTTTAGCCGGTCCTGTAGCGGAATAAGCCCATTTTCGGCAAGTTCAGCGTTCAGGCGTTCCCTTATACCTTCGTTGGCGGTTGGCAATTCATCAAACCCCTCGCAAATGGCTTTAATATATAGGCCCGAGCCGCCCGCAAGTACTACTACCGGGTGTTTCTGAAATAGCCTTTCCAGTAAAACAAGGCATTCCCGTTCAAAATCGCCGACGGAGAAACTTTCGCTAATAGAATGTGAGTTAATAAAGTAATGAGGAGCCGCGGCCAACTCTTCGGCAGTGGGCTTAGCCGTACCGATAGACATCTCCCTGAAAAACTGCCTTGAATCGGCAGATACCACAACCGTATTAAAATGCTGCGCCAGCTTGATAGCCGCCGCCGTTTTACCCGAAGCAGTAGGGCCGGCAATTACAATAAGGGTGGGTTGGTTCATAGTTAGGAGTTCATGGCTAATAGTTCATGGTTCATAGTAGGACATTAAATTCTAATTTTTGCAGCTGCCATGAACTATGATCTATCAACTATGAACTCAGGCGCAGCTGCTATGAACCATCAACCATGATCTATCAACTAATTAATAATCGTCTCCGCGGCCTGGTTTTTCGTCGTCTTCAAAGCCGTCGTCATCGCCAAAGCCAAATTCATCTTCTTCCTCGTCTTCTTTCTTTTCTTCTTCAGGGTCATCTATGCCCGTATCAGTTACTTCAGAAAAATCTTCGGTCTCCTCGGGGTTGTACAGCATTTCGTTCAGGAAATCCAGGTCTTCATCCGGCGTTGCAGCGGCAGCAGCGGTTGGGTTAAACACATTACCAAACTGTTTTGGTGCTTCACCAACAGAACGTACCACCAGCGGATACGTAGCGCCCGGGGTTTCATTCAGGATGATCTGCCTCAATTCCACATGGAAATCAAAAGGCCTGTCGAAATTGAAGGTATAATAGAACTTTTGGTGCGGATCGTCGATATAGCTGCTCAGCTTTATCTTTTCCATCAGGGGGATCTTCCTGTCAACCCTCTTTTGGTTGGGCAGGTAAGTAATTTCTTCGCCTTTCATCCACTGATCATTGCTGATATAAAAAGATGAAGAATATTCAGGACTGTACCCGGTAGACTGGTGTATTGCGCGGTGAAGATCCTCAAACGTTTGGTTCGATTTTACATCAATATCCCGGCTTACATCATCGTAATCTTCAAAAGTAACCCTGAACCTGTATAATGCCATTTTTCGTAATTTTTGTCAAAAATAATAATGTTTTTATTCAATTTGTGCTTGCAACAACTTTCAAGCCAATTTCCCGGCCTTTTTCAATTGTAAAATTAATCGCGGCCTCTCTATTGTTGGGAATTTCGCCTTCCAGGATCGCTTCGCGGATCTTATTCTTAATAATTCCCACTTCGCGGCCCTCGCCAATGCCAAAAAGCTGCATAATATCCAGTCCGGTTACCGGTGGCTGCCAGTTTCGGATGCTGTCGCGCTCCTCTACATCCTTTATTTTTTGCAGAACCAGCTCAAAATTATTGCGGTACTTTTTAACCTTGTATTCGTTTTTGGTGGTTACGTCTGCTTTACACAACAGCATTAGCGCTTCTATGTCCTCACCCGCCTCAAATAACAACCTGCGCACGGCAGAATCGGTAACGATGGATTGCGATAATACAATGGGCCTTAAATGCAGCTGCACCAGTTTCTGTACGAATTTCATCTTCTCGTTCAGCGGAAGTTTTAGCTGCGCGAAGATCTTGGGAACCATGCGCGCGCCTTTATCCTCGTGTCCGTGGAAGGTCCACCCGTGGCCAGGCTCAAAACGTTTGGTAGGCGGTTTGGCAATATCATGTAAAATAGCCGCCCAGCGCAGCCAAAGGTCTTCGGTGGTTTCGCAAATATTATCCAGCACCTGCAGGGTATGATAAAAATTGTCCTTATGTCCTTTTCCGTTGATGATCTCCACGCCGTAAAGCGCCACCATCTGCGGGAAAATAATGTGCAGCAAGCCCGTATCAAACAAGTAGTTAAAACCAATGGATGGTTTAGCCGAGAGGATGATTTTATTCAACTCATCGGAGATGCGCTCCTGCGATACAATTTTGATGCGGTGCAGATTGCTTTTGATAGCCTCGATAGCCTCATCATCTATCCGGAAATTGAGTTGTGATGCAAAGCGGATAGCCCGCATCATCCGCAGCGGGTCGTCAGAAAAAGTTTCCACCGGGTTAAGCGGCGTACGGATGAGTTTTTGTTCGATATCGGCAATGCCATCAAAGGGATCTACCAGTACGCCATAATTATCGGGGTGCAAGGTAATGGCCAGCGCGTTGATGGTAAAATCGCGGCGTTTTTGGTCGTCGTCCAACGTACCGTTCTCCACAATGGGCTTGCGCGATTCTGAACGGTAGCTCTCCTTGCGGGCACCTACAAATTCCACTTCTACATCCTGGTAGCGCAGCATAGCCGTACCAAAATTTTTAAATACCGAAACTTTTACGTTCAGTTTGGCGGCAACCGCCTCGGCAAATTCGATGCCGTTACCCAAAACAACAATATCGATATCCTTGGAGGGACGATTGAGGAAAATATCGCGCACGTACCCGCCAATAGCAAACGCCTGCACATTTAACCCCGCAGCCAAGCTGGAAATAATAGAAAATACCGGGTGTTGCAGGTGTTGTTTCATAAAAATAAAGCCGCAGAGCGGCTTAGGGTATACGGGGCAAATTTAATGATATTAAAATTAACGGCGAATAAATTCAAAACTGCCGTTAGGGTCCAGCCGCATAATGGTTGATGGGTTCTTTTTTTCCATGCTGTGCTGGTCTATATCCACCACGTAATCAACACCATCAATAATATCCTGGTCTATTTTAGCAAAATACTCCGGCGAGGGTTGCCCGCTGATGTTGGCAGATGTTGATACGATGGGTTTACGCAGGCGTTGGATCAATTGCTGGCAAAAAGGGTGGTTACTTACCCGTATGCCTACGCTGCCATCTTCTGCAATCAGGGCGGGGGAGAGGTTGCGTGCGCCGGGCATTACCAGCGTAAGCGGGTTCTCGGCAAATTCTATCAGTTGATAAGCTATCTCGGGCACCTCGGTAATGTAGCTTTGCAGCTTGTTATCGTTATCTATGAGCACGATCATGCTTTTGCTTTCTTCGCGCTGTTTAAGGGCGAAGATCTTTTGCACGGCTTCGGTGTTGGTAGCATCACAGCCAATGCCCCAAATAGTATCGGTAGGGTAAAGGATGATGCCGCCATCCTGTAATACTTTTAATGCCTTGTTTACTTCGTCCTTAAGCATGGGCGATCACTTGTTTATAAATATCCATCAATTGTGCCGCTAAGGTACGGTCTTGAAACCGTTGCGCATAAATAAGCCCTTCTTTTATCATCAGTTGCCGCGCTGCATCGTTGGTTAACACCTCGTCTATCTGCGTCGCCAGTGCTTTTTCATCGTCGGGGCCTACGTACCGACTAAATTCACCACCGGCTTCCTCCAGGCAAGAGCCGGTTGCAGCAATAACCGGTACCGACGACACTAGGGCCTCTAAAATCGGGATGCCAAACCCCTCGTACCGTGAGGGGTAGACAAACAGATCTGCCGATTGGTAAACCGCCGGCAAATCGTCAAAGGTCACCTGATGCATGAACAGTATTTGATCAGTCAGGTTATTAGCCGATAAGAAAGCTTTTACTTCATCCAGGTAAGCCGTTGTTTTACCAACCACCACCACCGGGATAGTTGTTTTTAAATGAGGCAGTGCTTTGGCCAGCAGCATCAGATTCTTACGTTCCTCAATGGTGCCAACGTTCAGGATGAATCTATCCGGGAGGTTATGCTTTTGTTTAATAGCCGCTTTTTCTTCGGAAGATCGTTCTATGCTGAATTCCGGCGCGCAGCCCTGGTAAACTACATCTATTTTATGTTCGTCTATATTTAATAATTCAACCAGGTCTTGTTTGGTACGTTCGCTGATAGCGATAACCCTATCGGCGGTTTTGCAGGCGCGTTTGGTTTTTGCGGTGTAAATGAGGCGGTTTATCCAGCCATAATATTGCGGGAAACGCAGGAAGATAAGATCGTGAATGGAAACCACCGATCTGATACCCGTATGGCCGATGCCCAAAGGCAACTCATAGCTTAAGCCGTGGTAAATGTCGATGCCGTCTTTTTTCAGGGTGCTCACCACGCCTTTACTGCGCCACAAAGCCGTAAGGTATTTACCGGCAGGGGTGATGATTTTAACATTGGAAAAGCTCTCGAAAAAATTGCGCCACTTATTGGGTTTAAGTTTCGGCGTGTATAGCAGGTAGGTATTTTCAGGATAATGCTCTGCCGTAGTTTTGATCAGCCAGCGACTAAAGTTGCCCAGGCCGGTGTTGTTTAAAAAAGCACGTTTGGCATCGTATCCTATCTTCATGGTGAGTGGAGAGTTGTGAATAGTGAGTGATGAGTAGTAAGTTTAACGAAGCTAAAACTCACTACTCCCCACTCATTACTTACTACTATACTGCTACGTTATTTTCCCTCAAAGCATCATTCAGCGATGTTTTTTTATCGGTAGATTCTTTGCGGGTGCCGATGATGAGCGCGCAAGGCACCTGGAATTCGCCGGCAGGGAATTTTTTAGCATAAGTACCCGGTATAACTACCGAGCGGGCAGGCACACGGCCTTTGTATTCAATCGGCTCGGGGCCGGTAACATCAATAATTTTGGTAGATGCGGTTAAAACCACGTTAGCGCCTAAAACGGCTTCGCGCTCTACATGCACACCTTCTACCACAATAGCACGCGACCCAAGGAAACAGTTATCCTCAATGATCACCGGTGCTGCCTGTACAGGTTCTAAAACGCCCCCAATTCCCACGCCACCGCTCAGGTGTACATGCTTGCCTATCTGCGCACACGAACCTACTGTTGCCCAGGTATCAACCATGGTACCTTCATCAACATAAGCGCCAATGTTTACATACGATGGCATCATGATAACGCCTTTGGCCAAATACGCGCCGTAACGGGCAATACCGTGTGGTACTACACGTACACCAAGCTCCTTATAGTTGGTCTTCAGGCTCATTTTGTCGTAAAAAACAAAAGGGCCTGTTTTAATTTCCTTCATCTCGCGGGTAGGGAAGTATAATATAACGGCTTTTTTAATCCAGTCGTTAGTATGCCAGCGGCTGCCAATGGGTTCAGCAACACGTATCTCGCCTTTGTCCAGGCGGTCGATAACCGTTTCAATGGCGTTGGTGTAATCTTTTTCAGTTAAGAGGTTGCGGTTTTCCCAGGCATCCTCTATCATTTTTTTTAGTTCGATCATCAGAAGAAATAAATTTTGTCAAATTAAAGGATTTTTAGGGAGATTTGTTTGCTATGCTACCCAGCAAAGCAAAAATGATAGTGAAGAGAGATTATTTTAAGGATATTTTATTTGGTGTAGCAGTTGGTGACGCTTTAGGTGTGCCGGTTGAATTTAAATCGAGGCAAGAGATTTTAAAGAAACCCGTTACCGATATGATAGGTTATGGTACTTATGGCATGCCCCCGGGTACTTGGTCTGATGATTCATCTTTGACGTTTTGCCTCGCCGATGCCTTAGCTGATGGTTACGATCTGCAAAAAATTGCGGACAACTTTGTAAAATGGCGTTATAAAAATTTCTGGACAGCGAGGGGTGAAGTTTTTGATGTTGGCATGGCAACACAACAAGCTATTGAAAGGATTGCTAAAGGCGCCAGGCCAGATTTGGCGGGCGGTTTTGATAGCCACTCTAATGGAAATGGCTCTTTGATGCGGATCTTGCCATTGCTTTTTTACATTAAGGATAAACCAATAAAAGATCGATTTACCATAGTAAAAGAGGTGTCATCCGTTACACACGGACATATTCGTTCGGCAATTGCGTGGTTTTACTATCTTGAGTTTGCGAGGAAATTGTTGTCAGGCGGAGATTTATTAGAAGTATATAATCAGTTAAAAACTGATGTGACAGGCTATTTGAATACAACTACGATAGTCAGATCGGAGGTGGAAATATTCGATTCTTTGTTAAAGCAGGATATTTATACTTTAAATATCGACGAAATAAAAAGCAGTGGATACGTTTTGCATACTTTGGAAGCAAGCATTTGGTGCTTATTAAACACGTCATCTTATAGTGAAGCAGTGCTTAAAGCAGTAAATTTGGGCGAAGATACAGATACAACAGCCGCCGTTACTGGCGGTTTGGCAGCGTTAAAATATGGGTTTGAAACCATCCCCGAAAAATGGCTTATTATGCTTTCGCGAAAGAAAGATATAGATGATTTGGCACAAAGATTGGCCGTTAAGTACTAATTACACAATATGCCTGAAAAAGAAAAACTAAGAATTGATAAATATTTGTGGGCCATCCGCATGTTTAAAACCCGTACACTGGCCTCTGATGCCTGCAAGGCGGGCCGTGTAAAATTAGAAAGCAACAACATCAAACCATCGCACGAGGTAAAGATAGGCGAGCGCTACCAGATCTCTAAAGGGCCTGATCGTAAAGTTATTTTGGTTGCCGGCTTATTAGAGAACCGCGTAGATGCCAAAAAAGCTGTGGACTACTACCAGGACATTACCCCGGTAGAGCAAACCACCGCCTTTAAATCGATGTTCCACGCCCCGGTATTAAAACGCGACCGTGGCACCGGCCGCCCCACCAAACGCGACCGCCGCGAAACCGACGACCTGAAGGATAATTTTTTTGAGAAGCCGGAAGGGGAGAAGGAAGAATAATTAACACTTGGCTGCCATTCACTACTTCCCAATTTTTCGGCTAAAGCCAATTCTTTGACTTCAAATTAACCGTTGGCTAAAGCCGAACGGCAATGTGAAAAAAATACTGTTCTCCATTTATTGCCGTCTCCATTAGGGGACGGATGGCAAAATCCATATGTGTGGCTTTAGCCTAAACCAGCGTGACGGTTTAAAGGCGATTTCCATAACTCCTACTCACAACCCATCACTCACAACAATCCTTTTTTATCCGTATTTTTGCATTTTATAACCTGTCGCCGCACAAAAAGCGGTTGGCAGCGTTAACAAGCTACATGAAAAACACCTACCCGGGCGAAGATTTTAAAATTGCGATAATAGGACTTGGCTATGTTGGCCTGCCGCTGGCTATCGAATTCGCCAAAAAATACAATGTTTTAGGGTTTGATATCGACCAGCAACGCATCCTGGAACTGAGCCTTGGCACCGACCGCACGCAGGAAGCCAATATAGACGACCTGCAGCAGGTACTGAAGCATTCGGCTGAGGCAGGTTTGAAGTTCTCTTCGGATACCGAAGAGTTGCGCAATTGCAATACCTACATTGTTACCGTACCCACACCTATCGATCAGTTTAAAGCACCCGATCTCGGTCCGCTTTTAAAAGCAACCGAAATGCTTGGCGAAGTGCTGAAACCCGGTGATCTGGTGATCTATGAATCTACCGTGTACCCCGGCTGTACTGAGGA
Organism: Mucilaginibacter sp.; assembly: GCF_039925265.1. Classification (GTDB taxonomy): domain Bacteria; phylum Bacteroidota; class Bacteroidia; order Sphingobacteriales; family Sphingobacteriaceae; genus Mucilaginibacter. Next base: position 8,112 of record NZ_JBDSZG010000058.1, read on the forward strand.
GGATTGCATCCCGGTGTTGGAAAAAGCATCGGGATTGAAATTTAATGAGGACTTCTTTGCGGGCTACTCGCCGGAGCGCATCAACCCGGGCGATAAAATAAACACGCTCACCAAAATAAAGAAGGTCACCAGTGGTTCCACGCCGGAGGTTGCGCAACGGGTGGATGACCTCTACGCTTCCATTATTGAGGCCGGCACGCACAAAGCGCCAAGTATAAAAGTAGCCGAAGCTTCAAAAGCGATTGAAAACGCACAGCGCGATGTGAATATTTCCTTTGTGAATGAACTGGCGCTGATCTTCGACCGGATGGGCATTGATACCAATGATGTATTGGATGCTGCAGGCACCAAATGGAATTTTTTAAAGTATAAACCCGGCTTGGTTGGCGGGCATTGCATAGGAGTGGACCCATATTATTTAGCACACAAGGCCGAATCGTTGGGCTATCAGCCGCAGGTGATCCTCTCCGGCCGTAGGGTAAATGATGAGATGGGCAGCTTTGTAGCAGGTAAAGTGATCAAGCTGCTGGTTGCCAAAGGGCACGATATCAGCCATGCCAACGCGCTGGTACTGGGTATCACCTTTAAAGAGAATTGCGCTGACGTGCGCAACAGTAAGGTAGTTGATATTTATACCGAACTAAAGGCCTTTGGGCTGAACGTAGATGTTTACGACCCATGGGCCGACGCTGAAAAAGTACAGGATGAGTACCAGATAGCGTTAACCGCAAGCATCGACAAAAAGTATGATGCCATTATTTTGGCTGTAGCACATCAGGAGTTTTTGACGCTGGATTACAGCACAATAATTAATGGCGAAACCAGCGTTATATATGATACCAAATCGGTTTTAGACCGGAATATTGTAGACGCACGGTTATAAGGGTGTTCCAAAGTGTTTCACCAAAATCGTGTAAGTATTTGATATACAATTACTTGAAAAAAATGGTGTTCCAAAATGTTTCACCAATTTTGCTTAAAGCGCTGAATATCAGTATCAATTAAAAAATAAGTGTTTCACGCACAAAGTGGAACACTTGATAAGTATACCCATAGTGCCATTTTACAGGTGCTTGTTTTTTTTAAGTATTATTGCATTCCAAAAATATACCGGAACTTTTTAGCTAATGAAGAGTATCGCCCAAAAAGTATTTGATATCGAAATTGAATCGCTGCAGCACGTTGCATCGATGATAGATGAACAGTTTTCGCAAGCGGTGGAAGCCATCCTGCAATCAAAAGGCAAGCTGGTGGTTTGCGGCATGGGGAAGAGCGGGCATATTGGTAAAAAGATCTCGGCCACGCTCACCAGCACCGGCACCCAAAGCTTTTTTATGCACCCTGCAGAAGCTTTCCACGGCGACCTGGGCATGGTAGGGGAGAACGATATCATCCTCATCCTATCCTATTCTGGCGAAACTGAAGAAGTTTTGAAACTGGTGCCGTTTTTAAAATGGCATAAAAATTTATCCATAGCCGTCACCGGCAACCCCAATTCTACACTGGCTAAAAACGCTACTTACCACTTAAATGTGGGTATAAAGCAAGAGGCTTGTCCGCTGGAACTGGCGCCAACATCATCTACCACTGCCACCCTGGTAATGGGCGATGCGCTGGCTGTTGCGCTAATGACCGCAAGAGATTTTAGTCCCGATGATTTCGCGAGATTCCACCCCGGCGGTCGTTTAGGCCGGAAATTATTAGTAAGGGTGAAAGACCTGATGCGTACCGATGCCCTGCCTTTTTTAGAGCCCGGTGCAAATTTTACACAATTGATCATCCGCATGTCCGAAGGGAAATTGGGGATGGTGTTTGTAGGCACAGCAGATAAAATTTTTGGCGTGATAACCGATGGCGACCTGCGGCGCGGCCTGGTAAAATATGGGGATATTAACCAGCTGCCCATTTCGGAGCTGATGAACCCAAACCCCATTTTTGTGAAAGAAGAGGAATTGGTTTACGATGCCGAAGCACTTATGCTGGAGCGTAAGATAACCACGCTGCTGGTGCAGAATAGCGATAATCAGGTAACGGGCGTTTACCAGATATTTAACCAGGCATAAGCGGCAGATGAAAGCGATAATAGTAATACCCGCCCGCTTAAAGTCGTCCAGATTGCCCGATAAGGTTTTATTGGACCTGGGCGGCAAGCCTGTTATCCAACGTGTTTATGAGGCTTGCATGCAGGCCAAACTGCATCAGGAAGTTTGGATAGCAGCCGATAGTGAGGTGGTGTTTAACCTGTGCAAGCAGTTTACTCCAAATGTGTTAATGACCCGCGAGGAGCATCCCAGCGGAACCGACCGTATCGCCGAGGTGGTTGGAAAGATCCCCTGTGATATCGTGATCAACGTACAGGGCGACGAGCCTTTTTTTGATGCCGATATTATAGACCGCCTGATCACCGCCCTGCGCGAGAGCGATGCCGCTATGGCCAGCGTTTGCGCCCCGGTAGAAACACTGGATGAACTGCACAACCCAAACCTGGTGAAGGTGGTTACCGATGTAAACGGTTACGCCTTGTATTTTTCGAGGTTCAGGATCCCGTACTCGCGCGATAAAATATTGGAAAGCCCTACGGGTTACAAAAAACACATGGGCGTTTACGCCTATCGGGCGGAGTTTCTGAGCAAGTTTATCCAGCTGCCGGTTTCTTTTTTAGAAGGTTCGGAAAAGCTGGAGCAATTGCGCGCTTTGGAAAATGGTTATAAAATTAAAATGATAGAAGTTGCAGGTTTTGAAAAGGGGATTGATACCCCGGAGGACCTGGAGCTTGCACGTAAAAAAATAGAGAACAATGGCACTATATAAAAGCATTACCGAGAAGCCCTTTTTTATTGTTGGCCCCTGCGTTATGGAAAACCAGGAATTGCTGTACACCGTAGCCGATAAGGTTGCGGAGTTGAAAAGCAAGTACCCCATTACTGTGGTGTTCAAATCTTCGTTCGATAAAGCCAACCGTACCAGCATACATGCTTACCGCGGCCCGGGCATTGAGAAAGGTTTGGAAATGCTAAACAACGTGAAGGAAAGATTCGGATTGGAGGTTACTACTGATATTCACGAACCGTTCCAGGCGGCTATTGCGGCGGAGGTGGTGGATATTTTGCAGATCCCGGCATTCCTTTGCCGCCAAACAGATCTGTTGGTAGCAGCCGCGCAAACCGGCAAGGTGGTGAATGTAAAAAAAGCACAGTTCCTATCCGGACAGGATATGTTTTACCCGGCGCAAAAGGTAAAGGAGGCAGGTAACGAACAAATCATCTTAACAGAGCGCGGCAACTCGTTCGGCTATAATAACCTGGCGGTAGATTTTAGGAATATTTATGATATGAAAGAATTTGGCTACCCGGTTTGTATGGATTGTACCCACTCGGTACAGCGTCCCGGCGGTGCAGGCGGCAAAACCGGCGGCGACCGCAAGTTTGTCCCTAACATGGCCCATGCGGCCCGTGCATTCGGTGCCAGCGGCTACTTTATCGAAACCCATCCCGACCCTGACCACGCGCTTAGCGATGGTCCGAATATGTTGTATTTGAAGGATCTGGAGGAGTTGGTGAAATCGCTGATAAGTTAAAGTATTACAGGCAAATGGCGGTGGGGACACCGCCATTTGGGTTTATCACTGGCTGCGGTGTCCTCACCGCAAGCTTCAATCCCCTAATACTCCTCTTTGTCCTCTATCGATTTCCAAAGCTTAAAAGCCGGTTGAGCCTCTTTGCGCATGAGCTGTTCAAAGGGTAATTTACGCTTCTCCATGGGTAACTCCAGTTCATCGTAAATAAAATGGTCGTCGAAGCCAATGGCGGCGGCATCGGCCTTGGTATTGGCGTAGTATATTTTACTAATGCGGGCCCAGTAAATAGCACCCAGGCACATCGGGCAGGGTTCGCAACTGGTGTAGATCTCGCAGCCCTCCAAATTAAAAGTGCCCATTTCCTGGCAAGCCAACCGTATTACAGATACTTCTGCATGCGCGGTAGGGTCGTTGGTGGGCACCACCTTATTGGCACTGCGGGCTATCACCATGCCGTCTTTTACTATTACGGCACCAAAGGGCCCGCCCAGGCCCTGTTTTACGTTATATTCCGATAGGTCTATCGCCATCTGCATAAAATCCTCGTGTCCCATATCCGTCGTTTTTTATCTTCCTCTATAAATCAAAAAACCCCAACCAATGGCCGGGGTTTTCTTTTTTAATATTATTTATTATTTGTTGCTTTTTCTAAATCTGCACATCCGCATATCCACGCATCTGCACATCCAGAAATTATTTCTTGTCTTTTGCGTAATCGTCATTAAGTCTTTTAATAACATCAGCGGTAACATCCAGGCTTGGGTCGCCGTAAAGCATACCTGTGCTGGCGCGGGTGAAAGTTAACACCATTTTGTAGCCTTTTTCTTTCGCATAAGCTTTGGTAAAAGCAGCTAATTTTTCGTAGAATTTATTTTGCTCGTTAGCCTGGTCCTGTTGAACCTGTGCACCCGCACTTTGTTGATATTGCTGAAACTCCTGGCCTTTACGTTGCAATTGTTGCTCGGTAGCCGCACGTTTGTCAGCAGGCATGGTAGCTGCTTCCTTTTGGTACTCGGCATATTGGCGTTGGATGGCCTGCTGGCGCGATTGTACATCGGCTTGCGCCGCCTTGGCTTTGTCTTCCACGCGTTTAGACATGTCGTTAAAATACTCGTATTTAGCAACAAGTGTATCCTGGTTGATGAACACTATTTCGTGTGTGGCAGCTGATGTTGTGGTGCTTGCTGCTGCAGCAGGTTTGTCGGCAGTTTTATTTTGGTTGCACGCCGCTACGCTTGCAGCAAGGGCAAATAATAAAACTGATTTTGTAACGGTTGACGCCTTGATTTTCATTCTGTTTATCTAAAAAAAATTTTGACAAAGATAAACTTTCGTATCAAGTTTCCTAACCCTAAAAAGGATGTTTATTATGGGTCATATTTATCCACATTAGTGCTAATAATGATGTATATGTGTATCAAAAATCGTACTTTTGCATATTAAACTCCACCCCGGAGTACGTTATTGTTTTAGATAAATTATGAGCGAAGAAAATCAGGATAAATCGAACTACTCAGCAGATAATATACAGGTTTTAGAGGGTTTAGAGGCCGTACGTAAAAGGCCATCGATGTACATTGGCGATACTGGCGTAAAAGGGCTTCACCACTTGGTTTACGAGGTGGTAGATAACTCGATAGATGAAGCGCTTGCCGGCCATTGCGATACCATTAAGGTGGTAATTCAGAAGGACAACTCCATTTTAGTTTCGGATAATGGCCGTGGTATCCCAACGGGTATCACCACCAAAGAGAAGCGGTCTGCATTAGAAATTGTAATGACGGTATTGCACGCAGGCGGTAAATTCGATAAGGACACCTACAAAGTATCAGGCGGTTTACACGGCGTTGGGGTAAGTTGCGTTAACGCGCTATCGATACACTTAACTGCTTTAGTTTACCGCGAAGGTAAGATCTGGACGCAGGAATACGAAAAAGGTAAGCCCTTGTTTGATGTAAAAACCATTGGCGAAACCGATAAACGCGGTACCACTATCATTTTTAAACCGGATGCCGAAATTTTTGCACTTACTACCGAATATAAATACGATACGCTTGCCGCACGATTGCGCGAACTTGCCTTTTTAAATAAGGGTATCCGCTTGTCGTTAACAGACGAGCGCGATGCCAACGAAGACGGCACATACCCTACCGAAGATTTCTATTCGGAAGGCGGCTTAAAAGAGTTTGTTAAATATCTGGATGGGACGAGGACGGCTATCATCCCCGAGCCAATTTACCTGGAAGGTATTAAGCAGGGTATACCTGTAGAACTCGCTTTACAGTACAACGACACGTATATAGAGAATGTACACTCTTACGTGAATAACATTAATACCATTGAAGGTGGTACCCACGTGGCGGGTTTCCGTATGGGGCTTACCCGTACGCTAAAAGCTTATGCTGATAAAAACGGCCTCCTGAAAAACATGAAGGTTGAAATAACCGGTGATGACTTCCGCGAGGGGTTAACCGCCGTTATTTCGGTAAAAGTACAGGAGCCGCAGTTTGAAGGCCAAACCAAAACCAAGCTGGGTAACAGCGAGGTGAGTGGTGCCGTTAACGTGGCAGTGGGCGAAATTTTAGGTAACTACCTGGAAGAGAATCCAAGGGAAGCCAAGATGATCGTTCAGAAGGTGATCCTTGCTGCTACTGCACGTGCAGCTGCCCGTAAGGCGCGCGAGATGGTGCAACGCAAGAGTGTGATGAGCGGTTCGGGCTTACCGGGCAAGCTGTCTGATTGTGCTAATAGCGACCCTGCATTATGTGAGCTATATTTGGTAGAGGGTGACTCGGCGGGTGGTACCGCCAAACAAGGCCGCAACCGCGAATTCCAGGCGATATTACCGTTACGTGGTAAGATCCTGAACGTGGAGAAAGCCATGGAGCACAAGATCTACGAGAATGAGGAGATAAAAAATATGTTCACCGGTTTGGGTGTAAGCATTGGTACCCCAGAGGATGCCAAGGCGCTTAATATTGCCAAACTACGTTACCATAAAATTGTGGTGATGACGGATGCGGACGTGGATGGATCGCACATTACCACGCTGATATTAACCTTCTTCTTCCGTTACATGAAGGAGCTGATAGAGTACGGTTATATCTACATCGCGTCGCCACCGCTTTACCAGGTTAAAAAAGGTAAAGAATTTGAATACTGCTGGAATGATGAGCAACGCGATATAGCTGTACAACGCCTAAAAGGTGCCGGTAAGGAAGATAGCGTACATATACAGCGTTACAAAGGTTTGGGTGAGATGAATGCCGAGCAATTATGGGATACTACCATGAACCCGGCTAACCGTACGCTTAAAAAAGTGAGTATAGAAAACGCTGCAGAGTGCGACCATACCTTTAGCATGCTGATGGGTGATGAAGTTGCCCCCCGCCGTGAGTTTATTGAAAAGAACGCCAAGTACGCGCGTATAGATATATAATTGGATGTGCAGATCTGCAAATTATAGATTGCAGATGCTTCCATATTTTACCCTTGAGCCTCGCTTTTAAGCGAGGCTTTTTTGTTAATGATTGGTCGTTATCGTTAGGCGATAATCAATCCCAGATTCCGTTCTGTGCAGTAAATATCACAGGCTGTCCGCCGGTTACCATAATGGTATGTTCGTGCTGCGCAACAAAACCTCCTTTATTACCGCGTAAAGTCCAGCCATCTGCCTGTGTATCGGCAATTGTCGACCGGGTTGAAATAAAAGTCTCTATGGCTACCACCGAATTCTTTTTGAAACGCGTGGTATTATACCTGTCGCAATAGTTGGCTATCTCGTGGGGTTCTTCGTGCAGGCTGCGGCCAACGCCATGTCCGGTTAGGTTTTTAATTACTGTGTACCCGGCTTTTTTGGCTTCGGTCTCAATCAACCTGCCTATCTCAGATATTTTAACACCACCCTTAATGTTGCTGATGGCTTTTCTCAAGATCTCTTTTGATGCATCTACCAGTTTGCCATGGCCATGAATGTCTTCGCCCAATATAAACGAGCCGCCATTGTCGGCCCAGTAGCCATTTAGTTCTGCCGATACATCGATGTTTACCAGGTCGCCTTCTTTGAGGATCTTATCTGCCGATGGTATGCCGTGCGCAACTTCGTCATTAACACTTATACAAGTATATCCCGGGAAATTGTAAGTTAAATAAGGTGCAGAATGCGCGCCCATCTGTGACAGCAATTCACCGCCGTATTCGTCAAGTTCCTTTGTAGAAATACCCGGTTTAGCAAACTCACGCATCTTTTTGAGGGTGATGGCAACAGCATCACTTGCCTGCTCCATTCCAGTCTTTTGCTCTTCGGTAGTTATAGACATAATTGAGATTTTATCTGTGGCAAAATTAACAAATAATAGATTGATAAAATATTGCGCCTGCTGCTCGCCAAGGCATCGTTTTTAAACAAATTGATGATCCGGATGCACCTAAAGAGCCTTCAGAGTATTCTTCTTGATGCTTTCTTTGGTCTGTTGGTTATTACGCTATAATTCTTGTTGTTGTATATACCAACTTCAAAAGGTACATTTAAGCACCTTATCGCCCGCTCATGAAAAAAACTGTATTTGTTCTTATACTTACTCTTTGTTTAGTTGGCAGAAGCTTCGCCTGCTTAAATGGGGAGGTGCTTGAGTTAATAAATGGATCGGTGTTGTATGTAGATTCAAGAGATGCCACACCACGCGGGCATAATTTTGCTTCGTTTCATGACCGGAAATACCTGTTAAAAGCTGTTGTGGAACTCGATAGTTTATACAAGGTCAATAACGATATCCGTTATCTTTCCGATGAGGGGCTTGCGCTAATTGTGCTGGGTGAATATAAAAAAGCCATTGCGCTTTGCCAAGAAATTGAAATGACGGAGCCCGACCGTTATTCAACAGCGTCAAACATAGGGACTGCGTATGAGTTAGATGGACAGAACGAACAGGCTTTGTTTTGGATATCTAAGGCAGTAAAGCTCAATGAGCATTCACATTACGATTCGGAATGGATACACGTAAATATTCTTAAGGCAAAGCTTGGCGGCGAGCAACTGATCAATTCTCGATTTTTGCTGAATACCGATTTCGGAACCGATAGTATCCCGCGTACCGCCCTATCAAGAGAGAAATTGGATTTGTTATCCCAGGCCTTATTTTACCAGTTGAACGAACGTAATTCCTTCATAAGATCTAAGGATAACATTGTTGCACAATTGCTGTTTGATTTAGGCAATCTGACTTTTGTAAGAAGTGCTTACAAGGTTGCACTTGATGATTATGGCCTGGCGAAACAATATGGTTACAATGGTAAACTGATTGACCTGCGTATCAAAACAGCCCTCAGCTATAGCAAAAACAATAAAACCATACATAATATTTCTGAGAAGAAAAATCCTTTAATTTACATCTGTATGGGCTTAGGTGTGTTGCTCGCTGTGTTTTTGGCGATATTTATATGGACAAAAAAAAAAATATAAGCGGATTGAAGACTCGAGGCAGCTCGGCAATGGCTAATCACTCACCATTCACCACTTGCTACTTCAACACCAGCACCTTCTTTCCAAAATCAATTACCGCTTTATATTTCATCAATATATCGCTGCCGATAACGCCTAATACTTCGGGGTGGCCCAGTTCGCGGTAGGCGATGTTGATGGTAGATAGGTCCAGCACTGCTACTTCAATTTCGCCGATGAGCAATTCTCCTATCCAAACGTTGTTGATAACCGCCGTGGCCGATTGCATGGTATTTGTGCCCAGTCCCGTCGATAACCGCTCGCTGGCGATAATGGGCGCATCCTCATTGGCCGCTAAAAGCAACTCGTGGTCGAAAGCGGTGCGGGAGGCACCGGTGTCCAGCACCACTTTAAAGGGCTTGTTAAAAAGGGTGATATCCAGTAGCGGATGGAAGCCATCTTCGTGCAGGTCTATCATATGCAGCGGAACGGATATTTTGTTCATTAGTTCATTTGTTCACTGGTTCATTTGGTTTGACGCGGTGAACCGTTGGCCGTTACAATTAATGTTCACTAATTCACTCAATCACTAATTCGTAATTATTAAAACGGATAACCGATAGCAATGTTCAATATGGCATTTTTAAAGCTTGGGGTTACGCTGCGGCTGGCACCGTTGGTACTGTAAGGCGTCATCAGCGGGAAACCAAGATCGGTACGCAACACCAGTACGGTAGCGTCAAACCTTAAACCAAAGCCTGCGTCTACCGCCAACTGACTTAAAAAGTTAGGGCCGAATGTGCCGCCTGCCTGGTGTGGCTTGGCATTCCAAACGTTACCGGCATCGGTAAACAAAGCGCCGTAAACAATGCTGAAAAGTTTAACACGGTACTCCAGGTTAGCTTCCAGTTTAATATCGCCCGATTGATCGGCAATAAATCCACCGTTTAGCGCGCTGGCATCTACCGTACCGGGACCTATAGATCGTGCTCTGAAGCCCCTTAAACTATTTGGTCCGCCAATGAAGAATTGCTGGTTGTAAGGTAGTATGGTTGAGTTGCCATAAGGCAGCGCAACACCTACCAGTACCCTCGCGGCAATTTTACTGCCGGTACCCATTTTATGGAAATACCTTAGTTCGGTCTCCACTTTAGCATACTGATTAAACGTAGAGCCCAGGAAGGTTTTTGCCTTGCCGCCCAGCGTATCTGCGCCGGTTAACAGGCCGTATATGTTGTTAGACAAGCTCAGCTTTCCGCGATAGAAAATGCTGTTGGTACGGTAATCTTCGGTAGTGTTATCAAAGGTATACGCAAAACTTGGGCCCCAGGTAAATTGCGGGTCGATAACGTGTTTAAGCGCCGGGTTACGGTTGTTTGGATTTTTAATACTGTCCGAATAGAGTTCACTAACGTTACGTGGTTTTACGTAAGTTATTTCCAGTAAATTCAACTCATTCAGTTTATGTACGTTGGTTTTAAACGAATAGCCAAATGAGCCGCTGAAGGAATTGAGCGAATATAACTTACTGCGGACTACCGACGTGTAATTAAGCGTAAGCGTAGTGCGCGGTATGTAAGCGTTATCCGCCTTGATGTTGAATGGCCCGATGATCCTCGGCCAGGAAATGGATGGCTGGATACCATATTGGAAAACGTTGAACCCACCGTTGCTGCCGCCCACCTGCACATCTGTACTTGCAAATAAGGTTACGGTTAACAGCTCCCCGCCTTTAAACGCGTTCCTGTTTTTCCAGTTAAGGTTTATTTGCGAACCTGTGTAGCTTGCCGATGTAGTGCGGCCCAATAACTCCAGCTGTAACGATTTGCGTTTATATGGTGTTAAAAAGTAGTAAACATCCAGCTTTGGCGAATCGGGCGTAACATCTTCAAAACGGTTTTTTACATATTGGTAAGGCCCCAGGTTAATAAACCTGTTCAGCGAGTTATTATGCGTTGTGCGGCTGTACGTATCGTTAGGGTGCAATAGTACCGTATTGGCAAAAATGTACGGTTTAACCGTTTTGCGCGGATCGATAATATTATACCAACGATAAAATTGCGCCTGGTCCAGCTTTAGTGAAGTATCGCGAAGGGAGTAATTTGGGTACACGTAAATATTGCGGATAGAGTAGATCTCTCGCGCCCTTTCCGGCGTGGTGGGCTTAATACTTACAATAAGATCGACCTGGTGATTAATAATGGTACTATCTACCTTGATGATCAATTGCTCTGGCGCAAAGAAAAAGAAGCCTTTTTCTTTCAAGCGGGCATCTATGCGTACCCGTTCCGATTTAATAACATCCAGGTTATACTTGTCGCCAACCTTTAAAAGAGACTCTTTCATGGTACCCCTTACGGCGGTATCTAAACTGTTATCAGTAGCTACAGGGAAGGCAACACTGCGGATGGTATACGATGGACCGGCATTTACAGTGAACTCGGCCTTAGCTGTTCTCTTTTTGCCAATAGTATCGCCCCTAACGGTTGCTTGAAAATAGCTCTCGTTTTGCAGGCGGTTTTGCATAATGGTGCTGTTTTTCTCGAGGTTTACCTGGCTTATCAATACAGGCGGCTCGCCGTACTTGCTAAAGAATTTTTGGATAAAGCCTTTGCGTGCTTTGGTTTTATAATAAAGCCAAAGTTTGATACGTAACCCCAAAAGCGATGAGTTTGGCTGCGGGCGCACAGTGGCGTTCAACTCACTGATTATGGCCTTGGCATCGCTTTTTTTAATATCTTTATCTTCTACCTTTACCGAGCTGCCAGTATATAATTTTTCATTAGCTGGCAAATACTTGGTGGTACTGCAAGCGCTCACCAATAATGAAAGGAATAATAAATATTTAAGATGCTTTATCATTGTATAGTTGTGGTCTGGGTCCTGGTTCTGTCTTCTTTATCTTTTTGCTGCGAAGCTTTCTCCTGCTCGTCTTTTATTTTTTGTTCCTCCTGGTAACGCTTACGCATGGCCTTCTCTTCCTCGGTACGCTTGCGGAAGATCTCGCGGAAGCGATTATAATCTACAGTGAGCGAGAAGCCTAAACCTGTCTCTACAATTTGCCCCTGTATCACCACGTATTCATCCTTGCGGTAAGCGCGCAGGGTATAGCGCCCATCTTTGCTCAACTTATAAGCAACCGATACATTGCCTGCAATGTTGGATGTTTTTTGTCCTGCCTGTGCACCCTCCAGGTTAAAGTTGTTACCTACGGAGACGGTAAGCCTATCGCTCAGGAAGCGTTTGGATACCCCAACATTCAGATCCGTTCGGTTTTGTGCCGTGCCGGATGAATAATCCTGCCCGGAAGTTAGGCCAAAATTAAGGTCCACACCGGATATCAAACCAGCCCCAAGGCTGTTGAGTTGATCGGACAGGAGGCTGCTTACGCTGCTGCGAATTGCACCTTCCACACCCGCGCTGCCACCCTGGCTTTGCAGCGGATTATCTCCTATGAAATGGCCGAGCACCAGCACACCAAGTACCTGTTTATTCAGTTCGTTAGGGTCCTGCCGTATTTGATTCAGGCGGGTATTAACGGTAGTGGTAACCTCGCCAGACACATTATAATTACTATCGGGCAGGGTGATATCAAAGCTGATATCGGGTTTCAACAGCTCATTTCGCAGATTAAGGTTTACGTTAAACGGTAGTTTTTGCTTGTATTGTGTATTGTTTACATCGCCTAACTGGTTTGCTACCAAGTCTATTGGTGGTACGTTGGCTACGTAAATCGCGGTCAGGTCTATATTCGCCATGGTTGGGTCGCCTGTCCAGGTGATGGTGCTACCCTGTTTAAAGTTAAACTTGCGGCTCACGGTAGCGTATGATAAATTGTACGAACCCTGGTTAACCACATACGTACCGGTTAAGCTGGTTTTCCCGCTTGGGTCGATGCCGCCGCTGAGGTGGGCCTCGCCTTTCAGGTTTACCACATCGCCGTTGCGCTCATCTATCACGATGGTAAAGTTGGCGTTCTTGTCGATATTTACGGTGGCGTTCACATCCAGCCCGGTAATTTCAGATTGCTTTAACGAATCCAGCTGACGAGCCAATAATATCGAATCCATTTTTGGAGCGCTCTGGTCTATAAATTCAACAACGCCTTTCCTGTCTTCCACGCCGGGGTCAGTAGTAGGGAGTACAAAAACCATATCGGTTTTTTCGTTAACGGTAAGGGTAGCATCTACAACGGGTTTAGCCATATCTCCGCGTACCTTCACGTTGGCATCCATAAATAACTTGCCGTAAAACAGCTGATTATCGGCTTTGGTAGAGTTGATCACCCTGAAATTATTCATCCGGATATCCATGCCGAATTTAAAGTCGGTATAGGTTTTGGTGAATACCGAGCCCGTTACAATGGCCTTATTGCCGGTAGAATCTACGAGGGTGAAATCGTTAAAGCGGATGCCTTCATCGTTAAACGTAATGCTTTCCTGCGGCATGGTAAAGTAGGAGTTGAGCATGGCCACGTTGAACGCTACCTTATTAAAGTTAATATTCCCCCTTACGGCAGGCGCTGCCGTTGTACCGGTTATTTTAAGCTGCCCGGTAATATTACCGCTGGAATTGCGGATGCTGCCGAAGCTGAAACCTTCGACGCTCTTCATACCCAAATTCACAATGTTCAGGTTCAGGTCGAAACGGCTTTCGGGCAGGGTGTAGTACATGCCATTCAGATCTACCTGGTTGCCTTTGCCGGTGATGTTCATTTGCGCGGCGTAGGCATTGGCGGTTTGGTTGTTTACCTTTAATGCGATGTTACCAACGGTGTCGCCTTTAAAATTAAAATCGCTTACGTTGATAGCTGCTTCAAACACAGGCGATTTCTGAAAGTTGCTCACCACGGCGTTACCATTAATGGTACCGCCCACCAACAGCGAATCTTGTTTGGCCATTTTGGTGATGGTCTCTATCTTGAAATTCTTAAAATCTACAGTGATAGGGGAGTTGTACTCGCCCGAATTACTGTTGACGCTTAGCACCTGGTTACTATTGGTAAGGCTGAAGTTGCGCGCCAAAATCCCTTTGTTGCCAAACTCCAGTGCGTTACTTGGGTTAACTGCCCATGGCGTGTAATCCAGCATTACGCCGTCCTGTAAAAAGCTAAACTGGTATTCATCAGGGATCACACTGAACACACCCGCTACGCGGTAACGCTCTTTTTTAGCAGCATCACGCACCTGTACATTCAGGCCCAGTTTGTTGTTCTGTGCGGCACCAGTAATGCTTGGGTAAAGCACATCCAGCGAGTTGCCTACTTTTATTTCATCAATAGTAAGGCTGTAATTAAGCGCGTTGTTGCCGGTGTTGATAGCCAGCTTACCATTGTTCACAACATTGGTACCGTACACTACTTTCGGCATCGAACCATTTACAACAAGTTCGCCTGTGCTGCTGTTAAAGCGGCCGTTGATCAATACTGGGTCGAGCTGTTTCAGGTCCGGCACGAATTTTTCTACCAGCGGGGTTTTTACCATTCGGGCATCAAACGTAAATTGCTGGGGCGAGTATTTGGTTTTTACCACCGGCGTTTTACTTACCAGGTTGGTGTTATAATATTTGTTGATCACATCCATCACTGCCGGGCCAACTTCGGTAAGCTTGTACTTGCCACCCATGTGTGCATAAAATATTGGGGTTTTTAAACGGAGGCTGCTGCTATCGGCATTGGCGGTTGAGATGAGGCTTACGGTATCTAAATTAACGCGCTGCCCGGCGTTGTTCACCAGCAGGTTGGTGGCCAGGATGTTCGCGTTGAGGTAATCCGGGTCCGCAGTTGGTACATCAGCCACTATCTTACCATGGAAACGCATCACTGTTTTGGTAAAGCCCAGTTTTTGCAGGTCGATGCTGTCAACGAGTAATGTTGCATTTACCGATGGGTATTTCTTGTTCATATTAGCCTTTGCATCCAGGCTAAAATTAATGTTGGGGTCTATCATGCGGGCATTGGCCACGTATGCACCATTGCGTGCAGTACCTTTAACTGCTAAGTTTTTGTAGTTGTAGCCTTTAACGTAGGCGCTTGCCACATTGCCGTTAAACTTTAGGTTGGCTGTTTTTGGGTCGAGCCCGGCACCGCTGATGTTGGCGCTCATGGTAACCATACCCACCATTTGCGGTTGCTTGGTTAGCGCGCCCACATTCAGGTTATTGGCTTTGATGTTTGCCGAGTAGGTTTCGCTGCCCCTGCGTTTGCCGCTCTTCATGGCCGCCACCAAGTCAACCGCGCCGTAGCTGCTACGCAGGTTCATTTTGGTGCTGAAGTTTTTCATGGTACCCTTAAAGGTCCCTTTCAGATCCATGTTTTCGGGGATGCTTACGTTAGGAGGGATGGTTCCCTTCGGTACCAGGCGTGCAATATCGCGGCTGGTGGTACGGAAATCATTTATGGTAAGGTCGAAATAAGCTTTCTCCACATCCGGCAGTCCGCGCATGGTAGCGGATGCTTTTACGTAGGTATTGCCAAAGCCGCTCAACTCAATATTAGGTATGCGCAGGTTATCTACCGTGCCGTTAACCCGCCCGTTAATTTTTAGTATTGTATTGGGTGACGACTTAAATGGCTCCATACTGGCCATGGTTGGCATCAGCAGCAGTATATCGCGCAGCCCTAATTTGCTGCCATCCAAATTGGCGTTGATGCTCAGCTTGCCCAGATCTTTTGTTAACGATTCGACGGAAGGGTAACCAACCTGCAGCTCTTTTTGAATAACCGAAGTTGGGGTTTGTACCAGCAGGTCTTTCAAATAAGCACTTTTTGGCCCGTAAAAAAAGGTGGTGTGAAACTTATCTATCTTCAAGCCGCTCTTTTCACTAAAAGTGAAGGAATTTACCCTGCCTGATAAGCTGTCGGGGTTATACGCGATCTTCTCTACATCAGCGTTCAGGTTTTTGATGCTCATGTGCGCAAAATCCAAGCCGCGTGGCAGGGCTTTTTGCGCGTCGTTATCAAATTTAATATTATCGTTTACCAGGGTTATCTTGCCCAAATCGGCAGTCCAGCCTTTTGCAGTTTGCCTTACCGATACCAGGGTATCCAGTTTTTTAATGGCCTGGCCAACTGCTTTAATTACAGTTTTTGGTTTTTCAAATATCAATCCAGCATCCGTGTTACTTAGCTCGATAGATTTAACGCCTACGTGCTGATTGCGCAGATCGATCTTATCCATGTTCACCAAAAACTTACCCAGATTTACAGATGCCGCCATTTCATTACTGCGGTAATCAACCTTCACCATGTCAACGTTTATTTCTCCGAGGGTGAGGTCCATGTTCAGGGGTGTAACGGCGGTATCAACCGTAGCCGCCTGCGCGATGGATGAACCGGCGGGCGTTTGAATGATCTTCGCGTTCACCCCGCTCAGGTTTATCTTCGGGATGGTGAATTTCATCTTATCCAGGTCGAAATCCTTTATACGGGTATCAAAATGGGTCAGTAGGAATTTTACATCGTTACCGGTGGTAGCATCTTTGTAGCTAACGTTTATTTTATCCAGAATGATCTTATCGATGGAGAATTTCATAGTAGAAGCGGTATCTGTAGGCTTCACTTCCTTTTTCTGCTCACCGGCAAATGCTTTAATAATGTAATCAAAATTAAACAGACTATCGGGCCCGCGGCTGATCTTAGCGGTAATGCCTTCCAGATTGATCTCATTTATCTCAACCTTGTTTTTAAGGAGTTTTAGCAGTGTGATATCCACCTTTAGTTTATCGCCTGCAATAAGGGTGTCTTTCTTCTGGTCTTCAAAATAAACATCTTCCAGTACCAGTAATTTTGGCAGGCCCAGACTAATGTGGCCTATCTCTACCTTGGTGTGAATTTTATTCTGTAAGAAGGTTACCGCCTTGTCTTTAGCGTAATTTTGTACGGCGGGTACCTGTATTAAAATAACCACCAGCAACACCAAAAAAATGATGCTTGCAATTATCCAAAGAATTGTTTTGAGGGCTATACGTCCAAATCGTTCCAAATCTGCAATGGGTTGAGGTTAAACTTTTATATTACAAAGAAAATGCCGCTTGTTTTAATACTTTGCCAACACCTTGAAAAGGAGAATGTTTTTTGAAAACCAATCTTTTAGCTGAGAAAATGTGTGATTTTAAACTTGTAATGTAAAAATTACATTAGTTTGCCAGGTGCCAGCCTTTTGTTGTTAAAGATTTACTGCAAGAGGCGCAAAATGCTGTCTCTTCATTTAAATGATTTCCTCCTTTGGCATCGCGCATAAAACATGTTTTATTTGGGCAATGTGGTAACCCTTGGGTATGCCCCAATTCGTGCAATGCAAGCTTGGAAAACTGTTCTGCTAACCTTGCTTTATTGAGGCGGTAGGTTGATATCACACAGGCGTTGCCGGGTTGAAAGCCCAGGCCCATAACGCCCCAATCGGTTATGTTTACATTCCGGGCGCTCACATCACGATGGGTTAAGCCAATGATAACGGTATCGGAGTTTCCAAAGCGGGCAAGATACCCGATGAGCGAATCTGCCCGGTAGCGATCGCGTGGCCGGTAATAGGCTGTTGCCGGTAGAGGAATAGCGTTCCTCAGTATGGTTGTAGGGTTTACTTTTTTAAAAGTTTCGTAAACCGATTTGGTTGCCGCAGATGGCGTCCCCGCAAACGGTTGAATCACAAATACCCGGTTTGCCGGTGGCAAATTTGATTGACAGCCGAATAGTGTTGATAACATCGCGAGCGCAAAAACAAACCAGTATCGGGATAGTGATGACGGCAATGGCGTTATTTGCATCCGGCTTTTTTTGTGCTAAAGATAGGGGATGATTTTTCCACAAAAAGCTATTTGGTATCGATTTTTGATAAATTTGTAATCTACACGATACGGAGAGAAAGATACCATGCCCGAATTTTCGCATTTACACGTTCATACCCAGTTTTCATTACTTGACGGAGCCGCCGATATAACCAAGTTATACAAAAAAGCTGCTGCTGATGGGATGAAGGCCCTGGCCATTACCGACCACGGTAACATGTTTGGCGCGTTTAAATTTGTGGCCGAGGCTGGCAAGCACGGCGTAAAACCCATTGTGGGCTGCGAATTTTACGTAGTAGATGATCGCCATAAAAAGCAATTTACCAAAGAGAAAAAAGATAAGCGTTACCACCAACTAATGCTGGCAAAAAACGCCGAGGGTTACCAAAACCTTATCAAGCTTTGCTCCTTAGGCTACATGGAAGGCCTTTACAGCAAATGGCCCCGTATTGATAAAGAACTTATTCTAAAATATCATAAAGGCATTATTGCTACCACCTGCTGCCTGGGTGCATCGGTACCGCAGGCAATTTTGCGCGATGGCGAAGCCGCTGCCGAAATAGAATTTAAATGGTGGCTGGACCTGTTTGGTGAAGATTTCTACATCGAAATGCAGCGCCACGATATCCCCGACCAGGATACCGTAAACCTGGTACTGGCCAAGTTCGCCAAAAAGTATAATGTAAAGGTGATCTGCTCCAACGATTCGCATTACGTGGATCAGCAGGATTCCAACGCGCATGATATTTTGCTTTGCGTAAACACCGGCGACTTGCAAAGCACTCCCATAGCTACCGACGAGGAAGGCGGTAAGGGCTATCGTTTCGGTTTTACTAACGACCAGTTCTATTTTAAAACGCAGGCCGAAATGGGCAAGCTGTTTTCGGATATCCCCGAGTCGTTAGATAATACACAGGAGATCGTTGATAAGGTTGACGTGCTGAAATTAAAGCGCGACATCCTGCTCCCTAACTACGTTATTCCTCCCGAATTTAAGATCCATAGTGATATGACGCCCGATGCGGATACTCTGAACCAATGGGAGTATCTGAAGCACCTGACCTTTATGGGAGCCAAGGAGCGGTATAAAGATATTAGCCCCGAGGCGGAGGAGCGGATCAACTTCGAGCTTTTCACTATCCGCACCATGGGATTTGCGGGGTACTTCCTCATCGTTGCAGATTTCATCAGGGCCGGCCGGGATATGGGCGTGTTCATTGGACCGGGCCGTGGTTCGGCGGCCGGGTCGGTAGTTGCCTATTGTACCGGTATTACCAATATCGATCCGCTGAAGTATAACCTCCTGTTCGAGCGTTTCCTCAACCCGGATCGTAAATCGATGCCCGATATCGATACGGATTTTGATGATGCCGGCCGTCAAAAGGTTATCGACTATGTAGTTGAAAAATATGGCAAGAACCAGGTAGCGCAAATTATCACCTATGGTTCCATGGCCGCCCGTACCAGTATCCAGGACGTTGGGCGTGTGCTGGATATGCCGTTATCTGATGTGAACGCACTGAAGAAGCTGGTGCCAGATACCCTGGGGATCAACCTGAAAACAGCTATTGAACAGGTACCCGAGCTGCAAGCAATATACAAATCAACCGAACTTAAAGGTATTGTGCTTCGCGAAGCAGAAAAACTGGAAGGTTCGGTACGTAATACAGGTGTGCACGCCGCGGGTATCATCATAGCCCCTTACGATTTAACAGACATTGTACCGGTTGCCACCGCGAAGGACTCAGACCTGTTGGTTACGCAATATGATGGCCGTGTAATTGAGGATGCCGGTGTAATTAAGATGGACTTTTTGGGCCTTAAAACCCTTACCATTATTAAGGATGCCCTGCGCATGATCAAGCTGAACCATGATGTTCATATCGATATTGATTACATTCCGCTTGATGACGTTAAAACCTATGAACTTTACCAGCGCGGCGATACCAACGGTACCTTCCAGTTTGAAAGTGATGGTATGCAAATGTACCTGCGCGATCTGAAACCCGATAAATTCGAGGATCTGATCGCTATGAACGCCCTGTACCGCCCGGGCCCTATAGAGTATATCCCCAACTTTATTAAACGTAAGCACGGCCAGGAACCTATCGTGTTCGATTTGGCCGATATGGAGGAATACCTGGGCGAAACCTATGGTATTACCGTTTACCAGGAGCAGGTGATGCTTTTATCGCAAAAACTGGCGGGCTTTAGTAAAGGCGATGCCGACGTTTTGCGTAAGGCGATGGGTAAAAAGCAAATTGAGATCCTCAACAAAATGGAGTCGCAGTTTATGGATGGGGCCATGGCAAAAGGCCACGCTAAAGATAAGCTCACCAAGATTTGGACTGACTGGAAAGCATTTGCCCAATACGCGTTCAATAAATCGCACTCTACCTGTTACGCCTTTGTGGCCTACCAAACGGCATTTTTAAAGGCACATTACCCGGCAGAATACATGGCGGCGGTATTAAATAACCAAAACAACATGGAGAAAATCACCTTCTTTATGGAAGAATGCCGCCGTATGGGGGTAGAAGTTTTGGGGCCTGATATTAACGAAAGTGATATGGCTTTTGCCGCAAGCAAAAAAGGCGTTATCCGTTTTGGAATGGCGGGTGTAAAGGGCGTAGGCGAAAAAGCGGTAGAAAGTATTATAGAGGAACGTAACGAGCGCGGCCCTTATACCAGTGTTTATGATTTTGCGCAACGCTCCAACACGCGGTCGGTAAACCGAAAATCGTACGAAAACCTGGTTTATGGCGGTGGTTTTGATGAGTTTGGGTTGAAGCGCGCGCAGTTCTTTGCCAAAACAGAGAACGGCCTGTTAACCGGAATAGAGCGACTGATCAAATACGGAAACGACTACCAGAACACCAAAAACAGTTCGCAATCGTCCCTGTTTGGCAGCTCGGTAGCATCTTACATTCCCGAACCTGCAATGCCCGAGGCGGAAGAATGGCCGCTGATAGAAAAGCTGAAATATGAAAAGGACGTTATTGGGATCTACCTCACCGGGCACCCGCTTGATAATTACAAGCTGGAACTCGAAAAATATTGTAACACCACAATAGCCGAGTTAAAGGTTGTGCAAAAGGCCCGTTCGGGAGAAGGCGGCGAAGAGATCATGAACAAATTTGCCGAACTACGTAAACGGGGCGAAATATGCATCGGTGGACTGGTTGGCAATGTGCAGCATAAAACTACCAAAATGGGTAAACCGTTCGGCACGTTTGTGCTGGAGGATTACGATGAATCGTACGAGTTTGCATTTTTTGGCGAGGATTATGTAAAATTCCGCAACCTGATGATGGACGGCTACTTTTTGCATATTAAAGGTAACATCGAAGAAAAATTCAGGCAGAAAGATAACTGGGATCTGCGGGTAACGGTGATGTCGCTGTTATCAGAAATGCGCGATAAACTCACCAAATCCATCACTGTGAATCTGGATATCAGAACACTGAACGACCAGGTTATAGACAACCTGATGCAGATGGTTAGTACCAATAATGAAAAGTACCCCGCCAGGAGTTGCGCGTTAAAGTTTAAGATAAACGATGGGGAGGATTCGATGTATGTTAACCTATCATCCAAAACCCATAAAGTAAGCCCCAGCGACGACCTGATGGCGGAGATATTGAGTTTGACGAATACTAACGCGGTGTTGGCGTAAGGGGGTGTTGCTATTGGATTTCCTTAAGCAGCTCTAAAATCTGTTTATCGGAAATGTTTTCCTGTTCAGATTTGTCGTAAATGGCAAGAAGGTAGATTATGCCTTCATTATCATTTACTAATAAAAGATGTGTTATAACTCTCGCACCACCACTTTTGCCCTTGTGTTTGCTGGATATGGAAAGGCGTACTTTATAACAAGCACTACCTAAAGGAATCCCAGATTTTGGGTTGCTGAGTAATTGCTCTCTAAGGATTAACAAATCTTACTTAAACGATTTATACTTTTTGCTTAGCCGTTTAATATCCTTTTCAAAACTCGCAATTGCTTTTAATTTATAGTTCATTCAATAGCTCGTCAAAGTCCTTTGCCTCGGCTTTGCCTGCTTTAACGGCATTTAATTCATCTACTGCAATTTTAACTTTGCGTAGCAGGTTGTTTTTTGGCTCGACCTTTTTAACGCTAACGCCCAATTCTTTCAATAGCAGCCGTACAGCTTTTTCCTTTTTGTCAGGTATTGAAATTTGGAGAATAGTCATCTTATCTGTTTTAGATATAACAAATATAAATAAATAAGGCTTTATATTTAGTGCAAAGATAACTTCTCAGTGACGGCTTGGAAAACCACGAAGATATATCCGGCCTTAATGCTGTAATTCCCGCTCCACCACCGCTTCCCTAAACGTATAACAACTTGCGTCTGCCACCTTTATCGTGTCGCTGTTTACGGTTAAAAAGTGCGCTCCCCATTTTTCCAGGGCATAAAATATCGAGGCCAATTCTTTACCCAGATCGGTAAAGGCGTATTCTACGCGTGGAGGTACTTCGGGATATACTTTGCGGGCTACAATTTTATCTTCTTCGAGTTCGCGTAGTTGTTGGGAAAGCATCTTTTCGGTCATGCCCTCTATGCTGCGGCGGATCTCGCTGTAACGTTTGGGGCCGTCCATTAATTGGTTCAGTATCTTCACTTTCCACTTGCCGCTTATTACGCTTAGGGCCGCTTCCATGCTGCAGGTGTATTCGGGATGTCGTTGTTTTGTCATCTTTAAAAACTGAGAATTGATTTAAACCCAATGCGCCCATAACCTACCAAATGGTGCGCTCCGTACAAAATGGTGCATTCTTGACGCAGGCCAAAACCCGCTGTATATTTGAGCTATCAAAACAAAGATAATGAAAAAGTTAGCCAATAAAACAGCAGTAATAACAGGCGGAAACAGTGGTATAGGCCTGGCCACAGCAAAAGAATTTATAGCCCAGGGTGCAAAAGTGATCATCACCGGGCGTAACCAAAAATCTATCGACGATGCCATCGCCTTGTTAGGCGAAAATGCATCCGGTGTAATAGCCGATAGCGGCAGTATGGCGCAGATAAAAACCTTAGGCGGGCAGGTTAAAGCCATCACCACAGGTATCGATATCATCTTCATCAACGCCGGGATGGGCAAATTTAACTCTGTTGAGCAAATGGAAGAAGAGATGTTTGACGAGATAATGGATATAAACTTTAAGGGCGCATACTTTAGCCTGCAACAGTTATTGCCATTGGTGAATGAGGGTGGCTCAATCATATTCAACACATCTATTAACGCACACATTGGTATGGCAGGTGCCAGCGTTTATGCAGCAAGCAAGGCAGCCTTACTATCGCTTACTAAAAACCTGGCTGTTGAATTATTGCCTCGCAAAATAAGGGTAAACTCGGTAAGCCCCGGCCCGGTAGGCACGCCATTCCATTCAACCGATAAACTTGGCCTTACCGAAGAGCAATTACAGCAAATGGGCGAGGGTATTATTAAACAAGTACCTATTGGCCGCTTCGGCACCGTGGAAGAATTGGCTAAAGTGGTTACCTTCTTTGCGTCAGATGATTCCACATTCCTGTTAGGTTCGGAGTTGATCGCCGATGGCGGGATGTATAATTTATAAAATGGTTGATTTGTTTGGGATAACGGCCGGGGTTTTAGCTTTGGCCGTTTTTTGGATATAGCGGTTGATGAAATAGGAAACGATGGCAATAAGGGGAGTAGTAACTAAAGTGATAAATACTCCGGCAAACAATGCGGCCATAGCCGGCATACCGCATATTCCTCTCCCATGAGCTTCTTGCGACATGGCATCTAAAACTATCCTCATAGCTATAAAAGAGCACATTATTCCGCTAAACAGTGCAATGCCGAAAATTATAAATAACGGCAAGGCTATTTTGCTCACCAACCTTAGTACCGACAAAATAATCTGTAAAATAGGTGCGGCAAATAGTAACAGAAGCTCCATAATTAGCGTTTATATTGATACTTCAACTGTATGAAAGGTAACCCTAAACGGCCTGATTATTACACATCTGTCATTATTATCAACATTGTTAATATAATTGTCACATTGTCAGTTACCCACTTGTGGCAAGCTATTTGAATAGTATATATTTGTACACAAAAATTTTAAATAAAAAATATCATGGCTTTAGAAATAACTGATGCAAACTTCGAAGAACTTGTTCTTAACTCAGATAAACCGGTACTTGTTGATTTTTGGGCAGAGTGGTGCGGTCCGTGTAGGATGGTTGGCCCTGTAGTAGAAGATATTGCTAAAGAATACGAAGGCAAAGCTGTTGTAGGTAAAGTAAACGTAGATAACAACCCCGGCATATCCATGAAGTATGGCATCCGTAATATCCCTGCCTTATTATTCTTCAAAGGTGGCGAAATTGTAGACAAACAAATTGGCGCTGTACCAAAATCAGTACTTGCCGAAAAATTGGCCAAGCAATTAGCATAAGCTTACCGATCATATATAAAAAAGGGTTCCGATATGTATCGGAACCCTTTTTTGTGGAACTGTCTTTTCTCTTTTAGTCCTTATTTCTTTTATCTCAAAAATACATCCTGCTTACGCTGCCGCTGCCTGCTTTTGAGGTGTTGATGCTTTTTGGCGAGCCTGTGTAATGTACATCACCTGAGCCAATTACGGATGCATCTATTTTTTCTGAAGCGTTTACCCTGGCATCGCCACTGCCTGCTACACGTACGGTGGTAGTGCCGGTAGCCAAACCCTGTGCCGTGAAATCGCCAGAACCTACAACGCTAACGGTTGAATTATCTGCACTACCGCTGATGGTAATATCGCCCGAGCCTGCTATGCTGCTATCCAGGTTTTTAACACTTAGCTTGCCGGTGATATCGCCCGAGCCGGTTAGTTTTAATTTTAAGGAAGTAGCTTTTACGCCTTCTTTAAAGAAAATGTCGCCGCTGCCCGATAGGCTGATGGCGTTCACATCTTTCAGCGCAACATAAATCACCACTTTTTTATCGTGCCAGCTCCAGTTGCTGTTCTCGTCGCGCTTGGTGTAGATTTTAAGGGTGCCGCCTTCTACCTCGGTTACAATGCGGCCAATGATATCTGCAGGGGCATCCACTTTTACCGATTCTGACGAGCCCTGCGTAATGTATACATCAAACGAACACGCTACGTTTACTGCTGAAAAACCGGTTAAGTGGCGGTCTTCCGTGCTGTTTTTTGCGAAGGTAACCGCGCTGATAGCTACCATTACAGCAGCCAGTATAATTTTGTTGAATGATCTCATGATAATATTAGTTTTTGTTCAACCTATTAGACGAGCATTAACTGGGTTACGTTGCATGGAATTAAAAATATTTATCGCCCGCAGGGTGTACCATTTTAAATATAGTACGGAACGGTACAGTGTGGGATACCCGCGGTACTTGTGGTACACAAATGGTAAACCCATAATGTGGAAAACTTATTTTCGGCCTTTGCGGGTTACCAACAACCATTGCGGGTATCAAGTAACGTTTAAAATAGAACCTAATCTACCAGTACGCCGATATAATAATTAAAGGTGTCCGCTTCGATATTATCTTTGGTAGCGCCATCCACATTAACCGGCGCAAAACGGCTGTTTGGGGTGATGAATTTGTACTCGCCACTTTTTACCCTAACTTTTACCGGCATGTTGAAACCTGGGGTTTCGGCAACCCAGCGGGCCATCAGCTTACCCTGGATCGTCATAAATTCTAACACGGGTAATTTTACATGTTTAAGGTACTGCTCAAACACGGGTGATAGGTTCATCCCGCTTTGGGCATTGATGTAGCCCACAATATCATCATACGTAACGGTTTTATGGTAAAAGGTTTTATTGAGCCCTCGCAGGATGCTGCGCCATTTTTCATCATCGTTTATAATAGTGCGCACCATGTTGAGCAGGTTACCGCCCTTAGGATACATATCTCCCGATCCTTCTTTGTTCACCCCATATTCGCCTACAATTGGCGCATCATTCAGGATGCCGAGGCGGGTGCCATGTACGTATTCCTGCCCGGCTTGTTTGCCGTAAAAGGTTTCTATAAACAGCGATTCGCTGTAGTTAGTGAAACTTTCGTGGATCCACATATCGGCAAGGTCTTTACTGGTGATGTTGTTGCCGAACCATTCGTGCCCGCTTTCGTGTACCACAATAAAATCCCATTTCAGGCCCCAGCCGGTGCCAGATAGGTCGCGGCCGAGGTAGCCGTTGCGGTATTTGTTACCGTAGGCGGTGCCGCTTTGGTGTTCCATCCCCAGGTGCGGGGTTTCTATCAGTTTGTAGCCGTCCTCGTAAAAAGGGTAGGGACCGAACCAGTTTTCGAAAGCTTTGAGCATTCGTGGTGCATCAAGGCCCCATTGTTTTTTGGCTTTTTCGAGGTTATAACTCAGCGGCCAAAAATCCATTTCCAGTTTGCCTTTTTCGCCCTGGTAAGTACCGGTGTAGTGGGCGTAGTCGCCAATGTTGGCCTCCAGGTTGTAGTTGTTGATGGGTTGCGATACAAACCAATCGAACCGGGTGTAGCCGTCCTTCAGTTTGGTAACCTTACGCAGGTGCCCGTTAGATACATCTTTTAAGCCGTTGGGTACGCTAATGCTCACCATGGCGCTATCTACCTCATCGTCCTGCACATCTTTTGTTGGCCACCATACGCTGGCGCCCATGCCCTGGCAGGCGGTAGCAACATGCGGTTTGCCTAAAGAATCAGTGGCGTATTGTATACCGCCATCCCATGGGGCACGCTTGGCGATAGTTGGGTTACCGGCATAGTAAACGGTAAACTCCTCTTTACTGCCCTTGCTGATGGTTTTTGGGAAGGTTAGGAACACGGAGTTAAATTCACGGGTGTAGGTAAGTTCCTGTCCTTTGTAAACTACCTTTTCTATCTTTAGGTTGTTCCATAGGTCGAACTGCAATTTGCTGAAATCTGCAACCGCGGTAAACTTAAACAGCACGTTGCCGCTGATGTATTTTTTATCGATATCAAACTTAATATCCAAATGGTAATAGTTGATATCGTAACAGGTACGCAAGGGTGTGGTAAGCGATCCGCGCAGGGTATCGGCACGAGTAAAGGCTTCTTTGTGCGTGCCGAGCTGGGCGTGGGCACTTAGTGCTGTGAGTAATATAGAAATGGTGAATAGGAGCCCTTTGTATTTCATTTTTTTAATTTTTTGAGAATATTATCAATGTTTGTATCGTGGTAAACAAAGCGTTCGCCCACCTTTCGCCATTTTTTATTAATTGCGTTATAGCCGTAGGTGCGGATGGTAGTTCCCGGCGTAGGTGATACCGTTGTAATTAGCAAGTGACTTTTGGGCTTTAGTAACCATGGGAAAAACACCACTTCCTCCGTCAGGTATTTATTTTGTTTAAACCCTTGGGGTGTTTGCAAATAAAATCGGTACCCAGCGCCAATGTTGCCAATCCATCTGTCTTTTATCGCCAAATCTTCTATCCCGTCAAAATTAACATCTGCGACTATAATATCGCCATAATCGTTATCACCCACTTCTGCGTCTTTATTTTTCCCGGTGATGAGCGACCTGTCGTTTATGCAATTTTTAAAATCGTCGTAAAGTTCCCCCGATTTGAAGCTTATTGACTGGAATGATCGTTTATCCGATTTGTTGTATATCTCAACACTTATCCGTTTTTCGCCGAATAGTGAAGTATCATTGGGCTTTCGAATATCGACGCGTGTTATTTTAAAATCAAACTTTTTAGACAAGCCGGTATGCAGGCAAGTTTGCGCGGATAGTAAATCCGGCAGGTAAGCAAGCAATAAAAACAGAATTGTTCTTAGCATGTCGAATGTCCTATGAGATTGCTTCGTTCCTTATAAAGGCGTGAGTTTAACTTATTGATTATCGATGCTGATTTTTACACGTCATAACCGTTTCTTTCAGGGTTTCCCCTGATTGCTACTCGCAATGACAGGGTAATTAATTGTGTTTTTCTAAATTTGTTGATGACAACACCAACAATGGCTACAAATATGTCATTGCGAGCAATAGCGCGGCAACCTCATGATGCAAGGTGGTTATGCATTGGCGACGAGATTGCCACATCGCCCCCGCGCACAATCCCACGCTGCTCCTCGCATGACATAGTAGTTATTTGCGTTGCACAACCATTCACTACTCACCATTCACCGCTCCCTACTTCAGCACATCCACTTCTAAGTAGCTATCATTAAACACCGTCTCCGTTGCTTTAATGTAATCGCTTTCGTCTGCTTTATATGGGTTCTCTACAAACTTTTGCGGGTTGCGGGCAAACAGCGGGAAGGCGGTGCTTTGTACCTGTATCATAATGCGGTGCCCTTTTTTAAAGGTGTGCAGCACATCCTGCACGCGGAAATTGATCTCCGTTTTTTGGTTGGCTACCAAGGCCTCCGGTCTTTCGAAACTGTTGCGGAAACGTGCCGGCATCACTTCGCTGCGTACCATTTGCTGGTAATTGCTTAGTGTGATGCTTTTGTTTGGCATGTATGGGTTGTTCGGCTCATCGGCAGGGTAAACGTCAATCAGTTTTACAAAGAAATCGGCATCGGTACCGGTGCTGGCAACTTTTAGGTGTGCCATAATTTCGCCGCCAAGAGTAACATCATCCGCTAATACTTCCGTTTGGAAAACCAATACATCGGTACGTCGACTTGCGAAACGCTGATCCTCGCTCATGTAGTTGTGCGGGGTAAAGCCAATGGTGGTAGGCAGGTCTTCTGTATAAGGTACTGGTTTCAGCGGGTCGCTTACGTAGCTGGTAGAGCCTGCCGCAGTTGGTTGCGCAGCAGCTAATTTGCCGTCACTGTTCAGGAATAGTTTTTCTTTAACCGCAGCTGGCGAAGGCCATTTATCAAATGTTTTCCACTCGTTTTTACCTGTGTTGAACATGTAAGCTTCGGGCAGGCCGCTGTTTTTGTCGCCGTTACCTTTCAGGAAATGATTGAAGAATTTCTGCTCTATGTTTTTTTGGTAGAAGGTAGCAATGCTATCGCCGAAGTAAATGTTGCTGTGCATAGTGTGCCCGGTTTCGCGCGACCACCTGCCGTGCCCAAACGGACCCATTACAATGGTGTTGTAGGCGTTCGGGTCCTTCTTCTCAATGGTTTTATATATCGCCAGCGGACCCGTCAAATCCTCGGCATCAAACCAGCCGCCAACCGTCATAACAGCCGGTTTTACTTTGCCGTAATGTTTCAGCAGGCCGCGTTTTTGCCAAAACTCATCGTAACTGGGGTGGTTAACCGTTTCCTGCCAGTAAAAATTGTCTTTATAGTATTTGTCGGCATTTTTAAGCGGGCCCATATCCAGTAAAAACTGGTAGCCATCTTTGGTGCCGGGGTTTATCATAGTGTTGTTATACCAGGCTTTGGCGGTGGTGTCTTTCTTCTGCACGCCGAACACCGGGTAGGTGAAAAAGTAGCTTTCTAAAAACGCGCCGTTGTGGTGAAAATCGTCAAAAAAGAAATCGGAGATAGGTGCCTGCGGCGACGAGGCTTTTAAAGCAGGGTGATTAGATAAAATGCCTGCGGCGGTATAAAAGCCGGGATAGCTGATCCCCCATTGGCCTACACGGCCATTATTGCCGGCGACGTTCTTGATGAGCCAGTCGATAGTATCATAGGTGTCGGAGCCTTCGTCCACATCGGTTTTGCCTTTTTTATTGTCGATAACCGGGGTCATGTTGGTCCAGGTGCCTTCGCTTTTCCAGCGGCCGCGCACATCCTGGTACACAAAAATATAGCCTTCCTGCATCATGTATTTTGAGGGACCTAATTGACCCGGGTACTTGGTTTCGCCATACGGCGCAACGCTGTAGCAGGTACGCTGCATCATCACAGGGTATTTATTATCCTTTGATGCATCCTTTGGGGTGTAGATGGAGGTGAACAGCTTTACGCCATCGCGCATGGTGATGTACACATCTTTTTTGGTGTAATGTTCTTTAACATCATACGTTTGCGCAAAGGTTGCGGAACAGGCTGTAGTTAACAGCAATAAAACGGCGAAGATTTTTTTCATAATTTCAGTATTAGCTGAGGCTAATTTAGTAAGTAAATTAATAATAAACTAACAGTGGCAGGGTTGTTACAAAAGGGGGTAAGAATTGGGTGGTTTGGGGTAATTATACATTGCCTCGGAGAATATTTGTCTGAACCCGAATTTTAAGGAATTTATAGAATTTGTCGAATTAGAATAGTAAATTCTGTGAATTCCTTTAATTCGATGAATTCGAGTTCAGACAACCTGCGTTAGGGATTGGAAGGGTTTAGCCCGAAGGGCCGGAGCGCAGCGCAGCCCTGCAAAGCCCGGGCCGAAGGCAACGCCCACACCCTCTGTCACCCCCACCACATTTAATCAAATCGCTATTTTATTCCCCCTTTAATATTCCTTAACTTTGCCAGCCATAAAATACACTACTATGCAATATGATGTTATCGTTATAGGTTCTGGTCCGGGTGGATACGTTGCCGCAATCCGTTGCGCGCAATTAGGTATGAAAACCGCCATTATTGAAAAATACAACACGCTTGGCGGTACCTGCCTCAATGTGGGTTGTATCCCCTCAAAAGCGCTGCTCGATTCATCTGAACATTACCATAACGCTGCCCATACCTTTACTACCCACGGTATAAAACTGGATAACCTGGGCATCGATTTTGGGCAGATGATCAAACGCAAGCAGGAAGTAGTGGATGCCAACACCAGCGGTATTACTTACTTAATGAAGAAAAACAAGATTGACGTTCACCAGGGCGTTGGTTCTTTTAAAGATAAAAATACCATTATTGTTACCAAGGCAGATGGTACAGCTACCGAACTGACCACCGAAAAGGTGATCATCGCAACCGGTTCTAAACCATCGAGCCTGCCTTTTCTGAAGATTGATAAGAAACGCATCATTACCTCTACCGAGGCCTTGACCTTAACTGAAGTGCCAAAGCACCTGATATTGATAGGTGGTGGTGTTATTGGTTTAGAACTGGGTTCGGTGTACGCGCGTTTGGGTGCAAAAGTATCGGTTGTTGAATTTATGGACGGCATTATCCCAACTATGGATAAAGGCCTGGGCCGCGAACTGCAAAAGGTATTGAAGAAACTGGGCATGGAATTTTACCTGGGCCACAAAGTAACCGGCGCAACTGCCAAAGGCAAAGAAGTAACCGTTACAGCCGACAACGCTAAAGGCGAAAAAGTAGAACTAAAAGGCGACTACTGTATGGTAGCCGTTGGTCGCATAGCCTATACCGATGGCTTAGGGCTTGATAAAATTGGCATCACCGTAGAAGAACGCGGTCGCAAAATTACGGTTGACGAGCACCTGGAGACCAGCGTTAAAGGTATTTACGCCATTGGCGATGTGATAAAAGGCGCTATGCTTGCCCATAAGGCAGAAGATGAAGGTACCTTTGTTGCAGAACTGATAGCCGGCCAGAAACCGCACATCAATTATAACCTGATACCGGGTGTTGTTTACACCTGGCCGGAAGTTGCTGCCGTAGGTTACACCGAGGAGCAATTGAAGGAAAAAGGTACCGCTTATAAAGTGGGTTCGTTTCCGTTCAAAGCAAGCGGCCGTGCCCGTGCCAGCGGCGATTTGGATGGTTTTGTAAAAGTATTGGCCGATAAAACTACCGACGAAATATTAGGCGTACACATGATTGGCCCCCGCGCTGCGGATATGATAGCCGAAGCCGTTATCGCCATGGAGTTCCGTGCCAGTGCCGAGGATGTAACCCGTGCCAGTCACGCCCACCCAACTTATACCGAAGCGATGCGCGAAGCGTGTTTAGCTGCTACGGAGAATAGGGCGATACATATTTAAGAGATTTCGGATTTCGGAATTTCGATTTCGGATTTAAGAATATAGAAAAGCAGAACAATTTAGGTTGTTTCTGCTTTTTGTATTTTAGCGGATATGCAGGTATTGATAAATTTAGCGATCATATTAGGAACCATAGCTGTAATGGAAGCTCTCTCCTGGGCGATGCATAAATACCTGTTCCATGGGCCGCTGTGGTTTATCCATAAAACGCATCACCAACAGCGCCATGGCTGGTTTGAGCTGAACGACCTGTTCAGCATCGGTTTTGCTGCATTGGCTTTATGGCTGATGTGGCTGGGGCATATTACTTTAGATTACCGCTTTTGGGTAGGCACCGGCATCAGCACCTACGGCACCATCTACTTCATCTTTCACGATTGGTTTATCCATAACCGCTTTAAGGCTTTTAAGAGTGAAAATCGTTACTTAACCGCCATTCGCCGCGCGCATAAGACCCATCATAAATCAACAGAGAAGAATCCTTCGGAAGAGTTTGGATTATTGGTGGTGGGGAGGAAGTGGTTTAGGAAAAACTAAGGCTTTGACTGTTGTATTACTTATCACTAATTAGCCGCAATTGTGTAATAACCTCGTTTGCTTTATCAAAAAGATCTACCCATTCACTATTTTGGGCTGTGATCTCGGCTTCCAGCCCTTCGAAAGAATAAGCCCCTTTATTGGTTAATACATGAAATTTTATATGTCCTATTGCAGGCAGGGCTGTATTGCCCGGCCGCATTTGTGTGAAAAAGCGCTGGGAGGTATTCACAAAAGATATGGCTGCTTTTTTAACATTATCACGATACGCGCCCCCTATCATGCCACCGCCTCCGCTGGTGTACATACTTGCATCTCCTGTGGCAAGGGATATTACGGTTGCGGTCCCGTCTTCTGTTCCAAACTCTATTACCACGCCAAATGCTGTTTCGTTATCGGCAGGCAGGTTTAGATTAAGGTCAGATGGTTTTAACGCAAATATTTGCGCCCTGAGGCCCATATAGGGGTTTGCGGCATTTTCACTTACGTCGCCGGCAACCGGTTTTGCTTCAACAGGTTTTTGTTTCTTGCGTTGCGATATAAGTAGATAAATTAAAATAGCAAAAACCAGGATACTCGCTGCGTAGTATAAAATTTTCATCTTAAAAAGTTAGTACTGCTAAGCTACCGCTTTCTTCCCAACTTTATAACCCGCAACTGCATAGTAAAGAATAAACAAATACATCGGTATTAAAATCACATAGGCTGTTTGGGCGGAGATCTTATCGACCAATAGCCCGTATATCGGCGGGAACACTGCCGCACCTGCTATACCCATTACCAATAACGATGAGCCTATTTTGGTGAACCTGCCCAGTCCGGCCAATGCCAGTGGCCACATAGCCGGCCACATCAGCGAGTTGGCCAAACCTAAAAGCGCAATACAACTGATGGATATATATTTTGGCGTGAACAGCGCCAGGGCAGTTAACACTACGCCCAAAATGGCGCATAATACTAATGCCTTTTGCTGGGTGATGTATTTAGGGATAAATAAGATCCCCACGATGTAACCAATTACCATACACGTTAGTGTGCCCGACGCAAAATACTTGGCGGTTGATAGCGGGATATGATGCGATGAGCCGTAGCCGATGATTGAATCGCCGGCAATAACTTCTGCACCCACGTAAAGGAACAGGGCAATAACCCCCAGTACCAGATGCGGGAACTGCGCAATGCTGGTCTTGCCCGAATTGGCGGCAGCTACGGTTTCGTCCTCATGGTCGGTATCAATCTCCGGCAGTCCCGAAAAGTAGATCAATACCGACAGGATAACCAGCACCACTATGATCAACAGATAAGGTACAATTACCCTTGATGCCAGTTCGTTCAGTTGGGCGATTTTGTCGGCGGCGCTAAGGTTAACCAGGCTGGCGTCGAAACCGTCTATATTGTTTAGGATCACTGCACCGAGGGCCAACGGGGCCAGTACACCCGCGAATTTATTACAGATACCCATAATGCTGATCCGTTTTGCGGCACTCTCCGGTGGTCCTACGATGGTAATATATGGGTTTGATGCCGATTGCAAAACCGCAGAGCCGCAGCCTTGTATAAAAAGGCCTATTAAAAAGATAGCGTAAGTACGGGTTAACGCGGCGGGGATAAAAATAAGTGCGCCGATGCCCATTAATGCCAACCCGGCTACCATGCCGTTTTTAAAGCCCAGTAATTTTAGCAGCCATGCCGATGGTTTGGCCATTAGCAAACAGGCGATGTAAAACGAGCTTGCCACCAGGTACGATTCGCTGTTGGTTAACTGGCAGGCTATTTTTAAATAGGGGATGAGCACCGAATTCAGCCAGGTAACAAAACCAAGTATAAAAAATAAAGAACCAATGATGATGATGGGATTTAATCCTTTTTTCTTGCTGGTTGCATTTGCTGAACTGGTAACGGCTGCCATATAATGATTTTAAAATTTGTTAATAAGTTAATCAAGTTACTAAAATAATTAAAAAAGTTGAAGTTTTTAGATTTCGCCATTTTTATTTCTCACGAAAGCTAACTTTGCCAATAATGAATATCCTTTTTGTAAACGATACCAAAATACCGGCTACCACATACGGCGGCA
This sequence comes from Mucilaginibacter sp., assembly GCF_039925265.1. Taxonomy (GTDB): domain Bacteria; phylum Bacteroidota; class Bacteroidia; order Sphingobacteriales; family Sphingobacteriaceae; genus Mucilaginibacter. The sequence continues at coordinate 42,362 of NZ_JBDSZG010000058.1, forward strand.
CCGAACGTGTGATCTGGTGGCTTGGCCGCGAGTTGGCAAGGCAGAGGCACACAATAACCTATTTGGTTGGCGCGGGTTCTACCTGTCCTTTTGCTAAAGTATTGGTTTACGATGCTGCGAAAGATATGAACCAGCAGGTGCCCGATGATATTGATGTGGTGCATTTCCAGTTCCAGGTGCAGGGGTTTACAAAAAAGCCTTACCTGTGCACGGTGCACAATAACTCGGGCAGGGGAGAGATGGATCTCAATTCGGTATTCGTATCAGCAAACCATGCCGCCCGCAACGGCTCCACCACTTATGTTTATAACGGACTGGACATTGCCGACTACCGTAAACCCAACTTCAACCAAAAACGCGGCTACACCCATTTTTTGGCCAAAGCCGCCTGGCGTGTTAAAAACGTGCAGGGCGCTATCGATATCGCCACCAAAAGCGGCAATAAACTGGTGGTAATGGGCGGCACGCGCCTCAATCTGAAAATGGGCCTTCGCTTTACGCCGAATTTGAATGTGCGTTTTAAAGGGATGGTAAATAACGACCAAAAATCGGAAGTGCTCAACGGCTCCAAGGCCCTGCTCTTCCCGGTGCTATGGAACGAACCTTTTGGTGTGGCCATTACCGAAAGCCTTTACTTTGGCTGCCCCGTCTTCGGAACGCCGTATGGTTCATTGCCCGAGCTGGTGCCCGCAGAGGTTGGCCTATTATCCAATAGTAAAAGCGTTTTAATAGAAGGATTGAAGCATGTCGACAGCTTCAACAATCAGCTTTGCCACGAATACGCGGTTGACAACTTCAACATTGCCAAAATGGCTGCGGAATATCTGAAGCTTTATGAAATAGTTTTAAACGGCGGCAAGCTGAATGCTGTAAAACCTATGCTGTTGGAACCTAATCAGCCTAAGTATTTGCCTTGGAATGCATAAATTGAGTCGATGAAATCTTTTAGAATTGGTATTGTCTCGCGTATCATTTTGTTTGTGGTACTGTTTATAGCTGTGCTAACTACTATTATATATCTTATTATTAAGCCAACTGAATTAGAACTGTTATCGAAGAATGAATGGTGCGTTGACAGAATTTATTACCACAACGTTTTGATAGGCCCTAAAACAGATGTTTTCGCTTATTTTCAAGATATAAATGGCAACGGACCGTGTGCCGAGATATGCAATTTTAAAATGCATGGCGAATTGGCCCTGCCTGGTATCAACAGCCCCGCTATCAACGGAACCTGGAGAATTGAGGAAAACGGGAATGTAATAATGAAAGCGGATTCCCTTGAAAGCGTTTTTAATGGACAGTACGAATTGGATGTCACCGAACAGCAATTGCAGCTTAAAAGTTTAAGCACTATCATTTATGCGCACAAAGACAATTACCGCGCCTCTAACCCGCTCCAGGACTTATTAAACTGGCAGCGTGCACAGCGTCGAAGGTAATTTTAACAGGTATGCACCGACCTGGCAAATTTCACAGTTGTCAAATCTAAAATTTTCCCGAAATTCGCCTTCATGCTGCAAATCCAGGAAAACGTATCGCTTAAAAACTTCAACACTTTTGGTATAGATGCCAACGCCCGTTACTTTGCAGAGATAAACCATGCGGAAGAATTGGCCGAATTGTTTGCCGATCCGCAATGGCTGCAAACGCCCCGCTTGGTTTTAGGCGGCGGTAGCAATATGCTGATGGTGGCCGATTTTGACGGCCTGGTGATCCGCCTCAACATTCGCGGCATCGAACATCGTATCAGTCACGATGATGTTTTTGTGGAGGCAGGGGCAGGGGAGGTGTGGAACCACCTGGTGAACTATTGCGTGGGTTACGGTTATGCCGGTATGGAGAACCTGAGCCTTATTCCTGGTTCGGTTGGCGCATCGCCCATCCAAAACATAGGTGCTTACGGTGTGGAGCTGAAAGACGTTTTTGAGAGTTGCAAGGCTTTTGAGATAGCTACCGGCGTTATTAAAACCTTCAGCAAAGCGGACTGCAAATTTGGCTACCGCGAAAGTGTGTTTAAAAGTGAGTTGGCGGGGCAGTATATTATAGTATCGGTAAAGTTCCATTTATCGCTTATTCCAAAGTTCAATTTAAAATACGGCGCTATAGAACAGGAGTTAGCCGCCCGCGGCATCAGCGAGCCAACGCTTAAAGATGTATCGCAAGTGGTATCGCATATCCGGGTATCTAAGCTGCCCGATCCATCTACCATCGGCAACGCGGGTAGTTTCTTCAAAAACCCGGTGATCAGCGCTGCGGAGTTTCAGCCTATCCAACAAAACTTCCCCGACGTTGTTAACTACCCGGCAAGCGACGGACAGGTAAAACTGGCTGCGGGCTGGTTGATAGAGCAATGCGGCTGGAAGGGGAAAACCGTTGGAAACACGGGTACCTGGAAGAACCAAGCGCTGGTATTAGTGAATCATGGCGGGGCAACTGGCGCGGAAGTGTACAGCCTTTCGTCGCAAATCATAGACAGTGTGTACACTAAATTTGGCGTTACCCTGCAACGCGAGGTGAATATTGTTAGTTAATTTGTTTAATTATAAAGATATTTTATCAACTCGCTCTGCCTTAAGCGTTTAAAATGCGAATTGTTTTAAATTTTTTTTAATTGTTTTATCCCGGCAATTAAATCCACGGTGTTATTTATTTTGTTGATTTATAGCTAATTGCGATATATTGTAGGGTCTTGGCTCCGCTTTGGCCCTCTTTAATTTGGGTTTGGCCCATTCTTAAATTTCATACACTTTTCATTTCGTGGTATCATGTTTGAATAATACTCAATACAAAACATTAACAGAATGACAAAGATTGAGTTTAACACCCTGGTATTACGTCAAGCAAGTTCATTAAGGTCATACGCCTTACACTTCACACACGACGCAGACGATGCTAACGACCTTGTTCAGGATACAATGTTGAAAGCCATAACTTATTACAATAAGTTTAAAGAAGGTACAAATTTAAAAGGCTGGTTATACACCATCATGAAAAATACCTTCATCAATAACTATCGCCGTTTTGTTAAAATGAGCACATTTGTTACCAAGAGCGATGAGATCTCCTCGCCAAACCTGGTATTCAGTTCAACAAAAAACCAAGGCGAAGCTAAATTTGTGATGGACGATATTAAACGCGCTTTAGACCGTTTGCCTGCAGATTATTACGTACCCTTCACCATGTATTTCGAAGGTCACAAATACCACGAGATAGCAGATCATTTAACTATACCAATAGGTACCGTTAAAACCCGCATCCACGTAGCCCGCAAGCTGCTTAAGAAAAACCTTAAAGCTTACGATAACGGTGTTGCAAAACCTATCTACGCAGAAAACTAAGCTATAAACTCAACATATATATAACGAGAAACCCGCCCCAAAATGGCGGGTTTTTTTGTGTTTTTTTTTGCGCGCGTCATTGCGAGGCACGAAGCAATCTCAGAACTATGCATAAACGCTTTGCATATCGTCCACCTTCTATCGGGAGATTGCTTCGTGCCTCGCAATTGACGAATTGGGAATAGGGTTATGATAATCTCCCCACCACTTTAAACTTTTCAAACACCGTCTCAGTATGCGGGGCATCAGCCAGTTCTTCGGTAAGGTCCTGCCCGGCCCAGTGCTCGTAGTGTTTGCCGTTGCGCCACAGGCGGCTTTCGGTAACATCATAAATAACGCCTTTTAGGGCAACCCAAATTTCGGGCTTATCCTGCCCGTTGCGCAAAGCGAGTTGAGATTTGGTGTATAAAGGCAGTTCGCTCATGCGGTTTTTCGTGTTTTAAAATATTCAAAAAAGGCCACGTTCATCATCAGCAGGGTCATGCTGTAAAAATGATCTTCAAAGGGAATGGTCCCCACGCGGATGCCCATGTTTTGTGCGTCGTTATACAACACAACCGGCCAGGCGGTTAAAATGCCGTTTACAATGTAGAAGGGTATTAGCGATACCACAAAGGCCATATAGAACTGGCCGAGCCATGCTGCTTTTAAAACATACAGCAACATAATTAATAAAACAGCCAGCAAGCCAAACGTAACGGCGGTATATAGGCGGGTATAATTAAATGCCAGCATGGATACCGATGCGCCTATCAGCAGGTTGCTTAGCATGCGGGTAAGCACATGGCCCGGCTGCCATTTTACGTAATAGTTGAGGCAGGCGTAAATGAATATGCAGGAAAACGGAACAGTTAAAAAGAAGAGGATCTCTTCCAATGGTAAGCCAATGAATTTGATGCCGGTGATATATTGCTCATTAAAACTCCATACGCCGTAAACGGTGAACAACACATCCCAAAACAAAAACACCAGCCCGGTAATGGTCATGCCCGGCCAAAGGTATTTCCAGCTTTTAGCGAAAGCCACCCGCTTATCAAACGACAGGGCCACCGGGAAAATGACGGTGAGCAGGTTGATGATGAGGTAGGTGTATTTCACGCTATAGGGCGGCTAAGTGTTGCGTAAGGTTTTTTTGCTCGGCGGCGGTGCAGCGTTTAGAATCGAGCAGGAATTTAATGATGGTTTTCACCAGTGTTTTATCTGCCGACGCGTAGTATTTAGCATCTATTTGTTTGATCATCTCTTCGCGGTCGGCCACCAGATTTTTGGTAAAGCCCAAAAACTTAGGCACATTATGCTCGATAGAGAAGCGCATAAAACGGATCTCGATGTTACGCGGGTCGGCGGCAACGGCGGTTTTAAAGGTCTTTTCCGAATCGTTGAGGTATTTGATCTTGTAATACGGGTTCCAGGCGTGCTTGGCCTTCAGGGCTTCAAGCGTACCCATGTAAGCGTTGATCAGTGCCGGGCGATCCTTTATAGCGCCCAAACTTTTATATAATGAATCGGTGGTCTTTTTACTTTCGAGGGCGCTGATCAGCAGTTTGCGGATCACATGGAGATCTTGCGTGGCGCCATCATTGTTCCGTACCGAAGTAAAGGACATGAGTACACCAGCCATTAGCGCAAAAAGCAGGTATTTGAATGCGGAATATGTAAGGCAGTTTGGCATCGGCAAGTATTATATCACGTTTAGTTTTTGGTGCAAGCAGGCCTTTAAATACAGGCTCAGCTTGCGCGAATTGGAGATTCGGATCCTCCTCTGCATAATTACCCCGGCAGGCGTGCGGCGGATCTTTTTAAACAGCTGCCGGTAGTAAACATAAGCCACGTATACGCCCAGGCGGGCAGCTTTTGGCAGCTGTTTTATACCCGCTAACGCATCGTCGAAATCTTTTTTAATATCAGTCTCTATGGTGCTTTTATCGTGCGCGGTAAAGTTTGCAAAATCAACCCCGGGGAAGTAGGTGCGGCCGCGGTCTTCATAGTCGGCTTTGATATCCCGCAGGAAATTTATTTTTTGAAAGGCAGAACCCAGGCTGCGCGCTTTGGGAATAAGCTGGTTGTACAGCATCCCATCATTGGCGCAAAAAACACGCAGGCACATCAGGCCAACCACTTCTGCCGAACCGTAGATATACACCTTGTAGCCCCCTTCATCATATTCCGTTTTGTCCAGGTCCATTTTCATGGAGGTGAGGAAGGCGTCTATCAGTTCCCTTTCGATGCCGTATTGGTTTACCACCTGCTGAAACGACTGTAGCACCGGGTTGGTGCTGATGCCGCGTTCGATGGCCGTAAAGGTTTCCTTGCGGAAATCGTTGATCAACTGGCGCTGGTCGTGCCCGTAAAAGGTGTCTACAATTTCGTCGGCATAGCGCACAAAGCCATAAATGGCATACACCGGGTAGCGTAAACGTTTTTCGAATGCTTTTATACCCAGGCTAAACGAGGTGCTATACTTTTCGGTGATGAGCTTACTGCATTCAAAACACGTTTCGTCAAACAAATTCATTTACAATTGTTGTTACCCCCAAATGTACAAAACCCGCACCGTATTGTTTTTGCGCGGATGTAATGTTTACATTTGATTTTGGATGAAAAACAAGCGAATTATTATCATAGGGGCAGGTTTTGCCGGTTTAGCCTCGGCATGTGTGCTGGCGAAGGAGGGCTATCAAGTCACCGTTCTGGAGAAGAACGACCAGCCCGGCGGCCGCGCCCGTGTTTGGGAAAAGGATGGTTTTAAGTTTGATATGGGCCCAAGCTGGTATTGGATGCCCGATGTTTTTGAAAACTTCTTCGCCCTGTTTGGCAAAAAGCCAGCGGATTTTTACGACCTGAAACGCCTTGACCCCGGTTACCGGGTTTACTATGGCAAGGATGATATATTAGATCTACCTGCGGATATGGGTGACTTGGAAGCCCTTTTTGAAAGCATTGAGCCGGGCAGCAGCAAAGGTTTACAGCTGTTTTTAGAGCAAGCCGCCTATAAATACAAAGTGGGCATGGGTGAATACGTTTTCCGCCCCTCGCATTCCATTACAGAGTTTATAGATTGGAACCTCATCCGCAAAAGCGTGAGTATGCAGTTGCTCACCAGCATGAGCAGCCATGTGCGCAAGTATTTTAAGAACCCGAAACTGATTAAACTGCTGGAGTTCCCGGTATTGTTTTTAGGCGCACGACCAAAAGATACCCCGGCCATGTACAGCATGATGAATTACGCCGACCTTGCCCTCGGTACCTGGTACCCAATGGGCGGTATGAACGAGATTGTAAAGGCGATGGTAAGCATTGCCGAAAGCTATGGTGTAGAGATCCGTTTAAATACCGAGGTAATTAAAATGGAAGTGGCCAACGAAAAGGTTACTAACATCAAAACCACCCAAGGTGATTTTAAGGCTGATTTCGTTATTACCGGTGCCGATTACGAGCACGCCGACCAGCACCTCCTTGACAAACCCCATCGTAACTACACGGAGAAATACTGGGATAGCCGTACCATGTCGCCATCCAGTTTGTTGTTTTACATCGGTACCAACAAAAAGATCCCCGGCATCCAGCACCATAATCTATTTTTTGATGAGGATTTTGAGCAGCACGCCAAAGAGATCTATACCGATCCGAAATGGCCAAGCAAGCCGCTATTCTACGTATGCTGCACCTCTAAAACCGACCCTGACGCCGCAGCCGAAGGCTGCGAAAATCTCTTCTTCCTGATGCCCCTTGCACCGGGACTTGAAGATAGCGACGCGCTCCGCGAGCAGTATTTCAATATCATGGTAGATAGGTTTGAACAGGTAACCGGCCAGCCGCTCCGCGATTCCATTATCCTGAAACGCAGCTACGCCATGGAGGATTTTAAGGCAGATTACCATTCCTTTAAAGGTAATGCTTACGGTTTGGCCAATACTTTAGCGCAAACCGCGTTTTTTAAGCCTTCCATGCGGGCTAAGCATATCAAGAATATGCTATACACGGGTCAGCTCACCGTGCCCGGACCTGGTGTGCCGCCTGCTTTGATCTCCGGGCAAATAGCGGCGGGGGAGGCGATGAAGATGATGGGGAAGGATAAATAACAAACTACGCCGCCACTCGGCTGGAGGAGCGATTGCCTCGGGGGAATTAGGGTTAACATAACTTAACACAATTCAAAAATTATTTTCATAATTTATTGATAATAAGCCAGTTGTATTTTTATAGGGTTAACATAAAAACGACTTTTTTACTTGGCTTGACCCGTCCTGAAATAGCTATACAGATTT
>NZ_JBDSZG010000059.1:0-10718 GCF_039925265.1 Mucilaginibacter sp.
CGTTATTTTTTCTACCCATGAGACGTTCCTCCGGAACGATTTTGTTTCTTCATCCCTTCGGGATGTTTTATGGGTAGAAAATGCCAAAGAACCCTCTAACGTTCCAGCGGAACGTCTTATGAGTTACCCGTCTGTCTAATGAATTATTGCTCTCCAAAGAGCAATAATTCATTAGAAGACAGTGGTTATTAAATTTCCTTACGGGTTCATAATAAAAGATTTAGGATTTATGGTGACCCTATTATGGAAAAATATGTTAACCCGGTATGATTTTAAACCACTGACTATTAGATTTTTACAAAACATTTATTGAAATTGTGTTAAGTTTTGTTAACCCTAATTCCCACGCAAGGATGTCTGATGGTTAGTAAAAGACGGCAAATTGAAGCGATTCATACAAGGGCTTACAAACGCGATAGGTTGGCGATTCATAAAACGTTCCTATGGAACGTAATGCGATTTGGCTGCTGTTTACCCCATGAAACATCCCGATGGGATAAAAGGAAATCGTTCCATCGGAACGCCTCATGGGTAGGAAAATAAATAGCGATTTTACGTTCCATAGGAACGTTTTATGAATTCTGTCTAAGGATAGCTATTACGCTCCAAAGGAGAAGGAGATATTTTTTTCTTATTTTAAAGCCCTCTCCTTTGGAGAGGGTTTGAGTGAGGCGTATCTTTGCCCCGTTATGTCGATGAGTGCGGGTACCCCTTTTCAATTTTTAAACCAGGATCTTTTATTGCTTCCGCAGAAGGCCATCTATTGGAAACAGGAGAAAGCCCTGATTGCTGCCGATGTACATTTGGGTAAGGTTGGGCATTTCCGCAAAGCGGGGATAGCCATTCCGCGCGATATGGAGCAGGATGACCTGGCCATGCTATCAGACCTCATTGCCGAACATCGCCCCGAAAAAATAATTTTCCTGGGCGACCTGTTCCACAGCGACCTGAACGCCGATTGGGATTGGTTTGTAATGTGGCGCAAACAGTTCCCCAAGCTGCAGATCATCCTGGTAAAAGGTAACCACGATATAATTCACGATAAACATTACCTGGCATTAGATATAGTACTGACGGAAGAATTAACTGTTGGCCCCTTCCTGATGCTGCACCACCCCCTCGCCGCCCCGGCTACAAGGGCCGAAGGTGGGTACGTGCTTTGCGGGCACATTCACCCGGGTGTTAATTTGGTTGGCCGTGGCAGGCAGAGCATTACCCTGCCTTGTTTTGCGTTTGGTAAAAATCAGGCCATATTGCCATCCTTTGGCAGGTTTACCGGCAAGGTGGCCATCCGCAGCCAAAAGAATGATAATATCTTCGGAGTGCTGAAGGATAAAGTGATCGCTATTAGTTAGTTTTAAGTAGAAAGTTTTGAGTCATGAGTTTTGGATGTAAAATGCTAAGCCAGGTTCGTTGATCCCGACAAGATCAGCGCTCCAAACTTGTTAGTGCTTCTTTAAATATTCATGCACCTCGGTATCTATCTCGCCGAAGGGTACATTTGATTTGATCGTCTTCCAGTTCTTATCAACCAGCATAAATGTTGGTAGTGTATTTATTTCCCATTTCGTCACATTTGTCGATGCATCGCCATCCTGTAATTGCTGCCATGGCTTATTGTCGTTTTTAATAGCGTTTAGCCAAACGTCTTTTTTATCATCTAAAGCAACCGTTACCACACCAAAGTTTTTTTGATCGGCAGGGGTGAGGATGATGCCTTTTACCAGTTGCTTGTGGATCAGGTCGCTGGTTTCGTTGCTGGGTTTCCAAAACTCCACGAGAGTGATCTTTTTGTCGATGGCTTTTTTGTTGAAGGGTTTGCCATCGGGCGTGGTGCCGGCAATGTCCGGCGCATCTGCGCCGGCAACCTGGCTAAGCATATTGCCCAGTTTGTTGCGAATCTTTAAGCCATCATCGCTCAACTTCACATCATCCGGCAGCTTTTGAAAAAGCTCGTTGTATGCCTCTGCGTATTCGGGGTAGTACACCTGCACAATAATATGTGCGCCAATTTTAGCTTTGGGGTATTTGTCGGTGTATTCTTTAAGCACTTTCAAATCTAACAGTCGGCGCGCTTTTTGTACCTCGCGGGTGCCGGTGTACAACGCGGCACGGTCTTGTTTTGACAAAGCCGCCACAGTGTTTGATTGCAGGTAGCGGGTTAACGAATCTATTTTACGATCCATGGCCCCGGTATACTTGTTCAGCAATTGATAGTACTCATTAAGTTCTTTTTGCGTTGCCGATGTTGTGGTAATGGCAGGGTAATCCGCAGGCTTTGCCGGGTTGGTTTGGATGGTGTAGCTCCCGTTCTCCAGGTAAATATCGTAAGCTATTTTGGAGGTGATGGGCTTATCGTTATCAATTACGCTGAGGCTGTAGTAGCCGGGTGCTTGCAATTGAGTGCTCTTGCTTAGTTCTCCATTTTTAAGCGGCTCGTTCAGGGTTAGTTCGCTGGCTTGTTTTAGCTGTACAGTGCCATTGGTAACACCATCTGCTTTGATGGTCAGATCTAATTTGGGGGCTTGTTTACAAGATGCGAATAACAGTAGGAGCGACGCTGTGTAAAGTATTTTCATGCGGATGGTTTAGTAGCCCTAAATAAGCGAAAAAAATTGACCGCCAAAAATTGTTTGTTATGATTTACCGGAGCGGCATTGCTACCGCTCCGGCAAATCAAACACTTACTTAAAATCAAGGTCGCCTATGTATACCGCGCCTTTGGCATCTTTTTGCATTTGCAGTACGATCAGTTCTTTTTTCTCCTGCGGAGTGCCATAATGAGTAAACAATTCGGCCATTACCGTAGTAGGCCCGGCAATAGTAGCCTGGGTATCGCCATAATAGTTTATTTCGATCTTATAAGTACCCTTAATGGCTTTTTTCAACAGGAACTGCTCGGGGCCAAAGCCCTGGGTCATGTCGTCAGATATGCGGCCGCCCAATTGGGTACGGTTGTGGCTGTAAAGGCATTTTTCACCGTTGGGGTCGGTTACCCACAGGTCAATATCGGTATTGTTCATGTTCCAGTCCATCACAATGCGAATATCTGCCGGGAGCGATTTGATGACCTTCTTTGAAATGCCGGAAACATTTACCTTGCCTTTGTTCAATGCTATTATCCTGTTTATCTCCGGCAGGAAGATCTCCTCAATACCATCGTAAAGGTTTTCGGCATCCTTGGTATAACTGGTTACCATGGCTTTATAAAGCACATCCAAGGCTTGTTGGTGTTTGCCTGCGTCGTCCAATGCCAGCCCATAATCGCGGAAGCTTTGCGGATCAAGCGGGCGTAGTTCGGTTATCTTTTTGAATACGAAGAGCGCGGCTTCATAATCGCCAAGCTGTTTTAATTTGTAGCCGAGCATTTTGTATAGCTCGTAGCTATCCAGCCCCATTTCGGCCAGGTTGCTTAGGATCCGCAGGCCTAATTCTTTGTCGCCTGTTTTTATGAAATAATCGGCCACATCAAAATAGTAAACCGGGTTAGCGGCGAAGGCGGTACGCAACTCCAGGTATTTTTGGTACTGACCTGCTTTGCCTGCTTTTTGGATGGTTTTCAGGTAGTCTGAATCGGCTGCTTTGTAGGCGATGGTGATACCTTCGGGTTGGGGCGTAGCAATGGCAACAGAATCGAGAGCCGGCGCAACAGGTTTTGCCGCCGCGCCTTTTTTGGTGGTTACTATAATAACCCCGTTGCTGCCGCTAACACCATAAATACCGGTTGCTCCCGCATCTTTTAGCACATCAATAGATTGAATATCATTTGGGTTTAATCCGTTTAAGCTTCCACCCTGCACGCCGTCTATTACATATAAAGGGTTAGCCGCACCAATCGCGGAAACACCTCTGACTATCACGCTTGTATTAATACCAGGCGCACCTTGCGTTACTACGGTAACCCCAGACGCTTGCCCAGCCAATGTTTGGTTAATTGCAACATTTGGCGATTGCACTGCCACGCCAGCCGCTCTTCCCGTTAGGCCATTTGAAAGGTTTGTAACGTCTTGAGAGGCTTCTGCATCTGCATTCGGGGCAATACTCCCCACCATTGGCGGCTCCAGTTCCTTATCGTTCGCCGCATTCGATTTGTATGTTGTAGGGCCAACGGTTGTTACCGAACCGGTAACATCCCGCCGCCTAACCGTGCTATAACCAAGAACCACAACCTCATTCAAATTGGCAGAAGATGCCGCCAGGCTAACATTAACCAGGCCGTTTACATGAGGTGTACTTTGCCAGCTGGTATACCCAATATAGGATATCTGTAAGGCCGTACCTGCGGGCAGGCCTATGCTAAAGTTACCGCTTAAGTTGGTTTGGGTACCTATAGTTGTTCCCCTTGCAGTTACGGTAGCCCCCACAATGGGCTCCCCGGTTTCTTTATCTAAAACCCTGCCGGTTATCAGGCGGTTATTCCCGTTTAAGCCGTTAGTCAAGACTTGCCTCGCTGGTTGCCGTACTACCGGACTGCTCGCAATTGCGCGCGGCTTAACAACCTGTTTTGCCGGTTTTGGAGTAGGTTTGGGTGTAAAATCTGTATTCCACCATTCGGTGAGGGTTTGCAGCATGTTTTCTGCCCCAATAAGATTTGCATCGGCCGCCTTCGGCTCATCATCATCATCGTTTCTCCTCTGCTTCATAATGGCATCGTATTGCGCTCTTAACTCCGCTGGTGGTTCTATGCCATATTGTATATAATCGTTTATGGTTTCCAACACAATAAGCGAGGTGTTGCGGGTAACAATGCCAAACCTTTTACCCAACGATTCAATCTCCTGGCGGTTGGGTTCGTAATTAATATCCAGTTCAGTTATCTTTTTCTGCGCCCATAGTTTAGCTACATCCACGTTATCAACGGCGTTTGCCTGCAGATCGAGCGTAACCTGTTTTTCTACACTTACTCTGTTGCCGTAGCCATATTGCAGGGTGATGGTTTGGTTAGGGTTTTTGGTGATACCTGCTAAAGAGAATGCGCCGCTCACCGTAACGGGCAGCGATGGATAATTATCCTCCACGGTGCTGCCCGCTTTAATGCCTAAAAAGCGTAGTGGCTGAATGGTGAGGGTGCTCATCGCTTTGGCTACATCATCCCTGTTTAGGTCTATGAGCTCGCCATTGGTTTTCTGGGCTATCAATTTCAGGTTGCTGTAATCTGCCGCTGCGGATGAATTGATGCAGTAAATCGGTTTGCCGTTTAATTTCATTTGCCCTTCGCCAAAGGTTTGGTGCCCATCGCTGATCAATAAGTATTCATCTGCGGGATATTTGTTCAGGTCGAGCCGGGCTAAATTTGTTGCGCCATCATAAGTGGTATGTTCTAAATCGGTTTTAAGGGCATCCCAGTTGCCGTTGGCGATAGTATAGAGTTTGTTTTTTAATACCACATTGCTGAAAGCGATGAGGCTTACCTGGGCATTATTCAGCTTTTTAAAATAAGCATCCAGCAGGGCCAGCTCCTTTTTTACATCGCGGTTGGCTGCGCTCAGTGATGCATCCCAAAGTAAACCAATGCTATGCGGCAATGGCTTGTTGATAGTTTGTGCCGGGATGGCGGTATTGATAAACCAATAATATTTATTGCCCTGCGCCTGTATCATTACCTCGGCAACATCTTTTGGTTTGGGGATATAGAACGACAGCGAACGGCCCGGTGTATAGTTCGTTTTCTCTATAGATGATGAATAAGTGTTTTGGTGCTTGTCGAATTTAAGCGCATAACCACTGGTATCATCGGCAACCGGGGCTGTGGCGCTTTGCACAACTGACGCCGTAAGCGAGAACGTTTTTACGGTATCCTGTAAGTTAAGCGGCAACGTGAATTTAAGGCTGCCGTTTGCTGCCATGGGTATTTCTTCTTCGTAACCGATAATAACCGTACGGGTGCTGTTTGGATTGATAGGGTAGATGCGCGTGCGGAAAGTATTGCCGGCTACCTTCTCTAACAAACCCGGGTCTACCCGGCGGCGCTCTATCGATTCAAAAACTACCGTGCCTTTTCCACGGTCTACAGGTACTGCCTCACGCATTTTGCCGTTTATATCCAGGGCGTACCTGCTTACGCTCACGCCGTCTTTCAGCGGGAATAGCAGCGTACCTTCCAATATCCTGTTGGTGGAATTGTGGAAAGTCATTTGCCAGGTGGTGCGGCTGATATTGCCATAAATGGCCACATCAATTTTTAAGTTTTGCAGCGTAACGCCGTTATTGCTTTTGCCGTCAACAGTAAGCTGGGGAGATTGGGCGATTGCCGTTTGTATGAACAGCAACAGAACGAGGATAGGTAAAGAAAGTAGTTTCATAATTGGCTGGTTTTACAGGTAGGATGCAGATGTAAAGCGGATTCCATAAAGATTTTTGAAAAAGTGGGAGGTGTGTAGTTTCTGCGGTTGAATCCATTAGAATATTGCGGAATTGTAATGGCGGTAGGTTGGCCCGTTCTGTAGCGCCTTGTGCAGCATTCAGCAGGTAACTGTGACCTGCGAAAATAGTTAACAGCAACAATATTGGCGGTGACACAATATTGACACCACTCCTTAATTTGTAAACGACTGATTATAAGTTTTTTATAAATGTTCACGGTGTTCACTGTGTGAGCGTGAACACCGTGAACATAACCTACTGTACATTACCAACGGAACACAAACAGACCCATTTCGGTTTTATTCTTTTAGATTGTTTCTAAATAATGATAATCACTACCTAAAGCCGAAACCATTTATATCTTTTGGCTTTTAATAAATACTTTTGCCTAAATAAATCTGAATCAATAATGAGCGAATTCAAACAAACCTTTAACTCATCACTGGGAAAGAAGCTGATAATGGCTTTAACTGGCTTGTTTTTGTGTACTTTTTTAATTGTTCACCTGGGCGGCAACCTGTTGCTTTTTAAAAACGACCAGGGTTTTGCATTTAACAGCTACGCAAATTTCTTAACGCATTTTCCTCCTATCGAAGTTATCGCGTACATTCTGTACATCAGCATTATAGTGCACGCGGTGTATGCTTTGGTGTTGACCCTTAAAAACCGCAGCGCAAGGCCGGTAGGTTACGCCGTACAGCCAAAGTCGGACGCGTCTTGGTCATCAAAAAATATGGGGCTTTTAGGTTCTATCCTGTTGTTGTTCATTGTCATCCACATGAGCGATTTTTGGTTTACCTACAAGTATGATAACGTACTAAAATTTAAAGAGTACCGTACCGATCTGGCAACCAATGTAACAACCGTTGCCGAATACATTCCTGCAGATGTAAAATTTGAACGTTCGATCTCTACGGAAAACAATGTAGAAATTGTACGGGTGAAAGATATCCACGCACGTGTGCAGGAGAGCTTTAGCAAACTATGGTATGTTGCGTTCTACGTAATTGCAATGGCCGCGGTAGCGTTCCACTTGCTGCATGGTTTCCAGAGCGCGTTCCGCACGCTGGGATGGGTGCACCGTAAGTACCAGCCGATAGTTTACTTCTTCGGTACATGGTTCTTCGGGGTGATTATCCCGGTAGGATTTGCCTTAATGCCGATAGTATATTTTATCCAGAGTTTATCGAAATAGAATCAAGAGGTAAGAATCAAGATTCAAGAAAAAAAACAGGACCGTCAATAACGCACATAAGACAGAGGAAAGAAATTGAGCCATTATCCTGGCTCTTGATTCTTGGCTCTTTAATCTAAAAGAACAATATGAGTTTAGATGCTAAAATTCCGCAGGGCCCGCTGGCCGAAAAATGGAGCAAGCATAAATTTAACTTAAAGCTGGTTAACCCTGCTAACAAGCGTAAATACGATGTTATAATTGTAGGTACCGGTTTAGCCGGCGCATCTGCTGCTGCATCATTGGCCGAGCTTGGTTACAACGTTAAATCGTTTTGTTTCCAGGATAGCCCGCGCCGCGCACACTCTATTGCGGCACAGGGTGGTATCAACGCAGCAAAAAACTATCAGAACGACGGCGACAGCGTTTACCGTTTGTTTTACGATACCATTAAAGGTGGTGACTACCGTGCCCGGGAAGGCAACGTTTACCGCTTGGCAGAGGTATCGGTAAATATCATCGACCAGTGTGTTGCACAAGGCGTACCATTTGCCCGCGAATACGGCGGCTTGCTGGATAACCGTTCTTTCGGTGGTTCGCAGGTATCGCGTACATTCTATGCACGTGGCCAAACAGGACAACAGCTATTGTTAGGCGCCTACTCGGCACTGAACCGCCAGATCCATTTGGGTAAGGTGAAAATGTACACCCGTACCGAAATGCTGGATGTTGTTTTGGTTGACGGACAGGCGAGAGGTATTGTTACCCGTAACCTAAAAACCGGCGAGATAGAAACACATGCAGGTCACGCGGTATTATTAGCCACAGGTGGTTATGGCAACGTGTTTTACCTGTCTACCAACGCAATTGGCTCAAACGTAACGGCCGCATGGCGCGCGCACAAACGCGGCGCTTTCTTTGCTAACCCTTGCTATACGCAAATTCACCCAACTTGTATCCCAGTTACCGGCGATCACCAGAGCAAGCTTACGCTGATGTCGGAATCGTTGCGTAACGATGGCCGTGTTTGGGCTCCAAAAACTGTGGAGGTTGCTAACAAACTTCAGAAGAAGGAGATTACTGCAGCACAGGTAAAAGAAGACGAAAGAGATTACTTCCTCGAAAGAAAATACCCATCATTTGGTAACCTTGTTCCGCGCGACGTGGCCTCACGTAACGCCAAAGAAATGAGCGACGAGGGCCGGGGTGTTGGTACAACCGGCTTAGCCGTATACCTCGATTTTGCGGAGGCTATCCAACGCTTAGGCGAAGATACAGTAAGAGCGAAGTATGGTAACTTGTTTGATATGTACTATCAAATTACCGACGAGAACCCTTACAAACAGCCCATGCGCATTTACCCGGCGGTACATTATACCATGGGCGGCCTTTGGGTTGATTATAACTTAAGCACAAACGTACCGGGCCTTTACGCCATGGGTGAGTGTAACTTTAGCGATCACGGTGCAAACCGCCTTGGTGCATCTGCACTGATGCAGGGTTTATCTGACGGTTACTTTGTTATCCCATATACCCTTGGCGATTACCTGGCCACTATCGGCCCTAAACCGGTTGATAAAAACCACCCTGCTTTCGAGAAAACCAAACAGGAAGTTATTGCCTATAACAACAAACTGCTTGCATTAAAAGGCAATAAAACAGTTGTGGAGTACCACCGCGAGCTTGGCCACATTATGTGGGAGTATTGCGGTATGGCACGTACCGAAGAAGGATTGACCCACGCGAAAGGTTTGATAAAAGCTTTGAAAGTTGATTTCTGGAAGAACGCGATTGTAACCGGCGAAAATGACGAGGTTAACGCTGCGTTGGAAAGAGCTGGCCGCGTAGCCGACTTTATAGAACTGGGCGAACTGATGGTGACCGACGCATTAGCGCGCCGTGAATCATGCGGTGGTCACTTCCGCTTAGAATCTCAAACACCAGAGGGTGAAGCCTTACGCGATGATGAAAATTTTACATTCGTATCGGCATGGGAGTTTAAAGGTGAAAATGAGGAAGAAGAACTTCATAAAGAAGAACTGATCTTCGAAAATGTTAAGTTATCACAGAGAAGTTATAAATAGTGATGAGTATTGAGTTTTGAGTGGCCAGTTAAAACCAACTCAAAACTCAATACCCACAACTCAAAACTCAATAAAAAGATGAGTACTGGAAACATGAATCTGACGCTGAAAGTATGGCGCCAAAAAAATTCACAAACGGCAGGTAAATTCGTTACCTATAAGGCAGAAGGTATTTCTGAGGATATGTCGTTCCTGGAAATGCTGGATGTGGTGAACGAAAGCCTGACCAAAAAGAATGATGAGCCAATTTATTTTGACCACGATTGCCGCGAAGGGATCTGCGGGTCGTGCTCTTTATATATCAACGGCCACCCACACGGGCCTAAAAAAGCTATTACCACATGCCAGTTGCACATGCGTACCTTTAGCGATGGCGAAACCATTACCATCGAACCATGGCGTTCGGCAGCGTTCCCGGTAATAAAAGATTTGGGTACAGATCGTTCTGCGTTCGACAGGATCCAACAAGCTGGCGGTTTCATTTCGGTTAATACCGGTGGTGCGCAGGATGCTAACGCGATCCTGATCCCTAAGGTAGTGGCTGATGAGGCTTTCAACTCGGCTACCTGTATTGGTTG
Source organism: Mucilaginibacter sp. (assembly GCF_039925265.1). Lineage (GTDB taxonomy): Bacteria > Bacteroidota > Bacteroidia > Sphingobacteriales > Sphingobacteriaceae > Mucilaginibacter. The sequence goes on from NZ_JBDSZG010000059.1 coordinate 10,200, forward strand.
CGGCGCTTGCGTGGCGGCTTGTAAAAATGCATCGGCCATGTTGTTTGTATCTGCAAAAATTACCCAGTTAGGCTTATTGCCACAAGGCCAGCCAGAGCGTTACAGCCGCGTGCAAGCCATGGTTGCCCAAATGGACGAAGAAGGCTTTGGTAACTGTACCAACACCGGTGCCTGCGAAGCAGAATGCCCTAAGGAGATCACCCTGACGAATATAGCCCGCATGAACAACGATTTCTTCAGCGCGAAACTATTCCGCGAAGAACACGCGCACGACCATACCGGCGGCGAGTAATTTCTAAAATATCCAATAAACAAAAATCCCAGGTTACTCAGTAACCTGGGATTTTTTATTTTAATAGGTTTCTTCTACTCCTTTTAGCTGCCACAAGCGTCCCGGTGGCCGTTGCACAACGTATTATTTATTTGCCTGATAATTTCGTTAATATGTTGATTTTTAGTATATTAACGTCATGCAAGGCAAAAAACATTATCAAGAGAAGCTATTCACAAACTTTCAGT
>NZ_JBDSZG010000060.1:0-167644 GCF_039925265.1 Mucilaginibacter sp.
CTATACACTAAAAAAAGGTGTATGAAAATAGAGGATGAAGATTTAATAAGATCGGGTCGGCTCTTCGCAGGGGTTCATTTCCCGAAGGGTTTACGGGAAGAGCTGATCCGTGCGATAGAAGATGGTGTTCCCAGAAGTGTTATAGCTTACCGTTATAACGTTTCCCGGAGTGCGATAAGTGGTTGGATGCGGAATCATAGTTCCATAGCATACCAGCAAAAGCAAGTCGGGGCTCATTTGACAGATGTTGAAAAAAGATCGGTAGTGCGTTTGATTGAGCAAGGTACCCTGACCCCTTATGCGGCCAGGCAGGAGCACGGGATCAGTGGTAACACTTTAACTAAATGGCTTAGGGCATTCCGGAAAGAAAATGTCGAACTTGCCATTTATGATCCATTTGAGATGAAGGATAAGCCCGAACTACCGGACAGTGAAAAGGAAGCTTTAAAGAAGGCGCTGGATGAAGCGCAAATGAAGATCAACGCTTTAAATACGCTCATTGATGTAGCACAGGATCAGTTTAACATCGCCATCAGAAAAAAAGCTGGTGCCAGGCAGTCAAAATCATGAAGCAGGATTATCCCCATTTAGGCTTTGGGTTTCTTTGCAGGCTGTTTGGCAAAACGCGCCATGCCTATTACGATCATCTATGGAGAAGTGAGCATGATTCGATGAAGGAGGAGATCATTCTGCAGCTTGTCCATGAAATAAGGGGGCCGTTGCCCCGGCTGGGGACCCGGAAGATGCTTTTCTTGTTACAGCCCATGTTGGAGTCACATGGCATTTCGGCCGGGAGGGATTACTTGTTTGAGTTATTCGGTGCCCATAAGCTGCTGATCCGTCAGCGCAGGAAGAAGATCTTCACTACAGACTCCCGCCACTGGATGCATAAGTATTCCAACCTGGTGGCGGGCGTGGCTATTATACGCCCGGAACAACTGTGGGTGAGTGATATGACTTACATCAGGGTGATGAACCAATGGGGTTACCTAAGCCTGGTCACGGATGCATTTTCGAGGAAGATCATGGGCTATTGTTTCCGCAGCGATATGCTTGCATCGGGCTGTGTAGCAGCCTTACAAATGGCCCTCGATAACCGCAGCTACAGCGGGCAGCCGCTGACCCATCATTCAGACAGGGGTTCACAGTACTGCTGCAGGGATTATGTGGGGTTGCTTAATTGCCAACAGATAGCTATTAGTATGACGCAAAACGGTGACCCCTATGAGAATGCACTGGCAGAGCGGATGAACGGTATCCTAAAGAGCGAATTTAACCTGTACAGCAGTTCATCAAACTTTGAGCAAACCTACGGGAAGATCCATAACAGCGTTAAGGCTTATAACGAATTAAGGCCCCACGGCAGCTGCGATTACTTAACACCATGCCAGGCGCACAGGCAAGCGGGTGTATTGGCAAAGCGATGGAAGGCCTATGCCGGCAAATGGCAGAAGGAAAAACCAGCGGTTTTGCCGCTGCAATAAAATCCAACACAAGTTATTCACAAAAAAAGGAGGCCTGGCAAAAAGAAAAAAGAAGCAAAAAAAGAAAAACGTGCCTGAAAATGGAAAACTCTCCGAGTTTCCCACATTCAGGCACGACAAACAAACAACAAGTCAATTATTGATTATCTTTAAAAAAAAGACCTGTATAGTTCCTTTAGGATTAATAAGCTATAAGGTATAGGTTTTACAGGATTTACTCAAAATCTGTATAGCTATTTCAGGACGGGGCAGTGACAATATTATAGTGAAAAATATGTTAACCCTGATTATTTTTAAATTATTGAATATCAGCCATTTAAAAATAAATTATTGAAATTGTGTTAAGTTATGTTAACCCTAATTAAATCCGTCCAAAGGAGTGGAATAGCACAGAACCACTGCCTTGGCAGATGAAATTCCATCTAAATTCAGCGTGGCTTCTGTTATATATTTTCCCATTTCCCGCTGTCTAAACTACGGTAAATGGCATCTACTACTTTCATGTCTTTCAGCCCCTCCTCACCCGGCACACGGCTTTGCTTGTTGAGGGCAACGCATGTGGCAAAATCGTCCATCTGTGCTGCTTGCTGTATAATGTTGGGGATATCCATATGCTTGCCATTTATTTTGCCGTCGAGCCCGCCGTAGCCAAAGGCTGGGTCCAGTTCAAAGTTGCCTTTTTCGGTTGTTACGTGCAGGTAGCCCCAGTTGTTGTTGTAGCTGCTTTTGCCTGTTACTTTAGCGCCACCGGGGAACTTCAGCTCCCAAAAAACCGTTTCGTCTACTTCTTTAAAAAAATCAGGGCGTTTTTTCTCCTGGGTAGCTTTTACAGCAATAGGTTCCTCGCCCAGTGTATACCGCGAACCTTGTATGGCGTAAATACCCATATCCATTAAGCCGCCGCCGCCGGCCATTGCCTTTTTAAGTCGCCATGCGTTAGGGTCGCCTCCGTATGTGAAGCCGTTGCCCGTATCTATAGTGGTGACTTTACCCATAACCTTTTTTTGCCCCAGGCGCATTACTTCCTGCGTATGCGGTTCAAAATGCAGGCGGTAGCCTATAGACAGCAAACGGTTTGCCTTTTTACAGGCGGCTATCATATCGCGGCATTCGGCAGCGTTGAGCGCCATTGGTTTTTCGCATAGTACATGCTTGCCCGCCTTTGCCGCGCGGATGGTAAACTCTTTGTGCATACTTACCGGCAGCACAATGTACACAATGTCGATATCCGGGTTATTGGCTATCTCATCAAAATTTTGGTAATTGTATATGTTCTTTTGAGGAATGTTGTACTTTTTGGCCCAGTCTACCGCCTTTTGCGGCGTACCGGTTACTAAACCGGCCAGGTAACAGTTATTGGTGTGTAGCAGCGCCGGGGCAAGCTGTCCGCTGCTGTAATAACCGAGGCCAACCAGCGCTACACCCATCTTTTTCCCTTTGGCCAGGGCGGATATAGCGTTGCCGAGCAATAAAGCGCCGGTGGCTATAGATCCTTTTTGAATAAAACTACGACGTGAAATTTGGGTACTTGTTTTCATAACTATAAATGGTTTGATGTTTGGCATTTAAAGTTAGCGGAAAATATTGAAAGTTGGAGAATGGTTGCTCTTTTGTGCTTCGTTAGGTTAGGCAATGGATTATGACAAGCCTGTGGATGTTCATTTTTTCGCGGCATTTTTTTTAAGGCGCTCAAGAGGGCTTCGCCGTTCTTTTGACACCAAAAGAAACGCACCAAAGAAAAGTGCCGGCCACGTTACGTTCTTTAAAAGTTAGTGCTCCTTCAGTGCCTATGCTACCCGAACGTTCCTGATGCCGGTTTTTTTCGGCTTCGTTGGGTTTCTCGGGCTGCAATTGCTAACTTTTATATAATCGGTGAGATCTTCGTTTAGCTACCAATGCCTGCCTTATACTTCTTAATGGCCCGAATAATGGATTGCACTATTTCGTTCTGGCCTTCATCGGAGTTGAGGTAGCGTTCGTCATCAGGGTTATTGATGAAACCGGTTTCTATCAGCAGCCCGGGCATGCCGCTTTGCTGTAATACCAGTACGCCCTGCTCTTTTACACCTACGCTGGCGCGGCCGTCGGTTTCGGTGAACTCGGTGTTCAGCAATTCGCCAAACTGTACGCTTTGTTTGCGGTAGCGTTGCTGAAACGCGGCCAGCACTATGGCGTTCATGGCTGCATCCTCACCGTAACCGTTGTATTTTTTCTGGTAATCTTTCTCCTGGTAAATGGAAGCGTTCTCGCGCAGGGCCTCTAACTGCTCCTGCTTGCGGTGGAAACCATACAACAGCAACATAGCGCCGCGGCGGGTACCCACACGCTGCGGCGTAGAGTTGCAATGGATAGATATAAATAGATTGGCTTTGCTATCGTTGGCAATTTGGGCGCGGTTGTGCAACTCGATGAATTTATCTGTGCTGCGCGTCATGATCACATTAATATTCGGGAGCTGATCGTTAAGCGCGTCGCGCAGTTTTTTGCCGATGCTTAGCGCCACCGCCTTTTCGTTGGAATAGGCCCCATGGGCACCAGGATCTTTACCGCCATGCCCCGGATCGATAACAATTGTTTTGAAACGGAACGATCCCGTAGAATCTTCGGTTTTAACAGGCGACTGTGCAAACGCCGGGCAAGCCCCGGCCAAAAAAAGTATAGTACAAGAAAGCAACGCGGCTCTTGTAAGCGGCTTAAAAAACATGGCGCAAAGATATACGATTGTTTTTGGGTATAAACCCTGTGTTTTTGAATTATTTGCAGGCATTATTTGGTTATAAACTGGCTACCCCCTATAAAGGATAAAAGGCGTGCTATTGTTTTGGGTATGACTGCAAACCTGCACCCGGGTTTAATTGCAACAACTGTTAAACAAAAGGCACATGCAAAAAGATGAAAAAAAAGACGCGAAGTATCGCTTTTCTACCGTATTTAACTAAGCAATATTATGTTTTTCTACAAAGGCGTTTACCCGGGCAATTAGCACTTGCTTTAACTTGAAAGAGACCGAGCTGTTTTTTAAGTGATTCGCTGTCCCAAAAAAATTCCCCTGAAATTAATTTCTTTCGTAACCTATTGTATACTAAATCCGTAATAATGCACATAAGAAAGCTACACCATGAACACCATATTTACTAACTCATTTACAACGTTTTCCTTTTTTCTGATATTGGGAGCTCTGATAGTTTACCTTATTTTAAAATTCGATAAACTCCAGCGCAATAAAATGAGCGGTATTTTGGCACAAACCCGCGATGTGCAGCCACTATTCGTGGCGAAAGCTATTAACCATAAACTAAAAGCCATAAAGCCCGAGCTGAATGCTGATAGCCGCCGCGACATTGCCAAGCAGCTTGACGAATTGGTTGCCGCTTATGATACCGGGCGGGTATCATTACCAGAATACTGCCACAAATTAAACAGCCTGCTGGCTATGGTTGCTTAATTTATCCAACTGTCAAATTGTCCCGGTTGCAGGGTCCGCCTATACTTGCTTTCATAGGTAATTTTGGTTTAACATCCCTTCTCATTCCTATTTGCTAAATTTGGCGCCTGATGACGAGCGCCAGCCAACCCACCGATAACTTACAAATAGTTACCACTGCCGATGGTTCCAACACCATTTATAATGCGCAGGTTGGTGAAAACTATCATTCGCGCAATGGTGCGGTGCAGGAGAGCCGGCACGTGTTCCTTCAAGCGGGCCTTAACTATTTTTTAAATCTTAGCCCTACCCCACCAAAGACGGTAAGCATACTGGAAGTGGGCTTCGGCACCGGGCTTAATTTCTTACTAACTGCCGATCTCTGTTTCGCCGAACAACTCAAATTAGATTATACCGGTATAGAGGCTTACCCGCTAAGCCCCGAAATAATTAGCCAAACCGGCTATGAAAAGTATGTTACCAGTGCCACCTGGCAGAGTTTTTTAGATAGCTACCCAGAATCGCTTACGGGGGCAACATCCCTAAACGATTTTGTTCAGCTACGCACGGCGCATTGCCCGCTGCAAGCTTTTAATTCCGCCCAAAAATTCGACCTGATTTATTTTGATGCCTTTGCCGCCGCCAACCAACCCGAAATGTGGAGCGAGGCCGCTATTAACCATACGCTCAGTTTTTTAAAACCCGGCGGCGTATTTGTTACCTACGCCATAACCGGCAACCTAAAACGCACCATCAAAGCATTAGGCTTAAAAGTGGAGAAAGCCCCCGGAGCACCAGGCAAACGGGAAATGCTGAGGGCGGTAAGCAGTTTGCAGTAAGCGGTGCCAGTTGCAGTTGGCAAACCTGCAACAAACAAAATATCAACCGCAAACTAAGCACTATTAACCGGTGAAGATAAGCAAACTGCCCACTGCTAACTCACAACTGTTAACTATCTTTGCCCACATGCCACTAACGCCGCCTATTACTTCTGCAACGCCTTCAGGCGCTTTTGACCGCCTGCTTACTATCATGAACGACCTGCGCACCAACTGCCCCTGGGATAAGAAACAAACCCTGGAAAGCCTGCGCCACCTCACCATAGAAGAAACCTACGAACTATCTGACGCTATACTGGGTGGCGATATGCAGGAGATCAAAAAAGAGCTGGGCGATATTATGCTGCACCTGGTGTTTTATTCGCGCATCGCATCCGAAACGGATGATTTTAACATTACCGGTGTACTCAACAGCATTTGCGATAAGCTGATCAACCGCCACCCGCATATCTACAGCGATACCGAAGTAAGCAGTGAAGAGGACGTAAAGCGCAACTGGGAGCAGATCAAACTAAAAGAGGGGAATAAATCGGTACTGGCGGGGGTGCCTGCATCATTACCTGCCCTGGTAAAAGCATCGCGCATACAGGAGAAAGCCCGCGGCGTTGGGTTTGATTGGGATAACAAAGGCCAGGTTTGGGCCAAAGTAGAAGAAGAATTGCAGGAGTTTAAGGATGAGTTTAACGTAGTTGATGATACCGCGATAGACCAGGAAAAAGCCGAAGCAGAATTTGGCGACCTGTTATTCTCGCTCATTAACTACGCCCGTTTCATCAACATTAACCCCGAGGATGCACTGGAAAAAACCAATCGCAAATTCATCAAGCGGTTTCAGTATCTCGAAAGCAAGGCCAAAGAGCATGGCAAACAGCTGCAGGATATGAATTTAGCAGAAATGGACGTATTTTGGAACGAGGCGAAAAAAACCTAAAAAATATAAAACAGCTTGTAGCGTTTTAAGTACCAACCCCGTAACCCTTTATAACTTAACATAAAATGGAAAAAAGATCTACTTATTTATTGCCGGCGGTGGCAATAGCTATATTAATGGCAATCGGTTGTGCCCCTAATAAAGAAAGCGCGCCGGTGCCTACTCCCATTGGCACGTTTTCCGGTCAGTTCCGCAAATTACACCGTGCTAAGGGTGCAACAAAAATTGACACTTCAAAGGCTAATATACAGTTAGTACTGGAAGACGGTGGCACCTATAAAGTATTGGGCGATACCGCTACCCTGCATGCCGGTAGTAAAGGCGGCTACAATATAGGTGGGAGTGTAATAGCATTTCAGGATGCAACCTTCACAACAGCGACTGATCCTAAAATACATTTATACGGATACTACTCCTTTTATTACGACGGCAGCAGCGTTTTCCAAATGGTGCTTAACAGTGCCGATACGCTGAGCTTACAGTACGACCTTAAAAAGGTAAACTAAACAATAGCATATACTATTTTTGTTCCCGTGGCTTTATTGATAAAAGCCACGGGAATTTTATTGTAAAATACCTGCGCCCCGGTGTAGCGTTTTACAATAAACAACCGTAATTATTTACACTTAGCAGAACTAACAGTATTTAATGCATCTAACCCAACGCATTACTGAAGACGAAATAGTAAGTAAATGCAAAACAGGCAGCCTGAAATACCAGGAATTGCTGTATAAGCAGTTTTACGGCTATGCTATGGGTATAAGTGTACGCTACAGCCTTAACCAGGATGATGCATTGGAAGTTGTAAATGATGCTTTTATAAAAGTGTTTAATAATATAGATACATATAACACCGATAAGCCCTTTAGGGCCTGGCTGCGAACCATAGTGGTTAATACGGCCATTGACAGGCGACGTAAAGAACTGAAACACCAGGCCACCACAGATCTGGATAACGCGGTTGGCGTGGGCAATAACGCCAGTGCCATAGACAGTTTAAACGCACAAGACATTTTAAAGCTGATGAAGCGCCTGCCGCAACTACAGCTTACCATTTTTAACATGTATGAAATAGATGGCTACAACCATGATGAAATAGGCAAAATTTTAAACCTGCCGGCCAGTTCATCACGGGTTTATTTGAGCAGGGCCAAAGATAAGTTAAGGCAGCTATTAACAACAGAAACACAAAGCCATGGATGAGCAGTTTGATGAAAAACTAAAGAGCCGCATCACGGAGGTGTTTGATAATTACGAATTACCTCCGGCCGATGAAGCGTGGCTGGAACTCCGCAAAAAGTTCCCGGTGAAACAGGAACGCAAAATTGCCTGGCTTTGGTGGAGCAGCGCCGCGGCGATTTTATTGGTGTTTTTAGGCGTAGGCTTATGGCTGATAAGTAAAAATAATGCAGCGAATGATCTATTAGCTACCAAACCGGCAAAGCACGTGATACAGAAGCTTGATAGCGCACAGATGGCCGAGGCGGCAAAAACGCACATTGCCTGGGTAAAACCGCCGCAACCGGGCGATAATGATAATATAACTATCGATGCCGATAGTGTGGGCAAAAGTCGGCCCGTAACACATTCTGCATCTGATAATTACAATGCAGCGAATAACAAATTATCAAAGAAACAATACACGCCTTTTGGCAACACCCACATTAATACCCTGCCTGTTGTTGCAGATGGCACCCAAAACAATAGCATCTCGAAACCGGATCAAAACGCCGATATCGTTGCGGCTAACCCGCCAGCAGACAAACAAGTGCCTGTAAACACAACTACCCTCCCCGATGTACAAAAGCCGGCAAATGTTAAAACCGACCAGCAGCAGGTAGCTAAAATTGATGTGCCTGTTGCCGTTACAGATAACAGCCAAACCAACGCCGTTGCCAGCACAAAAACCAATAGTGTTGCGCAGCAACCTGCTAAAACCATTGATGATCTTTTTAAAGATAACCAACCAAAGGTGGTGGCCCAGCAAAAGGCGGATAAGAAGGATTTGAAGAAAGTGAACTTCAGCGTATACGCGGCAACTTACGTTAACTATGCCGAAGGCAGTGCCAACCAGGTAAATGCCGGCGCGGGCTTTACTTCAGATATCCGCTTAGGCAGAAAAGTAAAACTTTCTACAGGGGTTTCATTGGCGCAGAACAGCTTTAGCTATGCCGGCCTGCCCCCGGTAAGTAGCAGCAACCGGGCATTGGCCGCTGATGCAAGCCCGTCAATAAAGCAGGGTGGCCTGTTTAGTCCGGCTGCATCTGTTGCCGAACTACGTGGCTCAAATGCAAGCCTGGTAGGGTTGGATATCCCTATCAACATCAAATACGAGTTTAACCCCGAGAAAAGTGATACTTATATCTCGGCAGGTTTAAGCTCGGGTACCTTTATAGATGAGCGCTACACTTACCGGTATGCCTACCACAATAACAGCGGTTTTGCTAACTCAACAGTAACCACGCAGAACCAAACGTCAACCCAAAGTTTCAGCAGCTTTTACTTCGGCAAAACGCTGAACATTTCGTTTGGCACCGGTTTCCCTATCGGCAAAACAAACAGGCTGGTTATCGAGCCATTTTTGAAATACCCGCTTGGCGGTATGGGTGCCCAGGCTATACATTTCGGTGCCGGAGGCGTTAACCTGAAATTCAATTTCAAAGCAACCAAAAAATGAAGAAACTTCTACTAAGCCTTGTTTGCGTATTTGCCTGCACAGCATTGCTGGCACAAAAACTGGAGGTAACAGCCGGGGCTTACTCGGGTTTGTTTAAGTACAGTGGCGAATCCACTGCTTCTTCTTCATTTATCAATTCGAGTGTAACTCCTAACGTAGCTCCTTCGTCATACACCAATAACCCTTACGGTAATAAAATTGGATTTGGGTTTGGCGTAAACGGCCAGGCCCAACTGGTTGGCAAAGGCGGTTTTATAATAGGGCTGCAGGCTGCTTACGAACAACTGAAAAGCAAAGTAGACATCACCGGGGTAAGCACCTATAACCCAATTAGCAGCAGCACCAGCGTACCGTTTGACGCTGAAGGAAGCACCGCTTTAAAAAACAACATCATCAACCTTAACCCATACTTCGGCTACCGTATACCATTCACCAAAATTAAACTCGATATTTTAGCAGGTGCCGATCTCGGTTTCATCAGCAGCACACACGAAAAAGGCATTGCCCATGCCAACGATGGCAAAACCTACACCACCGACCTTGACCGCACCACCGTAACGGAAGATTTCAGGCTGCGCTTCGGCCTTGTCGCCAGCTTAAACAAGTTCAGCCTTAATGCCAGCTACGCCAATAGTATATCTAATTACATGGGTGGTTACATTGGCGGAGGCTCGCACAATGCACATAGTAAAGTGATAAGGATCGGTTTGGGGTATCGGATTTTTTAGTGTTTTTCGCGTTGGTTTATTCCCTTATTTAAACCTTATAGCCCTCACCGGGGAGATCCGGCTTACCAGCATACTTGGTATGATTAATACCAGCAGGCAAATGATCAGCGTGGATATATTGAGCAATAACACATCGCTCAGCTGGAATTTGATGGGGACGAACGTCATATAATAACTTGCCGGGTCCAGTTTAAAAAAGTGGGTGGATTCCTGGAAGTAACCTACGCCAAGGCCCAGTAAATTGCCCAGCAGCAGCCCTATCCCTATCAGATAAGCCGCATTGTAAAGAAATATCTTTTGGATAACCCAGTTGCGCGCGCCCATGGCTTTAAACATTCCTATCATGGCCGTTCGCTCCAGTATCATGATCAGCAGGGCCGATATCATGTTGATAACCGCTACCGCCGTCATCAACACCAGCATTACTATAATGTTTACATCCAGCAGGCCCAGCCACTCAAAAATAGTGGGGTAGTTGTCAAACAACGTGTACGATTTTAGCAGAATGGGAAGCTTGTTATCAATCCAGTCGGCAGTTGAGTTTATCTTGTCGAAATCGGTCAGCCGCACTTCGTAGCCACCAATTTCCCCTTTGTTCCAATCGTTAAGGCGCTTGATCAGGTTAATATCGCCAATGATGAAGGTTTTATCCACCTCATCAACCCCAATACTAAAAATGCCTTTTATCTTTAATTTTCGTTTGCGCGGGGTTTCCTGTATAAAATAGATCAGCAGGTCGTCACCGGCTTTTAGCTTAAGGCGGTTAGCGGTTATCTGCGATATCATCACCTGCTTCATGGCCTCGGCGCTGTCCCTAAAATCTATCACCGTGCCTGCTACCAGCACTTTTTCAATATACTTCCAGTCGTAATTTTTATCAACGCCTTTCATCACCACGCCTTCTATTTCGCTGTTGGCCTTTATAATTCCCGGCTTGGTAGCATAAGGGTTAATAGCGGCGACGTACCTGTTGGCTTTTAGCCTGGTTATGAGGTCGGCATCTGAGATAAAAGAGGAGTTTTCGTAAGAATTGTTCAGATCTGACTTTACGATCTGTATGTCGCCCGCAAAGCCGCGAACTTTTTCGCGGATCTCCTGTTTAAATCCACGGATAACGGCCAGCGAAAGTATCATAACCCCAAGCCCCAGCATAATGCCAATGATAGCTATGCGTACAATTAATTTTGAAAATGTACGCTTACTCTTTAGTATAATGCGGCTTGATATAAAACGGGCGAAACTCAATGCTGAATGATTTTTGTACCTTCGCAAATATGCGTTTTTAAGGTTAAACAAGCCGCTTTTAAATTTGCTTTAAATAATGAATTTATGATGAGGATAAAAATATTGCTACCCGCCGCGCTTATTTGCTGCCTGTTTTTTACCTGCGATAACCTGGCGCAAACGCCCAAAAGGCATCACAAACTGGCCATTAAAAAAATGGTGCCGCCAGTTACCCCCGCAGCAGACCAGGTGCCCGTTTACCTCGATTATCTGAAAGGCAAAAACATAGGGATGCTGGTAAACCAAACATCGGTTATCGGCCCAAAGAAAGTGCCCGTTGTTGATAGCCTGCTGAAACTGGGCGTAGCGGTGAAAAAGATCTTCGGCCCCGAGCACGGCTTTAGGGGTAATGCCAGCGATGGCGCTACCATTAACGATACCAAAGACCCGGTAACTGGGTTGCCCGCAATCTCGCTATACGGTAAACACTTCAAACCAACACCGGAGGACCTAAAAGGCATCAACCTCATGATATTTGACGTACAGGATGTTGGCACGCGTTTTTATACCTACATATCTACCCTGCACTACGTAATGGAGGCCTGTGCCGAAAATAACGTAGAACTCATGATACTGGACCGCCCAAACCCCAACGGCTATTTTGTGGACGGGCCAACGCTTGATACCGCCTTCCGCTCCTTTGTGGGGATGCACCCCATCCCCGTGGTACACGGGATGACCATAGCCGAATACGCCCAGATGATAAACGGTGAGGGCTGGCTGAAGAACAAAGTACAATGCAAGCTCAAAATAGTTAAGGTGGCCTATTACACGCACGATAAGCCATATAAATTACCCGTTAACCCATCGCCAAACCTCAACTCAGATCAGTCTATTTTGCTATACCCGCACATCTGTTTTTTTGAGGGGACTAATATTAGCCTGGGCCGGGGAACTATGGAACCCTTCCAGATCCTGGGCAGCCCCTTGCTTAAGGGAAAGTACCCTTTTTCGTTTAAACCGGTAAGTATCCCGGGGATGAGCGATAATCCGCCTCTGAAAGACCAAATTTGTTATGGAATTAGCTTAAAAGATTACAATACCGACACCCTAAGGCAACAGAAAAAGCTTAACTTAGCGTGGCTGATCAGCTTTTACAAAGCGTACCCTGATAAGGAATACTTTTTTATAGCATACTTCAACAAACTTGCCGGTAACGAAATGCTTAAAAAGCAAATTATTGCCGGTAAAACGGAGGCTGAAATAAGAGAAAGCTGGGAGCCTGCCCTATCAAATTTCAAGGTAACACGCAGCAAATATCTGCTGTATAAATAGCAGCCGCAGTTGAACACCGCAACGCTATTAAGCTCTTTTTTGTTTTTACGCTAAATCTTAATCTACAAGCAGATGAGAATAATTTTTATGGGTACCCCCCAGTTTGCCGTTGCGTCGCTCGATGCCTTAATAACCGCTGGTTGCGATGTTGTGGCCGTTATTACCGCCCCCGATAAACCCGCGGGCCGGGGCCAAAAAGTAAACGAATCTGCCGTGAAACAATATGCTGTAGCAAATCACTTAAAAGTACTACAGCCCGAAAAATTAAAGAATCCCGATTTTTTAAAGGACTTGGAAGCCCTGAAAGCCGATCTGCAGGTGGTGGTTGCCTTCCGGATGCTGCCCGAGGTTGTTTGGAGCATGCCCTCCAAAGGCACCATTAACTTGCATGCCTCCCTGTTACCACAATACCGCGGCGCGGCGCCAATCAACTGGGCCATCATCAACGGCGAAAAAGAAAGCGGCGTAACTACGTTTTTCCTTACTCATGATATTGATACCGGGCACATCCTCTTCACCGAGAAAGTAACTCTAAAAGGCACCGAAACCGCCGGAGACCTGCACGACTGGCTGATGAACAAGGGCGCCGGCCTTTTGGTAAAAACTGTAAAAGGTATAGAAAGCGGCCGCTACAGCCAGCACCCGCAGGATCACTTTACTGAAGGTGTTACGCTGAAACACGCGCCAAAATTATTTAAGGAAGATTGCCTGGTAGATTTTAACCAGCCAGCCGAAAAGGTATATAATCTTATCCGTGGTTTAAGCCCATCACCCACCGCTTACACAACCATAAACGATAAAGTGCTGAAAATATACAACGCCACTTTTGAGATAACCGAACCGGGCGTATCTGCCGGGGCCTTTGTTACCGATAATAAAACCCGTTTAAGGTTTGCCACCAAAGACGGCTACATAAGCGTTACCGACGTGCAGTTGGAAGGTAAAAAACGCATGGGTATTGAGGAGTTTTTAAGGGGGAATAAGTTTTAGCGAGAATTTGGCGCGCAAAGGCGCTAAGCAGAAAGATGTTTCTGAAAACTTGGCGGCTGAATACCGATGTTTTCTTAAAATCCAAAATCTTAATTTTGCCGTTTATTTCTACAACATGACGGAACAGAGCGCAAGGATAGCACAACTACAAACTGAAATTGAACATATTCGTGAGCAACTTATAGCCCACGAACTTTACCATAATATTAACACACTGGACGATCTGCATACCTTTATGCAGCACCACATTTTTGCCGTGTGGGATTTTATGTCGCTACTGAAAGCCCTTCAGCAAAACTTAACCTGTACTACCCTGCCCTGGATGCCCGTGGGCAATGCCAATACCCGCTATCTTATTAATGAGATAGTTACCGGCGAAGAAAGTGATGTGGACCATACCGGCGAGCGTACTAGCCATTTCGAATTGTATTTGAAAGCGATGGAACAGGCTGGGTGTGATGCATCAGCTATACTGTCTTTATTTGAGCAGCTAAGCAAACATCCCGAAGTTAGCACCGCGTTAATTAAAGCAGATATGCCAACTGCAGCCCGCGAGTTTGTATCACACACCTTTGACGTAATAGCAACAGATAAACCTCACTTACAGGCAGCCGTGTTCACCTTTGGCCGCGAAGACCTGATCCCGGGCATGTTTATAGAGATGGTGAAGAAACTTAACGGCCAGCTACCCGGTAAGGTGGACATACTGCTCTATTACCTAGAACGACATATTGAAGTAGATGGTGACCACCATTCCCAACTTGCCTACCAAATGACAGCCGAACTTTGCGGCAACGATGATAGCAAATGGGCAGAAGCAACGCAGGCTGTTAAGGCCGCATTACAAGCAAGATTAGCTTTGTGGGACGGGATATTGGCAGGAATAAAGGAAGAGGTTGTGGAAGGGTAAATTTCCTGCACCATGTCATTTCGAAGGAAGCGCAGCGATGAGAAATCTTGTACGCCGTGCCTGTAGACGCCCTGCCTGTATCCTACCTGCATAGTTTGGATGCATGGCCTCTAAGATTTCTCTTCGCCCGCCCGCTACTTCCCCGCCGCGCTCATCGAAATGACATAAAGGGCGGTAAGGACTGGTAATATCTACAACTTATTCAATTCATCCATCAACCCCTTGCTTACCCGGTTAAAATAGCGTTTTACACCGTAGCCCATTACCCATTGAATACCGCTGGTGGCGTTGGTTAAAAACACCTCGTCGGCTTCGTTTAATATCTCGGGATTGATCTGGGCTTCGGTAATAGGGATGCCGCTATCCTGTGCCAATTTAATCACTACCTGGCGCATTACGCCTTCTACGCAGCCTTCGCTAAGGGCGGGGGTGTACAGGTGGTTTTGATACCACACAAAGATATTGGCCGCGCCTGCTTCACATAAAAATCCATTTGCATTCAGCAAAAAAACCTCATCCAGCTTATTTTGCTGCTTAAAAAGCCCCGCCATTACATATAATAGTGAATTACAGGTTTTTATGGTGGAAAGGTAATTGAGTGGTTTGGGTAATTCGCTATAAATATCCATGATCAATCCGCGTTCGTTCAAAAAATAGCGGGGCTCATCCAGAGGACTTATCTCCAGGCAAAAGCCCATTTTATTTTGAGTAGGTGTGTATAAGCCTTCCGCCTCGCGGTAAACGGTAAGGCGAACCCTGCCGTGGCGGATCTTATTGCGACGGCCAAGCTGCTCCACTTGTTCGCGCAGAAACCAGGTATCGGCCTGCGAGTAACCATCTATTTTAAGCGCTTTCATCCCGCGCTGCAGGCGTTCGGCGTGCAATTCGGCAAATTGCAGTTTGCCCTTCATCAGGCGCATACTCTCAAACAAGCCGTCGCCATACTTAAAACCACGGTTGGCAATGGTAAGCAATATGCTATCCTCAGGGAGTATTTCGCCGTTAAAATTGATGTACCTGGCAGACATGCTAAGATTTGAGATATGAGATGTGGAATTTGAGATTTGCTTGGGTATTTAACATTCGCAAACTTAAAAAATTATCAAATTATTACCTTTTATTTTGGCATCAACCCGTAGAAACCGGATTTGTTCTCATATCTCAATTCTCATCTTTGATATCGGCCTTACTATATTTGCGCCACTTTTCTAAAACGGTTTCAAAATCAAGCGGTAAGGGTGCTTCAAAGTAAATATCTTTTTTTAGTGAGGGGTGCAAAAAGCCCAGCGATTGGGCGTGTAAAGCTTGCCTTGGCATTATCTCAAAACAATTTTCTACAAACTGGCGGTATTTACTAAATACGGTACCCTTTAAAATTTTATCGCCGCCGTACATGGCGTCGCTAAACAGCGGGTGACCAATATGCCTCATATGCGCGCGGATCTGGTGCGTACGGCCGGTTTCCAGCTTACATTCTATCAGGGTAACATAACCCATGCGTTCCAGCACTTTGTAGTGTGTAACGGCCCATTTGCCCTTCTCCGGGTCATCATAGATCGACATCACGCGGCGATCATTAACACTGCGGCCAATATAACCGCTTACGGTGCCATCCTCGGCAATATCTCCCCATGCCAGCGCAAGATATCTTCGGTTGATGGTATGATCGTAAAACTGTTTGGCCAGGTAGTTCATGCTGCGCTCGTTTTTGCTGATGAGCAACAGGCCCGACGTATCCTTATCAATGCGGTGCACCAATCCCGGGCGGCCATCGTTCCCCGGTAGTGTTGGCAATTGCTGAAAATGATACACCAGCGCGTTAACCAGGGTACCAGTATAGTTATTATAGCCCGGATGCACCACCATGCCTGCTTCCTTATTTACAATAAGCACATCATTATCCTCGTAAACAATATTGATGGGCAGGTTTTCGGGGTAAACTTCGGTATCGCGCGGCGGGTGAGGCAACACAACGGAGATCACGTCCATCGGCTTAACCTTATAGCTCGCCTTAACCGGCTTATCGTTCAAGAGTACATTACCGGCTTCAATGGCGTTCTGAATACGATTGCGCGACGCGTTCTCCACGCGGTGCATCAAAAACTTATCTATCCGCAGCAGCGACTGCCCTTTATCAACCACCACGCGCAAGTGTTCAAACAGATCCTGCTCGTCGCCTTCAATTAATTGGGTATCCTCTGCTGCCATGGCGCAAAAGTAAGAAAAAACAAGCCAAGCCCCCTAACCCCCTGAAGGGGGAATTTTTGATTAGCGCGACGTATTACAAGTTGGTTAATCCACTCACCCGGCCGACGCTACGCTGGGCCACCCTCTCTGCTTCGCAAGGATGGTTGAATAATTTATCTAAGGGATTGAGTAAACAGGTGTGCTCCAATCCAACTTCCATCACTACACTCTCGAAGTACCTTTCTAAATCGGCCTTGGCCTGTTCGGCAAACACAGGTACTGCTAAAGCATAACCATTAAAAGAACAGGGCGCAGCCGAGAGTTTTTTCTTTGGTTACTTTATTTTTAGCGGAAAAAAAGAAAGTAACATCCACAGGCTTAGCATAAATCCCAGCACGCTCCTAACAAGGCACCAAAGAGCACCACCGACCATAACCAAGAGTTCCAAGTACTTCAGGCTTTATTTTCCTAAATTTGCCGTCCATGAGCATCCATCTCGATATCTACAGCCCTATCCAGCAAATTCATGATGAATTATTTGCCGCGAAAGGCATCGAGGTTTTTGTAAAACGCGATGATATGATCCATCCGCTTATATCGGGCAATAAATGGCGTAAGCTTAAATATGTGCTGCAAAAAGCGCAGGATGAGGGCAAAACTCATTTGGTCACCTTTGGCGGTGCCTATTCCAATCATTTACTGGCCACTGCGGCAGCAGCGGCAAAGTTTGGCTTTAGGTCCACCGGCTTTGTGCGGGGCGAGGAAGTGCAGAACGACACCCTCTTTATGTGCCGCCTGCATGGCATGCAACTGATTTTTACCGACAGGGACAGCTACCGCGATAAACCTGCTTTATTTAAAACGCATTTTGGGGGCGATACCAATGCCTTTTTTATAGACGAGGGCGGCGCCTCAGCCGAGGCAGCCAAAGGTTGCAGCGAACTGGTTGACGAACTAACCCAACCCTACCACCACATCTTCTGCGCCTGCGGAACGGGCACAACAGCAGCGGGTTTGATCAACGATATCGGTCAGCATAAGCTAAACACTCGCTTTAACGCCATCCCTGTTTTTAAGAACGGTGGTTTTATAAAGGATGAAATAGATAAATACCTACTTGCGCCTGCAGATTACGACCTGCACCTCGATTACCACTTCGGCGGCTACGCCAAAACCACGCCGGAACTTATTGCATTCATTAAAACATTCGTAGCCAAAACAGGGATTTTGATAGAACCGGTTTACACTGCTAAAATGTTATACGCTATATACGATCTGGCTGCAAAAGATCATTTCCAATCAGGTGACAAAGTGCTTGCCATCCACACCGGCGGGTTGTTGGGCTTACTGGGAATGACAGAGAAATTTGTCTGAATCAGGATTTTCAGAATTAGAGAATTCCCAGGATTAATAACCGGCATTCCGCGCTTTTCCATCATCTGCACATCCGCATATTTGCACATCTGCACATTTTCCCGGGCATACTATTTCCGGCTTTGGTTCAAAAACTATGTTTAGTTAATTTAAAGTTACTTTTTCGCCAATCGGTTCAAAAACCTTTAAATTATTGTTATTTAGCCCTTTTTGTTAGATTTGTTAAAACTAAACTATACTTATGAGCCAACTACAGATCACCCCTCAGAACGTACAGGCCACCCTCAGCAAACATATTCTTGCCGATGGTTTCGACCTTACTTTTGACATGGAAAAAAGCCAGGGCGTCCACATCTACGATGCCAAAAATAACCGCACCCTGCTGGATTTTTTTACCTGCTTTGCATCTGTGCCGTTAGGTTATAACCACCCAAAAATGCTGGGCGATGAAACTTTCAAAAAGAACCTGATGCTGGCGGCTCTCACCAACCCCTCCAACTCTGATATCTATACCGAACAATACGCGCAGTTTGTGGAAACATTTGGCCGTGTTGGCATCCCCGACTATCTGCCACATGCCTTTTTTATCGCCGGGGGTAGTTTAGCTATTGAGAACGCACTTAAAGTGGCAATGGACTGGAAAGTGCAAAAGAACTTTGCCAAGGGCCATACGCAGGAAAAGGGCCACAAGGTGCTGCACTTCGAGAATGCTTTCCACGGCCGATCAGGCTATACCTTAAGCTTAACCAACACTCAACCCGTAAAAACCAAATGGTTTGCCAAGTTCGACTGGCCACGGGTTTCGTTGCCCGAGATCCATTTCCCGCTGAATGAGAATAATATTGTTGACCTGGCCGCCCGCGAAGCCAGATCGATAGCCGAGATCCGCACCGCATTTGCCAACAATCCGGATGATATCTGCGCCATTATCATCGAACCTATCCTGTCCGAAGGGGGCGACAAGCATGTGCGCCAGGAGTTTTTGGAGCAATTGCGACAGATAGCGGACGAATACGAGGCCATGCTGATATACGACGAAGTACAAACCGGCGTAGGGCTGAGCGGCAAGTTTTGGCTGCACCAGCATTTCGGCGAAAAAGCCCGCCCGGATATTATTGCCTTTGGTAAAAAAATGCAGGTTTGCGGCATACTGGTGAGTAACCGTGTTGATGAGATAGCCGATAATGTTTTCAAGATCTCATCGCGCATCAACTCCACCTGGGGCGGCAGTTTGGTGGATATGGTTCGCTCGGCAAAAATTATGGAAATTATTGAAGAGGACGGATTATGCGCTAAAGCAACCGAAACAGGCGCTTACCTGCAAAACGGACTGCAAAAAATTGCCGATAAAAGCGGCCTGGTTACCAACGTACGCGGCAAGGGTTTGCTAACCGCGTTTGATTTTCCGGATGCTACCATCCGCGGGGCATTTATTGATAAGGGCTTGGAAAACAACATTATGTATCTTGGTTGCGGCGACCGAACCATCCGTTTCCGACCGGCGCTCATCATCGAAAAAGAACATATAGATGAGGGTTTATTTAACATCGAAAAAATATTGCCCTCCCTATAATATCAATGTAATAATATCGCTACAAGCGCCTGTTTAAAGCAAAACAGGCGCTTTTTTTGTTTGGAATATACTATAATCGCACTTTAACGTTATTATATATTATTAACTATTATATAATGCGCTTACAAAAATACGCAGTATTAGTTAACACATTGTAACACATTAACTTATAACAATATCAAAACAAGAGTACTATTTTAGAATGAACAGACACATTGAAAAATTAAAAAAACAACTGGTGGAGATTGCCGAAGTTGTTAATTCTTTCCAGTCTGAGGCCGTACAAGTAAGAGTTGTAGACAGGCTATTAGACGAGATTATGGAAACAGAGAGGGTGGAAACGGAAGGATCAGAAATTTTCAATAAGAGGGGCCGTAGGCCCAGGGGTGAAAATGACGATGAACAAAGCCTTACCGTACAAAGGCGTAAAAAACCGGGTGCTACCAAGGTATTGAACCAATTGCTTTCGAGCGATTTCTTCAGAACACCGCACTCCATATCCTCCATTGCAGAGTATTGCAAAGACAAGTTCGATTCGGACTTCAAAACTTCAGAATTATCGGGCATTCTGCTAAAGCTTGCCAAAGAGAACAAACTGAGGCGCGAAAGAAGCAACGAACACAACCGCTTTGAATACGTAGGCGTTTAAGTAAAATAAAGAAGGCCGTTCAGTTAGGAGCGGCCTTCTTTGGTTATAGAATATTCTTCGACTTTTCTTACCAAGCCGTCATTGCAATAACGCGTGGCAACAGCACTTCTTGATTCTTGTCTCTTGGTTCTTGATTCTCACCCTCTTCTACCTCAACTCCATCAAATTATCAACTCCCAATATCTTCCTGGAGGTAAAACCTTCGGCGTATTTGGCGTTGATGCTTTTGCCGAACTCTCGGCCACGGCCGTTTATCTGCTCAATAAAATCGGGGGAAGAAATGTACGTTTGCGGCTCGTCCTCATTATAATCGGGGTTGTGGAACTGCGAGGCGTAAGCGTAAACACTGGCTATCTTTTTGTCCCAATATTCGGTAACATCTACCAAAATATCCGGCTTAATGTAGCGGTCCTGTATAAAGTGCAGCACCTGGCCCGGGCGCCATGGCTCTTGCGGCTGGCCATCGGCACCAAGCGTTTCTATCCGGCGCAGGCCTGCTAAAAATGAAGCGGCCTCTACCAGTTCATTGGCGCGGCCATGATCGGGGTGGCGGTCGTGGTAGGCATTGGTTATAACAATATCGGGCTGGTATTTGCGTATAGCGGCTATCACTTTTAACTGGTATTCTTTGCTGTTCTCAAAAAAGCCATCGGGCAGTTCCAGGTTTTCGCGAACGGTTAAACCTAAAATTTCTGCGGCGTTAGCGGCTTCCTGGTCGCGAATTTCTGCGGTGCCGCGGGTGCCCAGTTCGCCGCGGGTAAGGTCGGCAATGCCAACTTTGTGGCCAAGGGCAATGTGTTTCAGTATCACGCCGGCACAACCAAGTTCGGCGTCGTCCGGGTGTACCGGCAAAACTAATATATCTAATTTCAGCATAAAATTATTGTAATTATTGATCAGCCACAGCTAACAGGCGCTGGATCTTTTTCCTGATCTTGGAGGAAGTAGGGCTGGTGAACGGAAAAAAGTAATCAACAACCGCGCCATCCCTGTTTATTAAATACTTGTGAAAGTTCCAGCGGGGAACGGAGTTTAGCACGCCGTTCTCTTTCTTCTCGCTTAAAAACTTGTAAAGCGGGTCGGCATAGGGGCCGCGTACCCTTATTTTATCAAACACCGGGAAGTTATTACCGTAATTGCTGCAAAAGGTGGCAATGTCCTGCCCTTCTAAAGGCTCCTGCCCGCCAAAATCGTTGGATGGGAAGGCGAGAATCTCAAACCCCTGCGGCGCAAATTCGGTTTTAAGCGCCACCAGGTCCTTCAGTTGTGGTGTAAAACCACATTCCGACGCGATGTTTACAATAAGCAGTATTTTGTCTTTATAGTCGCCAAGGCTGATAGGCTCACCATCTAACGCGTTAACGTTAAACCCGTAAATATTTTTACCGTCCATTAATTATAGTTAGGATTGTAGCCCGCGGTTTGGAGTATCGATTCGATATCCCGCTGCTCCTCTCGGTCGTAGGTTTCCTTCAAATCGTGCCCGAATATCTTCGCCACCGATTGAATTACGAAAGCATTAAACCCACCTTTTAGTTCCTTAACCATGGCGTAGCTGGTGTTACCTGTTTCGCGGTTAATGAGTTTTATCAACACCTCGCCCTGTGTTATGGTGAGGTCTTTTATCTGTTTATTAAAAATGTCTTTAATTTCTGTTTCGCAGGCCTTCATCAGCTCTTTTTGCTTCTTTTTATCGGCAGTTAGGGCCAGGTCGCGCTGCAATTGTCGGTAGCGCTTGCCCGCAAACTGCGCGTAGGGCAAAACCTTCATTACGTTATAGCGCAAACGGTAAAAGTTTGCCCTGTCCTGCGCGCTTGCAAAAATACGGGTATCTACAATGCGTACTTCGGGCGTAACTATCCAGGGCACCAATTCGCCATCAAGCTTTGTCATCAGCGTTTTGATGGTATCATTTTTGCCAAGTATAACCGGCGGGGCAGTTTTCTCTACCTGCGCTTTTAACGCGCCGCATAAGCAACAAAATACAAGCAGAGAAGCAATAAATTTCATATTTTTACTTGAACACAAAATTAACGCATTTTATTCCATTATTTTATAACAACCTGCAATAATAAATATTGTTGCAAGTTGATGATATTATATAGTACTTACACTGATACATGAAAGATTTAGTGATTGACCTGGAAGCCGAAAAAACGGAGATACTAAAACGTTACCGTGCGTTGCTGCGTGCAAGTAAATCTACCCTGCAAAAAGGCGATAAACGCATGATACGCAAGGCGTTTGATATGGCGCTGGAAAGCCACAAAGATATGCGCCGTAAAAGCGGCGAGCCCTATATATACCACCCTATTGCCGTGGCGCAGATAGCTGCCGAAGAGATAGGCCTGGGTACTACGTCCATCGTATGCGCGCTGCTGCACGATGTGGTGGAAGATACCGATGTTACCCTGGAAGATATTGAGCTGGAATTTGGTAAAAAAGTGGCTAAAATTATTGATGGCCTTACCAAAATATCGGGCGTATTTGATACCAACAGTTCACTACAGGCAGAAAACTTCAGAAAAATGCTGCTTACCCTTGCCGATGATGTAAGGGTAATACTAATAAAGCTGGCCGACAGGTTGCACAATATGCGTACGATGGAGTTTATGCCGCGCGATAAGCAGCTAAAACTCTCCTCAGAAACCGTATACCTGTATGCACCGCTGGCACACCGCCTGGGTTTATATGCCATAAAGTCAGAGTTGGAAGATCTCTCCATGAAATACATGGAGCGCGATATGTACTCGTTTATCAAAGCTAAATTGAACGAGAAAAAAGCCGAACGAGAAAAATTCATCCGCGATTTTGTGGAGCCGGTGAAAAATGTGGTAGCAGAACAGGAACTGCAAGCTGACATCTTCGGCAGGCCAAAATCTATCCACTCCATCTGGAACAAGATGAAAAAGAAATCGATCCCCTTTGAGGAGGTGTACGATCTTTTTGCCATCCGGATCATCTTAGACAGCACGCCCGAAAGCGAAAAAGCAGATTGCTGGAAAGCATATTCTATTATTACCGACCTGTACCGCCCTAACCCCGACAGGCTGCGCGATTGGATCTCCTCGCCAAAAGCAAACGGTTACGAAAGCTTGCACACCACCGTAATGGGCCCCCGCGGGCAATGGGTGGAGGTGCAGATCCGTACCAAGCGGATGAACGAGATTGCCGAAAAAGGTTTCGCGGCGCATTGGAAGTATAAGGAATCATCTACCGACAGCGGCCTGGACCAATGGGTACAAAAGGTACGCGATATGCTGAAGAACCCCGACTCCAACGCGCTGGACTTTTTGGACGATTTTAAGATGAACCTCTTTAGCGACGAGATATTCATCTTCACCCCCAAGGGCGCTTTAATACAACTACCCCTGAGTGCTACCGCGCTTGATTTTGCCTTTGAGATTCACACCGATGTGGGCGCCACCTGTATTGGTGCCAAGGTGAACCACAAGCTGGTACCGCTAAGCTATAAACTGCAAAACGGCGACCAGGTGGAGATCATCACCTCGGGCAAGCAAACGCCTAAGGAGGATTGGTTGAGTATTGTGGTTACGGCTAAGGCCAAAGCCAAGATAAAATCGGCCCTTAAAGAAGAAAAACGCAAGATAGCCGAAGATGGCAAGGAGATACTGGAGCGCAAGCTAAAATCGCTGAAGATTACCTACAACTCCGAAAATATTCATAAGCTGAGTTACTTTTTTAAGCTTGCCTCTACCCAGGACCTGTTCTACAACGTAGCCAAGGGCCTGATAGACATGAAGGACCTGAAAGAATACCAGGCATCCGAAAAAGTTATTGAGAACAAACCGCAGGATAAGATTGAGAACGAGCAGCTGCAATCGCTTGTGCGCAATATCAAAACCAAGGATAGCGATGTATTGCTTTTTGGCGAGGACCTGCAAAAGATAGATTATAAGCTGAGTAACTGTTGTAATCCCATCCCTGGCGATGATGTATTTGGCTTTGTAACCGTAAGCGACGGCATTAAGATACACCGCACCAACTGCCCTAACGCCGCCAAACTGATGGCCAACTATGGCTACCGTATTGTAAAAGCCAAATGGACCAAACAACTGGAACTGGCATTCTTAACCGGGATGCGCATCCGCGGCATCGACGAAGTTGGGTTGATCAACAAGCTCACCACCGTAATATCTAACGATTTTAAGGTGAACATCCGCTCTATTACGGTAGATAGCGATAACGGGATCTTCGAAGGATCAATAATGGTGTATGTAAATGATACCGAGCATTTAAATAATCTTACCAAAAAGATCTTGCAGATAAAAGGCATTACCTCTGTAGAGCGGTTTGATTCGGCGGTGGATAAAGCGTCTTAAAGCAAGAATAAAGAGATAAGAAGCAAGAAACAAGAGATTTGATTGGTAGCCATGTCTTGATTCCTGGCTCTTGATTCTTGTTTCTTATCGTTACTTTATATTTTTTATTAATACCTTTGGAGGGTTAATTTAACATTATGCCTGTACAGGAAACCATTGCATTGGTAAAGAAGATTTTTGAGGCTTACCTCGAAAACAAGAGCCTCAGGAAGACGCCGGAGCGCTTTGCCATACTGGAGGAGATCTACTCCCGCAGCGACCATTTTGATGTGGAGAGTTTATACATCCACATGAAGAACAAAAAATACCGCGTAAGCCGCGCCACGGTATATAACACCTTAGAACTTTTAGTATCGTGCGATCTGGTTACCAAACACCAGTTCGGCAAAAATATGGCGCAGTTCGAGAAATCGTACGGCTATAAACAGCACGACCATATCATCTGCATTGATTGCGGTAAGGTGGTGGAGTTTTGCGACCCGCGCATTCAGCAGATACAAAGCATGATGGGCGACATTCTAAAGTTCGAGATTAAACACCACTCGCTGAACCTATACGGTAACTGCGAAAAACTGCGCGCAGGCTTCTGCGACAGGAGGGCGCAATAAAAATGAATAAACCAATTCTAAGCAAACAAGCATTTTGGGATGTTGATATGGATAATATCGACTATGAGAGAAATGCGCGCTTTGTGGTTGAGAAAGTAATAGAAAGAGGCAAATCGAAAGATTTTGATAACCTGCTACAGTTTTATGGATTTGACAAAGTGGGCAGGCTGGCTTTGCAAGCAAATTGGCTATCAGATATAAGTATAAATTTTTGCTGTATCCTGTTTGATTTGAAACCAACAGATTTTAAATGTTACGAGAAGAAACAGTTGAACCGACAACATTGGGACTTTTAAAAAAAATGGTTTCAATGCCCGAACTAACGCAATTTAGATTGGTTGGGGGTACCGCACTTTCTCTTATTTACGGCCATCGAAAATCTATTGACCTGGATTTTTTCACAGATCAACCTATCGAAAAAGAAGCGTTAATAGAAGCTTTGGAAAATAACTTTGGTCAAGTTGTACCTACCAACGATAGATTCAGGAATATATATCAATGCATAATTCAAGGTGTAAAAGTTGACTTTGTGTGTGTTAAAGATGCATTTTTAACTCCGGCCAATATCATCGACGGTATCCCTTTTCCTGAAATTAAGGATTTGATCGCTTTGAAACTAAACGCGATAAAGGGTCGGGGGGTAAAAAAAGATTTTTGGGACGTTGCTGTATTATTAAAGTCTTACACGATGGCACAACTTTTTCAATTTTACCAAAACAGATACCCATGGGATGATTCTCTCGCTCTTGAACGGTCAATCGGATATTTTGTCGACGCAGAAAGTGACAATGATCCTTTCGCATTCGATGGCATGACCTGGGGAAAAGTTAAAAAAGTGATATCGAGTTCACTTAAAGATTATTACAAACAAAAAAATATTAATTAATGGCTGTTGACGTATTATTAGGCCTCCAATGGGGCGATGAAGGTAAAGGTAAAATTGTTGATGTACTAAGTGCAGGTTACGACCTCATAGCCCGTTTCCAGGGCGGCCCTAATGCCGGGCATACCTTAGAGTTTGAAGGCAAAAAGTTTGTTTTAAACACCATCCCTTCGGGTATATTTTTTGATAACACCATGAACCTGATAGGTAATGGTGTGGTTATAGACCCCATCACGCTTAAAAAAGAAATTGATAAGCTAAAAGATGCCGGACACGACCTGCTGGCCAAAAAGAACCTAATGATAGCCAAAAAGGCGCACCTGATATTACCTACCCACCAATTGCTTGACGCCGCTTCTGAAAAGAAAATGGGCGATGGCAAAATTGGTTCTACCCTAAAAGGTATCGGCCCAACTTATATGGATAAAACCGGCCGCAACGGTTTGCGCATCGGTGATATCACCCTGCCCGATTTTAAAGAGCGTTACCAAAAGCTGGTTGATAAACACACCTCTATGCTGCAAGCTATGTACGGCGAAGTAGCTGATTTCAGCGAGCGTGAAGCTTTATTTTTTGAAGCGATAGATTTCATTAAACAGTTCCCGCTGGTAGATAGCGAGCACTTGGTGAACAACTACATTAAGGACGGCAAAAAGGTATTGGCAGAGGGCGCACAAGGCGCTATGCTGGATATCGACTTCGGTTCGTACCCATTTGTTACCTCATCAAACACTACCGCTGCAGGCGCTTGTACCGGTTTGGGTATTGCCCCAAGCCAGATAGGCGACGTGATTGGTATTTTTAAGGCTTATTGCACCCGTGTAGGCGGCGGCCCTTTCCCTACCGAACTGAATGACGAAACCGGCGAAGAACTGCGCCGTATAGGCCACGAATTTGGTGCCACTACAGGTCGCCCGCGCCGTACGGGCTGGATAGACCTGCCTGCCCTTAAATACGCCATTATGCTGAACGGTGTTACCCAACTGGTAATGACCAAGGCTGATGTACTGAGCGGTTTCGATAAAATTTACGCTTGTACCCATTACAATTACTTAGGCGAACAGATAGACTACATGCCGTATGATATTTGCTCAGTAGACGCGCACCCGGTTCTGAAAGAAATTGACGGCTGGAATGAAGACCTTACCGGCATTACCGAATTGAACGAGATCCCTGAGAAACTGCAAAACTACATTGATTACCTGGAAGCCGAACTGGGCGTACCTGTAAAATGGCTATCTGTAGGGCCAGACAGAAAGCAAACTTTGGTATTGCACTAAAAATTGGTGGTGAGACACCGCCAATGGGAGAAAAAACCTAACAACCCGTTTCCGGTGTCCTCACCGGAACGCTTAATAAATTTCAAGAGGCTCCAATAATCGGAGCCTTTTTCTTTTCCTGTTATTTATCTTTGCCTTGTGATATTCGAGCCCACCGACGTACAACTCTTCAAACAAAAAGCACTTGCCTGGGCAAATACTTTCGACACGATGTGCTACCTCGACAGCAACAATTACGCCGACCCTTACGGTAAATTTGATGCGTTGATTTTTGTTGGAATAAAGCAAGAAATCGACCCAAAAAATGGTGAAAATTTCGAAAAACTCGCAAATTTTCGCAAGCAAAATCCCGGTTTTATTACCGGTTTCTTCGGATATGACCTCAAGAACGAGGTAGAGAATTTGTCTTCCAATAACGTGGACGGGCTCCATTTTCCCGACCTTTATTTTTTTGCGCCCCAAATTACGATCACCATCAATAAAAATACGGTGGAGATAATTGGAGAGAATGAAGCGGAGATCTGCCAAAAATTGGAGGAATTCGAACCCGTGGACAGTTCAGGATCGGCACCGTCGGTAGATCTCCAATCCCGTTTCAGCAGGGAGGAATACATCAATGCGGTTGAAAAAATAAAAGCCCATATTGTGCGCGGCGATATTTACGTAACTAATTTTTGCCAGGAGTTTTACGCGGAGAATGCAGACATCGTACCACTTAGCATCTTCAACAAGTTAAATAGTTCGTCACCCACCCCTTTCTCTTCATTTTTTAAATGGAAGGGCAATTATATTATCTGCGCCTCGCCCGAAAGGTTTTTAGCCAAACGCGGCAATCAACTTATCTCCCAACCCATAAAAGGCACAGCACGGCGAGATAATGATAGCGCTGTTGATCAGCGCATTAAGAAAGAACTCCGCAACCATCCCAAAGAGTTACAGGAAAATGTAATGATAGTAGACCTCGTGCGCAACGATCTTACACATTCGGCTAAACCCGGCACGGTTAAAACCGCAGAGCTGTTTGGTATCCATAGCTTTAAGCAGGTACACCAGATGGTATCAACGGTGGTATGCGAGATAAGGGACGATGTAAGCGCCGTAGAGGCCGTTAAAAACACTTTCCCTATGGGCAGCATGACTGGCGCGCCAAAGATAAGCGCCATGCAGCTGATGGAGCAATATGAGCGCAGTAAGCGCGGCGTATACTCCGGTGCCATTGGTTATTTTAGTCCGGATGATGATTTTGATTTTAACGTGGTGATCCGCACGCTGCTTTATAACTCCGCCGAAAAATATTTATCCTTCCATGTAGGCGGTGCCATCACCTACCACGCAGACCCGGAACGCGAGTATGAGGAATGCCTACTAAAGGCAAAAGCTATTTTGGGAGTGTTGCAGATACCACCAGTTTATCCCCTATCCTAACCGCTATATCCGAGCCATTTGCCCAAAACGCCGAAAATGGTTTTACTGACAGATAGGGCAAAAACGCTTCGCCATATAACTCAGCTATATCGCCATCAAAAATATAATCTTTTACTTCTGCAACCTGCCAGGCAATGTGTTCTACCTGGTATTGCATAGTTTTATGGTCGGTGAGGCGGTTATATCCCCAGTAATGCTCAAAAATAAATTCTTCGGGGCTGCCGGGCTCTATCTTAACCAGGGCATTGCGAACCGTAGCGCCAAGCTTATTCCACCGGCCTTTCAGCTTCCATTCGTATAAAAATCGGGTATGCCCGAGACCATCTTTGGTGATGCTGTGCCGCATAGGCAGGGCACGGTAATGTTCTTTGTACAGGTTATTGGCGATGAGTACTATCATGCTCTTAGGCACTATCTCGCTTATAAAAACTGCTCCCCGTTTCCACTCTTTGCCATCAAAATGCCTCACATAAAAGCGCAGGTTCACCTCCTCTAAGTTTACATGAAAGGGCCATTTAATGCCCAACACGCGTGTGTTTTCAAATAAAAAGCCCACCATGCTTACCAGCGCCTTACCTTCCCATAAGTCTATTTCGGTAGCGGCAGGCAGATAGGGTTTTAGAATTTCCGGCGGCACCTCGTAATTCAGCATTACCAGGTTTTTCCATTGGGCGGTAAGAAAGCGGGATTTAGACATATCAGCACGAATTTCACAAATCAGAACTAATTTCAAGAATTAAAAATTCAACATTCATCACCGCCAATTTGTGCTGACCCATGCTAAATAAAAAGGGCACTCAGAAATAAATCTTTGTGCCCTTTGTTCTTTTGACTTAAGCCGAACCACTTCGTGTAATTCGCTTAATTCGTGTTTATTATTTCCCTTTATAATATTTCAAAGCCTCCGGTACTAAACTTTGCAGATTAGCAATGCGGGTAGCATCAGATGGGTGAGTACTTAAAAACTCGGGCGGGCTGCCACCTTTATTTTGCGCTGCCATACGTTGCCAAAAAGCAACTGCCTGGCGTGGATCATACCCCGCCATGGCCATGAAGGTTAAACCCAAGCGGTCGGCTTCCGTTTCCTGCCCTCTCGAATATTTCAATAAAGCTAACTGGCCACCAACGCCATATAACTGGCCTACAATGGCTTGCGTTGCGGCAGATTTGTTACCAGTAGCTGCACCAACGGCTGTACCGCCGGCTTGCAATGCCAATTGTTGCGACATACGCTCTGCCGAGTGACGCGCAATGGCATGGCCAATTTCGTGACCCATTACAACGGCTAAACCAGCATCAGATTGGGCAACCGGCAACAAGCCGCTATATACGGCAACCTTACCGCCGGGCATACACCACGCGTTTATTTCCGGGCTTTGTATCAGGTTAAATTCCCAGGCAAAGCTGTATTGGTTGGCGTAGCCGTTGGCGTTTAAATACTTTTCAATGGCAATGGCTAACTGGCCGCCAATGCGCTTAACACGCTGGGCATCGGTGCCGCTGGTAACAACTTTTGTAGCTGGGCTCGATAGTAATTCTTTGTAGCTGGCTGCTGCAGCAGGGTTTATCTGGTCATCGCTAACCAATGATAATTGCGAGCGGCCGGTAAGCGGCACAGTGGAACATGCGTAAAACGTAACTGCTGCAATAACAGCAATCAGTAAGGGTCTAAGTGTTTTCATGGTAATTTAAGCGGTTGATTTTTTCTTAAATAAATTAACTTTCGACTCTTTACCTCTTAATAAGCGTTCTATATTTTTTTGATGGGTAACTAAAATCAGCAAAAATATACACATCCCATAAATAACGACCGATTTAATAGTCACCGGGAATATAAATGTTACACCGATGGGGTATATAAAACCTGCCGAAATTGATGCTAATGACACATATTGCGTTAACAGCAACACCACTAAAAAAACAAGCACACAAAGTAAAGATGCCTGTAGGTTAATAGCCAATATCATTCCAAAAAGAGTGGCAACGCCTTTACCGCCTCTAAAACCCGCGAAAATAGGGAACAGGTGGCCCATAACGGCAGCTACGCCCAAAGCCAGAGAATAATTGGTAAAAGCCACAGAATGGTAAGCGCCCGTGGTAGATACACCTATGATGTAGGCAAGGTTGGTGGCCGTCCATCCTTTCAGAATGTCCAGCAGCATTACCGGGATGCCCGCCTTTTTACCTAAAACCCTGAATGTGTTGGTTGCGCCGGCGTTTCCGCTGCCATATTCCCTAACATCAATGTTGTAAAAGGCCTGCCCAATCCATACCGCCGTAGGTATTGAGCCGAAACAATAAGCAAGAATAAGCGCTAAAATGGAGTAGATTGATAGCATCTGCCTGCAATAATATTAAATTGATGTTATATACCGCAATATATTCATTTATAATTTAACGGCTTTCAAACTTAGGTCTAAACTTTTTACCGAGTGGGTAAGCGCTCCTACCGATACGTAATCTACGCCGCAATCGGCATAATCGCGTATGTTATCGATAGTTATCCCGCCCGAAGCTTCGGTAATGTACCTGCCTTCTATCATGCTAACAGCCTGTCGCAAACTGTCAAAATCGAAATTATCCAGCAAAATACGATTTACCTTGCCCGTTTGCAACACCTGCTCCAATTCATCAAGGTTTCTTACCTCAATTTCAATGGCCAGTTTCTTGCCGGTTTGCTCTAAATAATGGTTCGCGTTTTCAATAGCCGGCCTGATGCCGCCGGAGTAGTCGACATGGTTATCCTTTATCAGGATCATATCGTACAGTCCTATCCGGTGGTTTACACCACCGCCAATGCGCACGGCCCATTTCTCCAGGTAACGTAATCCCGGGGTGGTTTTGCGGGTATCTAAAACTTTGGTATTGGTGCCTTGCAGCAGGTCTACAATTTCGTTGGTTTTGGTAGCTATGCCACTCATGCGCTGCATACAGTTAAGCACCAGCCGTTCGGCTTTCAGGATATTTTGGGCGTCGCCAGATACGATGAAGGCGATATCTTTGGGTTTTACCTCGGCACCATCGTTCAAAAACACTTCCAGCTGCAGGTTCGGGTCAACCACTTCGAAGATCTCTTTAGCCAGTTCAACACCTGCCAGTATGCCGGTATCTTTTACTAAAAGTTTCGCTTTTCCTTGTGTGCCGGCTTCAATAGTAGCTAAGGACGTGTGGTCGCCATCGCCAACATCCTCACTTAAAGCATTTACTATAAATTGGTGTATAAGTTGTTTGTCCAAACCTTTAAATTTTGAGTTTCAAAAGTAAGAACAATTGATGAGTAATTAGGTTTTTTCAGTTTCGATGCGAAGTTCAATCACCACCATTTCCTTTTCAACCTCTTTCATGGTATAGCTAACGCGATACTTCCCTTTATCGGTAGCAAGTAAAAGCACACTGTAATTATAAGTGGTGCTGGAGTTTACGCGGTGCAGTACGGTAACGGTATGGGGCTTGTTTTCTTTAAAGAATTTTTCGAGGATGAGCTCAGCCTGCGTTTTGGAGTACACGTTGGTATTCTCTAACACGGTGATATCAATACTGGCAGCAAAATATTTGGACAATTCGTGCGCGTTCCCCTGCTTTATCAACTCGGCAATTTTATCTATCGGGCCGGCTAAACAAACAGATGGTACCAGGTAAAGGAGTACCAGGATGGGCAAATATTTTAGTTTCATCATATATATGACCAATAAACTAAAAAAAGGTTGCACAAAAAAATAAACCAGTTTTTAAATTATAATGTTTAAACGTTGCTTTTATATTTGCATTGTGGAAAACAGAAAAAAAGTTGCATTAATAATACTCGACGGCTGGGGTTACGGCCGCCAGGACGAATCGAACGCTATACTGGCCGCTAACACACCATTTTTCGATTCGATGATAGCCAATTATCCAAACTCCAAACTGGAGGCCTCCGGGCTTGCGGTGGGCCTTCCCGAAGGGCAAATGGGCAACTCGGAAGTGGGGCACATGAATTTGGGTGCAGGCCGCGTGGTTTACCAGGAACTGGGCCGCATAAACAAAGCCGTTATTGATAACGAATTTGTGCAGAACGAAACCCTGCTGGAGGC
Organism: Mucilaginibacter sp.; assembly: GCF_039925265.1. Classification (GTDB taxonomy): domain Bacteria; phylum Bacteroidota; class Bacteroidia; order Sphingobacteriales; family Sphingobacteriaceae; genus Mucilaginibacter. The sequence continues at coordinate 32,935 of NZ_JBDSZG010000060.1, forward strand.
ATTTAACTATGCTAAGGCTAATGATAAAGATGTACACCTGATAGGTTTGGTGAGCGATGGCGGCGTACATGCCCACATTAAACACGTAATAGGCCTGGTAGATGCTACCAGGCAATTAGAGTTGGATAAAGTGTTTATCCACGCCTTTTTAGATGGCCGCGATACCGACCCTAACTCCGGTTTGGGTTTTATAAATGAATTAAACCAACATATAGCCTCCACTCCTGTTCAATTAGCATCTGCCATTGGACGCTATTACGCTATGGACCGCGATAACCGATGGGAACGCGTTAAAAAGGCGTACGACCTGATGGTGAACGGCGAAGGCGAGGGTTCCCAGGACATCGCAGCTTCTATCCAAAAATCGTACGACGCGGGTGTTACCGATGAATTTGTACTGCCGATAGTAAAGGTTGACAGCTATGGCAAACCTGTTGCCGTGATAAAAGAAGGCGACGTAGTGATCTGCTTCAACTTCCGTACAGATAGGGGCCGCGAAATTTCGCTTGCACTTACCCAAAAGCCATTCCCGGAATACAACATGCACCCGCTGAATGTGAAGTACGTAACCATGACCTCGTACGACGAAACCTTTAAAAACGTAAGCGTGGTTTTCCGTAAGGACGACCTGAGCCAAACGTTGGGCGAAGTTTTGGAAAGTGCCGGTAAAAACCAGATCCGCATAGCCGAAACGGAGAAATATCCACACGTAACCTTCTTCTTTAGCGGTGGCCGCGAAAAGGAGTTCATCAACGAGAAACGCTTATTAGCGCCATCGCCAAAAGTGGCTACATACGATCTTCAGCCGGAAATGAATGCCGCAGGCATCCGTGATGCCATCATCCCGGAACTGATTGCTGAATGGCCCGATTTTGTTTGTTTGAACTTTGCCAATACCGATATGGTAGGCCATACCGGCGTATTCAGCGCGGTAGTTAAGGCTGCCGAAACAGCCGATGCCTGCACCAAAGCAGTTGTAGAAACCGGCCTGGCGCATGGCTACTCGTTCATCATCATTGCCGACCATGGGAATGCTGATTACATGATCAACGATGATGGATCGCCAAACACAGCGCATACCACCAACCTGGTACCCTGTATTGTGATCGACAGCGATGTAAAAGCAGTTAAGGATGGCAAGCTGGGCGACATCGCGCCAACCATTTTAAGCATGATAGGTGTACCCATCCCCGCAGAAATGACCGGCAATGTATTGGTATAAACCGTTGCAAAAATATATCCTTTTTACAGGCGGCCTGCTGCTTTTATGCACATGGTACGCCTGTAAGCCGGAAATTAAGGAAACCGGCGCCAAGTTAAAATACTTCGACCTGAAGGAGTTTTTTAAAACCGATTCGGCCCGGTTGGTAAAACTAAATCTCAACATTAAAAAAACCGTTACCCACAATGGCGAAAGCGAAACCAAAACGGTTAAAATAGCCAATTGGGGGCAGGAGTTTGGCTTGTTCACCTCATCAGACATCAACAAACCCGCCTGGAAGGATAGTTACGCCGTAACAGAAAATGCCGACAGCCTGGTGTACAAAGCTAAATTCCCGGAGCTGAAAACCCGCGAAATTGTGATCAACAAAAGCAACGGCAAGGTAACACAGCTGTATATCCTCAACAACATCCACAACCTGCTCTATACCACTACCGAAAAGCTTCTGTATGTGCCCGGAGAGTATTATTTAATTGAGAAAGACCAAAAGGTAAAAGTGATGGGCGGAAATAATTACCTCATTAAAGGCGAGTTTTAATTAGTGCTTGCCGGTAGCGCTGGCCAGCTTTTCTTTAGAAACATCCAGCAGCGTAGAAATATCCGACCGCCCCGGGTTTTCGGCCAATACCTTTTCCAGGTCGGCAACCGAGGCGCGTAAAGAATTGATGCCACGTACCTTATCGTAGTTTTTCTGGCTGGAGATTAGCTTAAACATGCCGTATTCCCGGTAAGCGATAGCGCGGGTTTGGTAGCTTTTTGTTTGCTGAGACGGATCTATGGCGATAGCCTTGGTAAGATCGAAAATAGAGCCAAGCAGGTATTTTTCACGTTCATCTGGCGAGAGAAAATTATCCTTACCCAAATAGCCTTTTGCGCGTGCCCTGTAATAATAGGCAGTTGCATCAACCGGGTTTATAAAAATTGCTTTGGTATAAGCTACTATAGATTTACGGTAGTTTTCGCTATGATAGTAGGAGTAGCCCAGCATCCAGTAAGCATTGGCGTTGGTAGAATCTATTAAACAGGCTTTCTCTAACTGGGCAACGGCGGCTTTAAAATTGCCATCCATAAAGGCTTGCTGGCCCATTTTCACATAGGCATTTTGTGCCGATGATTCGAGCGAAGTAATTACAAGAAGAGAAATTATTGTTGCGAACCTCATTAACTGCCTGCCTTGTGTAACAAATTTGTATTATAGTAACTTGCAATAGTATAAAATATTATACTAAGCGCGTACTTTTTTATTCGGAAAATTGGAGAGTGACCGCTTAAAGGGTATCGGGCTTGTACCCTATTCTATTGCGTATTTTTGGTTCATCTTTTTCTCTGTTAATTCATCCAGGTATTGAAACACAAGTTCCATATTCTTATCCTGATTATCCAGTTTGGTTTTTATCTTCTCAACCTCGAGGCGCAGATAGGTATTATCTATAAACATTGGACGAAGCTTTGTAAAAATCCGGATGATTTGAATGTTAACAGCTATGGTCCGGCGACTATTCAGCACACTGGATAACATGGCCACGCCTTGTTCCGTAAAAGCCATCGGGAGATATTTAGTATGTTCGCCTCTTTTTAAGGTGCCAAATTGGCTCCTTAAAGAACCATACTCTATTATCTGTTAATTCAAACATAAAATCCTCCGGGAACTGATCTATATTCCGTCTAACCTGCCTTTTAAGTTGCTTGGGTTCCACTTGGTATAGTTCTGCTAAATCTGCATCGAGCATCACTTTCTGTTCACGCCAAATAATAAATTGGGTTCAGCATTATTTCCTCTGGCACCGTAAGCGGAGATAGTTCGTTACTCATCGTTGTGCAATATAATTGTTTATCCTGTTTTGTGAATTAAAAATGTGATGTCAATTATGAACTTGAGTTCGCAAATTGCGACTTCAAACAGAAAACTTTCAACTGAAACTACATTCCCCAAAAAGCATGACTTTTTTTCCACTATTCACCAATCCCCTTAATTCCCCTTGAAACTTTTCGCGCATTGCAACGTCTAATAAATCAAATAGTTACAGGCGCTGCCAAAATACCCGCTCAAATAACCCTATATTGGCATAGCGCTTGAAACAGTATATTTGTATATATAAAACTGGTAGTTAACCCCTATTTAATGCGCAGGATGTTTCCGGCGGCTGACAATATGACGTTGCGCTATCATTAAACAAGGTGATTAATGACTTTCGATCCGTTTGATTTTAAAAATACTGCTGCTATAAACGAAGATTCCGAGTTCTTTCCGCTGATGTCGTCAGAGGATGAGGAGGAGATGAATAACGAGCAGGTTCCCGAAATTTTACCCATACTTCCGCTTCGCAATACCGTTTTATTCCCCGGTGTGGTAATTCCTATTACCGTAGGCCGCGATAAATCTATCAAGCTCATCCGCGATGCCAACAAAGGCAAGCGCCTTATTGGCGTAGTGGCACAACAGGATGTAAGTGTAGAAGACCCTAACTTTAGTCAGCTTCACCGCGTGGGCACCATCGCCCTCATCATTAAAATGCTGCAAATGCCCGATGGTAACACCACCGTGATACTGCAGGGTAAAAAGCGCTTTATTTTAAAGGACGAAGTACAAAGCGAACCCTACATTAAAGCTACACTGGAGCCATTTAAAGAGATAAAACCGAAAGAAGATAAAGAATTTAAAGCCATGGTATCGTCTGTAAAAGATATGGCCATGAATATCATTCATCTTTCGCCGAATATCCCGAGCGAAGCGGGCATTGCTATCCGTAATATCGAGAGCACCAACTTCCTCATCAACTTCATATCATCCAATATGAACGCGGATATGGCAGCCAAGCAAGACCTGCTGGAAACCGCCAGCCTGCGCGACAGGGTGAACATGGTATTGGAGCACCTTACTTTAGACCTGCAAATGCTGGAACTGAAGAACCAGATCCAAACCAAAGTACGGGTTGATTTGGACAAACAGCAGCGCGATTATTTCCTGAACCAGCAGCTAAAAACCATACAGGAAGAGCTGGGCGGCACCTCTCCCGACCTGGAGATAGAGAACCTGCGCCAGCGTGCCTTAAAGAAAAAATGGAGCAAGGAAGTTAAAACACAGTTTGCCAAAGAGCTGGAAAAACTTGCCCGCACCAACCCCGCCGCGGCGGATTATTCGGTGCAGATAAACTATCTGGAGTTGTTGATCGATCTGCCATGGAACGAATTTACTAAAGACAACTTCGACCTTAAACGCGCCCAAAAGGTGCTGGATAAGGACCATTTTGGCCTTGATAAAGTAAAACAACGCATTATAGAATACCTTGCCGTGCTCAAGTTGAAGCACGATATGAAAGCGCCTATCCTTTGTTTGGTTGGCCCTCCGGGGGTTGGTAAAACTTCACTGGGTAAATCAATCGCCAAGGCTTTGGGGCGTAAATATGTGCGTATGGCCCTTGGCGGCGTGCGCGATGAGGCCGAAATTCGCGGTCATCGCAAAACCTATATCGGCGCTATGCCGGGCAGGATCATCCAGTCGGTAAAGAAAGCCGGCGCGGCCAACCCAGTATTTATTTTGGATGAGATAGATAAGGTAAGCAACGATTTCCGTGGCGACCCATCTTCCGCCCTTTTAGAGGTGTTGGACCCTGAACAGAACGCTACTTTTTATGACAACTACGTGGAGATGGATTTTGATCTGTCTAACGTTATGTTCATCGCTACCGCGAATTCTTTGAGCAGCATTCAACCCGCATTGCTGGATCGTATGGAGATCATTGAAGTGAACGGTTACACCATCGAAGAAAAGGTAGAGATAGCCAAACGCCATCTGGTACCCAAGCAGCGCGAAGCCCATGGTTTGAACGCCAAGCAGGTAGTGATCAAAAACGAGATAGTAGAACGGCTGATAGAAGATTATACACGCGAATCGGGCGTACGCGCGCTGGAAAAGAGAATTGGCTCGGTAGTCCGTGGCGTGGCCAAAAACATTGCCATGGAAGAGGAATACAACCCGGCGGTGAATAAAAAGGACGTGATAAAAATATTAGGCGCTCCTTTTTATGATAAAGACCTTTACGAAAACAACGACATAGCCGGTGTAGTGACAGGCTTAGCCTGGACATCCGTTGGTGGCGATATCCTGTTCATCGAATCGAGCCTGAGCCCGGGTAACGGCAAACTTACCTTAACCGGTAGTTTGGGCGACGTAATGAAGGAATCGGTAACCATTGCCTTAGCTTATTTAAGGGCACATGCCGCCGCTTTCGATATCAACCCAAAACTGTTTGAGCAATGGGATGTGCATGTGCACGTACCGGCTGGCGCTACCCCCAAGGATGGCCCATCGGCTGGTGTTACCATGCTTACCGCACTGGTTTCGGCATTTACGCAGCGCAAACTAAAAGCACATTTAGCCATGACGGGCGAGATCACCCTGCGTGGCCGTGTGCTGCCTGTAGGTGGTATCAAGGAGAAGATCCTGGCTGCTAAACGCGCCAATATTAAAGAGATCATCCTTTGCAAATCCAACCAGAAGGATATCCTCGAGATCAAAGAAGATTATATCAAGGACTTGAAATTCCACTACGTTACCGATATGAAGGAAGTAGTTGAACTGGCTTTGCTGAATGAGAAAGTAAGCAACGCGCTTGACCTTACGGTGAAGGAAAAAGAACCTGCAAAACCGGCGGTAAATTAAAAACGCCTTAAAATAAATGGAGAGCAGCACAAATTGTGCTGCTTTTTTTGTGTCTGCTTTTTGGGGTAACTATCGCTGTAAAAAAGGCAATAACAATAATTAACAATTAATGCCGGGGTCGTTCCAAAAAATAGATTATCTTCATGGCGCTTAAACCAGTTTATGATAAAATTTCTACGCCCCAGCATACTCATTTTACTCGCCGCTTTTTCGCTTAATGCCAGTGCGCAAAAAATTTCGCAAACAGATTCGCTTAACAAGGTTTACGCCAATAAAAGGGCTCAAAGCGTTTATTTTGAGGGATTAGGCGCCGGTGGCGTATACTCCTTTAATTATGACACCCGTTTTAAAAAGCGGCAGGATGGGCTGGGCGGCCGGGTTGGTATCAGCTATTTTTCCGAAAATGATGACAGGCTTTTTACCATACCCGTTGTTATCAACTATTTGTTGGGTAAAAATGGCAAGTATTTTGAAATTGGCGCTGGCGCTACGTTTTTCCACTACAGTTCTTACAGCTCTAACACCTTTTTTGGCAATAGCAATAGCTATTACGATTACATCAATTACCCGGTGGATTACAGCTATGAGCGCCACTCTCAAGTTGGGGCATTCGGCTCGCTTAATTTTGGTTACCGTTACCAACCCGCCGATGGCGGCTTTAGCTTCCGTGGTGGGTTCAGCCCTATATTTTCATCGCACGCTTTTGTGCCCTACTGGCCTTACTTAAGTTTTGGTTATTCATTTTAAAAAATGAATAACCAAGGTAATTAGCCTTGCTTTTTCTATTTTTAGCCAAGCTTCATAATTCATTGATGAAAATTAGCTATCGGCACATTAAACTGTTATTGATACTAACACTCCTGTTCATTGCCCGGTTTTCCGTTGCGCAATCCACAGTCGCTATTGGTGGTACCGTACGCGATGATAAAGGCGAAACACTTCCCGGTGTAACAGTTTTTCTATCGGGTACAAAAGCCATTACTGCGGCCGATAATAACGGAAAATTCACCTTAAACAATATAGCGCCGGGCTCCTACACACTTACAGCGAGGTTCATCGGTTTCCAAACTTTTACGCAGGCGGTTGCGGTTACAAAGGATGTAACGCTTGATGTAAAATTACTGCCTTCTGTAAACCAGCTCTCAGAAGTGAAGATCACCGCTTATTCAGAAGAGTATTTTCAAAAATTCAGGCAGTATTTTTTAGGCACCACGTTAAATGCCGATAAGTGCGGTATCCTTAATAAGGATGTCCTCCATTTTCATTTTAATAAAGCCACCAATACACTTACGGTTACAGCCGATGATTTTTTAGAGATAGAGAATAAGGCGCTCGGCTATAAAATAAAATACCTGCTGCAGTCCTTTCAGCTTAACGATGATGAAAAGCTCTTGAGTTACCAGGGGCAAGCGTCGTTTGCAGAGCTAAAACCCGAAACGCCAAAGGAGGCGAAAACATGGAAAGAAAACCGGCAAATTGCCTACCAGGGTTCTATTTATCATTTCCTGAAATCCATTTACCTAAACAAGCTGGACAAAGACGGTTACGCAGTTTACAGCATCCGAAACAAAACAAAGCCCGGCGAAACGGACGACGGTAAAGGGATCCGCCCGAGTCGTAGGCCGCTTAAGGCCGATTCGTTAATGAAGATGATAGACGGTGATTTTAAATCTTTTAACCACTCGCAGAGTATATTTGTAGTATACACCATTTACGAGGCCGAGGGGTATTCCAATACGGATAGCGAATACAATGTAAAAATGACCACCAAATGGAACACCTTCCCCAAAGGGCAATACTCTATGCTGAACTTTTTAGCCCCCGAAATAGTGGTAGACAAGCATGGTTACTACAGCCCACCCAACGCTTTAGCCCTTGAAGGGCACATGGGCTGGGAACAAATTGCAGATCTGAACCCACTGGAATATGGCAATTAAGTGCGGTAAAATTTAACGCTTAAAGTTTCGCTGCTTTTTTTAATTTAGCGAAGCTATTTTATAACCCCTTGATGAAAATTAAACTTTTTGCTTTAGCCGCCTGCCTGTTTACAGCCTGCACTACCTTTGCACAAACCCGCGGGCACGAGTTCGGCCTTCAATCTGATAACGACTCCTTCCTGGCGCAAGGGTCTGACAAGTATTACACCAATGGCATTTTCCTGTATTACCGCAAAGCCCTGGATGCCGGCAAAAACGAAAAGCTGGGCAATAAGGTACTGGGTTTTGAGGTGGGTCAAAAACTATTCAACCCCCAATCGGCAGCTATACCTTCGTTAAATTACCTCGACAGGCCATTCGCAGGCTATTTATACGCGGGCGCATCGTTAAACCTGCTTTATAAAAGCGAAAGCAACTTAAAGTTTACCGCCAGGGTTGGCGTTGTTGGCCCGGCGTCGGGTGGCCGAGGCGCACAGGAGTTTATTCATAAAACATTCGGCTTCTACCCGCCGGAGGGCTGGGAATACCAGATCAGGAACGATGTTGAAGTAAACCTGTCGGCAGAATATAATAAACTGCTTGCACGCGGCTCGTTTATAGATGTATCTGCTGCTACTTATGCCAACCTGGGTACCGGCTTTGTTAGCGCAGGCGCGGGCCCGCTGATCCGCCTGGGGAATTTCAACCAGTTGTTCGAATCGGCAAGTACGCAAAGCACTGCCTCTAAAGGTAAAAACACGTTACTGCACCAGCATGAGTTTTTCTTCTACTACAAACCACAGGCAAACGTTATTGGTTACGATGCCACCATACAGGGCAGCATGTTTAAGGACCACCCCGAGGCTGGCACCATGGAAGTTACCAAAGATATCCGCCACTTTGTATTCAGTAATGAGTTGGGTGTAAACTATGTAAGCGGCAGGTTTGTATACGGGTTAGCGGCCATCTTCAATACAAAAGATGTAAAAAACCAGGCAAAAGCGCATCAATGGGGTTCGGCAACGTTACTGTACCGGTTTGATTAAATATCGAAGTTCTTTTTTCGATTCTCTTTTTTATCGGATTGCGCTTTTTTGTTGCCAAGGCGGGTCAGTTTGGCGGCCTTACTAATTTTCAGCTTCTTACGAATTTTGGGCCTGATAAGGGCCTTGCCTAATAAAACCATCAAGCGCTCCACCGCAATTTCTTTATTGAGATATTGGCTGCGCTCTTCATCGCATATCACCTGTACGGAGCCATCTTTGTTAAAACGGCTTTGCAGCTTTTCGTTCAGCAATAGTTTTTCCTCATCGGTAAACAGTACCGATTCGTTGATATTGAACAGCAACTCTACCTTGCTGGATACCTTATTTACGTTTTGCCCGCCTTTACCCCCGCTGCGCGATGTTTTGTAGCTGATCTCTTTTTGCAGGCTGGCCTTATCAAAATTCATGGCGCGAATTTAATAAATTAGTTGATTAGCGTATTGGAGGTGTTCCAGGCAAGTGTTTCATGCTATTTTTCGTCAATTTTAAAAATCTCAATAACTACCTGTCCATGAATAAATTAAACAGTTTACTTAACTAACAGGGGTGTTCCAAAGTGTTTCACCAAAAAACTGTAAAATACTGATTGTCAATACTGTTTTAAAAATAAGTGTTTCACTTGCAATGGTGGAACACCCCACCGGACGCCGTGCAGCTTTCTCACCCTTTCTATTTCCAATTATTAGCCAAAAACCGTAACTTCGTATCCCGATGAGCAATAACATTATAGTAGCTATCGACGGCTATTCCTCATGTGGTAAAAGCACCCTGGCCAAAGCACTGGCCAAAAAACTTCATTTTATTTACGTAGACAGTGGTGCCATGTATCGCGCGGTTGCCCTATATTTTTTAAGGAACAATGTAGATATGGCCGACCATGCCCACGTTGAGGAAGCCCTTAAAAACATCCACCTCAACTTTCACTCGCGCGATTACGAATCGCACATCACCCTGAACGACGAGGAAGTATCCGAAGAAATTCGCCAGATGCCCGTATCCGAAAAGGTGAGCGCTGTAGCGGCCTTAAAAGAGGTGCGACGTGAGATGGTGAAGCAGCAGCAGCGCATGGGCAAATCAAAAAATATCGTGATGGATGGCCGCGATATAGGTACCGCCGTTTTCCCTACCGCCCCTGTAAAATTGTTTATGACGGCCGACCCAAAAATACGCGCCGAACGACGCTACAAAGAGATCCACATCAAAGAACCTGATGTTACTTTAGAAGAGGTATTTGAGAGCCTTGCCCACCGCGACTACGCCGATACCACCCGCCTTGAAAGCCCGTTGGTACGAGCTGATGACGCCATTATACTGGATAATACCGAACTCACCCCTGAGGAGCAGCTCCAATTTGCGCTGGACAGGGTGGAACCACTTTTGAAAAGTTAAAAGTTAAAAGTTAAAAGTTAAAAGGCAATGCAACCCGAAAGCCTTTGTTTGCCCCAGTTTTAAATAAAGTCGAAAGTGAAAAGTCTTCAAAACTTTTCACTTTTAACTTTCGACTCTACTCCGCTTTCACGGCGCTAACCCCAAACTTATTCAAAAAATCAACCCCTTCGTCACTGGCGAGGCCTTTGTATTGGGCGTAAGATTTATCAAAGTAAACTTGCTTAATACCCGCAGAGAAAATAAGCCTGGCGCATGGCAGGCATGGCGATAGCGTGGTGTAAAGCGTTGCACCTTCTAAATTGGCACCGTTCTTTACGGCATACAGTATGGCGTTCTCTTCGGCGTGCAGGGCAAGCGAGCAGCTTCCTTTAGAGTCGCGCGGGCAACCCTGGTCAGGAAACTCCTCATCGCAGTTATGCGTGCCCGCAGGGGGACCATTATACCCAATAGAGATGATCCGGGTGTCCTTAGTTAAAACGGCACCTACCTGGGCTTTAACGCAGTGAGAGCGCTTAGCCAGATCGGTTGCCAGGTTCATAAAAATATGATCGAAAGTAGGTTTCATGTTTAAAGTTAATTAAAATAAGAAAGGTTAGCTATTGGATGGCTCCGTTAACTAACCTTAATTTTAAGTATTCTGAAAATTGTCTAATTCCGAAAATTCTGATTCAGACAATTAGTGTCCTCCGCCTGCTTCCAGGTTATCTACGTCGATACCCTGTTTCTTCAGTTCCGAACCAGCTTTAAAGGCAAAGAACGCCAGGTAAGCAAAGCCGATAACCGGTACGATGTATGACAAGTGGATACCGCTGGTGTCGGCCAGGATACCCTGCACCGGCGGGATGATAGAACCGCCCAGAATCATCATAATTAAGAATGCCGAACCCTGGCTGGTGTACTTGCCTAAACCGGTAACCGATAAAGAGAAGATAGACGGCCACATGATTGAGCAGCATAAGCCACCGCTGATGAACGAGAAGATGGCGATCATTCCGGTGGTCATCAAACCTATCACCATAAATATAGCGCCTAAAACGCCGAATATAGCCAGTGTGCGCACTGGTTTCTGGTTACCTATCATAAAACCGATAACCAGGATAGCTACACAGGCAGCGTAAGGGTAAAGGCTGGTAACATCGGTACCGCCAATGCGGTTAACAATAAGTACCACTGCAAATGCGACAAAAGGTATAATAACGGTTAAGGCAAACTTAGCGGTTTTGCTGAGGCTGAAAGCAGCGATAGCACCCGTCCATCGGCCTACCATTAAACTACCCCAGTATAAGGAGATGAACGGTGCGATATCCGATGCCGCGTAACCGCCAAATGCAGGTAATTCCAGCAAGGCGCCCATGTTACTCTGGATAGTTACCTCAACACCTACATAGGTAAAGATGGCCAGCATACCATAAACCAATTGCGGGTATTGCATAGCACCCCAACCCGATTTATTTTTAGTTTTAGCTGACGCCGATACCGAACCAATAAGCGAGATTAGGATGATTGCAAGAGAAGCGTATACGAAATACGATTTAGGCAATCCTGTTGCAATAGCAAGCGGGCTTGCTGCCAATATTAAAAGGAACGCGATAAAAATGATACCCAATGGCAGGTTTGCCTTGTTGCTGGGTTCTATTTTCTCGTCGCTGGTTACTTTTGGTAATTTTGATACCCAAAAGAATATTGCTACAGCTATAAACAAGCCAGCAAGAATATAGTACAGGTTATTAACCGAGGATATTTTCACTTCGGAAGCCGGGATTTTTGCAGATGCCGAACCAAATAAAACGATACTTACGATAACCGGGCCCATAATACTGCCGAAGTTATTTACACCACCGGCAAAGTTTAAGCGGTGGGTACCGGTTTCGGCGCTACCCAGGGCTACCACAAATGGGTTGGCAGCAGTTTGCTGCAAGGAGAAACCTAAAGCTATTACAAAGAATGTGAACAATATGAATGCGAACGAACCCGAGTTGATGGCTGGGATCATGATCAACGCGCCTACTGCAGAAAGCAATAGCCCGTAGATGATACCATTCTTGTAGCCGATCTTATTCAGAATATCAACCTTTGTTGCGGCAGAAGCAAAATACAGAATAAGCGAGCCTATAAAATAGCCGCCATAAAAGGTAAAGTCGATCAATTGTGACTCGAATTGCGTTAAACTAAAGTGTGCTTTACAAAAAGGGATGAAAATTCCGTTAGAAGCGGCCAAGAAGCCCCAAAAAAAGAATACAGTTACCAGCGTATACAACGCCGAGCTATTACTCTTTGAGTTGTTTTGTTCCATTGTTAAAAGAGGTTGTTAAATATTGGTGTATTTGAAGCACTAAACATAATTCATTTTTTTTATAAATGGCCGTTAATTTTTTCAAAATATAAATCACAAATTATGTTTTTGGTGTTTAACAGATAATTGTTGCATATTAGTGTCCTGATTTTTTTAACTGGATAGAAAGCAATATATACGCCTAACTTAATGATAGAAGCCATTATTTCGGGAATTGGGTTTGGATTAGTGCTCACATTTATAACCGGCCCGGTTTTTTTCGCTTTAATTAAAACCAGTATCGAAAAAGGCTTCCACGCAGGCGTAGCTCTGGCCCTCGGCGTGGTATGCAGCGATGTTGTTTTTGTGGGAGCCATCCTTTTCGGATCGCAACTGTTTACTGTAAGCCCACATACAAAAACCATGGTAGGCGTATTGGGCAGCCTTATACTCTTCGTAGTAGGCGTTTATTACCTGTTCAAAAAAAGCGACGTAAATTACAACAACACGGTACCATCTAACGTAGATCGGGCTGGGTACTTCTTCAAAGGCTTTTTAATGTGCATTTTCAACCCAACCATCCTTTTTCATTGGACGGTCGTCATCGGCGCAGCCAGTACCGTTTACCACGAGGGTGTACATGGCCGCACGTTAAAAATCGCCATCATGTTCCTAACCATCCTTATCGTACAATTCGGGCTCGACACCACCAAAGCGTTCTACGCCGATAAACTCCGCGACAAAATATCTGTAAAATTAGTGCACCGCCTCAACCAGATCGCCGGTATCGCACTCATCATCGCATCCCTTGTGCTGGTAGACAGGCTGGTTACCCATTACGTTTTTTCTCCGCCGGGTACAGAGAAACATAGCAGCTAAGATTTCCGTAACAAAACATACAATTCCTTTAATAGTTAAAAACTGCGTTGAACATCCAGAACAGGTACCCCAATTGGAAAAGATACAATTGCCCGAGAAAGTCCCCACAACTATCTAAATTGAAATAAATACAAAAAGGCGGCTAATTTAAAATTCGCCGCCTTTTTGTATTTCTCTTGATTCTTGTCTCTTGAATCTCTTACATATATGCTCTCTGGTTTTTACCTTCCATCCAGTTAACAAAGGCGCGGTTCACTACTTTGTTACCACCCGGGGTTGGGTAATCGCCGCTGAAGTACCAGTCGCCGGTGTGGCCGGGGCAGGCAATGTGCAGGTTATCTAAAGTTTGATATAAAACCTTCACTTCGCATTTAACACCTTTAGGGGTGATGATCTGCGCGATACGGTCAGAGATCTCCTGATCGGTAAACTGTTCGTAAATTGCTTTTACGTAGTTCTCCACGTCCTCTTTTGGCAGTTTAGAACTATCCTTACATTTCTGGTAAACGCCTACTATCACATCATCCTTGCCGGCATCTTTTAACAAGCTGATAGCTGCTTCGAAAGCTACAAACTCGCCCATGCGCGACATGTCTATACCGTAACAATCCGGGTAACGAATCTGCGGTGCAGATGATACCACCACTACTTTTTTAGGGCCGAGGCGGTCTAAGATCTTCAGGATACTTTGTTTTAAGGTTGTTCCGCGTACAATAGAATCGTCTAATACTACCAATGTATCATCATCATTTTTGATGAGGCCGTAGGTGGTATCGTAAACGTGCGCTACCATCTCGCTGCGGTCGGCATCCTGAGTGATGAAGGTACGCAGCTTAACGTCTTTAATAGCTATCTTTTCTACACGCGGTGCCATGCTCAGCACCTCGGTTAGCTCTTCCTCGCTTATTTTATCATCGCGGTTAAGCAATTTATCGCGCTGGTATTGTTTAATGTATTTGTGCACCCCCTCTACCATGCCGTAAAAGGCAACTTCGGCAGTGTTGGGGATGTAAGAGAACACGGTGTTCTTCATATCGTTATCCACCGCGTTCAATATTTGCGGGCAAAGCAGCCTGCCTAATTGTTTACGTTCGCGGTAAATAGAAGCATCGCTGCCGCGCGAGAAATAGATCCGCTCGAAGGAGCATGACTTTTGTTCCTTCGGCTCGCTAAACATTTCCTCGGTTATCTTGCCGCTCTTTTTAACAATAAGCGCGTGGCCGGGGCGGATCTCCCTCACTTCGTCGATAGGAATATTGAAAGCAGTTTGTATAGCTGGGCGCTCGGAAGCGGCTACTACTATCTCGTCATTATAATAATAATAAGCCGGGCGTATGCCAACCGGATCGCGCATTACAAATGCGTCGCCGTGGCCCAAAATACCGGCTATGGTGTAACCACCGTCCCAGTTCTTGGCGCTTTTCCGCAATATCTTAGCCACATCCATATCATTGGCTATTAGCTTGCTTATCTCGCGGTTATCGTCCAATCCTTCGCGTTTGTACTGGTCAAAAAGGCCCTGGTTCTCGGTATCGATGAAGTGGCCCATTTTTTCCAGCACGGTGATGGTGTCGGCTTGTTCTTTGGGGTGTTGGCCCAGGTCGTACAGTTGCTGCAGCAGTTCGTCAACATTAGTCATGTTGAAGTTACCGGCAATAACCAGGTTACGTGTCATCCAGTTGTTTTGGCGCAGAAAAGGGTGGCAGCTTTCGATGCTGTTTTTGCCGTGCGTACCATAACGCAAATGGCCCAGAAGAACTTCGCCGGTAAAGCTTACATGTTCTTTGAGCCATTCGGCATCCTGCATTTTTTCAGGCTGCTCTTTTTCTATCTCGGCAAACTTCTTCTGTATATACTCGAAGATATCGGCCACCGCGTTTGACGCCATCGACCTATGCCGGCTGATGTATCGTTTCCCGGGTTCAATATCCAGTTTAATGGTAGCAACGCCCGCGCCGTCTTGCCCGCGGTTATGCTGTTTTTCCATTAAAAGGTAAAGTTTGTTTATGCCGTACAGCGCCGTGCCGTACTTTTTTTGATAAAAGGATAACGGCTTTAAAAGGCGGATAAATGCTACTCCGCACTCGTGCTTTATCGAATCGCTCATGCTTGCTATTGAGGACGCAAAGGTAAGACTTTATCTCAATTGTGTTTAAACATATTGTCATTATAATGCATTAATATTCGCTTAACAGTTAGGCCGGTTAAACCGCGTTTAATCCAAAACTTAAACCATGCTAATGGGAAACATCAGCGGGCTATTAAAACAAAAATCTTTAATTTTGATTATGACTTACATGATGGAAAAACGATCGATCCTATATATTTTACTTGCTTTCATTATCGCAAGCTGCTCGGTTCCTAAATCAGCACAGGTTCCCGTAAAAGGCCAAAACCTTTTTACCGCCCCTATTGGCGTGCAGGCTTATACCTACCGGGCCAGTTTTGCCGCCCGGCCCGAGGCTGTATTAGACAGTGTGAAAGCGCTTGGCATTACGCAAATGGAAGGGCCGAACCCAAAAGGTGTAGACATTTACAAGTTTAAGCAGATGCTGGATAAGCGCGGCATCAGTATGCCGTCTATCGGGATTGATTATGGCTCGCTGGTAAAAGAACCATTGGAAGCGGTGCGCACCGCCGGTATATTGGGTTCTCAATTTGTAATGGTGGCCTGGCTGCCCCATGGTAAAACTTTTACGCTTGATGATGCCAAAAAAGCGGTTGCCGACTTAAACAAAGCCGGCCGCACGCTTAAAGCAAATAGTTTAACGCTTTGCTACCACATCCATGGCTACGAATTTGTGCCTTATGAGGATGGTACCCTTTTCGATTATATTGTAAAAAACACCGACCCGCGATATGTTAAGTTTGAGATGGACGTGATGTGGGCTTTCCATGGTGGCGCTGACCCAGCCAAACTGATGTTAAAATACCCAACCCGCTGGAGACTGATGCACCTGAAGGATATACGTAAAGGCGTTGCTAACGACCTCACCGGCGGAACCGACATCAAAAATGATGTAGCCCTGGGCACCGGGCAGATAGATATCCCGGAAGTATTAAAAGCCGCCAAGGCAGTAGGCATCCGCCATTATTTTATTGAGGACGAAAGCCCGGACCATGCTAAGCAGATCCCGGTGACGATAAAGTATTTGAAGAGCTTGTAGTCCGCTGATCCTAAACACATCGTCATTGCGAGGCACGAAGCAATCTCCAGATAGAAAGGTTCGCGATATGCAATGCGTTTATGCATAGTTCAGAGATTGCTTCGTACCTCGCAATGACGCGGCGGGAATAGAAATTTGATCATAAATAACCATTATGAAAATAGCAGTTGCTTCTCCCCCGTACCCGAAATCTATTGAAGACGGTCTTTATTGGATAGATAAATTATCTAAAGATGCAGCCAGCCAACAAACCACAGTAGTTTGCTTCCCGGAAACTTATCTGCCCGGATATCCCAGCTTTGCTGCGGAGAAAGCAACGCCTGAAAATATGCAAGCGGCGTTGGAGAAGGTTTGCGTGATAGCTGCACAGTATTCAATATGTATTATTATCCCAATGGATTGGTTTAAGGATGGCGAACTGCTGAATGTTGCTTATGTAATATCAAACACCGGCGAGCCATTAGGTTACCAAACCAAGAACCAGCTTGACCCATCGGAAGACAATACCTGGATAGCAGGCACGGAGCGCAGCTTATTTGAGATTGACGGCCTGAAATTCGGCATTACCATTTGCCACGAGGGTTTCCGCTACCCCGAATCGGTAAGGTGGGCGGCGCGAAATGGGGCGCAGGTGGTATTCCACCCCCATTTTACCGGCAGTGATACCGAAGGAGTACAACTCAGCGAATGGGGCGACAAACACAGCCCCTACTACGAAAAAGCCATGATGATGCGGGCTATGGAGAACACCATTTATTTCGCCAGCGTGGGCTATGCCACCAAATACCAGGAAGCTGCCTCCTGCATTATTGCGCCCGACGGGGTTTGCCTTGCCTACCAGCCTTATGGTGAGGCGGGTGTTGCCGTAGCGGAGATCGATCTGGATAAGGCGACGGGGTTATTGGCGAAGCGGTTTAAGGCGGGTTTGGTATAATTAAATTTTGGAATAAAAAGATTGGGTTACAACTATCTGCCCCACGATCTGACTATTAAATTCTTCCAATTCCTCAGCAGGCACCCAAAGCTCATTGTGGATTACTCCACCAACGTTTTGGATTTGATATTTTTTTAAATAGTCTGAAGACAGATCGAATTTTGTCACAAACCCCGAGCCGGATGCGGGTACATTCCAATCACGGGCAATTTGCGCCGCATATTCCTCGTTCATAACGGGGTAAAATATCGGCTGCTCAATTAACCTCTTTGGGAACCGCTTCCATCCCGATTCTTCTATTAGCTTAAGTTCTTGCGGGCCAACTGGCCTGTACAAAGTTTTGATTTCCATTAGTTTATCTACCTAATTCAGCTGAAAGCTGAAGCGATGCGCGTCACGAGTTAAAAACTCGCGACAGCAATTCAAAAAAAATCGTGTTAATCTATCAATCCTTTAATCGTGTACTGAAGCCCACCATCTTATGCAGCACCGTAGGGCTGTAAACCTTACCGCCTTTTATCACCACTTTAACATTCCGCAGAGCGCTAATGTTACTAAGCGGGTTGCCATCTACAATAATCAGATCGGCGTTTTTGCCGGTGGAGATGCTGCCGGTTTGTTTATCCATGCCCATTACCTGTGCCGGGGTGATGGTGGCGGTTTTAAGGGCCTGTGCCGGGGTTAAACCTGCGCCAACGTATATTTCCAGTTCGCGATCCACGCTAAAGCCGGGGAAGCCCATATCAGTACCGGCTACGATGGGTACGCCGGCGTCGTAAAGACGCTTTACAATTTGACGCATACTCTCTATCATTGGCTTAAACCTCGCTGCTGTTTCGGCATCGCCACCCATATTTTTGAAAACGGTTTGCATTGTTGGGGGTAGTGTGTTAAAATTTGGCTCAAGGGCAGTTATATCATCCTTAACATTGCGGTAAGCTAATTCGTAAACACCCACCGTAGGATCGATCACTACTTTGCGGTCGGCAAGAAATTTAATAGCAGCTTTGCTGATGGAGTCGTCGAAATTTACCGAGCGGTCTTTATTGCGTTTCATCATGCTGTACACATATTGCACATGGTTCACCATGTTCATACCCGAATCTACGCCGGCTCTTAGCGACATGCCATTGGGGATATGCCCGGTAACGGTAAGCCCCAGCTTATGGGCCTCGTCGCAAACGGCTTTCACAATGGCGGGTTTCATGGAGCTGTATATTTTTATCTGGCCGAATCCCCTTGCTTTATAGGTATCTACCGCTTTTATGGCATCTTCTTTGGTATCGGCCTGGATAATACCCAAAGCCATCGGGCCTTTACCATCAATAATACCGGCCATAATTATTTTAGGGCCGATGCCTTTACCGCTATCGATAGCTTTTTGGATAGCATCGATAAAACCCAGTTCGTTACCACAATCGCGCACGGTGGTTACGCCGGCAGCAAGGTAGGCCGGCCCCCATTCGGTTTGCTCAAAGTGCGCGTGCATATCCCAAAGGCCGGGCAATATGGTTTTCCCTGCCGCATTAATAATTTCCGCACCTTTTGGTATAGCGGTGCCCGCTTTGCTTATTTTTGTAAAGAGGCCGTTCTGTAGTATAATCACGCCGTTTGGTATAGCGATGCCCCTCTCCACATCAACAATACTTCCTCCGGTAATGGCTACAATTTTATTGGCGGATGCAGGTAACGCGGTCGATTTTGCAAAGACTTCCATGCCATAGCCGGCGGCGCGTTTTATCAATTCGGGCAACAGCGCTTCATAGGGTTCGCTCATCATTTCGGTTTTATCGCCCTCGGCATCAATGGTGAGAATACATATCAGTTTACCGGTATTGTCCGTCCACAGCAATTCATTACCCCAAATTAAACCGCTAATGGTGTAACGAATGAGCGACAGGGGCTTACCGTTAAAAGTAAGCACATCGGTACCTGTCTTTTTAATGTGCAAAGCGCCAAAGGGCAGTGTATTGATGGTGGCGGGCTGCTTCTTGTTGTTCCAGTATTTCAACAATATCATTTGCACGGTAGCCGGCGAATAACCGGTAACGGGAAATGTATTTGGCAACACACTTTGGGTATAGGTAGAATCGTTCACGCGGATGGTTGCCCTATTACCTTTTATTTTTATAGAATCGTCTACCGTGGAAAAACGCGAAGTGCTGCCTTTGATCACCAGCTCCAGCGGATCGGCGACGGGGTTTACCTTTAAGGTTGCCTTCAGCGGAACCGGGCTGCCCCTGTCCACAAACTTAAAATCGACCACGTACTTTTTTGAGTCTTTATAGTTATAAACCTTGTAGGTTTCCTTCCCGATATGCTGCTCAAACTTATGCAGCAAAAAGGTACCGCTATCTGCAGGCAGATCCTGGGCTTTGGCGGACAAGAATACGAAAGATAAAAAGATAAACGACAAAAGATTTTTCATGGTGATGGAAGCTTTATACTTCAAATATAGGTGGATGGTGTAATAGTTTATCCACTTGTCGCCCAAATTTCAAATAAACACCTATTTATCGCTTAGCGTTATCCACTCCCCAGGTCGGGGGTTGCCGTTTATTTTTATTTGCAAGCTTAGTCTCGTGAGCGTGGACGCCCACCAATATTATTGCGTCAGGCGTAGCGGTTCAATGTTTAAGTTCACTCCCCCCTTAAACATCAAACGCCAAAGGTTTCCCTTCGGCGTTCAACAATTGAAAATTTATTACCCGATATTAAAACTTATAGTTTTTCGCCATGCTGGCTGATATCCAATCCCAAAACTTCGTCTTCTTTTGATACCCTTAGCGGCGAGATCATGTCGGTTATCTTCAATAATACCACCGAACCGAAGAACGAGAACAAAGAAGTGGCAACCAACGCCAGTAATTGAATGAAGAACAAATGCGTGTGCCCAAAAAATAAGCCGTCGCCGGTGGTGTTGGCCGGGTTTACGTTTTGGTTGGCAAATACGCCGGTTAGCAGCATACCTACCATACCGCCTACACCATGGCAGGGGAATACGTCCAGCGTATCATCTATCGTGGTACGCGTGCGCCATTCTACTACCAGGTTGCTTACCACTGCCGATATGATACCAATCGCCAGTGAATGCGGTACACTTACAAAACCAGCCGCAGGGGTAATAGCCACTAAACCTACCACAGCGCCGATACAGGTACCCATGGCAGAAGGCTTGCGGCCGCGCAGCATATCAAAAAATATCCAGGTAACACCGGCGGCGGCAGATGCCGTTGTGCTGGTAGCCAGTGCGGTTACTGCCAAATGGTTTGCGCCAAAAGCAGAACCCGCGTTAAAACCGAACCAGCCGAACCAAAGTAAACCCGTGCCTATCATTACATAAGTGATACGAGCCGGGGCATGGTTGGCTTCGTTACGGCGTTTTAAAAACAAGGCTGATGCCAGTGCCGCCCAACCGGCCGACATGTGTACTACCGTCCCCCCGGCAAAATCGAGCACTCCTAATTTGAATAAAACACCATCCGGGTGCCAGGTGGCGTGGGCCAATGGCGAAAAGATAAATATGGAGAACAACACCAAAAAAATGATGTATGAGTTAAAACGGATACGCTCGGCAAAGGCGCCTGTAATAAGCGCGGGGGTTATAATGGCGAACTTGAGCTGATACATGGCAAACAGCAGCAATGGGATGGTTGGCGCAAGCGGCCAGCTGGTATTGCCCAGCATACCCTTCATCATAAAAAAGGTAGACGGGTTACCAATAACGCCGCCAATGCTATCGCCAAAGGCCAAACTAAAGCCAAATATGCCCCACATTACGGTAATGATAACCATACATACAATACTTTGTAACATGGTGGATATCACGTTCTTTTTGTTCACCATGCCGCCGTAAAAAAAGGCGAGACCGGGTGTCATGATCAAAACAAGAGCGGTAGACATCAGCATCCAGGCGATATCGCCGGTGTTAAAATCCGACTTTATCGTTTTATCATATTCGATAGAAGGAAAGGCAAATGTAAGGCCTAAAATTACCAGGATGATGAAGAAGGGGAAGTAACGTTTCATATATTATCAGCACTTTTTACAATAAACGGCTGAATTTATATAATTTCTGCAATATTTTTACGAAAAATGAAAAATTACTACAAATTACATGTATTTAATCAGTAAATCCGGGAAAATCCCGAATAAGATCAATGCAATTGCGATAATCACCGAAAGCACCACCAACTTTATCGACCATTTATTTTCGCTAATGATGAGTTCGGTACGTTTCAGGAATAAATTAAGCGGAATTTTGATGTAGTAGAAGAGCGCTACTACCGTGGTAAGCGCACCTGTTGCCAGCATGGCGAGCAGCCAAACATCTTTGGTATGCTGATAAACGCTATAGGTAGCCGAGAACACAAACAGCTTACCCGTAAAACCAGCGCTTACCGGGATGCCTGTTAAGGAGATGAGCACCACTACAAAACAAACCGACGCCAGCGGATATTTAAAGCCAAGCCCTTTATAGTCGCGCACATCGGTAATACCTTCGGCGTTCTCAAAGTAATTGGCCAAAGCAAGCGCCGTGATAATGCCAAGCCCATAAACCAGCAGGTAATATATTAAAGCGGATAAACCTTCTGGTGTAAATGTAACCAGTGCCATCAGCGCGAAACCGGTATGCCCAATGCCCGAGTAGGCCAGCATCCGTTTCACATTATTTTGCAGTACGGCGGTAAAGTTACCGGCTATCATGGTGATGATACCGATGATGCTTAACACCAAACGAAAATCGAACCCATGCCAATCTTTATAAAATGCAAATGGCGTAACAAAGTTCACCAGCAAAGCAAAGGCGGCAATTTTTGGCAAAGCCGAGAGGTAGGCCGTAACCGGGGTTGCGGCACCTTCATAAACATCGGGCACCCAAAAATGAATGGGAACGAACGACAACTTAAACCCTATACCCACCAACACCAATACCAGGGCGAAGGAAACACTCAACGGGTTTACCTGTGCAAACTGCACGATCATCTGACTCCCCACTGTTAAATTCAGCGAACCCGTAAAGGCATAAATAAGCGAGATCCCGTACAACATTACCGCCGACGATGCCGCGCCAAACAGTACATACTTTAACCCCGCTTCGGTAGTGATCAACCGCTCGGATTTATAGGCCACCAACAAGTACGATGCAATAGACACCATCTCAATCGCCAGGTAAATAGATAGCAGGTTCACCGCCATGATCATCAAATGCAAGCCCAATACCGATCCGATGACGATGGTGTACAGATCTGACAAGCCTTTTTTATGCGCCTTTAACTTATTATCCCAGGTAAAATACAGCAACAGGATAAACGTTAATACATCGATAACGATCTTAAACTTAATGGCGGGGCCATGCAGCCACAGCATATTACCAAACAAGTATTGCGAACCGCTGCCCTTCATCAACAGGAACTTCTGATCGTAATCCATCACCAATACCAGCACCATGCCTATCAACGCGATGGTGCGGCAGAGCCAGGTGGAGGATTTACCAAAGAAAAGATCGGTAAGCAGTACCACGATAAACAACGCAGTTAAGTAAATTTCGGGCGTAAAATATTGCAGACTGCCTAAAACATCACTTAACTGGTTGGGTATATCGCGTATGGGGTAATGCATTTTTATTATTGTACTATTACAGATTGGTTTTTAGGATATTTCACCTGGTATTTTAAATGAAACTGTTTTTCGGCCTGCGGGATAATGGTGAAGTTCCAGGCGGTTTTGCCGGTGAGCTTATCCATTTCGGCACCGCTTATATCCTGCGTTTCCACTTCAATATCCGAATTTTTTGATACTGGTACCTGGTCTTCTACCAATAAATTCACAGGCTGGTTTTTGCGGTTTTTAACCGTAATGAGCCAGTCGCGGGTTTCTTTTTTATTGGAGCCGAATATGCCTTGCTTATCGTTCAGTTCCTTTTGCAAAGTACGGGTAACTACAATGTTCTTGTCAACCCCTAATGATAAATTTAGCGTATCTGCAGCAATATGGGTATCGATCAGGGATTTGCCGATGAACGTACCCTCAAAAAACAGATTCGCCTCGCCGGATAAAAAGTTGTATTTATTCCAGTCGGTAATACGGGCGGTTAAAAACACATCGGTGCTTAGCTTGGGTGCTACGTAGTATTGATACGTTGCTTCGGTACTCACTTCATCTATTTCTACCAAATATTGTTTTCCATCAGCCGGGATGGTGTATGGGTTATCTATCTTAAACTCAATATTGGTTTGATTTTCCGTTTGGTTAACAGCGATGGGGACGGTATTTAAAGTAGCAACACCACGTATTTTTATCCGTTTATCAACAGACAAGCCGGCAGCACTTCCTTGCAGGTCACTTGAAACGCCATAACCCACCACGACCACCTCGCTTAATTGATTTACAGAGGATTTTAGCGCAACATTAATCACAGATGAATTTACAGTTACCTCCTGGGTTTCCATACCGAGGTAACTAATCTGCAATACCGGGCTGTTTGCAGGTATTTGCAAACTGTAATTGCCATTTACATCTGTCTGCGTGCCGATAGATGTACCTTTCACCTTTACGGTTGCACCAGGTATCCCCAAGGCATCATTCTGGGATGTAATTCTCCCGTTTACTTTGGTTATGCTGTTCGGCTGCCCGGCATAGTACATGCCTAAATTAAGATAGTAGGGTAATAACTCCGGCTTGCTGCCGCTTACGGCTGGGTTGCCGGTAGATAGGGTTAGTTTAATATTTTTCCATTCCTCGCCACATTGCTGCGATACATTGGCTTTGTAAGCGATGGTAACCGGGCTGTTTACGTTTTTGGCGCGGATATCATAAGTAGGGTACCAACCTGCGTTTTTAACTACATAAGTTAAGGTAAAAGCAGACTGCAAAGCTGTTTTAGAAGACACCGTAACCAATACATTACTGGTAGCGGTACTGCTTCCTTTCAGTATGTCGACTATTTGACGATCGTATTTTTGGAGTTCGATATTAAGTACGGCGATCTCGTTGCTGATAGCCTGTTCTTTCTTTTTTATTTCGGTGAGGCGCGCGGTTTGAAAATCGAGCGCCTGTTTTAGTTTGATAAGATCTAACCCCGAGTTTTGCCCGCTAACCACCTGGTTTTTGGTAAGCATGTTAGCTTCTTCCTGGTTAATAGAAAGCAGGCTGTTTTGCAGGAAAATTTTATCTCTCAGATTTTTTTGCTGTGCGCGAAGATCCTCAACCCGGCTAAGTTTAGCTTGCTCGTTCAAATAGTTCATCTCGTGCTTTACCGATAAGATGGTGAATTCCCCCGAGGCTTTTACCTGCAGGCTTTGCACATCAATATCCGGCGAAAGATTTTCAAATATCAGGATTGAGGTGCCTGGCACAATACTTGCCATTGCTGTGCGTGTAACTTGTGCACCGCTCAAAAACAATGTAACGTTTTGTACTTTGGATGCCACTTTCTGTCCGTCGTCGGCGCGGACGGTTTGGATGGATATAAACAGGCAGGCAATAAATAATAAATGCTTCATATTTTGTTTTATTTACCTGTAGGATGCACGCAATCGCCTATTTCCATAACCTTGCATCAAATTATTTTAAACCGATAAACTGTACCAGCGCCAGTACGGAATCATTCACCTTATCAAAAACCAGCGAAGGCATCAAGCCTAAAATTAAAGCGATGAGTGCCAAAGGCAGTAACGTCAAAGTTTCGCGCAGGTTGATATCTGTCAGGGCTATCTTCCAGATCTCGCCTCCTTTTAAGCTTAGCTTACCAAAAAACATCCGCTGCAGCGTCCACAAAAAGTAAGCGGCGCTCAGCAAGATCCCTACCGAACCGCAAACCGCCATCCAATAAGGCAGCAATCCGTTTACCGAATGTGATTTAAACGCACCTGCCAGTGAAAATGCTTCGGCCACAAATGCGGAGAAACCCGGCAGGCCAAGGGAGGCAAAGAACGCCACCATTACATAAACCGTATAGCGTGGCATCAGCGAACCAAGTCCGCGGAAATGGTAAATGTCGCGGTCGTGCACGCGGTTGTAGATTACGCCTACCAAAAAGAAAAGCATAGTTGATAAAAACCCGTGGCTCACCATCTGCATCATGGCACCGCTGATCCCCTCGGCGGTGTTAGAAGCGATGCCTAAAAGCACAAAACCCATATGCGATACGGATGAATACGCGATCAACCGTTTCAAGTCGCGCTGTGCGAGGGCGTTGAAAGCGCCGTATAATATGGAGATCACCCCTAACAAGCCGAGCCAGAAAGCACCGCTAAGCGCGATATCCGGGAAGATACCCAAACAGATGCGGATGATGCCGTAACCGCCAATTTTTAGCAGGATCCCCGCCAGTATGATAGACACCGGCGTTGGCGCTTCCACGTGCGCATCCGGCAGCCAGGTATGCAGGGGCACTACCGGCACTTTAATAGCGAAGGCGATAAACAGCACCACAAAACCTACGGACCGCGCCGGCATACCTAAAATGGTGCTATGCGTAAGGGTAGAGAACACCGAGCCGTTGATGTAGTTGGCCGGATTCATCATTTGGATGATATTGAAGGTATGGTTGCCGGTTGCCGGGTCTTTCACCGAGAGGTACAAGCCCACCATCACCAGCAGCATAAATACCGACCCGAACAAGGTATAAAGGAAAAACTTGATGGCCGCGTACTCGCGCCTTGCACCGCCCCACATGCCAATCAGGAAGTAGAGCGGCAACAGCATCAGTTCGTAAAAAGTGTAGAACAGGAAGAAATCCAGCGCGCAGAAAACGCCGACAACCGCCATATCCAGCAGTAAAAACAAAGCGAAGAAACCTTTGAGGTTGCTTTTGATCTCCCAGGAAGAAACGGCGGCAACCACCATTACCAGGCAGGTCATCACCATCAGCGTGATGGAAATACCATCTATCCCCACAAAGTATTCTATCTGCATTTTGCCTGCGGAGCCAAGGTCGAGATGGATCCATGGCACTTTTTGAACAAACTGGAACTGATCCTCGTGACTGATCCCGGCGAACGATGCACCGGTTTTAAAGTTGAGGTACATCCAAATACTCAGTCCCAGCTGCAGCAGCGTGGCAAAAAGTGTAATGTACTTAAAGCTGGCCCGCATAGATGAGGGCAACAGCAGGATGATGAATCCGAACAGTACGGGAGTGAATATAAGTAGGGTTAATATGTTCATCAGGCCCAGATCAATTTTAAAATAAAAACAGCAATTACGGCAAGCAACATGCTGTACAAATAGTATTGCACTTTACCGCCCTGGAAACGGCGCGCAAAATTGCCTATGTACTGCACCAGTTGGGCAGCCAGCCAAAGCACGCCATCCACAATATATTTATCGCACCAGGCGGTAGCTTTCGCTATGCAGAGGCCGATGCTTTCCAGAAGGTGTACAAATCCATCGATAACTTTGCGGTCTACCCAATAGAGCGCACCGCTGAGCCAAATTACAAACTTTACAATAATACGTTTATAAAAGCGGTCGATATACCACTCGTTGAAGGAGATACGGTAAAGGAGGCCGTTTTGCGGGGCGGACCAGGTATTGCGTTTGGCGTAAATCACGTACGCGCAGTAGATTACCCCAACGTTTAAGACGTTTACAAAAACCGGTACCATTACTGTATAAAGGCTTCGTTGCTCTTCATGCCTTTCGGGCAGAAAGGCTTTGTACAACCATGTACTTTCGTAGGAAAAAGGATTAAACGAAATTAGCGGGAACAAACAGCATAGCCCTAAAAATATTAGTGGCAATTTATAACGCCAGTCGCCATCGCCGATGTGGATATGAATGTGCGGATTCATCTTTTGCAGACGAAACTCGCCAAAGAATACTTTTATGATAAGCCTTGTTACGTAGAAAGCCGTAAGCCAGCTTGTAAATTCTGCGCCAATAGGGATAACGCTCAAAAGCGGATTTTTACTATCGCACCAGTTAAAAGCCTGTACCAATATGCCGTCTTTGGAAAGAAAACCGCTTGTAAAAGGCAGGCCGATCAACGCTACCCCGCCGATAAGCGCGGCAATAAAAGTAAGTGGTAACTTTTTGCGTAGACCACCCATGTGGAGGATATTCTGCGGATCAATATCGAGATTGTTTTCGTCGCTAATGTGTTTCACTTCGTGGATAACAATACCTGCCACCAGGAACAGCAAACATTTAAAGAAAGCATGCGTAGCTAAATGTAGCAATGACGATGAATATGCCCCAACGCCCATTGCCATTACCATATAACCCAACTGCGAAATAGTTGAGTAGGCCAGCACGCGCTTAATATCATTTTGGGTGAGGGCAATAGTAGCCCCCATAAACGCGGTAAAACAGCCGACAACGGCGAGGGTTGTGAGTTCGGTTTGGTTGAACATTGGATACACCCTGCCCAATAGGAATACCCCTGCTGCCACCATGGTAGCCGCGTGGATGAGTGCCGAAACGGAGGTTGGGCCTTCCATCGCATCGGGTAGCCAGGTATGCAATGGAAATTGTGCGGACTTAGCGGCGACAGCTAAAAAGATACCGCCGAAGGCTATGTAATGCCAAACTATGGGCAGATTTGCTTTAAGGTCTGAATAATGCGCCGAGTCGGCGTTTACCGGGATCCAACTGGGCGCTCCCGGATTATAAAGCGCGCCTGCGTAACTCCCCGTAAAGTGTGCATTATTGTCAATGGCTCGCTTCAACCACCCATTTGCACCAAATAACTCTTGTATATCAAAAGTTCCAAATACAACGAAGAGGATAATGATTGCCGTCAACAAACCGATATCTCCTATCCTATTCATGATAAAGGCTTTTTTGTTGGCTTGTACGGCGCTGTCCCTGTCGTACCAGAAACCGATAAGCAGGTAGCTGGAGAAACCCACCAGTTCCCAAAAAGCGTAGAAAGTAATGAGGCTGTCCACCACCACCAAGGCCAGCATACTAAAACAGAAAAAGCTGAGGTAACGGAAGTAACGGCTGTACCCAGCGTCGTCCTTCATGTAGGCGGTGGAATAAATATGCACCGGCAACGCGATGAGCGACACCAGCACGAGCATCAGTACCGAAAGGTTGTTGAGCAACACACCCACCTGCACCTTATTTTCGCCTATAATGAACCAAACCTGCTGCATGTGGATCACATGGCTATCCCACACCCTAAAAAACACCGTAAGTGACAGCACCGCGCTGCCCAAAATAGCCAGCGTAGATACCCAACCCGAAGCCTTACTTTTACCCAACACCAAAAAGTTGACCACAAAGGCAGCAAAAGGCAACACCACGGCTATAATAGCCAGGGTTACGGTTTGCGCGTCGGTATTTAATAAAGATTGATTCAATTTTTCTTTTTTTCGGCAGGTTCTATATTACCCTTTTCGTCGTATTCTATGCAAGCACCTATCAAAAAATCATCTTTATAATTGCACTCCGATTCTTTCGTACCGTTATCGTAATACTTTGTAAACAAGCCATTCATCATCCCGTTTTTTATACTCCCTGCAGAGAACAATTTACCTTCAAAAGTATGACTTACGAAATTCCCTGTAAATAACGTTTTATCCTGATTATACCACAAGCCGTCAATAGATAACAAATCGGTTGATAATTCAGCAGGCCGGTGCAAAGCATAATAAATTAACCCTGATGCAAACAAGCCAAGTGCTATTAAAGAAGAAAATAATTTCAAATAATAATTCTTCATCCCTTAATCTTTTAACCGGTTAATTTTATCCGCATCAATGGTTTTGTAGCGGCGGTACACGTTCAATATAATAGCCAGCGCTACGGCAGTTGTGGCGGCTGCCAGTACAATGGCAAAAAGGGCAAACATCTGCCCGCCGTTGTTAATACGGTCGTAACGGCCAAAGGCTACCAGGTTAAGGATAGCTGCGTTCAGCATCAGTTCGATGCCGATCAATATCTGGATGGCGTTCTTTTTTGATACCACAATGAACAGGCCGATGCAAAACAGCAAGGCGCTTACCAGCATAAAATCTTGCAGGGTTATCATGTGTTCCCCTCCTTCCGCGACAAATGCGCCGCCCCCACCAGGGCTATCATCAGTAAAATACTAATAGCCTCGAAAGGCAGCAGGTACCTCGTCATCAAATTGATGCCGATATTGTTAATACCCGATTCGTTTACGGGGATAACATTGCCGGTGTCCTTTGCAGTCTTTATCCAGGGCAAGCTGGCTACGTCGGCTTTAAATATAACGTTTACCATCACCACCAAAAACAAAGCAGCAAGTATAAAGCCCGGCAAATTACCCAAGCTAATGAACCTGTTTTTTTGCTGATTCACTGCTTCCAGCGCTTCCTTGCCCGAGAGCATGAAGGCAAACAGTATCAGCACCAAAATACCGCCCACGTATATTACAATTTGTGTAACGGCCACAAAATCGGCAACGGCCAGTACGTACAGCCCAGCGAGGCCGAACAGCGTAATAAAGAACATAAAGATGCTGCGTACCAAATTTTGGCTGATGGCTACCATCAACGCCGAACCCAGCATCACAAAACTCATCACATAAAACATCAACTGCACTAAACTCATGCACCGCCCTCCTTCGCTTTCATGGCGGCTAATTTGGCCGCCTGTTTTTCGGCTTGCTGCCTTTCCAAAAGTTCACGCTTTTCGGCAGCAAATTCCGGTGACATATCCGAAAACTCATAATTCAGGTCCTTCAGTTCAAATACGGTGCGATCGTACTGGTTGGTCATTACAATACACTCGGTTGGGCAAACAATGGTGCACAGCCCGCAGTACATGCACTTGGCCATATCAATATCAAACTTGGCAGCGTACAGCAGTTTTTTTGATCCGTCGGATGTTTCGCCTATGGAGCCCTCGGTAGATTTTATCGATTCGATATCGATGCAGTTTACCGGGCAAATTTTGGCGCAAAGGTCGCATACGATGCAGTCGTCTATCTCCACATCCAACTGGTAGCGGCCCACTTCGGGGGTCGGCAATTGTTGCATAGGATACTGGATGGTATTGGTATCGTTTTGCTGCTTAAAGTAATTGTTATCGGTAATGGGTATCACCTGCCGCTTAAAATTACCGACAAACAAGTGCTTCACGGTGAGGGTAAGCCCCCGCCATGCCGTTACGAATCCGTTTATTACTTTGCTTATCAAGTCTGAACCGTTGATTTTATTGATTAATTGATTACGTTGATATTAAACTTTTCTCTTTTGTCATTCCGTCCCCCGTCCCAAAATCACATCACCCACAACCGCCATACGCCCGAAATGAGCATACAGGCAAAAGCCAGCGGGGTTAATATTTTCCAGCAAAGGTTCATCAGCTGGTCTACCCGTAAACGGGGTAAGGTCCAGCGGATCCACATTTGCACGCCTACGAGGGCTATTGTTTTTATTAAGATCCAGATGATGCCCCAGGCGGTGCCGGTTGTCCAGTCGGCCAGCCTTACCCCGCCCATATTTGGTAGTGGCGTGTTCCAGGCACCGAGGAATAGGATCACCCCTACCATAGATACGAGGTACATCATGCTATACTCCGCCAAAAACACCAGCGCGAATTGCAAACCGGTAAACTCGGTATGGAAACCCGATACCAATTCCGAATCTGCCTCGGGAATATCAAAGGGGGCACGGTTGCTCTCTGCCAGCGACGCAATGAAATAGATCACAAACGCCACCAACAAATGCGGCGCGCGGAATACGTTCCATGACAAAATGCCGCCTATATGGCTTACGTCCCAAATGCCTAAAAACTTTATTTTTTCTGCTGCCAACACGCCTTGCTGCATCGAGATTTCCTGCAGGTTGAGCGTCTGAGCGATCATCACTACCGCTATCAGCGCGAAGCCGGCGGGAATCTCATAAGAGATAATTTGTGCCGCGGAGCGCATAGCGCCCAGTATAGAATATTTATTATTGGATCCCCAGCCCGCCATCAAAATGCCGAGGGTTTCGATAGAAATTATGGCGAACACATAGTACAGCCCAATATTGATATTGGCCGGTACAACGCCCGATGCCCAGGGCAGTGCCGCGAAACCAAGGTAAACGCCTATAAAAATAACCGCCGGCGCCATCAGGAAAAGTATCTTATCGGCAGCGGCGGGGATGATGAACTCTTTTTGCACCATCTTCAGCATATCCGCAGGCACCTGCAACCAGCCAAATTTGCCTGTTTCGGTAGGCCCCAAGCGGTTTTGAATAAAGGCACTCACCTTGCGTTCGGCATACACACCGATCATGGTAAACAGCCCCACAAAAGCAAATAAGCCAAAGGCAACAATAAAATATGTAAGATAAAAATTCAAGGGCGCTTGCTTTTGGTGCAAACTTAATAAATGCAGGGGATAGTTGACTGTTTTGGTAGTTGTTTTTTAGGCTGCGCCGGTGATTACATGGATGGGGGGTGGATTACACCGATGGAGTTCCATCTACACATCTGAAATCCGCACATCTGCACATCCGAAGCTTATTCACATCCTTCCCGTACATCAACAAACTGGCTTTTCACCTCGTCGTTGAAGAATTGGGAGGCGTGGTGGTCGAAGTCGGCGGTGTCGTCTATAGTGGTGTAAAATTCGCGCTTGCCTGTTTTGGTTAGGCCTTGCTCCATTTCGGGGTGGCGCTGCAGGTAATCTACCAGGCTGGCCGCCACAATATCGCCCTGGGCAACTACCGTTATGTTCGCCGGTAAATGGGCTTTTATTTTATCTGCCAGCAGCGGGTAATGCGTACAGGCCAGCAATACAGTATCAATATTTGGCGATTGTGCCATCAGTTGATCCAGATATAGTTTTACATAATAATCGGCACCGGGTTTATCATATTCGCCATTCTCAATCAATGGTACCCAAAGCGGCGCTGCCTGCTGGTGCACTTTTAACTCGGGAGCAAAATGCTCTATCTCTAACAGGTACGATCCGCTTTGCACCGTGCCTTTTGTGCCCAGTACGCCTATTTCCCTGGTTTTGGTATAATCACCAATTACCTCTGCCGTAGGGCGGATAACGCCCAACACACGTTTATCGGGATGGAGCTTTGGCAGATCCTGCTGCTGTATGGTGCGCAGGGCTTTGGCCGATGCAGTATTGCAGGCGAGTATAACCAGGGGGCAGCCCTGCTTAAACATCCACTGCACACATTCCCAGGTGTATTGGTGGATGGTTTTAAAAGAGCGGTTACCGTATGGCGCGCGGCCGTTATCGCCCAAATAAATATAATCGTAGCCCGGCAAAGCCTCCGCAATGGAGCGAAAAACGGTTAGGCCGCCTATGCCCGAATCAAATACACCTATTGGGTTGCCTGTTGCCATATACTTCAAAACTAAAAAAAGCGCCCCGTAGTTGGAGCGCTTTTTTGTAATAATTTAATTGTTTAAAAAGCTTATTTCAAAGCTAATTTAAGTTTCACAGCAGCCATCAAATCGTCAGCATCCGGTGACACGATCAGGTCAGTTTGTGCTGAGTTTAAAACGTAGGTGTAACCTTTTTCTTTCGCTACTGTAGCAATTGCAGCACGGGCTTTATCAACCAATGGTTTGGTTAATTCGTTACCTTTTGCTTCAACTTGTTGTTGCGCGGTAGTTTGGTAATCCTGGAAACGTTTGCTCAGGTCCTGTAGTTCGTTTTGTTTAGCTACGCGTACAGCATCTGTCATGGTTGCGCTTTTGTCCTGGAAATCCTTACCTTTTGCCTGCAACTCTGTGTTCATAGCAGTAAGCTGCGTAACAAATGTTTGTTTGTAAGCGTCGATCTGTGCAGAAAGGGTTTTAGTTTCTGGCATTAAGCCTACCAATTGCTCAAAATTAATATGGCCTATTTTAGACTGGGCCTGGGCAAAGTTGCCTGCAAATAACATTCCTGCTGCAACTAAAGCAACTTTAAATAGTTTTTTCATTGTTTTTTTGTTCTGTTCTGGTGTTTAAATTAATAGTTCGCGAATTTATGTATTTTTTTTATTTGGCGAAAACTCCGGGTTTAAGGCCCAACTTTGTTATTACGTCGGCACTTTTATCGTAACGGGGGCTTGCATATAGCATAATTACCTCGCTGTTTTTGTCAAATATCATATCAAGGTTGTCGCTCTCGGCAACGGCTTGTACTGCTTTTGACACTTTATCCTGTATAGGTTTAATCAGTGTGGTACTTTTTCTTGCCAGTTCACCATCCGGGCCAAATTTTTCGCGTTGGAAATCCTTGGCTATCTTCTCTTTATCCACAATTTCCGCTTCGCGGCGCTTACGCATATCAGGCGTCATCAACACCTGGTCGGCCTGGTAGGCTTTATAAAGGCGGTCTATCTCCTGAAAACGGGCGTCAACTTCCTTCTGCCATTGCTCTGACAATGCAGCCAATTGCTTTTGTGATGAAGCGTACTCAGGCACATGCTTCAAAATATAATCCGAATCTACATAGGCAAAGCGCTGTGCAAATGCCGCTGTAAATGCTGTGAACGTTAAAACAAGTACTAAAATTATCTTCTTCATAAATCCCTGTTCAAATTTAGTTAAATCCGCCGCTTAAACTTTGTGAAATTGTAAAGTGGATATGCCCTTTGTTAGCATCTGGCTGGCCCGGTAGTTTATCAAAACCGTAACCGTAATCAAGCCCAAGCAAACCAAATATAGGTAAAAATATCCTTGCACCCACACCTACCGAACGACGAACGTTAAACGGATTTACCTGGCTTATATTATCCCAAACGTTACCACCTTCTGCAAATGCAAGCATGTAAATAGTTGCCGACTGGCTGGCAATTACCGGATGCCTTAACTCAAACGTGTATTTGTTGTAGATAGCGTTACCCTGGTTGGTGTTGGCGTTGAAGCTTGAACCTACCGGTACTACCGAGAAGTTTTCGTAACCCCTCATACCAATAATATCGGTACCCTGTAAAAACTGGTAGCTCTGCATACCATCACCACCTAATTTAAAGCGTTCGAATGGCGACGGGCCTACCTTGCTGTTGTACTGGCCTAAGTAACCAAACCTTGCCTGGCTCATCAATACCAGCTTGCCGGTAATTTTGGTGAACCATTGCGCGTCGAACTTAACTTTGTAATACTCTACAAAATGGTAACGCTCTTCTGGTGTGGCCACGTTATAGTTGGTATGGTTAAACAACGAGTATGGTGGCGTACCCTGTAAGGTTAATTTAATATTCGAACCTGATGTTGGGTATAACGGAACGTCTACCGAGTTGCGGCTAAACTCCTGCGTTAATTTAATGTTGTAAGATGTACCGTTGTTAAACAGGTAGCCAGGATAGTTATCCAGGTTATAGTGGTCGAAGTTTAACGAGTAGTTTAACTGGAAGTAGTTATCGGGCCAGTTTAAACGTTTACCCAATGTAATACCCACACCGTTTATACGCAGGTTGTTATAGTTAGGGCTCGTTTTTGGATAGTACTGCCCGGTTGAGCTGCCTTGTGTATATGCTGAAAAAGCAAAATAAATAGGTTTTTTACCACCTAACCATGGCTCGCTAAAGGTAAACGAAAAGTTTTGGTAGGTACGGCCGCTCGACTGGCCCCTTAAGCTCAGCTTTTGGCCGTCACCTTTTGGCAACGGACGGTACGCTTTACCGTTAAATATATTGCGCAACGAGAAGTTGTTGAACGTTAAGCCCAGTGTACCCACCAGCTGACCACCACCAAAACCACCCGAAAGCTCTATCTGATCTGACGGTTTTTCAACCACGTTGTAAACCAGGTCAACCGTACCCTCTGATGGGTTAATGTTGGTTGGGCGCGGTTCTGTTTTTTGCTCATCAAAGTTACCCAATTGGCCAATTTCGCGGGCACTGCGTATTAACAGCGCCTTGTTAAATTTTTGCCCCGGTTTGGTACGAATCTCGCGCATTACTACTTTATCGTTGGTAACATCATTACCTTTTAGTATTACGCGGTTAATAGTGTATTGCGGCCCTTCGTAAATCCTTACATCCAAATCAACAGTATCGTTATGGATGCGGGTCTGTACAGGGTCGGCATTAAAGGTTAAATAACCATCGTTAAGGTAAAGCGATGAAACATCATCGTCGTTTGGTGTAGGGCCGCTTAAGCGTTTGCTCAACTCCTCTTCGCTGAATACGCTACCTTTTTCGATAGACAATACACGGGTAAGAATGTCGGCCGGGTAACGGGCGTTGCCAGAGAACTTGATATCACCGAAGTAATATTTATGCCCTTCGTAAACCTTAATTTTTACATTAACGGTTTTATCATCGTGGCGGGTTACGCTATCGCTTATTATTTCGGCATCGCGGTAACCGGCAGCCTGCATTTTATCAACCAGGTTTTGTTTATCCTCTTCGTATTTATCCTGCTTGAATTTTTTAGAACCGAACAGATTGTACCAACGGCGCTTGCGGGTTTTAGTAAGATACTTACGTAGTTTGGCCTGCGAAAAATCTTTATTGCCCTCAAAGGTTACGTCGTTAATCATCACCTTGGTTTTCTTGTCGATCGCCACATTCAGTATTACGCTATTGGGGTCGCCCGGATCTTTAACCTGGGTAATGTTAACGGTTGTATTTAAGTAGCCTTTTTCGTTAAAGTGCTTTTTAATAATAGCGGTGGTGGTGCTCAGCAAATTCTCGTTTACAATTTTGCCGGTTTTATCACTCAGCTTTTTGGTAATGTCTTCAATTTCGCCTTTGCGGATGCCGGTCATTTTAAGCCTGGAGAGGCGCGGGCGTTCCACCACAGCAATTTCCAGGTAAATGGTATCCATATTAATACCGGTAACATTTAAGTGGATATCATCAAAAAGGCCTTGTTTGTACAAGTCTTTTATCACATTGGCGTTAGCCTCGCCGGGCAGGTTTATCCTATCGCCCTTGTTTAGTTTCGATATCTGCAGCAATACATCTTTATCGAGGTATTTAGCGCCACTAATGGTTATGCCGCCAATGATATAATCTTTGGGATTAAGGTAGCTCAAACTATCGGCAGGGATGGTTTTCGTAAGCGTAGACCGCCTTTGGCCGGGTATCTGGGCAATGGCAGCGGTGCTTATAAGAGAGAAAAGAATAGCAAAAAAGACTTTATTCATCCGAATATTTTAGTGGGCTAAAAATAATTTATACAGTTGTTAAATTTTGTTAAAAGAAAAAATTTAGTTTACCTGCTCGCTTGTCTTTCCAAAACGGCGCTCGCGTTTCTGGTAATCAAGTATAGCTTCATACAAATCTTCGCGCCTGAAATCGGGCCATAGTTTTGTGGTGAAGTATAGTTCGGCATAAGCAATCTGCCAAAGCAGATAGTTACTTATACGATACTCCCCACTCGTTCTTATCAAAAGCTCGGGATTGGGGATGCCGCCGGTATATAAATTATCTTCAAACATAGTTTCATCAATATCCTCGGGCTTCAGTTCGCCGTTTTGCACCTTAACTGCCAGCGATTTGGCAGCGTGTACAATTTCGCGGCGGCTGCTGTAGCTTAATGCAAGCGTAAGCACCAACCCCGTATTTACCGATGTTTTATTTATTGCGTTGTTAAGTTCTTTGTGGCATTTGGCGGGCAGCTGGTCCAGGTCGCCGATGGCGTTAAGGCGTACGTTGTTTTGCATCAGCTTATTAATTTCTTTATTAATGGTGCTAATGAGGAGCTCCATAATGGCGTTCACTTCAAAGGTTGGGCGGTTCCAGTTTTCGGCGCTGAAGGTGTAAAGGGTAAGGTATTCGATGCCGAGAATGCCTGCGCCTTCCACTACATCGCGTACAGATAGCACACCGTTATGATGGCCAAAC
This sequence comes from Mucilaginibacter sp., assembly GCF_039925265.1. Lineage (GTDB taxonomy): Bacteria > Bacteroidota > Bacteroidia > Sphingobacteriales > Sphingobacteriaceae > Mucilaginibacter. Next base: position 70,138 of record NZ_JBDSZG010000060.1, read on the forward strand.
ACCCTTAATTTGCCTTTGCCTTTTGCCCAACGGCCGTTACCATCCATAATAACAGCTACGTGGCGGGGCAATCTTTGCAAATCTATCTGATCCTTTAAACTCATTTTTCGGGGCAATTTACCAGCCAAAACAGGGCTGTTAAATACATGGCTTTACTAAAACAAACCCTGTTTTAAGCAAAGTTTTATATAAATACGCTTCTTTTTTAAGGTGACAAAGGTAAAACTTACTTTGTATTATTTTAGTATGGAGTGAAAAAGAAATAAAAAGGAGATTTTGGGTAACTATTGAAAGTGAGGGCATTGGTTTTTATTTAAATCCCTAAAACAAAAAACCCTCCCTGCCGAAGCAGAAGAGGGTAAACAATACTAATTTATTGATGAGGTTTAGGTTACGTGTTAATAGGCCTGCTTATCTTTCAGCAGGCTGATGTCTTTTGGTGCGATATCGGCTATGGCGAATTGCTGCACATTGGTTATCGTCATTTCATCCAGCGTGTTCACCAGGTTTTCGTATACCGATGTATCAGCGGGTTTTATAATTACCATCATGGCCTTACCGGTAGCTGCAAGTACTTTTTTGCGCATATCCAATATGGCGTGGCGCAGCCCCGTTTTGCCGTATCCGGTTATCGTTGCAGATATGATAGGATTTTCGGCTAAGCCCAAGTAATACACGGCTTGGTTATTTTTTCCCAGGCAGATGGTCATGGTGCGGGATTCTGGTACCGGTTCACTTATATCTCCAACCGGCATATTTAATTCCATTGCCTTTGGCTTGTTCAACGTTGTGGTCAGCATGAAAAAGGTAATAAGCAGAAAAGCAAGATCCACCATTGCGGTGAGGTCTACACGCAGGGCTTGTTTTTTTGTGCGTACTTTTTTGCCTTGTTTTTCGGGAGCGGTGTTTAATTCGGCCATGGCTTTATACGTTTAGGGTTAAACAATGGATTTTGGTTATTCAACGTATAAAAGTAATGCTTTGTTTCAATTAAACAAATTATATTTTGTTTAATTATAATTTTACGGAATTTAATACAGTAAAAAAGTCATTTAACAGTGTTTCAATTTTGGTTTACCGCCCGTACCATTAAAATCGTACGCACTGCCAAGTCTTTTCCTTTGAAGTGTATTAATCAATTGGATGGTAAAATGAGAGGGGTTACTCTTCGTAATAACACTTCGCGGTTACGAAGGTATAGGAAAGCGTAAAACCAAAAAAGGCGTAGATATCTGTAGTACGCAGATCGCCGCGCTGGGAGCCCGGATTGCCGGTGTAAACGGGGGTACGTTCGCCACTTCGGTCGGCAAGTACTACAGATGCCGGGCTGGAGAGTTGGCTATGCGGCGCGTAGAAGCCGCTCACATCGTCTAAAAAATCGCTGCGGGTGTAGCGATAGCCTAACTCGGCAGCTACCGTCCACTTACCGGCGATATTGTACTTGATGCCCGCGCCGTAAGGGACAACAATAGTGCTGGTTTTATATTGGGATGTTTGCCCCTCGGTGCGGAGCGCCCGCAGAGAAAATTCGGTGCCGTTGTACATGGTACGCGGTGCAAAGGCCGTTGTACCAATGCCCAAGTAAATGTAGGGCGTGTATTTATTTTTGCCGGCATCGGGGATGTATTTCATAAAATTGAACTCGGCCATCAGGCTCAGTTCCTTCAAACCATCGGTAAAGCTCAGATTACGGTTGCGTAGCTGCTGGCTGGATGAAGTACTATCCGCGCCCGCTATTTTACCAACCTGGTAGTTTAGCCTTGCCGAAAGATAGCCATTAAAATTTCGTTTAACAAACAAACCGGCAGAGCCGCCGCTCGGTTTAAACGGACTTGGGTTAAGATCGCCAATGTAACCTGCACCGCCTAAAGCGCCGCCAATTTCCCAGGTTTGGGCTTGTACAGTATAGCTAAGTATAAGGAAGAATAAGGCAGCGGAAAATTTTAGCATCCGTTAAATTTAATAATTACGGGCATCTAAGCCCCATAACAATTTAGTCCTTAACGTTTGCAAGTAGCTTTCATTATTCATACGGATCAAATTGAGTTTAAAATCCGCTTTATAAACCCTGAATTGCATGGTTTTATCAATCACCGCGGTCCGGCTGTCGCACGATACGATGTAGTTGGTGCCCCGGCACTCTACCTCGAAGGATAGCTTGCTGGTATCGGGTAAAATAATTGGCCTTACGTTTAAGTTATGCGGCGATACGGGTGTAAGGGCAATACTGTTTGATTGCGGGAAGATAATAGGCCCGCCGCAGCTTAAAGAGTATGCTGTTGACCCCGTAGAGGTAGAGATAATGATCCCATCTCCCCAGTAGGAGTTTAAAAACTCATCGTTAAGCGAAACATGGGTGGTGATCATGGCCGAATCATCGCGCTTATGGATAGTAACATCGTTCAGCGCGAAGTTATCGTCGCCAAAGATCTTCTTGTCCGAATCTATGATCAGCAATTCGCGGCAATCCAGTGTGTATTCTTTATTCACCACCGCGTGCATGGCCGCCGCGATGTCGTTTTTATTGATACTGGCTAAAAAGCCCAGCCTGCCAAAATTGATGCCTATGACCGGCACACCGCTATCGCGGATAACGGTTACCATATCCAGCAAAGTACCATCGCCGCCAATGGTGATGAAGATATCGATAAAATCTTTAATGGTGTCGCCCGGTTTGAGGACGTTATAGGCAGCAGTATCTACATTACCCTGCAGGTACTCATTAAACTGGTGATGCACATAAACATCAACCTGATGCAGAACCAGGCTATCAAACACCTGCCGTATGTACGGGAATACCTGCGGATCGTTAAACTGCCTTCCGTAAACTGCTATCTTCATTCAAATAAAAAAACGAATATCGAACTTTGGATGTAAAAAGCCGCTTAATGTTTTAAATAATGTTGGCTTACCTATCGGAATTTGTCGCCATCGATGCTGTAAGATCCTAAAATCATTAGATCCTGTTTATATTAGGGGATGGTTGTTAATATATTAAAATCCTTCTCCCTATTCGCGTTAGCCGGCCTTTGCGAAATTGGCGGCGGCTACCTGGTTTGGCTCTGACTAAAAAATGATAAGCCTTTGTGGTACGGTTTAATTGGCGGCTTGGTACTGCTGCTTTATGGTATTGTGGCTACCTGGCAAACTGCAAGCTTTGGGCGTGTTTACGCTACGTATGGAGGAATATTCATCGTAATGGCACTTATATGGGCATGGAAGGTAGACGGTTTTAAACCCGACAAATACGACGTTATAGGAGCCTCCATCGCATTGATAGGAGCCTGCATCATTATTTATGCGCCGAGCAAATAAAGGTGGTCTACTTCCCCAACTCATCCATGGTAACCTCGTTACTTAAAAGTTGACTGAACAACTCCCAGCGTTTTGCGGGGTCTTTAGCCGTTCCGCCATTTTTTTCGATATGGTGTTTCACCAGGTCGAGCCCGTAATTGTAGTTGATTACATAGGCGCGATACTTTTTAATGAAGCTTACCGATTTTTCGGCGGTCTCGTCGTTCATCAAACAATACTTTTTAAGGTATGTACGGGCCTTACTCTGGCTCCAGTTATCATCTATCAACCCGCGGGCAGCCTCGTTGCGAGCGTAGTTAAGGTTGCCTTTTATAGCTAATGCTCTGAAATAAGCATCGGCACCGGTGGTATCTAAACCGGCAAGCGGCAGCAAAACGCTCTTTGCAAACTTTATCTTTTCATCTCCGGGGAAGGCCATTTCTATACCGTAATTGGCGCTGCCCTCTGCAATAAGCGATTGCGGACTAAACAACGGATACATGGAAAGCTCTACATATCCCCTATCGTGATACAGGTTTTTCTCCAGCAGCATATTGTACACATGATGGCCCGGGTAGCTTTCGTGGCTGCCCACGTCTATCGCACGATCGATAAAGATCTTCAGGTCGGTATTTATTTGTACTACGCTTTGGTATTTGCCTTTGTACCAGTTATACCCGTTCCAGGGTTTATCGGTAACAAATTCCAGCGTGAAAGATTCGCCTGCAGGCAGTTTATAATGCGCCAGGGTACGCTTACGCGATTCGGCAATGGCCGCCTTGATCACCGGGTCCAGCTTATCTTTGCGAATGATGAATTTGTTGGCCAGCTTCTGAAAGCGGTCGTTCACGTTACCTTTGCCCGGCAACAGGCTATCCAATAAAACCAGTTGTGCTTTAAAATAGTCCTCGGTATTCACCGGCGCGGTTACGCCGAACAACTGTTTAGATTCCTGGTCGAAAGTGCTGTACTCGCCCGAGAATATTTTTATCCGTCCACTGAAGGAAGCTAATTGATCGTAAAGCCAGTTGGCGCGCATTTTATTAGAATCCACTTCGGCAGAGTTAGCTAACAATTTAATATCATTCATCAGGCTGTTTACTGATGCCAGCAGGCTATCTCTTGGGAACTCGTCGCCCTCAACTGCTTTCGGTTTTAACGAATCGGGACCATAATAGGCATCCACAAAATCTTTATCGTATTCGCCAATGGTTAGCCCAAGCCTCACATATTCGGCAGCGTATTTATTGAGAAGTTTGGTTTCGGGTCTATCAGCGTTTTTGGTACACGATATAGCTAAAACAGAAATTAGAAGCAGGAAAAAAAGATTTTTCATGGGCGTGGTTAGCGTAGTAGGGGCTGCAAAGCTATAAAAATAGGTTGGGTGGTGGGAGTTTTGTTGAGAATTTTTCGGGGAGGGGCTATTCTCATTACGTCTTGCCGAATTTATTTCGGCATCCCACTGGCAAGGTATGCAATATACAAAGCCGCCGACATAAAGGTTACTTTGCATGTAGGCTACCCGTCCTGTGGGGTCCTGAAACAAGTTCAGGATGACGATTTGTTTATTACAAATTCAAATAATTCATAAACGAATCAAACCTGTCTTTGGCATTGTCGTTATGGTCGGTGAAGTTGAAGGTGGCTTTTACGTCGTATTCGTACCGCAAGAAGGTGGCTATGATGTTGGAAATATCCTGCTTGTTCACCTTCAGGGTAACTTCCATGCGGGTGCTTTCGGGGAAGGTGCGAGTGTAAGAACTAAGGATCTGGGCGTTGTCCGACTCTACAATCTGCGACATGTGGGCCAGCGAATTATTCTTGTTACTGATCTCCAGAACGATTATACCGCCTGGTTCGCTTACGGAAGTGAGCTTGGCAAAGTACTCGTTCATGGTATTAATAGAGATCAGCCCCATGTAGTCTTTTTTTATATCCAGCACGGGCACCACGCTCAGATTTTGCTCGTAAAACAGGCGGATAACATCATAAATATGCTGTTCCTCCAGTACATATGGGTTCACCAGCGATAACGCCAGCGCGCCAATGGGGGTATTATAATCTGGCTCTTCTATCAGATCGTCTTCAGATACAAGGCCCAAAAACTGTTCTTCATTTACAATTGGCAGGTGCCGCACACGAAATTCCGCCATACGGTCGAACACTTTCTGTATAGTATCAGAAGTGTGTACCGGGGGGACCGCGTCTGAGATCAACTCAACTGCAAGCATATTTTATTGTTTTAATTTATCTAAAAACACCTTTAGGTACTTATTAAATTCCTCCGGGCGCTCCATCATTGGGGCATGCCCGCATTTATCAACCCAGTATAAGTACGAGTTCGGCAGCAACTGGTTAAACTCAACAGCTACCTCTGGCGGGGTAATTTTATCATCCCTGCCCCATATTAACGCAACAGGCATCGTTATCTTGCGCAGGTCGGCTTTCATATTATGCCTGATGGCCGATTTTGCCATGGCCAGTATCCGTATCACCTTGGGGCGATCGTTAATATTGGCGTAAACTTCATCAACCATTTCCTTTGTCGCTACGGCAGGGTCGTAAAAAGTGTATTCTACCTTTCCTTTCACAAATTCGTAATTCTCACGGCGCGGGAACGAACCGCCAAAAGCGTTTTCGTACAAGCCCGAGCTACCGGTTAACACCAGCGCTTTTACATAACCAGGATGCGACAATACATATATTAAACCAACATGGCCGCCAAGCGAGTTACCCAGCAAGGTTACGCGTGTAAGCTTTTTAAACTTGATGAACTTATGCACAAACTTAGAAAGGGCACGCACGCCGGTGGTGAGTATAGGCATATCGTAAATAGGCAAAATAGGGATGATAACCTTATAATGCGGACTAAACTCCTCTATCACTTTCTCCCAATTGCTTAGTGCGCCCATGAGGCCGTGTAACAGCAGTAATGGCTCGCCCTCGCCTTTTTCTACGTATGTAAAACCCTTTTCTTCTTTCAGTACAAAATTCATAGTTCCTTGTTCAAATGCAGCTTTAAACTGGTGCAGACCGTTTTACGTTTCAGTCTGAAAAGTTGTAGTTACCACGGTAAATTTAGTTTATTAGGGTATACCTGCAACAATTTTAACAATTAAATTATCCTAACAGTTGTTTAACTACTTCCGATACTGTTTTGCCATCGGCCTGACCGGCAAGTTCTTTATTGGCAATGCCCATTACCCTGCCCATCTCTTTTACCGATGTTACACCAAGGCGGCCAATTACCTCCTGTATGTACCCTTCAATTTCAAAACGGGTCATTTGTTGAGGCAGGTACGGCTCAATTACATACATTTCCGCCATTTCCACCTCGTACAGGTCTTCGCGGTTTTGCGCTTTATATATATCAGCCGATTCTTTACGTTGTTTGATCAGTTTTTGCAGCACTTTTATCTCCGCTTCTTTGGTTAATTCCTCAGCAGCGCCTTTTTCTGTTTTTGCCAGCAATAAAGCCGATTTAATGGCCCGCAGCCCGCGCAAGCGGTCTGGTTGTTTGGATAGCATCGCTTGTTTGATATCCTGGTCTATTTGTGTAATGAGTGACATATCTTTAATGAGTGAATTGTGATTTAGTGAATGAGTGATTTTTTTCCGGATTTACCTTTTTCTATCCGCACATCTACTTCCTATATATATTGGTTGCTGCCGCCTGCGCGGTTGGCATTATTATAATATCGTTGATGTTTACATGCGCCGGGCGCGATGCTACAAACCAAATGGTTTCGGCAACATCTTGGGCCACCAGCGGCTCAAAACCATCGTACACTTTTTTAGCGCGTTCTTTATCGCCTTTAAAGCGTACCTCGCTAAACTCGGTTTCAACAGCACCTGGATGCACGGCGGTAACTTTTATACCGTGATTCAGCAGATCTAACCGCATACCTTTATTTAAGGCATCCACAGCGTGTTTGGTGGCGCAATATACGTTCCCGTTAGGGTAAACCTCTTTCCCGGCTATCGATCCAAGGTTGATAATGTGCCCGAAACCGTTGTCTATCATCCAATTACTTACCACGCGGCTTACGTAAAGCAGGCCTTTTATATTGGTATCTATCATAGTTTCCCAATCGTCGTAGCTGCCTTTGTCAATGGGGTCGAGCCCCTGGCTTAGTCCGGCGTTATTCACCAATACGTCTACCTGTTTCCATTCGGCGGGCAGGCCCTGTAGGTTCTCTATCACTTGCGCCTTACTGCGTACATCGAAACAAGAGACTGCAACTTCAACATTGTATTTATCATTCAACTGCTCGGCAAGGCGTTCTAAACGCTGCATACGGCGGCCAGTAAGTATTAAATTGTAACCCTCACGGGCAAATGTATGGGCACAGGCTTCGCCTATCCCTGCGGTAGCACCTGTAATTAATGCGATCTTAGCCATAGGTAGTGTAACTATCGGCAGCGAAATTATGTTTTTATGTTGGGATAATAAGTGTTGGGCTGTAATTGTTGCAAGGTTATGATGGCATTTCAGAGCTTCGTTAGCTGCGGCAGTAGGTTTTGTTAAGCCTGTGGATGTTACTTTTCTTTTCCGCAAAGAAAAGTAATCAAAAGAAACTCCCGGCTGCGCCTTGTTCTATGAACGTTTGTGCTTTTTCAGTACCTGTGATTACCGAACAGGACAAGGCCGATTTAAGAAATGGCTTTCGTTGGGGCCGTTCACACCCTTTTCTGATCAGGCTAATCCATTAATCCTCAAAATCAAGGTTCAGAAAGATTCAAAAAAACCGTGTTAATCGTAAAAATTCGCTTAATCCCGGTCTTATTCAAAATACAAGCTAAACATAATGGTGTGGAGCGAGAGCTTGCTGATAGGCGCCGAGAAGGGATGGTTCTCCTGGATAAGCAGGTTGCCAAAGGTGTTGGTCACTTTTATTTCGGGCGACATTTTAAAATATTCGAAATAAATATCAAAGCCAAAACCCGCCTCGTAGGATGAGTAGCTTTTGCTGTTCTTTAAAAGGCGTTCTAAAGGAGCTGTGTTATCACCATCTTTTTTACCGCCGATAGCGCTTGAGAATTTTACGCCCCCCAAAAGATAGGCGCGCAGGTTGCCCACCCTGTCCGATTTTAGTTTTACCGAAAAGGGGAAATCTACGGTAGTGGTTTGTACCGGCTTATCGATTGGTTCGGTGGTGTTTTTAAAAGTGTACCGTAACTTACGGTCGGAGAAAATTAGTGAAGGGGTTGAGCGAACCTCCAGGTGATCTGTTAGCCGGTAGCGGGCCACAAAGCCCACAGCAAAGCCGGGCGTTGTTTTTGAGCTGATGCTGGTAAGTGAGTCGGTTACGTAGGCATTGGCATCCGTATCAAAAAAAGGCGCGCGCCAGTTGGGCTGTTTTACAATTTTAAAATCGCTGGTAACGTACGAAAAACTAAAACCTCCGCTAAAGTCGGCCTGATCTGCACCCCCACCCCAGGCTGGCGAAAACTGCTGTGCACGCAGCAAAGTGCTGCAACACAATAGTACCAGTAAGATGGCCAGGTAACGTTTTATCATTTAATGCCGGTGTAGATTGAACAGATACCAAACGCCAAAGGCCGGCTTTTGGTATTTTTGAAACCTGCCCTTGCCATCATACCGGTAAATGCTTCGCCATCAGGGAAAGCGGCAACCGACTCGGGCAGGTAGGTATAAGCGCGGGCATCTTTGCTAAACAGCTTTCCAATACCCGGGGTAACGTAGTTAAAGTAAAACGCGTATAGTTGTTTTATAGGGAATGCCCTGGGTTTAGAGAACTCCAGCACCACCGCTTTGCCACCCGGTTTTAATACCCGGAATATATCGGCCAGTCCATCGGCAAGGTTCTCAAAATTACGTACGCCGTAAGCCACAGTAACAGCATCAAACTCATTTGCTTCGAACGGCAGTTTTTCCGAATCGCCCAGTTTTACTTCAAACTTATCAGACAAGCCGCGTTTCAGTATCTTCTGGTCTGCAATGTCCAGCATCCCGCGTGAAATATCAACACCGATAATTTTCTTCGGCTTTAATATAGACAGCGCCTCAAAGGCGAAATCGCCGGTGCCGGTAGCCACATCCAATATCAGCTGGGGTTTGTCGGCTTTGAGTTCGTTTATGGCCTTTTTGCGCCAGATGATATCTATCCCCAGCGACATAAAGTGATTTAAAAAATCGTAGGTTTTGGAGATATTGTTAAACATATCGGCCACCTGCTCTTTTTTGGTGCCCTGCTGATCCTGGTACGGTGTTACAATTTTGCTCATACGCTGTGGGGGGCAAAGATAGGTTTTTTGCTTTTAGTTGATGGTTCATGGATGATGGTTCATCGTAAAAAATGCAATTCTATGATCTATGAAGAAATGGTCTTATTCATGAACTATTATCTATCAACTATAAACCACTACCTATGAACCATTCGCCTACTTCAAAATAAGCTTTAATGCAAAACCAACGGCAAAGGCTATAAAAATACTTAACAGCGTACCTATCAGCAGGTATTCGGTTTTAGCTTCTTCGTTGGCGCTGTTATACCTTAAAATGCTTTTTCCGGTAATTAGCAAACCTATTGCCTCATACTGCCCCTGGTACACCAATACGCAGATGATCAGCCTCTCAATTATCCCTATATATTTCCCGGCATTTTTCAATCCGGGCGGCACGGCCCAATGTTTGGTGGCATAAGCTATTATGATAGATGTAGGAACAGTTAAGAAGAATGCCGCTGCTGCTACCACCCAAAACTTACTATTTTCATAAAAGCCGGTTAGGGTTTGCATATCAAGCCTGTGCTCTTCAAAAACTATCATCCAGCTTGCCAGTATCACCAATAAATGCAGTAATTGGTCTATTATAAAATAAGTAAAATTCGCTTTTACGTAAGATTTGGCAAGATCTATAACGCCATGCAGAATGGTTATAAACAAAACCACTTTCCAGTAATTAAACCCAACAAACAGTATTGCGGTTGCACCGGTAACCAGGATATGCAGATAGAGATACCTGGATCTTATTTTCCGTTGCTGCCTGTCCTGAACCCATTTGGATGGTTGCCACCAAAAATCGCTTATCAAATGTGCCAGCAACAATTTAACGAGCCATATGATACTAATTTCCATTTTGCAGTTGGTTTGTTAGTGTTTCAAATTTATTCAGCACGCTCCTTATCTCTTCGTAACGACCAGCCTTTACCTGCTTGCTTACCGTAGCGGTAGATAAACCTAAAAAAGCCGCGGTTTCTACCTGCGATTTACCCGACAGCAATTGATAGATCACTTTAGCTTGTTTTGCGGTTATCTGCGCCAACAGGCTGTCGGCATATTCGGCTATTATTTCATAGGTAAAGTCTTTCTCTGCATTTCCGCTATTGATATACAATCGCCGTGATGTACCCTGCAATTTAGCAAAGCTCCGCCCCGAAGCCACCAAAAGTTCATCCATGCTCGACCGCAGGTCTATATCATCAGATCTCAAATGCCCTATATTTATACTTACCCGTATGTCTATAGTATGTTTCTCTGCATATTTTATGGCCAGCAACCTGCTTTTTATACATTTCAATAACGCTGTTTCCGGCTGGGTAACAAGTACCCTGAAACTATCTCCATTATAGAAGTCGGTTTTTTCGCCATCAAAAAACTGTTTTAAATCAACAATAAGATTATCGAATGCCGTGGTTAACATAGACGAATTAACAATATCGGCTGTAAGTATTGCCCTCATAGTAGCCATAAAATATTAGTTAAACAAATATTAGCATAAATAGGCTAACATCAAATTAATTAGCCAAAAATGGCTAATTAATAAACTATTAGCCCAAAAAGGCTAATTTAATTAATATTAGCCAAAAGAGGCTAACATCAATAATTATTAATACTAACTCATCTTGCAATGCTTATGAACTAATTAAATAAATTTATACCTTTCACTTTCCGTATCTCAAACCACAAAACCATCTTATCGTTTCAAAAATGAAGGAAAATAACGAAGCATCGCGCAGAGGATTTCTTAAAAAACTGGCCACAACCGCAGCTGCTGCAACCGTTGGCAGTAATTTAATAGCAGCCGATAATATTGGCAGCTTTCATTACCTTAAACAGCAATACAATAGCATCGGCGCTAACGATCAGGTGAACATTGCCCTGATTGGCGCCGGTGGCATGGGTACATCTGATACCCAAACCGCCCTACAAATACCGGGTGTAAAACTGGTTGCCGTATGCGATTTGTACGACGGCCGACTTAAGGATGCCAAAACCAAATGGGGTGCCGATATTTTTACCACTAAAGTTTACAAAGAGATATTGAACCGCAAGGATGTTGACGCGGTTATAGTTGCCACGCCAGATCATTGGCACCAGCAGATCTCGGTGGATGCCATGCACGCCGGTAAGCACGTATATTGCGAAAAACCAATGGTACATTCCGTGATGGAAGGCCCGGCGGTGATTAAAGCCCAGCAGGAAACCGGTAAGGTATTCCAGGTGGGTAGCCAGGGGGTATCTTCGCTTGGTAACGAGAAAGCAAAAGAAATTTTAAAAAGCGGAGCCATTGGTGAGCTGAACTACGCCGAAGGTTTTTGGGCACGCCGCGGCGCGGTGGAAGTTTGGCAATACCCCATCCCCGATGATGCCTCAACCCAAACGGTAGATTGGGAAACCTATATCAGCAACGCGCCAAAACGCCCGTTCGATTCTAAGAGGTTCTTCCGCTGGAGAAACTATACCGATTATGGTACCGGTATGGCGGGCGACTTGTTCGTCCACCTGTTTAGCAGCCTGCACTTTATCACCGGCTCCATGGGGCCAAATAAGATATATGCTTCGGGTGGTTTACGCTACTGGAACGACGGCCGCGAAGTACCTGATGTTTTGTTAGGTACTTTTGATTATGCTAAGGCAGCCGCTCACCCGGCGTTCAACCTGTCGTTACGCTGCAACTTTGTGGATGGCACCAGCGGAACCACTTACCTTAAACTGGTAGGCAGCGAAGGCTCCATGGATATCACCTGGGATAGTGTGACCTTAAAACGTAATAAAGCCATCGATAATAACGACCCTTTCTACATCGAAAAAATGAAACAAATGGGGCAGGCGGTAAGTGGCCGTAAAATGATGCTCCCGCCGGAGCAGATCACCTACGATGCCGAAAAAGGTTATTTAGGCGGGCCGTACGATCACATGAATAATTTCATCAACGCTATCCGCACCGGCGGCAAAGTTACTGAGGATGCCATTTTTGGTTACCGCGCGGCAGCCCCTGCCCTGCTGTGTAACGATAGCTACTTTAAAAATGCCCCTATGTTTTGGGATCCGGAAAAAATGAAAATGTTGAAGGCTTAAATAGCCGCATTGCAAAAGGATATAAAAACAAAAACGCCTACTGAATTTAGCAGGCGTTTTTGTTGGCTTTCGGCGTCTTTGCGAGGCACGAAGCAATCTCCCGATAGGCTTAGCCGCTTGCATAATGGCTTGTCCTTCGTAGAGATTGCTTCGTGCCTCGCAATGACGCGCGGGAAGTTTAATAAAACTTTGGCGGCGGGATCAATTTTGTGTCCTGCTTTTGATGCCAATAGGGGTATATCGGTGCAACGGCGCTGGCCTCATCGAGCTTTTTAACCTGTTCGGTGGTTAAGTTCCAGCCTACGGCGGCAAGGTTTTGCTTTAGCTGCTCTTCGTTGCGGGCTCCTATAATAATGTTGGCTACTGTTGGGCGCTGCAGCAGCCAGTTAATGGCCACCTGGGCAACAGATTTGCCCACTTCCTCGGCTACCTCGTCCAAAGCATCAACAATATTATAAAGGCGTTCAAAGTCGGTTTCGGGACCATGGCTACCACCCTGGCTACGGCGGTTATCTGACGGGATAGGCTGCCCGCGACGGAATTTACCGCCCAACTGGCCGGATGCCAAAGGGCTCCATACAATGGTGCCTACTTTTTGGTCGATACCTGCGGGCATCAACTCCCATTCAAACTCCCTGTCGAGCAGGGAATAATATGCCTGGTGGGCAACATATTTGGCCCAGCCATACCGTTCCGATACCGAAAGAGATTTCATGAGGTGCCATCCGGAAAAATTGGAACAGGCGATGTACCGTATTTTACCGCTGCTGATGAGGTCATCAAGCGCGCGCAAGGTTTCTTCAACCGGCGTGTTACCGTCGAAGCCGTGCATGTGGTAAATATCAATATGATCTGTTTGCAACCGGCGCAAGCTATTTTCTACCGAACGGATGAGGTGAAAACGGGATGAGCCGTAATTAGGGTCCTCCCCCATTTTAAACGTTGCCTTGGTAGATACCAGCACCTCGTTGCGGATGCCAAGCAGCGCTTTCCCCAAAATTTCTTCGGCTACGCCGCCTGAATACACATCGGCAGTATCAAAAAAGTTTACGCCTGCATCCATACAAAGATGCACCAGTTTTTTCGCGTCGTCTAATTGGGTTTGGCCCCAGGCTTTGAAAAATTCGCCGGCGCCGCCAAAGGTTGCGGTACCAAAGCTTAGCACGGGCACTTGTAATCCCGAGCCGCCTAATTGTCTGTATTCCATAAGGTGTGAGTTTTTGATGTATAAAACAAAGGAAACCCCTGTTATCAGTTCAAATCTCGGTGATATACCGCAAAGTTTATATCATCGGAATAACATAAAGAGAAATTGTTGGTGTGGAGCGACTCAGTGGGCTTTATTTACAAATAGCCTTCGTACCATGTGCGATAGCACTTTTACCGCAAAGTGCATAACCTGGCGTAACCGCAAAAACCTGGTAATAGAAAAACGGCGGATACCCGTTTCCTGATGCGCATTCAACTGTACCAGTAATATCATAAACAGTAAACACACGAATGTGTAAAACGCAATATTTTGCAAAGCATTACCTACGCTAAGATGATGGCGCAGGGCATCCATTAAAGTTGGCAACATGGTTAGGCAATGTATTGGTAAGTTAAAATTAAACACAATTTTTATTATTGAGTTAATTTTTCATCAAATTTAATTACTCAAAAATTAAATTACAACTTTTAGGAGTATTTTTACTTATTTTTTGTGATTTAATGTAATAAGGCTCTCCTCTCCATTTAAAGCTAAAGTTTACGCTAATTGCTTTTCCAAGCAAACAAAGCGCATACCCGGGCGAAAGGCGAGCGTAATTTCGCCGGCCAATATATAACCCAGTTTAATAAAGAGCTTTTGCGCAGCCTTATTTTCAAAATTGGTATCTATCCGCAGTAAGGGGATCCCCCGGCGGCCTGCCTCAAGTTCAGCTTCCGTCAACAGTGCTTCAGCAATACCTCGTCCGCGGTATTGGGGACTTACCACCAACCGATGGGTAACAATGGCGGGATCATTGATATCGAAACCTAGCTGCCCGTACTCGGGGTATTGCTCGTTAGTGATGGCAGAAGCCGCTGTAACAAGGCCGTCTATTTCGGCAACCCACAACTGGTTAAGCGCAATATCCGATGCAAAGATCTCCGGGTTAGGGTATTTATCATCCCATTGCAAATTACCCGAAGCCCGCATGAGGGGGACAACCTCTTTAACGATGGACATAACGGCGGGGATATCAATAAGTGCAGCGCGGCGGATGATCATTGCGCAAAAATAGTAAGCTAAGTTTAGACAACAAAGGCAAGAGTGTATTAACTCTGCCCCTTACAGTAGCCGAGGTAAAACAAAGGGCGTATACGAAGTTCCTCCGCTACCGAAGCATCCAGCGGTTTTAAATAACCACTATCTACGAGCAACGTACGGCCCAACTTGGGGTGAACCCGGCCATCCCAATTCAACAACAAAGTATCTTTTTTTTGTTGCCATTTGCCGATACTCCATTCACTGAAAAATGCCATCGTAGAATGCATTTGAAAAGTATGGTCGTTACGGAAATAGATAACCGATTGCGCATTTGTACCTTCGTGACAAGCCTTAAATTTAATAGGGCTTAAATAGTCTTCAACAGACCCTGTTGGCAAAAAGAGAAAAATAAGATATATGGCGATGGGTAAAAAATAACCTAAGTTTAAATTATGCCAGTTTTTAACAACGAGTATCAACTGCCTCACCACCCCAACTACCATTAAAATACCGGCCAAACCAATTATCGATGCTGTGATAAGCACCAGCCAGCCTGACAGGTAAACATCTATGTAATAATAGAAGAACGCCAGCACTATATACACCACCGAAATAACGGCGGCTTTAATGGACCGTACTTTATTACCTGCTGGCTTCATTTATTTTTACTTATAATGCTGGATATCCCGCGTCCTTTTCTTGCATCTGCACACCTGCACATCGCTTAATGATTATGCTTCTTATGGATATCCTTCACCAAACACAGCTTTTTAATATCATCTATCAAAATAGGGAACGGCGCGTATTTTAGGCGGCTGCCAATCATTTCGGTGGTATTGTCTGAGTGCGCTATCACCTCTTCCGGGTTATCGCTCATTAGCAGGCGTTTGTACATGCGGTAATCGCCCCATTCAATATAATACACCTCCCCGGGGAGGATCTTTTTATCGCTGATCACTTTTAATGCCACCCAGCAACCGTTCTCCAGGTATGGATACATGGAGTGGCCCCAAACTGGTAGGGCAAAGTCGCATTCTTCTATTCCGGGGAAATTCATGCGGCCCACAGGATGCGCATCATTAATATCATTATATACCTCCACACCAGACGCGGTAGCGGTAATTTCGTACATAGGGATGCCGTCGCCGTTGCGTAAACTTACAGGTTTATCCGTATTTTTCTTACCACCTAATAAATCTCTGTATTTTTCTTTAAATATCTTTAATTTTTCCGGGTCGATGTTTTGGCGACTCTTGATGATCTCGGTGATGCTGCTGGCATTATTAAAGCCCAAGGCTTCGGCCAGTTCGCTGTTATTGTTAAAGGCTTTCCCTCGTAATTGATTATACAAAATAATAAACTCCAGCGTTTCGGGGCGAATGGTTTTTATTTTATTGGGTTTTGACTGATCTTCCATAGCAGAAAAATATTTTTATTTATTTCTTTATTTAATAAAGATTATTCTTTATATTTGTCAGGTCGTTATTCTATAAAGATACGTATAAATTTTAATAAATCAATATAATGCATCAAGAAACTAAAGAAACAACTTTACCCAGCAGCCGTGCCGGTTAGCATGTTTCCAATTTCAAAGTATTTAAAAATCGATCACCTTTTTCCGCACCCGAATATGTATTTAGTCCACAGCGCGTTGCGCACTACTATTAAAAACGGCAAAGCCGAACTTAAAAATAAAGAACTGCAACAGCGCCTGGAAGCTTACCAAACAGTTTGTAATAAGCACCGGGAAGAGATAGCCGCCATACAGCGCTACCTCCCCGGCTGGATGCCCACGTTCGACGCCAGGGGATAATCCCTCCCCCACTACGAACACCAATGAACAAATAAACCACTGAACTAATACCAACAACATGAAACTAACCCAAAAACTAAAAGACGAACTCTGGTGGATGATCATCTCGGTTGATTATGATTACAGCCGCATCAGCATTGCCGACCACGACCTTGGCGACGACAGCCTCACCCTTTGGCTGGAAGATAAGCACGATTTTAAGAACAGCCTGGACGAGTGCCTGATACTGGAGTTGCCATTGCGCAACTTCGCCAAAATTATCAAAGCCGAAAAACTGAACAGCTACGAAGGCTGCAAAATGCACCCTACACGCCAGTATGTGTACAAAACCCGCATAGAGGTAAACGCGCCTGTTAAATGGTACCGGGAAGATGCGACACCTGTTGAACAAACCTGGGCACGCGAGGCCATGCTGAAAAGCATATTAACGCAGTTGGTTGAAAACGAAACAGCTGGCGATAATTTATAATTAATTATGCCAATTAGCATTATATTCATATTTAAACGCGCACCTATTTTCTGTAATGCATTGCAGCATCCAGTGAGGGTAGTACTTCCGATAAAACGTAGGGGAGCTTAATACCTGTATAAAATATACAGTAAAGGAGGCACAGGCCTCTAAAAATTGAAACGATCTGTGAGTTAAGATAACAACGCGTTAGCAAATAAACACAGGCCCAAAAACAGCAGGAATAGCAAGATAAATGATTTCATAAGCATGGTATAGATTGATGATACAAAGCTTGTGAAATACCCGCTGCCGGGCAACCGTGTTTTAACGGTATTTGAACGGGAAATTAACGGAATTAGGTTACTTTTCTCTAACCTTTAGCAGTTCGCCGGCATCTACTTCTACCAATTCTTCGATTTCGCTTAAAGCTTCGGCCGGTTTGGTGTTGTAATTAAGTTTACGAAAACGCCATATAGCAAAGGCAGGTTCCTGGAAACGGTTGATCAGCTTAAAAAACTTGGGGAAATTATGCACCTCATCAAGCAGGAGGCCGGGCACTATGCCATTGTTATCCAGTATCTCGCGCACGGTGTACTCTTTGTCTTTGGTTATCCAAATCTCAAAGTCGCGCCGTATCTCCTCGTTCTTATCAAGGTCTATCTTATCGTTAATACAAATTACCTTATCACCTGGCTTCATGGTACAAAGATAATTATTTAAGATTATAGAGATTGCAGGTTGATTGCATCGATTATAATGATTCTGATGATAGTGGGCTGATTACAGACTCTACAACAGCGTGCTGCCGAAATATAGACTGCGCACTGCAAACCGCAAACTGCTAATTGCCTGCCGGCATCGCCACATAGAAGGCGGTGCCTTCTCCGGGGTTGCTTTCCAGCCAGATGCGGCCACCTTGTAGTTCGGTAAACTCTTTGCAAAGCAGCAAGCCCAGGCCTACTCCTTTTTCGTTATTGGTACCAAAGGTTGTCCCTGCGCGTAACGAGAAAAGCTCGCTTTGCTTTTCTTCGGTGATACCGATGCCATTATCGCGAATGATGAGCCAGCACTCGCCGCCAATTTGTTTGGCTTTGAAAATTATTTCGCCGCCCGCATTAGTAAATTTAATTGCGTTATTGATGAGGTTACGTATCACCAGTTGCAACATATCATTGTCCGCAACTATTTTGATGTCCCAATCCAGCTCGGTGGTTAATACAATCTGTTTTTTTTAGTGCAATAGAGCGCTCCAGTTCCAACGTATTAAACAAGGCGCCTCGCAGCGTTACATAACTCAGCTTTACGTTTACGCCGTCCATTTGGCCCTTACTCCAAATGAGTAGCTTGCCAAGCATATCAATAGTACTACGGGTAACCTTCAGCAGGTCGCCCTCTACCATGCGGCGCTCTTCGGTATCCAGCTCATATTCGGTGATTAATTCCAGGTAGTTCTGAATATTGCTCAATGGCGAGCGAAGGTCATGAGCTATGATCGACATCAGTTTATTACGCTCCTGGTTAATCCGTTCCAGCTCCTGGTTCTGCTGCATGATCTGCTGATTCTTCCGCTCAATAGCACTTGCCTTTTCTCCGGCAGAGCGTTTCTCATGATCGTAGTTGCGGCGCAGGTAGGTTATTGTATAGTACACAACGATCACTCCTACCACATAGGCCGATGTGATATCGAAAAAACGGCTTTCACGGTTTATATAAGTATAAGGGATCCGCTCGGGCTTGTAGTACTCAAATATATGCAGGCCGATAATGATCACCATATTGCCGGCTATCCAGAAACGATGCTGTTTTTTTGGGGCGATACACAACAACAGCAGCACACAAAGCCCCATAAAAAGGTCCGTTGGCCCAAACGTGCCCGAATTATAAAGAAAGTTAAGGGCGAATAACAAGTTGCCAACAATGCAAAATAGCGTAATTGCAAGCTTAGTATTACCCCGGTAACGCGACCAGTAATACAAGAGCAAGAAAATAAGCATTGTGCCCAGGCTGAGCAGCGCGATGAGCGGTAACCCAATAATAAAATTAAACGGAATATTATATGCCAACGCGGCAATGGCAAGTATGCAAACCGAGTGAAATATCCTAACCTCCAGCGGAAACTCTGCCGTTGAACCCGTTATCCTGATCCAAAGCTTATTTATATTTCCTAAGGGGCTCAAATTATATTATTATTTGGAGTACGCAAGGTTAGTAATAATTTCTAAAGGACGAACGCTGCCACTGTTAAACTTTAGGGTATAAATATAAGTAAGCATAGGTAATTTAAGGTATATGCCAAATAGGTTTATTATCTGATAAACAGCGACCTGCCTGCATAAATCAAACTGCCGCAAAACCCCAATCCACCGAGGCGATTTGTACGACTTATCCATTCTCATTTATCGCGGGTATTGCTCTTTCATTAATACTACCGATCGCGTTATCAAACTATACAAAACATCCAAATTCACATCAGCCAGCTTTTTTATGTAGAGGCAGCTTTTGGCCATTTTGAATTTCCCTAATTGGGCCAGCAGTTGATCACTTTCAAAACTCCCAAGCTTAAGATACAAAGCAATATTGGCCTTGCGGGGCGCAAAACCCACTAAGCACATATCCCCTTCATGGCCACTGGCATACTTATAATGATAATTACCGCAGCCAATAATGGCCGTGCCCCACATAATGGCCGGCTCGCCGGTAGCCTTTTCCATCATTGCGGCAATGGCGAAGCAATCCTTACGCAGGGATTCGTCTTCTATCATGTTTAAATAGCTTTCCGCAGTTTTTGGCGTGGCTTTGGTTTTTAACTCATACATACCTGTGGGGCTTTGGTTAACCAAATATAACAGGAATTATCCCATTTAATAAGAGCTATTAGGTTGGCAGCGTATTTAAATTTTAGCGCATAAAAAAAGCCGGACTATGCCGGCTTTTAAAAAGAAAAATATTTTAGGGGTGCTTAATTGCGGCTAAATCCACCGCGGCCACCGCCACCACCGTTAAAACCTGGACCTTTGTCCTCGGCTATGTTAACTGTAATGCGTTTGCCGTAATAGCTTTGCCCGTTCATGCATCTTATAGCTTCTTTAGCTTCATCCTCGTTCACCATCTCAACAAACCCAAAACCCCTGCTCTCTTTTGTTTCACGATCTTTAACTATCCTGAGGGACTTAACCGGCCCAAAATCGCCAAAAACCGCATTTAGTTCGGCCTCATTTACTTCTAATGGAAGGCCTCCAATAAATACTTTCATTAATCTCCTTTGTTTTTACAAATGTACGCAAAAAAGGTCGCTTTTTAAAGCGTTGAGTGGTGTTAAATAGTGGTGTAGCTTGTTTTTTACAATAAGGTGTCAATATGACGCAACGTGATCCTTACATCGTTAACTTGCGAAAATTTTGGTGGCTAATTATTGTTTAAGCTTCAGGTTGAAGCTACCCTCCACCCGGTAAAAGGGCGAGTTGGCTTTATCATCATGTGCCAAAAAAGTAAAGAAGGTACCCTTGGCGAGTACACTGTCTTGCCTGTATCGCTGCAGGTCTAAAACACCTGCATCGCCGGCCTCGGTAAATTGAGTGAGGCTATATTGCTTAATATGCAAGGCATCGGGGCGAAGCAACAATTGGCTACCCTCTACCCCCTTGGTAACTTCTGCGGCTGCGGTGCCTTTACTGCTGATGGCAAAGCTCATGGTATGCGCTTTGTTTATAGCGGTAATGCCAAAGTACCGGCTCTCGCCAACACTAATATTTACAAATGCAACAGAATCTTCGGCAGCATTAAAAGTATAGGTAGAATCCTGAACGTTTAAGGTTAAAGTACCACTCGAAGCTAAAAAATTGGTGGCAGGGGTAGCAGAAAGTGCACTGTCTGCGGCGGCTACGGCTTTTTTCTGGTCCACGCTTTTATCGCCCTGGTCTTTTTGGCAGGAAGATGCCACAAACGCAAGGAACAAAACGCACGAAACACACCAGTTGGTAAACCGTTTTGAATACATAGGTAAATTGATGGCCTAAAAGTAAAAAAAATATTTCTGAAAAAAGCCTCCAGCGAATCGCCCGCACAAAAAGTTTAACACTTTTTAACTATCTATATAAACGTATTTGGCAAACAAAAGGTTTGTTTTATTTGTCCTTTTTACACTTATTTTTATTGATTACCAGATGGTTAAATTAAACACTGCTCCGCCAGATTTAGTTATAGTCGTAAATGTTATATTAACCGCGTACACAAAGCATGAAGAAGTCAAATATATTCGCCTTAATTACCTGCTCAATATATTGAATTACAACATATTATAACAAATCAAGACATTCATTCATTTATTAAAACGCTAAACATCAATACACAAAGCCATGTTAGCCAACCATTTAAAATTTGCCTTTCGTGACAGGATAAAAAATGGAGAAATGAGTGATAAATGTGCGAATGATTTTGATGTGCGGACCTACAACTTATCTTGCATCTGGCGCTCTCGTCTGAAATCTGCATATCCGCACATCTACGCGCCTAACCGCTCGTCAAAGGAAAATTTACTTATGGCGGTGATTTTTATCTTTTCAAAATCGGGATGGGCGGGGTTAAACAGATAATTGTATTCCATACCTATAATAGCCGAAGGAACTTTCAACACAGCGGTTTCCATTTTTTGCAGCCAGGTATCGCCAAGTGCCTGGGTGAGGGGGTAATTCAACACCTTTTGCCATTGTGGGTTGATGCCGGTTAGTTTTGCCAGGCTAATTTCCTTTATGGTCAATTTATCCGGCACATTAAACATCGTAACAGAAAAATTACCCGTGTATAAGGAAGTGCCTGCAGTATGCGCCAATTTTTCTAAACAGGAGAGTGCCAGCGAGCCACCTGTATAAATTACATAGCGGCCTCGCGAGTTCCAGCGCCCGTCTATCCCCGAACCGTTACGGTCGGCTGCATATTTGGTTTGCCCTATGCGGTAAGTATTCATTTAGAGTTGGTTGGGAAAGTTGTAAGAAGTTGGAGTGGCTGAAAAAGCAGTAAAAAGGCCTTAATACAGTTTTAAAATTCATAACTACTAAAACTTATACAACCTCTCATAACCCTTATAACTAATATTGCCTAAGCTGTAACGCCGTAATCTATGCGGATGAGCTCGGCCATTACAATGCTGATGCCGGTAATGGTATCCAGCATATCAAAGGGGACGGCATCAATACCTGGATTGATATGGCGTAGCCAGCTCTTAAATTCATCAAGCGAACCAAAAGTATCAAGCCCCTTATCAAAAAGCTCAAACAGCTGTATAACGTGCTCGCTTAAGCCCGGGTTTAAGCCCTTGGTGCTTTGGATATGCTTACGCAGGGTTGGCTCGGTAATATCAAGCCATTTGGCAATATCTATTTGGGTAACACCGGTAACCTGTAGCAGAGTAGTTAAAGCACCCGGCTGCAAGCCCTGTTTTATAGCGCCCAACTTGGCCAACGGAGATTTAAAAAGAGTTTCGTAAGGCACCATCAAATCATGAACCATTGATAGCGGGGTTTCAAAATTTGTGTAGGTACGCGCAAGCGCCTGGTTTTTACGCCTTCCGGTACTTTTATCCTTGCTTTCTTCTTTCATAACACAAATGTAAACATTTTCTATTTAAAAAGAAATTATTTACATTTCGTTTCAATATCCGTCAAAATATCTTTCAAATTTATTCTAATATAATTAGCAGTTGTAAAATATTTTCGCTACATTTGTATACGTTTTATGCCATTCGGCATTTTAATCATAAACCGCTAACCCATGATCTTCCTGAATGAAACCGCCCTAAATGAGCGGGTGAATGGCTATTTCTGTTACATAAAAGGCGAGTACCATCTCGAGCCAAAACCACCGCAAAAAAAACAAGCACCAGATGCCGAAACGGGCGACCAGGTAGTTTGGGACCGCCAGCCAGAACCAGCCCTGCTAACCGGACTTGCCCTCCACCTTGGTTTTAACAGTATGGACGATTTTGTGGCCTGCGAGAAAAGGGGGAAACATAAAAAGACACTGCGAAAAGCCCGTTTAAAAATAGAGGCCGAATACGAAAAGAAACTGCATCAGCAAGCACCCACGGGTGCCATGTTTGCCCTGAGGTGCATGGGTTGGGCAGATAAAAACGCCGAGCCCGCCGCTGCAGTACCAAAGAAACTACTTATCGAGATCACCGAATCGGGTCCAAAAATATCCAGGAATGAAAAAGAGGTCGTCATGTAAGCGCCTCCCTTACTCCTAAATACCTTACTATGCAAGCCACCGCGCTATTTAAACATAATTACAATGCTACCGCGCAAGTGATAGTCAACCAGGGAGGCACCAGCTCAGGCAAAACCTATTCTATATTGCAATGCCTTTTTACGCTGGCCGTGACAGACAAACTGGTAATAACCGTTGTAGGGCAGGATATCCCCAACCTTAAGGCAGGCGCGCTGAGGGATGCGATAGAGATCCACAACGCCTCCCCCGTTTTTCAGCGCAGCACCAAAAGCTTTAACAAAACAGATCGGGTTTACGAGTTCCACAACGGCAGCATCATCGAGTTCAAGAGCTATAGCGATGCACAGGATACCAAGGCTGGTAAGAGAGACTACCTTTTCATTAACGAAGCAAATGGCATAGCCTGGGATATTTATACCGAACTGGCTCTGCGTACACGTAAACGGGTGTTTATTGATTATAACCCCAACACCGCCTTTTGGGTACACGAAAAGCTACTGGGTAAGCCCGAGGTGGAACTCATTATATCCGACCATCGGCACAACCCCTTTGTAGACGAGGCCATGCGCCAAAAGATAGAAGCGCTAAAAAACGAGGATCTGGAACTTTGGAAGGTATACGCCCGCGGACTTACCGGCAAAATTACCGGGTTGGTGTTTAACAACTGGCACGTTTGCGAACACATCCCTGAAGGTGCCAAACTGATAGCTGCCGGCCTCGATTTTGGTTTTACTAATGATGAAACCGGCTGCCTGCTGCTTTACAAACAAAACGGCGAGCTATGGGCCGATGAGGCAATTTATCAAACCGGGCTCACTAATACCGATATCAGCCGGAAGCTAAAGGATGCCAACATCAGCAAAAACACCGAAATTATAGCCGATAGCGCCGAACCAAAATCGATAGAAGAACTTAAGCGCCTGGGCTGGTATGTAAGCGGCGCAAAAAAAGGCGCGGATAGTATCACAAATTCTATAGATATCCTAAAGCGCTACAAAATAAACGTAACCCGCAACAGCACTAACCTGCGTAAGGAACTTGCACGTTATAAATGGAAAACCGATAACGATGGCAAAACCATTAATCAGCCCGTAGATACCTGCAACCACCTGGTAGACCCACTGCGGTACATAGCCCTCAACAAACTAAAAATAACGCCGCCGAAAGCACTAAAAAGCAGGCTACCAAAAGCGCCGGACCTCTTTAACAGGGGTGTTTTTGAGGAACTTATTGGAATGGCTTAACTCGAAACAACCACATCGCCCACCCACTAACACACAAATCAAAAGCTCCCCCTTCAGGGGCTGGGGGGCTAATCACAAATACTATGATAGAAAAAACACTAAAAACAACAGGCGGCAAGCTGCGGGTAAGCATTCCCACGCAACTGAACGAAGTAACCCTGGGGCAAATGATGCAGCTACAGGACGCAACCGAACTAACAGACTTGCACGCCATCAGCATTTTATCGGGCGCGCCCGTAGCCGATCTGCAAAACGTAAAGGATGCCGGCGAATTAATGGGCTTTGCCGATACGATAATGGGCTTATCGCAACAGATAAAGTACCTGTACAACGCCGATGCTATCCCCAAAACCGTCACTTTAGATGTGGAGGGCAAACCGGTTACCGTAAATGTGATCAAAAACCTATCAGTAGAGCCGGCGGGCGCTTTTATGGCCGCCCGCGATATAATAAGCGATGAGATAGCCACTCATATAGAAAAGTATGGGGAAGAAAACTGGCAGGAATACTTTAACCCCTCACTCGCCGCCTGTTGCAAAGTATTGGGCTATTATTTGTACTGCAGGGTAACGCGCAAACCCTTTGATGAATATGCCGCTGCCGCCTTTGCCGAAGCCGTTAAAAAACTATGGGTAACGGAGGCGCTGCCCATTGCATTGTGGCATCGGTAATGACTACCTACTTTGAATTAAAGGAAGATATCCGTAATGTAAAAACCCGGCAGGATTCGCAGACGCGGGTAAACGAGATCCGTTTGAAAGTATTGGAAGGGCAGGTTGCGCTTTTGCAACGCGAAGTTGAAAATATTAAATCGGGCAAATAACGAGCGTCATATCCTTTTTAACCAGGCTTTGGATTAACATGCGGTCTTTATTCAGCAAGCTACCCGTCACAGTAAAAACCGCAGTGCATCTCGGCGTAATTATTACCGAAAACATCAAAAACTTTGTAGACTCGCCTTTGGCAGATGTGTTGACGGATATTATTCCCGGCGATATTGACGACAAAATAAAACAAACGCTACGTGCAGGGTTACCAATACTTCTAACCAATTTAAAACTGGCTCAAAACTGCAGAGCTTCCTCCGATCCGCAGGAAATCACCAAATGCGCCGTTAAAACGCTGCAAAACATAACTGGCGAAATTAAAAACGCTTATCTGCATAATTTATCTGTATTGATAGCACAATTAGCTGCCGACGGTAAATTAAGCTGGAGCGATGATGTTTGCATTGTGGAATGGTATTACCAGCAGCAATACAAACATTTAAAATCTAACTCTTAAGTACATGGCTACCTGCCGCCTTTCTTTAGCTACATTTGGCTGAAGCAATTATCATCAGTTTTACATAGTTCCATTGGTACACCTGTGAGAGTTTTTAATTTAGCTGGGGCCCACAAACCGATGGCAAACATTGGGATCAGTCGGCATGGTCATCCTCCCGGCCTGTATCAAACCAGTAGCGCATAGGGCAATTGGCAACACACATGTAAAAACCGTCTTGCTTCTCTTGTGGTAAATGAAGGTGATGTACATTGGTGGCGTGCCCTATCTCGTGAGTAAAGTATAGCTGATGAGCAAAGGCAGGTTCCTGACAGCGCGTCCTGCACTTCCTTTTCTACCAGGCATTGCCTGGCGTATTACGGCCATTGTTTAAGGATACCTTGTATTTGATTGATGGCACATAGCATAGGCAATTAAGCGGCTACTATAGAAATTTCGACTTTTTATCTTTACAGAAAACACCTGAAAAAAACTTGCTAACTCCTTGTATAATTGAAAATTATGACTAATTTTAACTCACCTAATCCAAGCACAATGCATATCAATATCCGTGAAAAAACATTTTTATATTTTTAATTGATTTTTTTAATGCCAATTAATCTTATTTCTATTATGAATAAATCCTTAACCTTATTTTTTTGCTTGCTGCTGCTAATTTCTGCTGCATGTAAAAAGCCCCACCGTACCGACCCTCCCGTAGAGACTCATGAAGTTACATTCAATATTTCCGGTTTAGATTTAAACCTAACTACCGGCCCTATTGTTAATAGCGTAGGTGATAAACTTAAAACAAACAGTACTACACCCTATTTCCTTTCTTATACCCTTTATGATCAGTCGAATAAAACACTCACTATCAAACAAACTGATGGAACTTCAACACCGGTTATTAAAGATAATATCCCTAACGGAACTTATACAGCAACATTTTTCCTGATAAATTTAAGTGCAAATTCGGGTTATGTAGTTCCCAGTGGTGGAAACATTCAGAATATAACCAACAGTAACGATTTTTTTAGCAAAAAAATCACTTTTGTAGTATCTGGAAATAGCGTTACGCAAAACGTGATTTTAAATAGAATTGATGCTAAAATTGAAGTAAAGTTGAAAGACGACACCATACCCAAACATGTTAGTAGAATTTATTTATCATTACCAGATTCAACTCAATTCAATACGTTAACGCAACAATACCTTAGCCCGGCCACAGTGAATACGCTTGGTGTGTATCTTGATGGTGCTAAAAAAGGAATTACCCCCGCCCCCTTTGCTTCCTACACATCAAATCATATAACGCCATTTACATTGTCTATAGTAGCTGTTTTTGATAATTCCGCACAAACCTATACTAAAGTAATAAGTAATGTGGTTTGCGAACGAAACAAAATAACCGTGCTAACCGGTAAATTATTTGGTGGCACAGCAGGTATTGGGGTATCTATTCCGAAAACGTGGGCTCCGGCTGATACAGTAAAATTTTAAATAGACATTTTTATGAAAAAAACCATATTATTTATCTGTTTAGTAGCCTGCATTAATGTTGGCTGTAAAAAGAATAAAAAAGAAAGTGAGTCGCAAAAAAACGACTTTAAATATGATGTTACGGTCAACGTTAACGGTGGCGATTTCACACAAATCATACACAGCAAACCACTAACTACCAACGCACTGAAAACAAACGCGGCAGATACAGTACTGACCAACGCCATAAATATTTTTTACTACCAAATTTATGATGCCAGTAATAAATTAATTACTACGGTAAAACAAACTTCAGATCAAAGTAATTTTGGAGTGATAACCGCCAGCCTTACAAATGGTTCTTACACGTTTGCAATCATAGGGTCTAAAAAGTTAAATGGCTATGATTATGATTTGATGGCAAACGCTAATTATTACTATTTCAGTTCAAACAATACTTCCGTTGGAGATACTTTTTTCAAGAAAATAAATGTCACCGTGTCGGGCGCCGCAGTGACCCAAAACATAACACTGGATAGAATTATCGGGCAATTAGAGATAAACCTTGAGGGTATAAATTCTTTTATACTTTCAGGAAGTTTTTTGGTAGAGGGTGAAAAAAGATATTATTCTATTTGGGATAATGCGGCTGCGAGCAATGCCATTATAGCATTAAATTATAATTTTGGTAATGGCGATTATGGCGTAAAGCCACGTTATGTAACTAATATACTTAATACAAACTCGCCTTTAACTGTAACGGTTGAATTCAATGGTTCGCAAACCTACAAAAAAACAATATCGGTACAATGCAAAAAGAATACCCGAACAGTTTTAACGGGTACGACCAGCCCTACGGGCAACGGTACTTATAACATCGACTTTAATACTTCTTATTCCACAGATACGTTAAGGAAGGGCTTTTAAATCATCCTTTTTATAACCGTCTATATTTAAAAATATTTGTATCACTAATATCAGTTGAGCCACGCAGACTTAAGTAACGAGCAATTCCTCCACCAAATAGAAACCGTTACCATTAACCCCGAGCTATTTACGCATGAGGCGCATATCCGCATGGCATGGCTGTATTTGAGTGGTTCTGATGAGGATGCAGCTTTACAACAGATCAGTGCGGCCATTAAAGGCATAGATGCCAAATACGCCGGCGGGATGAAATACCAGCACACCATTACTATGGTTTTTGCCAACAGCATAACTACCTTAATGAAGTGTAAAACCTATGAAAGCTGGCAAGAATTTGTTGCGGCAAATGCCGGGCTAAGTATCTTCAAAAAATTCTTGTCAGATTATTATTCTGATGAAGTGTTGTATTCCGATAAAGCAAAAACCCAATTTGTAGCGCCGGATAAAAAACCACTACAGGTGGTATAACTCATATCGAACAGCCCTTACCCAGGCTAATTGTTTGGCATTCGCAACTGCGCGACCCCAACTTGGAAATCCGAAATTAATCGACACATATCCCCCGTTAACCGATAGCTACCCCGGCAACGCAGCCAGAACCTCATCTTTGCAAATCATTTAACATTATTCCTTATTTTCGGGAATTAGCTGAACCATAGTAGAGAGAACCCCAACCAGATGCTGCGTTTTAAATTAAACAACATATTGATCCACGTTACCGGCTGGCTGCTGTTTTTGATGTTGCCGGTGTTGTTTTTAAGCACTGGCAGCAAACAAAGCGGTGCCTGGATCTTACTCTCCTCCCCTTATTATTGGCTATTTTGCCTTACCTATCTCACCCTGTTTTACTTTAACCTTTGGTACCTTATTCCCTCCTTTTTCCTTAAAAAGAAGCGCTGGGTGTACGGCTTATTCATTATCATCCTATTTGGCTTTGTATATTTTTTACAGCCCTTTGATAAATTGCTGGTGCATAATCCGCGTTTCCAGGAGCAAATGGAAGCTATCGCCCGCCAGCAAGCTGCCGATTCGCTCAAGGCCATAACCTCGCACAACGCCGATAGCATTGTGCATGGTCCCGGGGACAAGTCATTACCCTTTGGCCCACTCCCTCACCAGGACCTGCGGATGCAACTGCCTGTGGCTAAATCCAACGCGGCTGCCAGCATATGGCAGCATTCCAGCAATATGGATATAGTAAGTTTGTTCCTGTTTGGTATCATTATCGCACTTGGGTTATCCATCCGCACGGTGGAACAGTGGCAAACCACCGAGCAGAAAGTAATTAAAGCCGAAGCCGAAAAAGTGAACGCCGAACTTTCCTTCCTCAAAGCGCAGATCAACCCTCATTTCCTTTTCAATACGCTCAACAATATCTACATGCTCTCCATCATGAACAGTGAGCACACCTCAGAAAGCATCATGAAACTCTCCAATATTATGCGTTACGTTACCGATGATGTAACGCAGGATTTTGTGCCCCTGCAGCAAGATCTGGATTGTATTAAAAACTATGTAGACCTGCAAAGGTTACGGCTTGGGCGCAAAACCGCAGTCAATTTTGAAGTGATTGGCGAAGTGACTAACCAAAAAATAGCGCCGCTTATTTTAATGAGTTTTGTAGAGAACACCTTTAAATATGGCGTAAGCAAACAAACCGACAGTGCCATCAGCATTAAAATAAGTATTACCAGCGATGCCATTACATTTGAATGTGAGAATGCGGTTTTTGAGCGAACATCCACCCTGCCAGACCGTACCGGCGGCATCGGCATTGCCAATACCAAACAACGGTTATCGCACTTATACCCCAAAAAACATACATTAAACATACAGGAGGCGGATGGTGTTTTTAAGGTAAAACTGATATTATTGAGCTAATAAACCCTATGATTAAATTAAAATGTATTGCCATTGATGATGAGCCGCTGGCGCTCAGTTTGATAGAAGAATATATCTCCCGCTTCCCTTACCTGCAGTTGGTGCGTTCGTTCGAGGATGCCATCAGGGGTGCCGAATATCTCAAAAAACAACCCGTCGACCTGCTTTTTGTGGACATCAACATGCCCGATATTACTGGTATCGACTTGGTGCGCTCGCTCGCCAGCAAGCCGATCATTATCTTCACCACCGCCTATAAAAATTTCGCCTTCGAAGGTTTTGAGCTGGAAGCGCTGGATTATCTGCTAAAGCCAATCGACATCAGCCGGTTTACCAAAGCGGTAGAAAAAGCGCTGGAGTTTTACAATTATAAAAACAACGCCATCCCCGGCGCCGCAGAAGAAAGCTTTTACGTGTATTCGGAGTACCGGATGGTGAAGATAAACATGGCGGAGATAGAGTACCTGGAGAGCATGGAAGACTACGTGAAAATTCACCTGAGCGGGCAGTCAAAGCCGATACTCACATTAATGTCGCTCAAAAAGGCGCTGGAGAAACTGCCCGCAGATAAATTTAAGCGGGTACACCGCAGCTACATTATTGCCGTTAACAAAGTAAAATCCATACACAACCGAAAACTTAAACTGGCAGATATCGAGCTCCCCATCGGCGAAAGTTATACCGAATCTATCCGTACCTGGGCAAAAAATCTCTAACCTGTTCATCTATACATTAAAGCCGTTCGCCGACACATTTACCGGTTAGATACCATTTGGTACCATCTTTACACATTAAACTTATAAAGATGCACGATTTAGGGATACCCGAATTAATTTTAACGCTTGCAGCCATCTTATTACTGATATTTAGTAATAAATTACCAGCGCTTATCCGCGATATGGAAAGAAGGTTTTGAATGATTTGGGATTCCGGACGTTCGATTTCGGATTTTTGAGTGCATGGCATGAAGAAGGCAAACCTTTCCTCGTTGGCGGTGTCCTCACCGCCAACCAGCAGGACAGGTAACCGAATGCAAGACGATACAAACAAAACCAACAAAGAAAAACCGAAATTAAAACATATCCGAAATCGGACATTCGAAATCCGAAATCAAGAGAGCAAACCAATTAACAACCTATATTTGATATATTTTTTACGTGAAACTTAAGGCCAACATAGCTACCAGCGATAACGGGTTTATATTTAACCCCGCCACCGGTGATTCGTACACCAGCAACACCATTGCCGCGTTTATTTTGGCATTGATGAAAGCCGGCAAGGCCGATGCAGACATTAAACTGGAACTCCTTGATACCTACGATGTAGAAGCCACGGCTTTAGAACGCGACTGGGAAGACTGGCTATTGCAGTTAAAAGACGCCAACCTTCTGGAGGCTAAGTAATATGGCAAACTTAACTAATGCCCCTTTGGTAATTGGCGTTACCGGCTTAAATGCCACCGAAAACCCCGGACCGGGCTTAGCGGTTATCCGTGCGTTGCGGGAGGCATTTCCACAGGTGCGTATTATAGGGTTGGCTTATGAATCCTTAGAGCCGGGCATTTATATGCACAATTTGGTTGATAAAACTTACCAGATCCCCTATCCATCGGCCGGCTCCGTGGCCTTATCGCAAAGATTGCAAGCCATTCAGGCGAAGGAACACATGGACCTTATCATTCCCAATTTCGACGCGGAATTGTATAATTTCATCAAAATAAAGGCCGAGTTACAAATAATAGGAATCCGCCTCATACTGCCTACACACCAGCAATTGGCAGCCTGCAGCAAACCCAACCTGGCGGCCTTTGGCAGGCTGCATCAATTAAATGTGCCCAAAAGCCTCAGTATTTTTAATGCCGACGAATTGCATAACGCGGCGGATGAGTTGAATTTCCCGCTGGTAATAAAGGGCAAATTTTACGAGGCCGAGATAGCCCATACCGCCAGTCAGGCCCAAAACGCTTTTTACCGGCTCAGCGCCAAATGGGGTACGCCCATTATTGTACAGCAATTTATAAAAGGGACAGAAATAAACGTTGCCGGCCTTGCCGATGGCAAAGGCAATGCATTAAGCGTAGTACCCATGCGCAAACTATATATTACCGATAAAGGTAAGGCATGGGCGGGCATAACCATTGCTGATGATAAACTACTCACCATTGCACACCGGTTTGCCGCCGCAAGCAAATGGAGCGGCGGTTTTGAGCTGGAACTGATGCAGGATAAAGCCGGTGAATTGTTTATTATGGAGATAAACCCAAGGTTCCCGGCGTGGATCTATTTAACGGCCGCGGCAGGGCAAAACCAGCCGGCAGCTTTGGTAAAAATGGCATTAGGCGAAACAGTGGAACCACTTACCGAATACCAGGTTGGCAAAATGTTTATCCGCTACGCGTTGGACCATGTGACCGATGTAAGCGAGTTTCAGCAATTTTCTGCCTTTGGCGAATTATAATTCAGTAGAAAAACGAATGACGCAAAAACTTAAATACGAACGCCCTTTCATTAAAAAAATGAATACCGGGCTGATGAACAAGTTCGGCACACAGAACGAGGCAGAAACTGTGCGCGATATTGACGGCGTTACCGTAAAAAGCCTGG
This sequence comes from Mucilaginibacter sp., assembly GCF_039925265.1. GTDB lineage: Bacteria > Bacteroidota > Bacteroidia > Sphingobacteriales > Sphingobacteriaceae > Mucilaginibacter. Next base: position 102,872 of record NZ_JBDSZG010000060.1, read on the forward strand.
TGAAGGAATTTGGCTCGCCCCTGTTTGTATTATCCGAACGACAGATCCGCCGCAACTACCGTGCGGCAGTTCGTGCTTTTAAAACACGTTACCCAAAGGTTCAGTTTGCCTGGAGCTATAAAACCAATTACCTCAACGCCGTTTGCAGCATCTTTCACCAGGAAGGCAGCTGGGCAGAGGTAGTATCGGGCTTTGAATACCGCAAGGCACTAAATAATGGAGTTGCCGGCGAGCATATCATCTTTAACGGTCCGCAAAAAACCAAGGAAGACCTACTGCTCGCCATCGATAACAACTCCTTAATTCATATCGACCATTTCGACGAGCTATACACCCTTATCTCGCTCTGCGGCGAAATCAATATAAAGCCCCGCGTGGCCGTCCGTGTAAATATGGACACCGGCGTTTACCCGGTTTGGGACAGGTTTGGCTTTAATTACGAGAACGGGCAGGCCTGGAGCGCCATCAGCAAAATAGTTGATTCGGGCAAAATGCAACTGGCGGGTCTGCATTGCCATATCGGTACTTTCATGCTTTCCACAGCAGCCTACGGCATTGCCGCGGCTAAAATGAGCGAGCTGGCTATCCAATGCAAAACCGCCCTGAATAATCCCATCGAGTATCTCGACCTGGGTGGTGGTTTCCCATCTACCAATACCCTAAAAGGCGCTTATTTGCCGGGGGTAGATACCGTGCCATCGGTTGATGATTTCGCGGAAGTAATAACTACTACCCTGCTCAGCGCCGGTTTTCAACACAAAGAACTCCCCCTTCTGATACTGGAAAGCGGCAGGGTACTAATAGATGATGCCGGGTATTTGCTGGGCAGCGTGATCGCCAACAAACGACTGAGCGATGGCCGCCGCGCGTTGATTATGGATTTTGGCGTTAATACCCTGTTCACCTCGCTTTGGTACGACCATAAGATAAGCCCTGCGCAGGATGCCTCGCAGCATACCGATAACGTAATACTGTACGGCCCGCTTTGCATGAATATCGACGTCATCCGCGAAAGCGTAAACCTCCCCGCCATGGAACCCGGTGATAACGTGGTAGTGCATAAAGTTGGCGCTTACAACATGACCCAATGGATGCAATTTATAACCATGCGCCCGGCGGTGGTTTTAATAGACGAGAACCGGCAGCCCCACATCATCCGCAAAGCCGAAACTTTGGAATATTTGGAAGTGCCGGAGGTAATGCCGGTATACCTGCAGCAATTAAAAACCGTATAGCATTTAACCGCGCTGTGAAAAAACAAACACTCTTATTTATCCAGGCATTGCTCAACAGCTATTCCATTGTGTTTTTTTCGCAGCATAATGTGCTGGCGGTTTTACTGCTGGTGACCTCTTTTTTTAACCCGATTGCCGGTGCGGCAGGGTTATTTGCAGTTTGCGGCTCGCTGGTTTTGCTTAAACTCTCGGGCTACCGGCACGATACCACGCAATCGGGTTTGTATTCCTTTAACTCCATTCTTATCGGGCTTGGCTTTGGTAGCTTCTTTCATTTTAATATGGCGTTTTGTGTTTGGCTGGTGATGGCCACAGCGCTTACGGTAATGCTTACCGTTATTCTTACTACCACACTGGCAAAGCGCGGGCTGCCCGCCTTATCGCTGCCATTTGTTGTCGTATTTTGGCTGATATTGTTAGCCGCTAATGGTTACGGACAAATGGGCCTGGTGCCTAAAGAGAGCTACATGCTCAACGAGCTTTCGGTAAAAGAAAGTGTCCATCCCTATCAGCTTTTTGGCACGTTAAACGCGGTACCTCTACCCTATTATATCAGGCTATTTTTCAGGGCGGTGAGCGCAATTTTGTTCCAGGATAGCGCATTTGCAGGCTTGGTGATCAGCATTGGTGTGCTTATTCATTCGCGTATCAGCCTTAGCCTGCTGGTGCTCGGTTTTATTTCGGCCTGCCTGTTTAACTCCTTCACCCATATTTACCCGGATGGCTTGGGGCATTACCATTTGGGGGTGAATTTTATGATGACAGGCATGGCGCTCAGTGGGTTTTTCATTGTTCCATCTCTACGCTCATACCTTTTAGCTATCGCCTTTATTCCGCTGGCCTATTTGCTTACAGGCGCTTTTACGAGTTTACTTGATGATTGGAACCTGCCTATCCTCTCGCTTCCTTTCTGCCTCATCGTTATAGGTGTGCTGTACTTTTTAAAGCTGAGGCAGCACCCGCGGGCATTACAACTTACGGCTTATCAAAATTACTCGCCCGAGGCAAATCTATATCAATACCTTAACGGGCAGGAGCGCCTGAACCATTTGCGCTACCTTAACCTTTCGCTGCCATTTATGGGCGGCTGGTCGGTTTCGCAGGGGTATGATGGTGGTATCACTCATAATGCTGAATGGGCGCAGGCGCTGGATTTTGTGATCAAAGATGAGGACCACCGGACTTGTAAGGTCCCCGGCGAAAAACCAGAGGACTTTTACTGTTATAACAAACCCATTTTAGCCTGCGCCGACGGCCTGGTAGAAACCGTGGTAAGCCACGTAGAAGATAACCGCATTGGTGAAATAAACACCCGCGAAAACTGGGGTAACACCATCGTTATCAAACATGCCGATGGCTTGTACAGCAAGGTATCGCACCTTAAACCAAATACAGCAAAAGTAAAACCCGGCGACCTTGTAAAACGCGGCGACATACTTGCCCTATGCGGCAACAGTGGCCGTTCGCCCGAGCCGCATTTGCATTTTCAAATGCAAGCTACGCCTTATGTAGGTTCTAAAACCATCAGTTACCCATTTGCTTACTTTAAAGAAAACGTCGGCCATGCCGAACAGTTCAATAGCTTTAACGTCCCCGCTCTTGATAGCACCGTACACAATATTGCTACTTCATCAGCCTTAAAACAGGCGTTTGCCTTTCAGCCAGGCTATGTGGCCAGGGTTACCGCAGGCAGCAATACCGAAACCTGGGAGGTATTTACCGATACACTTAACCAAACTTATCTGTTCCACCATGAGAGCGGTGATATTGCCTACTTTGTAAGTAACGACACCGCTTTTTATTTTACGGCCTTTTATGGCGGAAGGTCCTCACTGCTGTATAAATTCCAGTTAGCGGCGTATAAGGTTATCTTCTCAGCAGAGAGCGGCGTAAAGGCGAAGGATGTATTCCCCGTAAATATAACGGGTAGCAAACCGACGGTTTGGCTTTACGATCTGGTATCGCCCTTTTACCATTTTATTGGTCGTATTTATCAAAGTTATACCCGTCCGCTTAGTAACGGCTTACTGGTCACATCTTTCGGGTATAAAACCGGCTTTAGCAAAAACAAACAATTTATGCGGGCAGATGTGCTGGTAACCAATAACCAGATCTCGGAATTTACTATAGATGTAAACGGCAAACAAACAGAGGCAAAATGGGAAGTGTAAAATACATACTGATAGCCGCCCTGTTAGGCTGTACCAGCATTGCCCGCGCGCAGGATAGTTATCAAAAGGCAGATAGCACCAGCTATTCTTTATATCTCGCCGGCAACTGGCAGCAGTTGATCAGCTATGGCGATCAATCCGTAAAAAGCGGCATTGATTTCCCACTACTGCATTTGCGGGTGGCTTACGCTTACTTCATCACCGGCAATTATACCGCCGCGCTTAGCCAATATCGCGAAGTATTAAAACACGATCCGCGCAATCAAACGGCCAACTATTACGCCTACCTGAGTAACCTGTACCTCAACCGCGACGATGCCGCAGGCTACCACCTCGCACTGTTGGATGACAGCACCTACAACGCAAAACCATCGCCCGTTAAATTCATCAGCGCATCTGTCGAACATGGCATTAAATTCTCCAGGAATCCCCGCCGTGGCAACGGTAACTATACCCAGATGGGCTTTGCCAACACTTTGGGCTACCGGTTTGTGCTGGACGAATCCTTCGCCTACTTTGGTCAGGATATTTTGCACCGGACGTTTAATGGCCTGGTAAACAATCCCGTAAAACAGCTGGAATATTACGGCAAACTCAACTACTCGGCAAACAGCTCTTTATCCGTGTTTGGCGGCTATCATTACTTAAACACCAAATACAGCGTGGGCACTTATAACAATCACATAGGCCTTACCGGCTTAAAGTACGCCAGCGGCAATACCATATTACAGGCCGACGCCAATTTTGGGCGCATCAGCGATACTACATTTCAGCAATACAACGCCCAGCTGAGCATTTATCCCAAAGGCAATCTCAATTTGTATTTTATTTCGAGGGCGAGCCTATTGCACCAGGACGGCAGCAAATTTGTGTTCAGCCAAACCATCGGTACAAAAGTATTTAAGAATTTTTGGGCGGAAGCCAACGCCACCATTGGTACTTTAAACAATTATTTAGATGCCGACGCTTTGTACGTGTATAATGCCATAGATATTGCTACATTTAAAACAGGTGCAACGGCCTATTGTCAGCTAAGTGGCCATGTACTTTTGTACCTCAATTATACGTTTGAGCAAAAGAAAGATTTTTACAGAATTGAGGAGTATAAACAACATTCGGTAACCGGGGGACTTACATGGAAGTTTTAAAAAAGTTATTTACGGTTTTTATTTGTCTGTTTGCCATGTTGCAGGCCAGGGCACAATCGGAAGCGGCCCTGCAGCGCGCCTACAAAAGCAGCTATGCTGATGAAGCGAAAAAAAACTACGCCGAGGCCATCAATGATATAAAACCCTTTTACAGCGACGGTGACTACGAAAGCAACCTACGCTTGGGATGGCTTTACTTTCTCAGCAAAAACTACACTGCCGCCGAAAGTTATTACGCCAAGGCCGTCCGTATAAAGCCCAACGCGCTCGAGGCAAAATTTGGCTATGTAAAGCCTCTCTCGCTATTAGCCAGCTGGGATAAAGTACTTACCCAATACGCGGCCATCCTTAAGATAGATCCGCAAAATACGCAAGCCAACTACTGGGCAGGCGTTATCTTTTACAACCGCAAACACTACGATGCCGCTGCCAAGTATTTCAGCAAAGTAGTAAGCCTGTACCCCTTTGATTACGATGGGAACCAAATGCTTGGCTGGGCCTACCTGATGGCCGGCAACAAAGCCCAGGCCCGGGTTTATTTTGAACAGGCTTTAATTATAAAACCCGAAGATACATCCTGTACCGACGGGCTGAACAAGGCTAAAAATTAGGCTCCTCCCACCAATTTTACCCGGCATCCCGGCGCTACCGGCGCGGGCACAGGCCATTGCCTTGATCGTGTTCAGGGGAAAATTTAAAGAGGATGGACCGGGTGAAAAAGAGATCATTTTAAATATTTCCCGGATAGGCCTGGCCAACATGGTCGGGATCGCACAGGAGAATGTCATTCGCTTATTAAAAGAATTCAAAGAAGAAGGGATTTTAGAAACGGATGGCCGGAAGATTTGGGTCAAGGACATTACGTTGCTGATCAAAAAATCAAATTACCGGTAACCAGCGCTTTCTATAATTTAACCGTTACCGCACTGCCATTGTATACAACTCGTTTATCAACCTTGACAGTTTCCGACGGCCCCGATCCATATTTGCCATTAACCAAAACAACGTTGAAAGTATGTTGCTTTAAAGCACCCGGGAACTTCCCTTTAGTACCGGAAATACTTAGTTTTCTCTGTTTATCATTCCAGGTTAATGAAAAGGTGGCATACATCCCTTTTTCATAATTGTAGTTATCATTCTCGTCTTCATAAAAGGTAAACTGCCCATCGGCTCCCGGATAAATGCGCAGTTCTATCACTTTATTTTTTACCTCGGTAGCGTACTCAACTTCAGGCCCCATTGGTACGATAGCGCCTGCGCGTACATATAATGGCATCAGGTTTATGGGCGATGCCGCATCGATATATTTACCTCCGGAGAGTTTTTCGCCTGTCCAGAAATTGTACCACGGTTCAGTTCCTGGTAAATAGACCTCTCTTTTGGTTTGGCTTTTGCCGGTAACCGGATTCACCAAAAATGCCTGGCCAAACATATATTGATCTGGTATTTTATAAACATTGGTATCATTCCTAAAATCAAATGCAAGGGAACGCATCATGGTATAATTTTCGAGGGTGGTTTTTGCAGCGTTAGAATAAATGTACGGCAGCAGGCGATAACGAAGCTTATCGAATGTCATCAGTATAGCCCGGGTATCTTCGTCCCAATTTTTTGAAAATATGGCCCGCTCGCCCTTGCCGTGAATACGCATAATAGGACAAAAAGTACCGAACTGGAACCAGCGGGTAAACAGCTCCCTGAATTCTGGTTTTGACCAATCGGGAGCGCTCCAGTTGTAATGGTATCCACCAATATCGGAGGTCCAATATGGAATGCCGGAGGTGCAGGCATTAATACCTTGCGGTACCTGGATCTTAAAAGATTCAAACGAGCAGGAAATATCTGATGACCAAAGCGTGCCTGCGTTTCGCTGTTCGCCCGCAAAAGATTGCCTGAGCAGGAAAAATGCCCGTTTATTCGGAATATCGCGGCGCCAACCTTTATATAAGCCTGTAGAATGCTCCAATGAATATGTATTAAAATAATCGATGCCTTTCCCCGTCCAAAAATTACTTTTGCGCCGCTCATCTAACAATGCGCCGTTATCGGGTTCGCACTGGTCAACCCACCATGCATCCCAGTCGTATCTTTTAATCAGGCTGTCGCGGGCCATGTCCCAGTATAATTCACGTGCTTTGGGGTTATGCGCGTCATAATAGGTGTCAAAAGTGTGCGTTACAACATTGTCCCAGGTGATGCTGGTTAACCCGCCCATTTTTTTCAAGGTGTCGAAATCCCTTGTTCCTTTACCAAATACCGGCCAGATGGATATCATACCATGGATATTTGCCTTATGCAACTCATCAACCATCTTTTTGGGATCAGGATAACGGTCGGGGTTCATGATATGTACACCAATGGGAAATGGATCCCAATAATACCAATCCTGTACGATGACATCTACCGGGATATGGTTACTGCGGTATTTATCTTTTACGGAAAGTACCTCGTCCTGGCTCAGATACCTGTCCTGCGATTGGAACAATCCAAATGCCCATTTAGGAAACATGGGGGCCTTCCCGGTAGCGGTACGGTATGAGTTGATGATTTGATCGAAACCGGGGCCGTAGAAAAAATAATAATCAACCTCTCTCCCGCTTTCGGATACATATTTGAATTTGGTGTTGCCTTCCTCTGCGCCGTAAAAATTAGATGCCGAATAGTTGTCCCACATCAGGCCATAGCCCCTGGTAGATAATAATACAGGTATGGCTCCCGTCAAATACTTTATGGCCATATCCTGATTCCTGCCTTTATAGTTGATCGAACCGGTGTCAACCGGGTGGCAGCCCAGGCCAAAAAGTGCCTCGTTTTTGGGCGAATGGAACTGGGTGCTTATGTTCCATGTGTCTATACCGGCAATGGTGGCCGGCGTAATGCCTTTTTTATCTTCGGAAGTAATCTCGTTGCCGTTAAGGTCGGTATAGGTTATTGCATTGCTGGCTTTGTTAACCAACACCTTCAGCCTGGCTGTTGTTATAATAAACTGAGTTTTATTTTCCTGTACATCAAAGGGTATATTCCCCCATTTTTTATTAACAACGAGTGATGGGCGCGAGTTGAAGCTATTGAAAATGGTGTATTTTACTTCAATAATATCGTTCCTGCAAACGTTTATGGCAATTAAGCCTTTATCCAACTTAAATACTAATCCGTTTGCGCTTTTTTTGTACGATATAACAGATGCCTTTACGGATATGCTTATACCAACAAGTAGTAATGGAAGGAAGATGTTAAAAAGAGCACGCTTTAAAGTTTGTTTTTTATACAACATGAATATAGGTTTATCGCAATAGTAATTGGTTGTTTTGGTTTTGGCTGACCAACGATCTTCGTTTCATAGCAGTGCACTCATTTCCATATCGGGAAACTTGACAACAGCTATTTTGATTTTAAAACGTAGTTGGGTTTATTGATCGGCTGGCCAAAAATATGCGCAGGAAAAATAGATGAGCGGGTACAAAAGTGAATAAATAGGGCACGAAATGTTCAAATTGACAAAACTGCCCCTATTCAGGCTAAAGAGCGTGGCCCGGCTGGGACATTTCAATATTACGATGGCTGATAAATCAGGTAGGGACTCTTTCATGGAAATCTCCCGGCAGGTTTGGTGGATATCTTCGTCTGAACGGCGTCGCTCGGTGACTCATCCGCGAAACGCACTTATAAAAACTTTGAAGGATATTCCTCACCGCGCCGGGCGCGGGCATTCCCACGCTTCAGTTGTCGGTCATAAGATACAACAACGGCCACCGCCACGAACACCAACAAGTGCAGAATCCATCCCGGTATTATAGCGGGCCATGAACATTGAGATTACTTTATTAAGTGGCTTTTACAAGAATCAAAGGGCAACAGGATAAATTAATCAGTCGCAGCAGCGATTTTCGATTTGCTCGAATGACAATAATAAAGTACATAGAATGCAGTAGACAAACAGATGGAATTAGGCGTAAATCTCAATGCGGTACTTAATACTCCAATCCAATTGAGGTTTACACTTTTTATTTTTTGTCATCCCCTATAAATCTCCAAAGTGCAATGTAAAACTTAGCCCATACATCATTATTAGATATCGCCATCTTTTCTCACATGGGGTGATTAGAAAAACCAACACCTGGCATAGTAATATAATTATTTTGCCGAAAGATATTTATATTGTTTAAAGGGGGATTAATGGTGTCTTTTAACGAAAGCCTCGTCCGGATTTCCTTATTCACATAGCCATCTGTCATGTAAATTTGGTCGTTGTTTAAGGTCTTCCGTATATGTATACGTAATGAAGAAGACTCGATAGACATGCTAATGGCGCGGCCATCTTTTGACGCCAGATCCAAAATAAAACAGACATTTCTTCATTAATTTTCATAACCATTTTGTTAAACATGGTTCTCCAAAAAACAGCGAATACAGTGCGGAAACCCACTTTTTTTCTATTCGGTAACCTAATTTCGGAAAAGGGAATAGGTTACCGAATAGTTTATCGATTAGCCTGTATCAGAATGATCTTAGTTGATTTGTAATTAATTGAATTTTGAGCCGGGAAGCTCCAAGTGTGACCATAAATGCGCTTAAAAACTCTTAAAACGCAAAAAAGGCGCCTTACAGCGCCTCTTTGACTTCAAAACAGATGAGAAACTCTGGTTATTTTGTTTCTCTCGTGATCCCGCTGGGATTATTTTTTGAAGGTTTAATACCTCTAATTATCAATAAGTTACGACGATGTGATTGTAATGGGTCACCGAAAAGGTCACCGATATACTTTGTAATAAAATGTACTATTTTGATGTCGTTTAAAGAACGAAAATTAATGTTCCCAAATATACAAATTATGAAATTGCCATTAATAAAAACAAACAAACATCTTATGTTTTATTAACAATCATCGGAAAACAACACTTGTTCGACCGTTATTATCGCGTTGAAGATGTCAATAACAAACATATTTCCGGTTTTGGTATCAGGCTTTATTTTAGCCGTTATTTAGAGCCCAGAGGCGGAGAAAGCGAAATATACCGCTTTACTCAAAACAGCTTTGACGCTTTTACGGTTTTGGCTAAATCAAAAGCAGAATTGGATAAATCCGGGAAGTCAAAGCAGCGCACCTTTGTATCAACAAAAGAAAAAACATTATGCGTGTATTTGTCACAGGAGCCACAGGCTTCATCGGTACTGCCATTGTGCAGGAATTAATAAATGCAGGCCACCAGGTATTGGGGCTGGCCCGGTCTGATGCATCGGCACAAAAACTGATCGATGCAGGCGCGGAAGCTCATCGGGGCGACCTGGAAGATCTCGACAGCCTGCGCAGCGGCGCTGCCCAATCAGACGGCGTAATTCATGCCGGTTTTATCCATGACTTTACGCGGTTCGCTGAAGTTTGCCAGGTAGATAAAATAGCCATTGAAACCATTGGCGAAGTATTGGCCGGCTCCAACCACCCGTTTATTGTAACCTCCGGAACGGCGCTGGTTAGCCCGGGGAGGCTGGCCACTGAAGATATCCTGCCGCCATTCAACCCCGCCTGGCCACGGGCTTCTGAACAGGCGGCAGATGCCGTAGCGGCGTTGGGTGTATATGCGGCAGCCGTTCGCTTATCACCATCTGTGCATGGCGACGGGGATAAACATGGATTTATACCGATACTGGTTAATATGGCCCGCGAAAAAGGGGTTTCGGCATATATCGGAGAAGGGCTCAACCGATGGAATGCAGTACACAGGCTGGATGCAGCGCATTTATTCCGGCTTGCTTTAGAACAGGCTGAGCCACGTACCCGTTACCATGCTTGTGCCGAGGAGGGTATTCCGGTTAAAGCTATAGCCGAAGCCATAGGCAAACAACTGAACCTCCCGGTAATTTCGCTCGCTCCTGAAGCAGCAGCTGACCATTTTGGCTGGTTCTCACAGATGGCCACGATCAACTGCCCGGCATCAAGCCAATGGACGCAGGAACATTTGAACTGGCAGCCGACTCACTCCACCTTACTTGCCGATATTGAGAACGGTGTTTATACTAATTAAGAAAGATGAAAATTATTGTAACTGGTTCTTTGGGGAACATCAGCAAACCGTTGACAGAGATATTAATTGCCCGCGGCCATGCGGTGACGTTGTTAGCAGCGAACCAGAAAAACAGGCAGCTATTAAAGCTTTGGGAGTGACTGCAACTATTGGGTCAATACCAAAGTGCCGGAAAAGCTGGCTGCGACCTTAGTAGAAATGCAGGCAGTAATGCACAGCGGCAAAACCCTGGAAAACTTTCACCGCAGCCAGCCGAAAATGGGTAAAGTCAAACTCGCCGATTTCGCCGAAGAGTTTGCCAACGTTTATCACAAAAAATAACGAGCTTCAACCTCCTTATGAATAATAACAAACTTTATCATTTTCATACGATCACTGAATATCACCGGGCCGCTGGCCTGCCTAAACCGGCGCACCCGCTGATCAGCTTAGTGCATATGGACGACCTAAACAGGCCATTGGTCGAAGGCGCGTTCAGTATTGTTTATGATTTTTATTCGATCGCGATGAAAAGAATGAAGCATGTTAAATTCAAATATGGCCAGCAGGCCAGTGATTTTGATGAAGGGGTATTATTTTTCATTTCTCCCGGGCAGGTCTTTGGAATGGAAATTGAAAAGGGCAGCGTAATGCATCGTCCTGAAGGCTGGATGATCCTAATCCACCCGGATTTTCTTTGGAATACGCCGTTGGCAAAAACCATTAGACAATATGAATTCTTCAATTATTCCGTTAATGAGGCGCTTTACTTATCCGACAAGGAAGAAACGATGCTCACCACCATTGCTCAAAATATTGAGCAGGAATATCATGCCAATATTGACCGTTTTAGTGCGAGCGTGATCATCGCCCAGCTGGAACTACTGCTGACCTATTCGGAAAGATTTTACCAGCGCCAGTTCATCACCCGCAAGATCGCTAGCCATGAGATTCTGAGCAAATTGGAAGACTTACTCAATGACTATTTCAGCAGTGGCGCGCTTGCGCAAAAAGGACTGCCTAGCGTAACCTTTATTGCCGAGAGTTTAAATATATCGCCGGGTTACTTGAGCGGCCTGCTCAAATCATTGACCGGCCAGAGTACCCAGCAACATTTGCATAACAAGTTGATAGAATTGGCCAAGGAAAAACTCTCAACAACAACTTTATCGGTTAGTGAGATAGCATATGAATTGGGTTTTGAGCACCTGCAATCATTCAGCAAACTGTTTAAAACCAAGACCAGCCTCTCGCCACTGGAATTTCGTCATTCTTTTAACTAATAGTCTGATTTAAGCAGCAATTTTAATTACATAATCGTTCAAAGATTGTAGGAATTAAGAAAGATCATCGGAAGAACGAAACGTATATAAAAAGTTGTTTCCATCAGGATAGGGGAAAAAGCTTCATTACATTGAACTAACTTGTATTGAAATTTTTGAGAAAAGTGAAGGAATGAATTTGAAAAAAGTTGGTTTCTGACTTAAAAACCGCGTTTAAACAAAAAAGAGCCTCTTTTTCAAGAGGCTCTTACTTCAAAACGTTCGACCGGTTGGGTGGTCTTTGTGATCCCGCTGGGATTCGAACCCAGGACCCCAACATTAAAAGTGTTATGCTCTACCAGCTGAGCTACGGAATCATCTTTTCAACTTGTTTCGCTACTGAAAGCGTTTCCGTTTTAAGTGGTGCAAATATACGCCGATTATACATTGCCTGCAAGTCTATTTTAAAATTATTTTCAGGTAAAAAATAAGGCTTTCATTATCAGTATTTAAGGCCTATAAATTCCTATTTTGCCCCTGTCGCCTGCGAATAAAATGAGGTTACCCTTCTTAGCTTTGCGGCAAACGTTGTAACTTTTGTCATCAATTTTAGTCCAAGCTTTGCCGCCATCGGTACTTATACAGCTTCCAGGGGTGCCTGTAGAAATAAAAGTATCGTCTTTTATATACTCTACCGACGACTGAAACCCTACCGGGTTTGCGGCAGAGAGTACCGCAGTGTTGGCTGCTGTGGCATTCTTGCCTGGCAAATATTCGGATATAGAATCGGTGCGTGCAGGTTTAGCATAATCGCCGCCTACTATCACTTTGCTGCTGCCATTTGCAACAGAAAACGCGCCCTGGCTTTGCTGCCCGTGCAAAACCTTAAGTTCGCGGGCTATCCAAATATTGGGGGTCTTGAAGTTAAAGGTAAGTTCGCGACTATGGGCACCGCCGGTAACAATGGAGATGCCTTTTTTATCAACCCGCAGGCAGGTGCCGCTTGCCGCAAAGGCAGCTTCGCCTTTTAAAGCGGCAGGGGCATTGGTTAGTTCTTTCCAGTTGTTGCCACCATCTTTTGTTTCCAGCAGTAAAAATTCGTCCTTTATAGGGTCGCCCATAATGTAGCCGTGTTTCTTATCTGCAAAATCCATCGCATCCAGAAAATACAGGCTGTCGGCATTGCGGTATTTCTCCTGCCAGGTGGCACCGCCATCATTGGTTTTTAAAATAACCGCCGGCGTGCCCGAACTCATGATCACGGCATCTTTATCCGAAAAAGCTTCTATGTCCCTAAAATCGAGTTTCTCGTAACCTTTAAGCTGCTGAAACGCCCATGTTTTGCCGCCATCGTTACTGATGCCCACATTGCCGCCGCTGCCGCTTACCCAGGCCGTGTTATGGTCCACCACAGATAAACCGCGCATACTCACGCGGGTACCCTGGTGTACCAGGTTAATAGTTTGCGCATTTAAATTTGTGCTGATAAACAGCAGTGCCGGCAATGCGGCGCAGAGGATGCTTCTTAATTTCATTTTACACGTGCCCAGTTTTCGCTTCGTCCAAATAACGAAATGCCAATATAGCCACGAATTTTCAAAACATCGCCCTTCAATGTCATTTTGCAGCTATAGGTTTTGCCCGATTTTGGGTCGTAGATGGTGCCGTCCTCATAAACGTCGTCGCCATCAAAGGTGAAGTTCTTTAATAACTCTATTCCCAGTTTAGGGCGCGACTGTAAGGCCTTATCGGGGTTCAGGGCGTCCAGCTTTGGCTTGCCGCTGGCATCGTTGGGCTCTTTCATCCAGACAAGCTTACCGAAGTATTTATCCCCTTTTTTAAAGATGAGTACCTGGCCTTCGCCGCTGGGGTTTATCCATTTACCTAAAATTGCGTCGGCTTTTTGTGCCGATGCGGTAAGCGCGCATACCACTGTAAACAGCAGCGCTATACATGTTTTTTTGATCATGAAGTGTAATAATTGGTTACCCCGAAGGTAGGTTTTACCATCGTATTTGCAAAACACAGCTTATTTTGCATTTATTTTTATTTGGATAGGGTAAACGGTTATATTTGCAGCCCGCAATGGGGGTGTGGCCGCAAGCCAGCAATCATTAAAGGAAAAATCGTTCTATTGCCCGGATGGCGAAATTGGTAAACGTTGCGGTCTCAGAAGCCGTTGAGAATTGTCTCTTGAGAGTTCGAGTCTCTCTTCGGGCACATCCATTTTTAGAAGTCTTAAGTCGGGAGTTATAAGTCTGTTTAGGACTTGAAACTTTCAACTTAAGACTTTTTACTTGATAACAATGCCCAGGTGGCGAAATTGGTAGACGCACCATCTTGAGGGGGTGGCATTCGCAAGGATGTACGAGTTCGAATCTCGTTCTGGGCACAATTCAAATTACTTTCCTGTTAAGAATTTCCTCTTGAGAGTTAGAGTCTCTCTTGGGTACAATTCTTTTAAATCCTGAAGCGACATCTGCGGCAACCGGGTACGGATCATTTTCCCGGCGCGCACTTCACAACTCTCATAAATACTACATCTGTATTATTGTTCTGCCGCTGTTATCAGGGTATCTTTAGCTTACAACCTCACCCCAAGCACCATGAAAAGATCTCTGCTCCCCCTGCTTCTTTGTTTTGTAAGCTTTGCTTTTGCCCAGGCACAAAATCAACCGTTTTTGCATCAGCGCTTTGATGCAGAGTTTACCGCCGCATCTACCCAAACCAGCGATGGCAAATACTATCAATCTTTAACCATACCGTTTGATCCCGGCGACGCGGCCTTCATCGTTTACCGTTCCGGCGATTTTTCGGTACTGCTTGGCGTACAGGATACCCTGGGCAGAATTTCCCTTAAACAGGATGAGCGGGTTTTTAGCAAGACCACCGGCAGCGGGCTCAAACTGCCTTTTCGTCCTCCCTTTGCAGGGATATACAGGCTTTTGTTTTCTACTAAAGACAAAGGCGCTACAGGCAAATTTTCCATCGATCTGTACCTGTACCGGAAAGGCGCCGATAGGGTTAGAAACACCGCGTCCACCGTTTTTGGCGATAAGCTTCAGTACCTGCAGGGGCAAAAATTCCTGGGGTATGAATTTGTAAAGCTAAGCCAGTCTGAAAGTTTTATGGGTGCTAATTTTGTACCAACTGTGAAGCTTTTCGACGATGCTGAATGTAAAATTGAGGTCATCAGCGGCTCCGCTACTTACGCCTGCACCTTCCCTACCTACACCGACCTGGCCGCTGCCAATGCCAAATTTGATGCGCTGCAAGCTGCCACACGCAGCATTCTCCCGGTAGCATATGGCCTGGGTGTAAACAGGGCGGACAATTTTACGGGCAAAACAAAGGAACATTTTGTGCGCGGTGTGGTCTTTACCGAAACCGGCCGGCTCCCTTATGATGTAGACCCTATGCAAAAGATCACCAACATAAAACATATGGTAACCATCAGCCTGAATAGCAATAAACCAGGCGAATACACTCTTACTTATGACCTTGATTGATCATCGGCTTCCTCCGCGCTCTTAGGCCTGCTATCGGCCTGGTATCGGTCCAGCGCGCGGCTTAATTGCGCTTTTATTTGTTTTACCAGGATTCTCGGCCCCAAAACACGCAGCTTGGCACCGAAACCCAGCAGCTCGCGTTCCAGCTCAAAGTTCATAATAACGCGGATGCTGAAGATCTTGCCGCCATCGTGCTCCTTCAGTAGTTTTTGGGTGTGGTGCAGGGGCTTGGTAATTACGTACGGCGCGTTAGCATCGTCTATCCAAAAGATCACCTCGCCATCGCGCTGGCCGGGGCTTTTGGTAACGCCCAGCACGTCGTTATAGTAGGTGGCGAGGTCTATGCGGATATTCTCACGATAGCCATCCTCATGCTCTTCCACCGTTTTTATACGGTCGAGCGCCAGGGTGAGCATAGGCGAATTACGGGCGTGCGATTGTCCGAGCACAAACCAGCGGTTGCGGTATTCCTTCAATAAATACGCGCTAAAGCAAAAGGTGCTGGCTTCCCGCGCCTTAAACGATTGGTAGGTGATGCACAGCGTTTGCCTCGCCACAATGGCCTTACGGATCACCTCTATCCACTCCAACCCTTTCAGGTTATCGTTCTTCTCAAAATCAATTACGGGCGGGCTCTGGGTTTTCTGGGTGTAGATCTTGTCCTCCAGCTTGCTCACCATCTCGTTGATATCGGCAAAATGCCCAAAGCCCTTAAACTGCTTCAGCAAGTCCGATACCTCGGTAAGCACCTGCATGTCCTGTTGATTTAGCGGGCTGTTGGTGATGCTGTAGTTCTTATCCTCATAGGTGTAGTACTTCTTATCCACCACTACAATAGGCGCCTCGTAACCCAGCTTATTGCTGCGCATCATCTCTATATCGGCCTGTATAGTGCGGCGACTCACACCCGTATTGATGCCCTGGTACTCGTACAAAGCATCGGCACAGGCATCTATAATGTCCTCCAGCGTCCATTTGCGGCGGCGGTTCTGCAGGCAATGGTCTATTGTGCGGTAGCGGATAAGGGCGTTGCGGTTTACAGGCATTTCTTTATTTGAGATATTCGGATGTTCGATTTCGGATTTATGCTATTCAACACTTTGTCATGCTTGAGCGCAGCGAAGCATCTATTCACCGATAGGCATATTCGCCACGCACAGTTCGCTATCGCTCAGGACAAGGCGACAAAGTTTTTTATAATATTATCAAATTATTTTCTACTGCGCAAATAGATTGCGCAGTAGGTGTATTTCTTTGTACTGTTATGAGAAAAACAAACACAAATATCTCGCTCGACCCTGAGGGGGCGAAGAGCCAAAAAGAAAAAATAAGCAACAACGAACTTAAGGCCTTTGGCATTGACGATAATAAGATACTGGAGAACTTCAGCCGCGTGGCCAACGGCCTGCTTAAACACGGCGTGATGGATAAAACACAGATCCTGGCTAACCTGGAAGCACTCATAGACAACCCTATGCCCTATGCGCTTAAAAAAGGCGGCAAGTTTAAAAACCTGGCCGAAAGCGTGATCCAGCTGCGTAAGGACGGCCATTTTTTAAAACAGCAACGCAGCATATTTAAGCTGAAGGAAGAGATAGCCAATTTCCCGGTTTGGGGGATAGAACATATTGAGGTAGGCGCGCTGGCACAGATGAAAACAGCTATACAATTGCCCATAGCTGTCGCCGGGCGCGCTGATGCCCGATGCACACCAGGGCTACGGCCTGCCCATTGGCGGCGTGCTGGCCACCACGGCCAATACCATTATCCCCTTCGCGGTGGGTGTGGATATTGCCTGCCGGATGTGCCTCAGCATCTTCGACCTGCCCGCCAGCATGATAGATCTTGAAACCGACCTGCTGAAAAGCCTGCTGATGCAAAACACGTATTTTGGTATGGGCTGCACCACCAAATCGTACCACGACAGTTCGCTGTTCGACAGCAAAATGTGGGGCGAGACCAAGGTGATCCGCGGACTAAAGGATAAGGCATACGCGCAGCTGGGTACCAGCGGCACCGGCAACCACTTTGTGGAATGGGGCGAGCTCACCATCGCCGACGGCGCTTTAAACGGCATCCCGGCGGGTACTTATTTGTCGCTACTTTCCCACTCCGGCTCGCGCGGGTTTGGCGGTAGCGTGGCCGATTATTACAGCAAAATAGCCATGACCAAAACCAAGCTGCCACCGGAGGCCAAACACCTCGCCTGGCTGGACCTGGATAAGGACGAAGGGCAGGAATACTGGATTGCCATGAACCTGGCCGGCGAATACGCAAGCGCCAACCACCACGAGATCCACAACAAAATTGCGCGTGCGCTAAACCGTGCGCCGGTAATGATGATTGAGAACCACCACAACTTTGCCTGGCAGGAACAACTGGCCGATGGTACCGAAGTAATGGTACACCGCAAGGGCGCAACCCCCGCAGGCGAAGGCGTGCTGGGCATTATCCCCGGCAGTATGAGCACCCCCGGTTTTGTGGTGCGCGGTAAAGGCGATGCAACCAGCATCAACTCGGCGAGCCATGGCGCGGGCCGTTTAATGAGCCGGAGCGCCGCCATAAAAACGCTGAGCAGGGAAGCCATTGCCGCCAACCTCATCGATAAACGCATCACCCTGATAGGCAGCGACGTGGACGAGGCCCCAATGGCCTATAAAGATATCCATACCGTGATGGCCGCCCAGCAGAACCTGGTGGAGGTACTGGCCAAATTCGAGCCGCGAATTGTACGTATGGCGGACCCTAAGGAGCGACCGGAGGATTAGCCCCCCAGGCCCCCTGAAGGGGGAGCAGGAGTTTAGATAATGACTGTAAAAAGCCGTTGCAGCTAAATCCCTCCCTTGGGAGGGCGCGGGCCGGGAACGAGCGCAAAGGCAGGGAGGGGTTAAGGCCGAGGCTGTAAGTGTTCCACATTTAAATGTGGAACACTTATTTTTAAAACAGTATTGTATATCAGCGTTTTACAGTTTTTTGTGGAACACTTTGGAACACCATGTGTTTTGATTATCAACGCTTTACAGTTTTTACTAAAAAACACGTTGGAACACTTTAGCTGTTTTAGGTAAATTTATAACAGGCTTATTATCACTAAGTTATTAAAAATGCAAAATATGCCTAAAACAATTGGAACACCTGAATGCTGCCACAGAGCACATCCGGGCTTAGTTGGGGAAGGTTGATGATGGATTTTATTTCCCACTTTGTGGATGGTGCGGTTGTCACCCTGAGCCTGTCCAAGGGCGCGCAAAGGCAGGGAGGGGTTAGCGGTTGTCACCCTGAGCTTGGCGAAGGGCGCGTGCAAGGTTTTGATGTGTGTGTTTATTTTTTAGAAAAGCAGGGGCAGCGGTACTTAGGTCAGGTTCTGCCCCGCAGGACACCTGTCCCGATGAATATCGGGATGCAAGCCGCCGATTGAAGCGGCTTTACGCTGCTACAGGTTTAGGGGGAACGTGCGCGTTGGTCGGCGAAAAACACTCACAACAGATGAATATTATATATATTTATAAAAACATGAATCAAAAAGAATTTATTGAAGTGGTAATTTTAAACCAACTTGGAGACATCGTAAAACTCCACCCATACCTATCCTTTGGGCTAATCGCAACAAGCATTGAACTCTTAGGTGCCTGTCTTGACGATCATTCAATCCAAAAACGAGGTGAAAGCGGCGATAGGTTCAGGATGGCAATAAATGTATTATTTCCGTCAAAATATCATAATTATGCAATCAAGAACACACCATATGACTTATATAGCGAATTAAGATGTGGCCTCAATCACTCCTTTTTGCCGAAACCGTCTATCGCGCTTAGTCAACGTGCTTCGGGCAACAATCATCTTTCAATTTTAAATAATCAACTGATATTGTCGGCGGAAGATTTTTATGAGGACTTGCAAAACGCGGGTTTGAAAATAATCGAGATGATAAATGAAAATCTGATTGCCGAGAAATTTGTATTAAATATTGGGAAATAGCCCCCCGGTGGTTAGCGTAACTTGGACCTATAATTTCTCAAACTTCCAACTTGTCACTGCAAGAAGAATTCTTGCTCGATTGTTGGCCGTAGTTTTAACCATCGCCCATTGATAGATTGTAACACACGTTGCACGCGGGCGAGGCAGCTTTAGTTTCACAACCTCCGAAGAACAATAAATATTTATTTCCAGCATTTGCATTATATTGCAAATTGATTAGATTCACAAAATTATAAATCTATAGATTTGCCTCCTCTAAATGAGTCAACTGAAGAACAAGTCAGTAATAAATATAGCAGCAGCATATGAAATGCAAAAGCAATCTTTTTACTGTTCATCTGTGCACAGTTCCTATTACAGTTGCATACAATTGATGTTGCATCTTATAATTTATAAAATTGGGATAGACCAAGCTAAAATAGCTGATGAACATAAAAAATTTAAATTAGCAAATCCAATGGCCTCCGCAGGATTACATGAATATTATATTAACTTAATTTTGGGACATTTACGCGGTAAGAAGCTAGATGCAAATGCCTTTAATAAAGAAATTTTTAAATTAAAAAAAACAAGAACAGCCGCAGACTACTTAGATATAGGAATTGGACCAGACGAGTGTAGGTATTCTATACAACAGGCAGAAGAAATAACTAAGATACTTACAAAAGCATTATAAATGACAGCAGAAGAATATATAATATTACAGCTCATATCACTTGTTAATAAGTTCCCTAATATTCGAGCTCGTTACGACAATGATAGAAGTAGTAATTCACACGTGATAGAAATCATACCAAATCATTTTTATCATAATGATGAAAAATTCAGAGTGGTAGAAGATGATATAATTGATAATTTCATTAAGGAATTTCCTTATGAAAACGTTGTGTTCCTATCTGGAGATGACTTGTATAAACTTGAAAAAATAGATCATGAATTTGTCGGGAATAATTTCTGTAAAAACCCTGCTCTAATTTCAATAAATCAAATTCTCACTAGTTTTACCGGCATAAATAACGATTTATTACAAGAGTTATTTGAAAAGTATGATGCGCAAATGGAGCATCACTTTAAAATACAAATGAGTAAAAGTTTCTTTAAACAGCCGATTGGTGTAATTGCTACCAATATCAACATTTATCCTAAGAAAACAGGAGTCTTAAATACCATAGATACGATAACATCTTTAGCTGATGATACAACATACTCTGAGGCTGGACAAAACAACTATGCTTTAGCCGCTTAATCATGTCCGAAAAACCGTCTTACAGTTTACAGCACATTTTATTACTTGATAGTAATTTTACTAGAAGTTGGAGCATAGATTTTGACGAGCCAAATTTCACTAATAGCGTAGATATAGAGGTGGAAGATACTAGAGGCGATAATATGTTAAGTGTAACGCTTCATTTAACGTTTAAAGCCGGCGTAGGAGATGATTATCAAGTGCGTGCATACATCAAAATGGTCGGTATATTTTCGACTACTGCAAAGGGAGAGTTAAGTATCGACCAATTTGCAAGCATTAACGCTCCCGCAATAATATTCCCCTTTATTCGCGAACACTTATCTTCATTATCGGTGAAAGCAGGCATTAATCCAATTTTGCTTTCTCCGGTTAATTTTGTTCAACACTCTGAGCAGAAAAAAAAGAAAAAGACAAGTTCTAAGTAAGTTGCTTTTTCATCCCCCGCCCATCCAGGCTCTACGCCTGGATGCAGGTAATTTAAGCGTCTGCGCTTAAACTACCCGGTCTAAATGTAATTACTCATATTTAATTTCATGTCACGCAATGCATCAACTGACAATGTTATTCAATCGATGCCCGTCAGCGTGGACGCTGACAAACATTTACAGACAGGCGTGGACGCCTGACTGGGCGGGTGTTTCAGTTTTTATTGGGGTTGAGTTGTTCCTTAGAATCTTGAAAAAAACTTTCAATTCCGCCAATTTCACTTCATCAACATTCACCTGTTTATTAGCAGTGGCACTTGCTTTTAAATCATCAAAATTTGAATATCGGCTTAACTTTTTCATAGCGTTTTTATGTTATTAAAAACAGAAAACACTAACGTTGTCTATTGCTTTATCAAATATATAAACTAATATTTTTAAAAACAGCGTGATTATATACGCTCTCCGTTGCCCCCCTCCACACTGGTCCAAATTTAGCATAACGTAACTGGGATCTATAGGTTCTCAGGCTTTCGGCTTACCCTCTACCTCAAGCGCAAGCAAATTCTGGCTACCCATCCTTCTGCTTAATGCGTTAGTAGGCACTTACTATCTGGTTTCTGATAGCGTACATAGCCAGGCCTACTCTGCTTTTTAAATTTAGTTTGTCGCATAAGGTATCCCTGTAACCTTCTACAGTGCGTGCACTCAAAAACATTTTGTCGGCTATTTCTTTATAGGTAAGTTCGGTACAAATGTATTTCAACAATTCAATTTCCCGTTCTGATAGCTTTGCAAATGTATTGGTGCTGCTATTGTTATCGGCCAATACCCCTACCGAGCGCATAATCTTACGCGTTACCAATTCGTTATAAAAGTATCCCCTGCTTACTACTTCCTCAAAAGCGAGTCTCAACTCAGCCGGTTCGGCATCTTTCAACACATAGCCGTGGGCACCGCTTTTTATCATTTTGATGATGGCGGTTTCGGCATCCATGGTACTTAAAGCAAGCACTTTAACGGCAGGATAATTATTGCGGAGCCATGCGGTGGTTGCGTAGCCGTCCATAACGGGCATATTAATATCCATCAAAACAATATCTGGCAGGGACGCGGAATTTAACCGGCTTATAAAATCCTTGCCATGGGAAGCATCGCAAATTACTTTATAACCCGGAAAAAGCTCGATAAGCACCTTTAAGCTTTTCCTGAAAAGTACGTGATCGTCAATAATAGCTATATTCATCTGTATTTAATTATATGGCACTGTTATGCCTACCGTTGTGCCTTCGTCTATCCCGCTTATGATCTCGGCCATCCCGCCTATTACCAGCGCCCGGCTCATGATATTTTGCAAGCCCAGGCCCGAACCCGGGCCCGCCAGTATTTCGCGGTTAAAGCCTTTACCGTTGTCGTTTATTTTGATTGCCAGGTTTTCGTTATTGAATAAAATAGTTATGGTGAGACGCGTGGCACCCGAATGCTTAATGATATTTTGGCAACTCTCCTGCATCATCCTGAAGAGGATGAGTTTCTTTTCGTTTTGCACAGGTTTTTCTTCCCCCAGGGACAACAAAGTGCCTTCTATGATACCTACAGCGTTGATACGTTGCAATTCGTGCGTTGCCATTTCCATAAGCGACAGCGAATGGATATGCGCCGTGCTCAGGCTTTTTGCAATATCGCGCAGATCGCTCATGGCCTTACCCGCGTTTTTTTTTGCCTCCGAGAGCAATACTTTGTCTAAAATTTCTTTTTGTTCGATGATATTCAGCTGCACTTTTAACAGGCTAAGCGTTTGGCCCACGCTATCGTGTATTTCCATACTGATGGCGTTAAAACTCTCCTCCTGCATCTCCAACCGCGACCGCAGCAACTGCTCGTTAAAGTTAGCCTTCATCAATTCGCGTTCGGTTATAAACTTGTTGCTTTTGTTCCGCTGCAAAAAAAGCACATATAAAAAAAAACAGGTAAGCATCACAACCAGCGCCGTAACAAAACATATCGCCAACATCAAATCGCCGTTATCCATTCTTTTTTACATAAAAGCCAATGGCGAATAATGAATATTCGATAATACTTAAGACAGTTGATATCAAATTATAGATATGCCCCTGGCTATCCATTTTATTATCAAGTATATAATTAAAGAAACTTATATACAAAAAGTTGCCGCCTATGGATATCATGATACCGGTGGAGATCCAAAACATAGGCGTTTTAAAAAAGTTGATAAACTCGTCGGCCCGTAACAGCTCTGTCATATATAAAAAGCAATAACACAGCACCAGGAACCCGCCAACGTCATACGAAATTGGGCTGTATTTAAAAAAGTGGTTTATAAAGATGATGTGGTAAAAACAAAACACAAAGAAAAACAGTGAACCGCAGGCCACCAACTTTTTAAACAGCGGCCTGGTTAACACCTCGTAATAGATGTAGGCATAAAAAATAAACATTACGATGGTGTAGCTATTAAAAATAAAATGATTGCTATGTCCGGGGCGCACTACGCAATACAAATAACTACCTGTTTGAACCAGGAATGTAAATAGCAAAAACCAGGTAAAAAGCCAGAGCCTGCCAGGCTCCGGCCTTTTATAATATATTGCCGATACAAAAAGTGCCACCAATAGTGGTATAGATCCTATTATGATACTCAGCATTATAAGAATTATAGTTTAAGAAATATTATATCACGGATTGGGGCAATTTGGAGGACATAAAGGGATCATATCACCGCCCATACCCTGGTAACCGCTGGTATAGCTTACGCTATTAACCGGCCCGTTTGCCTCAAAGGCATTTAAAAGATCTACCGAATCGAAGGTTGTTGGGTTAGCAGGGTTCTTACTATCCAGCGTTGCTACCAAAATAACCGTGTTTTGCTCAGGGTAAGGTGATGAATAAGTGGAGCTGTTCTTAGGATGGCGCCCAAAGTATATACGTACACCGTTTGCTTTGTTATCGCTGATCAAAGCCATTAGTTCGTAAACACTCACCCAACCCGATCTGGTGTTAAGAACATACGGTGCTGTTGCATAATTGGCTCTTAGCGCTTGAATCTCCTGCAATGGGATGGGATCTAAAGGGGCTAAAGTGCCCGTTTCATTTAATTTTACTGGCATTGTTTTAAGTGTTTAATTGTGAATAAAAGGTTAATTATTTAAATATAAATCTTTGCGATCTGCAATGCAAGTTGCGCTTATTAAATATTTAACATAAGCGTATTTACACTTATTATCATGCCGTATTTATACGCTCCTCAAAACAGGTAAACCCACGCTATACATCTGGTTGCCAAGCCGGTAGATTTGGTTACAACAAACAAGTCCCGCATGTATCATTTAACAAAGCGCATCAACTCAATTCTTTATTAAAGCATCGCGCTGCAGGTATTGCCGGCATAAACACTAACCCTTTAAACAATAATATCATGGCCTCAACAATTGAAAACGACGTAAAGCAAATCATTCTGGTTATTTCACAACTTCCAGGAACTATTGATGACCTTAACAACGACACAACCCTACCAGAACTGGGGTACACCGGCAACATGTGCAACCAACTTGCACAGCGCCTTGATCATTATGTAAAAAGCAAAAAAACAGCTACAGGTGTAAGCAATGCCGAGATAGCCTGCGATGAAACTGTACAAGATATAATTGACCTTATCACCAAAAAACTAAGCTAATGAAAACCTCAATCTTATTCACAATTTGCCTATGCTGGGCTACTTACAGCTTTGGGCAAACACCTGGAGCTGAGAGCACGGCATCTCCCTTCTTTTCCAATCTGCAAATACGCAAATCGTTTGAGGCGGCAGACGTTTTGCAAAAGCCGGTTCAACTTTTATACACCGCGCCGCATGATGGTAAAAATAGTTGGCTGGCCGATGCCGGTATAGGGATTACCTTGGGTAAACTAAGCACCGGCACATTCACCTCCAAACTAACGGCGGAGTATCATCGAAACACCTTGATAGATGCAGAGCAAAATAACTTTCAGGCCGGTTATAACTTCAATATTTTTGGTGGGAACGGCGATGGCGTCAACAGTTTTTATACAACCGCGATAACAGGTACCACTAAATATGTGCGCGATAAAATTAAGGATGATCACTCGTTTGTGGCTACATTGAATTTAACGCCTTACCTGTCTGGCGCCCAGAGCGCCGCCGGGCAGTACGGTTTTAATTTAGGCCGGCCCGGGTACACAAAGGGCTTGAAAAACACTTACCAGGTTGGCCCGGCATTTGAAGTTCAATATCAACAAATATTAAGCTCGGCCAGCGGTATAAAGGGTGGTATTATCCGGCCCCTTGTTGATCTTTTCGCCGCGATATCCATAAACCAGGTCCCCGTCGCTGGTGCGCCAATAGTTGCTCCTAAAAAAATAATAGAGTTTTCCTTTGATTATATAAATCGCTACGCCGTTGCAAATTCCACGGGTAACTCAGAAGGGTTCACAAAATTATTTAAAGGTGGCGTTGACTATTACATCGCTTTTAGAGAAGGCGGACCTCAGGCATCGCTCGGCCTTAGTTACAACGTTGGTTCCGATCCCCTTGAGGGCTTAAAAAATCAACGTTTTTGGGAATTTACCCTACAGTTTAAATTGTAATTAAACTTCCAGCTGTTTCTTCACCTATTATCAAACTAAATAATCTTACTTATCATGTCGTCACAAGTTATTACAAAAGACCTGGTGCAAAAGGGCTTTGTACAGCCCAATGCCACCACTGCTACACAAACCGACCCTTACCAGGACAGGCTCCTGAAGCTTATCCCTGCCGAGGTGGTATCTGTTTACCTCGCCTTATTAGTACTTGTTTCGGGCAAAGACGCTAACAAGCACGAGATGCTGCAACTGGGCATCGTTATTATCTTACTGGTTGTAAATATTTTATACAAAAGAAACGCTGACGTTACCGATTGGAAGCAACTGGCAATATCCAGCGTAGCTTTTGTTATTTGGGTATTAACGCTTGGCGGGCCGTTAATAGAAGATCGACTCATTTTAGGTGAGAAACTTTCTCTGATAGGTGCAATC
Organism: Mucilaginibacter sp.; assembly: GCF_039925265.1. Classification (GTDB taxonomy): domain Bacteria; phylum Bacteroidota; class Bacteroidia; order Sphingobacteriales; family Sphingobacteriaceae; genus Mucilaginibacter. The sequence goes on from NZ_JBDSZG010000060.1 coordinate 128,903, forward strand.
TTAACGCCTTTGTTCACCCTGGTTGCTCCGCTGATATATAAATAATTACCGGGAGGATAATTATAAAAAACGGCCCGGGCAGCAATATCGCTGCCCGGGCCGTTTTCTTATTTACTAAAGCAAACAGTTTTTAGTTTTTGCGTATAATCCGGGTGGAGGGGTTCGTTGGTTTGGGCAAGGCGCTGGGAGCCAACGTTGGCGGGGCAGGCTATTCCGTTCGGGGCATCGTAAACCAGGTTTGGTTTAGCTGAAACAAGTTCTTTGGGTACATAAATTTGTGTTTTGGTAACCGAGTAACCGCTGGGAATAAAGCGGATGTAGTATCCATCCGGGTGCAGCGACCAGATCCCCGACGGCACATCCGGGTCGGGTTGCGGGGCCAGGCCGGCAATGATGGCGTATTTTTCCATCTCTTCGTAGGATGACGAACCCGATGCTGCCAGCCTGCGGATGTTGTTCTCCGCCTCAAATACGGCTTGTACAGCCGGCGGCAACTGGCCTTTTGCCTTGTCCATCAGGTTTGCGGGTAATACGCCAAGCGCGCCGCCCTCCAGCATCAACAGTTGCTGCGGGGTTAGCAGAGTGCTTGCGGTGAGTTTAATATCATTACCCATATCAACAAAACGGGTGCGGGCAATAATGGCCCAAAGCAATACCTGTATGCTGTGCTGGGTAACCTCGGGGTGCTTCTCGCCACTCTTCAAGATGAGGATCACCACATCTTTTTTGGGGCCCAACACGGGTGCAAGCATATAGCCATCGCCGCTGCTTGGCCCGCGGGTACCGGCGTGCAGGCAGTAGCTTTTGTTGGTCATTTCGTAAAAGCCTTCGCAAAGTTTAAAGCCGCCGGTTGGGGCTTTAGGTAACAGGTACAAAGGTTGTGGCTGCTTCCCCTCGGTAAACGAGGGTGGCTTGGAGCCTGTTTTATCAACGTCCTGAAAGTTGGTGGTAATGGCTTGCGGCTGCTTTAATATTTTGTTTAATCCGCCGCCGGATACCACTTCGGTGCCTTTGTCCAATAGTTTTTTTCCGAGGCCGCCAAACTGGGCGTTTGCATTAGCGCAAAAGAAGAGTGATACGGTTAAGGCTAAGTAAGTGCTGATCAGTTGTTTTTTCATGTAAGATGGTTTTTGTACCGCAAATTAACCAAAAAGGTGCTAACATATCGTTAAAATTAATCAACAGTTCTTTTTAACACGTAAAAGCTGCGCTATGTTAAACCTTCATCGTCAATCATCCATGTTTTCAGCTATTATAGCCGGAATATTTTTCTCCCATCTTTCCAATTCCCCATAAACATCCTTAAATTACACTACCCAAGTTTAACCCCTCCCGATCATGAAAAGAGCGAATTTCCTGTCAGCCCTGGGGCTGTCGTTTTTAGGTGTTGTGTTGTCTTCATCAAAAAAGGCCGTCATTTTAACCGACTGCGGCGATCCCATAACTCCGCCCGTACCCGAAGGACCATATTATAAAGACGAAAAGCTGAACCGACCTAACATTGCGGAGCATAAAGAAGGCCTGCCCATTACCTATATTTTTAAGGTGGAAGACAGCAACTGCAAGCCTATACCAAATGCCATTGTAGACATCTGGCAATGCGACAATAACGGCCGTTACTCCGATTATCAACAGGAAAAAACATTGGGCGAAACCTGGCTGCGGGGTTACCAGGTAACCGATAGTAAAGGCATTTGCCGGTTCAATGCCGTTTTCCCGGGATGGTACAATGGTCGCCTTACCCATGTACACGCCAAAGTGCGCTTTGAAGGTAAAGCACCGCTGACCACTAATTTCTTCTTCCCCAAAGAGGTAGAAGACAAAGTTTTCCAACACCCGCTTTACCCCAAAGGCCCAAACCCGGTTACCATGGCGCAGGATTTTGAACTACGTAGCGATAAAGACACCCACCGGCGCGATACCCTACTGATGCAAGTCTCGCACGATGAAAAAGGGAATATGGTGGGTAAATACACGATAGCCATAGCGTAGGTGACGTTGATTAACCCGACCCAAATCTCTACCTCTTACTCCTATTTCAGCTATTTTATTCCCCCAATCTCTGCGATTATTTTTAACCGCAACTTTTAACCAACACATTAAAAGTATCTTTGCAACGTTAATTTAAAAACAACGCCTCCCGGGTTAATGGACGAAAAGGAATACATAAAAAGCGGAATACTGGAAACCTACTGCACAGGCGCGTTAAACGCCACCGAGCAGCAGGAAGTATTACGCATGTGTGCCCTTTACCCGGCTATTAAACAGGAACTGGAGGAAATTCAATTGGTGATTGAGCAATTGGCATTGTCCTTTGCGGTTACGCCACGTCCGGAATTGCGCGAAAGGATCCTGAATGCCGCGTTTAATACCCCCACGCTCGATCTGAACAATTTGCCGCTTACCGATAGTTCATCCGATTTGGATACCTGGCTTAAAGCGTTATTCGGCCTTATTCCGCAGGAGCATACCGAACCATTTTATCATCACCTGTTACGACACGACGACCAGGTGACCCAAGCCCTCGTGGTCTCCAAAGTAAACATCCCCGACGAAACCCACTCCGACCTGATCGAAAGTTTCTTTATCCTCGAAGGCAGCTGCCGTTGTTTGATAGACGGGCAGGAGCATATCCTCCACGCCGGCGATTTCCTGGAGATCCCGCTTCACCAGCACCACGATGTGGTATTGCTCACCCCTTACGTGGTGGCTATTCATCAGCAACGGGCATTGCGGGTAGCATAGTTTTCAGTTTACAGCATCCAACGTCTTAGTAGCCTGGCACTAATCAGATTTTCGGTTTTTTTGTATAGCCTAAATAAAGATATTGATCCAACCTACTTAATGAGCTACCTCTTTACCAAACTTCTTTTCACCGGCTGGTATGGCAATTTTTAGTTGGTTTTCATCCGGTGGTTTGGGGCACGAGTAGCCACCGGCGAACGCGCAGTAAGGGTTGTAGGCTTTGTTAAAATCGATGATTACCCTTCCATTTTTAAAATCGCCCTCGCGGAGGTCGATATAGCGGCCGCCGCCGTAGGTTTCCTTGCCGTTGCTTTCATCGGTAAAGGGTAAAAAGAGGTAATCGGCGTAAGCAGGGATCTTAGCCAGCCCCGTACTGCGGTAAACCGAAAGTGTTACCGGTTTGCCGTGTAACTGCATGGTTAGGTCGGCATATTTTACGTATTCCCTCCCGGTGCCTGCAAAAACGGGCATTACAAAAGTGGGGGCGCTGACTACTATCCGGGCCTGGGCTTCCACTCTATAGGTACTATCGGCATCGTAAAAGCGCAGGTATTGCAGGTCCTCTTTTTTCAGCGGGGAATTTTTATCCTCCAAAAAATCAGCCATATACTTTTGGCGATAAGCAGCTATCTGCGTTTTATGGTCCTGCGCGAAAGAGGCAGTTGTGGAGAGAAAAAGGAAGATCAATAGGTATTTCATGTGTTTAATATTTAAATGGCAGGGGAAGTAAGCCCTGCCTGCTTTCGGTGAAAAGTTAATATCATAGCGGCGAAACCCCTCCCTGCCTTTGCGCTCATACCTGCCGCACCCCTCCCCAAGGAGGGAATTATAGCTGCACTCTCTACTCTCTACTCACCACTCACTTACTCACTACTCACTACTCACTACTCACTACTCACTACTCACTACTCACTACTCACTACTCACCAAACCCTACTCACCACACCCTACTTCCCACACCCTACTTCCCAATTCTATACAATTTCCCGCTATCGGTTACGCCGTAGAGGGCACCGTCTTTACCGGTGGTGAGGGCGCGCCAGCGTTCGCCTTTATCTTTAAGCAGGCGTTCTTCGCCGGTAACTTTATTGTTGCTGATGATCAAACGCGCGATGTGCGAGCCGCCAAGGCCGCCTACAAAAAGATTGTTCTTCCACTCTGGGATGGCGGTGCCGGTGTAAAAGGCAATGCCCGATGGCGAGATGCTTGGATCCCAGTAATAAATGGGCTGGGTAACACCTTCTTTTTGCTGGATACCGTCGCCAACCTTGCTGCCGCTATATTCTATACCGTAGGTAACAACAGGCCAGCCATAGTTATTGCCAGCGCGGATAATGTTGATCTCATCGCCGCCGCGGGGACCAAACTCGGCTTCCCAAAGTTCGCCGGTAGCTGGGTTCCATGCCATACCTTCGGGGTTACGGAAACCGTAAGCGAAGATCTCGGGCAGGGCATCTGCCTTAGCTGCAAAAGGTCCGTTTGCCACGGGCAAGCCGTTTTTGGTGATATGGATCACTTTACCAATAGCCGCGTCAAGGTCCTGCGCTTTCATACGGATATCGCTGCCAGAACGTTCGCCGGTGCTTACAAACAGGTAGCCCTGCTTGTCAAACAAAATACGCGATCCGTATTGCAATGGGCCGCGGTACGCAGGCAGGGCACGGTATATTATCTGTATATCTTCTATGGAGTTTTCATCGGCAGCCAATTTACCTTTGGCTATGGCCAGCACGTTACCGCCAGCAACTGCTTCCGCGTAGTCCCAGTACACCATGCGGTTGGTAGCAAAATCAGGATCTATGTTCACATCAAGTAAACCGCCCTGCCCCTGCGCTACAACGGCGGGCAGATTGGTTATCTTTTTATCGGCCTGCCCGCCCGCTTTCAGGATCCGCATGGTGCCGCCCTTTTCGGAGATGAGAAAACGGCCATCGGGCAATACGCATAATCCCCATGGGCTCTTCAGATCGTTTGTAATAACAGTTGCAGTTATAGCGGTTTGGGTTTTTACACCAGGCGCGCGGGTTTGCCCTTTAAAAGCAGGCTGGTAATCGCTGTTTGGAGATTTGGTTTCCACCGGGTCGCCCTCTTTTTGCTGAGCCGTGGCAGGCTGGGCTATAACAACAGATAACAGCCCAAGGCCCCAAATGAATTTCTTGCTTGATACAGGTAGCATAGTATAGTGTTTAATTGACATAGATAGAATCCCTAAAATTAGGATTTAGTTTTGAGTTGCTACCGCAGCAAGGTGATATTTCCCGAATACTTTTTTCCGTCGAAATAAATAGTATAGTAATAAACACCTACAGGCAGGTCCTTACCGTTCATGGTTCCATCCCAGGGTTTGGCATAGCCCACCGACGAAAACACAACTGCGCCATACCTGTTAAATACATTCATCTTACTTTTCGGGTCCGAATCAAGGCCGGTGATGAGCCATTTATCGTTTACGCCGTCGCCATTGGGTGTAAAGGTATTGGGAATGGTTAGTTCGAGATAATCATTGTTAAGAATATCTACCACAGCAGTTGATGATGGCTGAAAGGCTACCGAGCCAAACATAGTGCTTGTTGCGGCAAAACTGATATTACGCTCGTTATATACGTTCACCAGGTCATCATCCAATATATCGAAAGGCAAGGCAACACTGCGTTGCCCTTTGCGCAAAACAATGTTGCCTTGCTTTACCTGCACACGTCCGTCGGCTGCCACATCGGTACCGCCCCATTGGTAGTTAATCTTAATATCATCGGTAAGCGTCAGCCCGTTCGAAAGCTGCACCATTATATTGCTCGATTGCCCCTCGTTAACCGTTTGATACGACGGGCTAAGTTCCAGATAAAAATTCTTATCGTTATCTACCGGGTTTATCACCAGTTCGTTGGTAATAACGCCCTTCCATTTAAACCGGTAGGTACCCGCGTGGCTGTCCACGGCAGATAATAATATAGAAGCTACGCCGTCTATCATGATCATGTTATCGTCAGGATAGGTTATAGTGAGTTGGGGGTTTCTGTTTGTGTAACTTATTTGCAGCCCGGTGATACCGATAGCCTGCAGATACGTAAACCACTTTAGTATTTGGGTGTTAATGTCCAAGGCGTACTGTACTCCTATCCCCGCCGGCAACTGAAAAGAATAGGTTATATTGTTCCCCTCATTCAACACGTCGGTAGCCGGGGTGATCTCTATAACACGGTTCGCTACAGTATTATCGGCATCTAATATTGTGATAGCTACCGTATTTTCTGTGGAGGTAAATTGCCCTAAAGTATTGCCACCCGTAGTAATATCGCCCCTAATAAATTCATCGCCTTCTATTAATTGGTCCGTAAGGGCGTTTAAGTCTATCTCTATTTCGCGTTGCCCGGCAGGTATGGTTAGAGCAAAGGGCGTATAATCGAAACCTGCAGTTGCTGCGAAAGCGGGAGGATTTTCTGCAAGCATAAAGCTCAGGGGCTGCGATAGCAGCGCTGTACCAAGCAATGCCACTTTTATTTTGCCAGACGAGCCTTCGGTTACCTGGGGAGTATACGTTACTTTAAACTTCCGGTTGTCATCGGTATTGTCATCATCATCAATATAAAACAGCGTACCGGCGGCAGCGCCCGATATGGTATAGCCCAGCGGATTATCAGGTATGGCAGCTTTCAGCGTAAAACTTTCCTGTTCTTCCATCAGGTTATCGTTGGTTACCGGGATGGTGAGCGTGGTACTGGTTTGGCCTTTGGAGATGGTAACTGTGGCAGGCAAAGTAAAGTCGCCCTGGTTTAATTGCGGGTCGGTATCTGTTAAATGGATTACAATATCATCTTCGGCAGGGCAGCCGGTTAATAAACTGTATTTAATGGAAACATCCTTGCTGCCTTCCAGCCCGCTTTGGGTTACGGTGGCACTGATGCGCTTACACGGATCAGGATCCTCGTGCAGGTATTTCACCCAAAAATAACTAAAATGAAGGTTGCTGGGGGTTGTATAATCCTTTCCATCGAATGTAAAATTCTGCTCATAAACGCCGTAATGGCGCACCATCATATTAAGGGTTTCGCCTTCAACTTTCACCAGATCGCGTGTGAAGGCATCTGGCAGGTAATCGGTTTTGTTTTCATCGGGTAAAATGGTGACCGCACCGTTCCCGTCTGTATACAGCCAGTCTAAGCTATAAACGCTCCAATAATTTGCGGCCGGCGCTATACAAAAATACCCGTTGTTATTGTAATTAATGGAACTGTAAACGTCCCTGCGTGTGGCGGCGTCCGGAAAAACCTTCACCGAACTTAAAACGTTTAAATACTTATCCATCCTTATATCAAAATAACCTAAAGCCTCGGGTCCGTTGGGGGGTTGGGTTATAAACCGACGTGATCATCTCATATCCGTTATCAATAGGGCGAACAGGTGCCGGGAAATCGCCATATAGGATAAATGGTTTTTCGGCCACAACTTTGCAATTAGCATCAAGCGTTACCTGGAATTTGGGAAGGCCTCCCCTGCTCATAACTGCTGTTGCGCTTTCCCCGCCAGACGATACCAGTATCTGGGGTATAGATGATACAGATGGGTCATGATAAATGGCGGTTATCTTTCCTGCGGCATTTACCTTAGCCACAAAACCTTCCGGATACCCGCCGTTTGGCACATTAGCGTTAAACTCATAGCCCTGCAAATTTATTTTAGCATAGAATATCGAACTCCAAAATACACCGTCGTTGCTAAGCGCAATGGGGCCGCCTATTTGCGCGCTGCCGTTGTATGTTTCGGCACCAACACCCCATTGTGTTTTACCCGCTTTATCAAGTTTAACAAGGAATGTCCCCCCGGGCAAAGTTTCCCCATCATCGAGTTTGATATTGTACCCGGCACCCGAAATGTAAACATTTTGAGCCTCATCTACCTGGAGGTCGTAGATCTGGTCGCCACCGTTTACCGGCGATATGGTGCGCGACCACAGCACTTTACCCGCACTGTTAAGCTTGCCTATTACCGAATAATCCGAGGCGGCGTGCCGTTCGAAAGGCTTGCCGCAAAAATTAATATCGTACCGGCTGGCCATTATAATATAAGCATTCCCCTGTTTATCTATTTGCATGATACGCGTGTACGAATCTTCCGCATACCCCAGCCAAACCGATTGTTCATACTTTTGTGCACAAAGTGTGACCGGTGCCAATAAAAGCAGGAAAATAAAAACAGTTTTAAATAGCCTAAACATAAACAGGAGTGTAAGATAACAACTCCCGGTACTCTTCACAAGCCAGGGCAGCAGTTAGCATAATATACGGTGACCTACACCACCGGCTTATCTTCTTCCTTCTTCTCTTCCGTTTCGTCGCCGAGCGATTCAAAGGCAGCTACGGGTTCTTTTTCCTCTTCGGTCGGGGTAACAGGCGGCGCGCTTTTCTTCCCGGTGAAGAACTTTTTGATGGCACCGCCCACCCCGACAACTGCGAGGGCGATCAGCTTCCAAAACTTAACGGCGAGGGCAAAAAAGCCAACCTTAGCCAGTATTTTACCGGCAACCAGGCCACCGATGGTCCAGGCGGCTACCTTATCAATACCCGAATCGAAGTTGGTGTATTTATTGCCGTCGGTAAACGCAACCATGGTGAGCACATGTGGCACGTCGGCCTTCACAGGTGCTATTTCGTTCATGGTGGCTATGGCGTTTAATACCAATACACCTTTACGGCCCAGTATGCGCACGTTATAGTTAAGCGTATTCACGCTGTCAGTACCAAATTTTACTTCTTTGGCCCAGTGCAGAATGTGCTTATTGGCGTCATAATATGGTGTTGCGGCCCAGCCGACAATGGTTATCGGCTCGTACCCCGCTGTCTGGCGTTCGGCATTCTCGTCATTGGTTTCCTTTTTCAGGTTGGTGAGCATTTCGTCGTAATCAACGTCTTTGGCATCGTCGTCTTTTACATAACCGATGGCATCATACTGAATATTGAACACATAGCCACCGGCCACAACACCCTGCGCTTCGGGCAGGATAAAGCCTAAGGTCATGTTGGCTGTTTTAGGGTTACCCCAAATTTCGGTAAGTACCCGTAGCGATTGTACCGAATCGAGGTACTTAAAACCTTTAGGAACGGTTACCGTAGCAATACCATCGCCAATTTTGATGGTACCATGCTGGTAGGTGAATGATTTTTCGAGGGTGGCGATCTTCAGGGCCGTGCTATCCTGCGCCAGGGAAGCATTTACACAAAGGCCTAGGAAAACAATGAGGGCGTAAAGTTTTTTCATGCAATAAGGTTAGTTTAACGTTTTAAATATAACGGATTTGATGTTAAGGTTAAAATACTTTTTCATAAAATCCTACTTTCCATCTTTCAGCCTTTCCCATAACAAAATTGTACATTTAGCAAGGTTACAGAACAAATGCACGCAGCGAATGTTAATTAACCTACTTTCAGTTCCTAAATACCTCCGTACCATCTATGAGTTATAAACGGCTATTTGTAAGCGCCTACCTTTTGTTATTAACGCATCTTGCCTTTTCGCAGCAGGCAACCTCGCCGGATAGCATCACTATAGCTATTAACACCAAATTTGACAAAGCCGGCAAGGTAACCCGGTTATTGCTGGGCACCAATTATCGCAAGGTTTGGGCGCAGCAAATAAAAATGCCGGTGTTCCGCCTCGATAAAGAAAAAGGCGGCTTAAAAATTACCGGTACCGGCGGCGGTAACCAAACTACTTCCTTACAACTGGAAGATTCAGCTGGCCGCAAATGGGTGTTGCGTTCGGCCAATAAAACCACTTCGCGAGATCAGCCTAAGATCTACAAGAACACCCTCGTGGAGGCTATTATGTTAGATGCCGGTTCTATAGGTCACCCATTTTCGGCATTGGCGGTGCCACCTATGGCGCAGGCGCTGGGCATAACGCACACCAACCCCAAAATTGTTTACCTGGGCGATGACCCGCAACTGGGCAAATACCGCGACGAGTTTGCCAACCACGTTTACCTGTTTGAGGAACACGGCCCGGCAGATGGCAGCAAAGATTACAAAACCGAAAAAGTGCAGGAAAAACTGGAAGAGGATAACGATAAAAAAGCCGACCAGAAACTCATCCTCCGCGCCCGCATCCTGGATATGATCATGGGCGACTGGGACCGTCACGGCGGCCAGTGGAAATGGACCAAAGGCGAGGACTCTACCAAAAATACCTACGAGCCCACCCCCGGCGACCGCGACAAGGTTTTCTACACCACCGGCGGCGCTATATTTACCGTAATGGCCCTGGCCAAACCCAACCTGCAGCCTTATACCGACCATATCCGCCGGGTGGACCTTTGGAACTATAACACCGTTGGCTTCGACTTGTATTTTTTGAACCAGCTGAACCAGCAGGATTGGGAAGACGAGATATCCTACGTGCAAAAAACACTTAGCGATAGCCTGGTTACCCGTGCCGTAAAGCTAATGCCTGCCAACGTGTACGCCGTATCGGGGCCGCACATCCTCAAAACCTTTTTTAAACGGCGCGACCATATCAAAAAATACGTCATGCAATATTACCGTTTCCTGGCACAGAAGGTGGATATCCCCGCATCGGATAAGGACGAGCATTTTACCATTAACACCCAGGAAGATGGCGACGTAAAAGTTACCATTAACAAAGTAAAAAAGGATGGCAGCACAGGCAAGGTTATTTACCAGCGTACTTTTAATAAGAAACATACCGAAGATCTGCGCCTGTACGGGCTGGGCGGCAAAAACAGCTTTGAGGTTACCGGCAGCAACCCAACGCCTATGAAAGTGCGCATGGTAGGCGGTACCGATACCGACACCTTCCGGATTGACACCCTGCTGCATAACCGCAAAAACTTGTACGTGTACGATGTGCGCGGGCCGGGCAACAGCCTGCCAACCTCCAGCCAGGTGCATCTCAAGCTATCAAACGATACAGCCATAAACGCCTACAAGCACCCCGAAAACAAGTACGATACCTACACCCCTGTTGGCGGCATTGGGTATAGTACGGAGGACGGCTTGCAGTTTATTGCCGGCATAGGGCTTACCCAGTACGGCTTCCGCAAGGAACCTTTCCGCGCCCATCAGGAGCTTAAGGTGAGCTATACGCTTAGCAAGCAGTCGTTCATTGTAAACTATACCGGTGTATTTAAACACGTGTGGGGCAAAACCGACCTGCTGGTAAACCTTACCGAACGCGGTCCGCGCAACACCAACAACTTCTTCGGCCTGGGTAACGTGGGCGAATACCAAAACGATAAGGAGTTTTACTACTACCGCAACAGGTACGACTACGGCGTTGCCGACATTCGTTTCGCGCACAAATTCGACCACTGGCAGGTAAGCGGTGGTTCCATCACCGAGTTCTACACCGCATCACGCAACCATAACTTCGACCATTTTTTTAAACAGTACGACCAGGAACACCCCGAAGACCAGGTATTTAAAACCAAGCTGTACACAGGTGCGATAGCCGGAGCGGTTTACGACACCCGCAATAACCAAACCTTCCCCAGCCGTGGCGTAACCTGGCGCACCACCGCAACAGGCCTCACCGGGCTAAACGTAAGCGACCACACCAGCGCGTCTATCCTTACCACCTTCAGCTTTTTTGTGCCGATAAAAGATTCTACCATTGTGCTGGCCAACCGCACCGGCTTGGGGCACATTGTGGGTAAGGGCGAGTTCTTCCAGATGATGAACCTGGGCGGGCTCAGCCTGCAGGGTTTCCACACCAGTCGCTTTATTGGCAACACGGTGGCATACAACAACCTGGAACTGCGCGCCAAACTGTTCAATTTTAACGCTTACGTATTAGCCTCCTCATTCGGACTGGTGGCCTTTAACGATGCCGGCCGTGTGTGGCTCAAAGGCGAGCACTCCGGCACCATCCACGATACCTATGGCGGCGGCATCTTCCTCACCCCCTACAACGCCTTCCTTCTCCAGGCCGTCCTCGGCAAAAGCACCGACGGGTACCTGAGTTATATAACCGTAGGGTTTAGATTTTAGGGGAAGATTTTTAATATCGAATGATGAATTTCGAATATTGAACGGCGAAGTTTTTCTTCATTTCTTTCCCTTCATCATTCGAATTTCAGCATTCGGTGTTCGATATTTTTCAATTTTCTCCTTGTCGTTCTGAGCGATAGCGAAGAATCTAATAGCCACGATGCAATTGCCGCAATGCAATTTAGAAAAACAGTTGCAGTAGCGCTTAGGCACCGATAGTCCCGCTATCCGCTGCAAGTCCTCCTTCGTCCGGGCTTTACGCTGCTATCGGGTTTAGGGAAGTTCCTTCCTCCTGTCATTCCGAAAGAATGAAACAAATTAAGTTGTAAATATTCTTAATATATTTATAACCTAACCCTAACATCATGATAAGCAGTATTTATTTAGGTGAAGATAAATTTGAGCATTACAATACAATTGAAGAAGATCGAACTCTTAAAAATCTTTCTAAAGTAAATATTTTTATAGGTAGCAATAATTCAGGCAAAAGCAGATGTTTAAGAACGGTATTTTCAAATGAACTTTTGAAATACACAACAGACCAAATTGACCTATCAAAAATTAACTCTTTAATAAAAAACTTCAAACAAGAAATTGAAGATGCACTCAATGGGCTGCCAGCAAACGGTCAGATAACCGAACGTTTCATTGAAAAGTTTGAGCAACTGGATTTCGTAAACGTAACACTAAACTTAACACCATCCGTTAATAGGTTTTTTCAAGACTTAGCGAGTTATGACGGTGCTGTCAACACTCAGTATAATAGTGGGGGATTAGAAATTAGAAATGCACTTAATATTATAGGACGAAGATACACCAGCCAGTTAAATGCTCTTATAAAAAACAAAGTTTTTAATTTTAAATTAGACAACGTTTATATCCCAACATTACGTGGATTAAGAAATATAAATGGAATTGATAACGATTTATTTTCCACATGTACTATCCGAGATTACTTTACTGGCAGCGACTTTGGCACCAATATAAAAAATCAACTTTACACGGGATTGAGTTTATACAAAGACACGCAAAAGCTTTTGTTAGGCGATAAAGATGATAGAAATAAAGTTCGAGCCTTTGAGCTATTTTTGCAACAAACGTTTTTCAACAATCAAGAAATAAATCTTATACCACGAATCGGGAAAGAGGTTGTGTATTTTAGGATTGGAGAATACGAGGAACATCCTATATATGAACTTGGTGATGGAATTCAGTCTATCATTATATTAACATATCCTTTGTTTTTTAGACAGGGCGAAAAACTGAACTTTTTCATCGAAGAACCGGAACAATATCTTCACCCTGGCTTTCAACGTACTTTTATTGAAACATTGTTATCTCCGAGATTTAAAGACTTCCAATATTTTATCACAACTCATTCTAATCATCTTTTAGATTTAACGTTAGACAAAGAGCACATTTCAATATACACATTTAAAAAAAAGTACACGGAAACAAATGCCCCAAATTTTATAATTGAAAACGTAGAAAATGAGGACTCTAACATTTTGGCGAGTATCGGTGTAAGAAACTCGTCCGTCTTTTTATCCAACTGTACTATTTGGGTTGAGGGGATAACTGATAGGATATACATCCGAAAATATTTAGAAATATATCAAAAATCGCAAGTTCTAACTTTCAAAGAAGATTTACATTTCTCCTTTGTAGAGTATGGAGGAAATAATATTACGCATTGGTCTTTCTTAGACAGCGCAGATGCAAGCCATCCGAATATTCAGGTTGATAGATTATGTGGCAAGCTCTTTTTAATTACGGATAAAGATGGCGATGGTTTAACAAAGGACGGCAATAAATCAGCTAAAGCTTTAAGACAAGAACAATTAAAAGAGAAATTACGCGAGCGATATTATTGTTTAGCAGCGAGAGAAATAGAAAACACATTATCTATTACTGTCCTTAAAAACACAATTCGTGATATAGAGAACAATCCAAACATTGAATTTAAGGCAGAATTTGATAATCAAAATAAATATACCGAAAAAAAAATAGGCACATATTTAGACTCGCATATCATCGCGGCTACCAAAAGCTACGCTGATCAATCCGGTACGGTAAAGGACAAACTCAATTTTGCAAAAAAAGCAGTTAGTCATGTAAAGAAAATAGAGGACTTGTCGAGTGAGGCATTAGACTTAGCTGAAAAATTATATGAGTTTATTAAAAAAAATAATTAACAATGCGGTAAGTTCACGAGTATATAAAGCGTTATCTGCGCGCCAGCAATGCGCCACAAACGGGCCACAAACCCGGGGACGCTTGCGGCAGCCATAGAAAAAACCTGCACGGCCTCACCCATCTAAACCCGATAGCAGCGTAAAGCCCGCTTCTACCGGCGGCTTGCAGCGGATAGCGGGACAGAAACCAACCTAAATATTACTGCCCTTGATTTTCAAAACCTATACATTGCGGCTACTTGCGTTATGAGATTGCCACGTCGCGCCACCACGCGCCCCTCCCCGCTGCTCCTCGCAATGACAATTCTGCATAAAACCGTCCCTTTTCACCCTATTTCCCAACTATTTTTCAAAAAAAGTAAAATAAATTTCTACTGCGCAAATACACTGCGCAGTAGGTATCAACCTTTGTATCAACAAAAACAAAGAAGGGAGGCTCCCAATGAAATTTAACTTACTAAGCAAGCTAACAAAACAGGTAACAAACCATGCAGGCGCAACGGCCTACGCACTAAGCCCCGAAATGGAGCTGTATGCGGCGGTGGTTACCTGGAGCCTGAACGATTCGCTCTACGAAAAGAACGACGAGCGTTTAAACCGCCTGCGCCAGCTGATGGCCAATTGCAAGCCCGGGTTTGTGGGTAAGCTGGCGGTTTACGCAAGGCACAAAATGTACATGCGGTCGGTACCGTTGGTGCTGGTTACCGAGTTGGCTAACCTGCACAGCGGAGATGACCTGGTAGCGCGTGTTACCGCCGGCGTGGTAAACCGTGCCGACGAAATAACCGAGCTATTGGCTTGCTACGAAATGATGAATCAGCGTACCGGCCCTAAAAAGCTGAACCGCCTGAGCAAGCAATTGCAAAAGGGTTTATCGGCAGCGTTTAACCGCTTTGATGAGTACCAGTTTGCCAAGTACAACCGCGATGGTGCCATAAAGTTAAAGGATGCTTTGTTTTTGGTTCACCCTAAAGCAAAGGATACCGCGCAGCAGGATCTGTTTAACAAAATAGTTGCCGGTACCCTGCAAACGCCTTACACCTGGGAAACGGAGTTATCTGCCCTTGGTCAGTTAAATTACGATAGCCAGGAAGCAAAGGCGGCCGCTTTTCGCAATAAGTGGGAAGAACTGATCTTTAGCGGCAAGTTGGGTTACATGGCGCTGCTGCGTAACCTGCGCAACATAATGGAAGCGGGCGTAAGCTACGCCGCATTTGAGCAGGTTTGCACTACGTTGGCAGATGCCGATAAAGTGGCGAAGGCTAAGCAGTTTCCGTTCCGTTACCTGGCGGCTTACCGCGAGTTGCTAGATGCAGAAAAGGTGTCGACTGTAAAAACATTCGGCAATAAAATAAGCTGCCTGATAAACGGCAACAAGGGTTACACCGGCGAGTTGCTGGATGCTTTGGAAAAAGCCGTAGCAGCGAGCGCCGCCAACATAAAAGGCTTTGGTGCCGATACCAGTGTGTTGCTGGCCTGCGACGTATCGGGTTCGATGCAGAAACCGGTTTCGCTACGCTCTAAGGTGTTGTTGTTCGATATAGGTTTGATGCTGGCCATGCTGCTGCAGTCGCGTTGTAAAAACGCGCAGGTGGGTATGTTTGGCGATACCTGGAAAACCATCACCGTACCGCGCAGTAATGTACTTGCCAACGTGCAGGAATTTTACAAGCGCGAAGGCGAGGTGGGTTACAGCACCAACGGCTACCTGGTAATAAACGACCTGCTGCGTAACCGCGTGCAGAAAGACAAAGTGATGCTGTTTACCGACTGCCAGTTGTGGAACAGCAATGCAAACGGCCTGGCCAACATACAAACCCTGTGGGGTAAGTATAAGGCGCAGGTAGCACCAGGTGCAAAGCTGTACCTGTTCGATCTGGCGGGTTACGGTCAATCGCCGCTGCGTGTACCGCAAAAGGATGTTTATTTGATAGCCGGCTGGAGCGATAAGGTTTTTGGTGTGTTGGCAGCATTAGAAAACGGCGAAACCGCGCTGGATGTAATAAACCAAACAGAAATATAAAAACAAAGTATGGGGTTGCTAACGCCCCATACTTTTAAAAAGAAATTTAAAACATAAGGATGCCGTAGAAACGGGTTACTTCGTCGCCATTTAGGGGAGGGCATTGTGGCGCAAGCCGTGATGGAGGTTCGAGTCCTCGCTTGACAGTCCCCGTTCCCGCGTTCGCCTGTTGCTCCTTATTATAAAATAAAGAAGGTGTCGTAAACGAGTGTTACTTCGCTAATTCAAAGCTGTAGCGCCGGTTCGAGTCCGGCCCTTTGCAAAAGGGTAGTTGAGATGGTTAAAACGCAGAGCAAAAAAGGCACTTATTGCTTGTAACCCTTCTTTTATAAAAATATTGAAAATTAGGAAGGTGCCGTAAATGAGCGTTACTTCGCTTGGGTTGCTGAGGTTACCGGTTCGAGTCCGGTCTCTCGAAAGGGAGTCGCCTAATTGGATAGGGCACAGTACAGAATTGCTCATTGATTTTTGCCCTTCTTTTAAAAAGAATTGAATGAAATAAAAAGGTGTCGTAAATAAGTGATACTTCGTTAACCCCAAGGTCGCCGGTTCGAACCCGGCTTGCGGTGAGCACATCCCGCAATAGCTCAGATTGGTAGAGTATGGGAACGCCGCAAGGCCATAAGAGCACTTATTGTTTTTTACCCTTTTTATAAATTATTAAAATAGAGGCAGAGCCCCTTAAAAATATAAAGAGATGCCGTAGCACCGCGTTACTTCGCCAGTCACGCAAATACAAAAACCGCGGATCGAATGTTGCTCTCTTTGCCCCCTAACCCCCTAAAGGGGGAACTTTTAAAATCCTGCTCCCCTTCAGGGGGTTGGGGGCTTAAGGTGCCGTAAACAGGTGATACATCGGTTAGAACGTCCGCGAGGCGCGGGAAACGTTGGTTCAACTCCAACCTGTGATTAATTTCATATGTAGTTCAGGGAAAAAAACATCGCCGGTTGTTTTTAGCCCTTTTAACAAAAGATGCCGTAAGTGTGTGATACTTCGTCGGTTGAACCCGTGTAAACGGGAAGGTTCGAATCCTTACATGCACACACTGCTTGTTGCTCTTTTGCTTTTTATTAAATAATACCTAAACCTGGTTCACAGGATCGGGACTAATTGATGCCGTAGCGCCGTGTTACTTCGACTGAAAATCCAAAAACACACGGAGTGAATGTTGCTCTTTTATGCCTGGTTTTAAGTACACACTCCCATGAATGGGACGGCAATGAGAGTATAGCGTTGAATATCGTTAGAACAAGCGATTCAACCAAACACGTTCATATCCGTCGGTTTTAACCGACGATAAGGGAGATATTACTATCCTGCTATACTTCTAAACGTCAGGCTGATCCTTGGCATATCGATATCTGCCTTTGGGATGGCGTGTTCCCATTTTGCCTGCACACCCTGATCCATATATAATAACGAACCTGCTGGAAGGGCGAAATCAACAATATTTGTTTTATCGATTATTTCTCTGAATCGCAGAGTGCGGAGCGCGCCTAAGGAAAGTATGGCTACTCCCGTACCGGTTGCAAGAATATCAGTTTGATCGGAATGAAACCCCATTCGGGAATTCCCGTTGGCATAGTAATTAATAAGGCAATTGTTGGCCAGGAAGCCAATTTGCGCTGCCAGGCTTATGCTTAGTTGATCTAATAATGAAGTGAAGGGCTTGAACGGATAACTCATCTGCGAATAGTTATAAGCAACCCCGTAGCTTGCCGTCTTTCGCAGGGCCATACTATCATTCCAGACAATAGTTGTTTGCAATTCAGCAAAAACCTGCCCTGGGTCACTCAAAAACTCCGATACATAAATTATACCATCCATGTTAAAATTTAATTTAATTTACAGATTTTTCTTTACAATACCACACGCCCTCTCCCTCCCGCTAAAAGCAGTTTTTATAAAAAGCAAGCCGTAAAGCCTGCCCGAAAAATGGGTACACCTCACGTTTTCCCGCATGGATTTGAACCACAACCGCCCGGCTCAAAACAGGGTGTGCTACCCTTGCACCACAGGAAAATAAAACCGGCCAGTGCGGGACTCGAACCCGCGACTGTTATACATCAAATTGAACCCCTGTTACCAAACTCAGGCAACCAGCCAGTTGTAGAAATAACAGGACTTGAACCTGTAACCGTCACCGTATAAGGGTGTTGCTCTAACCAATTGAGCTATATTTCTGTCATTAAAAGTAGGGTAACCCGGACTCGAACCGGGAGCCTCTCCGTTCCAAACGGAGTAATCTGCCAATTGATATACTACCCTAAAATTTCGCCACAAAACAAAAGATCCCCTTAGGTAAGCCTAAGAGGATCTGCAGTATCTTGTAATATTTTTTACAATACGTACGCCATCACCTCCGACTTATCGGTTGTTCTGTGGGGATTTGTATTGACATTGTTTTCATGGCACAATGATACACATTATTTTTATAAATCAAGAAATTCTTTAAATTTTTTTTTTGGATGTTCGTTACAGTTCTATCCCCGGACAATAGCGCTGGTCTTCATGGCAGGGATCACCGGCTGGTAAACATTTTGTTTACAGATAAAGTGGGGGGCTTCCAACCCGTCCGTTTCGGGATGGCAACGCTTACTTAGGGAACCCGGCAAGCAGCGCGTCAATATTATTGAGCTTATTTTGTTGCAATACGGTTTTGCCATAGGGCGTAAAATAAGTGTGCCGGGTAAGCAGGCTGATGTTGGATTGAAACCAGTCGCGGTCGGTATACTCTTTTTTTAGCCTGGCTGCCCATTCCATTCGCAGCATGGCGGCACGTTCGGGATAGTCGGCGCGCGAAAAGTGCGAGAGGTCGGCATCGCAAAGCACCTCTTCCATTAAATTAGTGGGGTTTTGCGGTATTTGCGTAGCGAGGATGCAACCGGAGATCTTAGCGATGAATTTTTCGTCGGCGCCCTGCTGTTTTAAAAAAGTGGCGGCAATGGCAATGCTGTTATCCTCGTGCCCGGTATAGGCATAGCAGTAACCGGTATCGTGAAACCAGGCGGCTATCTCTACAATAATAGTTTCTTTTTTGCTGAAGCCCGAGTTTTGGGCTATGTCTATGGCGGCTTTTACCACCCGCTCGGTATGCCCCAGATCGTGGAAATACATATCGGGCGACAGTTGTGTGCTTAGCAGTTCTCGTACGTAATTCTCGGCATCGGTTACTAATACTGCCCTGGCCATAAAAAGCGTGTAGTTTTGCGGCTAATTAGTTAAACATTCTGTAGAAAATCTGGATTTTCGCATCGAACTTGCTTTATATCGAGGCGCGTACGCCGCCGGGCTATCCATAATTTTTTGTTAATTTGGGGAGTCAACGCTATTCAACATCAAGCCTATGCATCGTTTAATAAAAGCCCTCCCCCTGTGTTGTTCATTATTGGTTTTTGGCGGCAATGCCATCGCCCAAAATGTAAAATATGTAAACGGCAACAACAGCTGGGACCCCGATTCACTGGGCAACCACCGGGCGGTGCTCAATGTAACCACAGCCGGCAAGGTTAGCAAATCCGTAATAGCCTGGCGACGGCGCGACGACCCAACCAATAAGCAGATCATCGTAGTGGATGCCAAAACCAATAAGCGCGTCCTTAATGTAAAGACCGAAAACATCTCCCGCGAGAGCGGAACCATTTACTTTGAACCAACATCGGGCGCGGGGAAATACTACGTTTACTACATGCCCTACAAGGTAACCGCCCGCAGCAACTACCCCAAGGCGGCATACCTCCCGCTGAAAAGCACCGCGTCCGAAACATGGCTGGCTAAAACAGGCAAAGCTACTACCGCAACATTGCTTTATTTGGAAGCCGTGAACGCCATGAACAGTTTTTACCCCATGGAGGTGATAGCCACCAAAGCTGAATTAACTGCGCTTAATAAAAACGCAAAACCATATTTAGTTTTTACCGAGGACAGAGAGCACCCCATTAAAATGACGCACGACCTCCCCCAGCGGTTTATACAAAAAGGTACTGTATCTAAATTCACTGGTTCGGCTGCTAAGGGTGAAAATTATAGTTACCAGTTGGGTGTGTATGCTGCTAATCAGGATTTGAAGAATGTTAAGGTGAACTTCTCCGGTTTAAAAGATGGCAGCGGTCATGAGATATGGAACAATTACATGAGTTGCCTCAATACGCAGGGAACAGCCTATGATGGAAGGTACATTCAAGAAACCGTAAATGTTGCCAAAGGCGATGTACAGGCTTTATGGTGTCTGGTCAATGTCCCAGCTAAAACAGCAGCAGGCGTTTACAGCGGGAAAGCAACCATCACGGCCGATGGCGTACCCGCCACTACCGTAATGCTAAGCATCACCATAAAAAATCAAACTGCCCTCAACGGCGGCGTAAACCATCCGGGGTTACAAACCCGCCTTACCTGGCTCAACTCAACCCTGGCGCAGGAAAACACCGTGATAAAGCCTTACACGCCGCTAAAAGTTGATGATAAAACCATCAGCTTGTTGGGGCGTAAGGTGATCCTTGGCGACAATGGCTTTCCCAAACAAATTCAAACTTTTTTCACGCCGGAGATGACTGGCACCACCGATGTTCCCCAAAATATTTTAGGCGAAGGCATTCACTTCCATGTGATTAATGCGGCTACGCATAAGGATATTGCTTTTAAAGGTTACACAGGCGATAGTGATGTTTTCAGTGCGCTAACCGGGAATAAAGTAGCCACGAAACACTACCGCGATGGCTTTGCTTTTGGCGATGAAAACACTCCCGGCATGGTGAAATGGATTGCTCGGGATACCTCCGAAGCTTTGGATATGCAAGTCGACGCCAGCATCGAGTTCGACGGCTATATGAATTACTCCGTGAAATTCACCGCTAAACAGGATCTCTCTCTCGACGATATTAAACTGCACATTCCCTTTGATACCGCCGCCGCCAAATACCTGATGGGGCTTAACCAAAAGGGCGGCTACCGCCCCGATACCCTCAACTGGAAATGGGACGTGGCCAAAAAGAACCAGGACGGTGCCTGGATGGGCGAAGTAAATGCCGGCCTGCAATACTCCCTGCGCGACGAGAATTACGTGCGACCGCTCAACACTAACTTCTATCTGCAAAAACCATTGTTGCTACCCACCAGTTGGGGCAACGGCGGTAAGGGCGGCATCCTCATCGCTAAAAGGGGGACTAACATCCTGTCGGAAAATTATAGCGGCCCGCGTACTATGAAAAAGGGCGACATGCTGTACTACAACTTCACGCTGCTCATTACCCCCTTCCACCCTATCAATACCGATTTTCAGTGGAGCACGCGCTTTTACCATAAGTACAACAACCTGGATACCATTAAAGCTACCGGCGCTACCGTGGTGAACATCCACCACGCTACGCCCATCAACCCTACCATCAATTACCCCTTCATCGCGCACGATGCTATGAAGCATTATATCGATTCGGCACATCAACTGGGCCTCAAAGTGAAGATTTACAACACCGTGCGCGAGCTGAGCAACAGTGCTTACGAAACGTTCCCCATGCGCAGTCTTGGCCACGAGATCTACTCGCCCGGCAAGGGCGGCGGCTACTCCTGGCTACAGGAACACCTGGGCGACGATTACATCGCCGCCTGGTACGTGCCCGAAATAAAGGATGCCGCCATTGTAAACAGCGGTATGAGCCGCTGGCACAATTACTACGTAGAAGGCATGAACTGGCTGGTGCAAAACGTAGGTATCGATGGCATATACCTCGATGACGTGGCTTTCGACCGCATCACCATGAAACGCATTAAACGCGTGCTTACACAGGACGGGCACCCCGGCATTATCGACCTCCACAGCGCCAACCAATACAACAAAAGCGATGGATTTAACAACAGCGCCAACCTGTATATGGAGCACTTCCCCTACCTTAACCGCCTGTGGTTTGGCGAATACTTTGATTACGAAAAGAACTCCCCCGATTTCTTCCTCACCGAGGTATCGGGTATCCCCTTCGGACTGATGGGCGAAATGCTGCAGGACGGCGGCAACCCATGGCGCGGCATGGTTTACGGCATGACCAACCGTATGCCCTGGAGCGACAACGCCGACCCGCGCCCCATTTGGCAAGCCTGGGACCAGTTTGGCATGCAGGGCAGCAAAATGATAGGCTACTGGGTACCCGGCAACCCTGTAAAAACCGGCAACCCCAAAGTACTGGCAACCGTGTACAAAAAGGCCAACAAAGCCCTCGTAGCCATAGCCAGCTGGGCCGATACCGATACCAGCATCAAGCTCACCATCGACTGGAAAGCCCTCGGCATCGACCCCGCAAAGGCCAAAATAACCGCCGCGCCCATCAAAAACTTTCAGCAGGCAAATATTTTCACGGAAGGTAGTGAGATACCCGTGGCTAAGGGTAAGGGGTGGTTGTTGGTAGTGGAGTAGGTTGGTGAGGGGTGAGTAGGGAGTGGTTAATAGGGATCCCTGCGTTGGCATTCTGCGACGTTGAATTGGTAAGCAAGATACATAAACCAAAGCGTCGCGCCAACGAGTTATTAGACTTCAATACTCATATCCAGCAACGGCGGAATAAATTAGGGCTATCCCAAGAGGATTTGGCGCACTTGTTCGACGTAACAAAGGACACCATTATTTATTGGGAAACAGAGCAGGTGGCTCCTGATATAACCAAAGTGCCAAAGATCATCGCATTTCTGGGACACAACCCGTTAGCGAGTGAAACTGATACACTTGGAGGGAAAATAAAACAGTTCCGTTATCAGAACGGGTTGAGCCAACGTAAATTAGCCACGATTATAGGTGTAACCCCTTTCACAATCAGATCATGGGAAATGAATGAATTCTTACCTGCGGAAGGCCACTACAGTCTATTAATGAAACTGGTGGGAAAATAAGGGGCTAATAATAACGCAACAAGGGATGCGTTGGAAAACAGATCGATAGGCTGCTTGAAAAGGCAGCCTATTTTTTTTATGATTTTTTAAACATCGTGTGTTTTTCTTTTGGCATCCATAATAGATTTGGCAACTAATTCCCGCTTCCTTTCCATTTCGTGTGGTGGTACGGCATTATACTCGACATTGACCCGATATCCTTTGACCCGTACTTCAGTAGAGGCTTCCCTGGCAATTTCAGAATCTAAAAAGAGAAACAATGAATCAGGATTGAGTATTAATATTTTCGATTGCTCTACAATATCGAATTTCTCACTAACTTTTGAAAGCATTCGCGATATAACAGTAGCATCCATTGAACATGCAACCACGGTATCATAGCCAGCAGTTAGGCATTTCTGAATATTATGCAATTCCCAATCGTCTTTTGAGGTATCATTAATTTCAACCGCAATGCGTTTGTTGTTACCTTTAAGGCTCACGTCAACCTTGCCTTTGCCATCGGGTGTCGGTTCTTCAATAGAGGCTGTGTATCCTCGTGATTCCGCCATTCTTTTAATAAGGGTCTGTAGGTATCGGTGTTGTGTTTCCTGTTTTTGAGGCTCTGCGTCTTTAATGGGTGACAGAACAAATGGCTTGGGTATAGGATTAGGTTTTGACGGTACTGCTTGCAATGGAATGTCGGGCATTTTTGCTGCCTCTTTCGTCACCTGATACCCGTGCTCGGTATGCATGGCATTTAACAATGCTTCAACCTCTGTCTTTGGGGTGCCGTAGGTAATACGGGAAAAGGCAATAACCCGTTCTTTCACCGCTTCGGCTACATCACGCTCCAATTCATCAAACGGCAGTGTTTGTACGTTAGAATCATTCTCCGGGCGTTCCACACGAATAATGGCCTCGCCTGTATCAAGATTTTGCAAGTCTTGTGCGTCAAAGTATGAGAACCCTTGTTCAAACCGTTTTGCATCGGTATCACCGAGCCGGAAACAGATACGAGTTCCGGCATTGGCGGTAACCGAGCTTGCAAGTTCTGAATCGGCCTTTGCCAACTGCTGCATATCCTGATGAACCAGGATAAGTCCCAAATGATATTTCCTGGCACCGGATAGAATAGCTGACATAGATGGCGTAATGAAGTTTTGGAACTCATCTATATAGAGATAAAAGTTATTGCGGTCAGCTTTCTGTTTTGCCTGGCGGGCCATTGCCGCTTGCTGAATTTTCGAAACAAGGAAAGTGCCTAACAGGTAACTATTCTCAGCACCAATTAATCCTTGCGACAGCTTCATCAAAAGTATCTTCTTGGAATCTAATATCTGCTCAAAATCCAGGCTCTTGTGTTGTGCAACCATGTTGCGGATTACCTTAGGCCGTAGAAATGAATCCAGGCGGGTTAAGATCGGGCCAATAGAGCCTGATTTCACAATCGGAAATTCCTTCTGCCAATAATACACAATGCTTGGGTCGGTGACAGTGATTAAGAACTGGTCTCTGAAACTCTTTTCGATTAAGAACCTTCGCAATTCAATGAGTGTGCCACCTTTGGTGCTTTCGAGAAATGCAAGGATAGCATTAGCAAATACAGAGTTCATTTGGTCTCCCCAACTGGTGGAAAGCCGCCGGAAGGCAGCAACTAAATCGGATGATAGTATATCCTTCTCAATTTCTGAATGCGCTGTCAGGATATTAAAACCTACGGGAAAATCTGCATCTGATGGGTCAATGAGAATAACATCTCTGTGACGGTCGGGGTGTATCCATGAAAGGATGCTTTCAATTAAATCACCATGGGGGTCAAGTACGGCAACGCCTTCGCCATTGGCAATGTCTTGAATAATACTGGTTAAAAGCAATGTCGATTTTCCGGTGCCGGTCGCACCAATGACATGCATATGCTTTAGCCGCTGGTTTGCACTTATCGTCACCTGAACTTCATCACCCTGATGAGTATTGGTGCCGAGAACATGCGGGTGACCAAGATATATTTGTGGCGCTTCCTTTGTCTTGCGGGTATCACGCTTTAATTTACGGGACACGACTGAAGCTGATGGAAAGTGAACCAAGGTTGCCAGCTCCTTTGCGTTTAACAGCATCCCTGTGCGATGAGACTGACGTAAGAGCACATCGGATAGTGTGTGGGTATCTTTTATGGCATTTACCGGAATTAACCCGTTATACGGCGATTGTGTAGTTTTGATGACGGTGTTAGTTAACCGCTCAGTGGTTCGGACTTCCCCGCTTGTATTAAATCCAATCACGCGGATGCAGACTGCAAATAACGGAGAGAGTATTTTATCCTGTGCGCATTTCACCATCTCGGGAGCATCAACAAAAAATGAATCACCATGGTTATCCGTCACCGAGCGCATAATACTTTCGGCCCAGGGGTTACATGTTCCTTTAAACAATATTTGAATGATAAGCTGCTCGTCTTTGCCGAGATTTTCGAGTATGCCGAATATCCCAATGAGTGGGTCAAGGTCAAAGCTTTTTGACGTGGCAATGGGCCGCATACATTCCTGACCTAAGCCAAATTCAGTACAGATATAATAGTTGTTAGGTGGGTTGTTAAAATCAACAGATTCTTCATGGATACCACACGCCGGGAAATATGCTTTTACCTGATTATGGATATGGCTGGCATCAGTTGCTCTACATACGAACTGCACTTTTATTGAAGCCCACGTACCAACAATTTCAAACGACACGGGATATGCTGTTTGAGACAGCATAAATAGCAGGCGTTCCATTTCTTCAGGATATACCGAATAGTCTTTGGGCAACGAAATAGAAAAAGCTACTAATGGTTCATCCTCGGTAAATGGAAACGGCACAAGCGGCTCATCGGGCGTGTGCGGGATAGCATCCTCCTCCGAGCGCGGGTTTAAAGCAGTTATTATACGCGTGAAAATTGAAGGCCGGAAACTATCATCCGTAACTTCTGAGGCGTTAGGTACAGCATGAAAGAAAAACGGCTCAAAGGGCGGTTCAAGATCTACCGGGAATGAGAAAAGATTCCATCCCCGCAAACGTTGTTCCCAGTTGTAGAAATGTGCTGTTAACGCTTCGGCGCGGTTCATCCGCTAAATGCCATCAGTTCAATTTCTGACAACCCTCTGATACCCTTAGACGTTGTTACCTGTTCTATTGCTTCTTTGATGCTGTCCTTGACGCATAGTTTAAACATTCCAGCCGTGTCCATTTGGTAATAGGTACTTCCCTGCCAGCCTTCAACTGCCGTATTTAGATATGGTATTTTCATGGCAATATCCCGAAAACTGTGTTTTGGTTCTCCAAGCCAATAGGATATAAAAAATCCGGTGCCAAATGGTGCAGCACATATATCAAATATGTCTTCGCCCCGCTCTATTCGTAAGTATTCCCGCTTATTAGAGAGAAGACCTCCTTCGCTATAGTTTACCCGCGATACCTTTACTTTTGGTATGGCGCGTTCTTTAACAATAGTTTCAACGGTTGAATAGAATTCCTGCGAAGAAAATTGAAGTTTGTCGAAGTAGTGGCTCCAGTTGCCTTGAACTGAGCCGACGGTTTTTGTTCCGAAGCCGAGCATATGGGTTTAATCATGAAAAAGGTTAGTAGTTAAACAGTTAGGTTGTATAAATGTAGAGAGTTGTATTTGAAATAGCAAAATATATTTTATTCATTATCAAATAATCCCTGTTGCGCTGTACTGCGCATAACAACCTGTTTGTATCGCTTTTCAATCTCATGCTCAACATCCGACCGACGCTTGCCAAAGTTTGAGCGGGACACCGTGATTACTTCATCACCATACAATTGTTTCTTGTGCTGTATCGGATTGCTGTCTGCGCTGAAAGGATGTGAGGTCGCGCCGTCAATCATGAGTTTGAGGTACATGGAATATCGGGGCAGGTTGACTAAATCGGTTTCGGTAAAGACCGGGTGGAACTCTTTTGCCAGGTAGTGGGCATCGGTTGCGCCAATACGAAATGAAATCAGCGTACCAACGTTGCCGAATATCGCAGAACGGGTTTCTTCCTTTAACTGTTCAATATATTGGTTAGCCAGGAAAAGCCCTAATCCATACTTGCGGCTTTCCGCAAGTATGTCAGAAAAAGAATCCGTTAGGAAGGAATGACACTCGTCGACGTATAGGTAAAAGGGACGGCGGGTATGTTCGGGTTGTTTTGCGCGGTGCAACGCTGCAAGTTGGATCGAGGTAACGAGCATGCTGCCAAGCAAAGAGGAAACATCTTCACCTATGGCACCTTTACCAACATTTACAATCAATATCTTTCCTTCATCCATTACTTTTTGCAAATGAAAACTCCGGGATTTTTGGCCCACGATGTTCCTTAGCAGCGAACTGCTTGTGAATATCCCCACCTTGTTTAGTATTGGCGAAATTGCTTCTGAACGTAGCGTATTAGAGTATTTGTTAAACTCATTATACCAAAATGCAAGCAGTTGCGGTGTGTTGACTTTGGCAAGTATATGCCCCCGGAAAGCCATGTCGGTTAACAATGGTTGAATATCAAGCAAGGTGGCATCCTGGTATTCTAATAAGGTAAGGAGCGTAAATCGCAAGATATGCTCTAACCGTGGCCCCCAATTATCTGCCCATATTTTTTTAAAGGTGCTTATTAGCCCGGCTGCTACGACATGGTGGTAATTAGGATGTACCTTTTTCAAAGGATTGAATGCTATCGGAAATTCAATGTCTTGGGGATTGAAGTAGATTACATCTTCGACCCGGTAGTCCGGTATATGGTCAAGCAGCGTTTCTGCCACATCCCCGTGCGGGTCAATGACACAAAATCCATTACCGCGCATAATATCTGAAATGGCCATGTTTAATAGCAGGGTTGATTTACCCGTTCCGGTTTTGCCAATAGCGTAAATGTGACCTAACCGGTCCTTGTCCTTTATGCCAAAGGCTGTGTTGCTGCTTTGATAATTGGCCGTGCCAATTGGTGTTATGTGTAAAGTATCGTTCATACTTATTCCATAGTATGAAAAACTTGGCCTTGAAAACAGTACGGAAAAGATACCTCTGACACAAAAGCACCGCGCTTAATAACAGTGTTACTCGATGCCATACTTGGCCTATACCAGTAATAACTTATATGATATTATGAACCAGCAAGGCAATGGAGAACAAATACATACTATCGTTTCTAATACGGAGCAACGAACTCTTTTGCCTTGCCGCGAAGATACTTTTCGTTGCTCCGTTTTGGGCCCTGATAATTCAGACGCTGAAACAGAACTATTGCTGGAGGGATTAGCAGCATTAATTGTAGAAGCTTATTTATACATCAACAAACAATCAAAAAAATGAGGAAAAGAAAGCCGTCATCTACTGCCGGGTTTCTACGAAGGAGCAAGTAGACGAAGGGAATAGCCTTGTGTCACAAGAGCGTATTTGTCGCGAGTATGCTGCCAAAGAAGGTTATACAGTTACCCAGGTTTTTATTGAAAAAGGAGAGAGTGCTAAGACTGCAGACCGAACACAGCTAAAGCTTTTAATGAAATATTGTACGGCTAAAAAAGGAATTGTTCAAGCAATGATTGCCTATAAAGTTGATCGCATCTCTCGAAACATTGCAGATTATAGTGTAATCCGAGGAACTTTAAAAAGATATGGGGTTGAGATACGATCCGTAACAGAGTTTTTTGAAGATACGCCTGCCGGCAGGTTTATGGAAAACATAATCGCAAATGTCGGGCAATTTGATAACGATGTTCGTGCTGAACGCTCCCGTGGAGGAATGCTTGAAGCAACGAAAGAAGGCCGGTATGTATGGAAAGCGCCCCTTGGTTATAAGAATGAAAAAATTAGTGGTAAATCAACCATAATCCCCGATATAAGAGCGCCACTTATTAAGATGGCTTTTGAGCTGGTATCAAGGCAGTTATATTCTACAAATACGATAAGGCGAATGATAGCGAAAGAGGGATTAGTGAATAAAAAGGGTATGCCAATAAGCCCTTCCAACTTTTACATATTAATTCGCAATTCTTTATACAAAGGAGTGATTGTTAAATTTGGGAACACTTATCCGGGTGCCTTCGATCCCATCGTTCCATGTGAACTTTTTGATAGGGTTCAGGCAATAATAGAAGGCAGGAAACATTCAATTACCCATTATTTACATGAGAACCCAGATTTTCCGCTACGAGGGTTTTTTAAAAACGAGAACGGGTTAAAAATCACTGGCTATTGGGCACAAGGAAGACGTATGAAATACCCTTATTACTCTTACAAACTACCAGGCACAGTTATCCGCAAAGAGGAAGTTGAAAGGAAGTTTATGGAGTTTTTATCACACTATGAATTTGATGCGCGACATTTCAACCGAATGCAGTTTCACTTAAGAACTCAACTTAAGAAGCAATCGAAATGCATGAATAAAGATTATGAAAATATTGAACTAAAAATTAGTGCCATTAATAAAAAAATCGATTCCCTTATTGCCCTACAAACCCAAGGAGGCATTAGCCTATATACATTCTCGGAAAGAGTAAAAAAACATGAAACAGAAATCGAAGAGTTAAAAGACTTTTTAAAAACCAGGGATGATAAAGATTATGATATAGATGCGCTTATGTCTTTTGCAAAAGTAGCTTTAAAAACCCCACAAATAATATGGCAAAAGTGTCCTTACAATATAAAGCAGAAACTACAAGTGTTCGACTTTCCCGAAGGTATAATCTTTGACGGGAAAATTTGTCGAACCACAAAAGTATGTAAGCTTTTCAAGCTGAAAGACGATTTAGAAGCTGAAATTTTCTCTAAAGGGGGCTCAACGGAAAATTTTACGAACAACTCTAAAAAGTTAACTTCTACTCCCTCTTGTGACTTGATCCACACCAGGAGGTATTGGGAGTTTGTTGCAAATGAACTATTACGGCTTAAGAATATCCTTGAAGGCAAGAAAGAGGTGCCTGATCAAGAAGAAGAAATGCTATACTTCTAATACTGCATAGCAAGAGAGTTCATACTACAGACCTTACGTATTTGATCTGTAGTATTTTTAGAATGTGATAGGATATCACCTATGCCAATACTTCATAAAAACAAACTCCTTCAGTATCGTCTCAGACATAATTTCACTCAAGAACATGTTATGCGTGAGTTAGGATTAGAAAGCACGAGTCGAATATCACATTGGGAGCATGGTAAGAGTATGCCGAGTATGACCAATGTGTTTAAACTCAGTAATCTATACCGAACTACGTCAGAGAAGTTGTATCCTGTGCTAAATAAAAGAGTAAGAAAACAAAAAAGAGTGATGGAAGGTATTGTTCCATTGATACCCCGATCACACGATGAGATGAGTACCGATGAATGGGTTGAACAATATGCTGCAATTATTTTTGAAGCGTATCTATATACGAAAGAAAAACAACTTCCTATTTCCGGCAAGTCTGAATCGTAGAAAAACCTTTGTGATATATGCTTATCCCCAGGATAGGGGGTAAAAATTGCGTAGGGGCCTCAAGGAAAACATTTACGAACAACCCTAAAAAGTTAAGTTCTCTCTCCTCTGGTAATCTAATTCATACAAGGTCATACTGGGAAATGATTGCAGAAGAACTTCTTTCATTAAAAAGGATATTTAAAGAGAACTCTGCAAATGAGTTTAATTGATGAGATGAATAATGTTGCTAGTCAAAGACTCCCCTCTTCTTTTAAGCACTTTTTATTGACTGAAGAGCCCCATGACTCACCCCAGAAGATGCTTGGACGCTATCCATTAAGATCCAACGGTTTTCCAGGTTTATTCCTTGCGAGTATGCTAACTTCCCTTTAACCCCAGGAAATGATTGCCACAAACAAATATGATTTTTTAATAATCATTTGTTTTATCGTTTTTAATATTCATATTTATTAATAATTCCTAAACACGCCATATTATCACAATATTATGAACTTAAACGCTCCTTAATAACACAGCCCATCAATTAGCCGCCTTGCGGGGATTAATCAGCTGTGTAGCGATACAATCACTGCCGGATAGAAAAGGCATGCCAATTTGCAATTAATATTCCCGTCTTAAAATAGACTTAGCGCTCTTGTGTATTCCTTATTTGTATTATTTTAATCAAACAATAACTTTCATGAAAAGACTGATACTCTCTCTCGCACTTCTGCTCACATATGTAGTTGCCAATGCCCAGAACTCCAATCCATGGCCCACCACTGGCAGCGTAGGTATTGGTACGAGTACCCCAACGTTAGGCTTGTTACATATTTCCGGGCTCAGCTATGATCTTCTTTCTTTGTCTGCTGGTGCCGGTTACCCTATCCAAATGAACGCTTATACGAACGCAGATTTTAGGATCGTTCAGCGGTCAAACTCTCCAATAACATTTTGGACGAATACTATCGAGCGGCTGAGGATAAATTCAAATGGTATGGTGAGCATTGGTACGCCTATACCGTCTTCTGCACTTACGCTTGGCGGTACCACTAATACAAATCCCAATACCGGCGCGGAGCAGGACTATGCAGGGGAAAGCTTTACATTTCAAAACCTGGTAGGCGGGTCGTCGGCTTATGCGTTAGGCAATATAAAAATGACGCAGCCTAACGGATATTACGCTGACCGTGGAGACATGGTGTTTTCACTTGGAAACGGCGGGGGCGCAATATCTGAGCGCATGAGGATAAAAGCATCAGGCTATGTGGGGATTGGCACCAATAATCCCACCATGCCCCTGTCGGTAAACGGCACAATACGGTCAAAGGAGGTTGTTGTCGAAGCCAGCCCGTGGCCGGACTACGTTTTCAAGAAAGCGTATTTGCTCACGCCCCTTTCTGAAGTGAAAACTTATATCGCGAAAAACCGGCACCTGCCGGGCTTGCCTTCCGCTTCTGAAGTTGAAAAGGACGGGCTGAAATTGGGCGAGATCAACAAACTGCTTACCAAGAAAATAGAGGAACTCACGCTGTACCTGATCGACGCTGAAAAGAAGCTAAACGATCAGACGAAAAAAAACGAGAGCCAGGAGCAGCGTTTAAAGGCGATGGAAGCAAAAGTGGAACTGTTGTTTAAAAAGGTTAATTAATATAGTTAGCATCAGTAAACTTAAAGCCTTATGCGTTTTAGAATTCTATGCGTTGTTATCACAGCGTTCATTAGCTGTTTAGCTGGCCAAAAAGCAGCCTCGCAATCTTCGCCGACAAACTATATTCCAACGGTATTTCCAAAGGCACCCAACGTGGCTGCGTTTGAAAAGTACGGCGATTATCCGGTCGATTTGAGCAGTGGTGTCCCTAATATCTCTATTCCATTGTATACGATTGAATCGGGTAGTTTGAAAGTACCGATAACGCTGTCCTATCATGCATCGGGGAATCGTGTTGACGAGTCGGCCAGTTGGGTAGGCTTGGGATGGACAGTGAGTACCGGAGGGGCGGTTACGCGAAGCGTCATGGGAAACCCGGACGAAGCCGGATACCTCAACGGCTATAAAGGCCTCGCGAGCCTGAACAGCTACACGCATAACGGGCTTGATTCGCTGTACGGCATCATCAACAACCACCTGTATGACATGCGCCCCGATATGTTTTCCTACAACTTCCCCGGCTACAGCGGCAAGTTCTTCTTCAACGGCAAAAACAGCTTTAAAGTAAACACCATACCATATTCTCCGATTGTTATTTCAGGACGTCCATCATCATCATTTACAATACTGGACGAGCATGGCAACAAGCACTTGTTTGGGAATACCACCAGGGACACCACCACAACCCACTACACCAGCGGCGGTCTTGCTGAGGCGGTGACAAGCTGGATGCTTGAGAAGATGATCTCGCAAAACCGACGCGATACCGTCAGCTTTTCATATATCAGGCAATATATTACGCCTCCGGATCAAACCGGCGAGACCTATACGGTAGAAGATAACCTTGCTATTTTTAATCCTCAGTGTGCCCCAACTAACTATTTGCATAACCCGACACTTAGCATTACTGACGTATCCGCATCGGTAGCGGAACACGACATCAGCCAGATCGATTTCAAGAACGGCAAGGTGGAATTCAAGCTCGGCCACCGTCGTACCGATGATATGAGTAATGCGCTGACACTGGATACCATTAAAGTATCGCAATACAGTTTTGCAACGCGGGCTTACGAAGTACAAAAAAGCATTGTATTCTTCAAAACATATTTTCCGATGGTTGGCGGCGGAGATGGGAGGCTTAGGCTCGATTCGATAGAGGTACTCGACAAAGCAGGCAGTATTGCTCAGCATTACCGTTTTACTTATGACAGCCTGGCCCTGCCATCGCAATTATCGTTCTCAAAGGATCTATGGGGGTACTACAACGGTAAAACCAATACCACGCTTATTCCGCGCATGCAGATTGAAATGTCTACCGGCGGCGGCACTTCCTATACCTACATTGGTGCAAGTACGTTCGGCACCCGCGACCCCGACACCGTAAAGATGCAGGCAGGTATTTTAAAAAGGATCGATTATCCTACCGGCGGACATACCGATTTTGCCTATCAGACAAACCGTTATTTCGATACCGGGGGAACGATGCACCTTACCGGCGGGCTTAGGGTAACCTCCATCAGCAGTTACGCCAGCGAAACGTCGGTGCCTATCGTCAAGAGCTATCAGTACAATTCGTCAAGGGCGAACTTTACCACCGACGCGGCGGGGCAGCTCAATTACGGTATTTTCAGCAATTCCATCCTGCACCGTTTCTGGAAGATAACGCAAAGCGTGGGCGGGTTTTCCTTATGTGCGGAAAAAAGGGTGCGCAGCTATACCTCGGACCCCGGCATAGCGCTCACACCGAGCGAGGGATGCCCCGTCTATTACTC
The DNA here is from genome assembly GCF_039925265.1 of Mucilaginibacter sp. Taxonomy (GTDB): domain Bacteria; phylum Bacteroidota; class Bacteroidia; order Sphingobacteriales; family Sphingobacteriaceae; genus Mucilaginibacter. The sequence continues at coordinate 162,571 of NZ_JBDSZG010000060.1, forward strand.
CAATGTCACGGAATACGTGGGCACGCCTGCAAGCAACATCGGAAAAACAGTGTATGTCTACAACGTCACTCCTGACCAAACCCAGACGGCATCCTATACCGGCATCCCGGTGATATATAACTATTCCGCCTTCAGGAACCGGTTGCTGTATAAAACCGAATACAAGAAGAACAGCGACAACACTTACCAAAAGGTGCGGCAAACAGCCAATACCTATTCGGCCTTTGGGGAAACGCGCTATGACGCCGTAGGCGTGGCCGTGGGGCAATGGGTTCAGAACGAGGGCGACCTTAGCATTATCTACTACGACATGGGCACTCCCAATGACGCCCTCAATACTTTCCCTGCTTCCAACTACGCAATCCTGTCTGACGACAATTACGTTACAAGCACCACCACGCAAGTATATGACACCGCAGACACGACCAAAATGATGGCTTCAACCGTCGATTATAAGTACGGCAATATCAAACACCAGCAGGTTACCCGCATCAGGCAGGCGGATAGCAAGGGTAATACCCTCGTTTCCGTGACGAAATATCCCGCCGATTACTTGCCAACTTCATCCTCCACGTCAACCGCTAACATCTTGCTGGACAGCATGCTCAACCGCAACATGCAGGCGGAAGCTATTGAGAAATGGGACAGCGTTAAAAACGTAACCACCGCAATAAACGCGGTTACCGGCGGCCAGCTGAGTAGTTATCAGACCGGCCAGATCTCAGGCACGATAGTGCCGTATAAAATCAGTCGCTTAAAGGTGACCAATCCTTTAACTGATTTTACGCCCTCTACGGTTACATCTGGAAACATCGTTGCCGACAGCAGGTACGTCAAGATGATACAGTTTGACGCGTACGACAGCAGGAACAACATCCTGCAATACACGCCAAGGACTCAAACGCCGACGAACATCGTCTGGGACCATAATTATGAGCTGCCCATTGCGCAGATCAAGAACGTAGATAACAGTATTGCTACCAATGCGGCCTACACCAGCTTCGAGGCGGACCAAAAAGGCAATTGGAGTTTTAGTGGCCCAACCCAATACGATGTAACGGCCCCAACCGGCCGGCGTTCCTACAGCCTTGCCGGAGGTACTGTCACGTCCCCTTATTTCACCAATACCAAAAGTTTTGTACTGTCACTTTGGGCAAAAGGTACAGCGCCAACGGTAAGCTACGCTGCAACTTATCCGGCCGCCGTGTCTTTGCGGTCGGCAAACGGCTGGACGTATTATGAGTATAAATTGCCGGTTGGTTCAACTCAGGCCATTGTCAGCGGAACCGCCATCGTTGACGAACTGCGCCTGTATCCGGCAGATGCACAAATGACGACATATACCTATGGAACAGACGGGCTGATACAAATGACCGATACAAAAAGCCAGATAAGCCGCTTTGAATATGATTTCGCCAGCCGCCTGAAAAACATAAAAGACTGGAACGGCAACATCGTAAAAAATTATGGCTACCACACGTATGATATGGTCGTGGGCAACGATGCGCAAACCGCGAAAACCTACACCCGTAACAATTGCCCCGTGAATACAACTCCCGGCACATTTAGCTATTCGATACCGGCAAACAAGTATGTGTCGTCAACCAAAGCATCTGCCAATGCCTTGGCGGTTTACGACCAGAATACCAACGGGCAAATACAGGCGAATGACCCGCAAAATTGCGGGTGTCCTGTGCAAATGGTCAATTTCACCATAACCAACAGCACGGGTATCAATACCTTCCATATTGCTTTTTCTGGACCCGCGTCGTACGATTTTTACCCTACTACATCCAGCACCACGGTATCGGTACAGGCGGGCACTTACAGCATCCAGATATTCCCGACGGGTACTTTTGCAAATCATACTTACAGGGTTGGCAGCAGGTCGCCGGTCACAGCGCCCGGTACTACGTTTACAGGGGTAAGTATAATGGCTGCATCAAACGAGAGCCCGTTAACCATACAATAGCCATTAACCATATCTAAGCCAATCACCACCATATAAACCTTAGCCAATGGCCAACAAAACATATAGCGCAAACAGGTTGCCGCAAGCAGTATTACTTGCACTGCTTTGCCTGTTTTATATCCCGCTAAAAGCACAAACCAACGGGCCGCTTACCTTATCTTCCGCCAATACTACGGGCGATAATTTCAGCAACCGGAAAGTTACTTTAAGCCCTGGCTTTACCAGCAGCGCCCCCTTTAAAGCAAAAATAGTTGCTATTGATTGTATCCCTTTGACCACCGCACCAAGCACCAATCAAAACTATATCATTAGCAATACGCCGCGCATCAGCGGCATCAAAAACGAAGGCCAGCTGGCTGGGAGGGGCACTTGTGAATTACAGCAGGCCATACAATATGTAGATGGCCTGGGCAGGCCCATCCAGTCGGTTGCTGTAATGGCCAGCCCGTTTGCTTATGACATGGTGCAGCCAACTGGCTACGACCAGTACGGCCGCGAAGTGAAGAAATACCTGCCCTATGTGCCAACGAATGGCACCATGGGCGCTTTCCGTTCCGATGCACTAACCGGTGCACAATCCGCTTTTTACCAAAACCAAAGCGACAAAACGGGTATTGTGCAGATACCAACTGCCACCCAGGTTGCTTATGCGGAGACGCTGCCGGAAAACTCGCCACTAGGAAGAACCTTACAGCAGGGTTCCCCCGGCCTGAATAACCAGATCAACGGCGGGCATACAGTAACTATGGACTACCGCGTAAACCTTTCTACCGATAACATAAAGCTTTGGCAGGTGGGCGCGAGCGGCGGTGCATCTACCGCCGGAAACTATCCGGCTGGCACACTTACCAAAACCATTGTAACGGACGAGAACCAGAACAACAATGCCGTAATACAATTCAAGGATAAAAACGATAGGGTGATAAGCAGGTGGGTACAAAAATCCTCATCTGCTTACGTGATTACGGACTACATTTACGATGACCTGGGGCATCTGCGGTACGTAGTGCCACCTTTGCCGGGTAATGATGCGACTACAGGTAACACCGCCGTTGCCGTACCCTCCAGTTTTGCAGAAACAGATAACGTATTTAAGAATTTTTTTTACGCCTACCATTACGACGGGCTGGATAGGCTTACCGAAAAAAAGGTACCGGGGCAGGGCTGGCAGTACATTGTTTACAATACCATGGATCAGCCCATCCTTACGCAGGATGCCAACCAAAAGGGTAAGAACATATGGATGGTAACCAAGTATGATGCCCAGGGGAGAGTGGTACAAACCGGCAAGTATTACCGTGCTACCGCCACCCGTGATTCCCTGCAAACAGTGGCTGATGGCATAAATACCAACCTTTACGAAAGCTTTTCCAATGCGACAACCAATTACGGCTATACACATGTAAGCTTCCCCGACATCAGCTCAGGCACCAACAACAAAGTGCTCACCGCCCATTATCTCGACAATTACGACGTTATCAGCAATGCAAGTGTAAATCCCGGTGCAACCGTATTTACCGCGCCAAATGCGGCGATAGACAGCCTGGACAAAGCCCCGAGGAGCCTGCCAATCGCCACGCTTACCAACGTACTGGGCACAAGCACATACCTTTTCAGTGTAATGCATTACGACAAAGATGGCAGGCCGGTAAAAGTAATCAGCCAGCATTACCAGGGCGGGGCTGCGGCTTATAACAAGTACGATACCGAGGAAAGCATGTACAGCTTCCTGTCACTCGCCCTGCAAAGTACCCGCAAGCATTACTTGGCGGCAGGTATAAAAGTTACCATCAACAACTGGACGGGCTATGACCATGCCAACCGGGCTTTGCTAACCAGGCAACAATATATTACACCAGCGAACACAGGTGCTATAACGACGCTTTCTAAACTCGAATATAACGAGGTAGGGCAGGTAAAAGTAAAACATGTGGGCAGCACAAATTCAGCTGCCGTGCCGGATAACAGCACATTTTTGCAGCATACCGATCTCCGGTACAATGCAAATGGTTCGTTAGCCCGTATTAATAATCCTAATTCACTCACCGATGAAACGTTTCCTGCAACTTTTGACGTGTTTGCGGAACAGTTGGATTATGATGTAAACAACAACGGTTATGCTATTACACCCAATTACAACGGCAATATTAGCAGCATGAGCTGGCAATCAATGGCCAACCCCACCATAACACCGGCGGTTGCGCAGGAAAAGAAAGGCTTTGTTTATACATACGATGCGCTTAACCGGCTTACCATTGCAGCGAGTAAAGCGGCCAGCACTGGTGATAACCAGTACAACGAGAACCTTACTTATGATGACTTGGGTAATATACTTACACTGGCACGCAAAAACGGTGTAAGCACCATCCTGAATAATATGAAATACAATTACATGGATGGTACAATCGGGCGCAGCAATATATTGAGGGGCATTACAGATAACGGTTCGGTAACTGAAAACCAAGCCACCATCTATACTTATGATACCAATGGCAACCTCACCTACGATACAAAAAAGGGGGTTGCGCCACTTGCTTATAACGAATTAAACCTGCCGCAAACGGTAACTATTACGGGCAGCCCGGCAAAATCAATCAGCTATGTTTATGATGCCGCAGGCACAAAACTGCAAAAAATAACTACCATAGCAGGCAGCATAGCTGAAAACCGGACCTACAATACGGGCATAGAGTATGTTGCGGACACGCTCAGTTTCATTCATACATCCGAAGGCAGGGTGCTACCAGCAATAACAGGCCCTTATGTGTTTGAATACCAAATTGCCGACCACCTGGGCAACGTTAGGGCCATGTTTGGCGATAAGAATAATAACGGCGTATTAGCAACCGACGAGGTTTGGCAGGTAACCGATTATTCAGCTTTTGGCAGGCAGATAACTAATGCAGGGTACTTAGTATCCGGCCCGGAAAATCAGTACAAATACAATGGGAAAGAATATCAAACGGATTTATCAGAATACGATTATGGCGCGCGGTTCTATGATCCGGTGATCGGCAGGTTTACTACTGTTGACCCAAGTGCCAGGAGTTACGTCTCTTTATCACCATATAATTATGTCAACAACAATCCAGTAGGCTCCAT
>NZ_JBDSZG010000061.1:0-52439 GCF_039925265.1 Mucilaginibacter sp.
TGGAGATTCTGATGAACCAGACCACCTGATTCCGGGGCAAGCTGACCACCAATTCCGGGGCAAACTGACCAGGGGATTCCGGGACAAACTGACCACCCTCGACGTGTAGCAAATGCTGTAGAAGCAACCATCTTTCGGAGGCAACATATACCTCCAAACATGGCCAATTCGACGATCAGCATGAGTAAGATTAGAAAGATTTTGAGGATGTACAGCCAGCAGCGGCCCATTATGACCATCGCTGCCCAGACTGATGCATCTCGGAATACAGTAAAGAAGTACCTGGCAGCCTTTAAAGCCAGCGGCTTTACCTTTGAAGAGATCGATGCCCTTAACGATAAGGAACTCGAAGATCTCTTCGGTAAAAGCAAAGAACACCCGCCTACCAGCCGTATGCAGTCCATGCAGCGCTGTTTCCCCCACGTAGATAAAGAACTCAAACGCACCGGTGTCAACCGTTATATGCTATGGGAAGCCTACCGCAAAGAGTTTCCTGATGGCTATCAGTACAGCCAATTCTGCTTTTATTACACACAGTGGAAAGCCAGGGTCAACCCGACCATGCACATGGATCACAAAGTCGGCGATAAGCTTTATGTGGACTTTGCAGGTGAAAAGCTAAGTTATGCCGATAAAGATACAGGTGAAGTTATTAACGTAGAAGTCTTTGTGGCTATACTTGGGGCCAGCCAGCTCACTTATGTAGAGGCTGTTATGAGCCAGCAAAAGGAAGACTTTATTGCAGCCTGCGAGAATACGCTGCACTTTATCGGCGGCGTTCCTGCCGCTATTGTACCTGATAACCTGAAGGCAGCAGTAACCAAAAGCAGCCGTTATGAACCCACCCTGAACGAAACGTTTGAGGACTTTGCAGAGCATTACGGTACAACCATACTACCAGCGCGGGCGTACCGCCCGCGTGATAAAGCATTGGTAGAAGGTGCTGTTAAGATCATTTATACCAAGGTCTATGCACCTATCAACCGGGTTACCTATCATTCTTTAAAAGAACTGAATACGGCCATCTGGGAAGCATTGGAAACCCATAACAGCCAGTTGCTTAAAGGACGTAACTACAGCCGCAGGCTACAGTTTGAAGAGATCGAGAGGCATACCCTGATGCCGCTGCCTGTCCTGCTTTATCAGTTCAAAAAGCACTTCTATGCTAAAGTAATCAAGAACGGCCATGTCAATCTCGGCCCTGATAAACACTATTACAGTGTGCCGTACCGCTTCATCGGCAAGCGGGTTAAGCTGTTGTATTCCCGCACTATCGTTGAGATCTATTCTAACTATGAACGTATCGCTTTACATAAACGAGCAAAGAACCCCTACGGTTATACGACCGATAAAGATCACATGGCCACTACGCACCGCTTTGTAACGGACTGGACACCTGATAAGTTCCTGGATTGGGCTGCATCTATCCATGAGGATGTGAGGCTGTATATCCTTAAGATCCTTGACCGGAAGCAACACCCGGAACAAGCCTATAAGTCCTGCCTGGGTGTGCTTGGCTTCGCCAAGAAAGCAGGGAATGAAAGGCTAACGATGGCTTGCCAGCGTGCACTCAGCTACGGCCTTCATAACTATAAAACGATACAAACCATTCTGGAAAACAAGATGGACGGCTATGAAGAAAGCCTCTTTGCCGATGAGCTGCCTATGCCCAATCACGATAATATCAGAGGAAAAGACTATTACAAATAACCATTAACAACAATAATAACATGAACACAAGTACATTAGACAAACTGCGGAAGATGAAGTTCTTCGGCATGTTCCATGCCTTCAAAAGCAGCATGGAAACGGGTAAAACGAATGATTACACAGCGGATGAACTGCTGGCTCACCTGGTAGATGCCGAGTGGGATGACCGACAAAACAGGCGTATCGAACGGCAGATCCTTTATGCCAAGTTCCGCTATAAAGCCTCTGTAGAGGACGTTCATTACCATGCTGACCGAAGTATCGACCGTAACCAGATCATGCGCCTGGCGGACTGTACCTTCATTGACCGCAATGAAAACATACTGGTTACCGGCAGTACCGGTATCGGTAAAAGCTATGTGGCTTCTGCTATCGGCTATCAGGCCTGTATGCTCGGCTACAGGGTATTTTATGCCAGTACACCTAAGCTATTCGCTAAACTGAAGATGGCTAAGGCAGACGGCTCCTACATGAAAGAACTGGCTAAGATCGAACGGCAGCAACTGCTTATACTGGATGATTTCGGTATCCAGCCCTTTGATGCGCAAAGCAGGGCTGCCCTGATGGAGATCATTGAAGACCGGCATGGCAAGACCTCACTGATCATTACCTCACAGTTACCGGTGAGCAAATGGTTTGAAGTCATTGGTGAAAAAACGATTGCTGATGCGATCCTGGACCGGATCGTTCATGATGCGCACCGCATCGAACTGAAGGGAGAATCTATGAGAAGAAAACGTAACGTTGAACCGGAAACCAGCTACTAATGAAAATACCTTTTAAATAACTATTTTTGTACACGCTTTTATAGCGTTTGCTGCACGCCCCACGTCAGCTAATTGCCTGGTCAGTTTGGCCCGGAATCAGGTGGTCAACATCTCCATAACATACACTATAGCAATGTTAGAACTATTTATCGAGTTAACCAACCAAATATTTTGGGAGGGTTATGCCCAGCAACTGGCACAGGAGCAACCTGCACTATACCAGTACGAACTGGCAGAGTTTATCCATAACTATAATACATAGGTGATGGACGATACGATTTTTTTACTGGTGAAAGTAACGATAGCGACCACGCACCGCAATGTGCGGGAAGCGGTTACTGAATTGCAACAGCAATCTACCTGCACCATTAAGAACACCCGAAAAGTAAGGGTAAAGAGAACCGAGTTGATGGACTACAAATTAAAATCTTAAAGACATGGCACACGATATTAATTATAATGAGCAAACGCAGCAACACAGTTTTTTCAGCGTGAAGGAAAAAGCCTGGCATAACTTAGGGCAAATCATTGAGCAGTACCCGACGAGCGCGGAAGCTATCGAACATGCGGGGCTGAATTTCGAGGTATTAAAACGCCCGAATATCCACCCGCTGCCAAGCGGGCTAAACATCATATCAGATAACAGTTATTTCACTTTCCGCACGGATAACGAGGCGGTTTTAGGTGATAAGATCGGCAGCGATTACGAAGTGGTACAGAATACCGAGGCGTTCAGCTTTTTTGACAGCATCGTTGGCGGTAAGGATGGCATCCTCTACGAGACGGCGGGAGCGTTGGGCAATGGCGAGATTATATTTATTACCGCCAAACTACCCGATTATATCCGTGTCGGGCGTAACGACTGCATTGAAAAATATTTGTTCCTGACCTCATCACATGACGGCACAGGCAGTATTACGATCGCTTTTACACCTGTGCGGGTCGTTTGCCGTAACACCTTAAACGCAGCGATGCGCAACCAAATAAACTGTATTAAAATACGGCATACCGCCAGCGCTGGGGACAAACTGAAAGAGGCCTATAAACTCTTAGGTATCACCAACCAGTTATCGGTAGAAATGGAAGCCATTTATAACCGCTGGGCGAGGGTAAGGATATCAGACCCCGAATTAAAAAAGCTGATACAACGGGCGATGGTGCCCAACAGGGAGGTATTGGAGAAATTAAGAACGGGCAAGGAGGAAGAATTAAGCAGCCATTTTACCAATATGGTGAGCAGTGTTTTTGATTATGCCATGACCAGCCCGACCCAGCAGGAGGACACCACCAAAGGGACTTTGTTTGGTGCTTACAATGCGGTTACGGGCTACTTTCAAAATGTGCGCAATTTCAAAACGGACGAGAGCAAATTCAAATCCATCATGTACGGGACAGGGTTCGACCGTTCGCAAACGGCTTTTAACCTGTGTGCGGATTTTGCGAAGGAAGGCAGCAGCGCCTTATTATTCAATTGAAGTTTAACAGGCAGGTGCGCAAGGGCCTGCTTTAATTTTAGGTTATGGCGAACTGGTGTTCAAATATCGTGAGTTTCAAGGGCGATAAGCAAAGTTCCCTGCAAATCACCAAGCTGTTTAATCAATTGATGGCGCAGGAAAAAGCGCAGGAGCGGGGGCAATTGCCCGAATTTATTACCGACGAAGACGGTTATATGTTCGAAATATGGCGCATCGCCAACGTGGTGACCTATGAGACCCGCTGGTCGCCTAACACGGCGATTGTCAAAGCGATTGCCGACCATTTTCAGGTTGATTTTATCTATGAATATGTAGAACCCATGAACAGCATACACGGTAAATTATCTTATAGCAACGGGGAACTTAAAACCCTTAAATAATTAAAAATGGAATTTAAATCAGCAAATCCCGATAAGGTATATTCAAAAATCACCTATAACGGGACACATAGTTTAGTGAATGTGCAGGATGTTTCAGGCGAGACCATCAAGCAGGTGATGGAATTATGTGATAATAATCATTTAAACACGAATGCGGGTTTCAAGTGCAGACGGGTTTATTATCTGCGTGGCGGACGTAACCAAGCCCCTTATGAACAGGTATTGGTCGGCTTTTGGAAGCCGATATTTTGCCTGCCGAATTATTTGAGATTGTGCATTGCCTGTCATTTTGGAATCAGGAAGCGCAGAAAATGTTTGCCATCAACGATGAAAAAGGCGAAACCATGCGACAATTCGTTTTGCGTTGTATCGCCGCTGATTGCAGGGCGTTTGTTAAACCGCATAGTGATTTGTTTATGACCGGACGGGATGAAAGACAGGTTTGGGTTTCGCATGGGGAAACCGAAGAAAGAATTTTATTAAATCAATTTACGGAGGAAAAGATATGAGCTTTATTGTGATTGAAACACATGGCGGTGCGGAATATGCCGCCATTGTAACCGATGAGGACGGGAATAATTTGGTATTTGACGAGTGTGACGAAGCCGAGGCGGAAGCTTCGGATTGCCAGGCTGGGTTAGTAGTTGAGTTATAGAACAGGTTATTATTTTATAGAATGTTTAAAGTCCCGAAAGGGACTTTTTTGTGCGGCAACTTCTGATAACTCTCGATAGCTTTTGCCAAGTGATTTGGTAATTTTTTCAGAGCCCAATGATAGCACAAGGCGGTCGATATGGAAATTTCAAGGACTAGTAAAAATTATTCGATCTTAAATGATATAATAGAACGAAAAGTTAAAAAATGTATTTGCCGACACTGGCGCCTTTGTAAAAAATGCTAAAAATAAAAAAAATGAGTTTTTTCCGGGATTTTCCGGAATTGAAAATAGATTTTTAGTTATGTCATTAAGAACGGATAAATAAAAGGAATTTCATTTTTAAACTTAAAACCATGCTAAATATTCAAGAAGGTGTTTTACTCATAATAGGCTTCGGTGCCGTTTTGAAATTAATTGTTTGGTATGTCCACAAAAGACATGGGACAAAGACCGATGCATTCCTTATTGCGAGTAGGAATGTTTCCAGTTTTAGAGGGTCCCTAAGTATTTCTGCTGCTTGGATCTGGGCTCCCGCAGTGTTTATAGTTTGCCAAAAAGCTTATGAACAAGGCATTGCAGGAGTATTCTGGTTAACTGCACCCAAACATCCTTTGTTTCTTCATTTTTGCGCCTTTCGCGGTTCGACTTAGAAAATATATACCTAACGGATATTCCTTCCCTGATTACATTTATTATAGATATAATAGTAAAGCACTGCATATCGCTTCATTATTTGTTTACATGGGCTACCAGCTTGGTGCGATAATTATCAATTCAACGGCAGGTGGTATTTTGCTTAGCTTACTTACCGGGCGGCCATATCCTTTGTCTGTCCTTTTAATGGCTGGAGTTGCATTAAGTTACACCTTAATAAGTGGATTAAGGGCGAGCGTGTTGACGGATGTTATTCAAATGTTTCTGATTTTATCAATTGCATTCGTTCTTGTTCCATGGGTAACATCGGTTTCCGGCGAATTTCATATGATCAGTGATCATTTAGGCGGTGTAACCGGAAAATATACGGACATGTTTAATCCAACCTATAGCAGGCGACCTGCTATAGTAAAATTGCCAAAGTACGTCATCAAGAACATGATAGAAACAGCCTGAGACCCCAAACAACTGGTGGATTTTAATAGCAGTTTGCTATAATTGTTCAGACAGAAGAATGTAAATCGGTAAAAAAATTAAAAGTTTCAACACCTAACTAACTTTTTGTCCTTTATGCAATCGTAACTATTTGAGTGTCAGCTACGGTTACTTTCTGTCCTGGAAGTGAAAAAAAATATCATTTAAAGATTTGATATTCAAACTATTATGCGTAGTTTAGGTGATTGTCCCCTATTTGACCCCGATGTAAATAATCAAACTGAAAATCAAATGACTTCACTTTCTGTATCGGCAAATAACCGATGTAACTAATTAATAATCAATTATTTATGAATTAAAAACAGAAAATAGAAATCGCCGTTTTAATTTCTTAAATCTCATGATATCAGGCCTTTGTAATAAAAACAATCGGTAAATTTATGTTTTTTGTTACTATTAGAAAGTAAATTCGTTGCTTTTTTGGTTCTCAGATTATCTTTTGTTCCTCATTTTTCGGTTACTTATAAATCGTTGTAACTATAGGTAACTAAATAGCACTAAACGATACTAAATGCCACAAAAGACTACAATTTAGGGAGAAACAACAACGGATATCGTTGTGATAATTTTCTTGGGGTGAGTGTTAATGTGGATAATTAGATTGTGGAAATTTTAAATATATGAGTTCAAATTTCACGATCTAAAGATAATGTGTTGCAACTTATCGATCAGGTTTTTGGTGAGGTGGCTTGCAACGGCTGGTATAAAAAAAATATAACATTCCATGGCTTAACATACTTACGCAAACTTTCAGCTTGAATTTGGATGCTGAAAGTGTAGTTATCAACCGCTTAATAATGAGTAAAGTATTTACCGTTAACAAGAAAAAGACTGCTTTACTTTGATACCATTACGGCAGCTACGAATTCAACTTTGCACTTAATTTTCTTAAAAATATTTTTTTCATTGAGCTCTGCGACTAAGGGTGAACTATATCTCGGTGTACTCCTTTATGTGCGTGTGTAATACCTCTGCCTCGCCAGGTAGATAGCTAACACAAGTACATTATTTAGATTCTTGGAAATTTTACTCAAACTCAATTTAAAATGAAAAAAAGATTTACTGAACTTTATTTAGTCCTGGTAGCCATTGCTTCCATCTTGGCCTCGTGCTCAAAAACGGGCGATAATTACTACTATAAAAATATGTCCACATCATTGGAATTGCCAGTTGCCGCTCACGCCGGCCCTGCTATGTTTGATAACGGGGGCTTTAAATTCAATATAGCTAAAAGCATTAGCGATACCCCGCAGCCCCTTGTTACCACAGTGCTTTTATCTGCTACAAAGCCGCTTACTAAAGATTTAACAGTTACCCTAAATGTTGACAATGGATCAGTAACGGCCTTAAATGCCATGCATAAAGCGCTTTATACAACGGATAGTTTGGCTGCTGTAAAAGCTGACACGGATTTGCCAAGTTCGGCAGATTTTAAATATGAGATATATCAAAGCCTCCCGGCCGATGCTTACAGTTTATCTGGTACAACGGTAACTATCCCGGCAGGGCAAACTGCTGCTGATTATATTATAAATATAATTACCTCTAAATTAACGCTTGGAGTTAAATATATGCTGCCGGTAGCCATTACGGATGCCCAGGGAGAAAAGATTAACTACTATAATAAAGTATATTATATAGTAGGCATAAAAAGTGAATATGAAGGCGAGGCTAAGGCTAATGGTTCAATTGCTTTTCCCGACCCATCAGTTGACCGGTCATGGACGGACAGGACGAAAACTTTGACGACTGTAAACGGCAACATTATTCGTACAGAGGCGGCTGACTTAGGGGGGAGCAATTACTTTATGTGGTTAATAGTAAATCCCGACAATTCTGTAACTGTGATCTCTGCACCTGGTAGCGCTAATCCAAGTATTCAAAGTAATGGCAACTGTACTTTTGACCCGGCCACACGAACTTTCTACCTCAATTATAAATATGTAGGCGGTACGGGAGACAGAAGAATAACGGAAACCATCAAACTCAATTAATTTCGAAAAAAATATTAAGAGCTGCTTCAATTTGAAGCGGCTTTTTTCGTGAAATGATCTTTACATCCGGTATTGAGCAATATTTTTGCTCGTTAGGCCAAAACGGCAATAAAAACAACATATTGTTAAGAAATTATTAATAATTTAGTGGAAACATTGCCATGTCTGATGAAAACTAATGTGCAGCTAACTGATATCGAGTTACTTGAACTTTTTACTACAGGTAATGATGGTGCGTTTTCTGAAATTTATAACAGATATTGGAAAAAACTCATTGCGCTATCATACAGCTATACAAAGGATAAATTTGCGGCCGAGGAGATTGTCCAGGAGGTCTTCGTTAGTCTTTGGAACAGAAGGGGCGTTTTAAAAGTTGAGACACTTAGTTCTTATTTGGCAACCGCCATTAAATTTTCTGTATTCAAATCTGTTTACACCAAAAATCGGCACGAAAAACTGTTGGAGTATATGCCGGGCAATTCGCCGGCAGAACTGCCCGAAGACTTGGTTCATGCTAAATTCCTGGAAGAATATGTAAACGGGCTTGTTGAACAACTACCCGAAAAATGCCGCCTGGTTTACCAGTATAGCAGGCAAAAAGGTTTCTCACCTCAAGAGATAGCCGACGAAATGAACATTGCCAAAAAAACTGTTGAAGCGCATCTCACCAAAGCGCTTAAGATGCTCCGCTTTAATCTTAAAGAAATGATGGTGCTCCTTATCGTTCTTAAACAACTTTAAAAGCATTGCCAATCGGTGCGGCCAAATAAAAAACAACCATTTCAATTTTCTTGCATATAAACTAAGGGTGTAACCTTGTTTATGGTACTTCTTATTAATTGCGCTTAAAATGGACGAATTAAGACAAAACTATTTAATTAAAAAATATATCGACGGCACAGCCACCCCGGCCGAGAGGGAAGAGCTGTTGTTATGGTATCGCCAAAAAGGTGATGAAGACGGTTCATGGCCTTATATAAGTGAGCCGGAAGAAAGTGAAGCAAAAGCGCGGATATTTAAACAAATAAAACAACAGGTAAACAGTACCGGAATTAAACCCGGTCGCATTCGCAATCTTTTTTATAAGATGGCCGTAGCGGCTTCAGTAGTTGGAGTGGTTTGCTCAATTGTTTTGTGGCGCCTTAATACAAAGGAGACGTTGCCCGAATTGGTTACAGTGAGTACAAGAGCAGGCGAAAGCAAGAAACTTGAACTAACTGATGGGTCTGTGATATGGCTAAGTGCAAAAAGTACGCTTACTTACCCAGCAAGTTTTAAAGGAGCAACCCGCGATATTAATTTTTCAGGAGAGGCTTTTTTTGATATCGCTAAAGATAAAGAACACCCCTTTATTGTTCACACTGGTAATACCAGCACCCGTGTGTTAGGCACCAGCTTTAATATTACAGCAATAAAAGAACACGATAACATTACCGTAGCCCTAATTACAGGTAAGGTTATCTTCACAGGCAGCAAAGCCCCAATAAACTTGTTGCCTAACAACCAAATTGTTTATAATAAGGAAACCAAAGAAGCCAGGTTATTACCCATCCCTGATGTTGATGCGGTAGTTGGCCGGCATAATGGTTATTATGAATATAGAAATATCCCGGTTAAGTATGTGGCTGAAGATCTGAGCCGTTTGTATGGTATGAATATAAAGGTGGTTGGTAACGTAAAGAATTGCACTTTTTTTGGTCGGATAAAGCCAGGAGAAAGCCCTGTTCGGTTCTTAAAAAAGATGGCGTTTATAGTTAATGCAGAAGTAACCGCAAGAGATAGTTTATGGATCATTAAAGGAGGAGGGTGTAATTTGAATTAACGATACCCGCTCATCTAAAGATCAGTAACGCCCCGTGCGAAGGGGCGCCAACTGAATCAAAAAACATCACAGTAAACAGCTATACCTCAATGGAGTGGAACCCAGGGTACCTGCTAATTTTTAACGTTTTATCGAAGTGAATATATGAAAAATAATGTATCCCGCAATAAGGGACGCAAGTATATGCTTTTTATGAAGATAAGCACCCTCATACTAATAATAATAAGCAGTTCAACCATCTTAATGGCAGCGCGTCCTGCAGATGCACAGGATGTATTAAAAAAGCACATTACTGTTAATTTAAAAAACAGTTTATTGGTAAAAGCTCTTGATGATATTTCGGCGGCTTCTGGCGTAAAATTCACCTATAATGGTGCCGTTACCAACAGCAAAACCCGAATATCTGTAAAAGTTGTAGACCAGGAACTTGGCAGGGTTTTAAACAAGGCCCTAAGTAACACCTCCTATAATTTCGTAGTTCTTGATGACGAGATCCTGATCAGGTACGAGGAAAAAATTCCTGTTGCCAAGCCCAAAGCTGTGCAACGAATTGTAACCGGTAAAGTGGTTGATGAAAAGGGCGAGGCTTTACCCGGTGTTACCATAAGAGTTAAGAACACTACTCGTGGAGGTATTACTGATGTTTCAGGAAAGTACCAGATACAGATCAACGATGACGCCGAAACGCTGACATTCGCTTTTATTGGCTATCAAAGCCAGGAGGTAGTGGTTAACGATGCCAAAATTATTGATATCAAAATGGTACCCAACCCGCAAAATGAGCTGAAAGAGGTTGCAATTGTAGCTTACGGTACCCAGCGTAAAGTTAGTTTGGTTGGTGCACAATCTACCATTGATGTAGGCGAATTAAAGCAACCTGTTGCCAATATATCAACCTTACTGGCAGGCAGGTTATCAGGTATTGTTGGTGTGCAACGTTCTGGCGAGCCCGGCGGAAATAGCGCCGATATCTGGATCCGCGGTATCTCTACTTTTACTAATAATGCCACCGGCCCACTGGTATTGGTGGATGGGGTTACACGATCTATAAACAATCTCGATCCACAGGATATTCAATCTTTCACCATTCTAAAAGACGCATCTGCGACTGCAGTTTATGGTGTAAGAGGTGCTAACGGTGTTATATTGGTACAAACCAAACGCGGAAAAGCCGGCAAGCCAAAAATTGATGCCGATTATTACGAAGGTTTTACCTCTTTTACCCGCGTACCAGAAATGGCGGATGGTATTACTTTCATGAACGCCGTTAACGAGGCGAATACCACGAGGGGAGGGGTGCCTAAGTATTCTCAGCAATACATCCAAAACACGCAGAACAATGTGGACCCGCTGCTATATCCGAACATTAACTGGATGGATGCTGTGTTTAAAAACACAAGCCGTAACAGAAGGGCAAACGTTAATATTAATGGTGGCGCGCCCAATGCCAGGTATTACGTATCGGCAAGTTATTACAACGAGGGCGGCCTTTTAAAAACCGACAGGCTATCTACGTATAATTCAAACATTGATTATAGCCGCTATAATTTTACCAGCAACATTGATCTGGATGTTACCAAAAGCACTAAGGTGGCTTTAGGCGTGCAGGGTTATGTAGGCAAGGGGAATTATCCTGCTGTATCATCAGGCGATATTTTCCAACAGGCAATGATCGTATCTCCGGTGGTATTCCCGCTCGAATATCCGGGTGGTTTTGTACCGGGTGTAAACCCCAACGGCGATCAGCGTAATCCTTATGCCGATCTCACCCGCAGAGGCTATCGTACTAATTTTGAGAACCAGCTTTACTCTAACATCCGGGTTACGCAAGATTTGGGCTCTATTATAAAAGGGTTAACTTTTAACACTTTGTTTGCATTTGATGCCTTTAATTCAAATAGCATTACCCGCTCAAAACGCGAAGATACCTGGTATCCGGATCAAAACACGCCATATAAAATAGATGGCACCTTAAACCTGGTTAGAACATATACGGGGCAGGGCAACTACCTTAATTACGGCGCCGGGGCCGGTGGCCGTAACAAGGTTTACACGGAGTCATCTTTAAACTACGATCGCGCGTTTAGTAAGCACCGCATTGGTGGGCTATTGTTGTTTAACCAGGAAGATGAATCACGCTTCCCGGCCGGCGACTTTACCACTTCTATTCCTTACCGTTTACGCAGCCTGGCCGGCAGGTTTACTTATTCTTACGATGATAAATACTTTGCCGAATTTAACGTGGGCTACAATGGTTCTGAGAACTTTGCGCCGGATAAACGGTATGGCTATTTCCCTGCATTTGGTTTAGGTTGGTTAGTATCTCAGGAGAAATTTTTCGAGCCGCTTAAAAGCACGATATCCTTCTTTAAGATCCGGTACAGCAACGGTATTGTAGGCAGTGCGGATATTGGTCTGGGCCGCAGATTTGGTTATTTAACCCTGTTGTCTGATGGCGCATCAGGTTACACTTACGGCCTTAACAACACCAACGGAATAGGAGGCATCAATATTACCGATTACGGTGTTGATGTAACCTGGTCCAGATCGCACAAACAGGATCTTGGTATAGACATCCGTGCGTTTCACGAAAGCTTCTCTTTAACATTCGATTTGTTTAAAGAGCACCGCAGTGGCATATTCTTACAAAGGGCAGCTGTACCAGGTTACGTAGGTTTATCATCTGCGCCATACGCCAACCTTGGTATTGTTGAAAACAAGGGTTTC
The DNA here is from genome assembly GCF_039925265.1 of Mucilaginibacter sp. GTDB lineage: Bacteria > Bacteroidota > Bacteroidia > Sphingobacteriales > Sphingobacteriaceae > Mucilaginibacter. The sequence continues at coordinate 12,683 of NZ_JBDSZG010000061.1, forward strand.
GACGCGACTATAGAACAACGCCTTAACATAGGTGAAACGGTAGTTAACTTGCGTGGTAACGTTACTTACAATAAAGACGTTGTAATTGAGAACGATCAGCCGTCTCCCAAGTATCCGTGGAATGATCAGCGCGGGCACAATATCCTGGCTGACTTTGGGTACATAGCAGAAGGGTTATTTACAAGCCAGGAGGAGATAAACAGCAGCGCTGTACCAGGTTCAAAAGAGAGTATTCGCCCGGGTGATATTAAATACCGCGATTTAAACGATGACGGAATTATCAACGCTTATGACAAGACCGAGATAAGCAGGGGAGATGTGCCGTTCTTAACATACGGTGTGGGCTTTAACGTTGCTTACAAAGGATTTAATCTTGGTGCGTTTTTCCAGGGTACCGGCAGTGCATCACGTTACATATCAGGTAATGCTATACAGCCATTTGCAACTAATGGCGGTATCAGTAACGCTTACGCCAACATCACCGACAGGTGGACAGAGGAAAACCCAAGCCAGGATGTGTTTTATCCGCGTTTAGCTTACGGCGACGGCGACAATACCAATAACACACAACATAGTTCATGGTGGGTTAAAGATGTGCAGTTCATACGCTTAAAAACGCTTGATATTGGTTATACTTTCCCTAAAGTGACGTTCGCCAAAATAGGGATGAGCAATGCCCGAATTTATATAATGGGCTACAACCTATTCACCATCAGTAACTTTAAGTTATGGGACCCGGAACTAAACACCGGCAATGGCACCACTTATCCTAACGTAAAAACGATTTCCTTAGGCATTAGCGCCCAGTTTAATTAACGGACAAACATTATTTAAAGCAATAAAATGAAACGAATTGTAATAGCAGCCCTTGTGACATGCATGTTAACATTTAGCCTTTCATGCAAAAAAGGTTTCTTAGACCAGGTACCAGATGATCGCCTTACGTTGGAGGAAACATTCAGGAACCGCAACTCCGCAGAAAAATTCCTGGCAAACGTTTACTCGACCATACCGGATGAGGCTTCACAAAGATTTCCTGGATCGGACAATAATATAGGTGAGTGGACCGGCGGTTCCGATGAGGCAGAGTACGACTGGGGATTTGTAGCAACACAAAATATTAATAATGGTACCTACGATGCATCAAGCGGTTTTGTAAGCGGTTTTTGGACAACTTACTATCGCGGCATCCGCTCTGCGGGCATTTTTATAGATAACGTTGATAAAGTATCCGATTTGCCAAGCTCATTAAAAGTACAGTATAAGGCCGAAGCAAAAGCATTAAGAGCCATTTATTACTTTTGGCTAATGCGCATTTACGGCCCGGTTGTAATAATCGGCGATAAAGCTATTAACCCTGATGCGTCATTTGCAGATGTACAATTACCCCGCAGTTCGTTTGATGAGTGCGTTACCTACGTAATAGGGGAACTGGATGCTGCAATGGCCGATTTGCCTTTAAAGGCATCAAACGCCAACAACTACGGCCGTATAAACAGGGCTTATGCAATGGCTATAAAATCGCAGGTTTTGCTATATGCTGCCAGCCCGTTATTTAACGGCAACAGCGATTATAGCTCTATGATTAACACTGATGGTAAAAAGCTTATCAACGACCAGTACGATGCAGCTAAATGGAAAAGAGCGGCAGATGCTGCTAAAGCATTCATTGATCAGTTTGTTCCTTCGCAATTTGACCTTTACCGGGTAAACGATGCAAGTGGAAATTATAGCCCATACCTTTCAACCCGTGATGTGATGCTGGTGGACTGGAACAAGGAAGTTATTTACGCACGCATTGATGCTGGTATAACCAACAGGGCCTATGAGCTGGCACCATACCACTCGGGTTATGCCGATGAAGTAAGGGGAAGCGGTGGCTTAGGTGCTACCCAAACAATGGTGGATGCTTATTTTATGGCCAACGGGCGGTCCATTGATGACCCTGCTTCCGGCTACGTAAAAACAGGGTTCTCTGACTTTCAGGCACCGTATGATGATAAGGCAAGACGTACCTACAACCAATGGACAAACCGCGAACCGCGCTTTTATGTAGGTATTACCTATAACGGCAGCAAATGGTTAAACACAAACAGCGGCGAAGTAATTACAGAAACATATAATACTGGTAACTCCGGCAAACAAACCGGCGGTAACGATTACTCGCCAACCGGCTACATAGTACGCAAAAATATAGTAACCGGCGATTGGAGACAAGGCGGGAGATCATGGATAATGCTAAGGCTTGCCGAGATCTACCTAAACTACGCGGAAGCTTTAAATGAAGCAGAGCCGGGCAATGCCGATGTGTTAAAGTATGTAAATCTGATTAGAAACAGAGCAGGTGTACCGGAATATGGTAGCGCCGATCTGCAGCTGCCGACTGGACAGGCTGTCATGCGCGAGGCTATCCGTAAAGAGCGCAGGGTAGAACTTGCTTTTGAGAATAGTCGTTTTTTTGATACTCGTCGCTGGAAAATTGCGGAAACTACCGATAATGGCCCGTTCAAAGCGCTAAACATCAGCGCCAACTTACCCGAGTTTTACAATTTGGTAACCTTTGAGAACCGCGTGTTTACAAAAAGGCATTATCTATACCCAATTCCTCAGAAAGATGTTGATAGTGATAAACAACTAATTCAAAATACCGGCTGGTAAACACCTTTTAAAGTTGGGGGGCAGTTAAGTGCCCCTCAACTTTAAATACTATTAACCTACGCTGCCCCTAAAGGCGGGGTATGCAAACATCCCTTTATATGACTTTAAAAATAGGTTTAGCACTGTGTGCAGTACTTTTTGCTGCTGTGATAGAAAATTCGTGCAGTGAAACGCGACTTGAACGCCGTAATGCAGCACTCGCATCGGCAGATACTGCTAAAACAGGTGTGCCGCCCTTAAAATGGAAAGAGCATTGGTTTGAGCATGATTTAACCATTTCAAGAACCTTTTACGATAACAACGCCGCTATTTACTACGATGATAATATGCCGCGCAACGTTACCTGGCCTAATAAAGTAATATCTGAGGCCTGGGCTTATGTGAAAAAAACCTACGGTAATTTTGGCGATTCTACCAGGATCTATGCAATCTTTCATAAGGTGGTTAACGGAAAATTAGGCGGCGGGCATCCTGCATCATATTTTGACGAAAGCCATGATTACCGTAATGTTATTGATTGCGGCCTTGACGATTGGACAAACCCCACCGGGCAGCAAATAGGGATGCCTATTCATGAACTCGGGCATATTGTATGTGGAGCCAGCCACGGAGTAAAAGGTTCTCCATCAGACGCTTTGTGGGGCGATAGTAAGTTCATGGAAATATTTATTTATGATGTGTACCAGCATATTGGTTATGAAGCTGAAGCCGCTAAGGTATTTGAAGAGATGCAAAGCAAACGCGACAGTTTCCCGGCAGCTAACACCCAGTGGTTTAAAAATTGGTTCTATCCAATTTATGATAAGCACGGTAAAGCGGCCGTGTTAAATAAATATTTTGAACTGCTTGCAAAATACTACCCTAAAAAGAACGGTAACGAATTTGATCATGACCTTAACTGGGGAGAGTTTGTTCATTTCTGGAGCGGTGCCGCAGGCGCGGACCTAAAAGCCCAGGCTACTAAAGCATTTGGCTGGAAGGATAAATGGGAAGCGCAATACAAAAAGGCGCAAAAAGATTTCCCGGCCCTGAAGTATTGATACAAGCTAATTATACAAACTCTACATCTACCTATGAAAACATTTAACAGAATAACAGGCATCGCAAGTTTAGCCATCATGTTGCCGTTTTTAATAAAAGCGCAGTCGCCTAATTTCAAGCTATCGGGCAAAATCGGCAACCTTAGTAAGCCCGCAATGGTATACCTCGATTATATGGATAATGGCAAAAGCCATGAAGATTCTACTGAATTGGTAAACGGCTCATTCAGTTTTTCGGGCAACATACTGGATATAGCTACAGCAAGAATGGCATTAGCACCAAACGGCGGCGGCAAGCAATTCGCCATTTACAGAGGCGGCGATGCTATTTATTTTTACTTCGGGAAAGAACAGATTGTAATGGCATCTAAAGATTCATTAAGTAATGCCACTGTTACCGGCTCAAAAATTTACGATGAATTTACTGCTTATACCAAAACCGTTGGCGGCTCTATTATGGCGCTCACCAAAGCCGTAAACCTCGATTTTTCCAGTGGTACACCCGAGCAGCGAAACGATACCAATTATGTAAAAGCAGTGGATGCACGTTTTAGGAGGGCCATAGCCGCCAGGAATGATAAGCAGCTAAAGTTTGCTAAAGAAAACCCTAATTCCTACTTCGCCCTGGTGGCACTATCGGAAGCGGCTGGTACCAAAGTAGATTTAGCTGTAGTGGAACCCATATACAAAGCGTTGAACAGTAAATACAAACAAACAGATATGGGTTTAGAACTGGCTCAACGAATAAAAGCGGCCAGCACCATTGTAGTAGGCAACCAGACACCTTTGTTTACGCAAAATGATGTAAGCGGCAAGCCTCTCGCACTATCCGCATTGAGAGGTAAGGTAATTCTGATCGATTTTTGGGCAAGCTGGTGTGCACCATGTCGCGCAGAAAACCCTAACCTCGCAAAACAATATCAATTATATAAAGACAAAGGCTTTGAGATACTGTCTGTTTCGTTAGATAGCGAGAAAAAGAATTGGGTAAGCGCTATACAGCAGGATGGGATGCCATGGAAGCATGTATCCGATCTGAAAGGGTGGAACAATGTGATTGGCCGCTTATACGGTATACGGGCTGTACCGGCCTGTTTCCTTGTAGATGCTGAAGGTAAAATAATAGCTACTGATGTAAGGGGCAAAACACTTAACGCCAAACTTGCCGAAATCTTTAATAAATAACTATAGAGCGGTAAAGCCGCGTTTTAATAAAAATACAATGTTTAAACTTAGGGCCCTTGGCTTAATACTCTTTGCTTCAATTTCATTAAATTTAAAGGCACAGCTGGCACCTAAAGAGCCGGTAAATACCCTTGCCCAATTACAACAGGATTTTGTCGACCTGCGTTTTGGAATGTTTATACACTTCAATATCCCTACTTATATGAATCAGGACTGGGCCGATCCGGAAGCATCGCCCGCCTTGTTCAATCCAACTAAACTCAATTGCGATCAGTGGGCTAAAGCCGCCAAATCTGCCAATATGAGTTATGGTTGTATCACCACCAAACATCATAGCGGCTTTTGCATCTGGGATACCAAAACAACTGATTACAATGTGATGAACAGTCCATTAAAAAAAGACGTAGTTAAGGAGTATGCAGACGCTTTTAGAGCCAACGGGCTTAAAGTATTCCTTTATTATTCGATATTAGATACACACCATAAGCTACGGCCGAATGCGATTACTCCTAAGCATATCGATATGGTTAAGGCCCAAATTACCGAGCTTATGACCAAATACGGCAAGGTTGATGCATTGATCATTGATGGCTGGGATGCGCCGTGGTCGCGCATTAGTTATGACGATGTGCCATTTGAGGAAATATATCGGCTTATCAAATTTCTACAGCCCAACTGCCTGGTGATGGATCTTAACGGAGCTAAATATCCTGCGGAGGGAATGTATTACACCGATATAAAAACTTACGAAATGGGCGCCGGGCAACGCGTAGCTACAGATAACAATAGGATGCCAGCCCTCGCTTGCCTCCCTTTGCAATACAACTGGTTTTGGGAAACCAACCACCCAACGGATGCTGTAAAAGCGCCTGCTAAAATTGTGAATGATATACTTATACCACTAAATAACGTGAGCTGCAATTTTATTTTAAACGTGGCGCCAAACCGCGACGGCCTTTTCGACGATAACGCATTGGTTGCGCTAAAGGAAATTGGCGTGCTATGGAAAAACGCAGGTCCAGGCGCAAAACTTCCGGTAATAGATGCGCCTATTATATCGCACAACTTCGCCAGAAAGGCATTTGCTAATTCCAGCTGGAGCGATGACTCCGCCATTATGGACTATGCTAACGACGATGACTTTGGTACTTCTTGGGTTTCTAACCCAACCGTTAAGGCACCATGGTACGAGGTGACCCTGAAAAAGGGGCAGGTTTTTAACGCAGTGGTTGTTGCAGAGCAGATAGCAAATATATCCGACTACAGCATAGATTATTTCGCAAACGGTACCTGGATAACTTTATTTAACGGGGAAAATACCAATAGGATTAAAGTGCACCGCTTTACTGCTGTAAAGGGCGATAAAGTAAGAATCTCTATCAGGAAAGCGAGCAGCCAGGTCTCGATAGCCGAATTTCAGGTTTACAACGAAAAGAAGTAACACTGAAAGTGCGTCGGCATGTAATCGCAACAAACATTTACGAACAATCAATCAGTTCTCATAGTTAATTACCCGAAGCCGGCTTGTTACCGGCTTCATTTTCATAAAGTCTTCGGTATGAATAAATGCCAGGTGTTACTAATTGCTGCAGTTCAATCTCTGGCAGTTTCAGCAGCATACACACAACCAAAAGGATCAATTGCTAACGAACTTTCTGGCTATGTATCAGGAGCTGTGGCAAAAGGCTATAAAGCGTCGGTTTTGATGTGGGAGATTGATGCTATTTCGCACACAAGGCAAGGTGCTCAGTTTAGTGGCGTAGTGGTTAGTAAAAATGGCGATATATTAAGCGCAGCGCACGTTGTAACACCCGGTAAAAGTTACCGGGTGATGTTTCCAGATGGGCAGGAATGCGTAGCAAAGGGCCAGGGGCGGATCTCCATCCCGCCCGCTTTTATGTTGCCTGATGCAGCCATGCTAAAAATTGTTGATGAAGGCTCCTGGCCGTTCGCAGAAATGGGTTGGGTATCGTCTTTAACAGCAGGCGCGCCTTGTATCAGTATAGCTTATCCGGAAACTTTAGAGCAGCGCAAACCAAGTGTTAGGTTTGGACACATATCAATATTGCAAAATAAATACGGTTTTTTGCAGTCGACATGCGTAATGGAGCCAGGCGACTCGGGTGGGCCGTTATTTGATTTGCTTGGTAGGGTTATTGGTATTCACAGTGGTATTGAAGTTGCAGAAAACGTGAATTATGAAGTCCCGATTGACACTTATCGCAAATATTACAGTGCATTAAAAAGCGGTGGGAACTTTACTTTATTACCGGCAGATACTGACGTTCTTGGAAGCGATTCACTATTCTCAGCTATTCGCAAAATTCCATTAGAATACCAATTGGACCTTCAGGTAAGAAGTGACAAAAAATTAAAGCAAAGTTGTGTACGGATAAGCAGTTTAATAAATGGCACCAGGCGTTATATTCTGGGTGCTGTATTATCCTTGGATATATCGCATGCAAACAATGCAGTGGCTAAGAGTTTTATAGTCAGCAAAAGTTCTATGGTAGGTGAAACACCGATGATTGCATTGGAGAACGGCAATATTGTTAAGGGCATTGTGCTTAAGCGAGACCGTGCTAATGACCTTGTACTTATTGGATCATCAGTAATGGTAAACCAAGGCATTAAGTTCGGCAGTGATGATACGGGTAATACAGCGTTTCAACATCTTGGTCGGCAATTAAGATCGCCCCGTCCGGACTCAATAGCACTAAGAGGTGTTTTAAGTACCATGCAAATCAATCTTCCTCCAAAAACAAGCCATGGATATATTGGTGCAAGCACAGGTTTTAAACGCGATAAACTAGTATTTACCTTTATTCAACCCGGCAGCGCAGCAGAAATCAGCGGTTTCACGATAGAGGATATAGTTGAATCTGTTGATGGCCTTCCTGTTGCAGATGAATTAGATTTTGTAAAGGCTTTTGGCAAATATCAAGCAGGTGATACTGCAACTGTCGCCATCACAAGGGCCGGGCAAAAGATAACAAGGCTTGTAGTATTGAAATACCCGCCTCAAAAAGTTGGTAATCATCCGGCCGAGAACTTTGTCGGTGGAAAAAGTATAAGACGAGATGGATTTCACGCCGTTTTTGTGCAGGATGCCAGTGTTCAACCGAGTAGTTGCGGCGGCCCGGTATTCGATATTGATGGCGTATTTATAGGTATAAATATTGCGAGGTTAAGCAGAACTAGCACGGTTATAATACCAGCTTTAATTATAAAAAAATTTTTAGACGTGAATTGAATAAGTAGTGTCTCGACTTGGTAACTGTGGTATAACTCTACTACAGGCGGATCAATTAGATGGTCGGACTGCAATGTCGGCCTCGTTAATTATTATTGGAGACTCCTTTTAATCATGCTGTTTTGGTAAGCTCGTAGTCGTACTATTTCTTAGCCGCTATAGTACCCAACAGGTAAGCAGCAAGGGCAATACTATAGGTTAGATTGCTACAATGTAATCAACCAGTGGCTGTAGGCGCGCACTTGAGGACAGTAAGCTGGCAAGCACCTAACAGTATCTTGTTATCACTAATTAAGCAAGCGATTCATGTAAAGGGTTCTTCACATAGATACTTATTAATCCATTATATTGAAATGTTATTAGCAGTTATAAACAATTGATACTTTACCTGACAAAAATCAAGAGATAACCCAAAAGGTCTGTTCCCCGCCAGTATTTGCAATCCTTCTTCTATTATTCCGTACAGCGGTGAATAGTTGATTTGTTATATTTTAAAGTTATGATAACAAACCGTTCTATAGAATGTAGTAACAAGTAAGTCCATCTTATATGTTATACTATCCCTATTTAATTTTGAGTAAACCATTGTCATAAACTACATTTCCGTTTACCATGGTCAGTATGCTTTGAGTTCCCATTAATTGCGGATCGATAAAAATATCTTTCGACAGAACAGGCAGGTCGGCAACTTTGCCGACGGTTGGCGTGCCTTGTTATGTTCTTCAAATTCGGCGTACGCCGCCGTACGAGTGTAGGCAATTACAGCCTGTTCGCGGTTAGCGCTTCGCTACTCTACGACAACCTTATCATGCTGGAAAATATTAAGTTCTATGGCGGTGTTTATGGCGTATCCCGCCCGGAGATCAAACAGCGCAGCAGCGTATTGGTAGCTACCCTGGGTTTGGAAAAAGAAGCCAAAAAGCTGGTTGGCGAATTACCGCTGGGCTGGAAGCAAAAACTGGCTTTTTCTGTAGCGATATTTGACCGGCCCAAGATCGTTTTCCTGGATGAACCGATCGGCGGGGTGGACCCGCTTACTCGCAGGCAGTTTTGGGATGTGATCTACCGCGTTTGATCGTGCTTTAAGGCAGCGGTTTCCCGGAGGTGGGAATTGAATTAGTATACCTTATTAGCTTTGCCATTGTGCTTAATTCACTGGCCATCTTAAATTATAGAAAAACAAACTAAAGGTGTATTGGTTGTTTTTCTATTCTCGATCTGTTCGTCTGTTAATTAGTTTGCCGTAACAGGTTGATGTATAAATCAAAAGAAACATTAAGGGCCGCTTTGCGGCCCTTAATAATAATCAACTACCCAATCTCAAAAGGCAGTTTCATTATCTTATAAATCAATTATAAAGCATAAAGGTGAAACATTTAAATTGCTTTAGCAATCGATTGCTAAAATAAATTATATTTGTTGTTAAATTATAAACGCCAATATTTTGAATGAAGTTAAAATACCTAATTACAGGTGGGTTGTTTGTGCATTAATTTTCTTTGCAACCACGGTAAACTATCTCGACAGGTCTGTCATCAGTCTGCTTAAATCTCACCTTACCAAGGAATTCAACTGGAATGATGGTGATTACGCCAATATTGAGATCGCCTTTAAGATAGCATACTCACTGGGCTTACTTGGCGTTGGCCGGATCATAGATCATTTAGGTACCAAAAAGGGCTATTTGCTCTCAACTTTTTTCTGGAGCATTGCTGCGGTTTGCCATGGGTTCGTAAGCAGCACATTCGGTTTTGGTGTGGTGAGAGCCGCGCTCGGAGTAAGTGAAGCGGGGAATTTCCCGGCGGCAATCAAAGCCGTCGCCGAATGGTTTCCCAAAAAAGAACGTGCTATGGCTACCGGGATCTTTAACTCGGGGGCTAACATTGGTGCTATAGTTGCTCCTTTAACAGTGCCCTTTATCGCTGTGTTCTGGGGTTGGCGATGGGCTTTTATACTAACAGGCGCTATCGGCTTTATATGGATAGTTCTTTGGCTTATTTTTTACGAGATCCCCTCACGGCAAAAAAGGCTGACCGTGGCCGAGTTTAATTACATTAATGCGGATGAAGAACAATTGCCTTCGGATCATCAGCCGCAACAACTAAGCTGGCTTAAACTATTAAGCTATCGGCAAACCTGGGCGTTTTCCATCGGTAAATTACTTACTGACCCTATCTGGTGGTTCTACCTGTTTTGGCTGCCGGATTTTTTAGAGAGCCAGTACAAAATAACCGGTACCGCTATAGCTTTACCGGTAGCCCTGGTATACACGCTTTCGGTATTTGGCAGTGTATTAGGTGGTTATATCCCAAAACGATTAATGGAACGCAACTGGCCTGCTTTTAGGGCCCGAAAAACATCTATGTTGTTTTATGCGATAGCAGTTGTACCCATCGTTTTTGCGCAGGTATTAGGTGGTGTAAATATGTGGCTGGCGGTGTTTATCATAGGCCTGGCAGCAGCCGCGCACCAAGCATGGAGCGCTAATATTTTCACTACGGTATCAGATATGTTCCCAAAAAGCGCGGTTGGTTCTGTAACAGGTATTGGCGGGATGTTTGGCTCTGTTGGCGGCGTTTTGCTTTCGTTATTGGTCCAAAAATCATTATTTATCCATTACCGCGCTATCAATCAAATAGAAACCGCTTACTACATTATGTTTGTCGTCTGCGGCAGCGCCTATATTTTAGCCTGGGTAATTATGCATTTTATGATTCCCAGATTAAAACCTATTAAGTTTTAACCGGCTTTTAATAAGTCCGTTACGGCATTGGGATAACGGATTAGCTTTTTTGGGTGGAAGAACGGGTAATAAGTTTTGGTTTGATGCTGATAATTTTTGGTACCACCATCGTATCGGTATTTTCCATTTCCTGGAAGTACAGGTTGGCTACTGTTTTGCCCATGTAGAAACTGAACTGATCGATAGTAGTAATAGATGGGCTGGTTATCTCCGTAAAGTCTTCGTTGGAGTAACCGCAAATGCCTAACTCCTCTGGCACCTTAACATTCATGGCGGTTGCTACTTCTAAAACACCCAAAGCCGAAAAATCTGATGTGGACGCGAAGATCGCATCGGGTGGTTGCGGCAGGCTTAGTAACTCGCGGGTTGCGTTCGCGCTTAGCTCTTTGGTCCAGGCGTTTTCAATCATTAGTTCGGGTATAGCAGGTATGCCGTTTTCTTCAAGTGCGCGCAGGTAGCCGATCTTTCGCTGCCTGAAAATATTGAGCTTTTGCGGCCCTTCCAATAAAGCAACGCGTTTATAGCCTTGTTTTATCATGTGGCTAACAGCCTCAAAAGATGATTGCTCGTTATCATTGGTTACTTTCAAGGTTTCCAGTTCATCGGCAACACGGTCGAACTGTATAAGTTGTATACCGTGGTCCATGATGTTTTGCAGGTGTTTATGATCGATAGTTTCAACCGAAATAGAGATCACGATGCAATCTACATGTTGGTTGATGAGCGTGTTCACACACTGCACCTCTTTATCGTACAATTCATTAGATTGGCAAATAATGAGGTTATAACCCTGTTTATAGGTAGCATCCTCTATGCCCGCTATCACATTGGAGAAAAAGTTTTGGTTAATGCGGGGCACCACTACGCCAATTGTTTTTGAATGGCCCTTCCGAAGATTTGATGCAAGAGTATTACGGGTATAATTCAGCTCTTTAGCCGTTTTTAAGATCAGTTTTTTGGTAGCATCATTAACCGAATTGCTATTATTAAGGGCTCTCGATACTGAGGAAGGGTTAAGGTTAAGCTTTTCGGCAATATCGTAAATAGTAGTTCTTTTTTTTGGTTTCATAGTAAATGATGACTTGTAAAATAAATTAAAACAATCGATTGCTTTTTAATGAATTTAATTTAATTTCGTTTCTGCAATTATAACCAAAAACAGCTACTATTTATGCTATTGTTAGGTATCGATTTAGGTACATCATCCGTGAAGATCAGCGTTGTCGATATCGACGGGCAACGCCTTGTGGCTTCGGCACAATACCCCGAAACAGAAGCGCAGATAATTACCCTGCAAACCGGCTGGGCCGAGCAATCGCCAGACAGCTGGTGGGAGCAAACAGAGCGGGCGATAGCCTTATGCCATCAAAAAGGCGTTTACGATCCCAAAGATATTACCGCTATTGGCATTGCCTATCAGATGCACGGTTTGGTACTGGTGGATAAAGACCAGAACGTTTTGCGCAACAGCATCATCTGGTGCGACAGCCGCGCGGTAGAAATTGGCGACAAAGCCTTTGAAGATATCGGGCACGAAACCTGCTTGTCGCATATGCTCAATTCTCCCGGTAATTTTACAGCGTCAAAACTGGCTTGGGTAAAACAGAACGAGCCCGAGATATATGATAAGATAGATAAGATCATGCTCCCCGGCGATTATATCGCCATGAAGTTAACGGGCGAGATCACTACATCGGCTTCGGCCATGTCCGAAGGAATCTTCTTCGATTTCCAGTTCAACGGGCTCTCTAAAGAGATCATAGAGTATTTCGGTTTCAGTGATAGTTTGTTCCCTGCTGTTAAACCCGTGTTTTCGGCACATGGCAGGGTAACACCGGCTGTGGGTGCCGCGTTGCAACTAAAAGCGGGTGTACCGGTAACGTACAAAGCGGGCGACCAGCCCAATAATGCTTTATCCTTAAACGTATTAAAACCGGGGGAGGTAGCCGCAACAGCTGGCACATCGGGTGTTATCTACGGCGTAAGCGATCAGCTTGCGTATGATCCGCAATCACGTGTAAACACCTTTGCCCACGTAAATTACACCGATGACAGCAAGCGACTTGGCGTTTTGCTTTGTATAAACGGTACGGGCAGCCTTTACCGTTGGGTTAAGAATACGTTTGCGGCAAACATGAACTATCAGCAAATAAACGCCGAAGCGGAGAAAGCTCCATTAGGCAGTGGCGGCCTGCGCATAATGCCTTTTGGCAACGGTGCCGAACGAATGCTGAGCAATAAGCAGGTGGGGGCACACTTGCATAATATCGACCTGAATTTACATACCCCCGCGCACATATTCAGGGCGGCGCAGGAGGGTATTGCCTGCGCTTTTAGGTACGGGCTTGATATTATGAGGGAGAATGGCATGTCGCCAACGATAATACGCGCTGGCAAAAACAACCTGTTTTTAAGCAGCCTGTTTACCGAAAGTTTTGTAAACGCTACCGGCGTACCAGTAGAACTTTATGACAACGATGGCAGTATGGGCGCGGCGCTTGGCGCGGGTATAGGTGCAGAGATATTTTCACCGGCTGAGGCATTTAGTAATGCAAAACCTATCCGGCAGATAGAGCCGCAAGGCAGTGATTTTGAAGAGGTTTATCAAAGCTGGAAAGCCATCCTTAACCAGCATTTAGCAAGTTTATCATCAATTTAATAAAATATAAAAATTAAAAGCTATGTCAATTGTAACGGGAGAAAAAGAGTTTTTTAAAGGGATAGGCCAGATAAAATTTGAGGGGCAACAATCTGATAATCCACTGGCATTCCGCTGGTACGATGCCGATAAAGTAGTTGCGGGCAAAACCATGAAAGAGCATTTGCGCTTTGCTTGTGCTTACTGGCACTCGTTTAATGGTAATGGTGCCGATCCGTTTGGCGGTGCTACCCATGTTTTCCCCTGGGATGCTAAAGCTGACGCGGTAGAACGCGCTAAGGATAAAATGGACGCGGCCTTCGAATTTATCACCAAAATGAATTTGCCGTATTATTGCTTCCACGATATTGACGTGGTAGATTATACCAATGATGTGGCCGATAACGAAAGACGCCTGCAGGCCTTGGTAGCGTATGCCAAACAAAAACAAGCTGCAAGCGGCGTAAAGTTGCTTTGGGGTACCGCCAATGTATTTAGCCATGCACGTTATATGAACGGTGCATCTACTAACCCCGATTTCCATGTACTGGCACATGCCGGCGCACAGGTAAAAGCTGCTATTGATGCTACCATTGCTTTAGGTGGCGAGAATTATGTGTTCTGGGGTGGTCGCGAAGGTTACATGAGCCTCCTGAACACCGATATGAAACGCGAGCAAGAGCACCTGGCCAAATTTCTGCATACCGCTAAGGATTACGCACGCAAACAGGGCTTTACCGGTACTTTCTTTATCGAACCAAAACCTTGTGAGCCAACCAAGCACCAGTATGATTATGATGCGGCAACGGTATTTGGCTTCCTGCAGAAATATGATCTGCTGAACGATTTTAAACTGAACCTGGAAGTGAACCACGCTACTTTAGCTGGCCACACCTTCCAGCATGAACTGCAGGTTGCTGCTGATAGCGGTTTGCTGGGTTCGATAGATGCCAACCGTGGCGATACGCAGAACGGCTGGGATACTGATCAGTTCCCGAACGACATTACCGAGGTGGCAGAATACATGCTCATCATTTTAGAGGCGGGTGGTTTATCAGGTGGTGGTATCAACTTCGATGCGAAGATCCGTCGTAACTCAACCGATCCGGCAGACCTGTTCTACGCGCATGTTGGCGGTATGGACGTTTTTGCAAGGGCGCTGCTTATAGCGGATAATATTCTGCAAAAATCCGATTACAAAAAAGTGCGGACAGACCGTTATGCTTCTTTTGACAGCGGCGCTGGTAAAGACTATGAAAACGGTGCGCTTTCTTTAGAAGATCTGCGTAACTACGCTGCTGGTAATGGCGAACCGACTGCTAAGAGCGGAAGACAAGAATATCTGGAAAATTTGATAAACCGTTATATCTAATATTCATTCGCTATAAACTTAATATTAAACTGAGCAGATAAATGAAATCTCTTTCATACGGCGATTATGCCGTGTTTTTGATCTATTTTTTGATCGTAGCGTGTTACGGGTACTGGATATATCGCCGTAAGCACAATGCCGACGCGACTTCCAAAGATTACTTTTTAGCCGAAGGCTCACTTACCTGGTGGGCCATAGGTGCTTCTTTGATCGCCTCTAACATCTCTGCCGAGCAGTTTGTTGCCATGAGCGGGAACGGCTTTACCATGGGTTTGGCCATCTCTACTTACGAGTGGATGGCGGCTTTAACGCTGGTTATTGTGGCGGTATTTTTTATACCGGTGTATCTTAAAAATAAGATATTTACCATGCCGCAGTTTTTGCACCAGCGGTACAACAGCACCGTTGCCATGATCATGGCGGTGTTTTGGCTGTTGCTATACGTTATTGTAAACTTAACATCTATCCTGTACCTCGGCGCCATTGCCATCAACGGCATCTCGGGTATCGATTTTAAGTTGTGTATAGCCGGCCTTGCCATCTTTGCTATCATCATTACCCTGGGAGGGATGAAGGTGATAGGTTATACCGATGTTATCCAGGTGTTTTTCCTTATCCTGGGCGGGTTGGTAACAACCTATATAGCGGTAACCAAAGTAGGTGAATTTTACGGTCACCCCGGCTTGCTAAACGGCCTGTCGGACATGTACACGCACGCTAACGACCACTTTGAGATGATCCTGAAAAAGGATAATCCAAGCTACGGCGACCTGCCTGGCCTTACCGTGCTGATAGGTGGTATGTGGATAGTGAACCTTAACTATTGGGGTTGTAACCAGTACATTACGCAACGTGCATTAGGCGCTAATCTGAATACGGCGCGCAGTGGTATCCTGTTCGCGGCTTTTTTAAAGCTTTTAATGCCGCTTATAGTGGTATTGCCTGGTATTGCCGCTTATATTTTGTACAAGCAAAATGTATTTAACCCGGAAATGATGGGCAGTATTACCAGCAACCATGATAATGCCTACCCGGTATTATTGAATTTGTTGCCAAATGGTGTTAAGGGACTGGCATTCGCAGCATTAACCGCCGCGGTGGTTGCTTCGCTGGCGGGTAAGGCAAATAGTATTGCCACCATCTTTACGTTGGATATTTATAAAAAGAAGATCCGCAAGGATGCTACCGACCACCAGTTGGTTGTGGTGGGCAAAATTACCGTAGTAGTAGCCATGATACTGGGCGTTGCCATTTCACCGTTTTTAGGGATCGATAAAAAAGGCGGCTTCCAGTTTATACAGGAGTATACGGGCTTTGTATCTCCGGGTATATTCGCCATGTTTATCCTGGGCTTTTTCTGGAAAAAGGCATCGTCTAACGCGGCGCTGTTTGCTACCATCGGTGGTTTCGCATTCTCGGTATTCTTTAAATTCCTGCCAAAGATTGTCGATCTGTCCTCATTAGCAGCAAGCGGATTTGCTACTAAGAACGCGGAGAGCGGTCTGTATGAGATCCCATTCCTGGATAGGATGGGTTTTGTATTTATCATTTGCGTAGCCGGAATGGTTATCATCAGCTTAATAGACGCCGCTAAAGGCAAAGAAACCAATGGATTGGAAATAGATGCTAAAATGTTTAAAACATCCAATGCTTTTGCAGTAGGGGCGATGCTCATCTGTGGGATATTGGTAGCACTGTATACCATCTTCTGGTAGATAGCTGAGTAGTTTTTAAAACGCAAAAGGGTCTGTTCAATTTAAACAGACCCTTTTGCGTTTTATTTTATTTGCGTTAAAATCCGATTGAATTGCCGCCATCTACCGGCAATATTACACCGGTAACATATTTTGCCGCATCTGATGATAGGTAAAGTATGGCCTCAGCAATATCGCTTGGCTCGCCCAGCTTACCCATCGGGGTTCTTGACAGTACCTTTTGTTTCCTGTTCGGATCATTGTCCAGTGCTTTGGCCGACATATCTGTGGCGATGAAACCCGGCGCCACACAGTTCACCCGTATGCCCTGCGGTGATAGTTCGGTCGCCATAGCCCTTGTCATACCCTCAATGGCTGCCTTGGTTGCGGTATAAGCAATTACGTACGGTATGCCGTACTGAGATGCCATAGAACTGATGTTAACGATGCTGCCACTGCCTGCCGCGGCCATGTGTTTAACCACTTCGCGGCTCAATACAAAAACTGCTGTAAGGTTGGTTTGAATGATCTGCTGAAAATCGTTGTCGGTAACCTCAACAAAGGGTTTCTTTTGGTTGATGCCAGCGTTGTTCACCAATATATCCGGTGTACCAAACTCACTAACAATATCGGCTACCAGGCCCGGGATTCCCGCTATGTCGTTCAGATCGAAAGCGCGGTAGCTGCAAAGTTCGCCCAAAAGGCTTACGGCATTTTTTAGTTTAGCTTCATCGCGACCTATAATAACGGTCCTGATGTTATTTTCTGTTAATTTTTTTGCGGTAGCAAAACCGAGACCGGATGCGCCGCCGGTTACGAGGGCCACTTTTGTGCTTAAGTTCATTTGTATAGAGGCGGTTATGGGTTTATTTCGCAGTGATGATTCCCTGACAACGCTTGTTTCGGTTAATAAATATACGCGAGCGTTTACAATATTAATGAAATATTACAATCGATTGCAAAAACTCTTCCAACAGTGCGATTTTTTTTAAATCTTTGGTAAGGGAAGGGATAGATATTCGCTCCCTTTAAATTGAGAAGTAAATGATACCTGATTTAGAACAAACATTTCGTTGGTTTGGTCCTGCCGACCCGGTTACCTTGCAAGCCATCGGGCAAACAGGCGCAACGGGTATTGTTTCTGCCCTGCACCACATCCCTTGCGGGGAGGTATGGAGTGCCGCCGAGATAAAAACTTACCGGGCCGATATTAATGCGGCTGGGTTTAACTGGGCGGTGGTAGAAAGTGTTAATATCCACGAAGCCATAAAAACCGGCGCGGCAGAACGCGATAAATATATCGAGCGGTACGTGGCGACTTTGGCTAACCTTGGCAGCGCGGGTATTAATACAGTATGCTACAACTTTATGCCGGTGCTCGACTGGACCCGTACGCATCTGGATCACCGGCTGGTAAATAATGCTTCGGCTTTAAGGTACGATGCCATTGCTTTGGCCACGTTTGATCTTTATATTTTAGAAAGGGCAGGGGCTTACGAAGAATTTAGTGCCAGCCAACAAATAGTAGCCAAACAATACCTTGATGGACTAAGTATCGACGAAATAACACTATTAACAAATACAGTGTTAGCGGGCCTGCCCGGAACGGATGAGGTGTTTACGATTGCCGAATTTAAAGCGCATTTGAAACGATACAGCGATGTGGATGCTGCGAAACTAAAGGACAACCTAACTTATTTTTTAAAGGCTATTGTACCCCGCGCAGAGGAATACGGCATTAAAATGTGTGTCCACCCGGATGATCCGCCTTTTCCGATATTGGGCTTGCCAAGGGTAGTATCCACCGGGCAGGATCTGCAGGATGTTGTAGATGCCTACCCTTCGCCGAGTAACGGCATTACGCTTTGTACCGGCTCGCTTGGTGCCCGTGGTGATAACGATATCCCAGCGATCATCTCTCGTTTGGGCAGTCATATACATTTCCTACACCTGCGTAACGTTCTGCGCGAGGCAGATGGTAGCTTTTATGAAGCAGAACATTTAAGCGGCAGTACCAATATGTTTGAAGTGATGAAGGCAGTAGTTGCCGAACAGGCAAAACGCCAAAGTGTCGGCAGGACCGATATCGCCATCCCCATGCGGCCGGATCATGGACATAAAATACTCGACGATTATAATTACAACACCTATCCCGGTTATTCGGTAATAGGGCGACTAAAAGGGCTGGCAGAATTGAGAGGGCTTGAGATGGGCGTTAAACGTGCATTATTTTATTAGATCAAAAGAACCAGGAAGAATGTAGCAAAGACTGGGCGGGTAACCCGCCCAGTTGGGTATAATCCTCTTAATAACTATTTTGGTTCCCAGAGTTCAATGATGTTCCCTTCCGGATCCAGCACGTGGATGAATTTGCCGTAGTCATATTCCGCCATTTCATCAACAATGGTCACGTTCTCTTTTTTTAGTTCCTCTACCAGTTCAATCAAATTCTCCACCCGGTAATTGATCATAAATGGTTTGGTCGACGGATTGAAATATTTGGTATCCTGCGGAAAGGTGCACCAGGATGTGGAACCTTCTTTCGAGGTATCTTCCGCCTCGCGCCACTCAAATGTTGTTCCGTATGCACTGGAAGGCAACCCAAGGTTTTTGGCGTACCATTCGTTCATCCCCTTCGGGTCATCAGATTTAAAAAATACACCGCCAATGCCTGTTACTTTTTTCATATTTATCAGTTTTAATTTAGTCTATAAGTTTGCTGGAGCTGGTTTAGGATTATTTTTAAGGATCAGCGCGGCTATTAACGATATCACAATGCCAACCGGCGCAATTTCCAAATAGGTGAACATTGCTCTAAAGGTGAAGCTCGCTTTATATTGAGCCATCATAGGCGATATGTCGGCCGTCTTCTTTTGTATTTCCGCCGTGCTCGCCCCGCTTGCCTTCATTTCGGCTATTACTTGGGCATGGTATTTTTCGCCATAATCGGGAACGAAATATTGAAAGTCGATCAGCCAGATCACCACGTACACCGTCGACGCGATAAGCGTTATCAAGAGGCCAATACCGAGCGCTTTACCAAAAGTTATCTGGCCGTTGTTGTAAGTATCCCTATAATTTTTAATCCCCACAAAAATGACAGAAAGTGCCAATATCATGGTGGCATATCCAAAGATCATCCGGGTGTTCAGGCTTAAACTGTTGCTCTGTAGTCCCTCATTAATAACGGGCCACAATACACTTATCACGCCGGCCACTAATCCGCAGTTCCAAATTATCCTTTTCATTTCTTGTGTTGTTTTAAAGTTTAAATCTTTCCCAAAATTGGCTTAATGGATCGTGTTTTCGGTCATACTTTCGGGTGATTTTTAAAAAAGACAGCAATAATTTAATGTACAGGCACAACCTATTCAGCAATTTCTATCTATTTTGAGTATTTACCAAATCCGTTTTCAAATCATCTGTCAACTCCGCCAGTCTTCATTTCCACATTCAAAAATTGCATTTCACTGTTTAATTGAAATAGCTGACCCTCATTAGCTTAACCAGCTCAAGGCATTAAACCGGTAAATAAATAACATCCCACTGTTTCAATCTTCGCGTTCGGCCCGTTCCACAGGATAAACACATAAACAATTTATAATTCAATCCTATGAACATTCTTAACAACAAAGGCTCATTTGTTTCCCGTATCGCCGCCGCTTTATTAACAGGCGCAGTCATGTTATCTTCCTGCACTAAGGATGATAACGGTACATCATCTTTACCCGCAGGCTTAGCCATCGCGCACGTTTCTCCGGGTTCACCAGAATACACTTTTAAGCTTAACGGTACCAAAGTAAACCTTAAAGCGCTTACTTACAACACCTTTAATACCTACGGCGCACTACAGGCAGGCAGCTACGAATTCAGCATTACCAAAAAAGATTCGGCCAGGGTGATTACAAAATCAAATATTACCGTAAAAAGCGACCAGGCCTACTCTGTATTTATTGCCGATATTCCTTCAAAAGCAACTTTAATTGTAACCGAGGACGACCTGAGCGCGCCTGCTACCGACAAAGCAAAGCTTCGTTTTATAAACCTTAGTCCCGATGCCGGTAGCCTTGACCTGGGTATAACAGGTAAAGCGGTTGTGTTTTCTAAAACAGACTTTAAAGCAACTACCGCGTTCACTTCAGTTGACCCAGGTGCCGAAGTGGGTTTTGAGATAAAAGAAAATGCCGGAACAACCATATTGGCAACACTCCCTAAAGTAAAAGTAGAAAAAGGGAAGATCTACACCATTTTGGCTAAAGGTTTAAAAGCGGCTACAGATAGCACTAAGCTGGCTTTAGGCGTAATAACCAACAAATAAACGGCGATATTTTTTTAAACCCCTCTTACATGCGCAAGAGGGGTTTAATTTTTTGATGATGGTGTAGCAGGAATTGCGGATAGGTAGGTGATCAAACAAATAAAACGACTTGACGGTGTCATCACCGGCTGTATTGCCGGGGATGAAAAATGTAAAGAATGGCTTTACAGATCCTACTACGGGTATCTGAAGGCTGTTGCAAGGCGCTACATTGATAATGCCAGCGACCTGGAAGAACTGGTGAACGACTCTTTTGTAAAGATTTTTAAACATCTCAACAGGTTTGGCATAACCGATGACCCTATTGTTTTATCCCGGTCGTTCAAAGGCTGGGCAGCCAAAATAACATCGCGTACCGCGATCGATTTCCTCAGGGTCGACAAAAACTATTTCAGGGTGGAGGAGTTGACAGATTCTGCGGATGCGGAGCCGGTTAGCGTTACCGACAAAATGAATGTACAGGATATTTTGGCACTGCTGAATAGCTTACCTGCTATGCAGAAGGTGATTTTTAATATGTACGAGATAGAAGGATACAGCCACGAAGAAATTGCCGAAAGCCTCCAAATTCCTTATGCCAACAGCCGCGTGTACCTGGCCCGCGCTAAGAAAACTTTACGCACGCTTTATCAAAAAAGTATAAACAGCATTAGCTATGCAAGTTGAATTAATAGATCACATCAAAGATGAGTTGCAGCATTTTGAGCTGGACTATGAGGACGGTGCATGGGAAAACTTTAAGAACCACCAAAATAAACCAAAAAATAGCGTTTGGTTTTTGCTGGCTAAAGCAGCCGTAGTCTTAGTGGTATTCTGCCTTTTTTTGTGCGGGCTTAAACTGGGCGGGGACAAGCACAAGGTTGTAACTTTTGCACGCGGGAAGGTAAGCCACAGGGGAGAGATCAAAAGGCATAACGAACCACCGCATCGATTTATGCTTGCGCGGCTGAAACCATCTGACGATGTGCAGGTAGCGTTCGGGGCAAGTGAACAACCAACGGACAATGTGGTTGTGACTGATAGAACTACTGGTCCCGAACAGGCGTCTGTTATTACTATTGCTCCAATACTGCCCGCACCAGCAAAAAAAGCTACCGCAGCTAAAACCATGCAGGACCTTCTACAGGAAGAAAATGGTGTAAAAGACATTGCTGCAAACAGTTTACCGGCTAAAGGCCGCTGGAGCTTCGGTTTTGCGGTAGGCGGGGCACTGGATTCGAGGCAGAAAGGTAATATCAATGTAGGGGCGGAGGTGAATTTTAAACTCAACGAAAGGCTCTCCATTAATACAGGGGTGTTCTTTAACCAAATGGGAGCTAAAAAAGCGAATGGCGGAGCGATGGCAACAGCAACACAGGATAAAACACTGATCAGCGCCGAGGCAAATATGTCGGGGACGGAACTACCGTTGCAGGTAAGTTATCATGTAAACAAGAAATTTTATGCCAAAGCAGGCATCTCGGCATATGCTATTGGCAGGCAGGCACAAACGCTGCAATTCAGTGAGCAAAAGCCCATAGTTTCCAGCTATATTGATGAAAAGGGAGCAGTTCAATACGAAAATAGGACGTTTAACCAGATTTCCACCGAAGCGGTAACACCCGAAAAGCTGAAGCAAAACAAGTTTGTCGCGCTTTACAACCTGTCGTTTGGCTTTGTACAACACATTGCCGGGGATAAATCTTTGTCGCTGGAACCGTATTTAAAGATCCCGGTTCAGGATTTTTCAGAGCAGAAACTCAACCTGTCGCAGGCCGGGGTACGGGTAGTTTTTAACTTTTGATGCTTGTTCAGCTTGCCTAAAATAAGGAAAGCCTGCCACGTGTTACCAGGCAGGCTTTTCTATAAGTTGACAGGTTTAAATAATATTGGTCACTACATCTATATTGCCGCGTGTTGCTTTTGAATACGGACAAGTTAGGTGAGCTTCTTCGGTAATTTCGCGGGCCAGTTCGGGTGCTATGCCGGGCAGGCTAACATTTAGGCGAGCCTGCAGGGAGTACGCTTCGCCGGTTAATACCAGGTCAATTTCTGCATCAACTGCGGCATCCTGCGGAAACCTAACTTTTAATTTAGCCGCGGCTTTTCTCATAGCGCCGATGAAACATGCCGACCAGCCCGCTGCAAAAAGCTGCTCGGGATTAGTACCGGTTCCTGCTGCGCCCGGTACCGAAAGTTTAACATCAAGATTATTGTCTGAACTAATAGCCGATCCACCATCGCGGCCGCCTGTGGTATGTGTTTTACCTGTGTAAAGCACTTTGCCAATTGTTGTATTTTCCATTTTATTGTTTTTGTTTGTTGATCAAAGGTACCTCAGTAGCGCACTTTATTCAATCAGTAAACAGGTTAAGTGGACCAAGCAACTGCCGAAGCCGACATTTTGAACGCCGAAAAAATAATTTGGCACAAGCGTGGTAGGATTTGGTTTTGGATACCGGGTGGAGAAGCGCTGGTTTAGCGCTGCGGCATTATGCTATGCAATTCGGTGCTGAGGATCCTGGTTTCAAACTCGGTGATGGGGTACTTGCTTTCAATTAGTTTAAGCAGCATGTTTACGGCTATTTCGCCCATCTCGAAGGCCTTTTGCCTGATGTAAGATAATTCCGGTTGTAACAGGTCCACAACATCAGAATTGGAAAAACCCAGTACCATAATTTCCTGCGGATCGAACTTTAGCTTCTTTAATGCCCTTATGCAGGATATGCTGATCCTGTCGCTGGTGATGAATATCGCGTCCGGCTTATCCGGGCCGGATAGTAACTGTTTTACAGCGTCCTCCACTTCCTGGTCATCGCTACCACCTTTAAGGCAGTTCCGGATGAGGTCGGGCCTCAGGGGTATGTCGTTTTCAAGCAATGCCTTTTGGTACCCGGCGAAGCGTTCGTTGGTGATGGATAACTGGGGCGCATTGGCCAGTAAGGCAATTTTTCTGCAGTCTGACCGGATGAGCGATAGCGTAGCTTCGTACGATGCGTTAAAATTATCGGAGGTAACTTTATAGGTATCTATCCCGGGAATTATCCTGTCGAAAAAAACAATCGGTAGACCATCCTGATGGAGCTTTTGCAAAAAGGCATAATCGGCAGTGCCCGATGACATTGAGATCAGCAAGCCATCAACAGAACGGTTGGCCAGATGATTTACGTTGATCAGTTCTCGTTCGGATGAATCGTGTGTTTGCGTAATGATGGTATGATATCCTCTTTCATAAGCAACGGACTCGATACCGGCTATAGCCTGCGAAAAAAAGCTGTTAGCCAGTTCGGGCACAACAATGCCGATGGAATAACTGCGCCTGTTTTTGAGGCTCACCGCATTAGGGTTCGATTTGTAATTTACCGACTTCGCATAATCCACCACAATCTTTTTGGTACCCGCGCTAATTTCATACTCATCCCTTAACGCCCTCGAAACGGTTGAGGGAGAAAGCTTCAGCGCAAGCGCGATATCTTTTATGGTGGCAGGTTTATACATTCCTAACTAACTGAACACAATTATATGGATAATAATAAAACAGGCCAAGGTATTCCGGAGAACCAAAAATGCTTAAATATTTGAGAACTAAAAACTCCATAAATAGCAGGAGTAAATGTTGCCTTTTATTTGTTGTTTTAAAATTGCATATCTTTAGGGGAACTGGAGTTAGCCACACTAACTGCGATTTTTGCCTGATTATGAGAGGATTATTACTCTGTTTTTTTGTTTTGACGCCGTTTTTTCTACTCGCTGATTCTGATACCAATGATTCGTTTGAAGAATTGAAGGTAGAATTTGGCCGGAAAGGTATTTACGACGGGCAAAAAGAAGCGCATATCCGTGTACTTAAAAATACGCTTAACCAGGTACGCGCCGATAACCTCAAAGGCCAGTTTGACGCCTGTAATAAGCTTTATGAAGAGTATAAATCGTACCAGTACGATTCCGCCTATGTATACGCCAATAAGCTGCTGTCCATAAGCAACACCCTGCACGATAAACCAAAAGAAGATTTCAGCAAAATAAAGGTTGGCTTCATCCTGCTATCGTCGGGCATGTTTAAAGAAACCTTCGACAGTATGCGGGGGATCGATGTGCACGATCTGGATAACGGTGCCAAGGTGGAGTACTATTCCATCGTCATGCGTGCTTACTATGACTTGGCCAACTATAACAGCGACAGGCATTATGCACCGGCTTATACCGCCACTGCCAATAAGTATATCGATTCGGCCATTGCATTAAGCAAACCTGGCTCGTACGATAATATTTACTTTACCGGATATAAAAAGTTTAAGAATGGTTTTAATGATGAGGCGGCCGTTATTTTTTACCGGCTGCTAAACTCCAAAACACTTACCGAACACCAGAAAGCCATTGTTACATCCACATTAAGCAATGTTTATCTGAATACGCCGCAACAGGAAAAAAGCATCAAACTGCTTATCCAGGCCACCATCAGCGATATCCGTTCATCAACCAAAGAAACTATAGCCCTGTTTTGGCTGGCAGAAATACTGTATAAAAAAGGGGATATCAAAAATGCCTATGTAGCGCTGGAACACGCCCTTGCCGATGCCGAATTTTATGGAGCCAGGCAGCGTAAAGTACAGATAGGTACCTTGCTACCCATTGTTGCATCCGAAAAGCTTTTGTTTATAGAACGGGAAGAGAAGCTTTATATCCGTAGCCTCAGTATGATCACGGTTTTGGCGGTTTCTATCATCGTGGTGTCTATTCTGCTTTACAAGCGTAATAAGAAACTGAAGACTAAAGAAAAGATAATTGAAAAAGTGAATGAGAAGCTGATGGAAGGCACCAAGATAAAGGAAGACTACATCGGGTATTTTTTTAACGTTATCTCGGGCTATATACTCCAGCTGGAACGGATCAAGAGATCTGTAGATACCAAACTGCCTGCAAAAAAATACGACGACCTGCAGTTAATGGCCAATAACATTAACATCAAAAAGGAGCGCGAAACCCTATTCAATACCTTCGACCAGGTGTTTATTAAGATCTTTCCGAATTTTGTGGAGGAGTTTAACACCTTGTTTAAAAAAGAAAACCAGATCTGGCCTAAGGAGAATGAGGTGCTTACTACCGACCTGCGCATCTTCGCCCTGATGCGTATGGGCATCACCGATACCGAGACCATCGCCAAAATACTGGAATACTCTGAGAAAACCATCTATGTGTATAAGATGCGTATCAAAGCAAAAGCTATCATTCACGGCGACGAGTTTGATCACCGCATAATGGCTATCAAGGCTGTCGATATAAACAGCAAATCGTAACCCATACCTGAACTTAGTCTTCTTTCCAAAGGTTATTAATTCTGTTGTCATTTAACCACCCGCTCAGATACCACTTTCTACAGTGTCCATTTTGTTGGCGAGTCTGCCCTAAAACTTATCAAGGTTTTTTTCGCGACACTATGCATCCGCAATTCCTTAAGATAATAGCTGCTTTTTCGGTAAAAAAACACAACTTAAACCTTATATAAATACCCTGATTGTACTGAAAAAGTGCTACACTAATTAAATTTTCTAAAAATTATATTTTGTAAGTTATTGTTTATTAGCATGTTGATTTTTTTTAAATCACTTTTCTGTTAAATTTTAAGTAAATAAGTAGGTTGCCGTTTTTTTGCTCGTTTACTTTGTCATGTCGTAATACACTATCCCGCAACCGGGGCGGTACTGCGAGCATTAGCCAATTATAATTTTTTTACAGCATTTTTTTTGATCGTGGGCCAGCTGGTTTTTGCACCAAACCCCTGTGTTTTGTCGCCGCACTGCGTGCCCCAACGATTGGATCTCTGCTGAAGGGAACAACAGTTTTTACCGGAGAGATAAATTATGGAGATCATTCAACCAGAAGAGGATTTATTAACAGGCTTTAGGGCGCTGTAACCAGTATTTGTGAAATTTTACCAAGCAACTTACTAACCCAACTATTAACCCAATTAATTACATGAGAAACAATTACCTAAAAAAGTATCTGCTCTTTTTTGCATTGCTGTTTATATCGCAGGCGATATTTGCACAAACAAGAAGCATTACCGGTAAAGTGGTTGACGAGAACAACCAATCTTTACCCGGGGCAACGGTATTAATATCGGGCACAAACACAGCAAGCGCTGCCGATGTTAATGGCATCTACCGCATTACCGGCCTAAGAGCCGGTACCTACACCTTAACGGCCAGCTTTATTGGCTACACCTCACAGCCAAAAACGGTAACTATTGAGGCCGATAACGCGACCGTAAACTTCAATCTGCAACCTTCATCAAAGTCGCTCAGCGAAATTGTTGTGATCGGTTACGGTACGGTTAAGAAGAAGGACCTTACTGGTTCTGTTACCACCGTAAGTTCAAAAGACTTCCAAACGGGTAACATCACCTCGCCGGAGCAGCTGATCGCGGGCAAGGTTGCCGGTGTATCTATCACTTCAAATGGCGGCGCGCCGGGTGCAGGTAGCACCATCCGCGTTCGTGGCGGTGCCTCGCTAAACGCAAGTAACGACCCTTTAATTGTGATAGACGGTGTGCAATTAAGCAACGATGGTATTGCGGGCGCACCAAGCGCGCTAAGCCTTATCAACCCGAATGATATTGAAACCTTTAGCGTATTGAAGGATGCGTCAGCAACGGCTATTTACGGTTCAAGGGCGTCAAACGGTGTAATTATCATTACCACCAAAAAAGGCACTGTAGGCAAAGCACAGGTAAACTTTAACACACAGGTTTCAATTTCAAAATTATCTAAGGAAGTACCTGTGTTAACCGGCGATCAGCTGAGAGCTTACGTAAAAGCAAATGGCAGCGCGGCTTTCCAGGCATTACTGGGTGATGCTAATACCGATTGGCAAAAAGAGATCTACCAAACAGCTATCAGCAATGATAATAACCTGAGTGTTGCCGGTGGATTTAAAAATTTACCTTACCGCGTATCTGTTGGCTACCTCGATCAGAAAGGTATCCTCAGAACAGGATATTTAAACAGGGCGTCAGCGTCCATCAATGTAACACCGAAGTTTTTAGATAACCATATCAAATTAGATATCAACGTAAAAGGTTCGGCAAGCAAGGCACGCTTTGCAAACCAGGGCGCTATTGGTGCCGCGGTTAGTTTCGATCCTACCAAACCGGTGCAATCTGGTAACGACAAGTACGGCGGTTTCTACGAATACCTTGATTCGGACCCATCCTCTGCAACAGGCTTAAAACAACTGGCGCCGCGTAACCCGATAGGTTTGTTAGAGCAGCGTTACGATAAAAGTGATGTTAAAAGAAGCATTGGTAACGCTCAACTGGATTATAAGTTCCACTTTCTGCCAGACTTGCACGCTAACGTAAACTTTGGTTACGATGCATCTGAAGGTAAAGGCACCATTGTGATTCCGTCTACCGCGGCGGCAAGCTTTAACAGGTTTAAAGATGCCAGCAACGTATTGCACGGTGGTGTAAACAACCAATACCGTACTACTATCCTCAACACTACTTTCGAAGCTTATTTAAATTATGCTAAGGATCTGAAATCGATAGATAGCCGGATAGATGTGGTTGCCGGTTACGCTTACTACGATTATGCCACCAAAAACTATGGTTTCCCTGATATTACCTCAGACGGCACAACAGTAAGCACACCAACTTTTCCGTTTGATAAACCGGAGAATACGCTGCTATCATACTACGGCCGTTTAAATTATACTTACGCTAATAAGTACCTGTTAACCGGTACAATCCGCCGCGATGGTTCATCAAGGTTTAGCCCGCTTAACCGTTACGCGGTGTTCCCTTCGGGCGCATTTGCATGGAAGATCAAAGAGGAGTCCTTCCTGAGAGATAATAAAGTACTTTCTGATTTGAAACTGCGTGTCGGTTACGGTTTAACAGGCCAGCAAGACGGTTTATCAAACTACGCCTATACACCATACTACAGCTTAAGCTCGCAAACAGCATCATACCAGTTGGGCGATACTTTTTACCAGCTTTACCGCCCGGTAGCGTATGACCCTAAACGTAAATGGGAGCAGAGTGCTACCACCAACGTAGGTGTAGACTATGGCTTTCTTAATGGCCGTATAAGCGGTAGTATTGATGCCTACTACAAAGAAACAAAAGACCTTTTAGGTGAAGTTACCGTAGCGGCCGGGTCAGGTTTCTCTAACAAATTTGTAACCAACGTAGGTAATATGGTAAATAAAGGGATTGAGTTTGCCATTACCGCGCAGGTGGTAAGAAGCAAAGATGTAAACTGGGATGTTGCATTTAATGCCACTTACAATACCAACAAAGTAACCAAACTTACTTTCGTGGATGATCCTAACGCAACAGGCTCAGCGGTGGGAGGTGTTTCCGGCGGAACAGGAACCACCATTCAGCGTAATTACGTTGGCCAGCCAAGGGCTGCTTTTTATGTGTACCAGCAGGTGTACGGCGCCGATGGTAAACCAATTGATAATGTGTATGTAGATCGTAACGGCGATGGAACCATCAATGATAAGGACCTGTACCTGTACAAGCAGCCCGATCCTAAATACATCTTTGGTTTCTCCAGCAATGTAACCTACAAGAACTTTAACCTGGCCGTTGTAATGCGCGCCAATACAGGTAACTATGCTTACAACAACGTATTCTCCAGCACAGGCACCCGCAACAGCATCCTTAATCCACTGGGCTATCTTAATAATGGTTCTGCCAACGTATTGGAAAGTGGTTTAATAGGCGCTAATGATAAGAATGTGTTATCTGATTACTACGTTCAAAATGCATCTTTCCTGAAAATGGATAACGCCAGCCTTGGTTACAATTTTGGTAAAGTGTTGCGCAGCAGCGCGTCATTAAGCATAAGCGCTAACGTGCAAAACGTGTTTACCATTACCAACTACCAGGGTGTGGACCCGGAAGTAGGCGGTGGTATTGATAACAACATTTACCCGCGCCCGCGCACATTTGTGTTCGGCTTAAACCTTAAATTTTAATCAGCTAATAAATAAAGCGATATGAAAAAGAACTTGACCATAAAAGCATTCATCGTAGTAATGCTAACAGGCAGCCTGGTGTCGTGCACCAAAAAGCTCGACCTGTTGCCTACGAATGATATTACCTCTGCTACGGTATACGCGTCGGCCGAGGGCTATAAGCAGGCATTTGCCAAGGTTTACGGCGCGTTTGCGTTAACAGGCAACCAGGGCCCTGCAGGTAACGGCGATGTACAAGGTATTGACGAAGGTACTTCAGACTTTTTGAGATTGTACTGGAAAGCACAGGAACTGAGCACCGATGAGGCCGTAATTGCCTGGGGCGACGTAGGTATCCAGGATTTTCACAACATGAACTGGTCTGCCGCTAACCCTTTTCTTAAAGGATTATACTACCGCAGCCTTTACCAGGTTACGCTTGCTAATGAGTTTATCAGGCAATCTGCCGATGACCAGTTAAGCAGCCGCGGAATTTCTGGTGCTGATGCTGATAAGATCCGCCAGTTCCGTGCCGAGGCGCGTTTCTTAAGGGCGTTCCAGTACTGGGTTTTGTTAGATATGTATGGTAACGTGCCATTGGTGACGGAAACCGACCTGATAGGCGTAACCGTACCAAAACAAGCGGATCGTAAAACAATTTTCGCTTACGTAGAATCGGAATTGAAAGCTATTGAGCCTGCTTTGGCAGCGCCTAAATCAAACGAATATGGCCGTGCCGATAAGGCAGCATCCTGGGCATTATTAGCACGGTTGTACCTAAATGCAGAAGTTTACACCGGCACCAAAAAGTACGCGGAAGCTATCGATTACGCTGGTAGGGTTATTGGCGCGGGTTATTCCCTGATCAATAATTATCAATACATTATGCTGGCAGATAACCAGGCAAACACCAGCGAGAACATCCTTACCATAAACTACGACGGGCTGCGTACACAAAGCTACGGTGGTACTACCTTCTTAACCCATGCGCCGGTTGGCGGGTCGGAGTCGGCAAGTAATTTTGGTATCAGCGGCGGCTGGGGCGGTGCACGCACAACAAAGAATTTGCCAAACCTGTTTCCTGATTATACAGGGACTGCAGACAAACGTTCACAGTTTTACACCACCGGCCAAAACCTGGAGATAAAAGATCAGAGCGTGTTTACCGATGGCTTTGCAGTTACCAAATACCGCAATGTAACCCGCACCGGCGCGGCAGGGCAGAGCCTGGATTTCTCTGACGTCGATTTCCCGCTTTTCCGTTTATCAGAAATGTATCTCATCTACGCGGAAGCAACTCTGCGCGGCGGTACAGGTGGCGTTACGGCCACTGCTGTAAACTATATTAACCTTATCCGCAACCGTGCTTACGGTAATGCAAGTGGCAACGTAGCAACTATTTCGCTCGATTTTATATTAGACGAGAGGGCGCGAGAACTATATTGGGAAGGCTTCCGCCGGACAGATCTGATCCGTTATGGCAAGTTTACTACCTCGACTTACCTGTGGCCGTTTAAAGGTGGCGTTACAGGTGGCAGGTCTGTTGAAGACTTCAGGAATATTTATCCTATCCCAACAGATGATATTACGGCCAACCCTACATTGGTTCAAAACCCAGGATACTAAATAAATAACAGGCCCGGCGTAAAACCGGGCCTGTATATGGCAATAACATAAAACTTATTTAACATTTAAGTATTAACGATGAAAAAATTAACTACCAAACTTTTAGCATTCAGCTGCCTGGCTTTATTGGCATTGGCATCATGCAAAAAAGATGAAGTACGCACCGTGGCCCAAACTGGCACCCCCGGCTCATTAACTACATCAACCACTTCACCGGCTTTATCAAAAGCTAATTTAACCGAAAATGCCATCACCATTACCGGTACGCCGCAAGCTTACGGTTACAGTGCAGCAACCATCAACACCCTGCAGATTGCGGTTAAAGGCACCAGCTTCGCCGCTCCAAGGGAAGTATCATTGACAGCAGGCGCGCTTACAAAAAGCTATACTGTGCAAGATTTTAACAACCTGTTACTATCTATGAACCTGGCTACAGGTGTACCATCGCAATTAGAGATGCGTTTAAAAACCTCATTAAGCACTATTGCTGGTATCGAATATTCAAACGTAGTTACCGTAACAGCCACGCCGTTTGCGTTGGTGGCTTATATTTACGTGCCGGGTGCATACCAGGGCTGGAACCCCGCAACTGCCGATAGTCTGCAGTCGGCAACAGGCAATGGCGTTTATACCGGTATCATCAATTATTTACCGGGTAAGTTAGATTTTAAAATCACCCCGGAAAAGAAATGGGATGTAGCTTATGGTAAAACAAGCGGCAACGGCATCAGCACATCGGGCGACGATATTACTGCGCCGGGCGCGGGCCAGTACTTTGTAACGGTGGATCTGAATTTAAACACCATCACCATGGTACCGGTAGACGCTTATTACAGCCTTATTGGCGATGCTACGGCCGGCGGCTGGGGTTCTGATACTGACATGAAATTTAACAACGGTACCCGCGTATGGGAAATAACTATCCCATTGGTGTCAACCGGGAAATTTAAGGTAAGGAAGAACCACGATTGGGGAACCAGCTATGGCGTGCCAAAAACAGGTGCTGATGGCGCAACCCTTGCTTCGAGCGATTCAAATGATATCCCCGTTGCTGCAGACGGAACTTACCATTTCACTTTTGCACCAATTGGTACTGATAATGCTAAAGCGGCTTACACTTTAGTAAAACAATAATACCTTAATGGCCAACCCTTATTTACGGGTTGGCCATTTTATTTGCTTCCTGTTCTTTATCTGCAGCTATTAAACGCTGTTATTTTGCCAATTAAAACAGATATGAAATTAAGGTTAAAAATTACACTTGCCTTCCTGATGTTTGCGGCTGGCGCGCTTGCTCAGATCCCCGCGCTTGAGCGTGTGGAGCCGGCCTTTTGGTGGGTTGGTTTTAAAAACCCCAAGGTGCAACTTATTGTACACGGCGAAAAAATTGCCGGCAGTACTGTTAGCCTCAGCTATCCCGGCGTAAAGCTAATTGCCGTACATAAAGTAGAAAACAGCAACTATATATTTCTCGATCTTACCATCAGCAGCGTAACCCGCGCGGGTAAATTCCCCATTACCTTTAAAAAAGCAGGGCAGAAAGCGCTGGTTTATAATTACGAATTAAAAACCCGTAACAGCACGCCGCAATGGGCACAGGGCGTTACCAGTAAAGATCTTATTTACCTGCTTATGCCCGACCGTTTCGCAAACGGCGACCCGTCAAATGATGTGGTACCCGGTATGTTGGAAACCGGTTTGCACCGCGATTCGATGTATTCGCGCCATGGCGGCGATATCCAGGGCTTAATTGATCACCTGGGATATTTAAAAGACCTGGGCGTAACCACCATTTGGATGACACCAGAAATTGAGAACGACGAGCCACATGCATCGTACCACGGCTACGCCGTAACCGATTATTACAAGATAGACCCGCGCTACGGTACCAACGAACTTTTTAAAACTTACGTGAATAAAACTCACGCAATTGGTTTAAAGGTGATAAAAGACCTGGTGCATAACCACATAGGTACCGAAAGCTGGCTGATAAAAGATATGCCGATGAAAAGCTGGGTACACCAATGGCCAAAATACACCAACTCAAACTTCAGAGATGCCGCTGTAATGGATCCGCATGGCACAGCTGCCGATAAAAAACAAATGCTGGATGGCTGGTTTGACCGCAGGATGGCAGATGTTAATCAAAGCAACCCATATGTGCAAAACTACCTTACCCAAAACCATATCTGGTGGGTAGAATATGCCGGTATAGATGGTTTCCGCCTGGATACCTACCCATATAACGATCCTGTTTATATGGCCGATTGGGCAAAAAAAGTAAAAGCCGAGTTTCCCCGTCTCTCTATTTTTGGCGAAACGCTGGTATGGTCGGTAGCTAACCAGGCTTATTTTACCCAGGGCAATACCGTGAACCGCGGTTTTGATACCCAGTTGCCCGGCATTACCGATGCGCAGATAAAAGATGCCATTACCGAAGCCCTAAACGGAAAAGAGGGCTGGACAGACGGTGTTAACAGGTTATACAATATAGTGGCGCAGGATTTTATGTACCAGGACGCCACCCGCAATACTATCTTTTTAGATAACCATGATATGAGCCGTTTTTACTCTAATGTAAACGAGGATTTTATCAAGTTTAAATCTGGTATGGCTATGTTGTTGACGATGCGCGGTGTGCCGCAAATGTATTACGGCGACGAGATATTGATGAAAGGTTACTCTAACCCCGATGGTTTAGTTCGCGAGGATTTCTCCGGCGGCTGGGCAGCGGATAAGAAGGATAAGTTTACCGCAGCCGGGCGCGACAAGAAAGAGAACGAAGCTTTTGATTTTGTGCGCACGCTGGCTAACTACCGCAAAAACACCACGGCCCTGCAAACCGGTAAACTAATGCAATACATCCCGCGTAATGGTATTTACACCTATTTCAGGTACGATGCGCAAAAAACGGTAATGATAACCTACAATGGTAACGAGGAGGAAAAGGCACTGGATACCAGATATTTTAACGAGCGGACGGCGGGATTCAAGGGCGGCGTAAATATAATTACCCACGAAAAGTTAGCTGATGTGAAACAGCTGATCATCCCTGCTAAAACCGCTATCATAATTGAATTAACTAAATGACAGCTTTAAAAGAAACTACAAAACAGCCCCTTAAGGCCGCTGTTGCCGAACGCCCCAAGCTCAGCTTTTGGCAAATATTCAACATGAGCTTTGGCTTTTTGGGCATTCAGTTTGGCTTTGCATTGCAAAACGGGAACGCTTCGCGCATCTTACAAAGCTTTGGGGCCGATGTAGAGCATTTATCGCTTTTTTGGTTGGCGGCACCCATCACCGGGATGATCGTGCAACCCATTATAGGCCACTACAGCGACCGCACCTGGAATAGGCTGGGCCGCCGCAAACCGTACTTTTTAGCAGGGGGCATCCTCTCGGCAATCGCATTGTTTTTTATGCCGAATGCATCCCTGTTATTATTTCTGCCCCCAGTAATGGTGGGTGCAGGCGTGCTCATGATCATGGATGCATCGTTCAACGTGGCCATGGAACCCTTTAGGGCGCTCATTGGCGATAACCTGCCCGATAGCCAGCGCAGCCTTGGTTTTTCGGTGCAAACCTTTTTAATAGGTACTGGTGCGGTAGCAGGCTCCATATTGCCCTGGGTAATTACCCAGTTTACCGGCACCCAACAGGTAGCAGCAGGCCATGTGCAAAATAACGTGATATACTCCTTTTACGTGGGTGGTATAGTGCTTATTTCTTGCCTGTTGTGGACGATCTTCAAAACAAAGGAGTACTCCCCTGCAGAATATGCGGCTTTCCACCCTGAAGAGCCGGAGGAAACAGAAAAAGGCCTTTCTGTTATTTTTAAAGATTTTTCGAGAATGCCCGTGGCCATGCGCCAGTTGGGGCTGGTGCAGTTCTTCTCCTGGTTCGCGCTGTTCTCTATGTGGGTTTTTGCTTCCCCGGCCATCGCGCAGCATGTTTTTCATGTAGCGCCAAAGGATACTACGTCGGCAAATTTTGCCAAAGCCGGTGATTGGGTTACGCTGATGTTTGGTGTGTACAATGGCATCTCGGCTATTTATGCGCTTTGCCTGCCATCTATAGCCAGGTTAACCAGCCGTAAAATAGCACACGCGTTTTCGTTACTGGCCGGTGGCGTGGGTTTAATATCCATATTTTTTGTGACCGACCCAAAAATGCTCATCGTGTCCATGACGGGTATAGGTTTGGCCTGGGCCAGTATTCTGGCTATGCCGTACGCTATTTTATCGGGTTCTATCCCCGCGAAAAAGATGGGGGTTTACATGGGCATCTTCAACTTCTTTATCACTTTCCCGCAAATTATCAATGGCTTTTTTGGTGGTTGGATAGTGAAAAGTTTGTTTGGCGGGCAGCCTATTTACGCGTTGGTGCTGGCAGGTATTTTTATGCTTTGCGCGGCAGTATCGGTATTGTACGTACAGGATGGCCGCGACATCCACATCTCAAAAAAATTAACCACTATAAAATAAAAACATGAGGAAGATATTGTGGATACCTTTAGTGGTACTTTTATTTACAACCGCTGCCTGCAGCAAAAAAGCAGTAGATCCAAACCCGCCAAGCGGCGGCGGCGGCCCGGTTTTGCCGCCTGTAACCAATGGTAAGGCATTACCTGCAGGCGCCGGCGATGGGGTTACTTTTATAAATTCGGGCACATCGGCTATATTTAATTTATACGCACCCGGAAAAACATCGGTAGCGGTAATTGGTGAGTTTAACAGTTGGGGCGCAACCGCTATGAACAACACGCCGGATGGCAAAAACTGGTGGATCCAGATAGATAACCTGGATGCCAGCAAGGAATACGCTTACCAGTTTTTGGTTGATGGCAGCCTGAAAGTGGCTGACCCATATTGCGAAAAAGTACTCGACCCGGATAACGACAAGTATATCCCGGCATCGGTTTACCCCGGTTTAAAAGCGTACCCAACAGGCCAAACCGGTATTGTGAGCGTAATGCAAGGCAACCAGCCAACTTACACCTGGAAGAGTCCGGCTTTTACCCGCCCGGATAAAAGCAAGCTGATAATTTACGAATTGCACATGCGCGATTTTGTGGCCACACACAGCTACAAAACTTTAAAAGATACCTTAAACTACCTCACTAACCTCGGCGTAAATGCCATTGAACTGATGCCGGTAAACGAATTTGAAGGCAATTCTTCGTGGGGATACAATCCTTCGTTTTATTTTGCGGTTGATAAGTATTACGGGACTAAAAACGATCTGAAGGCCCTGATAGACGAGTGCCATGCACGCGGGATGGCTGTTATTTTAGATATGGTGCTTAACCATTCCTTCGGCCAATCGCCGATGGTGCAGCTGTATTTTGATAAGGCTACCAATAAGCCAACGAGCGCCAACCCCTGGTTTAATGTGAACCCTACGCACCCCTATAACGTGGGTTATGATTTTAACCACGAAAGCGCAGCGACAAAATATTTCGCCAAAAATGTGATGAAGTTTTACATGCAGGAGTATAAGATTGACGGTTACCGTTTCGATCTTGCGAAGGGCTTTACCGAGAAGGTAAGTTCGGATGACGCTTCATTCGCCGCTTACGATCCAAGCCGTGTAGCTATCTGGAACGAGTACAACAGTTTTATAAAAACTATCGACAATAATAATTTTTATACTATACTGGAGTTTTTTGGCGGCGATAGGGAAGAAAAAGAACTGTCGGATAATGGCATGATGCTGTGGAGCAACAATAATTACAACTTTAATGAAGCTACCATGGGTTGGGTGCCAACATCCAATTTCTCCCGCCTGTATTTTAGCAATCACACCGGTTTTACCCAGCCCGATAACATTGTAAGCTATATGGAAAGCCATGATGAAGAACGCCTGATGTTTAAGAACAACCAGTACGGCAACACAACAGGGGCAGGGGGCTATAATGTAAAAACGCTATCGACAGGACTTGCACGCCAGGAAGCGGCAGCCGCGTTTTTACTGACCGCGCCGGGCCCAAAAATGATATGGCAATTTGGCGAACTGGGCTACGATGTATCCATCGACCAAAATGGCCGCACTGGCGAAAAGCCTATCCACTGGGATTATAACAACGATCCGCAGCGCCGCAAACTGTACAGCGCCTTTGCTAAGCTGATAAAAATGAAGATCAAGAACCCTATTTTTAATACTTCCACCATCACCGCTAACGCTTCCGGGTCGGTAAAAACGGCTTATTTAAGCAGCGGTACGCAAAACGTGGTAGTGGTGGGCAACTTCGACGTGAACAGCCAATCGGTTACCGTGGCGTTCCCTGCTGCCGGAACCTGGTACGATTACGTATCCGGAACCAGTATCACGGTAACCTTGCCATACAACGCTACTTACTTGCCCGGCGAGTATCATATCTACAGCGACGCCGTCTTAAAATAAACAATAACAAAAGGCGGCTGAGCTTCTAAAATTCAGCCGCTTTTTTGTAATAAAAATAATCCCCCCGCTTTTCCCATTGGCAGTTTTCATACGCATTCACCGCACCAAGCAGTTTAGCGGTTTCGTTCGCAAGGAGCATCTCAAAAGCTTGCAGTTGTTCTTTTGTATTAAGTGATACGGACAATACTTCGTCGAAAAGCGTTTTATAGTAATTGATGGTATTCGCGCATCCGTTCTATCAATTCGGCGCCAACAACAGACATTTACCGATAACAGGCCGTAGCGTGCTACTTTAAGAGGGTGTAGATAGAAAAACCTAAACCTAAAACAGGGATGTGGAATGTATGGCTCATAGGCCAAAAGCACCGCAATGGCGGTTAACGAAATGTGACGAGCGTCACTTGCTAAGCCATCGCCGGTCATTAATCGACGGTATGCAATACCCCACCTTTGCCCTATAAAATTTAGCACCATGGCAACTTTAACAAACAACACCGCTCATTGGAACAACGTAACTCTTACAAACAATATTAACCATAGCGCATTGGCAAATCTCACTGCCTGGGCGGATAAGCAAGCACCTAACCGCACGCTATGGTTTATGGTATCATTAATAGCCCAGGGTGTTTTATTCCTGCCTATACCGGCTGTTTTGCTCTTTTATTTTAACGCGCCGCTTGCTGTTTTGGCAATAACATTGGCACTTTTCTTCTCTAATATTATTGCAGGTATGGGTGGCGCGGGTATCCGCGTAATGCTTGGCTTTTTTGCCTTCAGCATAATTGTGCACCTGTTAATGATCATAGCATCTATAATATAATGATGGTGCCAAAAATGATGAAGGCCGCAGTTGTACATGAATTTGGGCAGCCGCTGGTAATTGAAGAAGTACCGGTTCCTACCCCCGGCGATAACGAGGTGCTGGTAAAAGTGATCACCTGTGGCGTTTGCCACACCGATCTTCATGCCGCCAGTGGCGACTGGCCGGTAAAACCACAGTTGCCCTTAATACCCGGGCACGAGGCTATAGGTTATGTGGTAGCTTTAGGTGAAGGCGTAAAAAACGTAACCATAGGCGATATTGTAGGCGCACCCTGGCTGCACAGCGCCTGTGGCTGCTGCGAGTTTTGTATAACCGGCTGGGAAACCCTCTGCGAAGAACAGAAGAATGGCGGCTACAGTGTTAACGGCGGTTTTGCCGAATATGTGCTGGCCGATTCGAGATATATAGCGCACTTTCCAAAAGGAATAAACTTTGCGGAGATGGCACCGATAATTTGTGCGGGCGTAACCGTTTATAAAGGCCTCAAGGAAACTGAAGTAAAACCCGGCGAATGGGTGGCCATATCGGGCGTTGGCGGTTTAGGGCACCTGGCTGTGCAATATGCAAAAGCAATGGGTATGCATGTTGCAGCCATTGATATTGCCGATGATAAACTGGCGCTGGCGAAAAAACTTGGTGCCGATATTATTTTCAACGCAAAGTCGGCAGATCCCGCGGAGATAAAGGCGCAAACCGGCGGAATGCATGGTGTGCTGGTAACGGCTGTATCGCCCATCGCGTTTGAGCAGGGCGTTGCCATGTTAAGGCGTAAGGGTACCATTGCGCTTTGCGGCCTGCCCAAAGGTAGTTTTGATCTCAAGATCTTCGAAACCGTACTTAACCGCTATACTATTCGCGGTTCCATCGTTGGCACGCGTAAAGATATGCAGGAAGCCATCGCCTTTGCTGCAGAAGGCAAAGTAAAATCAACGGTGCAGACAGCTAAGCTGGAAGATATCAACCAAGTATTTGAGGATATGAAAAAAGGAGATATTACCGGCAGAGTAGTATTACAAATAGCAAATCCCTACTAATAAATAGCAAGTAAAAAGGGTCGCT
>NZ_JBDSZG010000062.1:0-12251 GCF_039925265.1 Mucilaginibacter sp.
GGCTGGACCATTTTGACGGAAGAAAATTTATTCACTACAAACATAATGACAAGGTGCCCACGAGCATTGCTGATGACCGGGTATGGAATATCCTGGAAGATTCATCGAAACGGTTATGGATAGGCACTTTTGCGGCGGGGTTGCAAATATTTGACAGAGACAAAAAAATATTTTTCGCTCCCTTTAAGCAAACGGTTATCAGGTCGCCTTATATATCAGCTCTCTTTGAAGACACCAAAGGTAATCTCTGGGTAGGAGGATATTTTGGGATAAGTAAAATATTGAAAAATGGACGTGGCGTTATATATTATAATAAAAAGAAAAACGACCCTAACAGTTTGATCAATGATGACATCCATAATATCACGCAGGACAGCCGCGGCCTGATATGGATAGCGACAAGGGACGGACTAAGCATACTGAACCCCGAAACAAACCGTTTTATCTCGCTGATGAAAAAGGACGGGTTGCCCGACAACCAGGTTTCGAGGGTTTTGGAAGATAACAGGGGCGCCATGTGGCTAAGTACATCAAACGGACTGGGCCGGATAACGGTGACACCCGGCAACGGCACCTATAAGTTTCAATTTGAAAGCTTTGATGAAACAGATGGCCTGCAGGGCAGAGAGTTCACTGTAAATGCAGCTTTGAAAACCAATAAAGGGGAACTGGTATTTGGCGGCTCGCACGGCTTCAATATTTTCGACCCAGTGGGTATACATCCGAATATCGATGAGCCTAAATTGATTTTCACCGGTTTTCAATTATTCAACAAAACCATAGCAGCCAATGAAGTAATTGACGGTCATGTCATATTATCTAAAGCAATTTCGGCCACCCGCGAGATAACGCTTAATCACAGTGAAAATGTGTTTACCATTGAATTTGCGGCGTTAAATTTCTTTAACCCCAATAAAATAACGCATCAATATATGCTGGAAGGTTTCGATAAAGGGTGGCTTACCGCCGAAAATGCTACCCGGAAAGCTACCTACACCAACCTTGATGGAGGCGATTATACCTTTAAGGTAAGGGCTATTGGCCAGGAGGGGAAATGGAAGCCCAGTTATATAAAATTAAATATAAAGGTATTGCCTCCGTTCTGGAAATCGCCAATCGCCTATGTTATTTATGTTTTCTCCATCCTGGCGGTATTGTATTACATCCGCAAGCAAGGCATTAAAAAAATCGAAACCCGGTTTGAGATCGAGCGCGAGCGAAAGGAAGCACAGGATAAGCACGAGCTGGATATAATGAAAATAGATTTTTTTACCAACGTTAGTCACGAATTCAGAACGCCTCTCGCCTTGATTATGGCGCCGGTTGAAAAGTTGTTAAAACAGGCTGATGATAATTATAGCCGGCGAAAGCTTCAATTGATACACGAAAATTCTAAGCGGTTGCTTAACATGATTAACCAGCTATTGGATTTTAGTAAAATGGCGGTAAAAAAACTTCAGCTTGACCTGCGTGAAGCTGATATCATTAAAATTATTAAAGAAGCAAGCGATTTATTTACAGATCTGGCGGATAAAAAACATATCAGTTTTTCATTTAAGTGTGATACTGATTCGGGATTTGCTTTTTTTGATCAGGATAAAATTGAAAGAATACTTTTTAACCTGCTTTCAAATGCTTTTAAGTTTACCCCCGACTTTGGTAATGTAGCAGTTGAAGCAAGGTTGTTGGAATCCAATAACGTGGGAATGACCTTGCTTGAAATTAAGGTGATAGATTCGGGTGTAGGTATTCCCGCTGAAAAGCACAATAAAATATTTGAGCGGTTTTTTCAGAATGACATGCCCGCTTCGTTAATTAACCAGGGAAGTGGCATTGGCTTGTCAATTACTAAAGAGTTTGTTGATCTGATGGGTGG
This sequence comes from Mucilaginibacter sp., assembly GCF_039925265.1. Taxonomy (GTDB): domain Bacteria; phylum Bacteroidota; class Bacteroidia; order Sphingobacteriales; family Sphingobacteriaceae; genus Mucilaginibacter. Next base: position 1,877 of record NZ_JBDSZG010000062.1, read on the forward strand.
CACCATTTCTGTTGAAAGTGAACATGGGAAAGGGAGTTGTTTTATTGTGCGGCTGCCATTAATGATATCCCAGAATAATAAATTTACCAGTATTGAAAATGCCCCCGAAGAAGTGGAAGCTCCTAAATCCGACAGGCCAATTCATGAAAAACGCGATAAAAATATTACCATTTTAATTGTGGAGGATAACCCCGATTTCAGGGCCTATCTAAAAGATGATCTTAGGCATTTATATACTATTGCCGAAGCCGTAAACGGTAAAGACGGCTGGCAAAAGGCATTAGCTTTACATCCCGATCTGATCATAAGCGATATTAACATGGCCGAAATTGATGGTATTGATTTTTGTAAAAAGATCCGTAGCGATAAACGCACCGAACATATTCCATTTATATTAATTACTGCTTTCACCGGTGATGAAAAACAACTGGCCGGTTTGGAGACCGGGGCGAATGACTACCTTTCCAAGCCTTTTAATTTTGACATATTACGCTTTAAGGTTCATAATTTGCTTAAAAATCAGCAAGTAGCAAAAGAAACATATAGAAGGCAAATTGAAGCGAAACCGGGCGACCTGGAAATCGAAACTCCAGATACGAAATTTATGAGAAAGTTATTGACGGTCATTGAAGAAAATATTCCAAATGCCAGCTTTTCAGTTGAATTGCTAAGCAGTAAGATGAATATGAGCCGTGCAACATTATATAATAAAGTATTTAATCTTTCTGGCAAAACTCCGGTTGAGTTTATTAGGTCGGTAAGGTTAAAAAGAGCAGCACAATTCCTACTCACAAAACAATTCACCATAGCCGAAACTGCCTATGAGGTTGGTTTCAATGATGCCAAATATTTTTCTAAAGTATTTAAAGAAGAATTTTTGATGACACCTTCCGAGTACCTGGACAGTATAGATTGATTTCTAAAGTCAATCCCACCGATTCAAATAGATTGTAGTTGTGAAAAAAAAAGCCTTTGCAAGGGTCGGTATAATCATTTTTTCTCGCTGTTTATTACGTTAATTATCTGATTGTCAATAATTTGACTTTTAATAAGATTGACATTTTTCATACCAATCACCCACATTAGCACACTCGGTTATATGGGCGTACAGGGTACATTTACTTTAATATAATACGACCAAGTTATTATATGTAAACCCTGATTTATAAACCATCAAGTTAGATTATTTCAAAAAACGCCATTTACGCGTTTTTCGCTTTTTTGATTTTTTCACCCTGCAGGAATCTTTTTACTGAGAGTTTTCCGCTTAGAGTAAACCTCAAAATAAAGCCTTTTTGATATGAGCGGGTAAGTGGATCGCTTAGCTTTTTGGCGACACACCAGATTGAGACATTAAATAATAATTGAACAATAAATTTCAAACCCAATAAAGACCACCTTACTAGATTATGAAGAAAAACCAAGATTGAAAACCAACCAACCAACAATGAACCAATTAAAAAACCTTAAAATCCCTTTATAAGATGGATAAAAATTTACAAAAGAGAGTGAAATACCGAATTTCATTAATTATTATGGGCATGTTCCTTTTCATTTCGGCCCATGCACAAACCTTAAATATCACCGGAAAAGTAACAAGTGCCGGGAGTGGCGAGTCCATGCCGGGAGTAAACGTTAGGCTTAAAGGGACAACTATCGGATCGGTAACAGGTGTAGATGGTAATTATTCCATAACAGCTGCCCCTGGAAACATACTTGTTTTTAGCTTTTTAGGTTTCTCCACCCAGGAGGTGAGTGTTAAACAGACTGCTACAATAAATGTTAAGCTAAGTTCTACTTCCAGTAATTTAAATGAAGTGGTTGTAACCGGTTATGCCCGCACAAAACGAAAAGATGTTACCGGTGCAATAAGTTCAATATCGGGGAACGACCTTCGCCAAACCCAACCCACTACTTTCGACCAGGCCCTGCAGGGCAAGGTTGCCGGCGTTGTGGTCCAGCAGGTATCGGGCCAGCCCGGTGGCGGCGTATCTATCCAAATACGTGGCGTATCGTCAATAAGCGGCTCCAATTCGCCACTGTACGTAATAGATGGTATTATTATCCCACCGGTTGGTGATCCCGGCCGTGGTTCCAATCCATTAAATAGCATCAACCCTGCCGAAATTGAATCTATAGATGTATTGAAAGATGCTTCGGCAACAGCCATATACGGTTCGCAGGCAACCAATGGCGTAGTTGTTATCACTACAAAGAGGGGTAAAGCCGGGGCACCGCAGATAACTTATGATGTCTATTCGGGCTACCAGGAAATAATGAAGCGGCTCCCTACCGTAAACTTGCAACAGTTTGCTACTATAATTAATGCCCGGGCCGTTGCCTGGGGCTTTGATACCAGGCCCCAATTTGCCAACCCTCAATACCTGGGCCCCGGCACCGACTGGCAAAAAGAATTATTCCGGAAGGCTCCGATGATGAATCACACACTTACGGTAAGCGGCGGGGATGCCCGGACCCAATATTTGCTATCAACCTCGTATTTTAACCAGCAGGGGATAGCCCTTGGGTCTGATTTTACCAGGTACTCGGTACGGTTGAACCTGGACAATAAAACCACCAATTGGCTAAAAATAGGCACAAGCCTTCAATTGGCGCACGTTGACGAAAATGTAAGTGCGACCGGCAATAGTGTAATTGGCACCGCGCTAAGCATTAGCCCTGATGTCCCGGTAACCAACTCTGACGGCTCCTTTGGCGGTGTTACCGACCCCGCCGGTTATGTAGAGCCAGTTGCCAACCCGGTGGCATTGGCGAAAATTATCAAAGACCAAAAAAAGAGGAACCAGGTATTTGGCAACCTGTATGCCGAAATACAATTTACTAACGACCTGTCGCTGCGGAACGAGGTATCGGGTAATTTCGATTTTAATACAGCAGACAGGTTTTCGCCAGTCTATTCTTTTGGCAAAGGTACTCCCAGCCCTAACAGCGGTTCCTCTTCCGCCGGCCAAAATTTTTATATCGTAATACGTAACTTCCTGAATTATAACCATAATTTCAATAAACTTCATTTCAATGCTTTGGCAGGGCACGAAGCACAGGAGAGCACTTTCCAGAATGTTGGCGCCGCGCGAAGGAATTTTGCTTCAGACAATGTACAGGCGATTAATGCCGGCGACGCTACCACAGCCACAAACTCGGGCGATAATTCGCAATCGAACCCTACGGGCGGCAGTGCGCAGGAATCCTATTTCGGCCGCGCCAATTTCTCCTGGGACGACAAGTACCTGCTCACCGGCAATATACGTGCCGATGGTTCTTCCAATTTCCCGGGCGGCAGCCGTTGGGTTACTACCTATTCGGGCGGGTTTGCCTGGAAAATCAATAACGAGTCGTTTTTGAAAGGGGTGAAGAGCATAGATGAACTGAAGCTGAGGGTTGGCTATGGGCTAACCAACAACCAGGGCATACCGGGCAATACCTTTGTAACCCAGCTTGCAACGGTTTCAAATGGCTTATCAGGCACAGCGCAGTTCCAGAACAACTTGGCAAACCCTGACGTGAAGTGGGAAAAAACAAATTATTACAGCGCAGGGCTTGACGGGACGTTTTATAACGGCCGGTTAAGTTTCTCCTTAGACGTTTACGACCGCGAAACACACGGCCTTTTACTGCAAGTGCCGCTTCCGGCATACTCCGGTACTGTAGGGGGCTGGGGCCCGGGATCCATGCAAGCGCCTTATGCCAATGTGGGCTCGCTAAGCAACAAAGGGGTTGACTTCCAAATAAATGCCACCAATATTAGTTCTAAAAATTTCACCTGGAAAACCGGTTTTACCATCTCGCGGAATATCAACAAAGTGACCAGTTTAGGTGCAGGCGGAGACCAAGCCAACTTAAGCCAGAAATCTTATGTAATTAACGATATAATTGAAAAAACAGTGGTGGGCCAGCCCATTGGCGAATTTTATGGCTATGTATTTGATGGGATATTTGCAACGCCAAGTGATTTGCAAAACCATGCCCGGCCTGCCGACCAAAACGGCGATCCTTACCCGGTTTCTGCAGCGGGCGGTGGTATCTGGTACGGCGACCGTATGTTCAAGGACTTGAATGGCGATGGCGTTATCGACTCAAAAGATCAAACCTTTTTGGGTTCCCCGATCCCGAAATTCCAGTACGGCATCAATAATACATTCAACTACAAAAACTTCGACCTGAATATTTTCTTCAGCGGCAGCTATGGCAACAAAGTGTTCAATCAAATGGCTATACTGCAAACTGATCCGGGAAATCATGCCACTTTTTTCACATCGGTACTAAACTATGCGCAACTGGCTCTGGTAGATCCTGCCGGCTCTGCAACCGATGTTGACAATGTATATGTTACCAACCCAAATACAACGGTTGTAGGAGTGAGGAATGATAATACCAACAGCAATAACCGTCCTAATAGCTTGATGATCGAGGATGGTTCATTCCTGCGGTGTAAAAATATCACCTTCGGTTACCGCTTGCCCGAAAGTCTTTTATCAAAAATATCTGTGCGTTCTTTTAGGGTATATGCCAATGTATCCAATGCATTTATAATTACAAAATATAAAGGCATGGATCCTGAAATAGGTTCGTGGAACCCGCTCCAGGCAGGTTGGGACAGCGGTTATTATCCGCAGCCAAGGGTGTTTACCATTGGTGCAAACATAACCTTGAAATAATAAAACGATCACCGATTAAAAATATATGTTTATGAAATCAATTCACAAAATTTTCATCATCCTGCTATGCACGGCAGCAGTGGCGGGATGTAAAAAGAGCTTTTTGGACCGCCCGTCCAATTCGCAGATAAGTTCTACTAATTTCTACAAAACAAGGTCCGATCTGCGGTTGGCTACGGCAAGCCTTTACGGCGGTTCGCTGTGGTGGCAATGGAGCAATGGCGCCTTGATACCGCTTGGCGACGTATTGAGCGGCACCGGCAGCTTTCAGTACAGCAACGATTTGGTACAGCTTTTTACACGCACCATTACCGCGCAAAATGGCCTTGTAACAAATGGCTGGGTTGGGCTGTACAACGTTATAGGGCAATGTAATGGCGTTATCAATGCCATAGAGAAACAGGCGGACCCGTCCATTTCGGCAGCAGACAAGAATGCTGCTATAGCAGAAGCGAAATTTGTCCGTGCCGTAGCTTATTACCATTTGGCGGTATATTGGGGCGCTGTGCCCATTATTGAAGACAACAGCAAGCTGATCAAAGAACCGCTGCTTCCGCGTAATATTATTACAGACGTTTATAAATTCGCTGCCAACGACCTTACCTACGCAGCGCAATACCTGCCCAAAACAGACGAAAAGGGCCGGGTAACTACCTGGTCGGCGCAGGGGATGCTGGGCAAAGTATATTTAACAATGGCGGGCGTAGGCAAAAGCGGCAGCCGCGACCAGGCCTTGCTCGACAGTGCTAAAAAGTACGCGGGCAACGTATGTAAAAATAGCGGGTTGTCGTTGCTCCCTAACTATGCCGACCTTTTTAAGGCACAATACAACGATAACCAGGAATCATTGTTTTCCCTTCAATGGGCCGCGGGCGTAGGTTATGGAAATGGCAATAATATACAAACTTATTTTTCGCCATCAAGCGCTATCCTCCCTCAAAAACAAGGCGGATGGCAAGCCTTGCAGCCAACCTATGATCTATACCGGATGTATTCGGCTAAGGATACGGTAAGGCGCAAAGCCACTATTATGCTGAACGGGGATCTTTACCCCGAATTGGACCAGGCCAACGGTGGTTTTAAGGCGACAGGTTCGGGCCTGAAAAAACATATTATTGGTAACGAAAAAGACAACAATTCGCCAACAATGGATATATGGTCATCCATCGAGCATAATGCAATTCTTAGATTGGCCGATGTGTATTTGGTTTATGCCGAAGCTATTTTGGGCAATAATGCGAGCACGAGTGATGGTGAAGCGCTGCTTTATTTTAATAAAGTGCGGGCAAGGGCCGGCGTGGATATTGCGACTGCGATAACCCCAACTTCGATGCGTACGGAGAGAAGAGTTGAGCTTGCTTTTGAAGGGCAATATTGGATGGACCTGGTTAGGTATTCTTATTACGATCCGAGCAATGCGGTGAAGTTCCTGAATGACCAGGATGCTACCCACGGTAGGATTTCGTTTACTTATGACCCGGCAACTAAAATAGCTACAAGGGATACTATTGCCCCGCCATCTACGCTTCCGGCAACTATCAATTCATTTACGTTGCCGATCCCCTCATCAGAGATTACCAGCGACCCTAAATTGTCTCAACCACCGGTACCATATTATTAATCAAAAAAAACTTAAATATATTGTTATGAAAAATAAATCATATTTACAATTATGTTATTTGCCGCTTCTCCTGCTGCTGGTGGCTTTTCTGCCGGCTTGTAAGAAAGATGCTGCAACCAACAGCGCCCCGCCTGTTATTGCAAGCATCAAAAGCTATGTAGTCTCGCCAAACGACACGGTTTTAAATAGCGCTGTGGCAAAGGGCCAATGGGTGGTAATAACAGGGCAGAATTTGCAAAATGCAACTCAAATAAATTTTGATGGGGTAGCGGCCTCGTTCAATGCCGCATTATTTGCGCCTAACAGTGCCGTGGTGCAAATCCCTAACATAGAGTTTTCAAAAATTGATACCACTAAACTTTATACGGTAGAATATGCAACGGCAGCAGGCACAACAACGTTCGCCTTTAAATTAGGGCCGCCTGCACCAACTCTTAGCGCCATATCCGATGTGTTTGCCGCTCCCGGCGATTCGGTTTACCTGTATGGTAGCAATTTAGTACTGGTTCAACAGTTGTCATACGGCGGAACCAAAATTCCAAAATTTAACTCGAATGCCAATGGTACCGCTCTTGGTTTTCTGATGCCGGCAACAACATCCGACAAGTTTATCGTAGTGACTACTAAAGGTGGTACAGCCCGGGATACCATAAATGCAAAGCCAATCATTGCCGCCATTTCCAACGGTAATCCCGACCTTGGTGATTCGGTTTATGTTTATGGTGCTTACCTTAAAACGGTACAGTCAATTTCTTTTGGCGGTGCTACTATTACAAATTTCACAGAAGGCCCACGTGGCGCTTATGTTAAGTTCCTGGCTCCGGGTAAGTACAGCTACGCTAGTGGGCCAGTGACCATTGTTACCAGTTATGGAACTGTTTCTACTCCTTATAAAGTAAATACTCAAAATGGCGTTACTGATGGCCTTTTAGCAAATTTTGAGTGGGGTGATAATTTTGGTTATGCCTGGTGGGGAGATGAAAAATTGGCTTTCGGCCCTGTGGCCGCTTTTAATGGTTCGATGGGAACAAATAATACTATGTATATATATTTTGATTCTCCTGTTTTAGCTGGCGGTGCCAGTGCGTACGCCCCATTGGGTAATTCTAATACGGGTAATCACTGGGTACCTGTGGCAAGTATTACAGATCCTCCTTCACAATGGGCCCTTCAATTTGAAATAAGTGTGGCCCACCCATGGAATGGAGGTACTCTTTATATTAGAACTGAATTTGCAGGTGACAGTTATGTTGCGCGTTATGAACCATGGAAAATTCCTGGTTCAAATAAGACCGTTGCTTTTCAAACGAAAGGTTGGCAAACCGTAACTATTCCTTTATCTGAGTTCAGATCAAAAGTTAACGAATTAGGGGATGGTGAATCAGTTACTAAATTAAACCAATTATTAGGGCCTACCGGTGCGAATAGTTATAATATGACCCTTAAAAATTTCGGTAGTTCGACAACTGCAACGGGTTGTTATGCCGCTATTGACAATATTAGGTGTGTGAAAATCAAATAGCCTACAGCTCCACGGCAGCATACCGCTGTGGGGCTTTTTTAACTCATTAAAAATTAAGACAAAATGAAGATCAAGTATTCTTTTACAATATTGATAGCTCTTATTGCAGTTATATCTTTATACTCCTGTAAAAAGACAAAAAACGCAGCCCCGGAACTAACGGTTACCCAATCTGCCATCGCATTTACGCCTGAAGGCGGAACACAAGATTTATCTTTTACCTCTAGTAGCGATTGGACTATCAGCAACCCTGTTTATTCGTGGTTGCAATTAAGCACAGCATCAGGTAACAGTGGCACCACTGTAATTCAGGTAACAACCCTGTCGGAAAATACTACAGGGGCAACCCGCTCTGGTACTTTATACCTAAGTGCATCCAACGGCCAGGCCCGAAGGGTGAAGGTTACCCAGGCCCCAACCATATACAAAAGTTATAATACATCGCCCATAGCGCCGGATATGAGCGGAATGGCCAGTAATGCCGTGCAACTGGCGGCAAAAATGCGTACGGGGATGGGAATAAATATTGGCAATACCATGGAATCGCCAAACGAAGCCGACTGGGTGAATAGCAAAGTTACCGAATCGTATATAAAATTTATAAAAAGTTTAGGTTTCAATTCCGTACGGCTTCCTTGTAACTGGGTTTGGAGCCATTTAAGCGACCGTAGCAAGGCAACAATTGACCCTGCATGGCTTGCGCGGGTGAAAGAAGTGGTTGGATGGTGTGTGGCTAATGATGTGTATGTAATACTGAATGCCCATGGTGATAGTGGCTGGCTGGAAAATAATGTCAATGCCATAAAGCAAGATTCCGTTAACGCCATGCAAAAAGCTATTTGGGAGCAGATTGCTACAACCATGCGTGACTTTGATGAGCACCTTTTATTTGCCGGCGCGAATGAACCTTCAGCTAATAATGCCGCACAAATGGCTATACTCAATACTTACCACGAAACATTTATCAAGGCAGTCCGCTCTACCGGGGGCAGGAACAGTAACCGCGTGCTGGTTGTGCAGGGACCCACAACGGACAGTTATTTAACTTCTGACCTGATGACTACTCTTCCTCACGACCCGGTACCTAACCGTATGATGCTTGAGGTACATAGCTACTCGCCTTCTACATTTAATCTACTAATCGATGGAGACGCAAGTTGGGGTAGGATGGCTTTTTACTGGGGGAAAGGGAATCATTCTACTATTGAGCCGGATCGCAACGCCACCTTTGGAGAAGAGGATGCGCTGATTGCTGAATACGGAAAGATGAAAAAGTTTGTTGATCAAGGTATCCCTGTAATACTGGGTGAATATGCATCCTGGAGGCGGACTGCCGCCAACGTCGGCAAGCCTCTTCCTATGGATCTGGCTATGCACAACAAGTCTGTAGATTACTGGGCAACGTTTGCCACCAAAACTATGAGAGCGAATGGCCTTATGCCATTCTGGTGGGAGATAGGTTTTACTTTAGACAGAAAAAATAATGTGATAAAGGATCAGGCTTTGTATGATGCCATTAAGGAAGGATATAAGTAAAAAGTATAGTGTCAATTATAGCGTAAGGTTATTTCCCTTCCCTGAGATTGGTTAAGCGTTCGCCAGTCCCCGGGAAGGGTTAACCTCTTGTTACTTAGCTTAAAGAATAATTAATCAATTGAAATTAACCCTTAACGAGTATTCGTTTTTTAGGTAAAGTAAAAAAAGCATGTTTAGAAAAAAAGTGTTGTTAGGTACGGTCCTTGCTATCTCTTTTTTGGGATATAAAAAAGATGTAGAAGCTCAGACTAATGCGGATAAACCGAAAGTGGTTAATGAAAAACTGGAACAAAAATTTGCAAATGTTTCGCCGAAACTTCTCACCAATAATGCGAATCCTTTATTAGATTTTATGTTTACGGCCGACCCAACGGCGATAGAATACAATGGAAGAATTTATGTGTACGCCACGAATGATCATGAACAGTATGAGCATGTAGGAAAGGGTGGAAAAAATTCATACGAGCATATCCGTTCATTGGTCATGATGTCTTCCGATGATATGGTCAACTGGACTTATCATGGCCTCATAAATACAGCAAAGCTGGCACCATGGAGTCTGAATTCCTGGGCACCTTCTATTACAGCCAGACTGGAAGCAGACGGTAAAACGCACTTCTATTTGTATTACTCCAATGGCGGTGGTGGCTCAGCCGTGCTTACTTCCACTTCTCCCGTTGGCCCTTGGAAAGACCCATTAGGAAAGAACATAGTCGACCGTTCTGTCCCCGGTGTAGATGTCGATGCTCCATTCGATCCAGGAGTTGTGATAGACGACCAGGGTACAGGCTGGCTGAGTTTTGGAGCCGGAACGCCTAAAACAAAATATATGCCGGACAATGCCCGGATCGTCAAATTAGGAGCAGATATGATCAGTTTGGCCGGCAATGTTTCTAAGATACCCGCTCCTTATTTTAATGAGGCCAGCGACCTTAACTTTATCAATGGAACCTGGGTTTATAGCTATTGTACGAGTTGGGATGAACGCACTGAATGGCCTTATAGCAATATTGATAAACC
>NZ_JBDSZG010000063.1:0-5597 GCF_039925265.1 Mucilaginibacter sp.
GGCTGGACCATTTTGACGGAAGAAAATTTATTCACTACAAACATAATGACAAGGTGCCCACGAGCATTGCTGATGACCGGGTATGGAATATCCTGGAAGATTCATCGAAACGGTTATGGATAGGCACGGCGGCGGGGTTGCAAATATTTGACAGAGAAAAAAAAATACTTTCTCCTCCCTTTAAGCAAACTGATGTCAGGTCGCCTTATATATCCGCACTCATTGAAGACACCAAAGGTAATCTCTGGGTAGGAGGATACTTTGGGATAGATAAAATATTAAAAAACAGAGGTGGCGTTATCCATTATAATAAAAAGAAAAACGACCCTAACAGTTTGATCAATGATGACATCCATAATATCACGCAGGACAGCCGCGGCCTGATGTGGATAGCGACAAGGGACGGACTAAGCATACTGAACCCCGAAACAAACCGTTTTATCTCGCTGATGAAAAAGGACGGGTTACCCGACAACCAGGTTTCGAGGGTATTAGAGGATAAGGGTGGGGCCATGTGGTTAAGTACATCAAACGGACTGGGCCGGATAACGGTGACACCCGGCAACGGCACCAATAAGTTTCAATTTGAAAGCTTTGATGAAACAGATGGCCTGCAGGGCAGAGAGTTCACTGTAAATGCAGCTTTGAAAACCAATAAAGGGGAACTGGTATTTGGTGGTTCCCACGGCTTCAATATTTTCGACCCAGTGGGTATACATCCGAATATCGATGAGCCTAAATTGATTTTCACGGGGTTCCAATTATTCAACAAAACCATAGCAGCAAATGAAGCAGTTGACGGTCATGTCATATTATCTAAAGCGATTTCGGCCACCCGCGAGATAACGCTTAATCACAGTGAAAATGTGTTTACCATTGAATTTGCGGCGTTAAATTTCTTTAACCCTAGTAAAATAACGCACCAGTATATAATGGAAGGTTTCGATAAAGGATGGCTTACCGCAAACAATGCTACCCGGAAAGCTACCTACACCAACCTTGACGGAGGCAATTATACTTTTAAGGTAAGGGCTATTGGCCGGGACGGAAAATGGAAACCCAGCTATATAAAATTAAATATAAAGGTATTGCCTCCCTTCTGGAAATCGCCAATCGCCTATGTTATTTACCTGTTGCTAATAGCCGGAACGCTTTTTTTTATACGTCGGCGCGGGATACAGAAAATAAGAAGACAATTCATAGCAGAGAAAGAAAAAATTGTAGCAGAGCAAGAAAAATTTATAGCAGAGAAAGAAAAACAGGAAGCAAAATTGATAATTGAACAGGAGCGGCAGGAGATTAAGCGAATGCAGGATCTTGATCAATTGAAAACTAAATTTTTGACCAACGTAAGCCACGAGTTCCGAACACCGATTTCGCTTATTATGGCACCGGTCGAAAAAATGCTTACCCACGCTGATCAGGAACAGAAACAACAGCTGGGCATGATAGGAAAAAACGCCAGGCGATTATTGAACCTGGTAAACCAGTTGCTTGATTTCAGGAAGATGGAAGTTCAGGAGTTGAAACTACACAGCAAGCCAGGGGATATTGCGAAGTTCATCAACGAGATATACCTTTCATTTACTGATATCGCTGAACAAAAAGAGATTAATTTTATTTTTGATACCACGATTGATTCGCTGTTTACTGATTTTGACCATGATAAGATAGAAAGGATATTGTTTAACCTACTATCAAATGCCTTTAAATTTACACTGCCTGGCGGCCAGGTAAGCGTTTTGCTCAATGTAGATGGAGAGGCCAGCGATGCCCCGCTTGAAATTAAGGTGATTGATACCGGTATTGGCATTCCGCTTGAAAAACAAGGCAAAATTTTCGAACGTTTTTTTCAGCACGATATTCCGGAGTCGATGATTAACCAGGGTAGCGGCATCGGCCTCGCAATTACGCATGAGTTTGTGAAGATGCACGGAGGTGAAATAACTGTTGAAAGTGAGCCCGATCGCGGCAGTTGTTTTACAGTTAAACTGCCGTTTGTTATCTATACCGGTGAGGAAATAGACCTGCCATCAAACGCTGACATTTATAACGATGCCGTAAACGAGATTATTCATAATGAAGATAAAAGTATCGTTAAACAGCCGGGATCAAATAAAAAGCAGGTAGTTCTTTTAGTGGAGGATAACGATGACTTTCGCTTTTACCTGAAAGACAATTTAAAAGATGTGTTTTTTTTAATCGAAGCTTCAAACGGGAGGGAAGGCTGGCAAAAAGCCCTATCGCAACATCCTGATATTATTATAAGTGATATCAGCATGCCCGAGATGACTGGGATTGAGTTGTGCAGAAAGCTAAAGAAGGACAAACGTACCTCGCACATTCCTGTTGTCCTGTTAACCGCGTTAACGGGTGACGAAGAACAGATAAAGGGCCTGGAAATTGGCGCTAATGATTACATGACAAAACCATTTAATTTTGAAATACTGCTTTCAAAAATCAAAAATATCTTAACCCTTCGGGACACCTATAAACGCACCTACAAAAAGCAGATGGATGTGCAATTGCAGGAAATTCCTTTAGAAAATGAAGATGAAAAGCTATTAAAGAATATAGTTGAGTACATAGAACTTAATATCTTAAACGACAACCTTTCAGTAGATGAATTAGGTCGTCAGATGGGCATCAGCCGGGGATCGCTTTATAACAAAGTTTGGATGCTCACCAACAAATCGCCAGGTGAATTTATCCGTTCCATAAGGTTAAAAAAAGCGGCTTATTTGCTTGGAAATAGCCAGATGACCGTTAGCCAGATCTGCTACGAGGTAGGCTTTAATACCCCCAAACATTTTACGAAAATGTTTAAGGGGGAATATAACATACTACCTTCTGCGTATGTCAATTCCATTCGTCAGAAAAAAAGTAATTCCGAAGCTGAAAGTAAAGAATAACGATCTCCATGCTGTTTGTTTGCTGTAAATGCGAACGAATGAGCGACAAGGCACCGTGCAAGAACATACATTCAAAACGGTGTTGCAAACATAGGTATTCCTTTTACCGTTCGGTAAGCCCCAGAAAGGAATAGCATTTATACAGTAAGCGGATACGCTTGGATACACCAACTATTGTTTATTTCAAATTTACGTGTCATAACAAAGGCGAAGCAGTTGTCAGCGTTTGTTGGCCAATCAGTGACCATTGGTTATTTGCATTTTAAAAACGGTTCGTTCTGCTCCAAATTACAACTTTCGTTCGGTGTTTAGGGTAAATTAGGTCGGTTTTAATGCTTAATAATCTTATTTACAGGTAATTATGAAGGTTGGATTTTTGATCCATACTTTTGGATAAAACTACCCTTTCCCTTTTTTTACGTTACCATAGCTTCATCCCCGGAATATGAGTCCAAAGTAATGTACTTAAAGACGTTGCTTTTGGACATGTTCCACCAATAACCAATAGGACCAACAGTTAACTTTTTTGAATTAGTAAGTATGCGCCTAACTGCACCTGAAGTTTTTTAACTGATTGTCCGGGCAGCTGTTTCACGTGACGGAACTAACAATAAAGTAGTTTTCAAAGGTTGTTTTTGGGTATTGGACTATCTAAAAGATGCGATAACAAAATAAATTATGAATGAGAGAAAAACCAATTAAGCACTAACCAAAAACAATGAACCAATTATTAAAAAACCTTAAAATCCTTTTATAAGATGGATAAAAATTTACAAAAGAGAGTGAAATATCGAATTTCCTTAATTATCATGGGCATGTTCCTTTATTTTTCGGCCCATGCACAAACCTTAAATATCACCGGAAAAGTAATAAGTGCCGACAGCGGCGAGCCCATACCGGGAGTAAACGTTAGGCTTAAAGGGACAACTATCGGATCGGTAACCGGTGTAGACGGTAACTATTCCATAACGGCTGCCCCCGGAAACATACTTGTTTTTAGCTTTTTAGGTTTCTCCACCCAGGAGATAAACGTTAAACAGGCCGGTGCAATAAATGTTAAGCTAAGTTCTACCTCCAGTAATTTAAATGAAGTTGTGGTTGTCGGTTATGGTACTGCGAAAAGAAAAGATGCTACCGGCTCAATAAGTTCAATAAAGGGAGATGACCTACGCCAAACACAACCCACTACTTTTGACCAGGCATTGCAGGGAAAAGTTGCAGGAGTTGTGGTTCAACAGGTGTCGGGCCAACCTGGTGGCGGCGTATCTATTCAAATACACGGCGTGTCTTCTATAACTGGCTCAAATTCGCCATTATATGTAATTGATGGTATTATTATTCCGCCGGTTGGCGATCCTGGTAATGGCTCCAATCCATTAAGTAGTATTAATCCTGCTGAAATAGAATCGATAGATGTATTGAAAGATGCGTCTGCAACTGCTATATACGGTTCGCAGGCAACCAACGGTGTTGTTGTTATTACTACAAAAAGAGGTAAAGCAGGGGTGCCACAGGTAGCTTACGATTTCTATGCCGGTTATCAGGAGTTGCCAAAAGCACTCCCTACAATGAACTTGCAGCAGTTTGCCACTTTCATTAATTCCCGGGCACAAGCGTGGGGCTTCGATAGAAGGGACGAATTCGTCAATCCCCAATATTTAGGTACCGGTACCGACTGGCAAAAAGAATTATTCCGCAAAGCTCCGATGAACAGTAATTCAGTTAGAATAAGCGGCGGCGATGCCAGGACCCAATATTCACTTTCAGGCTCTTATTTTAACCAGCAAGGAATAGCTATTGGGTCTGCATTTAAAAGATCATCAGTACGGTTGAACCTTGACAATAAAACCACTAAATGGCTAAAAGTAGGAACCAGCCTTCAATTAGCTCACGTTTTTGAAAACCAAAATTCTACTGCCTCTAGTGTAATTGGTAATGCGCTATACCTTACACCCGATGTTCCGGTAAAAAACGCCGATGGTTCCTGGGGTGGGGTTACCAACACGGCCGGTTATGTAACTCAAGTTCCCAACCCTGTGGCATTAGCCCAACTTAACAAAAACGTTAGAAAGAGAAATCAAGTGTTTGGCAACGCGTATGCCGAAATACAGTTTACTAAAGATTTATCATTACGAAATGAAGTATCCGGTAATTTCGATTTTAGTACCCAGGATTATTTTCATCCAACTTTTGCTTTTGGTAAATATGTTAAAGGCACTAACGATGGTGGCTCAAACATGTACCAAAACTTTTATACGGTATTGCGCAATTACCTAACTTATAGCCATTATTTCAGTAAATTTAATTTCAAAGTTTTAGCAGGGCACGAAGGGCAGTCAAGCTCTTTCGAAAATGTTGGCGGCTCACGAAATAATTTCCCTTCAAACAATGTGCAGACCCTCAATGCCGGCGATGCTATCTCGGCCAAAAACTCAGGCGATAATGGTCTCGGCAATTCATCGGAAGCCTATTTCGGTCGTATTGATTTAAACTTTTATGATAAATATCTGATCACCGGTAATATACGTGGCGATGGTTCTTCAAATTTTCCAACCCAAAATCAGTGGGCTACTACCTATTCAGGGGCATTTGCCTGGAAAATTAATCATGAGTCATTTTTGAAAAGTGTAAATGCTATAAATGAATTGACACTGAGACTTGGTTATGGCCTTACCAACAATCAAA
>NZ_JBDSZG010000064.1:0-54993 GCF_039925265.1 Mucilaginibacter sp.
GGATCAGCTCTTCCCGTAAACCCTTCGGGAAATGAACCCCTGCGAAGAGCCGACCCGATCTTATTAAATCTTCATCCTCTATTTTCATACACCTTTTTTTAGTGTATAGTTATTTCAGGACGGGTCAGCTAAACAACGGTAGTAGCCGCTTGCCCGCCAAGCGGGGTTAGGTAAGTTAGAGCTGTGATAACAATTATAAAAATACAGTTCTATCCGGATCTAAGCCCCCCTACTCCCCCACCTTCTGCCATTCTACAGGCGTCGCCACAAAAGCTTTGCTGATGCTCCCGGCCTTATCTTTCTCAAATCTCAGCTTAAAGGTGGTTTCGGTATTATAAAATTCCAGATCATCTACCCTGAAAAATTCCAGTTGATGGTTATCCCAGGATTGTGTAAGTATTAATACATTCCCTTTCACGGCAAACCGCAGGTATAATTGCGGGCTGCCCCTCTGTGTAAATTTACCCGTGAAAGCCCCAAGCTGCGCGGCTGTGAAACCGGGGTGCTGCAAACTCTTAATATGGTATGCGGCAGATTGATTAGCCGTATCCAACTTTAACGATTGTTTATAATTTGTTATGGCCAGCGAAGTATCGCCCAAACTCTCGGCAGCGGCGGCAAAGCTATCCCGGGCATTTGCGCTTGCGGGGTACATAGCAACCTGCTGTTTAAATATGGCGAGGGCCTGCCGGTTTTTCCCGTTACGCAGTAATACATTGCCATAGTAATTAATATCTCCTTCGGAAAATTGATATCCTTTGCTTTGCAACCCTTTAAATACCGCCGGCACATTGCCGAAGCCTTGTGCCCGCAAAGCAGAGAAAAGCCGCGCCATAGTATCAGGTTCATCATACCTAAAATGCAGCGGACGCATGGTGAGGGCCGTTTGCCTGCCCAAAAACAGGCTGATGATCTGGTCGGCAACTTTTAGGGCCGGGCCACGGGTAAAGAAAACCAGGCTTTGGCCGGTGGCGGGGTTGGCCACAAACAGAGAAATAAAATCGTCGGTTTTGCCCCAATGCCAAATGAGGTTTTGATTTTTGCCTTGCACCAGCCCAACGCCCAGCCCCCAGTTGACATATTTAGCTGTATCGGTATTGCCCTGCGGCTTGCGCAACTGTTTGCTAAACATTCGCTGATGTGTTGCAGGTTTTAAACCCTTGCCGACTAAGAGCGCCTGTAAAAACAAGTTATAATCGTGCGCGTTGCTCAACAAGCTAAACGCAGCGTTCGGCAACATCGGAGCCAGATCGGGGCTTTCGGGGCCTATTACGCTGATATCCATTTCCTTGGTTTGAACGTAGGTGCTGTTATGCATGCCCAGCGGTTTAAAAACCTCCTCCTGCATCACCTGCTCAAAGTGCATGCCGGTGAGTTTTTCAATCACCTTTTGCAAAAACCAATAACCCTCGCCAGAGTATGCATAAGAACTGCCCGGCGCGAACAGCAATTTTACCGGTTCGCCCGTCTCAAACTGCGGAAACTCGGCCAGCCCGCTGGTATGGCTCAGCACCATCCGCGCGGTGATCATGCTGTAGCGCGGGTCCTTCATATCAAACCTGGAGTAGGTACCTATATAATGCATTAGTGGGGTATCAAGAGAGAGCACGCCCCTATCGCAAAGCCTTAAAACCGCGTAGGCAAATACGCTTTTACCCAATGAGCCGGCACGGAACAGCGTGTTAGTTGTTATTTGCTTCGTCAGCCCCTCTTTACCCGTACCAAGGTTGTATTCGGTGGTTTTACCTTTATTGGTATAAGCTAACTGAATACCGGGCAAACCGTTATCCTCGGCAATGTTCTGCAGTTGCGATTGCTGGGCTTTTAAGGTGGCGATAGAAAGAACGGACAGGAAAAAGCAAAATATTTTTTTCATGGAAGACGATCACTGATTTACCGGTTAAAGGTATCAGCAAAAGACACAATAACAAAATTAAATTCTGTTAAAATAGATTAAATTGGAATAATACAGAACAAACATGCCATAAACAGTATATAAGTCGAATTAAAATTCCGAACGCTTCATATTCACATAACCACCTGATGCAGTGGGTAGAGCTAATTCGAATAGAAAATATTAATTTCTAATATAATTATTATACTATAAATACAATTTAGTAGTTATACCAATAATTAACCGAATTAAAATCGGTCAGTTAATAGTTAGTTAAGATTAAACGAAAGCAGGAATAGCGCAAGGCCAATCCTGCTTTTTTTATTTATGGGCTTTTTGGCGAATCATTGTTCGGTAGCGCTATTACTCATACAGGCGGACCTATCTAAAAAAAAAGCCGCTACAAATTCAACATTTATAGCGGCACCAGTTAAGTACTTGAAGCCTCCCTACCTCAACACTTCCCTGCTTATTACAATTTTTTGGATCTCTGATGTCCCCTCGCCTATAGTGCAAAGCTTGGCATCGCGGTAAAATTTTTCTACAGGGAAATCCTTCGTATAGCCGTATCCGCCAAAGATCTGCACGGCCTCGTTAGCGCAACGCACCGCTACTTCCGATGCGAAGTATTTGGCCATGGCCGATTGCTTGGTCACCGGCAGGTGGCGGTTTTTAAGGTCGGCGGCCTGCATTACCAACAATTCAGACGCTTCTATTTCGGTGGCCATATCCGCCAATTTAAACGAGATCCCCTGGAAACTGCTTATAGGCTGCCCAAACTGGTGGCGCTCTTTAGAATAAGCAACTGCTGCTTCAAACGCGCCTTTGGCGATGCCTAAAGACAGCGCCGCGATAGAGATCCGACCGCCATCCAACACTTTCATAGCTTGTTTAAAGCCTTCGCCCTCGTTACCTAACAAATTCTCTTTAGGCACCCGGCAGTTATCAAATATCATTTCGGTAGTTTCTGATGCACGCATCCCAAGCTTATTCTCTTTTTTGCCTGCGCTAAAGCCCGGCGTACCCCGCTCTATCACCAGGGCAGAGATGCCTTTACTATCGCCTTTATTGCCGGTACGCACCATTACTACGGCTACACCGCCGCTTTTGCCGTGTGTTATCCAGTTTTTCGATCCGTTTACAATATAGTGGTCGCCATCCAAAACAGCTGTGGTATTCATGCCCATAGCATCGCTGCCGGTGTTGGCCTCTGTTAATCCCCAGGCGCCCAGCCATTCGGCAGTAGCCAGCTTAGGTAACCAACGGTGCTTTTGTTCTTCGTTGCCAAATGCTAAAATATGCCCGGTACACAGTGAATTATGCGCGGCTACCGATAAACCTATAGAGCCGCAAACTTTGGCAATCTCAACTATAACGGTTACATATTCTGCGTAGCCAAAGCCCGAGCCGCCATATTCTTCGGGAACCAAAACGCCCATCATGCCGGTTTCGCCCAATTGCTTAAACAGCTCCAAGGGGAATTTTTGTTCCTCGTCCCACAGCATTACATTAGGTTTAATATGCTTCTCGGCAAAATCTTTGGCCATCTGGCCTATCATCTTTTGGTTATCGCTTACAGAAAAATCGAAGCCGGCAGGAGTATCGGTTAGTAAATGGTCCATTTTAAAATCAGGGTTATAATTGGTTGCCGTAAAGATAGGAATAAAATACTATGCATGCATAGTATTTTATTCTTTTTGAGTTTTTTATTCCCTGCTGACATAGGGCTGTCATTAGCCCCCTGTTTCTTTGTATCATAAACTTAAAACAACAAGCTATGACAACCATCGAATTTTTTCTGGAACAATTAAATTTAGAAGCCGTAACCACCCGCAAAATGCTGGAGCGCGTACCAAACGACAAATACGACTGGCAACCACACCCAAAAAGCATGAATATCCGCAGCCTGGCCACCCACATTGCCGAACTGCCAACCTGGATCCCCATGGTATTATCTACCGAAGGTTTGGACTTTGCCGCCGCCCCTTACAACCCAACCATCATCAACAATACCGATGATCTGGTAGCGCTGTTTGAGAAATCGTTTGCCGAGGCACAAGCATCATTAGTGCCCAATAAAGAATGGATAATGAACGAAATTTGGACCCTGCGCAACGGCCCGGAAATTTACAGCCGCGAGGCTAAATGGGAAGTGATACGGATGACGATTTCGCAAATTATACACCACCGCGCACAATTAGGCGTTTACCTGCGCCTGTTGGATGTATCTATCCCCGGCAGTTACGGGCCAAGTGCCGATGAACAATTTACACCGCTTGAAGTAGAGGCGGTTTAATATCTCAATACATAGGCCTGTCAGCTTTTTTTGAAGTTGACAGGCCTATTAACCTTTAAGCTAAAATTTAAATACCTCAGCTTAAAATACTAAAACAAAACCCCGGCAGTTTATATTATAGTGATATAAAGCAATTCTGCCATGAATACTGCTGACAAACATTATAAATTCATTAATAGCCGCACCGGCTATGTCATATACTACCATTCGCTGGTAAGTTCGCTCAGTGCCGAAGAGATGAAAGCCGAACTGGAAAAAATAAAAGCACAGGTTGCCATCAAAAATGATATTTACCAGGAAACGGTTTATTGGGAAGAGATAAAAGATGACGAGTAACCGGCCGCTTTAAACAAACAATTATATTCTTGCCTTGCTCAACTGAAAATCAGTACGTTTATTTACCAACTGAGGTGCCCTTCGTGATAGAAAACAATGACCGGTAACTAATTAAATATTGCGGCGAATAAAAAACCCTCATGTCTGTTGAAACACGAGGGCAAAAACTCACAACAATTGTTTAACCTTTCGGTCAATTCCTAACTGCAATGTGCGTTCTGGTTGTATAACATGCAGCCCAACGGAAAGTTTTAAGCGACAGGAGTATTCATAAACTAATTTGGAGTGTATTATAAAAAACCACTACTGTTATAAATTAATGCCATTATATTTGCGCACAATAAATATTTAAGGACACGTTAATAATTAAACTTAAGAAACACCAACATGATGAGAAAAACATTTCAGTTTAAAGCGGCAGCATTTTTTGTATTTGCCTTATTAGTTTCCAGCTTTGCATTTGCACAGCAAAAACCGGCCAGCCCACGCGATAGCGTTAGCGCTAAAGTTGCCGGCTCAACCATTACCATTAACTACGGCAGCCCATCTGTAAAGGGCCGCAAAGTATTTGGCGAATTAGAAGCATACGGTAAAGTATGGCGTGCCGGTGCAAACGAGGCAACCGTATTTACCACCACAAAAGATATTAAGGTTGAAGGTAAAACACTGCCCGCAGGCACTTACGGCTTTTTTGCTATCCCTACCGAAACTACCTGGACCATTATCTTCAATAAAGTAGCTAAACAATGGGGCGCGTATAAATACGACGAAACCAAAGACGCCCTGCGTGTAACCGTAAAACCGGTAGCATCGGCCATGAGCGAGCGTTTGGTTTACAAAATCAATGCTAAAGGTTTCTCTTTAAACTGGGATAAGGTATCAGTACCGGTATCTGTAAAATAGTTTTTTGTGATTTTAAATAGCAAGCCTCCCGGTATAACCCGGGGGGCTTTGTCTTTTTATCGGCTTTTCTCCTCTCGCCCCTCTCCTTTTCTTCTTTAACCTATATATTTACCAGCCAAATGAAAAGCTATTTCGCCGGGAAACCTTTACTAAAAAGAGTGGCTGTTATACTGGCCCTGGCATTAGCCATATACCTGCTGATGCTTTTTGCAGGGCACCCACAGGCGGTTGAAAAATACTATTCGCAGGGCCTTTACCCGGCTATTTGTTTTGTACTCCATCCTGTTTTAAATATCTTCCCCTTTAGCGTTGGCGATGTAGTATACATCGCTGTTGTTGCCTACCTCTTTTATGCGGTTATCTTACTCATTAAATTGCTTTTAAAGAAGAAGTTTTTACGAGCCGGCCTCTTAATCACAGGGGTAATCATAGGCATCCAAAGCGGGCTGCTGCTTTTCTATATTTTTTGGGGCATGAACTATTTCCGCCCTTCGGCTGCCGAAAGGTTAAATTTAAAAGAATCCAAATTTACAGCCGTCGACTTGCAGGCGGTAACCACCACACTTATCGATAGCGCTAACGCTTCCCGTGCACGCGTTACCCCTGCCGATCTGCAACAAAGCAACGATACCATTTACGCTACAGCTATTAATGCCGTGCGGCAGTTGGGCGGCACATCGGCAAATTTTAAAACGTATAGTCCCTGCATCAAGCCATCACTGTTAACCCCTTTGCTCAATTACATCGGCACATCGGGCTATTACAACCCCTTTACTACCGAGGCACAGCTGAATTACCAGCAGCCGGTTTTTGTAAGGCCCTTTGTGGCCTGCCACGAAATGTCGCATCAGATGGGTTACGGGGCAGAGGATGAGGCAAACTTTGTGGGTTACCTGGCAGCTATCGGCTCCAAAAACAGGCTGCTGCGTTATTCGGCATACCAGCTGGCCGTTCGCGAATTTATGTTTAGCCTGTACCTTACCGATAGCCTGATGAATAAAGAATTAAAAAAGCGCATCTCTCCGCAGGTGAAGGCCGATTTTAAGCAGGAGCGCCAATACTGGCTGGCTTATCAAAACAAGGCAAACGTAATAACCGGCATTTTTTATGACAACTTTTTAAAAGCGAACAACCAGCCGCAAGGCCTGGATACCTACAACCGCATGGTAACGCTGGTTATGGCGACGTATAAAAGGCAACAACCGCAGCCCCCTAACCCCCTGAAGGGGGAACTGAAGTTAGAGAAGTAGTTTACAATAAATATATGGAGCATATTCCAAGGAGTAAATTAACTGCAGCGCTAAACAATCCCGAAAAGGTTTGGGATGTGATTATTGTTGGGGGCGGTGCTACCGGCCTGGGCGCTGCGCTTGATGCAGCCTCCAGGGGCTACCAAACGCTGCTGCTGGAACAAGCCGACTTTGCCAAAGGCACATCAAGCCGAAGCACCAAGCTGGTGCATGGGGGCGTACGCTACCTGGCACAAGGCAATATCAGCCTGGTAAGAGAGGCGCTCAATGAGCGCGGCCTGCTGTCGAAAAATGCCGCTCACCTCGTCACCAACCAATCGTTCATCATCCCCAATTATGAGTGGTGGGGCGGTTTGTTTTACACCATCGGCCTCAGCCTTTACGATCTTTTGGCAGGCAGGCTCGGCTTTGGCAGGGCCAAACATATTTCCAAAAAACAAGTGATCGCTCGGTTGCCTAACATACAGCAAAAGGGATTGTATGGAGGGGTTGTTTATCATGATGGCCAGTTCGACGATTCGCGGCTGGCTATTAATCTGGCCCAAACCTGCATCGAACAGGGCGCTACCGTGCTAAACTATTTCCAGGTGGTTAATTTAATAAAAGACTCGCAGGGGAATATAACAGGGGTAGTGGCCACCGATGCGGAGACCGGCGAAACCTACCCTATTAAAGGTAAAACTGTGGTTAACGCCACCGGGGTTTTTGTAGATGAACTGCTAACCATGGATAAGCCCGGGAAAAAGCCCATGGTGCGGCCAAGCCAGGGGGTGCACCTGGTGCTTAGCCGTTCTTTTATGCCGGGAGGCGATGCCCTCATGATCCCGGCGACCGACGACGGGCGTGTGCTTTTTGCCGTTCCCTGGCATGATAAACTGGTTGTGGGCACCACCGATACCCCACTTGATAACCATAGCCTGGAACCCGCAGCACTGCCGGAAGAGATCGATTTTATATTGCGAACTGCCGGGAGATACCTAACTAAGCAACCTGCAAAAGCAGATGTGCTGAGCGTATTTGCAGGTCTGCGCCCACTGGCCGCGCCCGAAAAAGATTCCTCAACAACCAAAGAGATCTCGCGCAGCCACAAGTTGGTGGTTTCCGGTTCGGGTCTCATCACTATAACAGGCGGCAAATGGACAACCTACCGCAAAATGGGCGAAGATACTATCGACAGAGCCATTGTGGTTGGTAAATTAAACCCATCGCCCTGTAAAACCAGGGATTTGCCCATTCACGGCAGCATGGCGGGTGTTGACAGCAGCAGTCACCTGTATGTTTATGGCAGCGACGAAGCCGCCCTGCTGCAGTTTGCCGGCGAAGATGCCGCATGGAAGGAGAAACTGCATCCGCGCCTGCCTTATATAGCTGCGGAAGTGGTATGGGGTGTGAGGTACGAGATGGCGCGTACCGTTGAGGATATTTTAGCCCGGCGGGTAAGGGCACTGTTTTTAGATGCCCGTGCGGCAATTGATATGGCGCCAACTGTAGCCGCTTTAATTGCAGCAGAACTTAACAAAGATGCTGCATGGAAAAAGGAACAAATTGATACATTTACACTATTGGCGCAAGCCTATTTGTTAGAACCGTATTTTCCGGCAGGATCACCTGCAACACCAATTTAAACCGACCAACGGATACTTAATTTATGGAAGATTACATTTTAGCTTTAGACCAGGGCACAACCAGCTCGCGGGCTATTATTTTTGACCACGCCGGGAAGATCCGGTCGCTGGCGCAAAAAGAGTTTACTCAAATTTTTCCGCAACCGGGCTGGGTAGAGCACGACCCTAACGAGATCTGGTCTACCCAAGCGGGTGTTGCTGCCGAAGCCACCGCTAAAATGGGCATCAATGGCACCAACATTAAGGCCATAGGTATTACTAATCAGCGCGAAACCACTATAGTTTGGAACCGCCTCACCGGCGAGCCTGTTTACAACGCAATTGTATGGCAGGATCGCCGCACCGCCGATTTTTGCGAAGAATTAAAACAAGCCGGTCACCAGGAACTCATCCGTAACAAAACAGGCCTTGTAATTGATCCCTATTTTTCGGGCACAAAAATAAAATGGATCCTGGATAACGTAGCCGGTGCCCGCGAAAAGGCTATTGCCGGCGAACTTGCCTTCGGCACGGTTGATAGCTGGCTTGTATGGAAATTTACCCGGGGCAAGGTGCATGTTACCGATATTACTAACGCCAGCCGTACCATGTTGTTCAATATCCGCACGCAGCAGTGGGATGAGCAATTGCTGTCGCTGATGGATGTCCCCGCCGCCATGCTGCCGGAGGTTAAGCAATCGAGCGAGGTATACTGCGAAACCGCCACCACTATATTCGCCACAAAGATCCCTATAGCCGGGATAGCCGGCGACCAGCATGCCGCTCTTTTTGGGCAGATGTGTATTGACAAGGCAATGGTGAAAAACACCTACGGAACAGGCTGTTTTATGCTGATGAACATTGGGAGCGAGTTTATCGCCTCAAAAAACAACTTGCTTACCACTGTAGCCTGCAAGATAAACGGCCAGGTGCAGTACGCCTTCGAGGGCAGTATATTTATTGGGGGCGCCGTGGTGCAATGGCTGCGCGACGGGCTGGGGATCATTAAAACCTCGGCAGAGGTAGAGCAGCTTGCTTTAAGCGTTGCGGATACCGGCGGTGTTTATTTTGTGCCTGCATTTGCCGGGCTGGGCGCACCTTATTGGGACCCTGATGCGCGCGGTACTATTGTGGGCATTACCCGTGGTACAACCGCCGGGCACATCGCCCTTGCCGCCATACATTCCATAGCTTACCAAACCATGGATGTATTGAACGCTATGGAAGCAGATGCCGGTATGAAGATAAAGGAATTGCGCGTAGATGGCGGCGCTACGGCCAACGACCTGCTGATGCAATTCCAGGCCAACCTGCTTAATTGTAAAGTAATAAGGCCAACCATTGTGGAAACCACGGCCCTGGGAGCCGCTTACCTGGCGGGGCTGGCGGTAGGCTACTGGAAAGATATAGACGAAATAAGGGCACTATGGCAGGCAGAAAAAGAGTTTGATGTACAGGCCGATCTGCCGAATATTAGTAAAGGAATACAAGGCTGGAAAAAAGCCATCCGTACCGCCCAGTGCTGGAGCGACGAAGAAACAGGGGCATAGCAATACAATTATAAACCTTAAACCAATATACTGATGTCTCCATTTTTAGCAGAGCTACTGGGCACCATGCTGCTCATCTTATTAGGCAATGGCGTAGTGGCCAATGTGCTTTTAACAGGTACAAAAGGCAACAACGCCGGCTGGCTGGTCATAACCACTGCCTGGGGTTTGTCCGTTTTTGTAGGGGTTACGGTAGCCGGGCCTTACAGCGGCGCTCATTTAAACCCGGCGGTAACTATCGGGCTTGCATTGGCGGGCAAATTTGTCTGGAGCAGTGTACTGCCTTATATAGCTGCGCAATTCCTGGGCGCATTTATAGGCGCAAGCCTGGTGTGGTTGATGTATATAGACCATTTTAGGCGAACAAATAACCCTGCCGCCATCTTAAGCGTTTTTTGCACGGGGCCGGCGGTGCGCAATTATTTTTCAAATATCGCCAGTGAGATCATTGGTGCATTTGTGCTTGTTTTTGTGGTGTTCTTCATCACAGGGGCCGAGATAACGCCAACAAAAACACCTGTTGGCCTTGGCTCGGTTGGAGCGCTGCCGGTGGCTTTGCTGGTATGGGTCATAGGCCTTTCACTGGGCGGTACTACGGGTTACGCCATCAACCCGGTGCGCGACCTTGGTCCGCGCATTGTACATGCGCTGCTCCCCATAAAAAATAAAGGCGACAGCGATTGGTCATACGCCTGGATCCCCGTAATAGGGCCCATCCTTGGCGCGGCATTAGCAGCGCTGTTGTATTTGTATATTAGGTAAGTTCTGGGCAGCAATAATAAATCGTTGAAAAATCGGCCGCAACAATCGGTGAAATCAAAATTAATCTGTGGAATCGGTGTAAATAAAAAGGCGTTCCGTATCTCACCCCGGAACGCCTCTGCAACATCATCTCTCAAATAATGCTGATCAACTAAATCTCAGATAACATGTTAGTTTTACCCAAGCTCTTTATTTAATAACCTGGCGGTTAACTAAATTATCGTAACTAAATTCTTTGTGGCAAAAGCAATACAATTATTGTACCCGCTTTTTAAAGTCCCACAATTCGGTGTCAAAGATACACAATGAACGGCCCGGCGGTAAATATATTATATCCGTCTTTTGTAAAAAAGACGTTGCTTTAGTACAATATGTTACAGCGAAACGGTTATTTATTTTATTTATCGATAAAATAACATCGAAAATTAAAACCTTATAAACACGGTAGCAATATAGTAATTTTGGGGGATAGTGTAAAAAACTTTTTAAAGCATTTTTTTTTGTCCCAAAAAACATACAGCATTTAGCTGCAGATAAAGCTAAATTACCTTATACTACTTCTATTTTTTCTGTTTAAAGGTTGTACAATTGATAAACAGTTAGTGTTAAAATAGTGTTAAACAGGTAATTTAACCGTCAAAATAACAATTATTAAGGCCCGCTTAACTTCCATCAAACCCCTTTTCGGGCCCCGTTACACTATCCCTGCAGATTATACCAATTATTATTAAATTAGGAGATTGAAGATAAATTAATCATCCGTGGGTGGCTGTTGATGCCCTATTTTGTTATCTATGAAAAAAATATTTACCCTTATCGTCCTTGTTTTACCCTTACTATCCATCGCTCAAAAACATACCCCTGCAGAAATTGCCCGTTACCAGCAACAGGCGAAAGCGGTAACTATCATCCGCGATAATTATGGTACGCCGCACATCTATTCAAAAACCGATGCCGGTGTGGTGTTTGGGCTGATGTACACCCAGTGCGAGGAAAATTTTAAAGGGATAGAACGTAATTACCTGTACCAGCTTGGCCGCCAAAGCGAGGCCGATGGCGCTACTCCTTTATATACCGATGTACAGCTACAACTGATAGCCGATAGCGCCGATGCCATAAAAGATTATAACAACAGCGCACCCTCGTTTAAAAAACTGCTGGACGCCTTTGCCGATGGGGTGAATTATTACCTCTACAAACACCCGGAGGTAACACCGATGGTATTTAAAAAATTCAAACCCTGGTTCCCGCTGATGTTTACCGACGGTAGTGTTGCCGCTACCGAAACCGGCGACATTACCCCAAAAGAAACACAGGCCTTTTACGGCGATGCAGCTAATAACATCGGCGCGGTGTATTCTCCCCAAAGCATTATTAACACGCACGAGGAGCGTGAAACCGGCTCCAACGGGTTTGCCATTTCGCCATCGCGCACGGCAAGCGGGCATGCTATGCTCTATATTAACCCGCATGTGCCTTTCTACTTCCGCAGCGAGGTTGGGCTACAAAGCGATGAGGGTCTGCACGCTTATGGCGTAGTTACCTGGGGGCAGTTTTTTATTTACCAGGGCTTTAACCAAAACTGCGGTTGGATGCATACCAGCAGCTATGCCGATGTGGGCGATATGTATGCCGAAAAAGTGATAAAAAAAGATGGCAAATGGTTTTACGAATACGATGGCAAGCTAAAACCCGTAACCGTTAAAAAACTGACTATGCGCGTTAAAAAGGGCGATGAACTGGTGGCTACCGATATCACTGCTTATTATACTCACCATGGCCCGGTGCTGGCCGCAAGGGATGGCAAGTGGCTGGCGTTGAAACATTACAACCGGTCGTACAAGGCTTTGCTGGAATCGTGGTTGATCACCAAGGCAAACACCTTTGCCGAATACAAAAAGGCGATGGGGCTGCTGGCCAACACCAGCAACAATACCGTTTATGCCGACGGACAGGGTAACACTGCTTTTTGGTATGGCGATTTTATGCCCAAACGCGACCCGAAGATCAACTGGGCCCTACCTGTAGATGGCAGCACACCCGCAACAGAATGGAAAGGCTTGCACTCGCTGGACGAGATCGTACATGTCTACAATCCATCCACCGGATATATCCAAAACTGTAATTCGTCACCATTTACTTCGGCAGGCGCAGCCAGTCCCGATAAAACAAAATACCCGCTATATATGGCACCCGATGATGAAAACTACAGGGGTGTAAACGCCGTTAGCCTACTTAAAGATGCCAAGAACCTTACGCTGGATGGATTGATAGCAAAAGGGTACGACCATTACCTGCGCGCTTTCGACGATATGCTGCCCAGCTTATTTGCTGCCTATAATGCCGCGCCCGACAGCGTTAAAACTAAACTTGCCGAACCCATTGCCCTCTTAAAAGCATGGGATAGACGCACCGCCGCAAACTCGGTTGCCAGCACCGTGGCTATTGAATGGGGCAGTGCTATGTTCCGCACCATGCCGCCGCCCCTGCCCGGCGAAACCAGTTATATAGTAAAGCGCTTAAAAGAAATGCTGCAAACCATCACACCCGAAAGCCAGCTGGCCATGCTAAGCCATACCATTACCGGCCTGCAAAACCGTTACGGCACCTGGAAGATGCAATGGGGCGACATCAACCGCTACCAGCGCCCGGCAGACGGCATAACTTTTGACGATAAACTGCCAAGTCTGCCTGTTGGCCTAACGTCCTCCAACTTTGGGCAACTGCCATCGTTCCAAAGCAGAATAATGCCGGGCACCAAAAAACGCTACGGTTACTCTGGCAATAGCTTTATAGCCGCTATAGAATTTGGCCGTTTCGTAAAAGCAAAAACCATTATCACCGGCGGGCACTCATTTGATGCCTCGTCGCCAAACTTTACCGACCAAGCCCAGGGCTATATAGATGGAAAGTTTAAAGATGTTCTATTTTACAAAGGCGATGTATTGAGGCACGCGGTACAAACTTATCATCCATAACCTTACTTACCCGGTTTTTTGTTAATTTGCTGCCACCAAACCACATCATTTGAAAAACCTATACTTACTCTTTTTACTTTTTATTGTTGCAGGCATTAAAAGTAATGCACAATCGCTCGCGTACGGAAAAATTGACACTGCCGACCTCAAACTAACCTCCTGCGATTTTGACAAAGGTGCCAACGCCATGATTTTATTTGACGTTGGTAAAATTGCTTATACCAACACCGAGGCGATAGTAATGGAGCGCCACAAACGCATCAAAATATTTAACGACAAAGCAACCAGCGAAGGGAATATAAGGCTGGAGTTTTACAGCGCCCATGGTGCAGAGAACATAAAGAACATTGAGGCAGAAACCATAAACCTTGTTGGCAATACCATTGTGGTAACCCCCTTAGACCCCAAGCTCATCTACAACCAAAAAGTAGATAAGGAGCGCCGCGCAATATCTTTCACGCTGCCAAATGTAAAAGCAGGATCGGTGATAGAGATTAAATATACCTGGAAAACCACTTATGGCTACAACTATCCTAACTGGTTTTTCCAGGGCGTGTTGCCAAACCGTTATAGCAAAGTAGAAGCACACATCAACTTTGACTATTCCTATAACATCATCAAAAAACTAACGCAAAAAACGGATATTGATACCACCTTTATAGCAAAAGATACCCGCGAGCGTACGCGCATCTGGAGTATGTCGAAAATACCGGGCTTTCGGATCGAGCCTTATATGCATTCGTTGGAAGATAACCTACAGGGGATTTATTTTAAGCCGTCGCGGGGATTTCGCACATGGTCGTCTATTGCGAACGAGATCATAGTCGACCCCGATTTTGGCGGCCAGTTAAAGTTACCGCTTGATAAAGAAGCCGAGTTGATTACCGATGCAAACGCTATAAAAGATGAGCACGAGAAAATTGCCTATGTTTTTAATACGGTAAAAAACACTATGAAGTGGAACGAGGTAGATAAATGGTATAGCGACGATGGCCTTAAAAAAGCCTGGCAAAGCAAAACCGGCAACTCTACCGAAATAAACCTGATACTGTACCATTTTTTAAAACTGGCCGGCATTAAACCAAGCTTGCTGGTTTTAGGAACGCGCGATAACGGCGAAATTGAACTGGGAAACCCAAGCTTTGGCCGCCTCAACAAAACAGTAGTGCGGGTAGCTATCGATTCGCTGAACTTTTATGTGATGGATGCAACAGGTAAGTATAATACCTATAATGATACACCTTACGAACTGCTTGGTTTAAACATGGTGGCTGTTGACCCCGACACAAAAAACTCGGATGTAATAAAGCTTAACACTGTAGTGCCGTCAACCGAAGTGGTTTTTGTAAACGCAAGCATAGATGCCGCCGGCAAACTGGAGGGCAGTGTACAAAAAACCAGCTCGAACTATAAGCGCATAAGCAAGCTGAAAACATTTGATAATCTCGGCTTAAAAAAATACATTGAGGATGAGCTGAAAGAGGGAAATTCCAATTTAGAGATAAGCGGCCACCAGTTTTCGGCCATGGAAACAGATACTGTTCCACTACGGGAGGATTTTAATTTTAAACTGGAGCTTACCAGTTCTGATGAACATTACATATTTATAAACCCCAACTTGTTTACCGGGCTTGGCCCAAACCCTTTCATCAGCGAAACCCGGCTTTCTGATATCGACTTTATTTTCCGCAATGTTTACTCTATAAATGGGCGGTATAAGGTACCGGTTGGTTATAAAGTTGATGCGTTGCCAAAATCGCTAACCGCAGTAATGGGAGATAAGAGTATTAGTTTTAAACGTATTGTTGGCGAAATTGAAGGTGTTATTATTGTAAACTATGTTATAATTTACAATAAAACCAAGTACAGCAGGGAAGAGTACCCGGGCTTGCGCCTGTTTTTTAAAGCCGTGTATGAAATGCTTAACGAGCAAATTGTACTAAAAAAGAGCTAAAGCTTAATTGTTAAAGCTCTAACTCAGGGTGACCTAACTCTTCGGAATTAGATTATATTTGTTGAGGATCCTATAAAATGAAAAAATACCTGCTTATCCTATTTTTGTTTTGCCTGCGGATGAGTGCAAATGCGCAGAGTATCACATTTTACGATCTTACCAACCTCACCAATCTTTCTGACGGGCAGGCCCATACTTATTTAGTGCTTGGCAGGGTATTTAAGCATCAGTATATAGAAGAAAAAGACGGTAAAAAAATTGAGCATTTCCGAAGTGTTAACCCAAATGTGAGTGAGCAAACCCTCACTATTGGCGTAAGCACAATGATCTCAAGCGGCACAGTTTTACGCAGCGTAACCTACACTACCCGCAACCCGCAGCATGTGCTCAATTTAATAGCCCAGGCAAAAAGTGGAAAGCTTACCATGAATTTCCAGGGATCGGATGCCGACAATAACATCTACGTTTTCGATAACGACTTTTACCATGTAAAAATGTACATCAGCACTACCGAAAATAAAGGCTCGGTGGTGATAGAGCAGAAAAACTTTATTGGTTATTAACGCCCTCCTACCTGCATCCTCTTACGGGCCAATAATTTTATAGCCAACCTTTACCTGGATCCGGTTCTGTAACAATTCCGACATCTAAATCAAAACTCAGTTTTAATCCAAAGTTTCTTGGCAGATTTGTGGTTCTAATAAAACTAACACCTCCATGCGAACGGTACTCTCACTACTTTTCTTTCTCCTATTTTCTGTAAACAATTACGCCCAAACCGCTGGTAAAGGCAAAATAAGCGGCAAAGTAACCGATGCTGTAACCAAACAACCGGTAGATTACGCTACCATTTCGGTATTTAAACAAGGTGCTGCCAGCCCGTTCAACGGCATCAGCACCGATGCAAAAGGCACTTTCAGCATAGATAATATCCCCGCCGGCGATTACAAAGTAACCGTTGACTTTTTAGGCTATAAACGCACTACTATTGATCATGTGACTGTAACAGATGGCGGCAGCACCCCGGCGTTAAGCGCGATATTATTGCAGCCCGTGCAAAACCAATTAGCAGGTGTAACCATTACAGCAAAGACACCTATTATAGAGAACCGTATAGATAAAATGGTTTATAACGCCGCAAACGACCTTACCGCGCAAGGCGGTGTTGCTTTGGATGTGCTGAAAAAAGTACCGCAGGTTTCTGTTGATATTGATGGTAATGTGGAGTTGCAGGGCAATGCCAATGTGCGTTTCCTTATCAACGGTAAGCCATCCAGCATCTTCGGTGCCAGCCTTGCCGACGCGCTACAGGCCATACCCGCCAGCCAAATAAAGAGTATAGAAGTGATCACCAGCCCCGGCGCAAAATACGACGCGGCAGGTACAGGCGGTATCATCAACATTATATTAAAAGACAGCAAAGTACAGGGCATCAACGGCAGCGTTAATTTATCGGCAGGCAGCCGGTTAGAGAATGGCTCGTTTAACCTTAACGCGCGTAAAAACAACTTTGGCGTAAACGCTTTTTTCAGCGGGAACGCTCAGCTAAATACTACCGGGTCTAACAGTACCTTCCGCAACAGTACCGATCCTACTGCCAACACGACTACCACTTTGGCGCAAAGCGGTAAAAATACCCAAACGCGCAGCGGCTACCAATCGAGCCTTAGCTTTAACTGGAGCATTACCCCAAAAGATGAATTAACCGCATCGGTAGGGTTTAACCATTTTGGCAACCACAATTTTGGTTTCAGCAACCAGGAGCAACAAACGCTAACATCAACCGGCAGCCTGTTATCCGAGCTGATGAGCCTGCGCACCTCCGATAGTCGTTTTAAGGTTAACGCTACCGATGTAAGCCTCGCCTACAAAAAACAGTTTAAGACCGAAGGCCAGGAGCTGGAGATACTGTACACCACCAGCTATGGTAAAAACACCTTTTCGTATTTTAACGAGCAGGATTATCTTACCGGTACCCGCCCAACTACCGGTTCGCGCAGCAACAACCCCGGTAACGATAGGGAGACAAATATCTCGGTAGATTACAGCCACCCCTTCAGTAAAACTTTTACTGTGGAAACCGGTGCCAAACTCATTATAGAAAACCTGAAGAACGTAGTAAACACCGATACGCTGCTAACAGATGGCACCTATATTAATAACGCCGGGCAGAGCTACGGCTTTAATTACAAGCGCAACATTTACGCCGGCTACCTTTCTGTATCCACATCGCTATTCAAT
Organism: Mucilaginibacter sp.; assembly: GCF_039925265.1. GTDB lineage: Bacteria > Bacteroidota > Bacteroidia > Sphingobacteriales > Sphingobacteriaceae > Mucilaginibacter. Next base: position 17,769 of record NZ_JBDSZG010000064.1, read on the forward strand.
AATTTTTTAGATGCAAAGGCGGGGGTAAGAAATGAGTATACCAACACCACGGCAGATTTCCCGGGGGTGATCATACCTGGTTACAACACGGTGGTTCCGTCTTTAACCCTCTCGCATAAAATCAGCCCTACACAGTCGGTAAAAGCAAGTTACAACTACAGGATAGAGCGCCCCGACTACGGCGACCTGAACCCTTTTTATAACATCAGCGATCCGTATAATATCAGCACGGGTAATCCCAATCTTAAACCCGAGATAAGCCATGGCATTGAGCTGGGCTACAACCGCTCTTTCGACGGAGGTGGCAACATTTACCTGGGGAGCTTTTACCGCCACAATATTGATGATATTCAACAATACACCACCCGTTACGAGGTGCTGGACATCAATGGTCGCGACTATACCAACGTACTGCTAAACCAGCGCAGCAACATCGGCACACAAACTACTATTGGTGGTAACCTTTTTGGCTCGGTGCCTATCGGCAAGTTAAATTTGCGTACCAATATGTTCATTGCCAGCCGTACCAATACCAATCCCGGTATTGCAAAAGTAACCGGGCTTGCCTACCGCATCAATTTAAACGCCAGCTACCAGTTCCCGCACGATCTTACCGCCGAGGCATTTGCTAACTACAACTCCTCGCAAAAGAATTTACAGGGCACCAGGCCGTATTTCTTCTTTTATAATTTCGCCGTTCGCAAGCAGTTCCTTAATAAAAAGGCCAGCCTTGGCTTGGTTGCTGCCAACCCGTTCAGCCATTACATCACACAAAAGGCTACCACCTACGGCACTACGTTTAACCAGATCAACATCAGGCAGGTGCCATTGCAATCCTTCGGTATATCGCTTAGCTATAAATTTGGTAAGCTGGAGTTTTCCAAGGATAAAGAAAAAGACAAGGAAGACAATAATAACATGCCTGCACAGGATGCAGGCGGGCGATAAGCTTTTAACTTTGATAAATAAAAATGGCCGGCTTCAAAAAAAAGCCGGCCATTTTTTATGGTGTTGTTAGTGATGCTCTTAATTTACCGTCAGTTTAACAATGGTATCAGTCGGGTCCATAGCTAACCCACTGGTATAAATAAAAACGCCTTCGGGCTGTTGTTTAAACTTTACCGCAGCACCACCGTTTAGCAAAACGGCTTTGGTAACTTTTTCCTTCATCTGCGGGATGAAAATATAAGCTTGCGCCGGGCTTGTGGTAACGTGCGCGTATAGCGTTTTTCCGTTGGCGGTCATCACGCCCCATGGCTGCGGTGGCATCGAGCTCCCCCTGGTGTTGTAAACGCTTTCGCCGTTCTTTTGCATCCAGTTGCCAACAATAGCCAGCGTATCGGTAAATTCCGATTGGATCTTACCGTTTGGCATGGGGCCAATGTTCAGCAAAAAGTTAGCATCCCTCCCTGCAGCATTTACCAGGTAATGGATGATCTGTTTAGACGATTTAAAACTGCGATCCGTGATATTAAAGCCCCAGCTATTGTTAATGGTTTCGCAGGTCTCCAACGGTAGTTTTCCAATTTTCGATTCCCCGCTAAAGCCGGTGGTATTGGCACCCGGCAGGTCCTTCTCAAACATCTGGAAGTCTTCGCCCTCTATCGGCTCCAAATGGTGGTTGTTCCCAACCAATATGGCGGGGTTTAGCTTATGGATCAACCCATAGATCTCGTCGTAATGCCAGTTAGCGTTTTTGCGTTCCCAATGCCCGTCAAACCAAATGCCCTTTACCGCAGGGTATTTGGTGATCAGCTCGGTTAGTTGGTCTTTCATAAATTTGATGTAGCTATCCCAGTCGCCGTTCTGCGGTTTGCCATCAACAATAGGGCTACCAAAGGCGTAGTCGGGCCTTCCCCAATCCAGCAGGGAGTAGTAAAAATGCAGTTCGATGCCTTCTTTCTCGCATTCTTTGGCCAGCTCCATCAAGGGGTCTTTATGGTAAGGGGAAGCATCCACAATATTATAGGGCGACATTTTTGTGCCGAACATACTGAACCCATCGTGGTGGCGCGAGGTAATGGTGATATACTTCATCCCCGCTTTTTTGGCGAATTGCACCCATTCCTTCGCGTTAAATTCCTGCGGATTAAAGAACCCGGCGAGGCGTTTATAACTATCGTAAGGGATCTTCTTTTCGTACATTACCCATTCGCCGGCGCCCAAAATGCTGTAGATGCCCCAGTGGATAAACAGGCCAAATTTTAACTCCTGGAATTTTTTACGGGCGGCAAGGTTATCTGCAGTTGGAACATACGGCCCGGTTTGGGCAATGGTGTTTAAAGCAAGTGCCGAAAACAGCGCGACGGTGAGGGTGAACTTACGGATCATAAATAGATGGTTAGATTTACGCAGGGAATTTAGCAAATTTATTTTTTAAGCGTAACGTTCACATTTATATTATTTACAGTTAACAGTGGTTGCATAACCTTGCGGTTCTTAATATGCCCTACGCATCATTAAACTTGTTTAATATATTTACCTCATGTTAGATTCTCGCAGAGATTTCCTTAAAAAAGCGGCCATGCTTACAGGGGCGGCTGGTTTAAGCAGTGTTTTACCGCCGTCTATCCAAAAGGCATTGGCCATAAACCCTAAAATTGGCAGTACCTGGCGGGATGCCGAGCATATTGTTTTCCTGATGCAGGAGAACCGTTCGTTCGATCATTGCTTCGGGATGCTCAAGGGCGTGCGGGGGTATAACGATCCAAGAGCTATCGACCTGCCCAACAAGAACCCCGTTTGGTTGCAATCCAACGAAAAAGGCGAAACTTTCGCCCCATTTCACCTCGATATAAAAAACACAAAAGCCACCTGGATGAACTCCCTGCCACATAGCTGGACCAACCAGGTTAACGCCCGTAATGATGGCAAGTTCGACCAATGGCTGATCGAAAAAAAATCGGGCAACCCCGACTATAAGGATATGCCGCTTACCCTGGGTTACCACACCCGCGAGGATCTTCCGTTCAATTATGCCCTGGCAGACGCCTTTACCGTGTGCGACCAGAATTTTTGCTCGTCGCTCACCGGCACTACGCCCAACAGGCTTTTCTTTTGGACAGGCACCGTCCGCGAGGAGCAAAACGAAAAATCGCGCCCGAGGGTGTGGAACGAAGATGCTGATTTCGGCACCCTGAACTGGACCACCTTCCCCGAGCGTTTGGAAGACAATAACATTAGCTGGAAATGTTACCAGAACGAGGTAAGCGTACCAACAGGCTTTGAAGGCGAGCAGGATTCCTGGTTAGCCAACTTCACCGATAATCCGCTGGAATTTTTTGAGCAGTACAACGTAAAACTGCACGATAACCACACCACCTTCCGCAAAAAATTACTGGAAATACTCCCCGGTAAAATAACAGAGGCCGAACAAAAAATAAGCAGTATGCCTGCCGGCGATAAAGGCCTGAAGCAGAAAAAACGCGAGCTGAAATGGATGCAGGATGAACTGGCCGATATTAAAAACAACCCGAAACTTTTAGAGCCGGGAGCCTATGGCAGGTTATCGCAAAAGGAAAAAAACATCCACCAGAAAGGTTTTGCTACCAACCGCAACGACCCGCAATACCGCGAGCTAAGCACGCTGAAGTACAACGACAATGGCACGGCCCGCGAAGTACAGGTACCCAAAAGCGATGTTTTGTACCAATTTAGGGAAGATGTAAAAACCGGCAAATTGCCAACCGTATCGTGGCTGGTTGCCCCCGAGAATTTCTCGGACCACCCCGGCGCGCCATGGTATGGCTCCTGGTATGTCTCTGAGGTGCTGGATATCCTTACCCAGAACCCTGATGTTTGGAAGAAAACCATTTTTGTTTTGAATTACGACGAGAATGATGGTTATTTTGACCATATCCCTCCCTTTGTGGCACCGCATTCGCATAAGGACGGAACCGGTAAAGTATCTAAAGGGATTGATACCCGTGCAGAATTTGTAACGCTGGAGCAGGAACAGGAACGCAAAGATTTCCCAACTCATTACGACCGCGAAAGTGCTATAGGTCTGGGTTACCGTGTGCCAATGGTGATCGCTTCGCCATGGAGCCGCGGCGGATGGGTAAACTCCGAAGTGTTCGACCACACCTCCTGCCTGCAGTTTTTGGAAAACTTTCTGAGCCACAAAACCGGCAAAAATATAAAAGAACCCAACATCAGCGATTGGCGACGAACCATCTGCGGGGACCTTACCTCGGCATTCCGCCCCTACAATGGCGAGCCGATAGCTAATCCGGTGTTTTTAGACATGGACAAGTATGTGGAAGGAATCCACAAGGCAAAATTCAAAAAGCTGCCAACCTTTAAAAAACTGAACAGCGCCGATATTTCCCTGATCAAAACAAACCGCCACGCTTCCGCGCTTATGCCGAAGCAGGAAACCGGCGTAAAACACTCCAATGCCCTGCCCTATGAGCTGTATGCCGATGGTAGTTTGAGCGACGATAAAAAGTCGTTCAGCATAGCATTTAAAGCCGGCGACAACGCTTTTGGGAAACATGCCATTGGCGCGCCGTTTAACGTTTACGCGCCCGGCAAATATGCAAGCCTGCACAACCCCAAACAAATGGATACCGCCCGCAACTGGAGTTATGCGCTTACCGCGGGTGAAAGCCTTAACGACGAATGGGCACTGAGTGATTTTGAGAATGGCCGGTACCACTTGCGTGTTTATGGCCCCAACGGCTTTTACCGCGAATACAAAGGCAACGCGCAGGACCCTGATGTAACTGCCGATGTGCAATACCAACAAGATGCCGCTGGCAAAAAACTAACCGGCAATATCCAGATCGCGCTAAGCTCGGGCAGCAGTAAGCCATTAATGGTTGAAATTATTGATAACGCCTACAAAACTGCGCCGCTTACCCGCACGGTTTACAATGCGGCAAGGTTTATCCCTTTGGTTGTAAACCTGCAAAAAAGCCACGGCTGGTACGATTTCAGCATCAAAGTAAAAGGCCATATTAATTTTGAGAAACGCTACGCAGGCCGGGTAGAAACCGGTAAACACAGCTTTAGTGACCCACTAATGGGTGGCGTTGTGGTGTAGGTTTTGAATGATGAACACCGAATATTTAATAATGAACAGAAAATTTCGATGTTGGATATCGGTGTTCGATATTCTTTTAATCTACTGCCGTGCTTACCACCACAAGAAAATTCCAATGTCCTGTAAGGACTACCTGTTTGTAGCCAACAAAATAAATCATCTCTTTGCCCCATCCTACCCAATACGTTATTAAAGGCTACCCTGCAAATTGAGGTTGCACCTACGGAGCACAAATATTTTAGCTGCAAATGCTACAAACAGGTAGCCCCTAACAGGGGCAGTGTTATAGAGCTAATGCATAAACGAGAGAATCGAATATCAAATAATGACGTCCCCTTCACTTCATTATTCGATATTCAGCATTCGGTGTTCGATATTTTCTCGTGCTGGTTACTCCCCTGCCAATACCGGGTTATTTACTAACCCGGCAAAAAGCACCAGCCCGGTTTTCATCTCGCGGATGGCAAAAATAAAGGGGCGGTTGAATTCCAGCGTGGGGATCACCCCGGCAGAGGAGAGCCCAATTTCAACTGAAGTTACGGCGGCGGCTTCGGTACCTTCCTCATTTACCTCTACAAAAGCCTTATGTCTTACGTCAGTTATAGATAAGCCGCCGGCGGCGCGGATGCCGGTAAAATCAGCCATATTGCTAAAGGCTTTACCCATACCCAGTGTTATTAGCGGGTCTTTTAATGATTTGGCGTAAGCGAATTTGAATTTAGGGAAGTAAACCAGGCTCTGCTGCGCGCCGAGCCCTGCCATCCAACTGCTCCATTTGGCAGAATCTATACTGGCTAACAGCTGTTTAGCCGAAACACCTTCGGCAGGGAGAATGGCTACCAGGCTAAACCGATCATGCGCATAAGGAAACTCAGCTACTATGGTCGTTTTACCATCTACACTTACAATGTTGTTATTATAATCTATTTTCCCGGACATAAAATCGGCCTGCACGGTGCTGCCGCGGGTTTGGGTGAACGTACCTTTTATAGTATTAGCCGCATCAAACTTGGTTTTCCAAACACTTTTAAAGTAAATGGCGTTGATCAAGAACATCTGCGATTCGGCGCTTATGTCATCTATAATGTTGGGGATCTTACCGTTAGTTTTATCGTTAACCCAATTATTGATGGTGTTTTTAGCGCTCGGGTTGGCAAAATCAAGCGCCTCTACTTTGGCCTGATAAGCGCTGGTATTAATATCAATAAATTGCGGCAGCACATCCAGCCCCTGGCGATACCATATCGAATTAGCTATTTTCAGCTGCGTATTTGGCTCAAGTCCGGGCAATTCTGTCATCAGTTTGTTGTAATAACTGTTGATGGCGGCCTGGGTAAAGCCGTTGAAATTCATGGTGGTGTTAATGGCGGTGAGTGTTTCGGCTTTGGCGCCGTTGGCGGTCATTCCTAAGGCAAAGCTTACGCTAAGGGGCGACAGGAAAAGGTTTTTGTCGCTGCCTTCAGAAGCGGAAATTTCTTTGAAAAGCTTAAGCGTGAACGCATTGTCCGCTGCTACCTTTTGTTGCTCGGCGGTGGTAAGTACCAGGCTCTTGCCTTCGCCGGGGTCGATGCCATCGTTTTTGTTGCAGGAAACGAGGCCGATAATCAGTAAGCAGAGCAGCAGCGGAGTTTTGCGTGTCATAAGATCAGTTTTAGCGTATATTTTCACCCGGTTAATTATTTACATTACGGCATTGGCTTACAGGATGATACAGGAAATGATAAAAAAATTAGTTGGTCGTCTTCGCGTTAAGGATAGTAGTGGAAACCCCGGAATGTAGCGCCGCTTCTATCAGCGGTGCGGAATGAGGAGTTGGAACGGATAGCCTGGCCCGAAGGGAACGCCATAGTTATTTGTACGCAAAGATCACTAAACCGTAATAGGAACCTGATCTGTAAAGATTTGACAACTTTAAAAAGTTGTCAAATCTCCATCCCGCTTATCAATTTTTTATTCCTAAATTTATCTGCCTGCAATAAACCCCGATTGCATCAAACCAAATAAAAAACTTATCCTGATGAAAAAACTGCTATCCGTATTGCTGACGCTTTGTCCTGCCCTGCTGTTTGCCCAAACCAGCAAGGTGTTTGATAATTTAACCCTCAACAGTAAGATCCTGAAAAGCGAGCGCAAGTTTGCTATTTACCTTCCGCCCGATTATGAGACCAGCGGCCGCAGCTACCCGGTGCTTTACCTGCTGCACGGCGGCGGCGACGACCAAACCGGATGGGTGCAGTTTGGCGAGGTGCAAAATATTACCGACAAGGCCATTCGTGATGGCATTGCTACCAGCATGATCATTGTAATGCCCGATGCCAACACCGGCAGGCGCGGTTATAATAACGATATAAAAGGCGACTTTAATTATGAAGATTTCTTTTTTACCGAACTGGTTCCCTACGTAGAAAAGAAATACCGCATAAAAGCCGATAAGCATTACCGCGCGGTTGCCGGCCTCAGCATGGGCGGCGGCGGCAGCTTTGTTTACGCCTTGCACCATCCCGAGATGTTCTCTTCCGCCTGTCCGCTGAGCGCAGCCACCGGTTTCCTGAGCCTGGAGGAAGCAAAGGCGGCGTTGGTGAAAAACAACCCGAATGTTACCCTCGCCGATAGCACCATCAGCAATTATTATAACAAATACAGCGTTATCCCTTTGATAAACGCCATGCCCGATGCTAACAAAAAAGCGGTGCGCTGGTTTATGGATGTAGGCGACGACGACTTTTTATACGAAGGCAACGGGCTGGTGCATAACCTGATGCGCAAAAAGGAAATTCCGCATGAGTACCGCGTGCGCGACGGGGCCCACAACTGGACCTACTGGCGCGCATCGCTACCCGTGGTGCTGGAGTTTGTATCGCAGGCATTTCATCAATATTAATAGTGAGTTGGGAGCGGTGAGTGGTTAATAACAAAATTTGCTAATCACATCGCTATCTCTATTTTGGCTATGAACTATGAACCATCATCTATGAACTATAAAAAGAACTATAAAAACTAACTACCATGGAACGCAGACAATTTTTAAGAAATACGGCACTTACCGCAGGCGCTTTGGCATTTTTAGGCAATCGCAGCTTTGCCTCAATCCTCGCCGACCCGGCTTACCAGGTGATCCCCTTACGTAATAATGTGGGGATCTTTATCGAGCAAGGCGGTACCATCGCCTGGATGGTGAATAAGGAAGGCATTGTAGTGGTAGACGCGCAGTTCCCTAATACCGCGCCGCACCTCATAGCAGAAATGCAAAAGAAAAGCGATAAACCTTTCCAATGGCTCATTAACACCCATCACCACGGCGACCATACCAGCGGCAACATCGCGTTTAAGGGCATAGCCAAAAATGTAGCAGCACATGCCAACTCGCTTGTCAATCAAAAAGCGTCGGCTGTAAAACAGAAAAAGGAAGACCAGCAACTGTACCCCGACACCACCTTTACCGATAAGTGGAAGGTAAAAGTGGGCGACGAGATCGTAAGCGGGCATTATTTTGGCGCGGGCCATACCAATGGCGATGCCTTTATTCATTTTGAACATGCCAACATTGTACACACCGGCGACCTGGTGTTCAACAAAATGCACCCCTATATAGACCGCTCTGCAGGCGCATCCTGCAAGCACTGGCCCCAGGCGCTGGAAGCCGCTACCAAACACTTCGATAAAAATACGCAGTACGTTTTCGGCCATGCCTTCGAGCCATTAAAAGTTACCGGCACTGTAGAAGATGTAAAACAAATGCAGGATTATATGGAAAAGCTGGTAGCTTTTGTGGAAAGTAGCATCAAGGCCGGCAAAACCAAGGAGGAGATTTTAGCGGCGAAAGCTATCCCGGGTGTAACCCTATGGCAGGGCGAGGGTATCCAACGGAGCTTGACGGCTGCTTATGAGGAATTGGCGGTTTAAGGCAACACAAGTGTTTGGAAGATAAAAACGAGCACGTCATGCCGATTTATTTCGGCACCCCACATGCAAAGCAGCGACGTGCGAAGCGGTTTTGCATGTGGGCGACATGTGTCGTGGGGGCCTGAAACAAGGATGACGGTTATTATCTTACGAGCATGAGTTTAGATCCGTTAATTTTAAACGCAACAAAATGAAATTAAACCATACCACGCGGCTGTTCTTATTTCTTTCTATAAGTATATTCATGCTTATTTTCAGCAACAAAACAATGGCACAACAAAAAAACCAGATGGTTAGGCTGGCAAAGATACAGGTGGACCCTGCGCAGTTAGCTAAGTATAATGCCGCCCTAAAAACACAGATGGCAACTGCCGTAAAGCTGGAGCCTGGGGTATTAACTTACTATGCGGTTGCCGATAAAACCAACCCGGCACACATCACTATACTGGAAACTTACGCCGATACAGCCGCGTACAAATTGCACATAGAAACGCCTCACTTTAAAAAATATAAAGAGACGGTGCAGCACATGGTTACCGCGCTGGAACTTGTTGATGTAACCCTGATTGGCGCTGCAACAAAACCGGGGATGTAATTGATGCATCCATCTAAAATATCAATACCAGCGTACCCGCGATGATAAGCACCGCACCCGAAGCGGATTTTAGCGTGAGCGGTTCGCCCAAAAATATCACCGAGAGGATGATGGCGATGGCAACGCTCAACTTATCTACCGGTGCCACCTGCGATACCTTGCCCAGTTGCAGCGCCTTAAAATAAAAGATCCACGACAAACCGGTAGCACAACCGGACAGCACCAGGAATATCCAGTTGAGCCGGGTTAAACTGCCTATGCCGCTGCCCGTACTTTTTATAAGTACAATTGCCCAGGCAATAAGCAGTATCACCACCGTGCGTATGGCGGTAGCCAGGTCGGTATCAACCCCTTTTATTCCAATTTTTGCGAAAATGGCCGTGAGTGCCGCAAAGACAGCTGAGAGTAAAGCGTATATCCACCACATATTATTGATTTTTAGCGTAAATGCCCCGCATTAGGCGCAAAATTAAGGCCCGATCCTGATTTAAAATTGAGGAAATTATTTCCTTAAAAGAAATATTGCCCGTTTTTTTTCACCTAAATATCATCAAATTATAACAATAAACTGGATTTGTGACACGATATGCTTATCTTCATCGTTTTAACCCAATATGAAGAAAACCGATTTTGTTTATTCGAGTGAGTCTGAACCTCACCGCATCCGTACAAAAAAGATTTTAAAACAGTTTCCCGATCTTAGGAAATTGATAGGTAAAAACCCGAATACGATCTTCGCTATCATCGGTCTGGTTTCGTTCCAGGTGATACTGGCCTGGTTACTGCGCGATCAGTCGTGGTGGCTGGTAGTGGGCGCGGCTTATCTATTAGGCGCATTTGCAGATCATGCTTTATTTGTAATGATACACGAGTGTACGCATCAGTTACTGTTTAAAAACCGCAACGCCAACCGCTTTGCATCTATGTTTGCCAACTTGCCCCAAATATTGCCAAGCGCCATCTCATTCGAAAAATACCACATCAAACACCACTCTTTCCAGGGTGTGCATGAGCTGGACGCCGATCTGCCTAACCGCTGGGAGGCCAAGCTTATCAGTAATTCGTTTTTTGGCAAGGCATTATGGCTGCTATTTTTCCCTGTGTTCCAGCTTTTCCGCTTATCGCGCTTACGCGAGATCCATCCTTTTGATGGCTGGATAGTAACTAACTTTTTAATACAGGTAGTATTCACCACCGCCATAGTTTATTTTATGGGTGCGCATTCACTTGTATTTTTGCTACTAAGTTTTTCGTTTTCGGTTGGCTTGCACCCGCTTGGTGCCCGCTGGATCCAGGAACATTACCTTACCCACAGCGTAGAGCAGGAAACCTATAGCTATTATGGCCCACTAAATACAGTGGCTTTTAACGTAGGTTTCCATAACGAGCACCACGATTTTCCTTCTATCCCATGGAATAAGTTGCCTGAAATTAAAAAAACAGCGCCCGAGTTTTACGATACATTGTATTACCATACCTCGTGGACCAAGTTATTCTTCCAGTTTTTGTTCGACAGGGAGATCTCCCTGTTTAACCGCATCCTGCGTCGCGACCGTGGCCGCGTAGCTATTACCGATGTAAGCAAACCGGATATTGAAATGACCCAGGCTACAAAAACTGAAGCCGTTGCTTAAGTTTAAATAAACCCTATTGAAAGCCGCCTTATAAAAAGGCGGCTTTTTTGTACACATGGAGTTTTTCATTTACCATAACAGGCTAAATTTGCGATATTTGTGCTTTACTTGTTAAATAACTATAACCTTTGCTGCGAAGTTGATAATATATGAAGCGAATGGATGTTATTAATGCATATAAAGAAATGAGCCGTCGCAGAAAATTAAATATCCTCATCCCCATTGTTGTGCTGATGTTTATTGGCGCATATGCCAAGCATCGCCTTATCGATCGGAAACAGCAGGCAGGCGGCCAATTACAGAATAAGGAGATGGACGAAACGTCGGGCATAGCAGCATCTACCCTCAACAAAGGCATTTATTACGTACACAACGATAGCGGCGACACCAGCCGTTTCTTCGCCATAACGCCAGATGGCAAACTGCATACCACTATTTACTACAGGGGGCATAAGCAGCACCTCGGCGCTATTGATGTAGAAGATATTGACGTTGGCCCGGGGCCTGTACCGGGCAAAAGCTATGTATACGTCGGCGATATTGGCGATAACGGTTCCTCACGTAAGTTCATCACCGTTTATCGTGCCGAAGAAAAAAAGGAATGGGGAAGAGATAGCCTGGCCAACACCGTGCCGGTACCCATTAACCTGAAATACCCCGATGGTGCAAAGGATGCTGAAACCATGATGATAGACCCTATAGAAAAACTCATCTACATTGTTACCAAGCGTTACGATACTGTTGGCGTATACACCTATCCGCTAAAATACCGCAACGATGATACCGTAACCATGACCCTTAGGACCAAGCTATACTTTAAAGGCATAAAACCCTTTAAATGGATAACCGCCGGCGATATTTCTAAAGATGGTACAAAGATCCTTGTAAAGAGCTACGAAAAGGTTTACTATTGGCAGCGCCAACCAAACGAGCCTGCGTGGCGAGCCATGCAGCGCCCACCACGTGAGTTGCCCTACAAGCAGGAAAAACAAGGCGAGGCCATTGGCTTTACGCCAGATGGTAAAGGTTACTACACCACCAGCGAAGGCGTGTTTGCCCCCATCTACTACTACGAAACGCCCAACTGATAAGCGGCCGGTGTTTTTACAGCGCCCGAGTAATCGTTGATATAATTCCGTGTCATCGATGAGCACGCATGAAAGTACGAGCTAATGCGCGAAGAGAATCCTATCTTCCCTCGCCTTTTCTTGATTCTTGTCTCTTGTATCTTGATTCTTGCCTCTTAATTCTTGCTTCCCTTAACTAATCCCCGTTACATCAACTTCCGCTTCAGTTTCTATACCCCAACTGCCTGCAGGCAATTCCGGGCGGTGTTTTACGGCGTGTTTAATGATGCCTAAAACCCTGTCGCGTTCCTCGCCGGTAATTTTGAGGCGCGGCAAACGCACGGTTTCTGTACCCAGGCCGGTAACGCTTTCGGCAAGCTTAATGTACTGTACCAGTTTTGGGTGAATGTCTAACTCCAGCACTGGTAAAAACCAGCGGTAAATAGCCAGCGCTTCTTTCATACGCTCGGCTTTAGCTAAGCGGTAAACAGCTACGGTCTCCTTCGGGAAAGCGTCAACCAAACCGGCAACCCAGCCATCGGCACCCATAAAAAGGCTTTCCAATGCCAGTGTATCTACGCCGGTCATAATAGCAAACCTGTCGCCAAAACGGTTGATCATGCGGGTAACGTTGCTTACGTCGCGGGTAGATTCTTTCACCGCCTGTATATTCTTATACACCGAAAGCTGCTCAAACATATCCAGCGTAACCTCTATCTTATAATCGAAAGGGTTGTTGTAGATCATGATAGGCAGCTTGGTGCTTTTGGCTACATCAGCAAAGTATTTTACGGTTTCTTCCTCATCGGCTTTGTAACGCAGCGGCGGCAGCAGCATCAGGCCATCGGCGCCACACTTTGCGGCATTTTTGGCGCATTGCAGGGCAGCTTTAGTAGTTTGCTCCGCAATGTTGAGCACAACGTAAACACGTTTATTTACAAGCTTTACGGTATGCTCCAGCAGAATTATCTTCTCCTCATCGGTCAGTACACTGGCTTCGCCAAGCGAACCACCGATGATGATACCATTGGCACCCGCCTCTATCTGCGCTTCGATGTTGGCATCGAAAGCGTCAAAATCCAATTCATCCTTATCTGTAAATTTTGTTGTTACCGCCGGGAATACCCCTTTCCATACTATGCTCATATTTAGCCCCCTAACCCCCTAAAGGGGGAATTTTTGATTTACTATTTATTATATATCGTTAATTACTTCTTTAAGCCCTCCCCTTCAGGGGAGGGTTGGGTGGGGCGTGCGTCTCTTCCTACTTCACCCTTACCAGCATTACTCCATGCGGTGCAACGCTTGCCTTAAAATCGCCCGCACCTTTTGTAACGTCTTTTTGCTCCCACACGTTGCGGATGGTTTTGTAAGCGCCCGCCGTTTCGCCCGGCAGGGTGATGGTTTGATATTTATCCGACAGGTTGAACAGGCCTATCGCCTTGCTGCCATCCTTCATTTCTTTAACCCATATTTGGTACGTGTCGCCTTTTACTGCCTGGCGGGCTGCTTTGCCTAAAGCGTCCTGGTCTATAGCCAATACTTCACTGTTGGTGAGCAAATTCAGCGTGAACTTATCCAGCGCACCCATGTCGCAGCCTATCAGCAAGGGTACCGACTGCAGGCTCCAAAGACTGATGTGCGTATATTGCTCATCGGCGCTAAGGTGCGTATTGTGCAGGCTTGGGCCCCAGCCCACTTTGCCAACCACCAGCATATCGGGGTCGTTAAAGTGCCCGGGCTCTGCAAATTTGGCGGCTTCATCCTGGTTAAAGCCAATTTCCGACATGCTTCTCCAGGTATCCTGGATATCGCCGGTGGTGCGCCAGCTATTACCGCCGGTTTCGGCGCCCCACTCCCATACTTTGCCCCAGCCGTACTGGCAAAAACTTAGCATAATATCGCGGTTAACCTTATCCAGCGATGCGCGGATCACCTGGTAAGGTTTCTTCAGATCGGTAAGCGTTGGGGCCTTTGGCGATACTTCGCTGTAAGAGCACCAATCGTATTTAAGGTAGTCAATCCCCCAGTCGCCATACGTTTTAGCGTCCTGGTCTTCGTGCTGCCAGCTGCCTAAGTAGCCGCCGCAGGTAGTTGGGCCGGGCGATGAGTAGATCCCCATTTTTAGCCCGAGGCTATGTACATAGGCCACGGTTCCCTTCATATCCGGGAATTTTTGATTGGCAGTTATCTCACCGCTGGGCAGGCGTTTATCAATTTCCCATCCGTCGTCAATGTTTACATAATTCCAGCCGTAGGAGGCTAATTTCTCTATCATGGTGCGCGCCGCGGTGCGCACGCGGCTGTCATCCACACTTAAACCGAAGGCGTTCCAACTGTTCCAACCCAAAGCGGGGGTTAAGCCAATTTTATCGCCAATACGGATGGTAAATTGTTTTGTGCCCGAGCCAACAGCATTCTTTACGGTAAATGTTACCGGGTAATCGCCTTTTTTACTAACCGAACCTGTGATAATACCGGTTGCTGCATCCAGTGATAAGCCTTTTGGCAAACCAACCGCCTTATAGGTAAGCGGTTTTTGTCCCGTTGCCGGGATAAGATACAGGAATGGGTTGCCCGGCCTTGCGCCATAAACTTCGGGTCCGTTAATTTTTGGCTGTGCCGATGGTGCCGGCGTAAGGATATACGGCGTACTTTCTACCTTAGAAATTTTGGTGCCCGACAAGCTATCTGTAAAAACATAGCTCAACTGGTACGATTTGCGTTCGATAGCTGCCGCGCTAAATGTATAGGTAAACGGCTTTTTGCCGGTAAAGGCGGCTTTGTTTGTTTTCTCGTAAAGTACTTTGCCGGTTTCCGGATCAGTCACTTTAAAATCCAGTTTGCCTTTATATTGGTAATTATTGCCTTTCGAGATGAGTTTGATAGATTTGCCAACCGCGTTTTTTGCGCCGTACACAAAGTCCGCGTCGGTGTTGATAGATACATAATCCATAATATCGTTCATGCTGATGCTGAACTTATCGCCATAAAGGCCTCCGTCGCCGCCGGTATCAAATATGCGGATGGCCAATACGTTCTCTTTATCCCACAAAATTGCGGGGTTGTTAGTGGCCAGCATGTAGTGACGCGGGCCGTAATTAGATACCTTGATATCGCTGCCGCCTTTGGCTATCAGTTTACCGTTGAGGTACAATTCGTCGTTATCGTCTACATTCTGCAGATCGATGCGGAGGCTGTCCTTTAAGTACGAACTGTTTTTTAGCGATGCAGGGATAGTTACATGCAGCCTGTACCAGCCAAAGCCATTGTAATAGTCGTGCCCCTGGCGTTCCCAGGGTTTGCTAATATCAATGGCCTGCCACTGGCTGTCATCGAAATTTGTCGCGCTGAAAGCAGTGCTGTCGCCGACCTTAAACTTCCAGCCGGTTGCAAGCGAAACCTGCGCATGGGCCTTTGCAAAACAGGCCAGCAGGAATAAAACGGTTAGGATCTTCTTCATTTGATAGAGATTTGGTTATCGGCTGATAATATCGACAAATTTTACCTCTTCCGGGAACCAAACCATCATTTCTCCTTTGCCGCGGTTTGCCCAGGCATAATACGGTATAGCGGTAAGGGTTTTGCTTTCCGTGCTTACGGTTTGCTTGGCGGTATCTACGTTGATGGCCTTTACCTCAGCTTTTAAAACGGTAACGCCATTCAGCAGCCCGGCCTCGTAATGGCTTGTAAACGCTGTGTTTTTAGGGATGATGATATTCGCGGCTTTGCCCCCGTTGTCTGTCCACTCGGCGGCGTACATTAGCGGGCCGCGCTGCAGGGCGACTCTACCGGCATCATCGGGCAGTTTTTCGCTGGCCATTACGCGCTGTACATCCATCGGCAGGGTCATTTCTACCTTATCGCCTTTTTTCCATTTCTTGCTGATAACTGCATAGCCATGCTCCAGCTGGTACTCCACCGGCTTACCGTTCACCTTAATTTCTACTTTTTTGTTAAGCGGCTGCTGGTAGCTGTACAAGTCTGAAGGAACGGCCTGGTTTTGCGCCCAGCCCGGTATGCGGATCTTCAGGTTCATCTCCATTGCCGATGCCGGGTTAATGATGAACGCCAAACCGCCATCCCACGGGTAATTATTTTGCTGCGTAATTTGCAGGGCCTTGTTATTCACCTTTAAACTGCCTGTACCGCTGATAAACAGGTTCACAAATACATCCTTACCGTTTTGGGCGTAGATATAGCCGGGGATAGAAGGGATCAGCCTGGCGACATTAGTTGGGCAGCAGGAACACACGAACCAGCCCGAACGTTCGCGCTCAATATCCGGGTGCGTAAAGTGATCCTGGATCTGCATAGCGTTGGTGTAAAAGAAAGATTTACCATCCAGCCCCACACCGGAGATGAGCCCGTTATATAATACTTTCTCCAGCACATCAATGTATTTCGAATCTCCATGCAAGAGGAACATCCGCTGGTTCCAAAAAACGCTGCCTATGGCGGCGCAGGTTTCGTTGTAGGCGGTAGCGTTTGGTAATTCGTAGTTGGCGCCAAAACGTTCGCCATCGCCAACGGCACCAATGCTGCCCTGCACGTACATTTTTTTGCCTACCATATTATCCCAGATCTTATCAATGGCTGCCAGGTATTCTTTATCGCCTGTTAAAGCGGCTACATCTGCCATACCGGCGTATAGGTACATGGCGCGTACGGCGTGGCCCTCGGCTTCGTCCTGGTTAATTACCGGTTTATCATCCTGGTAATAGGTGCCGTTCTCCCAAACGTTCTTGCTTTTCTTGTTGTAGGCCTTTTTTCCCCGCTGGTCTATAAAAAATTTAGCCAGGTCCAGGTATTCTTTTTTGCCGGTGATGCGGTACAGGCGCACCAGCCCCATCTCCACAATTTCGTGGCCGGGTGCTACCGCGCGTTTACCGGGGCCGAAGGTTTGCACCAGAAGGTCGGCGTTTTTAAGGGCGATATTTAAAAAGTTGTGTTTACCGGTTGCCATAAAATGAGCGGCGGCACCTTCATACATGTGGCCGGCGTTGTATAATTCGTGGCTGTTCTCACTTTCTCTTACCCAACGCTCGGGGCCTGCCCAGTCGCCGGGATGCAATGGATCGATAGTGCGGGATGTATACAGGTAGCCGTCTGCCTCTTGTGCCTTGCCCACAACGGTGATCAACGAATCGAGGTAGGCATCCAATTGCTTATCAGGATGTACGGCCAGTGAGTATGATGCGCCTTCGATGGTTTTATAAATGTCTGTATCGTCAAACGGATAGGTGGTGCAAAATTTGCCTTTCCCTTCGGCGGCCATCTCAAAATTCTTTATCCTGCCCGTGCTTTTGCAACGTTCGAACGATGCCGGGATGGTTACCGTTCGGTTGGTTTCGATGCGGGAGGCCCAAAAATGATCGGCCAGTTTTACCTGGGTAAAAGCAAGTGGCTGTATGGGGTAATCCTGTTTCTGCGCGTACGCGGAGATGCTGCAGCAAACGAAAAGCAAAAAGCAAAGTTTTTTCATGGAAAAAAAGGGTTATTGGTTAGCTAAATATAAAGCTATTCAAAAGTAAAATGAAAGCAGACTTCGATTTTATTGATTCCTATCTGATGATAACAGGATATTATCTTAAATAAATATTACGACAGAAATCAGGGATAAAATACCACCAAATTTATTTTAGAAATATATAGTACTTGGTATTGCATAATACTATATAAAACACATATCTTTGTTGAAAATAAAAATCGATCACAAAATGAAAACAACAAAAACAAACATTTTAAGAAAAGCCCTATTGGCTTTTGCTTTAATACTGGCAGGCAGTACCATCAGCTTTGCACAGTGCGACAAACCGGTAAAACTCACCTCATCGGTAACCAGCTATATAAACGATAAGGGCGAGGTAGAGCGGACAAAAGAGGAGCAAACGGTTATCATTTTATCAAAAACCGAACTCACCATTACCCCCGGCGACCACATGATGAATGGTAACGTTACCGAGTATACCTGTAACTGGACCACCCCTTTTAAAGACGGGAAAACAATTGCAAAAGCGGTGCTGACCGATGGTAATAACGACCTGCATGTTACCATCACCATTGAAGGCAAAGCCGGAAAAGTGACCTTAACCTTTGTGGCTGAGGAAGAGGCCGGCAAAAAGATCCAGGTAGTGGCAGATAAGTTTGAATAACCTATTAACCCGTAAAAAAATGAAAACAAACCATTTAAAAAAGACTGTATTAGCCTTTGCTTTACTACTGGCTGGCAGCACCATCAGCTTTGCGCAATGCGACAAGCCTGTAATGCTTATTGCATCGGCCACCAATTATTACAATGCCAAAGGCGAATTGCAACGCAGCAAGGATGAGGAAACCATTATCACTCTAACCAAAACACAGATAATTATTGCCCCCGGCGACGAAGATCACAAAATGACGGGCGATATAAAAACCTACACCTGCAATTGGTCTACACCTTATAAAGAGGGAAAAACCGTGGTAACAACCGTGTTTACGGATGGTGGTAAAAGTCTCAACGCTACTGTTACCATTGTGGGCAAAGCCGGCAAAATTACCGCTACTATGGAGGCGGCAGAAATGCCGGATATGAAGATACAGGTAGTGGCAGACAAGTTTGAGTAGCCGCGTGTGTTAGCGGTATATTAAATTTCTTTCTCGGCTATTGTTTTTTTAATAAAAGCCTTACATTTAGTAATTCAAAACAAACTGATTATGAAAAAGAAGATCTTTATTACAGCCGTATTATCCTGCTGCTTTATGATATGTTTGGCAGCCTTTGCCGATCTTAACGGCAAGTGGGTAGGCGTACTTAACACTCCCGATGGCCAGGCGCTCGACCTTACTTACACTTTTAAGGTTGATGGCGAAAAACTTACCGGTACCGCCACATCCCCCATGGGCGATGTTAGCGTTGATGATGGCAAAATTAAAGGTGATGATTTTACCTTTAAAGTAAACGTAAACGGTACCGACTACCCGCACACGGGTAAAGTTTATGCCGATTCTGTTGCCATGAATATTGATTTCGGTGGTGCGGCTTCGCACTTCGTATTAAAACACGCCAAGTAATTACAAACCTAAAACCGATAGAGCCCTGCCCGAAACGGTGGGGTTTTTTATTGGGAATATAATTCACCCGGGGAAATCGCTTTTTAGATTTTCACAGGCTTATTCAGTAGTAATTTCGTTTAAAATCACAATGTTCGGGCTCGTTCGGGCTGTTCGCGCCCCATGTCGAACGCGAACAAGCCTAAAAGCATTTCTCTGATAATTCACCATTCCATTTTCACATACAAGCCACAAGCTTTACCTTTGCGGCAAATGCTGCAACGTATAACCGCATATTTGCTAATTATTTCGCTGTTAACGGTGAACTTTACGCGGCTGTTTGTTTACGCTGGTTTCGAGCTTAACCGCAATTATATCGCTACCAAGCTTTGCGAAAACCGCAATAAACCCTGGATGCATTGTAACGGCAAGTGCTACTTTATGAAAAAGATAAAGCAAGCCGAAGACAGCAAAGCAGCCGGCGAACGGTCGTCGCAAAAGAACCTTTTCCAGGAAGCGGGATTTAACGAGCCAGAGCAAATTAAATTCCACTCTATTTTGTTGGCGGTAATAGCAAGCCCGGAGCCTCCTATTAACCTGCCCACCCAGATCCGCCCCATCTTTCAGCCTCCGCGGCTCTCCTAAATTCTATAAAGTTTTCCTGTACAGTTTTAATGATGGCCTTGCCCATGGTTAAGTTTCGTGCATTTTAATTTTTGCACGCGGCTGTATGTTTTTTATGTCCGTGGCTTTTGCCACGCGGCGAATCTTATATGTATTTATGAAACCATTTACCCTATTATATATCTTATTTTCCTTCGTATCGGCAGTAGCCCTCGGGCAAAACAATTTTACCGGCACCATTACCGATGCGCGTACCCATGAGCCCATTACAGGCGTTGCAGTATACAATGCCGATGACCCTAATAACCTGAAAAACCTGGCCCATACCGATGCAAAAGGGCACTTTGCCATCAGTACCGATGGTGTTAAAATTCTGCGTTTTAGCATTGTGGGCTATGATACGCAATTGTATGCCATAGTTAAGGGCGTTACTTCTGCAGAGATCGTGTTAGAACCTGCTACGATAGACCTGCAGCAGGTAGTGGTATCTGCCAGTCGCGAACGGCAGGCAAGACAAAACGCGCCTATCACTATCAGCAAGATAAACGCTACCCAAATGCACGATACCAAAGCCACAGCCCTTTACCAGTTGCTGAACAAGGTGCCCGGTGTTTACATGGTGAACCTGGGTAACGAACAGCACACCATGGCTATTCGCCAGCCCATTACCTATAACGCCCTTTATTTGTATATGGAAGACGGGCTGCCTATTCGCCCAACGGGGATGTTCAATCATAACTCGCTTTACGAGATCAACATGAGCGGCGTACGCGATATTGAAGTGATCAAAGGCCCGGCTTCTTCGCTTTATGGCAGCAACGCTATCGGCGGCGCGGTAAACTTTATTACCCAAAGCGCGCCCGCAGGCTATGCCGCCAATGTATCGGTACAGGGCGATAATTATAAGTACCGTAGGGTAGACGCCGACGGTGGCCTTACGTCGGGTAAATTTGGGCTTTACGCGGGCGGCTATATAGCCCATCAAAAAGATAGCTGGCAGGATTATTCGAATTTTGATAAGTATTCCGCCAACATCAAAACCACTTATGACGTTGACGCGGCAACCCGCTTAACCGCTGCGGCAACCTATAACTACCTCAACACCCAAACGCCGGGAAGTTTAGATAGCGTGCATTTTCACAACCGCAACTATGGCGCCAACCAGCGTTTTACCTACCGCAAAGTGGAAGCCTTTAGGGCCAGCACCAGGCTGGAGCATACCTGGAGCGATAACAGCAATACCTTTGTTACGCTGTTCTACCGCAATAATTCCACCGCGCAATTACCGAGTTATTTCATTTCGGATGTGCGGGATAATACCGGCAAATACCTTAGCTCCAACGGGCAGGAGAACAACCAGCGATTTCACAGCATTGGCATGCTGGCCCAGCACCGTACCGATTTTGCCTTTTTACATTCGAGGTTGATTGCCGGGGTCTACGCAGATAACAGCCCCAGCAGTTACTACGCCAAATATTTGGAGGTGCAAAAAGATGTAGCCAATAATTACTACACCGGCTATACCAATACCGGCCGTTTTATTGATGATTACCACATTAAGCTGTTTAACACCGCGGCTTACACCCAATACGAAATTAAGCCGGTTGACGCGTTGCGTATTGTGATGGGTTTACGTTATGACCGGATCCACTATGCCTTCAGCAACAACCTCCCCGCGGGTAGCACAAAATACAAACAGCAGGAAACTAACGATTTTAACATCGTGGCGCCTAAGCTGGGGCTCACCTACAATTTCGGCAATAACAAAGGCTTTTATGCTAATTACAGTGTAGGCTTTCAGCCGCCCGAAACCGGCGACCTATACAGCTCGCGCCAGCTGGTACAATTAAAACAGGCCACCTTTAACAACTACGAAGCCGGCGGCTGGCTGGCCCTGCTGGATAAAAAGATGTACCTCGAGGTTACCCTGTACGATCTGGAAGGCCGCCACGAGATCATCAACCAGTTGCTGCCCGATAATACCACCCAAAACCAAAATGCAGGCGCAACCCGTCACCGTGGCGTAGAGTATTCGGTAGCTTATGCGCCGGTAAAGGAACTCAGTTTCCGCTTCAGCGGGACCAATGCAAGGCATACGTACGTAGATTACAGTGAGGTGAGCACCAATTACGCTACGGGCACAAACACGGTTATCAGCTATAACGGCAAGCGCATGAACAACGCCCCGGCATGGATAGCTAATTCGGAGATCACCTACAAACCGGCTTATGCCGAAGGCTTCCGCCTTTCGGCTGAATGGCAGCACATTAACCAATATTTTACCAACCCGGCCAATACCGAAACGTACTCGGGGTATAATATTTACAATGTGCGGTTAGGGTATGATATGAAGGCGGGCGTGTTAAAAGGCGCAGGCATCTGGCTAAACGCGCTTAACGTTACCGATAAACTTTACGCCACCACGGTAACCAGCAACCAGTACGGCGACACCTACAACGCCGCCCCGCCGCGCACCATCACATTAGGCATCAGTTATTCCATAGCAAAACATTAACATGGCAACAGCAAAACAAAATTTTTATAAATGGCACCGCATCCTGGGTTTAACCGCCCTGGTACCGGTGATCTTCTGGACGCTGAGCGGGCTCTCCCACCCGTTCATGTCCAACTGGTTCAGGCCCGGCATTGCGCAGGAAGTATTCAGATCCGCACCGCAAAGCACCATGAAACCGGGCATGCCAGTACAGGAGGTCCTGATCAAAAATGGCATCACCCGGTTCCGCAATTTCGGGCTCATCAGTTTGGAGGGGCAAACCTTTTACCAGGTTTTGGGCGAGGATAGCATTGTAAACTATTACGCGGCCAATAGTGGTGAACAGTTGAAAAATGGTGACCAAACTTACGCCAAATATTTAGCCCGTTATTTCACACAGGACACCGTATCGCGCATTAAAAGCGCTACCCTGCAAAAAACCTTCGATGGCCATTACCAGCCCATTAACCACCTGCTGCCCGTTTGGAAGGTAAACTTCGACAGGCCGGACGGCATGGATGTGTACATAGAAACCACGCAAAGCCGCATGGGCACTTTCCATAACAACACCCGCAAGGCCATGCTGGTATTTTTTGAGCAACTGCACACCTGGCAATTTTTAGCGGCAATAGGAGGCGAGCAGTTCCGGCTTACTGTGTTACTGATTATCGTCAGTATTATGTTTTTATCCTTACTTAGCGGCCTAACCATTTATGGGGTTTTTTGGGAGAAATTTAAAGCAGCACAGCAAAACCGCAAACGGGCCGGGAAAGTAGATACCCGCTTTGTACACCGTTTTCACCGGCAAATAGGACTCATCGTTTCGTTTGTGATGCTCACTTTTATCGTCAGCGGGGCTTTCCATATCATCGTAAAGCTACACAACATCGGCCCGGGGGATAAGAAATATAGCCAACTGATTCATACGAAGGATCTGGTGGTATCAAATTTACAACTGCCCCTGGCCGATAGCACCGTGCTCAAAACCGGCATAGTAAACTTCTACGGAAAAACTTATTACCAGGTAAGCACCAATAAAAAAGAGGTGCTTTATTTCGATGCAGCAAACGGACAGGAATTAGCTGATGGTGATAAACTGTACGCGATTTTTTTGACATGCTTTTACCGGGAAGCGCCCTTAGGCATTAAACAGACTAAGGGTAAGCTAAACATTAGCCCAATACGCCAGTTTGATAACGAATATGGCTTTATTAACAAGCGCCTGCCGGTGCAAAAAGTAGCATACCCCGGCGGCGAGGATTGGTACATCGAAACCACCACATCGGCCCTGGCAACAAAAGTTGCAGGGATAGACCGCGCGGAAGGGTTTTCCTTTATATTTTTACACAAATATTTCGGCATGAGCTGGGCGGGCAAAAACATTCGCGATGTGGTGAGTATGCTGGCCGCGCTGGGTGTGCTGGTAGTTTCCTTATTCGGCTTTGCCGCTTTTATCAAAAACAAATAACTAATTATGAAGATCCGTTTTGTATTATTCGCATTAACAGGCCTGCTGGCCTTATCCGCTTGTAACACCGCTCCAAAAAAGGACGCCAAAGCAACCGAAGCCGAGAAACCAAAAGGTAAATATTATTGCACCATGCACCCCGACATTACCTCGGATAAGCCCGGCACCTGCTCCAAATGTGGCATGGAGCTGGCAGATCGGGATACGACGAAGAAGTAGCTTTTTTCCCACGCGTCATTGCTGTAAAGGCACGAAGCAATCTCTACACACGACAAGTCGGCGATTGCTTCGTACCTCGCAATGACGCATTTTTATTTGCACATCCGCACATCTAACCAATCTGCACATCTACACCCCTTTCCAAAGATCTGTACCCGGGTGGAATTGTTTCCAGGAGCGCCAGTATTCCTGGTAGGCCTGGATCTTATTGAGCTGCTTGCCTTTGTGCGGGCCAGAGATACAGGTACCCGTCCAATCCCAAATGGACGAGCTTTCTTCGTCGGACAGGCAATTTTCTTTATCCATAATAAAATGGAGTTGCTTACCATCAACCATACTGCTCCAGGTATGAAAACTCTGCTGATCCTCTTCAATGGCGATGATCAGCGGGATGCCATTGAGGTTATCATTCAATACCTGCTTTTTCACCAGCTGGCGCCAATCGTATGCTTTCGGTTTTCCGTTGGCAATGATGCCTATCATCCAGCTTTTGCGCACCAGCGAATCTTTGTTTTTCAGGCTGCTGTCTTTTTCTACCGCCTGTTTATGGTCGTAATCTTTCAGGTCGATATAGTCATCCATATAGGTTCGGTCTGGCTGCATAATTTGCGATGCAGGGTATTTGGCCAGCCAGGAGCCAAGCGTCATTTGCTCGTATGGCAGTTCCTCCAAATGCGAACCCTTCATTGGGCCTACTGCGGCAATACCGGTTGCCTGGTACCACCACGAGCCGGATGTTTCATCTTCCATAATGGCGTTATAATGCCTTGCCCCTACCAGCCGGAAAGTTTGTTCGGTGCCTTTAATAACCGGGTCGTACACACGGCCGGTGCGGCACATGGTGCAATAGGTAACTAAAACAGGCTTACCGCCCAGGCTATCCTGCACTTTATGATGGTAGCCCAGGTAAATAATAGGGTAAGCCTTGGCAACGCCGTTATGCACTACACCAATTACCAGGTAGCTTTGCGGCACCTTATTTTTTAGCCCGTTGGCAAACCTTGCCTTTTGGGTTTCTTTAAACATTACCTCGGCCTTAAACATATAATCGGTAAAGTAAAAACTGCCGAGGCACAGGGCAAGTATGCTTAACTTGATGATTTTATTGTTGCGGGAATCTTTTGAAAGGTAGATGAAAAGGTAGGCTACAATAAATACCGCTCCTAAAATACGCAGGGGTAAAACTATCTTTTCGAGGTAATAACAAATGGTGATGGCATTGATATCCTGGCTGCCGGGGAAAGGCATCAGCAGGTAAGCATGCAGCAAACCGGGTAAAATAAGCAATACAATGCCAGCCCAAAAAAGCAAAGGTTTAGTCTTAGTGTTCATTTTGTCAGTAAAGGGCTTATAACAGTATTGGTTAACCAGGTTGTGAAATACTAAAGTATAAAAAATAAGTTAGCCGTCAATACCGTGCTAAAAATAAACAGGCGAGCGTTTTAGCTTATTTTTTTGACTTTGGGCTTACCCGGGCATTCGCTGCATCGGTTACCTTTGTTTTAAAATATAAGGTTATGAAAGTTGAGATCTGGAGTGATGTGATGTGCCCGTTCTGTTACATAGGCAAACGCCGTTTTGAGGATGCTTTGCAGCAGTTTGAGGGTAAAGACAAAGTGGAAATAGAATGGAAGAGCTTTCAGCTTAACCCGCAGATGAAAACCGACCCATCGGTGAACATAAGCCAATACCTGGCCGATATAAAAGGCTGGACTTTGGAGTACGCGCAGCAAATGAACGCCCAGGTAACCCAAATGGCTGCCGAAGTTGGGTTGGCCTATGATTTCGACCGGGCAGTTGTGGCCAACAGCTTAAAAGCTCACCGTTTTAGCCATTTTGCCAAAAGCAAAGGCTTGGGCGATGCTGCAGAGGAAGCGCTTTTTAAAGCATATTTCACCCTCGGTAAAAAT
Source organism: Mucilaginibacter sp. (assembly GCF_039925265.1). Classification (GTDB taxonomy): domain Bacteria; phylum Bacteroidota; class Bacteroidia; order Sphingobacteriales; family Sphingobacteriaceae; genus Mucilaginibacter. Next base: position 43,762 of record NZ_JBDSZG010000064.1, read on the forward strand.
ACCGATGATACCGATATACTTGCCGACCTTGGCGAAGAAATTGGCCTCGACAGGGACGAAATAATCGCCGTATTAAACAGCGACGACTACACCGACGACGTAAAACACGATATAGCCGAAGCCGAATACCTGGGCATCCGCGGTGTACCTTTTTTTGTGATGAATGGCAAGTACGCGGTATCCGGCGCGCAGGTCGTACCCGTGTTTACCGAAACGCTGGAAAAAGCCTATGGCGAGTGGAACGATGAACAGGCAAAGCCAAAATTTGATGTGATTGACGGACCCGTTTGCGGGCCGGATGGGGATTGTTAAAATAACCCTTTTTATAGCTGGTATTTTAGTTGGCAAATATTTATATTTATGGAGTTACCTGATCTAAACTACCAGTGCCATGAAGAGGATTTATTGCTGCCTATTAACGCTTATCATTTTCACTACGCTCGTTATCCCGGGTTGTAAAATCGACCAACCTATATACCCGGACGGCACTGTTGGAGGTGGTACGGGGGGAGGTGGCTCCGGAAGCAATTTTATCAGTTACACCTTTGCCGGTAAAACAACCAGGATAGAGAGCCATATTGTTTTCCAGGTGATAGCCCCCGGCGTTGTACCCGAGGGAAGCACCCAAATAATAGGTGGCACAGAGCCGGCGAATTTGTTTAGTATTATTGCCCCAACCGCAGTTGCCGGCACTTTCCCTGACGGACTCATAGCTGTAGGGACAGATCTTGTGGGCGAGGGCACCATCGTATTTACTACCCTTACATCTGCCAATGGCTTTAACGGAACAGTAAAAGGCACGTTTACCGGGCAAATGAATGATAAAACGGGTTCCCCGGCTGGAGCAATAAGCGGTTCGTTCAGCATCACAAATTAACAGGTTGATTTACAATTGATTAAATTTATGTAAGCTTCCTTTTAGCTCCACAGGCAGATAATCATATTGTAATAATTTACCGCAAAGTTTTATATTTGAAATACATTTCGCAACTTAGTGTAATAATTACACTAAGAAGAATTTATTTATTTGGAAGCCGCTATATCACCATACAATCACTCACGCACCGTTTTCCGGGTAGCCGTTGCCGCCATGTTTTTCATGACAGGGCTTTGCTTTGCCAGCTGGACATCGCGCATAGCCACCATCCAGCAAACGCTTGACTTATCCGAAGCACAATTGGGCGGCGTATTATTTGCCCTGCCTGTTGGCTTAATGTGTTCCCTGCCTTTTTCCGGCTGGGTTATTACCAAAATAGGCAGCCGAAATTTGCTGATCGCAGCGCTTATTGTTTATAGCTGCGCGTTGGTTACGCTCGGGCTTGCCCAAAATACGCTCCAACTCATCATTTGCCTCGTTGTTTTTGGTTTTGCCAGCAACTCGGTAAATATCTCTGTAAACACCCAGGCAGTAGCTGCCGAAGGGATGTATGGCCGGCCCATTTTAGCGTCTTTCCACGGGCTTTGGAGCCTTGCGGGTTTCACCGGCGGGCTTATTGGTGTTTTTATGATGCACATGCAGGTGGTGCCCTGGAAACATTTCGCGTTTATGCTGGCCCTCATCGTTATAGTGGTGATCATCACCATCCCCTATTTAAAAAACGATAAAGTAGTTAACACCGGGCCGGTATTTGTAATGCCCGATAATTCGCTCATTAAACTTGGTGTTATTGCCTTTTGTTCGCTGATATGCGAAGGCGCCATGTTCGATTGGAGTGTTATTTACTTCAAAAAAGTTGTACTTGCCCCAACCGACTGGATAGGTGCCGGGTTCACAGCATTCATGGCTACCATGGCCCTCGGCCGCTTTGTTGCCGATAAATTTGCCCACCGTTTCGGCTTAAAACGCACCATGCAGATCAGCGGACTACTCACCGCAGCCGGTTTGCTCATAGCGGTTATCTTCCCCTACTTTTATAGCGCCTTAGCCGGATTTTTATTGGTTGGCGCGGGTGTATCCTCAGTTGTCCCGATGGTTTACAGCGCGGCAGGAAAATCAAAAACAATGGCACCTGGTGTGGCACTCGCAGCCGTATCTACCCTTGGCTTTATGGGCTTCCTGGTAGGGCCACCTATCATCGGCTTCATCGCAGGATTGGCTACGTTGCGGGCATCGTTCACGCTGATAGCGGTAATGGGGATTTGCGTCACCATCGTATCTACCAAGGCGAAAATTTAAGCCTTCGTCAGATCCGCCTCGCCGGGATTCAGCACATATTCAAAGTTTTCGTACCCGTTATGAAACTGAAATTTCAGCCGCTCTTTAGGCACGCTGATATCTAAGGAAATAGCCGCTAAAGTTTCGGGCAGGTTATCCCTGATCAGTTTCAGGTCGACAATATGGGGCATTTCTACATGGATGTCCTCGCCGATAGGTTCAATTTTCCAACCCTGTAAATTAGCGGCGGCCAATACATCTATCCATTTTTGTTGGTACGCGTTCATAAGTTTTGTTGTAGGTGCTTATGATAAACATGCGGGTGGGGAGAAAAGTTTTAGAAAGGTAATAGCGCGACAGGTTCCAAATCTTGCTCATTGTCTGAACTCGAATTTTAAGAATTAAAGAATTTTCGGAATTTATTTCGGTGGTGATAGGACTTCTGTCCATTCCAACAATTCTTTAAAATTCGAGTTTCAGACAGCTATTCTCCTCATCACTTCCAAACAGGCCCTGCTGTTGTGGTATGGGCATTTCCAGAGGCCGGCTTTATCTTCGGTGGTCATTACGCTGCTATCCGCATAGATGCCCCAAAACCATTCGCCGTTCTTTTTATCGAGGATGTGCTGTTTTACAAATTCCCAGCTATTGATGGATAGCTTCAGCCATTTTTCATCGCCGGTGAGTTGGTAAGTATTGTAAAAGCCTACCATCGCTTCTGCTTGCGGCCACCAGTGTTTTTCTTTGATGAGGTGATCGCTTGATGGTTCATATTCGTACCACAACCCACCGTCCTTATCCAATCCTTCGAGGGTTGCTTCGGAAACCGATATGCAGATGGCTTTTATCTTTGCTATCAGTTTCTCATGATGGATAGCTTCTGCAGCCTCCAGCAAAAGCCAGGTTGCTTCTATATCGTGCCCATAAGAAACGGTGTCAGATTTGGCGCTCCATTCCTCGTCAAAAAACAAAACAAGATGGTGGGTTTTACTATCGATGATATGATCGATAAAGTTATGCAGCAGGGTTTCTATCTGCTGCTTCAAACCTTTATTCGGCCATATGGTGTAGAGCGTGGTATAGGCCTCCAGTACGTGGAGGTGGGTGTTCATGCTCTTTTTCTCGTTGGCATCTTTGGCGCTCAGGCGCAGGTCGGTTAGGGGTGCCCATTCGCGGGTAAAGGCTTCCAGGTAGCCGGTGTGTTCGGCATCGTAGCTTTTATCAACCAATAAATAATAGAGCTTTTTTGCTTCGGCCAATACAGCTTCATCGCTGGTTGCCTTGTAGTATTCGCTGAGCGCGTAAATGGTAAAAGCAGATGCGTACACCTGCTTTTTAGTATCTAAGGGCTTGCCTTGGTGGTCTACCGTCCAGTAAACGCCACCGTGCTCATCATCAATAAAATGATCGATGATATAAAGGTAGGCAATGGTAGCCACGCCCAAATAAAGCGCGTTTTGGGTTTGATTATAAGCCGCAGAGAAACTCCACAGAATCCTCGCATTCAGCACCGAACCCTTTGGCGAGCCGGGGATAACCTCGTTATCATTATCTATTTTACCGAAAAATCCTCGGTCAGCTTCGTCGATGGTATTATCTACCCAATAGTTCAGGATGTTCTCCAGTTCTTCGCTCAGTTCCGCCTTATAGGCCTTAAGTATCTCGCTCATCCTTACTAAACCAGTTCTTTAAGGCTTTTATTATTGTTGATGATGGTGTTCAGCGTATTTACCGAAGCAGCCGAGCGCAGGCCATCCGCCGGGGTGTTCATCACATAATCCAGCAGTTTATCCACCGTAGTGGTTGCCACATGCATCCGCGTATCCGATGATGCATAGTAAATAAACACGCTGCCATCCTCGTCTTTTATCCACCCATTACAAAATGCTACGTTACTTACATCGCCAATGCGTTCGGCACCTTCGGGGGCTAAAAAGTAACCTGCGGGTTTATATAGTACTTTGGTCAGATCGTTCAGATCCGTCATAAACATATATAAGGTATAGCGCAAGCCGGCAGCGGTGTTACGTACGCCATGTGCCAGATGCAGCCAGCCTTTTCCGGTTTTTAGAGGGGTTGGGCCCTGCCCGTTCTTGGCCTCGTAAACGGTATGGTATTGTTTATTGTCGATAATGGTTTCCTCATTCACCACAGCATTTTCCATGCTTTCACAAAGCCCGAAACCGATGCCGCCACCTTTACCCGCACTGATAAAGCCATCCTGCGGACGGGTGTAAAGCGCGTATTTACCATCCACAAACTCTGGGTGTAGCACCACGTTGCGTTGCTGCGGAGAGTTGGTTTTGAGGTCGGCAAGGCGGTCCCAGGCAAGCAGATCTTTGGTGCGGGCAATGCCACAGGCGGCTATGGCCATACTTTGGTCATGTGCCGGGGCGGCCGGGTCGCGCCTTTCGGTACAGAAGAGGCCGTAGATCCAGCCATCTTCGTGCGCGGTTAAGCGCATATCGTACAGGTTGGTATCAGGTTCATCGGTCTCGGGCATGGTAACCGGGTTCTCCCAAAATGTAAAATCACTCGTTCCGTTAGGGCTTTCTGCTACCGCGAAGAAGGATTTGCGGTCGGCACCTTCTACCCTCACCACCATCAGGTATTTACCGTTGAATTTGATGGCGCCGGCGTTAAACGCCGCATTAATGCCAAAACGCTCCATTAGGTAGGGGTTGGTTTCGGGGTTCAGATCATATTTCCAGCTTATTGGGGCGTGCGCGGCGGTAAGCACCGGGTTTTTATATCGGTCGAAAATGCCGTTGCCCGGTCCGTCGATCTCGTTAGGCGTATCTATCAGTTGCTGATACGCAGTTTGCAGCTGCGCCAGCCTGTTTTTAAAGGTAGGGGTCATATAGTGTATTAATATTCTTTTAGTTTATTCCACCAGGTTTTCTTGAGGATCAGCATCATTACCGCCAAAATGGCTATGGTAACCAGCAATGGCGATTTTTGCCCCAGCACCAGGTACATGGGCAGTATGGTTAGGCAGCATTGGGCAATAGTGCCAATTACCACGTTGAACATGTTTAATTTAAAGTTTTTATTAGGCTGAAAAGATGGGTCGTTTTGCAGGGCCAGCTGTTTTACAGGCTCCCAAAACCCCCAGGGTCGTACGTTGGTGTAAAAGGATTGCAGCACGGCCATGTCTGTAGCAGGCGTAGCGTATGAGCCGATGATGGAACCCGCCAGCGAGAACAGGAACAAAACCGGGAACCAGTAAAGCAATTGACCATCCGGGATATATCCATAAGTAACCAGTACAGAAGATGCCATCGCAGCCAAAATACCGGTAAGCATCCCCCAGAAAAAGCCATTGGCATTAAAGCGCCACCAATGCCATTTAAGCACGTTGGCTGCAATATAGCCACCATACAAGGCAGATACTATCCATTGCAATACGCTGTTAATGTCCTTCACAAAAAAGCCAAGGAAAACGCCCAACGCTACCACTACCACGCCCACCAGGTAATTCATACCGATGATCTTTTTGGTAGAGGCCTCCGGGTTTACATATTTGATGTAGATATCATTAACAATGTACGCCTGCGCTGCATTCATGGTGCCGCTAAAGGTGCTCATAAATGCGCCCAGCAGCCCGGCAAGCAGCAAACCCACCAGCCCTACAGGTAAAAAATTATTGATAACCGCGGGTAAAATGCGCTCAAAATCGATGCCGCCTGCGCCATCGGCGAGGTTCATTTGGTGATAATATATTAATCCTAAAGCGGTTAGGCTAATGATGAGTGTATAACGGATAGGCAATAAAATAACGCTTACAAAGCCGTTCATCTTGCTGGCTTCTTCGGGCGAGCGGGTGCTCAGGATCTTTTGCATATCGTAGTTTGGCGCAGGGCCTGCCAGGGCAGCGAAAAAGCCTTTAAAGGTCATCATCATAAAGAAATACGCGAACAGCGAGTAACCATCGCTTTTGATCTTCACGTTCACTTCTTTAATAACGTTCGACCAATCCAGCCCCAAATGTTTTCCGAAAAACGGTGTGTACCAGCCATTTGGCACATTTAATTTATGACTGGCAAGTTGCTCTGCAGCGATGAACCCTATCCAGATACAGGCAACCGTCATGATGGCGTATTTTACGATATCGCCGGTTACGATGCTGTGCATTCCACCCAAAATGGAGTAGAACATGGCAAACAGCGTAAAGATAATACCGTAAACGTGAGGTACATACTGTGGCGCAACATTAAAGGGCACATAGCCTTTGATAAGGTCCCAGGGGATAAAGATCTCGATAAATTTACCAAGCCCGATAAAGCCGTAAGCCATAAAGCCAAGGCAACTCAACAGTGCAAATGCAATAACCACTAAGTGTGAGCTGGTTACGCCCGCCCCTGTTTTACCAAAGCGTGTTGCCAGCCATTCGGCGCCGGTGGTAGCGTTGGAACGGCGCAGCCAGCGCGAGAGGTACATCATCAAAAAAACCTGGTTAAATACCGGCCAAAGCCATGGGATCCAGATACTTTTCATCCCGTAAACAAAGCACAGGCTCACCATCCACATGGTGCCGCTGATATCAAACATATCCGAAGCATCGCTTAAACCAAGCTTATACCAGGGCAGCGATTTGCCACCCAGCATATAGCTGTCCTTGTTTTCGCGGGCTTTTTTGCGATACCAAAGCCCGATAAATATGGTGCTGAGGAGGTACAATACGATGATGGAAATATCTATCAGGGACAATCTCATTCTTTTAATTTGAAGATTTGTTAAGTTGGCAATTTGAAAATAAAGCACACAAAACGCCGACGGCAATTGGTTAAAAGCAAAATTAGATGGTTATACCACCCAACTCTAATACTATTTTAACCAAGTATTGATTTAACACGACATGTCATCCCCAAAAATGCAGCATTAACCCACATTTTCAAATCTTCAAATCAACACATCTTCAAATTAAATAAATACCCGGTTACCTGTATAGGTTTCCCTGAACTCTTTTGGGATACAGAATTTCTTGCGTTTGAAGATGCGGTTGAAGTTGGAGATATTATTAAAGCCGCATTTATAGGCTATCTCGGCTACCGTAGTAGTGCTCTCTATCAACATGCGGGAGGCGTGACCAAGGCGGATCTCGTTCAGGCTATCGATGAAGGTTTTGCCGGTGCGTTTTTTAATAAAGCGGCTAAAGGAAGCATCGGGCATGTTGGCTATTTTGGCAACTTCGGCAAGGGTTACCTGCTTGTTGTAGTTGATGTTCATGTATTCGAACACCTTTTCTATGCGGCGGCTGTTGTAGTTGAATTTTTCGTTGGTGAAACTGGCATCAGATAAAGCTTTCATATTACGGCTGATAGAAAGATCGTGCAGGATACTGAGCAGCTCCAGCACCGAATCAAAGCCATTTTTCTTATCCAGCGATTGCAGCCTGTCCTTAATGGCCATTATCGTTTCGGGCGGGAAAGCGATGCCGCGCTGGGCTCTGTCCAGCATGGCTTTTACAAAGCTCAACTGGTTACGACGGAGGAATTTATCGTCGAACAGATCTTTATGAAACTGGATGGTTACCTCGGTAATGGCCTCGCTTTTAGCCTGGTGGGTAAACCAGGCATGGTACAGGTTTGGGCCGATGAGTACCAGCTCCAACTCATCTATCACTTCAATACTGCCGCCAACCACCCGTTTTGCGCCTTTCGCGTTGATAATGAGGTTCAACTCATACTCCTCGTGGTAATGCAGGGGGAAATCAAACCTGGTTTTCACCCGGCTAAAAATGGTAAAACAATCGCTTGGGGTGAGCGGGGTTATCTCACGCATTACGTTATTTGACATGGCTAATTAGAGTTGCAGTTTACAATGAAAGTATAATACGAATTTAACACAATAATATCATATTATCTCCGAATCACTAAAAATCACCATGAAATCATAGCAAAAAAGCGTTTTTTAGTGTTGAAAAATTGCATCTTTTTATACTTTTATCACTTTTTTGGGCATAATTCGCGCCTTAAGCACTTTTTTCGAGCCTTTATTCGAGTTTGCGTCGTCCGGCAGCCTACCTATCCACGCCGCCAATTGCAACTCTCCAGACTTTTTTAACTCCCCAAATTTCGCTCTTGCAGATATTGTACTTTTATTTCAAATTTACAGCCGGTTACAACCACTGGCTATAGGCTTATATTTTGAATAGTCTACCATGTGTAATAATCACTCCCCGGCTAAAACATTTTGCGCCCTTACCTATTCTATATCTTGTATTAGTTATACCTTTGCCCGCTTAAATGAATACCATAAAAAGTACAACAAAGCCAATGCCGTCCCGCCTCTCCAGGGCTAAGGATAGTTTTAGCAATTTCTTCCTGATGCTGTATAGAGTGTATGCTTTTGTGCTCCGCTTTTTTAAGGAAGTTTTAATGCCACCTTACGATCTCAAAGAAATTGTGCGCCAATGCTACGAAACTGGTGTGCGCTCATTTACCCTCATTACATTAACCGGGTTTATTGTGGGGGTTATCTTCACCAAGCAAAGCCGCCCGTCGCTAACAGGCTTCGGAGCAACCTCATGGTTGCCCTCGTTGGTATCCATCGCTATTATGAAGGCCCTTGCGCCCCTGGTTACCGCGCTTATTGCCGCGGGTAAGGTCGGCAGCAGCATCGGTGCCGAGTTAGGATCCATGCGGGTTACCGAGCAGATAGACGCTATGGAGGTATCGGGCACCAAACCTTTTAAATTTTTAGTGTGTACCCGCGTTATTGCTACCACTATTACTATACCATTGCTGGCCACGTATGTTGCTTTCATCGCTTTATTGGGCGGTTATTTAAATGTAAGCGCTAACGAGGGCACTACTTATACCACTTTTATGGAGCAGGCCTTTGAGCCGCTTACCTTTGTAGATTTTTGGGCATCATTATCAAAAGCCATTGTTTTTGGCTTCACTATTGGTATAGTGGGCTGCTACCAGGGCTTTAATGCCGACAAGGGTACCGAAGGCGTAGGTAAAGCAGCTAACGGCGCTGTTGTAACCGCTATGTTTTTGGTATTTATTGAAGAAGTTTTAATTGTACAAATAGCCGGCTGGTTCCGCTAAGAGCAATATGCAAAAACAAAAGGCAAAAATCGATACGAGCAACGAAGTGGTTAAAATTCGCGGACTGGAGAAATCCTTTGGCGATTATGACGTACTGCGTGGGATAGACCTTGACCTTTTCCAGGGCGAGAACCTGGTGGTGCTGGGCCGCTCGGGTACCGGTAAATCGGTACTGATCAAATTGATCTCGGGTTTATTAAGGCCTGATGCAGGCAGCATTGAAGTTTTGGGTAACGATGTAGCCGCCATTAGCCAGCGCGAGTTGGAAGCGTTGCGCATTCGGATTGGTTTTTCATTTCAGAACAGCGCATTATACGATAGTATGACGGTGCGCAAAAACCTGGAGTTCCCGTTGGTGCGTAACCGCAAAGGCATTACCCGGGCCGAGATAGATAAAAACGTGGAAAGCGTACTGGATGCAGTAGGTCTTTCGCAAACTATAAATCAGATGCCTTCGGAACTTTCGGGTGGGCAGCGCAAGCGTATCGGTATTGCCCGTACGCTCATCCTCAACCCCGAAATTATGATGTATGATGAGCCTACCGCCGGTTTGGACCCCATCACCTGCATCGAAATAAACGACCTGATAAACGAGGTACAAAAAAATTACAACACCTCATCCATCATCATTACCCACGATTTGACCTGCGCCAAACAAACCGGCGACCGGGTAGCCATGTTGTTAGACGGGCAGTTTCAGCGGGTGGGCACTTTTGATGAAGTATTTAAAACTGACGATGTAAGGGTGAAACCTTTTTACGATTATAATTTTACAGAATAATATTACCCCATAGCAAAATGGATGCAGCAGAAAACAAGAAATCAATTATAGTAGGTATATTCGTACTGCTCGGCGTAGCAGTATTTGTAGTAGGTATACTTACACTGGGTGGCCAGAATAAAAGCTTTGTAAAAAGCATTAAGATAAGCGCGATATTCAGCGATGTTGCGGGCTTAAAAAAAGGGAATAACGTTTGGTTCTCAGGCGTAAAAGTCGGCACTATTAAAGCCGTAAAGTTTACCGGCGGCGCGCAGGTAGATGTGGATATGGCCATTGATGCTGCCACACAGCAATACATACACCGCAACGCGCTGGCGCATATCAGCAGCGACGGTTTGATAGGTAACAAGATCATTGTAATTGATGGCGGCAGCCCGCAGGCCCCTATTGTGCAGGATGGCGATGTACTGCAGGCAGCGAAACTGCTATCTACCGATGATATTATGGCCACCCTGCAGAAGAATAACGAGAACCTGCTGGCCATCACTACCGATTTTAAAACCCTTGGCCACCAGATATTGGCCGGTAAAGGAACGGTTGGCGCTTTATTAGCTGATAGCACCATGGCCATGCAATTACGCGCCGCCATGCGCAACCTGCAGGCCACTACCGCCACCGCATCAAGAATGGCAACTCAGCTGGACGCCTTCAGTAATAAAATGAATACGAAGGGTGGTTTTGCCGATAAATTACTGACTGATACCGTGGCCTACGCCCGCATACAGGAATCTGTCGCCAAACTAAAGGAAGCGGCTAACAACGCCACCATACTTACCGATAACCTGAACAAAGCCAGCAACAAGCTCAACAGCACCGATAACATTTTGGGTGTTTTACTAAACGACCCCGTAGGTGCCAAAAAAGTACAAAGCACTATCAACACCCTGCAGCAAAGTTCCATCAAACTAAATGATGATTTGGAAGCTGTACAGCATAATTTTTTACTGAAAGGTTTCTTCAAAAAGAAAGAAAAGGCTAAACAGGACAGTTTGAAGGGGAAGATATAGGCCCCCTCCGCCCCCTGAAGGGGGAACTTCTGAAAATAAGAATAGCGATGGGTTTAAAATCCATCGCTATTTTTTTGTGCTTTTTTCTATTCCCTCCTCGGGGAGCATAGCCGTCAACTTAAGCCCGAAAAAATGTTTTTAGCGCAAGAATCGAAACATCAAAATTGAGCCAATTACTACAAAAGCTTAATTCAGAGGTATTTAATGAAGGAGTTTTGGATAGACTTGCTA
>NZ_JBDSZG010000065.1:0-101434 GCF_039925265.1 Mucilaginibacter sp.
GGATCAGCTCTTCCCGTAAACCCTTCGGGAAATGAACCCCTGCGAAGAGCCGACCCGATCTTATTAAATCTTCATCCTCTATTTTCATACACCTTTTTTTAGTGTATAGTTATTTCAGGACGGGTCAATTTTTTGTAGATTAAATTCTCTCAACTACGCAGACCAAGCCAGCTCCTGCTATTTTACTGCCGGTTTATTAAAATTATGATTGCGATAAAATACGCGGATCAGACTTGGTAAAACGATCAGCAATAAAGGCAGCGCCGCCAAAAAGCCACCAATTACGGCAATGGCCAATGGCTGATGCAGCTGCGCACCAGCGCCTATACCTAATGCCAGCGGCGCGAGGGCGATAATGGCTCCCAGTGCTGTCATCAGTTTTGGGCGAAGGCGCGTAGAGATGGAATAAACTATCGCGTCGTCTATCGAATTGGTTTTCGCGCTCTCGCGGAATTGCCAGAAAGTAAAAATGGCGTTCTCGCCGATGATGCCTACGATCATAATGAGACCGGTATAGCTACCCACATTGAGCGGGGTATTGGTTAAGAACAGGGCCAGCATACTGCCGCCGATGCCCAGCACCGCCACAATTAATATCAGTAAAGCTATCCTGAACTGCTTGAACAGGAACAGGATCACCCCAAAAACAAGCAGACTGGAGGTAATCAGTATCATCAGTAATTCTTTAAACGATTGCTGCTGCTCGGCATAAGCGCCGCCATATTCTACGTGGTAGCCGGGCGGTAAATTTACCTTATCGGCAACGCCTTTTTGGATGGCGGGGATCACCGTGCCCAGGTCGCTGTTCTCTAAACGGCCACTGATAACGCCCATGGCCTGCAGGTTTTCGCGTTCTACCTCGGCATCGCCGGGATGCAGCTCTACATTGGCCAGCGAGGTGATGGGGATCAATCGGCCATCCGGTAAAAACACATTCAGGTTTTTAATGCCGGTAACATTTTGCATCCTGCTGCCCGGGTATACCATGCGGATGGGCGACTGCTGCTCCCGCTCGAACAAGTTACCTATCACGTTCCCTTCCAGTGCCGATTGTACCTGCGTTTGCAGCGCAGCGGGGGTAAGGTTATACTGCGCAAGTTTGGCATAATCGGGCACAATATTTACAGATGGACCCGCTATCACAATACCATCAAATACATCGGCGGTGCCTTGTACTTTGGTGGTGATATCAGCAATTTGCCTGGCAAGGGTTTGCAGTTTGGCCTGATCGTCGCCAAAAACTTTTATCTCGATGGGCTGGGTGGAGGTCATCAGGTCGCCCAGCATATCGCCGATCACCTGCCCAAAATCTACCCGTAAAGCGGGCTGCGAAGCTTCAATCTGTACGCGCAGATCGGTAATTACTTCTTCGGAAGTTTTGTCGTGCTCCTTTTTTAACTGGATAAGATAATCGCCGGTGTTGGGCTCGGTAATAAAGAAACCCATTTGCGTGCCCGTGCGGCGCGAGTAGGCGGCAACGTCCGGTTCTTTTATAATGAGTTTTTCTATTTCGCGCAGCATCCTGTCGGTTTCCTCTAAGGACGTGCCGGGAGGGGAAGTGTAATCCAGCACTATGCTGCCTTCATCCATATCGGGCAAAAAGCCGGTTTCCAGCCTGCCGGGGAGAAATATGATAACCGCTACCAATGCCAGGATCATGATAATACTGATGAAAGGGTTGAGGATAAAGAACGATACCCAGCGCTGTCTTTTTACCTCGTGTACTTCTTCTTTAGCTTGTTTGCCGTTAGCAGGCTTTTCTCTGGTGAGCAGCAGGTATATTACCGGCAGCCCTATCCAGGTTACAAAAAACGAGCAGGCGAGGGTAATGATCATGGTATTTGTCATTACCTTAAAATAGGCACCCGCCACCCCTGTCATCATCAGGAAAGGGATAAATATTACAATGGTACTGATAGATGAGCCCACCATAGCCGGGAACAGGTAATCGATAGCTTTTTGAAGCAGGGTTAATGTTGGCTCTTCAGGGTGCTCCTCGTGCGTGCGGTGAATTTGTTCTACCACCACAATGGCATCATCAATAATTAAACCTATGGCGGCGGCTATCGCGCCCAGCGTCATGATATTTAGCGTATAGCCAAAGGCATACAGCATAATAAGCGTAAGGCAAAGTGTTACCGGGATGGTGATCAGTATCGTAGCGCTTGCCTTTAACGACCGTAAAAAGATAATAGCTACAATAATGGCCAGCGCCAAACCTATCCACAGGCTATCGCTCACGCTCTTTACCGATTCGTTTACAAAATCGGCCTGTACGTAGTATGGTTTTAGGGTAACGCCTTTGGGCAATACCTTTTGCAGATCGGCAACCTTGGCCGTCATGGCGGCAGATAGGTCTACCAGGTTGGAGTTGGGTTGTTTAATAACCGCTATCAGCACGCCTTCGTGCCCGTTGGCGTTTATTTTGGTAAACTCAACGCCGGGGTTTATTTGGATCCCGGCGATATCCTTCAGTTGGATAACCCTTTTGCGGTTATTGCTTACCACCAGGTTTTGCAGCTGTTCGCTGGTGTTTACGCTGGCATCGGTAACGGTAAGGTACAGCATCTTATAATCTGCCAGGTACCCGTTAGATTTGATGAACGCCGTTTGCGTAAGCGTATTGCTGATCATATCGGGCGTGAGGCCCAGCGCGCTCATTTTCTGGCGATCGAGCACCAGCCAGTATTCCTTGGTTTTGCCGCCGATAACCCTAATTTCGGATACGCCATCCACCTGCGAAAGGAATGGCTTTACCGTGTAAGTGGCCAGTTGCTTTAGCTCGATAGGAGAGAGGTTGTGGCTCTCCAAAGTGTAACCGCTAACCGGGAGGATGGAGGGGTTCATCTTTTCAACAGATATATCTACGTCGGGCGGCAACAGGTTTTTTATCTGCGCAATGCGCGATTCGATGCGTTGCTGACTCAGGTCGATATCGGCATCCCAGTTCATATAAGCCGAAATTTCGCAGCTGCCGCGACTGGTAATACTGCGCACGTAATGCAGATCGGGCACTTGTTTAATGGCGTTCTCCAGCGGTTTGGTAACCGTAACCATCATTTTGTTTACAGGCTGCAGGCCTGCATCGGCAATGATCTTTATTTTGGGGAAGGTTATCTCGGGGAAAAGCGAGGTTTGCAAGCGCGAGTAGGAGAAGACCCCGCCCAGCAGCACAATAAAAAGCATCAGGCTGATAGGCTTTTTATGGGTGATAAAAAAGTTTTCCAGCTGGTTCATGGTTTCACAATTTTAACCTTTGCGGTATCGGCTAAACCATAATTGCCGCTTACGGCTATCCTATCATTAGTATTGAATTTGGGCGAAACGATCTCTACCTTACCGCCCGATTCGATACCTTTTTTTATCGGGGTTCTTATCGCGGTGGTATCGTTTATCAGTTTCATCACCCAAAATTCGTTCTGCGTTTCGTTGGACAGCACGGCGGATTTTGGTAACGATGGCGCGCTGCTTTTTGCTGTTTTGATGATGAGCGCTTTAGCCACCAAGTTATCGGGGATAGGGTGGCTGCTGTTTACTTTAATAACGATGCCCTGCGTTTGCGATAGCGAATCTACCGAGGGCATGGTGCTGGCCACATGCCCGTTCAGCTTTTCGCCATCGGGGAGGGTAAGCACCAGGTTCTGGTTGTTTTGCAGCACCCGCTTCAGCTCGTAAGGCAGCTGTAAAACAAAGGCGAAACTTTCGCGATCGCTTATGGTGGCCAGTTGTTCGCCGTCCTGCACGTAATCGCCTACCTGGTGGGTAAGATCGGTTACGTAGCCGCTGCGCGAAGCACGGATATTATTAATGCCCGAGAATTTGAAGGTAGTATCCAGCACATTGATGGTGTTGCCAATGCTTTGTGCCTCCTTGGTTTTAATGGTGAACATCAGCTGCCCCTTCTCTACATAATGCCCGGGCTGTATATTCACTTTTTGGATGTAGCCGATAGCGTTGGCCTTTACATAGTTTTTTTGCAGAAAAGATGAGGTGGCATTCAGTTCGATAGAATCGGCCAAAGCGCTGTTATCTATGGTTGTTACGGTTACCGGCGTTTGCGGGTTAGCAACCGTTTCTTCCTCATCGGCAGCAGAGCCACCGCCACAGCTGTAAACCGCCGTAATTACCATGCAGGCTAATAAAACAGTAAAGGGTTTTATATATTGTTTCATCATCTGCTCCAGTAATTAAGTTGGTTTATCAATTGCAGCCTGCTGATTACGTTTTGCGCAAGCTGGTTTTTTATGCTGAGGTAGCTGTTTATGGCCAGTATCAGGTCGGCAATCTTCAGGTCGCCGGTTTGCATGAGCTGGGTGTTTACTTTGATCAGGCTTTCGGAGTATTTGAATTGCTCGTTTATCTCGGCTATCAGCTTATCATATTCCTTTATCTGCTGGTTTAGCTGATTAATCTGCTGTTTGTACTGGTTAAAATAAAAAGCCTTATAAACCTGCTGCGTTTCCTGTTCTAAAGAGAGTTTTTTGTAAGCCAGTTTTTTTTGCCCGCCATCATAAATTGGCATGGTAAGACTAAAACCCGCGCTGGCACCAAAGTTTTTGTAGTACTGGCTGGTAAGGTCGGAGTTGTAGCCCCCATCTGCAAAGGCGCTTAATTTGGGGCGATAGCTGTAATCTATCAGTTTACGACTGTTTGCCAGGCGCATGCTATCCAGCTGATATTGCTTAAAAAATATGCTGTTGCTGCGGTCGTAAACTATGGCGCGCTGCAATTCGGGTTTCGCAATTTCGCTGATGGTGGTATCGGCTATGCCGCTTAAATAGTTCAGCGTGGCATAATCTGTTTTGTATTGCAGTTTAGTTTGCGAGAGCTGTAACTGCGCCCCTTTTAGGGTAACCAAAAAGGTGAGGTAATCGCTTTGGCGGTAAACGTTGCTGCGGGTAAGTTTTTTTAGCAGTTCTTCTTCTTTGCTCAGCAGGTCAACCACCTCCTGGTTAAACTGCTGCTGTTGCAGGCTGCCGTAGGCGGTGATGTATTGGCCAATAATGGTACGGCGCAGATCCTGCTCGGATAGTTTCACACTGTTGCGCAACGAATCTTGGCTGAGCCCAATGGCCGCGAATTGCGTATTGAGGTAATCTTTGCCGATGAATGATTTGCTAACAACCAACTGCCCGTTCAGGGTGCGTTCGTTGGTGATGGCCGCCGCGTAACCGTAACCTTTTATTACCGGGGCATAAAGCCCGCCGGCATTCAGCGCAACCTGTGGTTTAAAACCGGCACGAATGCGTACACTATCTATTTGGGCGGCCAGTACCTGGTTGTTGAGGTCTTTTATTAGCGGACTGTTTTTTAACGCCTGCTGCAGGTAATCGTCCAGTGTTTTGCTTTGCCCATAGCAGGTAGTTGTGGTAAGTACAAACGCAAAAAAGTATATGATATATTTCATTCGGTATCAGGTGCAGAACCCCACTATGAGAGAGGTTATGTTTGTAAATCTCTTATCAGATTCTGTATTAATTTTGTGGAATATTAAGGCTGCAAGGTGGGGTAGAAGAAAATGCCGCAGATACCTGGTATCCGCAGCATTTTGCTGCAAGCCATCTGTCCCCCGACAATAGCTTGTTTATTTACTACACCGAATTAGTCTTTGGCTATTTTGATGAACTTGCCATCTTTGTCAAATAAGAGGTCCTTGCCCTTTACTTCAGCTTCATAATTAACTTCCCCGCTGGCTGTTTTGGTGATTTTGGCGGCCTCTTTAATGGCAGCACCTTTGTAATGCTCCTTTACGTACAGGGCAATGGCTGCCGGTAATTCAGTCGCTTTTATCTCTGTTTCCGATTCTTTCTGCGTGCCATCTGCTTTAAAAACGGCTGACATTTCGCTGCTACCCTGTTTAAAACCGGCTTCGTAGCCGCCATTTTCTTTTTCCCATTTAACGGTTTTTACACCGGGGTAAGCCGATGAGAATGATTTTTTTACCATTGCGGGTACCTTGGTTGAATTAATTTTTTGCGCTGAGGCGGTGAGCCCGAATGCCGCGGCTATTGCAATAGCCATTGTTGTTTTAATGATTTTCATTTTGGTGTTTTTTACTAAGGTATTCCTCAAATCTGTCACTAAATTGGAAACAATCTGTAGCAATTTAGGATGGCTTAAAAATTTACTGAAAACAGGTGTTTTTCGCTGACATGACTATATTGCAACCCAAAACCATAATTATCGCAGATCTTTTTGCAAATGGTTAACCCAAGGCCGGTACCTTCAGATTCGCCGGACTTGTGGAACCTTTTAAGTACCTGCTCTATATCGAAGGTGTTTTTGCCGGTGTTGCTTACGGTAAGCTGGCGGGGCTGCAGGGTAATGGTAATTTCGCCGCCGCTGTAGTTATGCCTTATGGCGTTGCTGATCAAATTATTCAGCAGCACTTCCATCAGTAGCCTGCTTGCCTTAACCTGCGTCCCGTGCAGGTTGGTCACCAGAGTGATGTTTTTGCTGTGGATGATCTCCTCCTGCTGGTAAAGGCACTCTTCTAATATCGCTTTTACATCAACCTCTTCATCGCCGCCAATTATCCCGTTCTCTATTTTGGCCAGTAATAGCATAGATTTATTTAGCCGTGTTAAACGGGCAACTGTACCGTATATGTCGTTAAGTAATTTGCTTTGCCTGTCGGTAAATTCATCGGTTTGCAGCAGGGTATCCAGTTTGGAGTTGATAACCGATATGGGGGTCATTAATTCGTGCGAGGCATTTTCGGTAAAGGCTTTCAGGTTTTCATAATCTGATCTCACCCTGCCTGCCATCGCAATTACTGCCTGGTCAAGTTCTTTAAACTCGTCGATACCCGAAGGTGTACTGCTAACGCTTGCTTTATCAGCCAGGCTAAAATCTTTTAACTGAGCCAGCACCTTATAAAATGGTTGCCAGATGCTTTTTAAAATAACCCGGTTAAGTACCGTTAATAATACCAACAATACAAATATTACACAGATGGTTATCTGGAAGATGATTTTGATGAGGTACTCGGTTTCTACTTTTGATTGGGTTACCAGGATCCTGTAATTTTGCCCGCCTACCTTTACAGAACTAATGAGTGCGCGGCCTGCCTCCATATCATCCTCGTCTACCTCTTTATAAACGGTATCTAAGAACCTCCGTTTTATAACCTGCTTGCCAAGCGGTAAAAATGTGATCTGCTGATGGTTCGATTCATATACATCGGGGAGTTTATGGTTAAGGCTTACAGCGCTAAATACCTCGTTCTCTTCCAGCACCAGGTCCTTATCTATCCGTTTGGTTAAAATATGGCTAATAGCGTAATAATAAATGATGCCGGTAACCAGCATAATGCCAATGGTAACAGCAATATTAATGCGGTTATACTTGTTTAGCAGTTTCATGTCTCGGTAAATTTATACCCCATACCATAGGCTGCCTGTATATAATCATGTGCGCCCGCTTCCACCAGCTTTTTGCGGATGTTTTTAATGTGCGAGTAAATGAAGTCGAAGTTGTCGGCGATATCGATGCTGTCGCCCCAAAGGTGCTCGGCAATTGCGTTTTTAGAAACCACCTTGCCTTTATTCGCAATAAAGTATAACAACAGCGAATATTCTTTGCGGGTAAATTTTACAAAATTATCATTCACGGCTACCGTTTTTGCACCCAGGTCAATGCTCAGTTCATTGAATTTTAGCAGGTTATTACCGTTAAAGGACCGCCGCCGCACAATGGCCGTAACACGCGATTTTAGCTCCGACAAATGAAAGGGTTTGGTGAGGTAGTCGTCGGCTCCAAGGTCTAAGCCCGTCAGCCTGTCGTCGAGGGAGTTTTTAGCGGATACGATAAGCACGCCATCGTTATGCTGGTTGTTTTTTAGGTGCTTGATAATATCCAGCCCGTTACCATGCGGCAGGGTGAGGTCCAGGATGATGCAATCGTACCGGTACACGCTTACTTTTGCCAGTGCCGAGGTAAAATCGCCTGCGGTTTCGCAAATGCTGTCGCCCCCGGTAAAATAGGCCTCAATACTTTCCCGCAGCCCGGTTTCGTCTTCTATTATCAATATCTTCACCGTATAAAGTTAACGGTAAAAATTGTAGAAAACCTGTACGGTTGGTGTTGCCCTGTGCATATTTAAGTAATTGGTTTAAAGCTGGCTAAAAAAAACGCTTTAAAAAGTTTGACTTAACAAATAATCCGATGTTTGTTGGTAACTAATTGTTTTATAAATAGTTATATTTTATTATTCGATAATACCTAACCCGCCGCTATTTTTTATGAAATATCTTTTTACTACTTAGTGTGGTTGTGACAATTATTCTCTAATTTTATTTCGGTAATATTCCCCCGAATTGCCGGTGCCAATTATACTATTATGAGATTTAAATTATATGTATCCTGTGTGTTGTGTATGCTGTTGCAGCAGCAACTTTTCGCTCAGAAAGATACCTATGAGTTTTCGCGTCTCGATATCACCAACGGGCTTTCCGATAATCAGGTTAACTGCATTTTTAAGGATGAAAAGGGCTTAATGTGGTTTGGTACCACATCGGGGCTTAACCGTTACGATGGCTCAAAATTCAAAATATTTAAGCGCGATAACAACAACCCCAATTCACTGGTAGAGAACCATGTAATGCGGATAGATGGCGGCCCCGACCATAAAATGTGGGTGTTTACCCACAATAGCATCAGCGTTTACGACCCGGAGACGGAAAAGATGAACAACAACATCGCTGCCGAAACCAAACGCTACAATATCCCCAACGCTCAGATCACGCAAATAAAAACAGATGTTCAGGGGAACTATTGGTTTGTTACCAACAGGGCGGGGCTTTATTGCTATAATCCTGCTACAAAGGCTACCGTTTTTTACAGCACACTGAGTAATTCGCCGGTTATAATGCATTCAGACCGCATCTCCAGCATTGTGCCTTCGCCCAATAACACCGTTTGGCTGTTATACGAAGATGGTGTAATAGAAGAGTTAAACGCCAACCAACGTAAAGTTGCGCACACTTATACGGCTTTTGCAGAAGCTATGGGATTAATACCCCGCACCTACACTATGCAAATAGACCACATGGGAAACCTGTGGATCTGTTGTTACGAGGCACTCATCGGCGTGTACAGTTACAATACATCAACCAACGAGCTTTTACATTATAGCAAGGATACACCGGGCAGAAGGCTAAATGCTAACCTGATGACGAGCATTATCCAGGCGGATAACAACAAAATTTGGATAGGCAGCGACCACGGCGGCATCAACGTGATAGACCCGGTTACCCACGAGGTAAGCTATATTATGAGCAAGACCGATGATGCAAAATCGCTGAGCGGCAACAGCCTTTATTTGTATAAAGATAATACGGGCATTATTTGGGCGGGTACCTTTAAGCAGGGCATTAACTATTACCATAGCGGTATGATGCAGTTTCCGCTGTACAAGCATTACGCCAACGACCCCAGCACGCTGCCTTACGGAGATATTAACAGTTTTGAGGAGGATGATAAGCATAACCTTTGGGTAGGCACTAATGGTAACGGGCTGGTTTATTTTAACCGCTCCACCAATACCTATACCCGCTTTAAGCACGATGCGGCAAACCCCAACAGCATTGCCAACGATATTATTGTGAAGCTATACATAGACCGCAATAAAAAATTATGGATAGGGACTTACTTCGGCGGCTTGGATTGCTACGATGGCAAAAAG
Source organism: Mucilaginibacter sp. (assembly GCF_039925265.1). Lineage (GTDB taxonomy): Bacteria > Bacteroidota > Bacteroidia > Sphingobacteriales > Sphingobacteriaceae > Mucilaginibacter. Next base: position 9,686 of record NZ_JBDSZG010000065.1, read on the forward strand.
TTTATTCACTATCGCCATAACGAAAAAGACCCCAGCAGCATCACCGACGACCGTATTTACGCTATTATGGAGGATGCTGCCGGCGAAATGTGGGTAGGCACCTTCTCGGGTGGCTTTAACGTGTTCGATCCTAAAACCAATTCCTTTAAACACCCTAAATACTCTATGAGTTCGGAGTATACCTCGATTATTTACGAGGACAAGGATAAGAATAAATGGATAGGGCTTGATAGAGGTGTGGATGTTATTGATCATAAAACCAATAAGATAAGGCATTATGCATCGCAACCTAAAAACCTGAATAGCCTGGTAGGCAGCGATGTGAACGCCATAACGCAGGACAGGCGTGGGCTGATATGGATTGGCACCAAGGACGGCTTGAGTATATTAGATACCAAAACCAATAATTTCCTTAACATAGAGGAAGGTTTGAATTTGCCTGCCAACAACGTATCTAACATTATTGAAGATAAGCAGGGCATTATGTGGGTAAGCACCACCAACGGGCTTGCACGCATCAGGCTTTCCCTGGAAGGTGGCAAATACAAATTCCGCATAAACAACTACAACGAGCTTGACGGTTTGCAGGGCAGGGCGTTTAACCTTTATTCTGCATTACGTTTGCGAAGCGGCGAACTGGTTTTTGGTGGCATAAACGGCTTCAATTTATTCGACCCCAATATTGTGAACACATTTAAGCCAAAGCCAAACCTCGTTTTTACCGATCTGCACCTGTTTAACAAAAGTGTTGCCGCCGGCGAACCGGTAGCTGGCGATTTGATCTTAACCAAAGCGCTCTCAGAAACCAAAGAACTTACACTGGAGCATAACCAAAATGTTTTTGATATTGAATTTGCCGCCTGCGATTATTTTAACCCCGATAAAATAAAGTTTGAATACAAGCTGGAAGGCTTTGATAAAGGCTGGATCACCGTTGCCGGTAACAACCGTAAAGCCACATACACCAACCTTGATGGCGGCGACTATGTATTTAAAGTGCGTACGCAAAACGCGAGCCTTGATGACACCATCGCGCTTAATATTACGGTGAAGCCTCCGTTTTTAAAATCGCCTATAGCGTATGTAAGCTACTTTATTATACTGGTAGGCGGGTTGCTTTACATTCGCCACCGCGGCATACTTAAGTTAAAACAGCAGTTTGACGCCAGGCAGGCGGAGATGGAAGCCGAGCGTAAAATAGCACAGGAGCGCGAAGAAGCACGCCGGATGCACCAGCTGGACCTGATGAAGATAAAATTCTTCACCAACGTAAGTCACGAGTTCCGCACACCGCTTTCGCTGATACTTTCGCCTATTGATAACCTTATTAAAACAACCGAACGGCCCGAGCAACAGAACCAACTGGTTACCATCAAAAGAAACGGAAAGCGCCTGCTCAACCTGGTTAATCAACTGCTCGATTTTCGTAAGATGGAGTATAACGAGCTTAAATTGAGCTTGAAAAAAGGAGACATAGTTCAGTTTATTAAAGAGGTGTCATCATCATTTAAAGATGTAGCGCATCAAAAGCAGATCCAATTTTTAGTAGAAAGCGATATATGCTCGTACGTAACGGATTTCGACCATGATAAGATAGAACGGATCCTGTTCAACCTGCTTTCCAATGCGTTCAAGTTCACGCCATCGGGCGGACACATTAGCGTGATGCTGAGCATGGCTGGCATAAGCGAAAGCCCGGGCGCGCAGAATGAATTGGAAATAAAGGTAATAGATACAGGTATAGGCATTCCCAAAGAAAACCAGGACAAGATATTTGAGCGGTTTTTCCAGGATGACATGCCCGAGAGCCTGCTAAACCAGGGGAGCGGCATAGGCTTATCTATTACCCGCGAATTTGTAAAGATGCAGGGCGGCACTATCGAGATTGAAAGCGAACCCGATTATGGCAGCTGCTTTACCATATCACTGCCCGTTGGTAAGCAATCTGAGTTGAAGGATATTAAGGTTATTGCCGATATTCAGCTGCTGGAAAACGAACCGGCTATACTTAAAAACCCGGAAAGTACACCAGGAGCTGGCAAAAAACCAACCATTTTACTGGTAGAGGATAATGACGACCTCCGTTTTTACCTGAAGGATAACCTGAAAAACAGCTTCCACATTGTAGAAGCGGTTAACGGTAAGGATGGTTGGCAAAAGGCGCTTGCTATGCACCCAAAACTCATCGTAAGCGACATCAGCATGCCGGTGATGACCGGGATAGAACTGTGCAAAAAGATTAAGGCGGATAGCCGTACGGCCGAGATCCCTGTTATACTGCTTACGGCCTTGGGTACCGAAGAAGACCAGCTTGCAGGGCTTGATAGCGGCGCCAATGATTACATTATTAAACCGTTCAACTTTGAGATACTGCTATCCAAGATTCATAATTCCCTGCGGATGCAGACCACCTTCAAAAAGACCTACCAGAAACAGATAGAAGTAAAAGCGCAGAATATTACCGTGGTATCTGAAGATGACAAATTCCTCAAAAACGCGCTTGAATACATCGAACTAAATATCACCAATCTTAATTTCTCGGTAGAGGAACTGGCAAGGCATTTAAACCTCAGCAGGGTATCGTTGTACAAGAAACTCCTCACCCTCACTGGTAAAACCCCGGTAGATTGTATCCGCACCATTCGCTTAAAGCGGGCTGTACAGTTGTTAGAGAAGAGCAAGCTAAGTATTGCCAATGTGGCCTACGAGGTTGGTTTTAATAACGCGGCGTACTTTGCCAAGGTGTTCCGCGAGGAGTACGGTATACTGCCTTCAGAGTATATTACAGAGCTAAGGAACAAAGAAAAAGAAGCCGAGCTGGTTTAAATATTGGCTTACCCGCACCTTTATGCTGGCTTAACATTTATTGCATAGATGTAATAAATAGTGTTATCCGTTTTTATAAAACCAAACTAATTTTATAGCACGTTAAGTTTACATTATTGTATAACCCAAACGTACTTAACGCTCATAAATATGTGTGCATGTTTTTGGGGTTAGTTGGTTCTGTATTGGTAAATGGCGCCCCGCCTGAGAACGGGGCGCCTTTTTTATTTAAGGCCATTTTATTACTTCGATACGCCTGCAAACCCATTATTATCGCTCGTATTGTTTGTTTAGTATATTGCGGTGGTATACTAAAATTGTTAACCGGCCTTCACCTCCATTACGGGGCAGATACCGTTACTTAGCCTTAAAATACTGCCTGTTTAGCGTTTTTTGGCGCGAATTGATACTATTTTAACCGTATCTGACTCGTGGTATCCCCATTAACATTTGTTATATAAACGTTAACATTTGTGGTATTAATTCAATCGATTGTCTAATACTTTTACTTCCGATGATTAAGGCCTTGTCCGTAGGCCGGTTATCCACCACAACCAATTAAATTTTAGAAAATTAAATGTATGATGAGAAAATTACAAATTAAAAATCTTGTAGTACTACTCTGCACCAGCTTAACGCTGTGCCTGATGAGTATGGCCGGTTATGCCCAAAGCCGGCAAATTACAGGTACTGTAACCGAAACTAACGGTTCGCCTATACCCGGCGCAAGTATTGGTGTTAAAGGTACTTCAATAGGCGTGGTAACAGATGTTACCGGCTCTTTTAAATTAGTGGTTCCAACTAACGGTACGTTAGCTGTAACTATTATTGGTTACGCCAGCCAGGAAGTGGCCCTTGGCAGCGCAACTGTTTACAACTTCAAATTAACATCGAGCACAAGCGCTTTGAACGAAGTGGTGGTAATAGGTTACGGTACCGCAAAACGGAGAGACCTTACCGGCTCGGTAAGTTCTGTTAGTGCCGAAACTATTGCCAAAGTACCTGTACCTTCATTGGAGAATGCCTTACAGGGCCGTGCAGCAGGTGTACAGGTAACCAGTAACGATGGTTCACCTGGCGGTAACACTACAATATTGATCCGCGGTGTTGGTAGTTTGGCCACCAACGGTAACTCCCCGTTATATGTTGTAGATGGATACGCCATAGACGGTGGTATAAATAACATTAACCCCAGCGATATTGCTTCTATCGACATATTGAAAGATGCATCATCTACCGCCATTTACGGTGTTAGGGCTGCTAATGGTGTTGTTATTGTGACTACAAAAAAAGGCAGAAAAGACGGCGGTGTACAAGTTACTCTTGACGCTTACAGCGCTTTTCAAACTAAGCCTAAACAATACAAGTTATTAAATGCACAGCAATGGGCTACACTGGCCAACGAAGTTGCTGACGCAGATCCTCAAAAAAACTTCCAGGAATTACCTGCCTGGCGCGATCCTGCTTCGTTAACCAATGTAGATTGGCAAAATGCTATTTATCAATCAGCCAAAACGCAAAATTACAGTTTGGCTATTCGTGGCGGTAACGAGAAGGTTCAGTCGGCTACGTCTGTAGGGTACTATGATCAAAAAGGTATCGTGTTAAGATCGTTTTTTAAACGTGTTACCTTAGGCTCTAATTTAGATTACCAGGCCACCAAATGGTTAAAATCTGCAACAAGCGTTAAGTACACTTACCAAAACTCCAACAACCCCTATGGTACCGGTGCATTGGGTAATTTAACGCAATTAATTCCTACGCTTGATGGTGGTAACAAACTAACCAACCAAATAAAAGATGGTAATGGTAACTACGGTTTTTATAACCCTTTAAATACTTATACCTCTAAATACAATAACCCGGTTTATTCTATAGAAACTAACCAGTATAAAAACATCACTAATTTTTTACTGGCTAACACATCTTTGGAGGCTACAATTATTGATGGTTTAAGGATAAAAACCGGGTTGGGTATTAATAATAAAAGCTATTCGGGCTATTATCTTCAGCCGGAGGACTTACGCGCGCAAACGCAATATGGCCCTGGCGCGGTACCGGGCAGTGCTAATTACAATCAGCATATTAACAGCACGTTTGATTATACCTGGGAAAATACCATCGCTTACACCAAAACCTTTGGTGTGCACAGTATCGATTTTGTAGGCGGCGTTTCTCAACAGGAGATCACCTACAGTTCAATGGGCGGTAGCGGTATCCCTCCAAACAGTTCCATTCGCGATTTAGGGCAAGCTACCAATGTACAATTAGACAGATATGGTAATGGAGAAACCATATATGCATTACAGTCTCAGTATGCAAGGTTAACCTACAAATTTACCGACAAGTACTTAATTACTGGTACGGTAAGGCGCGATGGTTCTTCTAAATTTGACAAGGGCCACCAATACGGTATATTCCCTTCGGGTGGTGTTGCCTGGAAAGTTAAAGAAGAATCTTTCCTGAAGGATGTTAATTGGTTATCTGATCTGAAATTCAGAGCAAGCTACGGTAAAGTTGGTAACCAGAATTCCATCCAGCCATTTCAGTACCTTTCACTTTATGCATCAGGTTCGGCGGCGGCTACCAGTGGAAACAATGGTTATCCATTTGATAAAATTTTCCAGCCGGGGATAATCCAAACCCAGCCAGCCAATCCGTTTTTAAGGTGGGAGACTAATTATATGACTAACTTTGGTGTGGATGTGTCATTCTTAAATGGCGATTTAGCATTAACTGTTGACGTTTTCAAAAGACGGTCAAAAGATTTCCTGTTAACACTTGCTGCTCCTGCTCAGTCTGGGTATAATTTTTTAACCCGTAACGTAGGCAGTATGGAAAACAAAGGTTTGGAGGTTGCTTTAGCTTACAATCATACTACCCGTGATTTTCATTACGGCCTTAATTTAACTGTATCTGCTATCAAAAACAAGTTAACAGAAATTGCGTCGGGCACTAACTCTGTAACAAACTTTGGCGGCTTAGGCTTAACAGGCATGGGTTGGACTACCTTTACTCAAACCAACATAGGCCAGCCGGTGGGCGAATTCTACGGTTACAAATCGCTTGGTATTTTTCAAACACAAGCGCAAATAGATGCCTTAAATGCAGCAGCCGCGGCTAAAAACCCATCAAGCCCGTTCTACCAAAAAACAGCGACCGCGCCGGGTGACCGTTATTTTGCCGATACAAACGGCGACGGACAAGTAACCCCATCCGATCAGGTTAGCCTTGGTAGCCCATTGCCAAAATTCTTTGGCGGTCTTAATATTGATCTGTCCTACAAAGCGTTTGATTTTAATGCATACTTCTACGGTGTATACGGTAACAAGATCCTTAACTATCAGCAAAGTTCATTGCAAAGCTTCCAAAACCGCGGCTTTGTTGGTGTGGAGAACGTTAGTGTAGATTATTTTAACAACCGTTGGACAGCAACTAACCCATCTAACACTTACTCGCGCGCCACTTACAACGATGATGCTATTGGTAGCAACCTGCCATCAAGTGCATGGATAGAAAATGGCAGTTTCCTTAAATTAAAAAACGTTACAGTAGGTTATACTTTACCTAAAGAGATCTCAGAAAAAGCCTTGTTATCTAAAGTGAGGATCTATTTCTCAACACAAAACCTTTTCACTATAACAAAGTATACTGGTTTAGATCCTGAAATTGGTGTTCAAGGCGGAAACGCGACGCAGAATGGAGTGGATAATGGTACATACCCAGGCTCAAGATTTTATACCGTGGGTTTAAATGTAACTCTTAAATAAGAAGATAAAATATTAAAGACATGAAAATTAACAAGAAAAATATTGCCTTTATAGCCCTGCTTACCGCGTTGATAATGCCGGTAGGGTGTAAAAAGGACTTTTTGTCGAGAGACAGTAGCTTTCAGGCCACGGCAGATGCTACTTTCAAGAAATCATCAGATGTTGTAGCATTGGTTAACAGCATTTACGATGGCTATCAAAATAGCGACTTGCTGAAAAAATCTATCTGGTATTACGCCAACTTCACAACGCATGATTTTTATAATTATGGAGCGGATATTGCCTGGAACAATTACCAGATCAACTCAGATTTTGGCGCATTAGACGTATTCTGGAAGAATGCTTTTATCACTATTGGCCGTGCCAACGCTGCATTTAAAATTATTGCTACTGCAAAAGAGAATGGTGTTGTTACCGCTGCTCTTGCAGATCGCCTTACTGGTGAAGCATACTTTTTACGTGGTATGAGTTACTACTACCTGGCGGGTTCTTTTGGTGGCGTACCATTGGAGTTAAAGGCAGAAACAGACGGTTTAACACCACGCAGTTCTCAGGATGAAGTATTTAAACAAGTGGTAGCCGATATGAAACAAGCGGAAACTTTACTGGTATCTAAAGCAACACTTGATAAAAAAGACCTGGGCCGTGCTACAAAAGGCTCCGCTTACGCTTATGAAGGTGCTGCGCAAATGTGGTTGAAAGATTACGCTGCTGCCCTTACAGCTTTTAACAGCACCGAGCTTACCAGCAATTACCATTTATTGCCAAACTTTGCCGATGTGCATGAATTTAGCAACCAAAATAACGACGAATCGATCTTCGAGATACAGTTTGAAGTATCGGGTTCTCAAAGCTGGGACGGCGGCTGGCAAAATGGCGGTGAAGTGGCCTGGATAGATGACTTTAGCTGGCCTGAAGAGATCTCAAACTTTGGTTACGATTACGCCAACCCGGGCTTGTGGTATTCTTACCAGGCAGGTGATAAACGGAAAGCACTTACCGTTTTAGGCCCCGGCGATCAGAATATAAGCCCTGGTATCATCGCTAAATGGGGTGGTATAAAAGGTTATCCTGCGGTAACAGGTGGTTTTGCAAATGGAGATGCCCGTTTTAAAGCGGATGACGGAACTATTATTAACACTTGCGGTACGTTAACCAAACCATGGTATGGCGTATCAGATCAAAAACGGTCTGGCTACTACAATGCCAAAAAATGGCGCGATCCGCAACTTACAGGCGGTACCGGTAGCCAAATCATATTTGGCTCACAAAACCAGATCCTGATGCGTTACGCGGAAGTGCTGTTAAGCAGGGCTGAGTGTAAGGTCCGTACCGGTGATGTTGCCGGCGCAATGGCCGACCTTAAAATAGTTAGAGACCGTGCCTTTGGTGGTGTTGCACCTGCCGTAATGAAGGATGGCCTTACTTATGATGGTAAACCGTCTACGGCAATAACCGATCCTTTGCAAATGGTACTGAGCGAATACAGGCACGAATTAACTGCCGAATATTCTGTTTTTTATGATCTGCGCAGGGCCGGACCCGGTGTAGCGTCTGCATTCATCAAAGCCGCTTACGGTACCGATGCAACTTCTACACCTCAGCCTTATCCGTACGGCCCAACAGCCGATGGTTTATTGCATGGTGTATGGAAAACAACCCTTCCGGAAGGACGCGATATTTTGCCAATTCCACAAGCTGCGATTGGTCTTAACCCAAATCTTACGCAGAACCCTGCGTATGGCAAATAATAATGTTTCTACATAAAAAAAGGGCTTTCTCTGTAAAGAGAAGGCCCTTTTTTGCTGATGATAAAAATTTCGTTGAAGTGGATGTAAACCCATAAATTGTACATGCTTTTCAATCGATAACCTTAGGCTTACTATATGAGAATTTCTTACTATACAATAGTTCTGTTCTGTTTTATTGGCTTGTTTTCCTGTAAAAAGAAAACGCAGTTCCAGCAGGTCTCCTCCTCGCATTCGGGCATCGATTTTAACAATAAAATAACCGAGAACGACTCCATAAACCCACTGGATGTGGTGAATGTTTACAACGGCGGCGGCGTTGGCATAGGCGATTTTAACAACGATGGCAAACAGGACGTTTTTTTCTCCGGCAACATGGTGTCTAACCGCCTGTACCTCAATAAAGGCGATTTTAAATTTGATGATATTACCACCACGGCAGGCGTAGGCGGCAACGGGCGCTGGGGCCGCGGCGTAAGTGTGGTAGATATCAATAGCGATGGGCTAATGGATATTTATGTTTGTAACACCATTTATGCCGATGCTACCAGGCGGTACAACTTTTTGTACGTTAACCAGGGGCTTGATAAGGATGGCATACCGCACTTTAAAGATATGGCGAAAGCGTACGGGCTACAGGCTGGTCTCGAATCCACTATGGCCAGCTTCTTCGATTATGATAATGACGGCGACCTGGATATGTACCTCACGGTTAATAATGCCAGCGCACAATACAACCCCAACGTTTTTGGCTCTACCGAGAGCCGCGGGCCGCATATTATCACCGGTAAACTTTTTCGTAACGATTGGGACAGTGCAGCAAAGCATCCCGTTTTTACGGATGTAACCGTGCAGTCGGGCGTTACCATTCCCGGTTTTGGGCACTCCGCATCCACGGTAGATTTTAACGGCGACGGGTGGAAAGACATTTACGTGTCTGACGATTTTATCTCCAACAATATCTTATATATCAACAATCACGACGGTACGTTTACCGACCGCTCTAAAGAATATTTTAAACACACCTCCTTCAATTCCATGGGGCAGGATGTGGTAGACATTAATAACGACGGCCTTGCCGATGTGGTAGAACTGGATATGAACCCCGAGGATAACTATCGCAAAAAAATGATGCTCGGGCCAAACAATTACCAGCTGTTCCAAAATTTCGAACTGTTTGGCCACCAATACCAATACGTGCGTAACACCTTGCAGCTAAACCAGGGCCCGCGCCTTGGGCAGCAAGGTGCTATTGGCGAACCTGTGTTTGCCGATATTGGCTTCCTGAGTGGCATTTCCCAAACCGACTGGAGCTGGACACCACTCATTACCGATTTTAACAATGACGGTTTCAGGGATATGATCGTCACCAATGGTTTTCCAAGGGACGTATCCGACAGGGATTTTATGACCTACAGGCAGGAGGCTTATGCCGTAGCCTCAAAGGAAACCGTATTGAAACAGATCCCCGAAATTAAGATCCATAACTACGCCTTCGCCAATAACGGAAACCTTACTTTTAAAGATGTAAGTACCGATTGGGGCTTGTCCTTACCAACTTTTTCTAATGGTGCCGTATATGCCGATTTGGATAACGATGGCGCTATGGACATGATCATTAACAATATAAACGATGAGGCGCTGGTTTATCGCAACACCTCGCGCGATGATGAAAAGAACCTGGCGGGCGCGCACTACCTGCAGTTAAACTTTAAAGGTGATAAACAGAACCTGAACGGGCTGGGTGCTATCGTTAACATCTACTACGACAAAAAGCAGCAGGTTTATGAGAACAACCCATACCGCGGCTACCTGTCATCGGTAGAAAATATAGCACATTTTGGCTTAGGCAAAGTAGCTCAGCTGGATTCCGTAGTAGTGAAATGGCCCAATGGTAAACGGCAAAAGCTAATAAATGTAAAAGCCGACCAAAACTTAAAACTGAACATAGCCGATGCTGCTGACGCCAAAGTAGCACCAAAGCTCATGTTTGCCGCCAATGCCTTGTTCAAAGAAGTTACGGATTCGGTAGGGGTGCATTTTATGCATAAAGATGCCAATTTTGTGGATTTTAATATCCAAAAATTGTTGCCGCATAAACTATCGGAGTATAGCCCGGCCCTGGCGGTTGGCGATATTGATAACGACGGGCTGGACGATATGATCATCGGCGGCGATTCCTATTACCAGGCGCAGGTATTTTTCCAGTTGCCAAACGGTAAATTCAGGCAGCGGAATTTAATGCCAACAACAACCAGCCTTCCCATTCTTTTTAAAGATACCGGCATACTGCTTTTTGATGCCAATGGCGATGGTAAGCTGGACCTTTACATGGCCAGCGGCGGATACGAAATTGCAGCAAACGACCCCAAATACCAGGACAGGCTTTACCTTAACGATGGTAAGGGCAATTTTACCCTGGCAACAGATGCCCTCCCGCAAAACTACACCAGTAAGCTTTGCGTGCGTGGCTTTGATTATAATAAGGATGGTAAGTTGGATCTGTTTATCTCCGGTAGGGTGAAGCCATGGGAGTACCCTAAACCGGTATCCAGCATTATTTTGCGGAATGATAGCCAAAACGGAAAGCCTAAGTTTACCGATGTTACCATGCAGGTTGCCCCGGCTTTAAAAGATATAGGCTTAGTTTGCGATGCCACCTTTACCGATTTTGATAACGACGGATGGCCAGACCTGATCATGGCAGGGGAGTGGATGCCCATCACCATTCTGAAGAACAACCACGGTAAATTTGAGAATATTACTGCAAATTCGGGTGTAGCCAATAAATTAGGCTGGTGGAACTCCATCGTCGCCGGCGATTTTAGGCACACCGGCCGTACCGATTATATAGTGGGCAATGTTGGCCAAAACAGCCTGATGCAGGCCACCGATGAGTACCCGGTTTATATTACCGCTAATGATTTTGATAAAAGCAAAATTTATAGTGCGATACCTTCCATCTTTTTTAAAGATAAGAACGGCGTGAAGCAGGAATATCCGGTAGAAGGGCGCGACGATATGGTTAAGCAAATGATCAGCATGAAGAAAAAGTATACCAACTATAAGTCTTATGCCACCGCAACCATGGACGATATGTTTACGCCCGAACAACGCAAAGGCGCATTACGGTTAAAAGCCAACATGCTAAAAACCTGTTTTTTGCGCAACGACGGCAATGGTAAGTTTACATTGATACCCATGCCGGTTGAAGCACAAGTATCGGTAATAAATGGGATGGAAACAGGCGATTTTGATGGAGACGGTAACCTGGATGTGGTGATGAACGGCAACGATTATGGCACCGAAGCCGCTATTGGCCGCTACGATGCACTCAACGGCTTAATGCTGAAAGGCGACGGCAGGGGTAGTTTTAAGGCGCAAAGCATTTTGCAAAGCGGCATCTACATCCCCGGTAACGGTAAAGCACTGGTAAAACTGCGCGACAACAGGGGGCAGCTATTACTCGCCGCCAGCCAGAACAAGGATTACCTGAAGCTTTTTAAATTGAAAAGTAACACACGCAACATCCCGGTTGCGCCCGATGATGCTTATGCAATCATTGCATACAAGAATGGTAAAACCGAAAAACAGGAGTTTTACTATGGATCTTCTTTTCTATCGCAATCGGCCAGGTTCATCACCCGTAGTCCAAATATGCAAAGCATTATTATTTATGATAATATGGGGCATAAAAGAAGTATAAATTAATTAAAGCAATCGATTGTTTATTATATTTGGACAATTGAAACCAACAGCAATACCCTTACTTAACCGGGTAGTGCCTAATTAACTAAAATGGACAAGAAATTTTACACAGCAATTGGCGTGGTGCTGCTGCTTGCTTCGTCATTTGATGCGCGGCTGGCAAATGCCCAGGCGCTCAAAAGCCAGGTAGCACTAACAGATCTGTCGGCATTTGCTGCTCCTCCAAAAAATTGGGAAATAGATGGCGGTGTACACGCCGATTTAGACAAGCCCAACACATTTGCCTTAACCAAAGGAGTCGGGATATTGGTAAACACCGTGGACGAGAAAAACCCCGGGCACGATCTTTATTTTAACCTGCAGCACGGCGATATAGACCTGGAGATGGATTACACGATGGCCAAAGGTGCAAACTCGGGCATTTACCTCCAGGGCCGCTACGAAATTCAATTGCTGGATAGCTGGGGTACGGTAAATCCCAAATCGAGCGATAACGGCGGTATCTACGAACGCTGGGACGATACTAAACCCGATGGCATGAAGGGCTACGAGGGCCATGCACCAAGGCAAAACGCCAGCCGCGCGCCGGGCTTATGGCAGCATATCCGCATCTCGTTCCAGGCACCGAAGTTTGATGACAAGGGTGTAAAAATCGTTAATGCCAAAATACTTTATATTTGGCTTAACGGTGTGTTGATCCAGGAGAATGTAGAATTATCCGGCCCAACCCGCGGCGCTTACGATACCAAGGAAAGCGCGCTCGGTCCGCTTCGCTTGCAGGGCGACCACGGCGCGGTAGCTTTTAAAAACATCAGCTACACCAACTTTAACAAACCGCATCCAACGGTATCCGATCTTAAATACACGGTTTACAAAGGCAACTTTGCCGAAGAACCCGATTATAAAACCTTAAAACCAGAAGCCCGGGGCGTAACACCGATGCTCACTTCCAACGAGGTAAAACTGGCTAATGAGTTTTTGTTGAAATACACGGGTACTATTCATATTGCCGAGGCTGGAGAGTATGCCTTTAAATTGAGCGTACCGGGCGGTAAGGGCGCTTTGCGCATCAATGGCGCACCAGCGGTTAAAGCATCGGGCTTCCGGGGGAGCGGCACTGTACAATTACCCGCCGGCGATCTTCCTTTCGAGATATTCTACAGCAAGAATGTAGATTGGGCGAAAGCGGCTTTAGGGCTAACGGTATCTGGTCCTGGTGTGCGCGAGTACTTATTGAGCGATGCGAATGTGAGCTCTAACGACGCGGTAGATCCTATCCTGATCAACGCTACTGAAAACGCCATTCTGCGCAGCTTTAGCGATTTGCCGGGCGGCATCCGTGTAACACACGGCATAGGCGTAGGCAGTACCGAACAATTGCACTACACGTACGATGCCGATAAAGGGATGATCGTGCAGATCTGGCGCGGTGGTTTCCTGGACGCTACACCTATGTGGCACGAGCGCGGCGACGGTTCATCTAAACCTGCCGGTTCGGTTCAATATTTTGGCAAACCCGCACCAGGCATAGCTAAGTTAGCCACTGCCGATGCAGCCTGGCCTGCAGATACCAACGGTACGGTTTACAAACCTAAAGGCTACACACTGGATGCCGATGGCCGCCCAACCTTTAAATATGTGCTTTATGGTGCTGCGGTTAGTGATGCCAGTACAGTGATAGCAGGCGGGCAGGGGCTTCATCGCGTGGTAACCATTGCAACCCCGGTTGCCGGGTTAACCATGCGTTTGGCACAAGGTTCCAAAATAGAAATACTTAAAAACGGGCTGTATACGATCGACGATCAGTATTATATCCTTTTAGATGAGGGTGGCGCAGACAAGCCAGTTATACGCACTTCGGGTGGGATGCAGGAACTCATCATCCCCGTGACACAAAAATTAACCTATTCTATCATTTTTTAAAAACAGGTTATGACGAATTCAGTAAAGCAAATGATAAGCAGGTTAGTACTTTTTGTAAGTGTAATTACTGCCATAACGGCGACGGCGCAGCGTGCATTAGCGCAGGCCGAATCGCCAAAAGAGGACGACTTCTTTAAGATAATGAAAGTGCCCGCACCCGAAGGTACCATACTGGAGGTTGGCGGTTTATGCACCCTGCCAAACGGCAGTCTGGCGGTAACCACCCGCCGTGGTGATATTTTTATTGTGGAGAACCCAACCAGCCAGCACCCTTTCTTCCGCAAGTTTGCATCGGGATTACACGAGGTTTTAGGCGCGGCTTATAAGGATGGCGCTTTGTACGTGGTACAGCGCGGCGAGCTAACCAAACTGGTGGATACCAATATGGATGGCAAAGCCGATGTATTTGAAACTGTTTATGCCTGGCCATTATCCGGCAACTATCACGAATACAGCTTTGGGCCAAAGATTGCGCCGGACGGTTCTTTCTTTGTAACCCTAAACCTCGGTTTCCCGCCGGATTGGTGGCACCCTAAAAGCTTTGTGCCTTACCGCGGCTGGGCTTTAAATATAAAAGAGGACGGTACCGTTACGCCTTGGGCGGCCGGTTTCCGTTCGCCATGCGGTATCAGTATGATCGACGGCGAACTTTGGTACAGCGATAACCAGGGCGACTGGGTTGGATCGGGCAGTATAATGCCGGTAAAAAAAGGCGGTTTTATGGGTAACCCTGCCAGTTTAGTATGGACTGGCCTGCCAAACTCTCCACTAACCCTTACGCAGGAAAAATTCTTCGCCACCAATAATCCACGTATTGAGTTTGATAAAAACGGCCAGCCATTTAAGCCGCAAAACATCGTTAAAGAGAAGTTTAAAACAGAATTTGAAGCCAAAAAGGAAATTCCTGAACTACAGCTGCCTGCCGTATGGTTGCCGCATGGCATCCTGGGCATCTCCAATTCCGAAATTGTAAAAATACCCGAAGGTGCCTTCGGTCCGTTCTCGGGCCAGCTGCTGGTGTGCGATCAGGGGCAGAGCATGGTAGACCGTGTTTTCCTGGAGAAAGTGAATGGTGAATACCAGGGCGCTGCATGGGCGTTCCGCAGTGGCTTTCAATCGGGTATTGTGCGTTTGGCCTGGTTGCCTGATGGTTCACTGGCAGCGGGCGAAACCAATCGTGGCTGGGGTTCTGCAGGAGAGGCTAATATGGGCTTGCAGCGCTTGATCTGGAATAACCGTATCCCGTTTGAAATGCGTGCCATTCGTGCCCAGCCGGATGGTTTCGAAATAGAGTTTACGAAACCGGTTGATAAGAAGGTAGCGGAAGATATTGCCTCTTATTCGGTAGAAAGCTACATCTATAAATACCACGGCGTTTACGGCAGCCCGCCGGTGAATACGGAGAAATGCGCCATTACCGGCGTAAAAGTATCTGAAGACGGTATGAAGGCCCGTATTGTGGTAAGCAACCTGCGCCGGTATTACATCCATACCATTACGTTGGATGGCATGCGCGATAAAGAGAACTACTTTAACCTGGTTCACCCAACCGCCTATTACACCCTCAACAATATCCCCGAAGGGAAGAAGCTAAGCATGAGCGAAGTAAGCACCAAAAACTCGGTGAAAGCCGTTGCTCCTGTTAAAGCAACTGGTGTAAAATCGGGCGTTAAAGGCGCAGCCGTAGTTCCGGCGAAAGCGCTTACTTACGAGGATGTAAAGCCTTTGTTAGCTAAAAACACCTGTTCGGCATGTCATAACCCTACCACTAAACAGGTAGGGCCAGCATTTAAGGATGTAGCAAAACGTAATTATAGCGTAGCGCAGATTATGGCCTTGATCAAAAACCCTAAGCCCGAGCACTGGCCGGATTATTCCACGCCAATGCCGCCGATGCCGCAGGTTGCGGAGCAGGATGCCCGGAAAATAGCCACCTGGATCCGTTCTTTAAAATAGATTTTGATTTAGGTTTTTTTTAATTTTAAATGCTTTTTAAAGCAAATATCATAACAACAACAGATATGAAACAATTTCTTTTAGCAACAGTATTGCTTGCGGGCGCAACCTTAGGTGCTACCGCCCAAACCGCCAAGCCAGAGGATACCGAATTTTATACCCCCGTACCTGCGGTGGTTAGTCCGGGCAAAACTTCAAGTGACGCGCCGTCGGATGCCATCATTTTATTCGGAGGTAAAAACCTGGACGAATGGGTATTGGTGAACGATTCTACAGCCGCCAAAAAATGGCTGGTTGCCGGTGGCGTGATCACCGTAGATAAAAAGAAAGGCGATATCCAAACCAAACGCAAATTCACCGATTTTCAACTGCACATTGAATACCGCATCCCAGCCGATATTGAAGGCAGCGGACAGGCACGCGGTAACAGCGGGATCTTTTTAGCCGCCCTGCCATGGGGTGCCGGTGGTTACGAACTTCAGGTACTGGATAACTACAATAATAAGACCTACACTAACGGCCAGGCGGGCAGTATGTACAAACAATCGCCACCGTTGATGAATGCCTGCCGTAAACCCGGCCAATGGAACGCCTACGATGTGGTTTGGACTGCACCCCGCTTTAACGAGGACGGCACCGTAAAAACGCCAGCACGTGTAACAGCCATTCATAACGGCGTATTGGTGCAAAATAATTACGAGTTGAAGGGCGATACCCCTTACATCGGTGCGCCAAAGTACCGCAAGCACGGTGCCGCGCCTATCAAGCTGCAATCGCACGGCGACCCAAGCAAACCAATCAGCTACCGCAACATTTGGGTGAGAAATTTGTAAGTACTCTTAGATATTTTAAATGGAGAGGGGCTGTATGATCTTAATTTTGATACGGTCCCTTTGTTGTTTTTTGGCTGCCTGTATATCGCCAAAAAACAACAAAAAGTGTTCACGCGCACGCAGGTGAACACCGTGAACATTTATAAAAAACTCATAATCAGGTGTTTGAAAATTACGGTTTGGTGTCAATATTGTGTCACCACCAATTTGCTCTCTTTTTCCTGATTCCTGCCTTTTACCTCTTGATTCTCTACGTCAGCCCTATCTTTTTGTTCACCACTTTTAACCATTGCCTGGCCATAAGTTCGTGGCCGGCGGGCATAGGGTGGATGCCGTCCCAGATCCAGTATTCTACGGGTGCTTTGGCCAGCGCGTCGTTAAAGGGTTGCTGCAGTGGTACAAAAACGGCGGCAAATTCCAGTGCCAGTTTTTTGGCGATGGTCTGCCTCTTGGCAACTTCTTCGGTCCATTGAGCAAAATTGGCATTTACCCGGGCACCCGGTAACATAAAAGGTTCGCAAATAATGAGTTTAATATTGGGCAGGGCATCTTTGGTTTGCTTCAGCAGGGCGCGGTAACCGGTTTCGTAGTTTTCGGCGCTGTAATTTTTGTCGCCGTTTATAAAAGCCAACACATCATTCACGCCAATTAAAATGCTGAGCACATCGGGCTTAAGGGCCAGCGTATCGTTTTGCCAGCGGGCGGCAAGGTCGGTTATTTTGTTGCCACTGATACCGCGATTGTAAAAATGAAATTTCCGGTCGGGATGGTCGTACCACAATCGACTGGCCAGTAAGCAGGCGTAGCCATGGCCCATTACGTGGTTCCAGTCGTTATCGCGGGTGCGGTTACCATCGGTGATAGAATCGCCCTGGAACAGGATCACCGCGTCGGTACCTATTTTTTCGGTAATAAGTGTATCAGCTTTAAGAATCTCTGGGATAACGGTGGCGGCGGCCCCCATGAGCGTAGTTTGTTTGATGAAGGAGCGGCGTGAACTATTGGCCATAATGGAATTTAATTTTCATCAATGTATAAAGAAATTGCGAAAACGTCTCCTGTTTTTTCTGATTTATAATCCCGCCATAAATGTCTATTTTGTTGGCTCAAGGTAAACGTACATGAAAACCATCCGGCCATTTTTCTTCCTGTTTGTGTTATTGGTATCAACGGGCTCTTTCGCCCAAAACCGCGACATCAGTTACATGAGCGCCGGTGGCAAATTGCGACCCCTGCAGGCCATAATGGATATCCGCCATTATACCCTGGCGCTTGATGTGGATATCCCCAAAAAAAGTATTGGCGGCTATGCCGAGATAGACCTGCTGCTCAGCAAAACCACTGATACCTTACTGTTCGACTTGGTGCACCTGCTTCGCGTTAGCAAAATAACGGTTGATAAGAAAGATGCGGGTTTCGAACAAAAGGGCGATTCAATTTTCATCGTCAATAACAATAGCTATAGGGAAGGCAAGCATATCATCCGCATCAATTATGGCGGTGAACCGCCGGTTGCCGTGAGGCCGCCATGGAAGGGCGGTTTCACCTGGACAACCGACAAGGCCGGCAACCCCTGGGTGGTGATCAATTGCCAGCTGGAGGGCGCAAAGGTGTACTTCCCCTGTAAAGACCACCCAAGCGACGAACCAAACGAGGGGATAGACCTTTTCGTCACCATCCCCAAAGGGCTTTCGGTAGCCGGACCGGGCTTATTACAGGGCGTAAAAAACAGGGCGAATAACCGGGCAACCTGGCACTGGAAAACTAACTACACCATCAGCAACTATTGCGTGGTTTTTAATATTGCCAAATACAAGGTGTACAGTCGCCCCTATACCACCGTAGGCGGCCATACTGTGCCTATCCAGTTTTATGTTTTGGAGGAGGATACCGCTCACGCCGAACACGTACTTGATATCCGTGCTCGTGATACCCGTATCCTGGAAAAATACTTTGGCGAATATCCCTGGTTTAAAGAAAAGATAGGCATTGCCGAGGTGCCGAACCCCGGCATGGAACACCAAACGATGGTTACCTATGGCGACAGGTTTAAGTACGATAAGTACCCGGGCGGGCTGGATTATTCTGCCAACCTGTTCCACGAGTTTGGGCATGAGTGGTGGGCCAATAAGGTTACCAATAAAGATTGGGCGCACATGTGGATACAGGAGGGGATAAATACCTATGCCGAGGCACTATTTTTTAAGGAGACGCTGGGCGAGGCTGCTTACGATTCGGTTATCATCTCCCAGCGCGCGGGCATCCGCAACCAACAGCCGGTTGTAAAGGCCGAGGAGATGGGCATGGCCGAAGTTTACAATGGCGATATTTATAGCAAGGGTTCATTTTTTATGCACACCATGCGGCATGTACTGGGCGACAGCGTGTTTTTCCCGGCGCTAAAGAAATTTGTTACCGATGTGAAATATCCGTACAATAAATTTTTCACCACGCAGGATGTGCAGCACTTCTTTAACAAAGAGAGCGGCTGCGACCTGAGCCCGCTGTTTAATTTTTATTTGCGCACTACCAACACCATGGATTTTGAATTAAAACGAACCCGGCCCAATATCTACATCCTTAGCATAAAAAACAGCCCAATGGAATTGCCACTCGATATTTTAACCCATCAGGGGATCATCCACACCACTATTTCTGCCAATAAAAGCACGCCTTTTAAAATTGTAAGTAAAACCCAGCCGGTGGTAGATCCTAAGGGATGGTATTTTAAGAAGGTGATTATGCAGTAATAGTTCGGCAATATTAAATGGGTTTGGGGTTACAGATACAATTCCACCATCTGCCGCCAATACCGTGGCCGGTGAGCGTAATTATCCCAAATGTAAAATTCGTTGGTGATGCCCTTATCCCAAAGCAGGCGGCTCACTTCCTGATTGTTATGCAAAAATGGGTCCGTTTGTCCTACGGCCAAAATAATGTTCAGCTTGCGCATATCATTCAAAATGCCGTATTCGTGCAGGTTGGCAATGTATTGTCGCGGCATATTAAAGTATACCTCGTCGTTATGATAGCCATCAAACAGGTCTCTAAAATCGTCTATGTGCTGGGTAAGGTCGTATCTGCCGCTCATGCTCACCACTTTCTTAAAAATATGCGAATGTTTTAGGGCGAGGTTTAAAGCATGATAGGCGCCCATGCTGCAGCCGGCAACTTCAAAATAGCCAGCGTTGTTTTTCTCCTTCATTAAGGGCACCACCTCGTTAAGAATATACTCCTCGTATTGCAAGTGCCGGGCAATACGCACGGCAGGGTGCGCCCAGTTATTGTAAAAGCTTTCCGCATCTACGCTGTCTACGCAAAAAAGCTGCAGTTCGCCATTGTTTATTTTGTGCCGCAGGGCCTCTACAACGCCCCAATTCTCGTAATCGTAAAATCGGGCCATCCGGGTTGGGAAAAACAGCACCGCACGGCCGCCATGCCCGAAAATTAGAAGCTCCATGTCGCGCTGCAACCTGGGGCTGTGCCATTTATGATATTCCCTGTTCATTTCACTATGTATTGCGGAACGTAATATCTCCAACGGATGTTACTTTAAAATAAACAACGGGTTAACTGTTAATAATAATTTTGTTCTTCACCACCTGGCTCCAAAGTTCGTACCCGGCGGGGCTTAAATGCAGGGCGTCGCCGGTGAAAAATACTTTCTGTGGGTAGCCGTTGGCGTCCAGCATTTTCTTAAAAACATCTATAAACTGCCAGTTGTCGCCATCTTTAATGATCTGGTTTTCGATGAGGTTATTGGTGTATTTAAACTGATCGGCCATGCCCCAGCGGGCAATGCTCGGCTTAAGCGATATAAAATAACAGGGGATATCGCCGAATCGCTGGTTTGCTTTTGTAACCAGCTGCTGAAAAAAAATAAATACTTCCTCGGGGCACCTGCCATCGCCCAGGTCGTTATCGCCGGCATAAACCACCAGCCTTTTTGGCTTGTAGTTTACCATCACTCTATCAAAAAACCATACGCACGCCGCCAGGGTAGATCCGCCGAACCCCAGGTTAACGGGTTTTAGGTCCTTGAGGTCGTTGTAAAGGCTTGTCCATAAGCGTATTGACGAGCTGCCATAGAAAATGGTTTCGGCATTTTGGGCCAGTTTTAAACTGTCTTTTTCAAGGCGTTTTACCTCATCTTCATACCAATACATCCGCTTTGTTTATTAATAAGGGTATACTGCAACAGCAATAGCCATAGTGCTTCAAACCTAAAAATTCTTTATGTTGTTTGCGGTAACCGTGCCTTTAATTTATGTTACTAAATTGTTTTTGCAAGCCGGTAACGTTAAAGGGCTATTGCTTTAATGCCTCAAAATATTATTTTTGTTTCACAATCTATACCGAATGGAAAAAAAGGATACGGGGTACGCTAATCATTTAACGCAGTCGGAACTACCCGTTTTCTTTTTGCAATTGGGCGCAAATACCAGTTTGTTTTTCGGGCACATACTTAAACAGGCCGCGTTATCTCATGGCCATAATAATGTGTATGTGCTTACCGATACCAATTTTGACGACTACAGCAAGTACAATTGTATCGATGTTTCGGGGTATACCGATGGCGTAAAAGAATTTGATAAGGTTTACCAGCATCACTCTATTAATCCATACTTTTTTGAAAAGGCATGTTTCGACAGGTGGTTCATCATTAACGATATTGTAAAGGAGCTGGGTATCAGTCATTTTGTACATGCCGATTGCGACGTACTGATATTGCAGGACCTTATCCCTGTATTCCAGAAATTTATAAAGGTGCAGTACGATGGTACCATGATGTTTTTTGCACTTGGCGAAAACAGCGTAACATCGGGCCATACCTCATTTTGGAGCGCAAAACTTATTAATGATTTTTGCGAATTTGTATTGGCAAAGTACGCAGACGGGCCGGCTTTTGATAAAATGCTGAAAGATACCCTTGCTGGCAAATTCCTCGATAACAAAAACGTATCAGACATGATCCTGCTGGATGTTTTCCGTACCGAGACAAAACCCAATACACTAAACCTGCTCTCGCTGGAGACAGAAGGTATCAGTTTCGATTTTAATGCCAATGTGCCTTTCAATGGCTGCACCTATTATTTTGAATGCACCCCGGGTACGCGCATCAAAAAAATGACCCGGCGGAAAGACGGCCTTTACGGTAAAGTTGCGGATGTACAGAGCTCACCGGTTTATTCGAGGTTTTATACGCTGCACTTCCAGGGGTATTTAACCAAGACACTTATACCGCTGCACACCAACGCGCAAAGCGTTGCAGAAGCGTTATCTGATTACCTGTTGGCAAAATCTCACAACCTGGTTCGCCGGGCAAAATTGTATAAAAACAAAGTTAGAGACAGGGTAAAAAAATTAATAAAAAAATAAACTAAATTAGCACCAAACGGTTGCTTGTATTGGTTGCCAAAGGGCAATTTGTTGATTTAATAGTTTTTAAGATATATTTAATTTTTTTTTATTATTTTTAGAAAATCAGTCGATTATATTAAAAAAGTAAAATAATATTGCACAATAATTTTTAAGTTTGCAAAGGCTACAATTATTTTACCTGATATAATAGCTACGCTGCTGTGATATTTATGAAAAAAAACTCCTACTCCTTTATTGCCATTTTGCTGACCTTTTTGGTAATATCTTCTTTAAATTCATGTGTGAGTTCCAAGAAGCTCGCTTACTTTAGTAACCTCCAAAGGGACAGTATGGCCACGATAGACGAGCAGAGGCTTCAAACTAAAATAAACGTAAGCGACATACTGCAGATCAATATTTCTACTCCTGATCCCATCACCACTGCTATATTAAATTCGTCTACCGCAGTTAATACCGGCCAGGGTGGTGTAAGCGGTTACCTGGTAGATGAGACCGGCTCTATAAAACTGCCGCTTATTGGTTCTGTAAAAGCGGAAGGCTTAACAAAAATTCAGCTGGCAAACACCATTACCGAAACATTGCTGAGTAAACAAATTGCAAAAGCCCCGATAGTTAACGTACGCATAGTAAACTATAAGGTAACCATATTGGGCGAGGTTGCCAGGCCGGGTGTTATACCGGTACCCAACGAGCGCATCACCTTGCCCGAAGCTTTGGCTTCTGCCGGCGATCTTACCGCGTACGGAAAGCGCGACAATGTGCTACTGATAAGGGAGGTTGATGGCAAGCGCATCACCAAACGCTTCAGCCTTAACCAAAGCCAATTATTTGATAAAGATATTTACAATCTTCAAAATCAGGACATCATTTACGTGGAACCAAACAGCGCGAGAGCTGCCGGTGCCGATCGTACTACTCAGCTGATCCCATACTTCTTCAGCGCTGTGTCGCTTTTGATAGTGATATACTTACAGTTTATTAAAAACTAACATTTCTTCCTGTTAATGAAAAATACTGCTCAGTCTACCAATGTTACCAATCCATTTGAGGGTACCACCTCAAAAAACGCAGTAAGTGCAATTGCATTCAGGTATTTGCCTTTCTGGCCAATATTTGTATTTACAATTGTGGTATCCCTGTCGGTAAGTTATTTTTATATTCATTACCAAACCCCAATTTACGAAGCCGGCGCTACCATATTGCTAAAAGATTCGAGAGGTACCGATGGTGCCAACGTATTGGAAGCGCTGGGGCTTAATAATGGCTCTAAAACGGTAGAGAACGAGATAGAGGTTTTAAAATCGCGCGTGTTGATGGAGCAGGTGGTAAAAGACCTTGGCCTATATGCACAAGTTTACAGCAAGGGTGCTTTAAGGGATATTCTCATTTATCCAAACCCGGTTAAGTTTATAGCGCTGAACCCGGATGACCTGAGAAACTCCCCCAACCTGCCTATTTCTTTCGAGTATTTGCCAACCAATAATTATATCACCATCTCCGGCAAAAAGTATGCTTTAGGGGCTCCCGTGCATACAGATTATGGTGATTTTATAATCAATCCGGTTAAAACAGATAAGGCCGTATCAAACCAGGTTTTTAAAGGCGAATATTATTTACAGGTACGTAGTATCAAATCCGCAGCTAAAAATACCCAGGGTGCACTTGCCGTTGCATCGGCAGCGAGGCAGTCATCGTTAATTGCCCTTAAACTGGTAGACCAGGTGCCCGTACGCGCCGAGGATATTTTGAATGATTTGGTTAAAGTTTACAACGACGCCGGTGTTACAGAAAAAACGCAAACCGCAATAAATACCCTCAACTTTATAAATGATAGGTTGGTGCTGGTAACCAAAGAACTTTCGGGTGTAGAGAACGAGATGCAGGACTACCGTACCAGTCAGGGCATTGTAGATCTTTCTACCGAAGGAAGAAACTTTATAGACAACGCCCGCCAGAATGTTTCCCAGTTGGCGCAGATCCAGATCCAACTGGATGTACTTAGCCAGATAGAAAAATACATCGTGCGTAAAGGCAGTAGCTCCGGTACAGTACCGTCTACGATGGGTATCTCCGATCCTATTTTGCTTCAGTTACTTGATAAACTTTACTCTGCAGAACTTGAATTAACCAATTTAAGGCAAACTTCCGGCGAGAACTCGCCGCCAGTTGCCGCCGTGCAGGAACGTATAAACCAAATAAAACCAGGCTTATTAGAAAACTTAAACGCCCTGAGGCAAAACTTAGTTACCACACAAAACCGTTTAAAAGCCGAAGGAGGTATCAACTCGTCGCAGTTAAGGGGGGTGCCGCAAAAGGAGCGTAAGTTTTTAGAAATAAGCCGCCAGCAGGCTATCAAAAATAATATTTACACCTTGCTGCTTACCAAGCGCGAGGAAGTTGCGCTATCGCGCGCGGCGGCCGTTGCCGATAGCCGTATTGTTAATTACGCCGAAGCAAAGGGCACGCCTGTAAAACCAATACCACTTAATATTTACCTGGTAGGCTTATCTATAGGGGTTATTATAGGTGTTGTTTTTGTTTTAATTAGAGAGCAATACAACCAGGAGGTGCTTTTCCGTACCGAAATTGAACGCAAAACGGATGCAACCGTACTGGCCGAAATATTACATGACGACAGCGGCGAAACCCTGGTTATTAAAGACGGCAGCCGAACGGTAATTGCAGAGCAGTTTAGGGCGCTGCGTACATCGCTAAACTTTATAGGCATCCAGGGCGATAAAAAAACCGTCCTGGTAACATCATCCATATCCGGTGAGGGTAAAAGTTTTACGGCTATTAACCTTGCGGTAAGTTTGGCCTTAACCGGTAAAAAGGTAGCCATCCTGGAGTTCGATCTACGTAAACCTAAGATCAGTAAAATGATGGAGATTGCCCAGGAGCCAGGTATAAGTAACTACATGGCCGGCCTGGCAACTTATGAAGAGATAAGTCTGTCAATGGCCGACCGCGACATCCCCGGGCTGGTGATCCTGCCTGCCGGTACCATTCCGCCAAACCCTACCGAGCTAATGCTAAACGGCAGGCTGGATGTGCTGATGGCCAAGATTAAAGAAGATTTTGATTATATCCTTATCGATTCGCCGCCAATTGGTTTGGTTACCGATGCCAAAATATTGAATAAGTATGTTGATGCCTGCTTGTACATGGTAAGGCACAAATACACGCCTAAGTACTACTTAAACCTGATAGACCACATTTACATTAACAACGAGTTGAGCAACGTGAACATCATCTTCAACGGGTTAAAACTGCGTGGTATACTGGGCCGCTACGGTCAGGGCTATGGAGCGGGCTACGGTTATGGCTACGGTTATGGCTATGGTTACGGTTATGGCTACGGTTATGGCTACGGTTACACCCAGGAGGAAGATAAAAATAAGAAAGGCTTAAGAGGCTTGTTCAATAGCATTTTTAAAAAGCCTGCAAAACGCAAGAGTAAAAAATCCCAACACTAAAACTGCGTTGCTGTAAAGCTAAATGAGTACGGGAGAAAATAATAACAAAGTATAATGGAGTTGAATACGCCACAGGAGGAATGGGATTTAGAAATTAAACCTCACGATACCGTTTTTAATCTTCATTTAAAGGATGTTTGGAACTATCGCGACCTGCTTTGGTTACTGGTACGGCGCGATTTTGTATCTTTTTACAAGCAAACCGTTTTGGGCCCGCTATGGTTTTTTATCCAGCCCATATTCACTACTATCGTTTTCACATTTGTATTTGGCGGGCTGGCTAAAATTAGCACTGGTAATATTCCGCAGCCGTTATTTTACATGGCAGGCACCATTGCATGGAACTATTTTGCCGATTGCCTTACCAAAACATCAACCGTTTTTAAGGATAACGCCAACATATTTGGCAAGGTTTACTTCCCACGGCTCATCATGCCGCTGAGCATTGTTTTTTCTAACCTTGTAAAATTCGCGGTTCAGTTTTGCCTGTTTATTATCGTTTTTGCTTACTATCTTATTCAGTATCATTTTTACGGTGGTAAAATGGTAGAGCCAAATGCTTATCTACTGCTATTCCCGGTTATAATGGCGCTTATGGCGGTACTGGGGCTTGGGCTCGGGCTTATTATAACGGCGCTAACTACCAAATACCGCGACCTTGCCTTTGTAGTAACCTTTGGCATGCAACTGATGATGTACGCAACACCGGTTATTTACCCTTTATCCAGCGCATCGGCTAAATACCGCATCTTTATAACGCTTAACCCCATGAGTGGGCTTATAGAAACCTTTAGGTACGGGTTTACCGGAGCGGGGCAATTTTACCCCGGTGCGTTTGCTTACAGCATTGTGGCCAGCCTGGTGCTCTTTATGATCGGGCTGATCATCTTTAATAAGGTTGAAAAAGATTTTGTTGATACCGTTTAATTTAGGCCATGGGTGATATTGCTATAAAAGTTGAAAATTTATCTAAAGCGTATCAGTTGGGCGATTTTGGTACCGGCACCCTCAGCCGCGACATCGAACGCAAATGGGCCTTGCTAAGAGGTAAAGAAGACCCTTTTTTAAAAATAGGCGAATTAAATGACCGCGCTACAGCCGGCACCAGCGATATCGTGTGGAGCCTGAAAGATATCAACTTCGAAATAAATAAAGGCGATGCCGTAGGCGTTATCGGCCGTAACGGTGCCGGTAAAAGTACCTTGTTAAAAGTACTCAGCCGTGTAACGGTACCAACCGCCGGTTCGGTAAAAATTATGGGCCGGGTGGCCAGCTTGCTGGAAGTAGGCACAGGTTTTCATCCCGAGCTTACAGGTCGCGAAAATATATTCTTAAACGGCGCCATCCTGGGGATGCGTAAGCATGAAATAAAAAAACACTTTGATGCCATTGTTGATTTTGCAGGGGTAGAACGATATATCGATACGCCGGTAAAACGTTACTCCAGCGGTATGTATGTAAGGCTTGCCTTCGCGGTAGCAGCCCATTTGGAAAGCGAGATATTGATAGTAGATGAGGTACTTGCCGTTGGCGATGCCGAGTTTCAAAAAAAATGCCTTGGTAAAATGGGCGAGGTAAGCAAGGGCGAAGGCCGTACGGTGCTGTTTGTAAGCCATAATATGGCGGCCATCAGCAACCTGTGTTCAAAATCTATATTGCTGAAGCACGGGCAGCTGCAAACTATGGATTACACCCATACCGTAATTGATAAATACATCCGCACCGGCGAAAATAACGACGGGCAGGTAAACCTCGAAGATCTGATCGTTAAACAAAAATCAACCAAAGCCGGCTTTTACGCGCTAAGGTTGTTGTCGCGGTCTAAAGGTATCACAGCCGATTTTGCCATCAATGAGGATGTTATTGTGGAGATAGAATACGACGTGTACGAAGATGGTAGCACCATACAGCCGAGCATCCATTTGCTTGATAACTTGGATACCTGTATTTTTGCAACGTTCAGTGCGCCATCGGCCTCTTCTACTGTCGATCCTTTTTATAAAAAGCCGTTACAAAAGGGTAGGTACAAATCTACCTGTGTAATTCCGGGGAATTACTTAAACGATAAGAACTACAAGATCAACGCCTTTTTGGTGCCTGAGGATATGGCCGATATGGCTGTTGCCGAAAGCGTGTTAGCGTTTACGGTAATAGAAACCGGCGACATGCGCAAAGAATATACCGGCGATTGGTGGGGGGTAGTACGTCCCAAATTAGCATGGAACACCGAAGCGATTAAATTGTAATTGCTTTTATTTTGCTGCTTAGGTTTAACAATACGCATACAAGCTTACTATGGTAAAACCATTACTTTCAATTGCGATACCTACCTATAACAGGGCACAGCTTTTAGGCCAGTGCCTTGATGCCTTGTTTGCGCAATTGAGTGATGAGATTGCACCACTTATCGAGTTTATCGTTTCTGATAATTGCTCTGCAGATAATACCACCGCAGTAGTTGAAGGATATATTGCCCGCGGGCATAAGATCACCTATTTTAAAAACGCGGAAAACATTGGGGCCGACCGCAATATCACCGCCTGCTTTACTAAAGCATCTGGCAAATATGTATGGGTTTTTTCTGATGACGATTTCCTGCTGCCGGGTTACCTTAAGTTTATTTTCAACCTGCTTAAAAAAGAGGAGTGGGGTACCTTATACATGAACACGCAATGGTATAGCGGCGAGTACAAAGCTGTTAACACCCCGCCCACGGGCATCAGCTTGGATCGCTTTGCCGATCCCTTGCAATACATAGGCCGGGTAAGCTACTGGACAACCTTTATAACCGGTAACATCGTCAACAAATCGCTTTTTACCGATATTGCTTACATACAGGAGTTTTGCGAAAGCAACCTCGTACAGCTTAGCTGGACCTTGCCTGCTGCGTTTAAAGGCCCGCAAAATGGCATCATTAATGATAGGATCCTTGCTTGCCGGGCCGATAATACAGGCGGCTATAAACTGCTTAAAGTATTTGGTACCAATTTTAACGATGTGATGGATCGGCTGATCATGAAGGGCTTTATTGATAAGCGCGTGAAAAGGATAATGAACCACCACCTTTTAAGCACGTTCTTCCCCATGTTTATTAATAACCCGGGAGCGAATTTCGAGAAAGAGAATCCGTTTAAAATTATGGTGCCCGTTTTTTGGAACTACAGATCGTTTTGGCTAAAAATATTCCCGGCCTTGTTTAAAAATCAATATTTAAAGCATGTCAGCGCTCAATAACTTTATTGGTAAAATATTTTATAAAATATTGCAGTCGGGCTCATACATCGGCTTGGCTGCCGATGCCAAAGAGGTAGCGCTGTACGGAAAGCTTAAATTCCGGGGCGAGGAATGTACGGTACCAAAGCAGGCTATCATCAAAAACCCGCAATATATCTCTATCGGAAAAAAATTCTCGGCGCTGTATAATTTACGACTTGAGGCTTGGGATAAATACGAAGAGCAAACTTTTACCCCCGAGCTTACCATTGGCGAATGGGTAAGCATGGGTACCGATGTACATATCGGCTGTATCAACAAAATAGTTATCGGCAACCATGTATTAATGGGCAGCCGCATTTATATAAGCGACCACGCGCACGGAGATATCAGCGCGGCATCCTTTGCCTTGCCGCCTATAAAAAGGCCGCTGGTTTCAAAAGGGCCTATTATAATAGAGGATAATGTTTGGATAGGCGAGGGGGCATGTATTATGCCAAACGTACGTATAGGCAATAACGCGGTAGTGGGCGCCAACGCTGTGGTTACAAAGGATGTACCCGCAAATGCCGTAGTTGCAGGCGTACCCGCTAAAGTTATTAAGATAGTAGAGGCTTAGAATTTAACAGAACTTGTTTTTAAAATGAAGGTAGCTTATACTATTTGTGCTAATAATTACCTCGCCTCGGCAAAGGTTTTAAAGGAGAGTTTTACCAAACATCACCCGGAGATTCCGTTGTTTATTGTTTTGGTAGATAAAAAGGACCCGGCAATAAACTACAACGATTTTTATAGCGAAAGTATTCTTTTTATCGACGAGATAGTTGACCTGGATATGGAGGCGCTAAGCCATAAATTTAGCATTGCCGAACTTTGTACAACCGTTAAGCCATTTGTGTTTAAATACTTTTTTAGTAAGTACGATAAAGTGGTTTACATAGACCCGGATATAAAAGTATACGCCCCTTTTACCGATTGCTGGGAAGCGCTGGAGAAGTACACCTTTGTACTAACCCCGCACCTAATGAACCCGGTTGACGATGGTAAAATACCCAGCGATTTTTATACGCTGCGTACGGGTATATTTAACCTTGGCTTTTTAGGATTGGCCCAGGGCGACGAGCTGGAGAGATTTTTAAACTGGTGGGGCGAACGCCTGCTGGTTTATGGGTACACCAATTGGGATAAGGGCATGTTTTACGACCAGATATGGGCAAACTATATCCCGGTGATGTTTAATAATTACCTGATACTAAAACACTACGGTTACAACGTTGCCAACTGGAACTGGCACGAGCGTACATTAACCAAAACCGGTGATGGATGGATGGTGAACGATAAATATCCGCTTACGTTTTTTCATTTCAGCAGCTACCGGTATCACACGCCAATGGTATTGTGTAACTACAATACCCGGTACAACCGTTTTAGCCGGCCAGATATAGCCGAAGTGGTTGACGAGTATTACACCGGTTTAAAAGCTGCCGGGGCCGATGCGGTGATGAAAAGCCCGGCTTATTACCAGCAAAAATACAATGCGCACGAATTAAAGATGCTTGCCGCAAGGCCGCTTAAAGAGAAAATGCGCAACAGGCTCTCAAAAATGGTAGAACGATATTTTAGCAGTTAAACAAAATGGCCTCTACAAAAATGTGTGTAATTATTCCGGTGCATCAACCGGTAATTTCGGCAGATGAGGCGATATCTTTGCTGGCCTGTAAAACACATTTGAGCGCATACGATTGCTTTTTAATTTATCCCGAAGGGATGGATACAAGCGCATATACCGCGGCGCATGCGGGGTTATTGCTGTATCCGGTTGATCAGGATTGGCTCTCGTCTATAGAAAAGTATAATAAAATGAAAGTAAGTATAAGCTTCTATCAGCTATTTGCTAAGTATGAATACATGCTTACCTATGAGCTCGACGCTTATATTTTTCACAACGATTTTGATAAAGCAGGTGCATTTGCATTCGATTATATTGGCGCGCCTTTTTTTGAGGGTTACTGGGCAGCTACACCGGGCGCCGCATTTATGCAGGGCGGCAATTCGGGGTTTTCGGTTCGCAATGTCCAGTCGTGCATCAAGGCCCTTACGTCAATAAAAAAATACCGCCTGCATTGGGTGCTTTATAAGGCCTTGCTTTCTTCCTCCTCCAGGTTAAGAAACAAGCTGAATAAATGGACTAACGATAAGTACGAAGTTTTTATAACGGGTAGGTTCGCCTTTGCTTTCGCCGATTTTCATTTAAATGAAGATGTGATCTGGTCTGAAATAATCCCGCAGCTGATCCCGTCCTTCACTATCGCCGATCCGATGAGCGCGCTGCGTTTTAGTTTCGAATATAATTTAGAAGATTCGTTAAGGCTTACCGAAGGCCGTTTGCCGCTGGGCTGCCATGCCTGGGCTAAGCACCTGGGCTTTTGGAGCAAATACATCGATACAACAAGCATTAAAAAGAAGGGGCAAACCAATGAAGTTTGATTTCTACCTTTCGGAGATGTCGGTATCCGATAAGCATGGCGGCGGTTTAACCCTGCAGCGCATTTTAGGCGCCGATTTAAATGATATAGATCACTTTGTACATGTGAACCGTTTTGCGATGGATCTGCATGTAAAAGATGGTCTTCCCGGGCGGAGCCACGATCTGCTTTCGATCTGGGAAAGCGATTGGATGCGTAAACTCATCGGTCGTTCGCGCGCCTCGAGTATGAGCAAGAGGTTAGGGATGATCAAACTGCATGCAAACGGTGCCGCAAAAAAGATGGCCGCCATATTTAAGCATAAGCAGGAACTTACCGGGCTGGTATGCCCACAGGGAGCCAACGCGATTTTTACACTGGAGGCACTAAAGAAAATAAAACAGGTAAAATACATCACCTGGGTAATGGACGATCACCTGGTGAGCTACGTAAATGATGCCTGGCAATACCCGGCCGGTACGGAGGCTATATTTGGAAAACACCTGCGCGAAGCCGAACATGTTTTTGTAATAAGCCCCGCCATGCAGGCATTTTATAAGGAGCGTTTTGGCGTAGCATCCAGCGTGTTATTTGGTTCTTCGGGAACGGTTGAGAAGGGTGCTTCGTCGAAAAAGATCAGCGGCCCTTTAAAAATAGGGTATTTTGGTGCCGTGGCGGCCTGGCAGCGCGATGCTTTAAAAGCCGTAGCGGCAGCGCTTAAGGCTACCGATACACAATTGTACATTTACTCGGGTGTGGAGCGGCTGCCTGATGATATACTTTTGGATGGCGTGCACTTTAAAGGCAGCGTAGCCCCCCAAGAGGTACTTACAGAGATGCAAAATTACGATGCGGTGCTGTTACCTATTAGTTTTCAGCAAAAAATTCGTAATATGTCGCAGTTTAATATCGCTACCAAAATGAGCGAATATTTGGCATGTGGCGTACCGGTGTTGGCAGTAGGCCCCCCATACTCAGCCATGATCCATTATCTTAACGATCATCAGGCCGCAATTACGGTAGCATCAATTAAAGAAAACGATATCAGAGATGGCTTTAAACAGCTGCATAATTCGCAGCATGTTGCCGGGCTGTTAAAAAATGCCCAAAAATTAGTAACAAATGAAGTTGGCGCTGAGCCAATGCGTAGGGTGTGGCAGGCTGTGGTAAACAGCTAATGCTAACGCGAAACAGATTTAATTTACAACATACATAACCTTTGCTTAACGTACTATGGCAAGTTCAACTAAAAAATTATTGGTAACCGGGTCATCCGGCTTAATAGGGTCAGAAGTTTGCTATCATTTTGCTGGTTTAGGCTGGGAAATACACGGCGTAGATAATAACCAGCGGGCTATATTTTTTGGTGAGCAGGGCGATACCCGCTGGAACCAAAACCGAATCCAAACAGACCTCGGCGCAAAATTTATCCACCACGAAGTAGATATCCGCGACCGCGCCGGTGTGCTTAACCTCCTTAAAGAAATTAGGCCCGATGCCATTGTGCATACCGCCGCGCAGCCATCGCATGATCGCGCGGCCGCTATCCCATTCGATGATTTTGATACCAACGCGGTAGGGACACTTAACCTGTTGGAAGCCGTTAGGCAGGTGTGCCCCGAATCGCCTTTTGCGCACATGAGTACCAATAAAGTGTACGGCGACAGGCCAAACACTATCGACCTGGTAGAAAAAGAAACCCGCTGGGATTACGCCGATCCGTTTTATACCAATGGCATCACCGAGGAATTTTCTATCGACCAAAGCAAGCACTCGCTGTTTGGTGCCTCAAAGGTAGCTGCAGATATTATGGTGCAGGAATATGGCCGTTATTTTGGCATCCCAACCTGCTGCCTGCGTGGTGGCTGCTTAACGGGGCCAAACCACTCGGGCGTTGAGCTGCATGGCTTTTTAAGCTACCTGGTAAAATGTAACGTAGAAGGCCGGGAATACAAAGTGTTTGGTTATAAAGGAAAACAGGTGAGAGATAATATCCACTCGTATGATGTAGCGAGCTTTATTGATGCGTTCATCAGTGCGCCGCGTGTTGCCGAGGTTTATAACATTGGTGGTGGCCGTGCCAACTCCTGCTCTATTTGGGAAGCATTTAGCATCGCCGAGAAATTTACCGGTAAGCAGCAGGTGTATACTTATATAGATGAGAACCGCATTGGCGATCACATGTGCTATATCTCCAACCTCGATAAAATGCGCGCGCATTATCCAAACTGGGATATCACTATATCGCTGGAAGAAACCATCAGGCAGATAGTTGTGGCACAGGGCACACATAAATAAAAATACTCTTGAAGCTTTTAACGTACCAGCCATTTTCATTGTACTCCAACGGGGGAGGTAACCGTATCCTCCGTCGCTTATTTAAAGGCCGGGAGGCGGATGTAGTATCGCTGGTGGTAGAAGAAAATCCGTTGCATCCCCGTGAGGGCGCTATTACCGAAACTATTGTTTATGCCGCTCCCATTGTACGTAAATGGGCCCGCTGGAAACTGCGCAACTTTCGTACCTGGTTAAGACACGGGCTATATAAGCCATCAACCATTAAAAAAGTACAGATAGCAGCACGTAAAATTAAATACGATGTGCTGCATGTGATAGATCACGGGCCTTTTTCGGCAGCTTTATGTTCCGATGAATTTTGTGGTGACAAACCGCTTTGGGTATCTTTTCACGATCACTTTTCTACCACGTACGGGCTGCACGAAAATAGTGCCGCTTTATGGAAGCGCGCCAATCGTAGGTTGGTGATATCGGAAGAATTGGGTAACGAATATGGCAGGTTGTTTGGGAAAGCCGACTACGAGTTGATAACCGATGGCGTGGCAGCAACGGAAGTAAGCGAACCATTAGGTACACTCGGTTCGCCGGTAGCTGTTTATTTTGCCGGGCTTTTACACTTGGAGTATATCCCCTTATTTAAAGTACTGGCAGATGCGCTGGACTTGTTGAGCAAGCAGGGCCATCAGTTTAAACTGATACTAAGGGCTACACAATATATGCCGTTTTTAGAGAATAGGGCTTTTACAACCGATTACCGCCCCATGACGCTGGACGATGCCGAATTGAAACGGGAACTGGATAGCAGCGCCATCCTTTACCTGCCCATTAAATTTACCAGGCCCGATTTTTACCTGTACAGCCTTTCTACAAAAATGATTGGGTATCTTGGCGGCGCGGGGGCTATCTTGTACCACGGCCCGCATAACAGCGCGGCTTGCCACCTGCTAAAGAAAACGCAGGCGGCGGTTTGCTGTGATAATTTGGATGCCGAAAAGCTTTCTCTGGACATTCTTAATCTGCTGACTAACAATTACAGTATATCGGCTAACGCCAACGTGTTGGCAAAAAAGCAGTTTGAAATGGCACGCATCCAAAACCGGTTTTGGCAGGAAGCAACGTAACTGCTCCGTACGTTTATACGTGGTATTTGCTAACTTCTTCGCTGCTGATGATCTTGTAACGGGAAGTTAGGCACTTGGCGCAAAAAAATCGGTGCAAGGGAATAAATAGCGATAAGGGCTTCAGTAATAGCGGCAATGGCTTTTTGTAATGAAAAGGTTGATTGCAGCAGTCGCAATATAAAAAAGGTTTTTGCATGGTAGTATATAAATACTATATAGTACAATTGGTATGTTAAAGTATCTGAACGGTACTTAACCAACAGAAAAAATTAAGAGAGGGTTTTGGGCTACAAATGTATTTATTTGCCCCGATATTTTATTAACGGACAGGTAAATATTATTTGTAACATAACAGACAGTTAAAATTAATGATTGTTTTAGATTTTATAAAAAAAATTGTGGCTTAAACGGCACACAGCAAGCATTTTTTTAGGATAGCTATGCCCGATAAAATAAAGATAGTTTTTATATGTAGTTCGTTGGAGCCGGGACACGACGGCGTGGGCGATTATACGCGGCGGTTAAGCGCCGCTTTAATAAAAGCGGGGCATAGTTGTGCAATATTATCATTGAACGACAGGCACGCCAAAAATACATTTGAGGGCACCCAGCAGGCCGATGAGATTGATGTACCCGTGTTTCGCCTGGGGGCCGATATAGAACTCAAGCAACGCTTCGCGATAGCAAAACAATGGGTTGATAAAGTTGATCCGCAATGGCTTAGCCTGCAGTTTGTTCCGTTTGGTTATCACCCAAAGGGGCTTAAACCTGGCTTAAGCAAGTTGCTGCTAACCTTAAGTAAAGGGCGCAGCTGGCACATCATGTTTCACGAACTTTGGGTGGGAATGGCCGACGAGGAATCGAAAAAGTTGCATTTTTGGGGGCTGGCCCAACGCGTATTGATCCGGTCGCTCGTTAAAAATTTAGCGCCTAAGGTTATTCATACACAAACGCATTTGTACCAAACCCTTTTGGCAAAAATGGGTTTTAAAGCGGGATACCTGCCATTATATGGTAACATCCCGGTAATTGGAAATATAAACGGCAACCGTCCGGCAGGTAAATTATCCTTTGTAGTTTTTGGGGCCATACATGATAGGGCACCTATAAGCGAGTTTGCCAAAGAAGCCGCGCAGTACGCCGAAAAATTTAGGCTGCCCGTAACCTTAACCATTATAGGCCGGGGCAATAACGAACAACAACGCTGGGCAGACGTATGGGCGGCAGCAGGTTTAACGGTTGAGCGCTTAGGTGAACTATCTGCACAGCGGATCTCTGAGGTATTATCAAATGCTACGATAGGGCTTTCGGCAACGGCGCTTGCGGTGATAGAAAAAAGTGGCTCGTACGCCGCCATGCGTGAGCATGGCTTGCCGGTAATATCGGTATCCAAGGCGTGGACACCCACCCGTGTTTCCAAACCGGCGATACCCATTGGCGTAGAGGAGTATACCATCGGTAATTTGGAAGAATGTGTAGCCAACAGCAAGTTCCAGCCATACGGCAGCAACGTTGACGTGGTTTCAGTTAAATTTGCCCAGGCCCTTACTAATTTAAAAACGGAATAGAGACCGGATGATAAAAAGAAAAATATGCCTTTTTACCGCGCATTCGCCAAAAGTGGGTGGTGGTGGAGCAATATTAAGGAGCCTGGTGGCCAACCTGCCCGATATAGAGATCCTGTGGACCTATATTGGTAACGGCCCTGTTGAAGGTTACGAAGAAGGCTACCTGGGGCCGGCGCTTATGGGCGGGCCTATGTTAAAAGATATCATGCAAACCCGGCAGATGTTGAACGGTGGTAAAATAGCATTTATCGATAACATCGTTAAAAAACTTTTGGCTATAGATTGCGACGGGTACTGGATTGTATCGCATAACGAAGGATTGCGCATAGCCATAGAGCTATCAACCCACCAAACGGAACGCCCGGTACATATGACGGTGCATGACGATTGGGCCGGCGCGCTCTGCGCACGGTCGGTACGTTACCGGTTTATGGCAGGGGCGGCGCAAAAATTAACGGTTACGGCCTTAAAAACTGTTTCCTCGTTCGATCTCATCAGCGCCGGGATGCGCGATCATTACCGCAAACTAAGCGCCCGCCGTGGCGAGGTATGCCACCGCTATTTACCGGAGGGCACCATATTAGCTGGCGATAAGCCGGATAGTAAAAACGAAGTGCTGGTTGGGCATATCGGCTCCATTTACGATAAAAAGGACCTTTTTAATTTCATAGGCCTGCTAAAGGAATTTTATCAGCACGAAAATAAAAAAGTAACCCTGCAAATGTGGGGATGCCATTTAAAACTGAGCGATGTACCGCAAGCCCTGCAGGATAATATCAAATTCTATGATACCCTGCCCGAAGATAAAGTAGTGCCCGAGCTGGCGAAGTGCGATTTTGTTTACTGTATGTATCCGCTTAATAAGGCTTTACATACCTTCTCTAAAACCAGCCTGCCAACCAAACTAAGCAGCTACCTGCAAGCTGCCCGCCCCATTTTTGGGCACGGGCCGGCAGATAGCACACTGGCTGAGTTTTTAGGCAGTACAAAACTGGGCGGTATGTGGAGCGTGCGCTATAAACAGGAGGGTTTTAAGGCGCTCGAAATGATAAGCGCGTTAGCCCCCGACCACCAGCAATGGCAGGATGCACGCAGACTTTACTTCGGAGAAAAAAACCTGCAGGTGATGAACAAGGCTTTAAACAACAGGGAAATTAGCGGCAAGGCTTAGGTTGCCGCATTATTATTCCGGGCATATTTAATATCTTTCGGGCAATAAACACTATGTTAAATATAAAACCACGCGTTATAATTGGTAATTCGAGTATCTTTTTGGATGCCCTGCGTATAGGCGCTGCCTTAACGGTTTTATACATCCACGCTTTCGATCGCTGGTTCCCTACACTTGCCCACCCGCAGTACGAGCCCGGCGAACCATCACATGCTGCGGTAATTATCTTCTTCGTGTTATCCGGTTATGTAATAGCGCATACCACCATCAGCCGAAACCGCGGGGCTGTTATGTACGCCCAGGCACGTTTAAGCAGGCTGTGTTCTATTGTTATACCGGCGCTTGCCATAACTGCTGTGATAGCCTTCATCGTTAAACAGACCGATCCGCAACTGCTTGCAATTCACTCCAGGGGGTACGATTGGGTGCGGTACATCGCATCAGGCTTGTTTGTGAACGAACTGTGGTTATTTTCGGCCGCGCCGCCATTAAACGGCTCACTGTGGTCGTTAAGTTTTGAGTTTTGGTACTACGCCATATTTGGGTTGTGGTTTTTCAGGAAGGGCGGCTGGAAGTCGTTCTTGCTACCCGTTGCGGCCGTACTGATAGCAGGCCCCAAAATTGTAGTGATGATGCCGGTTTGGCTGGCGGGTTACCTGGCCTATATCCTCCCCAGGCCATCCTTAAAAACGGCTACCGCCTGGTTATTTGTGTTGCTGGGGCTTTTTGTCGCCTGGCTTGCGGTAACTTATATCCCGTTCATCCCCTATCGCATAGGGTACAAGCCGCTATATTATGCCAACCAGTTTGTTACCGATTGGATAGTGGGCCTGTTTGTTGCGGCTACCCTGTGGATATTGCCCACCGGAGATCACCTGAGCACCGAGCATAAATTTGCAAATGTATTCCGCAAAGCGGCAGACCTAACCTTTCCGCTGTATGTGCTTCATTTTCCATTGTTGGTTTTATGGCGTGCTTTGTTTGGCTATAAAGCGTACGATACGGCGCAGCTTTGGCAGGCGCTGATCTCGGTACTAATTGTGGCATCGTTACTGGGGGTTTTGTTGGAAATGCAGCGCCCGTTGTGGACCCGCTTTTTTAAACAGGTGCTTGGAGCCCCCAAATCCACAGGTAAAAGTTAACTATATCTGCATCTTAAGGTTAAACAAATAATAAGCTTTGGTTTTGGCTGATAATTACAATTTCAATGATTATAATTGTATATTCTTACAATTATGTTAATTTGTACGATTGTTTATAAAGGAATTTTACCCCGCAGGGTTTGGTTTAGGTATTTATGAAGGTAGTTCTGTCGCATCCAACAGGGAATGAATTTGTAAGGGCACTTATTAGCGCGTTATCAAAACAAGGCATGTTGGCGGAGTTTGATACTACAGTGGCGGCAAACCCAGCATCGGCATGGCTTAAGCTACTGCCCGGCAGTTTGAGGCAGGAGTGGCTAAGACGTACCTACCCTGTACCACGGCACCAGATCAATGCATTCCCGGTAAGAGAGCTGGGGCGGATGATATTGCCACGGGCGGGATTTAAAAGTGCAGTAAAACACGAGACCGGCTGGGCCAGCGTAGATGCTGTTTACCGCGGCTTGGATAGCGAAGTAGCTAAACGTGTTTTAAGGCTGGCAAAAGGGAATAAGCCCGATGCGGTGTATGCTTATGAAGATGGCGCGTTGCAATCATTCAGGCAGGCAAAGCAGCAGGGCATAAAATGTATATATGATCTGCCGATAGGCTATTGGCGGGCCGCCAGGGTAATGCTTGGTGCCGAGCGCGAACGCTGGCCCGATTGGGCGCCCACCTTAACCGGCTTGCGCGATTCGGAAGCTAAGCTGGCCCGTAAGGACGAGGAAATACAACTGGCCGACAGCATTTTTGTGGCAAGTAGTTTTACCGCCAAAACGTTACAGTATTTCCGGGGAGAATTGCCGCCGGTAAACGTGGTACCCTACGCTTTCCCACCAGTTGTTGTGGAAAGGCGTTATGAAAAAGTTTCCGCTGCAAGGCCGTTGAAGCTCCTTTTTGTGGGTGGTTTATCGCAGCGCAAAGGCATTGCCGATATGTTTGCCGCGGTAAAAACATTTGGTAACAAAGTGGAGCTTACCGTTGTTGGCAGTAAACTGGTTGATAACTGCGCGGTGCTGAACGAAGCTTTAACAAAGCATCGCTGGATTCCCAGCCTGCCGCACGATGGGGTTTTAAAATTAATGCATCAGCACGATGTATTGCTGTTCCCCTCGTTGTTTGAGGGGTTTGGGCTGGTAATAACTGAGGCGATGGCGCAGGGTACACCGGTGATTACGACAGACAGAACCGCCGGCCCGGATATTATTACCGATGGCGGGGATGGCTGGCTGATACAGGCGGGTTCTACGTTGAAGCTGCAGGAGGCCATTGAAAATATACTGGTAAAGCCGGCTTTGATAGAAGCTACCGGCCGTGCGGCTATGGCAACCGCCCAAAAAAGGCCATGGGAAGTTTATGGGCGCGAATTAGTGAACGCTATAATTCATAATAATTAATTATGTTTAAGGTTTTAATCATCTGCATTAATGAGTACAAGTCTCGATAACAATATTGCTGTTGTAGGCCGTAATGCCGCGCTTAATGTGGAAGGCCGCATAAACCACGCAATGGTGGTTGCGTCGTTAAAAAAGGGTATTTGGGTATATTTTATATTACTTATTATAGAAGGGGCGCTGCGTAAATGGTTGTTCCCTTCGCTTGCTACGCCCTTATTGATCGTGCGCGATCCTGTGGCTATATGGTTACTGGTAACTGCGTGGCGTAGCGGCTATCTGCCGTCAAGCAATCACTTTTTTGCCATGGTGTTTATTGGCAGTTGTGCATTGTTTACGGCTATACTGGTGGGCCATCACAACTTGCCTGTGGCCGTTTATGGTGTGCGCATTCTGCTTTTTCACTTCCCGCTTATATTTTTAATCGGGAAGATATTTGATAAGGAAGATGTTATCAGGCTCGGCACAATTGTGCTTTGGATGGCGATACCTATGTTTTTTCTTATCGCTATGCAATTTTACAGTCCGCAATCGGCATTTGTAAACAAAGGGATAGGCGCCGATTCGCAGGGTGGGGGTTTCAGCGGGGCCTTAGGTTATTTCAGGCCGCCCGGTACGTTCTCGTTTACAACAGGTAACACTCAGTTTTTTTCGCTGGTTGGCGTTTTCGTAGTTTACTTTTGGCTTAATATAGAGCAGGTGAACCGGCTTTTATTGATAGGCGCTACCATAGCGCTCATGGCCGCTATCCCAATTTCAATCAGTCGTGGTTTGCTTATCCAAACAGTGCTAACCGGCGTTTTTGCACTTGCATCAATTTCGCGCACACCAAAGCTATTGGGCAGGTTGCTGGGAGCGGCGATAGGTTTGGTTATTATAGTTGCCTTGCTTAGTAATTTACCGTTTTTTAGGAACGCCATTGAAGTGCTTACTTCGCGGTTTGATACGGCAAGCGAAAGCGAGGGCAGTATTAATAACACTATTGTAAACCGTATCGGCGCAAGTATACTGGAACCCTTTGTAAACTCCGAACTGCCTTTTTTTGGCTTTGGAATTGGTATGGGGACAAACGCCGGTGCAAGGTTGCTTATTGGCCGCTCCGACGTGTTTTTGATAGCAGAAGGCGAGTGGGGGAGGATGATTGGAGAGATGGGTGCCATTTTTGGTATCGGCGCCATATTGATAAGGGTGCATCTGAGTTTTAAAATGTTGATACAGGCCTATAAACGCCTCAAAATAAATAATATGTTGCCCTGGCTTATGGTGAGTGTTAGTTTCCAGGCGGTTGCCCAGGGGCAGTGGGCACAACCTACGGCTTTAGGTTTTGGGGTAGTTATGGGGGGCTTAACTATTGCAGCCATGAGACTGCCCAGTCAGGAACAGCAACAATCTCCGGCGCCACCCACGGCCGGCGTTTAACTATTACACATGGCCTTGTCTCCTAAAAGAATATTGATATACCGCCTTGGGAGCCTCGGCGATACGGTTATGGCATTGCCTGCCTTCCATAAAATACGGCAGGCCTACCCGGATGCTGATATTACGCTGCTTACCAATAGCCCGGTGGCAAATAAGGCCGCCCCGCTTGCAAGCGTACTTGGCGAGGGCTATTTTTTTAACAGAGTGCTTGCTTACCCCGTTGGTACCCGCAACCCTGCTGTGTTGCTTGGCCTGGTAAAGCAGATAAGGGGTTTAAAGATAGATACTGTGGTAAACCTTGCCGGCGTGCGGATATTAAAAACCCTTTTCAAAACAAAATTAACTGTATTTAGAGACTGGCTGTTCTTTAAAGCTGCGGGTGTGAAAAACACTATCGGGTTCCCGTCAGTATTGGCCGATTTTGAGCTATCAGTTGATAAAACAACCGGCGACCTGGAATGGGAAGCCAAAAGGCTTGCCCGCCGCATACAGGTATTGGGCCATATTGCGCTGGACGATGATAGCTACTGGGACCTTAAGTTCAGCAACGAAGAAATTAAAACGGCAGGGGAAAAGCTTGCGCCACTTGCTGCAGGCAGGCCATTTATAGCCGCAAGCACCGGCACCAAGAGCCAGGTAAACGATTGGGAAGAACACAACTGGCTAAATTTGCTAAAGCGGTTATCTCCCTTACTGCCTGGTTGGCAACTGGTAATGGTGGGCGGCCCGGATGAGTTTGACCAGGCCACCAGGTGTATTGAAACCTGGGGCGGGGTGGGGCTAAATTTATGCGGGCAAACATCTCCGCGGGTATCAGGCGTTATTTTAAAGCAGGCGAAGGTTTTTATAGGGCACGATAGCGGACCAATGCATTTAGCTGCTGCCGGCGGTACGCCATGCGCGGCGGTTTTCTCAGCAAGGCATTTTCCCAGGCAGTGGTACCCACGGGGCAACTTTAACAAAATAATTTACCACAAAACAGATTGCGCCGGCTGCGAGCTTGATGTTTGTGTAGTTCAGCAAAAGAAATGCATTTTATCTGTTACCACCGATGAGGTTATCGGTGCGGTTATGGAAATATTAGATCCCGAAAAATTAAATAATATTAACGCCTGATAAATGAAGCTGTTGCACATTATTGCAAGTATGGACCCCGCCAGCGGTGGCCCATGCCAGGGAATAAGGAATACCAACCCCGAACTGATGCACAACGGCATCAGCAGGGAAGTGGTAAGCCTTGACGACCCTAACAGTGCATTTTTGGGAATGGATGACTTTACTATCCACGCCCTGGGCCCAGCTAAAGGTCCATGGCAATATTCGGCTTTGCTGAGGCCCTGGCTACTTGCCAATATGGGGCGTTTTGATGTAGTAGTGATTAATGGCTTGTGGCTGTACTCGAGTTTTGCAGGCTGGAGCGTAAAGCGAACGCTGGAACGCAGTGCAAAGAAGATGGAGGAGCCCCAAAACGTGCCTAAACTTTATGTGATGCCGCACGGTATGCTCGATCCCTATTTTCAACGCGCACGCGACCGTAGGCTTAAGGCAATACGCAACTGGCTTTACTGGAAACTGGTAGAGCGCCGGGTAGTTAACGACGCAGACGGTTTGTTTTTTACCTGTGAGCTTGAATTGGAGCTGGCCCGGCAGGCATTCTCTCCGTATCATCCCAAAAAGGAAGTGAATGTAGGCTACGGTATAATTACCCCGCCGCAGCATACGGCTGCTATGGATGAGGCGTTTTATAAAAAATGCCCCGAAATGAGGGGGAAGCCATTCCTGCTTTTTTTTAGCCGGATCCATAAGAAAAAAGGGGTTGACCTGCTCATAAAAGCATACGCCGAAATAGTGAATAAAACCATACCCGAAAATGGCGAGCATTATAAGTTAGTTGTTGCCGGGCCGGGTTTAGAGAGCTCTTATGGTAAGATGCTGGAGCGGCTAATTGCCCACTACCCCGATCTGAAGAACAATATCTATTTTACCGGGATGCTCTCCGGCGACATCAAATGGGGAGCTTTATATAATTGCGATGCCTTTGTATTGCCAAGCCACCAGGAAAATTTTGGAATAGCCGTGGTAGAGGCACTTGCCTGCAAAAAACCAGTGCTGGTATCGCACCAGGTAAACATCTGGAAAGAGATAAAAGGTGGCGGCGGCGGTATCATCGCCCCAGATTCTATCGACGGCACACAGCAGCTTTTAAACACCTGGATGAGCCTGTCCAAAGCAGAGAAAGATGCTATGGGTAAAAATGCCGGGCAAGTTTTTAAAGAACATTTTAATATAGAACTGGTTGCCAAGCATTTTATAAAGGCAATTTTTACAGAGGGTTAAAGGCTTTATCGGGACGCAGGTTTCGTTGAAAAAACAATGTGGCCCCCATTCCGTTATATTTACTCTTTAAAAAGAAAGCCACTTTTACGACTCGTTTAAGGCTAACGGGATTTTATGATAAGTTAAGTGGTGGTGGCTTTTAAAACAATGTGCGGGTTATGCCGCGGCGGGTGTCTATTATTTATATAAATGGATATACGGTGTTAAAAATTTAAAAATTGCAGCTTTCTGTTGCTATAAATAAATAATATTGTTAAAAATTGTATAAGTTTAGTATTATTGTTTAAAATACTAATAAAGCGTAAAAACAATTATTGGTACCTGTAAAATTGAGTAGATAGCAGTTTTTTAAAAATAGGAGCATCGCAGATGTGCTGTTTGAAGATCGGTTAAATGCTATGTTATTTTACTTATTAGTTACATGGTTAATCAGGACACACACACAGGGCCATCTTTTTCTGTTAGCAATCGTGCGGCCAGGGTGTTATGGCAGTTTGTGGCCATCATATTCTTCAAGCTATCACCAAAGCCTTTACACGGATGGCGATCTTTTGTGTTGCGATGTTTTGGGGCAAAAGTAGGCCGGGGCGTACATGTTTACCCGGGCGTTAAGATATGGGCGCCGTG
The DNA here is from genome assembly GCF_039925265.1 of Mucilaginibacter sp. Taxonomy (GTDB): domain Bacteria; phylum Bacteroidota; class Bacteroidia; order Sphingobacteriales; family Sphingobacteriaceae; genus Mucilaginibacter. The sequence goes on from NZ_JBDSZG010000065.1 coordinate 54,063, forward strand.
GAATTTAGAATTGCATGATGAATGCGGAATAGCCAGCGGTGCCACTTTATATTCGCAGGCGAAAATTACGATAGGCCGCAGGGCGGTTATTTCGCAGGGGGTAAACCTTTGCACCGGTACACACGATTATACCAGGGCGGGTTCGCCCTTAATAGCGCGCCCAATTTATGTGGGCAATAACGTTTGGATAGCAGCAGAAGCGTTTGTGCATCCCGGCGTAACTATTGCAAATGGCTGCGTGATTGGCGCCCGTGCGGTAGTTGTAAACGATATGCCCGAGTGGATGGTTTGTTCAGGGCATCCCTGCAAACCGCTTAAGGCAAGGGTAATTGTTGATTAGCAGAATTAGGTTTTTAATTAATGGTATCGGTACTCATACTCACTAAAAACGAAGAACAAGACCTGCCGGCCTGCCTTGCATCGGTAGCCTGGTGTAACGATATACATGTTTACGATTCGTATAGTGATGACAGAACGGTTGAGATAGCTGAAGCTGCCGGTGCTACGGTTACGAAGCGGAAGTTTGATAACTGGGCTGCGCATCAAAACTGGGGGCTTAAAAATATAACGTTTAAATATCCCTGGGTGTTGTATATAGATGCGGATGAACGTGTATCAGATAGTTTGTACCAATCGTTGCAACTGTTTGATGTAAATAATATAAATGCGGCATATGAGATACGCAGGCGCGATTTTGCCTGGAACGGAACCTGGTTAAAGCACGCGCAGGTTTCGCCGTTTTACCTGAGGCTGTTCCGGCCCGAAAAAATGCGTTACGAACGGTTGGTAAACCCGTTATCGATACCGGATGGCACAGTAGCAAGGCTGGAAGGTTACCTGGACCATTACCCTTTTAGCAAGGGGATAAAATTTTGGTTTGCCAGGCACTTAGGCTATGCAGACATGGAAGCGGCAATGCGCCTGCAACAAATGAACGCAGGCGAAAAATTTTCAGTAAAAAAGGCGTTGTTTAGTGCCGATTTTACGCAGCGCAGATACCACCAAAAAGGGCTCTTTTACAAATTGCCCGGCAGGCCACTTATAAAATGGCTATATATGGTTGTTGTACGGCGAGCGTTTTTGGATGGCTCGGCGGGTATTACCTACGCTACAATGCAGTCGATATACGAATATTTTATAGTGCTTAAAACAAAAGAGATATTGCCAAAATAATGCGGTTGGCAAAAAAATAATATATTTATACCAATCTGTTGGCGTAAGTACGTAATTGTAAGGGTTTAAAACTTTTATGTTTTATAAGTGCTGATGTTTATGAATGTTTAACAACTTATGCTTCATAAATTCTACTATCTTTAAAATATCTATTCGGTGATTTTTTACCAAAGAATGTGTTACCGGCCTTAGGCTCAGTTTATAAATGGACAAGAAAAAAATACTGTTAATAAGTCATAATTTCTCTCCTGAACCAATTGGTATTGGAAAATATAACGGCGAAATGCTTGGCTGGCTGGTTAACCGTGGGTACGATTGCACCGTAATTACAACGTTTCCGTATTACCCGTTTTGGAAAGTGCAGGAGCCCTACACTAATCGCTGGTATAAAAAGGAAGTAGTTTATAACGCCAAAAGCGATGCTACTTTAACCATATACCGTTGCCCATCTTACATCCCGAGCGACCCTACCGGCAAGCAGCGCGCCCTGCAGGATTTTTCGTATTGGGTTACCAAGTTCTTTATGGTTTTTAAGCTCATCTTTTTTAAACAGAAGTTCGATCTTATTATAACTATTGCACCGCCATTCCATTTAGCCTATTTGGGCTTGATGCTGAAAAAATTTAACGGGGGCAAGTTGCTGTACCATATACAGGATATGCAAATAGAGGCCGCTCGCGACCTTAAACTTTTCTCAAAGAAAACAGTATTAGCCGGTCTGTTTAAGGTAGAACATAAAATTCTAAAAGACGCAGACTTTGTAAGCAGCATATCCAACGGCATGATCAAAAAAATTAAGGCCAAGGTTGATAGGGAGATCTCGTTTTTCCCTAACTGGGTGGATACCGATTACTACTTCCCGCTGCCTAACCGCGAAAAGCTAAAAACAAAATGGGGCTACAAACCCGATGATATTGTTTACCTATACTCCGGCGCGGTTGGTGTAAAGCAACGTTTAGAACGGATACTGGTTACGGCAGAACAACTGCTCAATCATCAGCATATCAAATTCATCATTTGCTCATCAGGCCCTTATAAAGATCAACTGCACGAGCAGGCCAAGCGCAAGGGCCTCAATAATATTTCGTTTTTGCAGGTGCAGGAAAAAGAAGTGTTTAACGAGTTTTTAAACATGGCCGATATACACCTTGTATTGCAGATAGCCGATGCCGGCGACCTGGTGATGCCATCGAAACTTACCACTATACTGGCCGTAGGCGGTGCCAGTATTATCACCGCATCAAAGGGTACATCTTTGCACGATATGGTGCAGGATTATGATTTTGGTTATGTTGTAGAGCCGCAGGATAAAGACAACCAGGACTTACTGACCAACCAAATACTACAGATAAAACTTGACGAGGAACTGAAACACAAAAGGGACAATGCCCGCAAATACGCGGTACAATACCTCAATGTAGATAAGGTAATGAATAAGTTTGTAGAAGATTTCTTAGATTGATCCAATCTCTCCCCTGGTACTTCTTTAGCGTATCGTTATCTCTCTCTTGTTAGTTGAGTTTTAGATCACATATAAGAGGCTTATGATCCGACATCTTTTTATCAATGGTTTTGTAATTAAGAACATCGAATTGCGGGCTTACCATTATATAGTCAATTTGCAACGGGAAGAGGCTGTAATATGTGGTTTGAAAGCCGCTCGCTTTTTCTAAGAAGGCATTTTTTAGTCCATCGCCCAGCTCATTTACCGAAAATGAATTAGGTGTGTCGTTAAAATCGCCAGTGACGATATACGGGTAGGGGCAGTCATGCATATGGCGCTTTAGCTTGTCTACCTGGAAGCTTCTGAACACGTTTGCAGAAGAAACCCTGTCTTTTATAAAAAACAGTTTTTCGAAGCTTAAACTCCCCTTTAGAAATCTTTTCTTTTGTTTGTCATTCATGGTCACGGCCGCCAAATGCAGGCTGTATATTCTGATGGTTTTTTTGTTATAAAGCACATCGGCAAAAATTACTTTTGTATTTTGGAATGCGGTGGTATCTACCACACCGCTTTTTACGATAGGATATTTAGAAAAAATGGCGTTTCCCATCGAATCCAGCTTCCCTCCCAAAAAAGAATGAAAGTAGTAATTCATGTTATACTTGGTTTTTAAAAGGGTTAAAAGCGTGTCGGTATTTTTGCGGACTTTGGCGAATTCTACCATGGTTATAATGTCCGGTTCGTGATTCGTTATAATATCACCAACTTCATTCTGGATCGGCATGTCCAGGTATCTTTCTAAGCCTTCAAATTTGTGTACATTATATTGCATCACCCTTAAAGTGCCTGGTGCCGCAGTTTGCGGCTGTACAGTGTTACTGCGGAAGCCGAAATAATGCATCATGCTACTATACCCTAATAAAAATGACAGTAAGGAGATTAGAATGAAGATAGGTTTTCTGAAAGCCCAATAAAATATAAATAGCAGGCTGCCAAACGCTAAGTATAAATACCCAAAACCTAATAGTGCTATGAAATCGTAATCGCGTGGATCGGTTACCGGTGACAAATAGGACAATAAAAGCGCTACTACTACAAAAATATTCAGGCCTAAAACAATCTTATCAAAAAGGGTGAATCTTTTGTTGTTTTTCGAAGGTTTCATCGGAAAGGGTAAGTTATAAAATTTCCTAAAAATACTGTTTCTCGGTATTTAAAAGAAGCGGTGTAATAAACAAATGCATTAAAAACAATAAAGAAAGTCGCCTATTATTAAAAAAATTACAAATTTTGTGTTTGTTATTTATATTTATCACCACTATTGGCGACAAAATCTTTTTTATTTATGTTTACCCTTATAAAATGAGGAAGTGGCTTAAGCGTAATTACTACCGGTTGATCAACTACAACAACAGTGTTAAAATTGGCGGCGGCGTAGAATTTAACATCCACAATTTTTTTGAAGGGCATAACATTGTTGGGCCCAATGCCATCATTGGCTCAACGCACATAGGCTATGGTACTTATATATCAAGCGCATCTGTAATAAAAAGCACCCTTATTGGCAAATTTTGCTCTATTGGCAGTAACATACAAACGGGGTTGGGCCGCCATCCTTCAAAAGATTTTGTGTCTACCCACCCGGCTTTTTTTTCGACAAAGATGCAGGCGGGATTCTCCTTTGTAGAAGAAGATATTTTTGAAGAACATCTGTTTTTAGATGCCGAACGAAAGTACGTTGTAACCATAGGCAACGATGTGTGGATAGGTAACAACGTAATGATTATGGATGGCGTTAAAATTGGCGATGGTGCAATTGTTGCGGCCGGCGCAATTGTTACCAGGGATGTGCAGCCCTATGAAATTGTTGCCGGTATACCCGCGAAATTTGTAAGAAACAGGTTCGGCGCCGAAGAAATTGCCGCGCTTTTACGTATTAAATGGTGGGACTGGAGCCCCGAAAAAATAAAGGCCAACAGCCATCTTTTTAAAAATATAACCCAATTTATTACAACTGCCGTAGAGCAGGATTGATCAACAGGTTTAACCCAATACTACAAGCCTTTTTATATCAAACAACAAACACCTTAACTGAATGAAGCGCAAGAGAAAAATAGATGTAAATTATATTATAATGCTGGCGTTTTTGCTGTTATCGGCAAATGCGAATATACTTTCATCCACTATGGTAGCCTGGGGCGTAGCTATTGTATCGTTAATGGGCTATGCTATAACCAAAAAGCTAATTACCCGCAGGGATGTAAATATCATCGCGATATTTTCGGGCGTGTACCTGCTGTTTGTAAGCTTACGCTTCTTGTTGGTTAACGATCTGGAGGTGGATTATTTATACAGCGACTACATCTTCCTGTTTAAATATATTTTATTAAGTTTTATAGTATGCACCATACTGCGCGATAAGCTGCTGGCTTACTTTGTAAAAGTAATGGTACACCTCACCATTATATCGTTGGTGTTTTTCGCATTGCAGCTGCTTTCGCCGGTTACCATGTTTAAAATGTTTACCACGTTAAATTTCCCAACCGGTAATACCATCCCGGGATATACAAACGCATTGGTGTTTACCTATACGCAGGGCTTTCACGATTTTAGCAACTCGGGCTTTGTGTGGGAGCCTGGTGCATTTGGCTGTTTTTTGGTGTTAACATTAATGTTCCACTTCTTTTTAAACAGCTTTAAATACGATAAAGTAACCATATTGCTCATCATAGCCAATATCACCACTTTTTCTACAACCAATTACCTTGGGTTACTGGTGCTTATATTTTTATCGTATAGGTTTAAGGTGCCAAAAATCAATTTATACGTGTTGATACTGGTGCCGGCAATCATTTTAGCATTTATTTTTATCCCCTTTTTGGCAGATAAGATAGTTGATACTTACCAGGAAGATATGCGCGACCTTAAGCATTTAAAGGTGCTTGAGAAATACTATCACCATAACCGTATGGAAATACCCTTAAACCGTTTCTCGAGCATGTGGCATATCCTTGATACGTTTGGCAATAAACTTATCTTAGGCGTTAGCAATAAATATAACGAGGTGCTAAATAAATCGTACACGGTGAATATATCTAACGGCGTGTTTGATTTTATTGCAAAATTTGGGGTGGTGGGTTTACTCTTCCTGCTGTATAAGTACATTAGGTTTTGCAAGCCATACCTGCGCAATTGGGAAAATATAGTTTATTGCGTTGTTATTTTACTGGTACTGAGTTTTGGCGAGCCGATCTTGTTTTTGCCTATCATCATGATGTTCCTGTTTATAAGGTTTAAGCAAAAGGGCTTTAACAGGTATAAGAGCGAAGAAGATGAGGAGGAGGAAGTGGATCCCCATGCATATGCAAAAGGAGCTTAATAACGGTAACTGCGCGGTTCTTATTGCCTGTTATAATCGCAGGGAAAAAACCGTGGGCTTTCTTCATAGCTTAACCGGGCAGGATGGCTTTGGAAGCCTCAACCCCGATATATACCTGCTGGATGATGGATCTACTGATGGTACTGCCGAGGACGTAGCAGCCGCTTTTCCGGCAGTGAAGGTTGTTAGAGGAAGCGGTAATTTATTTTGGGCAGGCGGTATGCGCACCGTTTGGAGCCATGCAATTGCCCAAAAGCATTACGATGTTTTTTTGCTTTATAATGATGATGTGGTATTGCTCGATGGTTCGCTTAAGCGATTTGTCACCTCTTATACCGAATTAGGTACTACGGGCGTAGTGCTGGTAGGTTCAACATTAAGCCCGGTGAGCAAACAAATGTCGTACGGTGGGCGGGCTTTGTATAATACAAGGCATGCGGCCTATTACCCGCTTACGCCGCCCGAAGTAACGCCCATTCCCTGCCACCTGGGTAATGCCAACGTTTTTTTGGTTGATGCAGAGGTAGTAGAAAAGATCGGTGTTTTTTGCGATGCCTACACCCACTTCCTGGCCGATTATGATTACACGTTAACCGCTTTTAAAGCCGGGCTGCAGGTATTGCTTGCACCGGGTTTTTACGGCTATTGCGAGCACGATCATGGCGTTAACTGGCTCTCGGGCAAGCAACACCTTAAAAAGCGAATAAACTACCTCTATAGCGTAAAAGGACTGGCGTATAAAGAATACCTGTTTTATATTAAAAAGCACTTCCCGGCCGATTACGTTGGCGCTTTTATTAAATTGTGGATGAAAACACTGTTCCCGGTTATTTGGGATAAGTTTAAAAAAACAGCCGATTGAAAGTAGTAATATTAAATAACGACTTTAGGGCGTACTGGAAAGGCAGGCTTGTTTACCTGCATCAAAGTATGGCTACCCAGGGCGTAAGCATTTTCGCGGTGGAGCTGTTTGGCAAAGGATCACCGTATGCATTTGATACCGTAAACGCCGGCAACGATTGGTGGAGCTGTTTATTCCCCGATAAAAGCGCGGATGAACTGCCCAAAGAAGAGATTAAAAAAAGCATCTTTTTAGCACTCGATAAAATAAACCCGGATGTTATTATAGCGCCTTCTATTGTGTTTTATGCAGGGGCGCTGGGTATTGCATGGGCAAAAAAACGCAGGCGTAAGTTTGTCATGTTTGATGATGCCCGCCCCGCGCAGGTTAAACGCAATTTTGTGGTACAATGGGTTAAAAACCTTATCACCAGCAAGGCCGACGCTTTTTGGCTCCCTACCAAAAGTTATGACAGCGCTTACGCGAATTTTAAACAACAGGGCCTTCATTACTTTTACGGATTTGCGTGTATAAATAACGAATTGTTTAAGCGTAGCCCAGGCACTCCGCCGGCCGGTAAAATCATTATTTGTGTTGCCCGGCTGGTATCCATAAAAAATATTGATGGCTTATTGGCCGCATGGAAAATTGTGGAACAGCAAAATACCGGTTACCGCCTGCTGATAGTAGGCGATGGGCCCGAAGGAGCAAAACTAAAGCAGCAGATGCAGGCGCTTAAATTAAGCACTGTTGAGTTTGCAGACGCTGTGGATAACAATACTCTGCCCGCGTATTTTGCGCAGGCAGAGGCCTTTATTTTGCCCAGTTTTTCTGAAACCTGGGGCCTGGTGGTTAACGAGGCTATGGCCGCGGGTTTGCCTGTGTTACTTAGCCGTACCGTAAATGCCGCTACCGACCTTTTACAGGGGGGGCAAAATGGCTTTGGGTTTGACGCATTTGATACTAACGACATTGCCGCAGCCATACTAAAATATACCGGCTTAGATGACGCTACTAAAGCAAAAATGAGTGAAAACTCACTGGCTGTAATTGGAGGCATGAGCTACGAAAAAATGGCTGCACAGTTAATAGCGGCGTTAGCTGTTATTATAGCTAAGCCATATAAAAGCCCGGGGATTGTTGGTGCCGCTATAATTAGCAACTGGCACGGCAGATACAATACATCCGGTTGGGATAAGTTGTTATAGCCGGCAGGGGTTAAAACGCGTTCTCGTCGCCTTTAAGGCTGTTCCACACGGTGAGGAAGATGATCTTCATATCAAACAGGAACGACCAGTTCTCCAGGTACCATACATCAGCCTCTACACGTTTAAGCATGGCCTCGGTGGTTACGGTTTCGCCACGTAAACCATTCACCTGTGCCCAGCCGGTGATACCGGGCTTTAAGAAATGCCTAACCATAAACCTGTCTATCAATTGTGAGTACTGTATGGTGTGGCTCAGCATATGAGGGCGTGGGCCAACGGTAGACATGTTGCCTATCAATACATTAAAAAACTGCGGTAACTCGTCGATACTTGTTCGGCGCAAAATGGCACCTAAGCGGGTTATGCGCGAATCGTTCCTGGAGGCCTGTCTACTATCGCTGTGGTTGTTGATGCGCATACTCCTGAATTTATAACACCAAAACGGGTTATTATCGCGCCCGGAGCGCAGCTGCTTAAATAATACAGGGCCTTTAGATTCTAATTTTATCAATACGGCCAGGATGGGGAACAGCCAGCTGAAGAAGAAGATGATAACGATCAACGAAAAGCAGATATCGAACAAGCGCTTTAAAGATCGGTTGAGCATGTTCTCTAAAGGTTCTGCCCGTACCGATATTACCGGGATATGCCCAAAACTTTGTATTAAAACGGGTTTAATACCGTAATCATAATATTCGGGTATTATTTTAAACCGGATCAGGTTCTTTTCGGCGCCCGATAATAGTTTTTCTATTTTTTGAGTTTCGGCAACCGGGAGGGTACAAAATATTTCATCTATTTTATTGTTGAGTACATAGTTAATGCACTCATCGGTAGAGCCGAGGTATTTGCCGGTTTGGCCGGTTTGTACAGGGTTGTCATCAAAAAAGCCAATAAGCTTATACCCTCTGTCTGGATTGCCGGCAAAAAAGCGCTGCAAATCGTTACTTATGCGGCCACTGCCAACAATGATCACCTTTCTCGAGTCGAAGAGGGACGCCCTGTCGCTTTTGCGGATAGCTAAAAATATGATTTTCCAAAGCCACAGTAATATCCCAATTAATGCAGAGGCGTAAATGAGGTAAGTGTGCGTTATGTAATAAGCTTTTATACCTACAACAGCTACTATTATAGCAATAAGGGTTACAAAAATAAGGTAGGTTTTTATAACGTTTCTAAAGGTGTTTACCGAATCCTTATTTAAAACCTCATCGTACAAGCGCGTTAAATTTGCCGATAACAGCCAGGTAAGGTTAAAAACCAATACAATGGGAAGGTAGTGCTGGCTGGGCGGCCATAAGATATCTTTTTCGGTGGCTACAATATAATAAGCTATCACCATACCCATGTTTAAAACTATGTAATCAGTAACCAGATTGATAGTTTTAAAGAATGTAGCGTAACGATGAACCATTTATTACAATATTTAACTGATAACAGGCAATTTTAATTAACAACCCTTCATCAAACGTTTGCGCCCTGCATGGGCAAGTAACTTTGCTGAAGTTTGTATGCGTTTAATACAAGAGGGAATTTAATTTGACGGCAATATCCCATTTTAATAGGTATAATGCCCTCATTACTTTATTCGTTCTCGTTGTAGGTTAACTCATGCATAAGCAGTTGCTCATTTGCTTATTATTTTGAGCCCTAAATTATACATTTTTACGAAACTATACTTTATAAGTTCTGCGTTAATTTTAATGTTATACGCAGCTTAATTATTACTATAAAATGCCCGATGTTTAAGCACAGGCTAATACAAATTATTGCGCTTTAATGCGCTTTATATACAGGGGGGAGTGGCAGGTAATTATTTGCGGGCATCATTAAACATGCTTTTAAAAAGCATGTTTATCGCCAACCAAGGTTTTCCAAAAAGTAAGGAAAATGATCTTAACGTCGAGCAGCAGGCTCCAGTTTTCGATATACCAGATGTCATAGTTAACACGGGCCATCATCAGCGAGGGGTCGCTGGTTTCGCCTCTGAAACCATTTACCTGTGCCCAGCCGGTTATGCCCGGTTTAACCAGGTGCCTTACCAGGTAATTATCTATAACCTCTTTCGATTCGAGGTTTAACGGCGTAGGGTGAGGGCGGGGGCCCACTACCGACATATTGCCTATTAGTACGTTGATGAATTGGGGGAACTCATCAAGGTTTGATTTTCTTAAGAAAGCACCAACCCTGGTTATCCTCGGGTCGTTCTTTTTCGCTTGCTGGTATTTACCGCTGTTTTCATCAACGTCTTTAGACATCATCTTCATCGAGCGGAACTTAAAGCATTTTATTTTTTCGTTCTTTTTGCCCCAGCGTTCCTGAATAAAAAATACGGGGCCCGGCGAACTTAGTTTAATAGCTAATGCAATAAGCGGGAAGAGCCACGAACATACCAAAACCAATACAAGGGAGCTGAACAGGATATCGAAAACCCGCTTTATCGACCGCAAGTGGATCTCATCCAAAGGCTCGTGCCTCAAGGTTATCATCGGGAAGCCATTAAAGATGCTTACGTTGTATTGCGAGTTTATCAATTCATGATAAGCCGGTATAATACGCAGCTTTACCGTGTTGCGGCCAACTACGCTGGCAATATGCTTAATTTTATTGTGAGCCCTGTTAGGTAAGGCAACTACCACCTCGTCAAATTCTACCGAGTGGCTTTCCATCATTTCGTCAATTTTATCAACGGTGCCTAAGTACTTACCATTAAGGTAAGGCTTTTGCTCGTCATCCAAAAAACCAATAATTTCATAGCCCAGGTGCATGTTGCCATCAATAATGTTAGAAAACTCCATGCCTGTTTTACCGCCGCCTATAACCAATATGCGTTTTTTGTTCATCCCCTTTTTTTGCAGGAAAACCATCAGGCGCTTATAAAAAAGCTTTTCTAATGGGATGAGTATGCTAAGGAACAATACATAAAAAAATAAAAAGCTCTTACTGTTATAGGTTTGGTGGGAAGTGAAAAAGAAAAGTATAACCAAACAAGCTTGTATAAATATGCTGTTTGCAGTTTTATACAGGTTGGCAGTTAACGATTTTGAGTTAAGATCGTCGGATGTTTTTGTAGAGCGCGAAGAAAAATACCATCCTATTACAAGCAGGGGAAGCATCCAAACATTCAAAAGGATAAAATTGCGGTTATATACCCTGGTGAGGATATAAAATGCAAGAATGAAGCAGACGGTCAGAAGAAGTACCTCGTTAACAAAACGAAAGAAATTGAACCGATATTTATATCTTAATTCCATATACTGTGCAAATAGTCTATTTTGTTGTTAAGAAAATAAATTATTAAATTATACTAATGTTAATAGGGCAGATTAAAGTTAATCATATTCGGAACATTTTTGCTAATTATTAATAATAAGGAATAATAATCAAATAGTTATCTGATTATTACTCGTTAGCAATATTGTTAGGTACATAACCTTTAGTGTGCGTTTAAACTGCAATTTTTAAAAAATCGGCATAGGCTAAAGTTATGCCTTTTTCTAAATCTGTTTTATACTGCCATCCCAGGTCGCGTAACTTGCTTACGTCCATTAATTTTCGGGGCGTACCATCTGGCTTAGTATGATCAAATAAGATCTCCCCCTCGTAACCAACAATTTTTTTAATGAGCACCGCCAGATCTTTTATCGATATATCTTCGCCGGTACCAATGTTAATTAAGCCGTTTTGGTTGTGTGTTTGCATTAAATAAAAACAAGCTTCTGCCAAATCTTCGGCAAACAAAAACTCACGCTTTGGTGTGCCCGTACCCCAAATAGTAACAGAACCCGCCTGTTGCTGCTTGGCTTCGTGAAACCGCCTTATTAAAGCTGGCAGAACATGAGAGTTTTCCGGGTGATAATTATCGTTATACCCATATAAGTTAGTAGGCATAACAGATACAAAATTGCATCCGTACTGTGCAACGTAAGCGTCACACATTTTTATGCCTGCTATCTTGGCGATGGCGTAAGGTTCGTTTGTTGGTTCCAGCAGGCCGGTTAACAAATATTCTTCTTTTAATGGCTGCGGTGCAAGTTTGGGATAAATACAACTCGAGCCCAAAAACATCAATTTCTTAACCTTATTTACAAAAGACGAATGAATAACATTATTTTGTATTTGTAAATTATCATACAAAAAATCGGCGCGATAAATGTTGTTTGCCATGATGCCACCCACCTTGGCCGCTGCCAAAAACACATAGTCGGGTTTTTCTAATTCGAAAAAATCGGCCACTTGTTGTTGGTTACGTAGATCCAGATCTGCCGAAACGCGCGTTACAATGTTGTTAAATCCTTCTTTTTTAAGGAAGGCTACAATTGCAGACCCCACCATGCCACGATGGCCCGCAACATAAACTTTATCGGTTTTTTCCATTCGTGCTATTATTCGAATTGATTTTTGATCTTATAGCCAGAGTCTTTCAGCAATTTCTCGCGCTGGAATAATTCAAGATCAGCAGCAACCATTTCCTTAACCAAAGCCTGTAGGTCATATTTTGGTTTCCAGCCTAATTTTTCGTTGGATTTGGTAGGGTCGCCAATTAGTAATTCAACTTCTGTTGGCCTGAAGTATTTAGAATCAACAGATACAACTTCGGTTCCGGCTTCTAACTGGAAATCCGGGTTGTTGCACTTCACAACAAATCCTTTTTCATTTTCGCCAGTACCCTTAAATGCAACTTCGATGCCAACTTCAGCAAACGCCAGGCGAACAAATTCGCGTACCGTTGTAGTTACACCGGTTGCTATAACAAAGTCTTCTGCAACTTCCTGCTGTAAAATAAGGTACATTGCTTCCACATAGTCCTTAGCGTGGCCCCAATCGCGTTGGGCATCTAAGTTTCCTAAAAATAATTTCCCTTGCAATTTCATAGCAATTTTAGCTACGGCCCGGGTAATTTTACGGGTAACAAAGGTTTCGCCTCTTAAAGGGCTTTCGTGGTTAAACAATATTCCGTTGCAGGCAAACATATTGTATGCCTCGCGGTAATTTACGGTTATCCAATAAGCGTAAAGCTTTGCCACCGCATACGGCGACCGTGGATAAAACGGTGTAGTTTCTGATTGTGGAACCGCTTGCACCAAACCATATAGTTCTGATGTAGATGCCTGGTATATTTTTGTTTTTTTAGTAAGGTTTAGTAACCTAACTGCCTCAAGTATCCTGAGTGTGCCTATACCATCTGCGTTAGCAGTGTATTCTGGTGTATCAAAACTTACTTTAACGTGAGACATAGCCCCAAGATTATAAATTTCGTCTGGTTGTACCTGTTGTATAATACGTATCAGGTTAGTTGAGTCGGACAAATCACCGTAATGAAGTACAAAGCGTTGATCTTCATCATGTGGATCATGGTATATATGATCGATACGATCGGTATTAAATAATGAGCTACGACGTTTTATGCCGTGAACTTCATAGCCTTTAGATAATAACAAGTCGGCTAAATAAGCTCCATCCTGTCCAGTGATACCAGTTACTAAAGCAATTTTTTTATTCATACAAATTTTAGTAGTGTAATTAATCAAATAATTCAAATATACTAAAATTTAAGCCAATTGGTAGTGAAATTCGAAATTTTAATTATTAAATATTAACATAATAAATATTTAACAGGTTAAAAAGAACATCACTTTGCAAAACGGATGCAATAATTTGCCTTCAATATTGGCCATTTATTTCGTTACCGATGGCTTAAATTTATATCTATAATTCTTGCTGGGGGGCTAAAAATTAAATCTGTGGCTTCGGCAACCAACAACCGTGGTTTCCACAACAAATAGCGATCCGCTCAACGGATACTCGTTTAGTTCATCTTCGCTCATTTCACAACTCGCGGTAGTAATATAAAGCTGATTTAGGTTTTTACCGCCAAACGCGCAAGACGTTACCTTAGGTGCCGGTACGTTAACCTTTTGTAATTGCTTGCCAGTTTGCGGATCATACCTGCCTACACCAAAACCGTCCCAAAGGGCTATCCAAAGCATGCCTTCACTATCAATCGTCATTCCGTCGGGGTACCCTTCGGTTGACGGTATTTTAATAATGACCCGTTTATTGGCAATACTCCCGGTGCTCTTATCAAAATCGTACTGCGACACCTCGCCGGTTGGCGTATCTATGTGATACATTAAACTACTATCGGCAGACCAGGCTATCCCATTGGATATAGTTAAGCCGGTTAAGTGTTCAGCAAGTTTAAAATCGCTGGTTAGGCTGTACAGTTTGTTATCGCTGGTGGCATTTCCAACGGTTAACGATCCTACCCAAAACCTTCCCTGCGGGTCGCACTTGCCATCGTTAAATCTTTTATTTTCCTGGTGGATCCCGGTGTTTAACTTATACTCAATTTCGCCGGTAAGTAAATCGAGAGTGGCTATCCCATCCTGCAATGCCACCAAAACTTTGTTATTAGCACAGGGTACTACCGTTCCAATTCTTTTATGGACATTGTAAACCGAGTTTTTTTGCGTTAGCGGGTCGTACACGTTAAACAATCTACCCTCAATATCTACCCAATAAAGCTTTTGATTATCATAGTCCCAGATGGCTCCCTCACCTAAAACGGCGTTAAAATTTAAGAGTAAACTGGCGTTCATTTTTAATAATTTATAATAAGGTGGTTTTCGCGTTGCTAATTAAACAAAAATAGGAATGATATTGATTATTTTTTTTAAAATTACAGGGTAAAACGATTATTACAGCATGACGAACCCGGACAAAATTAAAGTGTTACACATTTCCCAGGTACAGGGAGGAATAGAAACTTATATAGAACAAATCATAACTAACATAGATCGGAACCGTTTTGAAGTGATGCTTGCATGCCCGGCACAAAGAGAATCGATAATTAAAATGGTTAATAAGTACAACGTACCCTACATTAACCTCGAGATAACTATAGAAATTGCGCCTTTAAGCGATTTGAAAAGTATTATTGAAACGATAAAATTAGTGCGCAGGCTTAAACCTGATATTATACATGCGCATAGTTCTAAGGCAGGTATGACAACCAGGCTGGCCAGTATATTTTTTAAACCAAAGGTTTTTTATACGCCAAATGCCTATGCATACTTAGGGCAAAAAGGTTTAAAACGGAAAGTGTTATTATGGATAGAAAAATTAGCAATACCTTTTACCGATTTTTTGCTCGCCGCATCGCAATCGGAGGCGCGCAGGTCTAAGGTGGATGTGGGGTTTCCTGATCGTAAAGTTGTAGTATACCCAAACAGTATTGAAATACTGCCGCAGCGCGACGAACCTGTAGGTGCTCCTAAAAACTTTAAAATGATAACCATGGTAGGGCGGTTGGTTGACCAGAAGAACCCTATGATGTTTCTGCGTGTTTGCAAACTGGTTACCGATCTGCGTAACGATATCCGCTTTCAGATCGTAGGGGCAGGGTTTGATGATAAGTGGAAAGATGCCCTTGAACAGTATATAGCAGAGAATCATCTTGAGGAGAAGATTAACATATTATCATGGAAATCCCGGGAGGAATTGCTCCAAACTATCCGCGAAACGGATGTTTTTGTAATGACATCTATGTTCGAGTCGTTTGGCTATGTTGTAGCCGAAGCCCAAATGCTGCAGGTGCCGGTTGTAGCCACCAATGTTGACGGGCTAAATGAAATTATACAGGATGGCGTTACCGGATACCTGATTGAGGTTGACGACGACCAATCAATGGCCGACAAGATATTAGCTGTTATTGATGACAGCGTAAAAACTGCAGATATGGTAAAAAAGGGCAGAGAGAGAGTTAGCGATTTATTTGATATTAAAACCAACATTAAAATATTAGAGCAATTTTATACTGAAAATAGTTTATAAGGCGTTTAAGCCCAAGTACTAACAAAACATTGTATGAAAGCGCGGAAGAGATTTGTCATTATTAGCCTTGGTTTACCGTTAATACTTTTTAGCAACCTGTTTTATTGTATTTACCCCAAAGCGGCTCAGCCACAAAACATCACAATTTCTGTAGACTGTAGTAAACCACGCATATCGCCCCAAAAATCAATGATTGGCTTCCTGCTTTCGGTAAATGCGCAGAAACCCACATCAGACCTGATACAGCCGCTGCAGCCAAAATACTGGAGGATAAGTTCGAGAAACAAAAAGATGATGGCGCGGATGAAAATTTTTGGTGCAAAGCCTATTTTTTTGGTGAGCGATGTTTTTAAGTATGCAGGCCCCGATAATGATTTTAGGAAAACGCCGGTACTTTTGATGCGCCAATGGAAAGATACCGTACGCAGTGTTATGTTTCAGCATAAAGCAGAGAGGATTAAACCGATATATGATATATGGAACGAGCCCAACGGCAAGCAATTTTGGAGCGGGAGTGACGAAGAGTTTTTTAGTACTTACAAAAATGGTTACGACCAGATAAGGAGCATGGCCGGTGGTAGCACGGCTATGGTATCCGGCCCGTCGATCTCTAAATTTGATGTAGCCTTCTTAGGAAAGTTTTTAGATTATTGCCTCGCAAATAAAATGACGCTGGATGTACTTAGCTGGCACGAATTTAAAAGCGAAGATGATATACCAAAAGTAGCAGACGATATTTTGCTCGCAAAATCGATGTTTGTAAATAACCCTAAGTATGCCGCGCTGCATATTAAATCGGTGCAGATAAATGAGATAATCCCGCAGAGCGACCAGTTTTCGCCCGGCAGCATACTCGCATACTTTGTTTATTTGGAAAAAGGTGGTGCTGATGGTGCGTGTAAGGCCTGCTGGACCGAATCTAACGGCAAAAGCAACTGTTTTAACAATTCGTTAGATGGGCTTATAGATGCGGAAACGATGCAGCCCCGGGCAGCGTGGTGGGCGTATAAATATTATAATTTAAGTTTAACTAACCGGTTGAAGTACCGCTCGAATAACAGCCATGTGGTATGCTTTGCAAATTATCAAACAGATAAGATCCAGGTTTTACTGGGCTATTATGGTGATAAGAGGAAAAATGTATCAGTAACAAATGTTAATTTAAGCTTGAGCAACATACAAGCGTTAGCGTCATTTGCCGGAAAAAGCAGCGTAAATATCTCGGTACTTTCTATCCCCAACACCGGCGAGGATGTGATGGTAGCCCCGAAGGCTACCTATCAAACTACAGCAATCATAACCAACGGGCAAATCAATTTTTCTGTACCGGAGGTTTATTTAAGCGGTGCTTGTGTGGTTAATATCAATTAAGAGGGGAAGTCGTTAACTATTTAGCTTATAAAACTCATGTTCGATACTCTTCAAATAAACGGGTAAAGAATATTTTTCATAAAACAGATCATTACCTCTTATTCCAAATTGTTTAATTATCTCCGGATGATTAATTAAATATTCAATTTTGTCAGCTATTTGATGTTCGTTTTTTATATCAACCAGATAGCCAGACTCGTTGTCGGCCACGATGGATTGTATACCGCGCCACCGTGTTGCTATCACCGGTAATTTATATTGCATAGCCTCCAGTATCACAACTCCCAATGATTCTGATACAAAGAAACTGGGAAAGCAAAAAATGTCGGCTTTTAAGAACGCCTGATTTTTAGAGTCGCCTGTGATCACCCCCAAATGCTCAAAATGATCTTCCATTTTAAGTTCATGCACCCGTGCGAAGAACTTTTCCTTGTAATCGTCAGTTTCAAACACGCCGGCAATCCTAAGTTTTATCTTATAGTTTTTGTTAACCAATAAGCCAACTGCCTCTAATAAAAATCCTTCGCCCTTTGTTGAATTTAATAATCCAACAAATAATATGTTTAAAACTCCGTTTCCGTCAAAAAATACTTTTTTGGTATCTTTAGGGTAAGTGTTGGGAATGCCATAAGCCAAAAATGAATTTATTTTTGATTGAAAAAATAACCCGTCATCGGGATTGAAACGCGAATTAGCTACAGAAAGCTCCGGCTTGTTATATACCAAGTTAATTAGGTATTTGCCCCATTTGTTAAATGAAAAATACTCTTCTGACAGGCCGGCAGCATGAAAGTGGAATATTGTTTTTTTGAATAAAAACCTGGTAGGTAATAATATAATAATGTCTCGGTATACACTTGTTTTAGGTGCATTACTTGGAGGATAGTACAATACTTTTATGTTGTGTTTAAACTTTAGGTACCAGGTTTTTAAAATTATTTCGAACAGATGGGTGAATTTGTAAAAGTTAAACGATCCTTTTTCGTTCATTTCTTTCGAAAAACACATCCTGACGTGAAAGATTTCTATTTTTTCATATTCGCCTTTAACGATGTGATCAATCATTATCGCCTGGCCACCGTATGGAGGGGGTGTTTGGCCAACCACCAGGATTTTTAACTTTTTAGGCATAAAATGGGATTGCGAATTTTAGATTTAGTTATTCTTTATGATGCGTGCCGGGTTACCAACCACGATACAATTAGAAGGAATGTCTTTTGTTATTATTGAGCCGGCGCCTATTTTAACATTATCACCTATTGTTATATGGCCAAGAATACACACGTTGGCACCTATATTTACATTGTTTCCGATTATGGGGCTGTCCAACCGGCTAAACTCTATTTCGCCTTTATTTCCTATTGTTGTAGAATGCCTTAAAATACAGTTGTCTCCCATTATAGTGTTTCCATTTACTATTAATGCCTGGCCGTGAAATAATTGCAATCCTTTCCCGGCGGTTAAATTCCATGAAAGTTCTACGCCTAAAACCCACTCAACAAAAAATCTGTAGAATAACAAATACCAACAAAACAGGACGGTTAATATAATATTTGATTTTACCAAAGTTGCAGATCTAAATAGCAACAGAACCAGCTGACCTTTAAAATACCCTTTGTTAGTACTCCAGTCCTGAAAGATATTGAAATTTCTTTTCATAAGGTTGAGTTTATCCTTTGGCTATTTTTCCTGATAATAGCGGAGTCAACAGGTGTTTTCTTTTGTAAAAGAACTTGCCTATGCTGGTTTGTGCAACGTCCTTTTTAAATACAGACCATCTATACCAAAACCTGGTACTAAGGCCCTGGTCGTTATATTTTTGTACCGATTTATAAAACTCTTTGTACATGTCCTTGTAATGCAAATCGCTCGTTCCTTCTAACCTAAAATTAGCCAGGCTTTTGTTGATGTAAAAAAACGGAACACTTTTGCTTAAAGCTCTGTGTAAAAACTCAACATCCATGGTGTATTTATACTCCTTGGAAAATGTGCCGATTTCTTTATAAACGTTGCTGGTAACAAAAACTGATGGGTGATTAAGCGACATGTACTTCCACATTTTGGAAAGGTCAGATATTCGTATGTAACTCATGTCATCATCAAAGTACCTGATGTCGCCAAAATAAATCCCTTTTTTCTGCTCGTTGTTGTTGTAAAAATCTACCACTGTTTCAATAGTGTCCGGGTAAAAAAAGTCGTCGGAATTCAGTATGCCAATAATTTCACCTGTTGCTTTGTCGATACCTTTATTAAAAGCATCGCTAATACCTTCGTCCTTTTCAGAAACCAGTACTTTCACAAGGTCGCCGTAGGTTTTTACAATATCAATAGTACCGTCTTTAGATCCTCCGTCTATTACAATATATTCTATGTTTTTGTAGGACTGATCTTTAATACTATCAATGCACTTATTTAAAAACCGTTCGCCGTTATAAACAATGGTTATTATCGATACTAATGGACTTGCACTCATGTTACAGTTGCTTATTTACAAAAGGACAGGTTAAGAATTAATGAAATCTTTCAGGTCTAAGCGTTTAAAAAGTTCTAATTTGCCGCCAACCGTGCAATTATATAACTCTCTGCCCGAGGCCTCAAAGTTTTCCCTTGCCAGGTAGTATCCAAATTCACTGGTTGGAATATCGGGTAATTGCCACTTTACGCCACCTGCAAAATATCTCGGATCGAAATGAGATTCGTCTTTTTCACTCGATACAACAGTTTTACCGGCTGAGCCTTTCTCGGCAAAGTTATGATCACATCCAATTACAGCTACTTTTGAGAACCCCATATGAAAAGCTAATTGCAAGGCAACTGTTGTTACGGTTGCCCCCTGCCAAACGCTCATGGAAACATCCCGTGCGAATTTAAATTGCTGGCCGGAATGCAGAAAGGTTACATTTTTTCCCTTTTTTACAACAGATGTGGCGGCCGAATCTAAAAATAATGGGATGGAGGTTTCTTCGTAAAAGTCCTTATTTTGTTCGATCACCATTGCGTTTACAGATACAATTGCATTAGGCCTGAAATCTTCCCTGTCGAATAACAGATTGATTTTGTTTAATCCAAAAGTATAGGTGTCTTTTAACAAGGAAAAATCAGTTTGCAGTAAACTTGGGCCGTTGCAAATAATTACCGCCTTTTTACCGGCCTGGCTGTTTTTTAGCTTACGGAGGGTGCTTCTTGAGCTCCATGCTAACGGATTAAGATCCCACTTTAATCGGTTTGCGAGCATAAAGCCTGCCTGGCGGTAAATGTTTATACTATCACTTGCGGATAATATCGGATGTTCTTTATTCGTCTCCATATGTTGTGGTTACCATTATTATCTGTCGTTTATCAATATATTCATACTCCACGTTAATCACTATGACCACCATGGTAAATAAATAGGTATAATTAATAAGATAGAAGCCGCCTAACGACTCGCTAAAGCCAGCCAAGATGTTATATAAAAGAAAAACAATACAAGCGCCGGCGGTGATGGGCTTAGATTGCCAAATTGCCGTAGTCTTTTTAAAGGATTGGTATAACAGGGCAATGTATACAAGCAAGCCAATGTACCCCTCGTCAAATAAAATAGAGAACACTGTGCTATGCGGGCTTTTCATATTAGCGTTTTTCCACCCTTCAAACAAATAGCCCCATCTTAAGGAAGCACCGGAGGCAAAGTGCCCGGTTTGGCCCCATCCAATAATATGAATTGGCTCAAAAGATTCAAATTGTTTTAACGCGATTTTCCAAATTGTAAAACGTGTATTACCTGTAGCAATATCATTGGAGTGCCTTGATAAGGCTGAACTTATTCCGCTGTCGGCTGCGATGAGAGGAAGTAAATATCCAAAAAGCAGCGGCCCAACAACAACAAGTAACGCCAGGTACTTCAGCGGAAAATTGATCTTGAATTTATACAACAAATAAACTAAGCCGCAAAAAAGGATCGGATATATCAATGCCGCTCTCGAATCTACAAACAGAAGAGAAAATAACATTGCGGCTCCCGCAATTATCATGAAAAATTTACCTTTTTTATAAGTGAGGAAATACCATATTGTAAAACAAAATACACCGCCCATATACGATGTGTATTCGTTCAAACCACTGGCCAATGGAAATATCACCCTCCGTACCGAGATTCCCAAATACGAAAACATTACGGCCATACCCCGCTCATCTTCCGCCAAAACTTGTACCGTTGGATTGATATTTAAAAAATATAGCAGGAAGTTAACCAATGCCAAAATGAAATATGGGATTATTATAAAATTTAAAATAAATTTTTTTGTATCACTGGTTTCTCTTGATATATAGTATATCGCTAAGGCGGCAAAAAAAACAAAAAACAACAAATACAGAACATTGATTACAGCAATTGAGGTCATCTCAATTTTGGGGTCACTATTCCTAAACGAGGCTATACTTAGTAAAAGCAAATAAAATATTAACAAGCCATTAACTTTGCCGATTTTTTTCAAGCTTATATGATTTTGTTTAAAAAGTTTTAGAGATAATGCCAAAAGTATAATGGCAGTCACAACTTTTGCAGCTGGGCTTGGAAAGTTAGTTACCAGTATTAAAGATATTATAGCGAGTATCTGATAGATCATTTTTTATCAATTTTATTAATCGTGAATATCACAAGTTAACTAAGATAACTATAATATAAAGTAAGTTGCACGCAAATGGCAACACAGAAGTGCCGCGTTCAAAGGCCCAAAATGTTACATTTAGCGACTGGTAAGAATACTTCGCAGCATACCATGCGTAAAAGCCAAGGTAGCCTACCAGCATTCCTACAGGGATTGCATAAATACCAATATAATGAATTAATATTAAACTGGATACAATATACATAATACCGGATATGCCATCTGCTATGTGCGAAATAATATGGTTGGTAGATAAATATACCTGCATATGCATTGCACCAAAACGGTGAATGAAAAAGGCAACGCCAAGCAGTAACCAAAGTTTTTGATCTACAAACTGTACGTGGCTGTGAATAAGAATTAGCAGGGGATTAATAAATAAACCAACCCCAATAAAGCCAAAAAGAAACACAATATGGCTTAGCAGCATTCCCCGCTTTACGGTTTTAATAAGTTGAGGAATATCGTTTTTTACACGCAGAATAGCTAATAAGGGCAGTTTGCTGTAAAATGGAGCCATAGAGATCTCCTTTACCTGGTTGATTATCCTTAGGGCCAGTAAATATGCTGCCACAGCAGCAGTATTGCCCACCTGGGCATAAATAAGACCAGTTAGGTTGGTAAGCCCTACCGACATAAAGCCCGATATCCCGCTTCGCCATGCTGGTTGCCATATTTTTATAAATATCTCTTTATTAAAAGGCAGTTTTTTTGATACCTGTAGGTAAAAATTATCATCTACTGTTCGGCATAAGTACCAATCCCGGATGGTTACAATGAGCACCCAAAATTGGTTTACAATAACCAGGTTTAACAGCGAAGGTGCTACGTACAAAATAATGATACTTGTTAAAATACTACCAACAGATGTAAGCGTTTCGATGCGCCTTACGAGGGCTATTTTGTACAAACCTTCCAGGAAGTTCATATAGATCTTTCCGTAAAAGCTTATGCATGATATTACCAGCACTACAGCCCAGCTCCACCATGTTTGTATAATATTTGACCCATCGGTTACGGGTTTTATCATGGCCCAGGTGCCAAATACCAGCATTAAAACAAATACAACCAATGTTAGCCAAACGTAGATGCTTCTCATGGTTGAAACGATACTGTTTAGCAAAGGTTTATTAGGGCCCGCTTCCTCGGTATGATCTGGCGTGGTATCGCTTTTAATTATATTAATGTCTTTCGAACCGCTAAAAGCGTAGGATATTATACGGGAAAAGGTTTGCCTGAAACCAAAGTCGGCAATGCTTTGAAGCGAAATTATGGTAGAAAACAAGTACCATAGCACCACATCGCCCGATGAAAATTGTTTTAATACCAACGGAAGTACACCAAACAAGGTGAGCGCTTTTGTCGAATAGCTCAACCAGGTCATTAATGTAGGAGAATTCCAGGCGCGCTTTAACATCTATTATTTTTACTCATTAATCTAAATCTTTTAGCACGTTGCTTATGCCGCCATCTATATTGAGGTTTGCGCCGTTAATAAAGCCTAATTTGTCTTCGGCAAGCAGCAGGGCCAGTTGCGAAACTTCCTGCGGTTTACCAATACGCTGGCTTGGGTGAATTTCATTAAGCATCTGCACCTTGGCTTCGTTATTATCAAAGCCATCTCTTAGCATTTGGGTATCAATTGCGGCCGGGCTTATGGCATTAACGCGTACGCGGCCCTGCAGATCAACCGAGAGTGCCTTAGTAAGGCCCACCAGCGCGCTTTTAGAGCTTGCATAGGATACGAAGCGCTTTTTGGTAAGCTGGTGGTGTATGCTGGCTATATTGATGATAGAGCCTTTGGCTTTTTCTAACTTTGCCAAAAAGTATTGGCTCAGCATTAAAGGCCCCGTTAAATTTACATTTAACGTTTGGTTCCAGTCCTGTAGCTGTAATTCGCTCAGGCTGGATAATATTTGAACGGCCGCGTTGTTGATCAACACAAAGATCTCAGGGATCTCTACATCAAAAGTTGCTTCGGCCTCGCGTTTATAGTCTGCATCCGAACAATATTTGTGCAGATCGAATTTAAAAAACTTATCGCAGTACGGCGATAGTTGGTCTTTTACATCAAAACCTATTACCGTATAGTTGTTTTCTTTAAAGGTTTGTGCAAGCTGGGTGCCTATGCCGCCCAGTACCCCTGTTATTACAACCGTTTTTTTTGTTTCCAATTATTTAATGTTTAAGTATCCAAACAAAATCTCGATGGCCCTTAGGCTTGCCCTTATTACCGCTTCTTTGGTATTGGAGCCATTGTGTGTGCCAAAAATACACTGTTCAAACTGGCGCAGCGGGCTGTCGGCCGGTAGGGGTTCAACTTCAAATACATCTAAGCCGGCTGATTTTACTTTACCGCTTTCTAAAGCCGCGATCAGCGCTGTTTCGTCAATTAAACCACCACGGGATACGTTAATAATAATTACACCATCCTTCATTAGCTGGATGCTTTTCTCGTTGATGAGGTGGTAGCTGGAAGGTGTTAGCGCACAGGTGATCACCACAAAATCCGCTGCTCCCAAATTCTCCGGGAACGGCAGTATGGTATCAACCCCGGCCTCCTCAGCAGTTAGTTTGGTGAAAGGATCGTACGCGTTTATAGTAACATCAAAAGCTTTTAACCTTTTGGCTGTAGCCAGGCCTATATCGCCAAGGCCTACCAGGGCAACAGTTTTACCACTTATAGACATGCCCGCAGGCTTTATCCAATTACCTGCGCGTACTTCGCGGTCAACCTTGTAGCTTTCGCGGGCAAGGCCGGTAAAGTATGCCAGGGCCATATCAGCCACCTCGTTGCCAAACATGCGCGGGGTATTTGCAATAGGGATGCCCAGTTTTTCGCAGGCTTTAAAGTCAACATTATCTACACCAACGCCCCATTTTACTGCGGCTATCAGCTTGCCGTTCTTGCCGGCGGTAAATACCTTTTCGGTGGCAGGGTCATCACCTATTATCCATGCATCTACAGTAGGTACAAGTTCAATAAGTTCGTCTTCGGTTAAAACCTGTACCACATTTGGTGTTACCAGCTCTAAACCTTTATCTTCAAAATAATGCCTCAATTGCTCAATTGCCCTAAGCATTGGCGGGCAGGTTACTAAAACTTTCATTACTTGATGTTGTTTAATTGTTTGTACAGCAGTTCTGCCATTATAAAATTCAGCTCTACATCAATATCCTGCGCTTCTTCTTCCATCATCTCAAATAAGTAGGGCCTATCGCCTATGCGGTTGTGTTTCTTCGCCAAAATTTCTTTGGTGAAAAGGTACATGCACGAGTTTTCTTCAAAAATAGGGGGGAGGTCCTGCGTACGCAGCAATATGTTTGGGTTATGGTTTATCGGCCTTGCAAGGCTATCCCAGTAACGCACGTTTTTGCGGGTTACAGAAAACAGCGAATCGTACATTGGGTACACCTCAAAAAACTTTTTGATACCCGCAGCTACCGTTTTTGCCGATAGGATAGGGTTTGTACTATGCGTTTGCAGGTAAAATTCTGATGGTACCTGGTTAATGGAGTTCATCAGCACATCATTCATCGGGATGCTGCCATCGCGTAAATGCTCCGGGCGCTCCAACACGATAACCTCAGGGAAAACTTCTTTGGTTTGTTCAATAACTATTGGGCTATCGGTATCTATAATAACCTTGTCAATAAGTTCGCATTCCAGCAAAGTACCAACTACATGATGAAATAACGGTTTGCCCGCAAAATCGCGATAGTTTTTACCTGGTACCCGTTCGCTGGAGTGGCGCATGGGTACAATAGCTACAAGCTTATGTTTATCTGTCATTTTTTTATTGATGAAAAGTATGAGGTAATTAATTGTGATAATATCGATAAGATATTAAGATCAACCCGCGTGGTTGCCTTTTAAATAAACAATTTTTTCAGCGTTTTCTCTTTCCTCGGTAGAACTCTTCCGCAAACCGTTAGGGTAGTAGAAGCGTTGCCTTAAACGGGTGTTTACTTCGCCGTGCTTAAAGCCTTTATAGGTGCCCCAAAATTGCATGTATCTAAACCGTATTATTTCTGATACGTTTTTAAATAATACGCCATCGTGGCGGGCGTGTACAAAATCGCTGAAAGTATTAGCAACATACAAGCGCGCAAAATCTAGCAGGCTCATGTGTTGTTTCGGGAATATTTTCTTCAGGGCTATTGCCTCGCGCATGTACCGGTTTTTTATTTTCGATATCGATTCTTCATGCACATGCACTATAGGTGCATCGGCTTCGTAAGCAATAACGTGCCCTTTTTGTTCAATTTTACGGGCCCAGTCTAAATCTTCAAGGCCTGTAAGTGTTTCATCGTATTGCTGGTTTAACCAAAGCTCTTTTCTTACAACAGCATTGGCGTTATTGCAAAACGGATGATCCTGGTTATAGTTAGAATCATCGGGGAACCACTTTTTAAAGATCTGGCTTTCGGAGTATTTGGTAATCTCGTTACCAATTTGTTTACCATAAACCAGGGCTATGTTTTTATTATCAAACGGCTGGATCATCTTCTTTATCCAGTCGGTATAAACCGGGTAAACGTGCGCGCTGGCAAATAACAGGTATTTACCGGCTGCCATTTCACAACCTTTATTCAAGGCTCTGCCAAACGAAAATTCCTCAGGCTTAATGGAGATCACTTTTGCGCCGTGTTCCAAAGCTATTTTTACAGTATTATCCGTAGAACCGGAGTCGACCAAAATAACCTCCGTTTCGGAATATAAAGTTTGTTTTTTTATACCTTCCAGCAGTCGGCCAATGTGCTTTTCTTCATTAAACGACCGAACAATTAAGCTACAAGTATAATACATGGCAAAACCGTTTTATTGTTATCAAATTAATTGAACTCTTCAAGTGTACTTGGGGCTTATTTACCTATGGTGTACACTTTAAAGCCAATTTGTAATAGTTTTTTCCTGTCAACCACATTACGGCCGTCAAATACAAAGGCCGGCTTGGTCATGTTGGCATAAATTTTCTCCCAATCGTAGGTTTTAAATTCATCCCACTCTGTCATGATGGCTATCGCATGGGCGCCTTTGCAGCACTCGTAGGCATTATCAAGTACAGTAATCAATTCAGCGTTCTTTGATTCGGACCGGGTATGCAGATAGTTCAGATCGCCCAGTATCTGTGTTTCAGAAACTTTTGGATCGTATACAGATACCCTGGCTTCCTCGTTAAGCAGGTCATCTGCAACAAAAATTGCCGGTGATTCGCGGGTATCGTTGGTGTCTTTTTTAAACGCCCAACCCAAAAACGCGATCTTTTTGCCCGATACGGTATTGTAAAGCGTTTTTACAATTTTGTTTCCGAAACGTCTTTTCTGATGGTCGTTCATGATGATCACCTGCTCCCAGTAATCTGCAACTTGTTGTAAGCCGTAAGAGCGGGCTATGTAAACCAGGTTGAGGATATCTTTTTGGAAGCACGAGCCACCAAAACCTACTGATGCATTTAAAAACTTAGGACCAATGCGGCTATCGGTACCAATAGAGCGGGCCACTTCTGAGATATCTGCGCCAGTGTGCTCGCAAAGCTCTGATAAGGCATTGATAGAGGAAACCCTTTGGGCTAAAAACGCATTAGCGGTAAGTTTTGATAACTCAGAAGACCAAAGGTTGGTGGTTAATATCCGCTCTCTTGGTACCCAGTTAGCGTAAACATCAACCAAAGCGTTCAGGGCTTCCTGGCCTTCTTCGGTAGGGTCGCCACCAATTAATATACGGTCTGGGGCGTGCAGGTCCTCAATAGCGGTACCTTCTGCCAAAAACTCGGGGTTTGATAGTATCTGGAACTGAACGCCGTTGCCCGTGTTTTGCAAAATGCTTTTAACTGCTTCTGCCGTTCTTACAGGCAGTGTCGACTTTTCAACAATAATTTTATCGGTAGTTGATACCCTTGCAATTTGGCGGGCGCATAGTTCAATATACTTTAAATCGGCCGCCATACCTTTACCTGTACCATAGGTTTTTGTAGGGGTATTTACAGATATGAAGATCATTTCCGCTTCGGCAATAGCTTCGTCAACCTTGGTAGAAAAAAATAAATTTCTTCCCCTGGCTTCAGCTACTACTTCCGGTAAGCCGGGTTCGTAAACGGGTATGTTATTGGTATCCGCATCGTTCCAGGCATCAATACGCGCCTGGTTCAGGTCAACCACAGTAACTTTAATATTCGGGCATTTTTGTGCAATTACCGACATGGTGGGCCCGCCAACATAGCCAGCTCCGATGCAACAAATTTTAGTAATCTTTTTACTCATATGCAATTTACTATAAAAGGGCTTTGCTAAATAATTAGTTAATTAGTTTGCTTTAATGTTCAACTTATAAAGGTTAATTTATAAGTTGAACTTAAGCTGGTTATACTTATTTTATTACAATTTGAATAGTTAATTAAAATCTCCTTACGAATGTCCTGATCTTTGAACCGATAGTTTCTTTATCTTTATCTGTATAGGTGTTGTATGAGCTGTAGTAGCTGTTTGTATACCCATAGCCGTAGTTAAACTGATCGCGTTTGATACCGTTAAATACAAGCGTGAATTTAGGGAATCGTTTAGCGTTGTCAACATCGTTGATAAAGGTAAGCTCATCTTTAAGCGTATGCCCTTGTCTGATCATGTAAACTACGGCGCCTGCTGTACGCGCTATAATGTAAGAATCGGTAACGAGGTGTATTGGCGGCGAATCTATCAATACGTCATCGTAAGTTTCCTTAAGCGTATTAATTAATTCGTCAAGCTTATCTTTCTCCAAAAGCTCTGATGGGTTTGGCTGGATAGGGCCGCAACCTAAAACATCAAGCCCCGGGATACCAGAAGGCTGAATAAGTTTTTTAATATCGTGGGCGGTTTCTGCCAGGTAATCGCTGATACCAGCGTGTTCCGGCGATAAGCCAAACACGCCCGATATTTTTGGTTTACGAAGATCCATCTCCAATATGATGGTTTTCCGTGACGCATAAGCCAGGGTAACGGCAAGGTTGGAACTTACAAAGCTCTTACCCTCGCTACCAATACTTGATGTAAACAACGTTACACGGCCTTTATCGCTATGCCCGTGCAAGTGCGACAAGTTGGTACGCAGCACACGGAACTGCTCACCAATAGCGAACTTTCCACGGCCCTGTGTTACCACAATAGGTGTAGTATCTTCCTGGTACGAAAGCTCACCCAGGATAGGTACGTTAACCGCGTCTTCAATTTGTTTACGGTTGCTTATACGTTCGTTCAGGCTTTCGCGGGCATATAATAAGCCTATCGGCGCGGCTAAGCCAAATAATAATGCAAGCGCGTAAACTATTGATGGTTTTGGCCATTTGGCTTTGCCGGCGTGGGCATCATCCACAATTTCAGAATCTGAAACAGTAGAGGCGTACCTTAATGAGATGGCTTCGCGTTTTTCAAGCAGGAAGGTGTAAATTTTTTCTTTACTTGCTTGTTTACGTTTCATGGAGGTGTACTCACGGTCTTGCTCAGGGATCTTTTTAAGCCCTGCCTGTATGCCACCCTGGAAATTCGCTATTTGGTTTTTGATGGCAACCTGTGATGCCTTCATAGCCGATATTTTATCCTTAAATGCTTTGCGTAATGCATCTAACTGTTCGTTTACCGAGTTAAACATCGGGTTAGATTCTGGTATAGTTGCCAGCATATCCGATTTTTTCAATTGAGCAACGGTAAGTTTTTCATATAAAGCCATTAAGCTCGGGTCTTCTAAATGCGCGCTTGTTGGTGGCAGGGCACCGGCGTTTTTGGGGTTATCTACCCATTTTTCTATACCTTCTAAAATGCTAAGCTGTAGGTTGGCTTCATTACTTGCTTTAATGTTTGCCTGGCTAATATCCCTGAAACCCTGGCTCTGTGAAGCAATATCCGTCATGCTCGAACTGCTTTTGAATATTTCAATTTGTTTCTCGTCAATATCAAGGTCGTGGTCAAGCGAATCAAGCCTAATGGTAATAAAGTCGATAGCTTTTTGCGCATCCTTATTTTTAGAAGCCATGGCGTCTTCTTTATATTGGGCCATCAGCTCGTTAAGAATATCCTTACCACGGCTTGGCACCTGGTCAGATGTAGAGATGTTTACAAAAGGAGCATCTTTGTTCTCCAGTTCCACCTTTACTTTTCCCAGGTAATCATCAGCAACCTGGTCTGGGTCGTTCACTGTAATATTAAGCGTTGCTCCTTTAAAAGAGTTAAAGTTTGCCGTTGGTGTTAATTTCCATGTACCAAAATCACTTTTTACAGGGCTTCCGTATGCAAAATCTTTGTCCCCATTCTCATCATCAACTAATGTAAATGAGTTGGCATCTTTAATAACTACTTTAATTTTCTCGCCTTTCCCGTCTATCGTGCTGTTTGCTTTAATAAACGCGAATGTTAAAGGTGTTTGCTTATAAAGGTCGGTTTTTTTGCCATCAATTGTTGATTGATAGTTTACCCAAAGCTGCAGATCATTAACAACCTTGTACATCAGCTTTTTCGACTGCATCACCTCTATTTCGTTCTCAACAATAACCGGGGTGCTAATTGGGTCTAAATTTGCATCCTGGCCGCTTTTATTGATAACGGTACCTTCTGAACTGGTTGGACCCTTAAATTCAAGAGTTGCAACTATCGGGTAGGTAGGTTTTGTTACTTGCAGGTAGAAGTATGCACCCACAATAAATAAAATTACTCCCAATACAAACAAGGGCCAGTGAAATAGGTATTTTTTTACAATGTCGCTCGATGCCGAAGTGTCGGTATCGCCCGTTGGTAATGTAAAGGCTTGTACTTGAGTTTTTTGCTTGCTCATATATTTTATATATAGTATGTATTATCTGGTTAAAAGGATGGCAATTATTGACAAAACAGAGACTATTATGCCCGCTCTTTGGAAGGTAGATCCATCGTTAGCTGCACGTTGCTCATTTGGCGTTACATAAATAATGTCATTTTTTTTAAGGTAGTAGTACGGCGAATTAATAAAGTTTTTTGATTGAAGATTCAACGGAATATAAAGACGCTCGCCATCAACCTCTCGTATCAGCGTTATTTTTCTTATACCGGTTATATTTAAATCTCCTGCTAAACTTAAAGCTTCTAAAACGTTAGTTTTCTCATTGGTTATATAGTAAGTATTTGGCAATTTCACATCGCCTATAACCGATATTTTGAAGTTTTGAAGACGAACGTTAACACTTGGTTTTGTTAACACCGTGCTTAACTTCTCTTCCAGATCATGGCCGAACGCTACTGTACTCATGCCGGTAGCTTTTACTTTGCCAATAAGCGGTAGCGAAACATTGCCTTCATTGTCAACATAGTAACCCACAACGGCGTTTTCTTCCGAACTGGTTAAATTACCGGTAGGGCCGTAAGGGCGCTCCAAATTGTAATTAAACATGGCAGATGCTTCCAGGCTTAAACTTACAACGTGTATACCCAGTAAATCGCCGTTTTGAATAGTGAGAGGAGTGTAGTTTGAAATTTTCTCCCGCGAAATGGAATCCCTGTTCAAATCCAGTAAGTAAGGGATGTTTTTGTAAGATGTACAAGAAAAATTAAATAATATTAGTACAGCTGCAAAAAAAGTAAATAGGTGTTTCAATTTCATATTTTGTAATTTAACGATAGATTTAAACTGTAGTGATGATTTGGCATAGTAGGCAATATGAGTAATAGTTTTTAGTTAAAAAATATTAAAAACGAAATGTATTAATAAGCATGGATTTAAGCAAAGCGAGATTTACGACGGCTAAATTAAAGGTAGGGGCCCAATAAATTTCTTTTATGCTGCCTGCCATTCTCGTTTGCTTTGTTATTAATTTACTGATGCGAAAATAACAAAAAATATGAAATGATGAATTTTAAAAGTTTTTTTTTGCGTAAATTATAGTTTATTCGCCTTTATGTTTACGAATTTTTAATTTTGAACACATTTTAAGTTAACTCATCTTTTAACTAATAATTGGTTTTTATGCCTTTTCCGGTTAATATTTTGGCCAATGCCGATGACTTTGGATACAGCGCATCTGTAAACAAGGCTATATTATTTTGCTTCGAAAATGAATATATTAACAGTGCTACGCTCTTAACAAATACGCCGGGGTTTGACGAAGCCGCGCAACTAACGCGCGATAACCGCTGCGTTAAAAATATAGGGATACATGTTAATTTGGCCGAGGGGAAACCCCTGACAAATGTAGGCGAAGCCTTTTTAAATGCCGAGGGTTGCTTTAACTTGCAAAGAACCGGTAAAGCCTCCGCCTTTTTTACACAGGCAGAAAAACGTGCGCTTACAACGGAAATAAGCGCTCAAATAAATAGAGGCCTAAGCCAGGGTATAGCCATTAACCACATCGATTCGCATTATCATTTACACACTTTACCGGGGTTGTTTAATTTGTTTTTGCATACGGCAGGGCAGTTTAAGTTAAAAATGAGGCTGGCCCAAACGTACAGGGAGGGGAGTTACCTTAAGTTTTGGTACCGGCAGTATGTGAATAGCCGGATTACCGCGCGCAAACTTAATTATGCCGATAGGTTTGAAACTGTGAACTATTTCTTATCGCAGGGCCGGTTGTTTAACGGGGATCAAAATACAGAGATCATGCTGCATCCGGATTTTGACGCCGACGGCAGGCTTACCGACCATTTTGATGCACCAACCATGTTGGATTGGTTAAATTATTTAAAGCAACTGCCAAACGGTTAAAATCGTATATAAGTATAATGGGCGGTGATATTATTTCAATTATTGAGTTTAAATGCGCTTTTTTAACGTTTTAGCTACTTATTTTAATTGTGAAAAATTGTTACAATACTATATATGTCTACAGGATACTTTGTTATGTATCTGAATATTAAATAGTTACAAGTAATTAATGCTAAATTTAGAATGAAAATTCATTTTGGTTGTAAATTTTATAATTTTAAACCCTTATTAGCTGTTAATTTTAATTAATAAATTGGCAGGGAAGATTATTTTTGACGGTTGCTTATATAAATGATGCCGGCCGGTTGATAAATGAATTTAATTAATGATATATAAAGCATTTTTTATATGTTTAACGAATGTGTTATATATGAATGGTATTCTTATTCCGAAGCATGTCAGATTTACTTACTTTTTAAAGAAAAATGGATAAATACCAGACTTTAAAATTATTCGACTATTCTATTTTTACCTCGAGCTTAGATCAATTTGATATTAACCAGGAGTCTAAGTGCGTTATTAACACGCTAAACCAGTACTGCTACATTATTGCGGAAAAAGACGCTGTGTACAAAAAGGCCCTGGTTGAATCTAATTTGCTGCTTCCGGATGGGATTGGCATTGTTGGCGCTGCAAAAATTCTGAAGCAGGCCCGTATCAAAAAAATTGCCGGGGCCGACCTGCACAACTACCTGCTTAAAAAACTTAACAAAACCGGCGGGAGTGTTTTTTACCTCGGTTCTTCTGAAGAAACGCTTGAGGGCATTCGCAAACGCCTCTCGCTCGATTACCCTAATATTAAAGTAGGTGTATACTCGCCCCCCTTTAAAACAAAATTCAGCGATGCCGATAATGCCCACATGGTAATGCACATTAACAAATTTAAGCCCGATGTGCTTTTTGTTGGTATGACCGCTCCAAAGCAGGAAAAGTGGGTTTACGCGCATAAAGATGTACTGGATGTAAATGTAATATGCTCTATTGGCGCCGTGTTTGATTTTTATTCGGAAACGGTTAAACGCCCCAGTAAGTTTTGGATAAACTTAGGGCTGGAGTGGTTTATACGCCTTTTGCACGAGCCCAACCACCTATGGCGCCGTTATTTGCTCTACGGACCTGTTTTTATTTACCTGGTACTGAAAGAAAAGCTTACCCTGATGCTTAAAGGGCAAAAACAATTGGCAGATAATTAAATATTGCTGCCAGCTCCCCGCTTTTAACGAGAGAAGGCCAGTCCCCGGGCCGTCTTCAAATTAAATTCCAATAAACTTTCCGGTAACTTTTTTGGCTATCGCCCGTTGTGTATACATCATACCCAAAAACATTCAATCATGTTTATACCCAGGCTGCTCTATTTTTTTGCTGTAATTATACTTGTAATGGCGGGTATAACCTCCTGCGGGCCGGGTAAGGTTGGTTCATATCAAAAATCGGGACCGCTTGTATTGCGGGGCCAACATGATAAGGTTATAACCAACCTGGATATTACAGGCGATACCGCCGATTGTATCTTATTGGTTAAATGCTACAACATCACCATAAAAAACTCGCGCTTTCATCACTCAACAAAAAATGGAGTCACCATTTTAGCCGGACACAATATAAAGGTGGTCAACTGTTACTTCGAAAAACTGGCAACTGGCGTTTCCGCCACCGAAGGCGAGGGGATAGATATCAGCCATAACCGCTTTAAAAATATGCAAGGGCCATTCCCCCGTGGGCAGTTTGCCCAGTTTGATGCTGTTTATGGCGCGGACAACAAAATTAATTATAACACCGGCGAAAATATTGCCGGCCAAAGCGATCCGCAGGATGCCATTAATGTATATAAAACGCATGGCACAGCCACAAGCCCTATACAGGTGATTGGTAACCATATCCGGGGCGGCGGCCCAAGCAAGGCTGGTGGCGGCATTATGCTGGGCGATAATGGCGGCGCGTATATCATAGCAAAAGATAATATTTTGGTAGATCCCGGGCAGTATGGCATGGCCATAGCAGGCGGCAATCACATCAGCATCATAAATAATACCATATATGGCCGCAAACAACCGTTCACCAACGTGGGGCTATACATCTGGAACCAGCACCAAAGCGGCTGCCTGCTAAACACCATTGCCGGCAACAAAGTAAACTTTACCAACGCCAAAGGCGCGCCAAACGCAGGCTGGAACCAGGGTAACTGCGGCCACGTTGCGGGTTGGGAAAGCAATGTGTTCAATGCCCCGATAGACGCCACCATCCTCCCCAAGGAAATTTTGACCGTGCTGCAATAAAATGCGCCTTAAAAGCGATAATGTTGCCGCTTTATATAAATTTGCGGTAAGCAGTAAATATTAATGTATAATACCCCACAACACCACCGCTTAAACTACGCCCTATGCTTCCCCTTATAAAAAATAAGGTACAGGCCTTTTGGAGGCAAGGGAACGAGCGCAGCCTGCAGGTAAAAAAGAATATCATCTACACTTTTTTAATACGCGGGCTTAGCGTATTGATAGGTTTTATGCTGCTGCCGCTCACTATTAATTACCTCAACCCAATGCAATATGGTATATGGGTAACCATAGCATCGCTGGTGGCATGGATAAACACCTTTGATATTGGGTTGAGCAACGGCCTGCGTAACAAGCTTGCCCATTCGCTTGCTCTAAACGAGGAGGAGGCCGTTCACCGCGATATCAGCACCACGTATGCATTGCTTTGTTGCATAGCTACCGCCGTTTTTGTGGTGTTTTACGGCGTAGGGCTCTTTTTTAACTGGAACTGGCTGCTGCGCGTACCGCCTACGGTGACGTTCGATCTGTGGCCCGTGTTGGTTATTACACTGGCATCTTTTTGTATCCAGTTTATATTACAGCCGGTAAACAGCATCCTTTTGGCCATGCATCAGCCGTTTAAAGCATCGCTGATATTGCTTTTTGGGCAGGCGCTTACCTATATATTAATTTGTGCGCTCTCTTTTTTCACCAAAGGCAGTTTGTATATGCTGGTTTTGGTAGCATCGGGGTCGCCGGTGCTGGTGCTGCTGCTGGCCAATATCTACTTATTTGCAACCAGCCTCAAGAGTTTTATGCCCCGGTTTAAGAACGTATTCCTCAAAAACGCCAAAAGCCTGATGAATGTAAGCGGCGCGTTCTTTTTTATACAAATAGGAGCGCTGGTACTTTACGAAACTGATAACGTAGTGATCTCCCGAATACTTGGTCCGCAGGATGTTACCACCTTTAATATCCCGTTCAAGTATTTTTCGGCAATAAGTATTGTTTTTTACATCATCATAACCCCGTACTGGAGCGCTTTTACGGATGCTTACGCCCGGCAGGATTTCGACTGGATCCGCGCATCTGTCAATAAGCTCCGCAAGTTTTGGCTTGCCGCCGTAGGGTTAGCTTGTGTTATGCTGCTATGCTCGGACTTGGTGTACAGGTTATGGATTGGTAAAGATATAGCGGTACCGTGGATGCTTTCGCTATCTATAGCGGTTTATACCATATTACAAACCTGGATGGTGATCCACGCCTACCTGCTGAATGGTTTGGGCAAGCTACGGGTGCAGCTGATACTGGTAGTAACCACCGGCATTATCAATATACCACTATCGGTATTGCTGGTAAAACAGGTGGGATTGCCCGGCACCGTATGGGCAAATATTATTGTAATGCTTATTACCAATATATTTATCACCTGGCAATGCAGGCTCATTATGGCCAACAAAGCAACCGGTATCTGGAATAAATAATGCGCTAACCCGTAGAGAAGCGATACTTCGCGTCTTTTTTTGACCGGAATTATAACGACGTGATAGTAACGGATCTACCCGTTGACTACTACACTTTTTTCTTCTTTTAGCTTACGCACCTGGAAGGTAACGCCTGTAATAAAGAATACGATAAGCAGCATTAAGCACGATTTTATTTCGGAAGCGTCCTGGCTGGCAGCGATAGGTGCAGAGATAGGCAGCCTGGTAAGGGTTTCAACAACGGCGGGTATCATCGAAAAAAACAACGTTCCTGACATTAGTATGGTTTCTACATATTTGGCCTTGTTACCAAGTATACGGAACGACCTGGAATAAATGGCCAGCGGGATCATGATCAGTATCATTACTCCTAAACCGTGAGCGCCCGTGAAATGCCCTGTTTTCATGATAGGGAAACCGGTAATGCAGGTAATAACGGTAAAGATGGTGTACCATTTGCCTGCGCCTTTAAGCGGGTTTATTTTATCGAAGCGGAATGCCGCATAAAAACCAAAAAATAAGGCCACTATACTGATAACAGTGTGAACAATCCCTAAAACTGAAAGATGATTTGGCATGGTTGTGAAGTTTAAGGTGATAGATAATATTAATTATAGCTAATATATAGTATTATTAAATATTATACAACCTTTGGTTGCAATTACCGTAAACCGGCGCTTTTAGCGGCTGCGTCGCTTGCTTTGGTAGGGTATTATTTTCAACGGTATTGCTTAGCTTTGGCTATAGACGCGTAACAATGGATAACCAACCAAAAATAAGACCCGAATGGGTGCCGGAAGCATATAAGGAACAGGCGGACGATAAAAACCAGGCGGTGAGCCTCGTAAAACATTTCGGTAGTGGCAATAACGGTTTTACGTGGGGAGTACGCAAGCGGGCAAATAGGAAGCGGATTTAAAACCTAAGCATTGCATGGGGCGTGGCAACTCCGGCGGCAATGGGTTATTTAACAGGTGACGCGTATCATTCTTTAGTGTGCCTGCTATCACGGAACGCTCCTTATTTCTCATCTACCTTTGAATAAAAAAGGTACGATCATGAAAAAACTTACATCTCTGTGCTTCGCAATAATTATAGCCTTCGCGGGTTTAACCGTTTTTGCGCAACAGCACCAAATGGCACCCCAGCAAATAAATATTGACGGCAAAGGCGGCATATTTAGCCACGATGGCACCAAACTTGGCTATATAGACCGTGACAATGTGGCCCGCAACAACGCTGGCAACAGGGTGTATGCAATAGATAAAAATGGAAACATTGTTGACCCTAAGGGCAAGAAACTTGGCAAAGCTGGCAAAAATGGCGTTTACTACAACGTAGCCGGCGAAACTATCCTCACGGTTAAAGACCTGGATGCCGAAAAATGCGCCATTTTAGACCCCCAAGGCCATAATTACGGCACTGTGCACAAAAACTACAAACAACATGCCTGCGCAGCCCACTGTTTCTTTTTAGCAAAGGCAGGCAAAAAATAATATTGTTTTGATGTGATGGTGGATGAAAGGCCTCCGGTTGTTTTGTATGGCCGGGGGCTTTTTGCTCAATACTTTTTGGGGCAAGCCGCCATTTTAACCGCATCTTTAAAAACCAAACCGGCCAAACCCCGCCCGCCTGCAAAAATCAAGATATGATACAAAAAAACCAGGAGCGTTCTGCACGTCCTGGTTCCTGATGTCTTGTATCTTGATTCTCTAACCGCTATTCATTATTAAATTTCACCCCATTCAGCCTCGCGGGGTTGCCTGTAAATACAATATACAGGTCTTCCTTGCCTTCGGCGCCGGTTACGGGGATCCGCAGGGTGTTTAGGCCTACATAGCTGCCGGTGAAGTTGCCCAGTACTTTGCCGTCTGCCGCGCCCGAGCGGATCTCTACTGTGCCCGGGGGATCGGTTGCGCGACCACGTGGGAGTAATTTCAGTTCGATGTTTTTAATATTGGTAAGGTCTACCTTGTTGAATTTAAGGTAGGCGCCCGGCGTTTTTACCACTACGATGGTGCTGTCCCGGTTGTAGGCCATTTCTTTGGATTCGTTAGCCTGCGATGGAGTTAACAGCGAACCACGCAACACCAACAGGTTTTCGGTAGTTAAAGCTGCTGCGGAAGCCGTGCCCCTGTCAGTATACGATGCACGGAAGATGTAGCTGCCGTTATCGTTTTCGCCTTTTGGGATCGTTGTGGTGTAGGTACCTGTTACCGGCATCGATTTTTGCGTTTTCTGCGGCGTGGCTGTGCTCAAAATATAACGTACGATGCTGCCCAGTTCGTTATTGGTTAAGGCCGGATGGGCTGGCATCTCGGCATGCCCCCATGTACCCGAACCACCGTTTTTTATCTTTTTACTCAGGGTGGCAACTGCCGATTGGTCGTTTTTGTACTTTTTGGCTACTTCAATAAAAGATGGGCCAAGCACCTTATCTTTCACCGAGTGGCAGGCCCTGCAATCGCTTTTGGCAATGAGCGCTATACCTGCTGCGTACCTTGCAGTGGCATCAACACCCTGTTGTTTTTGGGCTATGGCGGTCATGTTATACCCTTCGGATAAATAATTGGCACTTACCGAAACCTGCGAAGCGGCAATGCGCTTGTTGGCCAGGCTGCCGTCTTCCTTATCGCTTACATTTATTTTGTAGGCGATGGTTTTGTTGGGGAAGAAAAAGCTGCTGTTGCCCTTTGTTACGGTTACAGCAACCACGGGTGGCTCGTTACCGGCTTTTACGGTAAGCGATTTACTGTTGGTTGATCCTTTCAGATCGGTAACCGTCAAGGTTGCTTTATAAATCCCAGGCGTGCTGAACGTTACCGATGGGTTTTGCGTTTTAAATGTTTTAAAGGGCTTGCCGCCCTTGGTCACCTTCCACTCGTAAGTAAGCACATCATCGTCGTCAAAATCTTTGGTGCCGGCAGATGACAGGGCCACTGTTAGCGGCAAGGCACCCGCCGTTTTGCCGGCTGTTGCCTGTACCTGCGGCTTGCGGTTGCCGCCATTATATTCTATACGGATCAGCTCCGCTTCGGGGTTGTTTTTAAAATAGCCGTTACCGTATTCCAGCACATACAAGTCGCCTTCGGGGCCGAACTTCATATCGATAGGACCGCGCAGGCGCAGTTCCGGCAGGAAGCGTTCCATGGATTTGTATTCGCCGTTCTCGCCAATCTCTACCACGTTCACCCAGCCGCGTACCCAGTCGGTAATCAGCCATTTGCCTTCATAATAATCGGGGAAGGGGCGTTTGGCGTTCTTAAAGTCGGCCTTGCGGAAAATAGGGCCGCCAACCGCGCTGTTACCGCCGGTTTCCATCAGCGGGAACTGTGTGCTCACGCCCTTGGCATACCAGATAAAGGCAGGTGTTGCAGGTGGCAGCTCGGTAAGTCCGCTGCTGTTTGGCGAATGATTCTCCGGGTGCTCTGCATTAAACAGTTCGCCCGATTGTTTGGTGCCGAAATCGTACTTGCGGTAGGCTTTGTTATCGCCCACAAAATAGGGCCAGCCATAGTTGCCCGGCTTTTTGGCCTGGTTAAACTCATCATATGACTGCGGACCGCGTTTTTCGAAATCGTCCTTCGAGCCATCGGGGCCAACCTCACCCCAGTACAGCCAGCCGGTTTTGCTATCAATAGTTAAGCGCCATGGGTTGCGGTTACCCATGGTATAAATTTCGGGTTTGGTTTTTGGTGTGCCCGGGGCAAACAGGTTGCCTGCCGGCACGGTGTACGAGCCATTTGCTTCGGGGTGGATGCGCAGGATCTTACCCCGCAAGTCGTTGGTATTGCCAGATGATTTCTGCGAATCCTCCGGCGACATGCCCGGCCGCTCGTCCAGCGGACTAAAGCCATCACTCGCTCTCGAAAACGTATTATCCCCCGTGCTCAGGTACAGGTTCTTGTCCTTATCGAACAGCATCCCGCCGCCTACGTGGCAGCATTCCTCGCGCTGGGTGGGTACATCAAGCACTGTTTTTTTGGTATCGCGCAGTATCTCTTTGCCCAGCCAGGTATAGCGCTCCAGGGTGTTTTTGGCCACATCGCCGACGGGGGCGTAATAAACGTATATCCAGTGGTTGGTATCGTAGTCGGGGTCCAAAATAATGCCTTGCATCCCGTCCTCGCCTTCGCTTACTTCGCCTTTTTTGCTTACATATTTGGTGCTTACGGCAAATTCGGCTATTACGGTAATTTTGTTGGTGGCAGGGTTGTACACCTTTATTTTGCCTTTGCGTTCGGCGTAGATCACGCGCCCGTCTTTCATGATCTGGAACTGCATCGGCTCCTCCACGCCCTGGGCCAGTACCACTTTGGTGAAGCGGTTGTCCTCGGGTTTCTTGGCGGTTTGTGCCCCGGCAGACGCCGCGCACACTGATAATATTAAAAAAGCAGGCAGCGCTTTTAAAAGGTTTTTAGGATTAAACATGTATATTAATGTGAGATGAATAGCTGAGTAAATTGATTTAGCCAAAGTAGGGATTTTTAGTATAAATACATGTAACATTTTTATTTAGTTGATTTTACTAAATGAGAATTGGGGAGGGTGAGAGATGGGGGTTTTGAAAAGCAGGTGCAGTGGCGTTTGGGTTAGGTTCGGCCCCGCTTTCTGTACAAGCCGCTGATAGAAGCGGGCTTTTCCGCCAATCGGGTTTAGGTGGGAGGGGGGTTGAGCTAATATATTAAAAGCCCAATCAGCCGTCCACGCCTGGTTGCAAACATTTGCGAGCGTCCACGCTTGCGGATAGCGACGGATTAGGAAAAGCCAAACACGTCAGCGTGGACGCTGCCAAATTTATACAGTCAGGCGTGGACGCCTGACCGGGCGGGGTAATTTACTTTAAAGGACAATTTCTCTTTATTTTTTACTTAAAAGATCATTAATTATTGAAGTTACTTTCCCTTCAAAATCATCATTGTAACCAACAAATACATTTCCTATTTTTCCTTCTTTATCAATAAAATAAAAAGTCGGAAAACCTGTGACATGGTATGATTTCATAACCTGATCCGCATTAATATAACCTGTATATTTGATTTTATAACGTCTCTCGAAGTCGAGAACAGCCTTCTTACTATCCCTTTCGGTTAGGCTTGCTATAATCAAGTCTTTGTTTTGGTACTTTTCATATATAACATTTAGTGGCTTTATTGAAGCCATGCACCCTGAACAGCCAATGAAATAAAAGTCTAACACTACTACTTTACCCTTTAACTCACTTAACGAAAGCTTTTTTCCATTTGCATCATACAACGTCCAGTCAGGCGCAGTAGTCCCCACGGCTAATAAATCAGGTGTTATTTTATTTACGGGAGGCTTAAACCCTTTGGGTATTACGAAACTCACAATAGTAATATCTGCTCTGTCCAACTTATAATCAAAATATTTAGTCTCATCGTAATAATCGTTCACAGGTCCGTTATATTTAGATCTTCCTTTAATTGTAATCAAACTGGGTAAACCTGTTTGTTTATTAATGTAATAATGCCTATTTGAGTACAAATGATCGTTATTGTCGAGCGTATCGTATACGTTTGCAATAAGATGCGAATTGGTAACGCCATTGATAATCGTGTCTTTAAGCATAGCTATTTTAAATGGTCTTTTATTAAAACGATCTCTCAGAAATTTTAGGCCACCCATAAGTGATCGGCTATATTCGGAAGAGGGCCTTTTCTCGAGGGAGAATGTACTGTCTTCGGGTGATAAAATATTCAAACCATCTCCATTGTACAAGTCTATCTTGTGAAACTTTTCTGTTTTGTAATCGGTTTCTATACTATACAGGTATCCATATAACTTGTCATGAGGCGCTTTTAAAAATAATTCCTTGTTGTGTGCAACTGTGGTGTCAGCGCTCATATCCCTTCGTTTGATTATAGATTGATAGCTAAAGTTATTATAGCTTTCTATTTTATTAATTAGATTTTCAATCCGGGAAATTTGTGCGTCTACTGCGCTGCTATGCAAAAATACAGTAAGGCAGAAAGCGGATTGAAGAAGTCTTTTAACAAAGCAGGTCAATGCCATTGATTAAGTTAGTTATTGATGACTTAGTAACTGTTTTGCTAAACTACAATGAAAATTAAGCTATTAGTTAGATGTGCCAGCTATTTAACAAATTTTAACCAATCAGTTATTGCGGTTATATATTCTCACCAGGCTTTCCACTTTCGATTACTTACAAACAGAAAAGTAAAATTCTACACGCTTGCCGGTATGAGAGGATTAGAAAAGCTGAACACGCCAGCGTGGACGCCATACCTATAGAGGTTAATCTTCCTGATTTTCTCCCTCATTCGCCTCTTCCGGGTGCTCTTTAAAATATTCGCGGGCTTTTTTTAAGCCGGTTGCTATGGCGATGCCTTCGTCGCTGCTTTCTTTCAAAATTTCGTTGGCAATTTCTACTGCCTTTTGCCGCAGCTTTGGCGGTTGGTTTTTGTAAGATGGCGGGTAATCTCCGTTGTACCAGGGCATAAAACCTCCTTTTGAGGTATCAACAAACAAAAAAGCACTTTGGTTTAATTTCATGTCACCGTGTTTGTGAACAAGAGTAATGTCGCAGTTTATTTTTAAGAACAAAAACTGCCTAATAGTTAATTTCGTAATTTCCATTGGGAGCGCAGAAACCTAAGCCTTTATTGTTAAATCGTAAACTGCCTGCGCCTGGTTATATTATGAAATACAATGGAAAAGTGCTGGCGACGGTTATTCGCGAGCGCCGGCTGCAATTGAACTACTCGCAGGATTATGTGGCCGGGAGATTAGAGATGTCGCAAAACGCTTACAGCAAAATGGAACTTGGGCAAACCGGCATTACGTTGGGCAAGTTTATTGTTTTATGCGAAGCGCTGGAGATAGACATGACGGATATGCTGGCCCTGTACCGCCAAAATTTAAACAGGACACTCGGCTAAAACATAGCGCTGTGTACTTAGATGTACGTCGCGGAAACCGGGGGGCCGTTAATTCCGTAATTTATTAAAACCTGGTTATTTAATACTTGTTCGGCATTCTAATTATAAATCAAAATATTAATGTTTAACGGAAAATTACTGGCAATGGCTATCCGTAGCCGCCGATTGCAGCTGAACTACACGCAGGAGTATATCGCGTATAAATTAAACATGTCGCAAAATGCTTACAGCAAGCTGGAGCTTGGTTATACCGCTGTTACCATAGGGCGTTTTGTAGAGATCTGCAGCGCGCTGGAGGTGGATGTGTATGATATGCTGAAACCTGTTTTACAGGTGGCCTGATAAACGGGCTGAGGTCGCGCAAGTTCCCCAATACCTAAAAGCATCCCTACTTTTTATTTCTAAAAAATTTCTCATAAAACTCTTGCACATATCAATTCTATTCCATTACTTTGAATAACAAAGTACTTTACATGGAAGATAAAGATCTGATCGCCGAAATTAGTTCCATCCGTAATATCATGGATAGGAGCACCAAGTTTATTTCGCTAAGTGGTTTATCTGGCGTTATGGCTGGTATATACGCGCTTGTTGGCGCTTGGCTGGCGTACAAACTGCTGTATGTGACCGATGATTCGTTTATTGTACGCGGGTACTACAGGCTGCTGGAAGAGCGCCTTATTTTAATTGCAATGGCGGTGCTTTTCTTGTCGGTACTTACCGGGGTATTGCTTACGTTGCGCAAAGCCGGTAAAAAAGGGCAAAGTGTTTGGAACCAAACCAGCCAATCGCTGTTATTGAACGGTGCACTGCCACTGGCTACCGGCGGCGTCTTCTGCGGTATAATGCTGTTACGCGGGCATTACGAGGTAATTGCACCATGCACATTAATTTTTTACGGCCTGGCCTTAGTTGCGGCAAGTAAATATACCTTTGGCGATGTAAAATGGCTGGGCATATTTGATATTGCGCTGGGTTTGCTGGCTGCCGTTTTCCCGGGCTACGGATTGTTTTTTTGGGCCTTTGGCTTTGGTGTACTACACATTTTGTATGGTACTATTATGCACTTTAAATACGACAGGTGAAAGTTACCTTAACTAATTTTGATAAAGCTTTTGAGAACCGCATACGCCTGCAAATAATGAGCGTACTGGTAGCTAACGAGAGCTACGATTTTAATTCGCTGAAGGAACTACTGGATGTTACCGACGGCAACCTGGCATCGCACCTTAAAGCGCTGGAAAAAGAGGAGTACATCACGGTGAACAAATCTTTTTTGGGGCGCAAGCCAAACACGCGCTACGTGGCTTCGGCATTGGGTGTGCAGGCATTTAAAAAACACCTGCAGGAACTGGAAAATTTAATAAGGCAGCAGCGAGGCTAATTTTTTTTACACTATAACTTTGAAAAACAAAGTACTTTTAATAAATAAAAAATGAAAAACATCGGCACCTATTTACAGCAGGATAAGGTTACTACAGCAGGACTGGGGCTTATCGTTCTCTCGGCTATCATATTCGTATTAACGGGCATCTACGGCCATTCAAATGCAGCCTTTGGGGCCTTTATTGGCAACTATATCTTATCGCTTGGTGTATTGGTAGCGGTTTTAGTGGTGACCATTCAAAAGCATGGCTGGCGGTATTCGCGGGGTAAAGC
Source organism: Mucilaginibacter sp. (assembly GCF_039925265.1). Lineage (GTDB taxonomy): Bacteria > Bacteroidota > Bacteroidia > Sphingobacteriales > Sphingobacteriaceae > Mucilaginibacter. The sequence goes on from NZ_JBDSZG010000065.1 coordinate 98,990, forward strand.
CGAGCACACGGTGGTAATGCTGGTGCTTTGGTTCATCAGCGCATTCGCCCTCAACCGCGAGATGAACGTGTTTGATGATAGTGCCGACTGGCTAAGCATTTGGGTGGTTGTGTCATCTGTGGCCTTATTGCTGGCCATGCGCTACCGGCTGCTTGGCGGGATCCCTAAATATTTTACCTTTTTTTTACTGGGGGCGGGGCTGCTGCTTTTCGTGTACTATGCCTTTTACCTGCTGCCGCTTTATTTGCTTAGCGTTATCGGCATCCTGGCCATCGGCATTTCACTGCACACTTTTATACCGCTGTGTTTGGGTATCATCACCACGGTTATTATCATTAAGGCCAGTCGGGACGATAAGGCGGTGCTATATACCGCTATAGCCGGTTTTGTGTTGCCGGTGATGGCCGCCGGGGTGTTCCTGTTTTGCTGGAACCAGCACAGCCAGCGGATAAACCATATCATCAATCAAAACACCCTCAACGAAGGTAAGCTGCCCGCCTGGATCGCCGTGAGCAGGGAAATAGATAAATCTCCGGTGGCCGAGCGTATCCTCAAAGCCGGGCTGGTGTATCATGAGGTTTCCTCAACAAGGAATTTCTTTTTCGGGGGGATGCCGAGCCAATCGTTCGACGAACGCAAACAGCACGACCCGCTGGTGGTACTGGCCACCCTGTTTTTTGAGAAGCCCAACCTGGACGAAACCGAACGCATCAATATCCTCAAGGCCATGTACAATAGCCGCCACCAAGCACAGGACAGGCTGTGGAGCGGCGATAAGCTGCAAACCATCAGCGTTATCAGCAATGTAAAGCTGTACCCCGAGTACCGCCTGGCCTATACCGAAAAAACGCTCACTATCCGCAATAATTCACAATCGAAATGGAGCAACCAGGAGGCCATTTACACCTTTCACCTGCCTGAGGGTTCGGCAATAAGTTCCCTGTCATTGTGGATAGACGGGAAGGAAGAGAAGTCGAGGCTTACGACAAAGGCGAAGGCAGATTCGGCCTACAAAACCGTGGTGGGCGTTGAACAGCGCGACCCATCAGTGGTCCACTGGCAGGAAGGTAACACCATCAGCGTACGCGTTTTCCCCTGCGGTACCGAAGAGAACCGCAAATTCAGGATAGGGATCACCAGCCCGCTGCGGTTGGATGGCAAACGCCTGGTTTACGAGAACGCATGGTTCGACGGCCCCTTTGCAACAACGGCCCTGGAAACCCTGCAGCTGAGTTTTAGCCGTAAGCCTGCGAATTTGGACCTGCCCGCCATATTTAAGCAAACCGGCGATACCTACACAGCCGACAGGACCTACCAACCCGGCTGGAAAATTAGCTGCGACGCGCCGCCGCTGACGAACACTGCTTTCGCTTTTGCCGATACCGCTTATAAGGTAAGCAGCTACCAGCAACAGTACGAAAGTTTTACACCCACGGCGGTTTACCTGGATGTGAACAGGGCCTGGACAGCGGAAGAATTTAAAGTGGTTTACGCGAAGCTGCAAGGCTTGCCGGTATATGTGTATTATAATAAGCTGATAAAAGTGACCGACGATAACCTGGGCAGTTTATACGAAATGCTGAGCAGCCAGAATTTTAGCCTGTTCCCGCTGAACGAGATCAGGGTACCCGAGAGCGCCTTGCTGATAACCAAGGGTGGAGATACTTCGCCCAATCTTAACGATTTGGAAGGCAGTGCTTTTGCAACCGACCTCACCAACTATTTAAAAACGCCGAAGCAGATCCGTTTGTATAATATAGGCTTCGAGCTTAGCCCATATTTAAAGGCGCTGAAGGAACTGCGGGTGTTTGGCTACGCCGATGGCACAACCGAAGAATTGGCCGCCATGCTGAATAAGCACAGGTTTGTGCGCAACCAGGAGAACGACAGCACCGTGGTGATAGATAACGCAGGGCTGATGATCCAAAAAGCACCGGGGCTTAAAACTACCGAAGCGCCCGACCACCTGCTGCGCCTTTTCGCCTATAACGATATTATGAAAAAAGTGGGAGCCGATTACTTCAGGCATGATTATGTGCAGCCCCAAACCATAGCCGAGGCCGAGCAGGGTTACATTGTATCGCCCGTATCGAGCATGATCGTGCTGGAGACGGCGAAGGATTACGAACGCTTCGGCATCGATGAAAATAAGAACAGCCTGAAAAATGCTTCCATGAAATCATCCGGCGCCGTCCCCGAGCCACAGGAATGGATGCTGATTATCCTGGCCGGAACGATAGTGGGCACCTTTATTTATAAGCGGAAGAAAGCGGTGCCGCAAGTGTAGAACAAAGCGCTTCAAATTCCCCTCTCGAGAGGCATAGCCGTCAACTTAAGCCCGAAAAAATGTTTTTAGCGCAAGAATCGAAACATCAAAATTGAGCCAATTACTACAAAAGCTTAATTCAGAGGTATTTAATGAAGGAGTTTTGGATAGACTTGCTA
>NZ_JBDSZG010000066.1:0-60053 GCF_039925265.1 Mucilaginibacter sp.
AATCACTAAGTTTACTGCAAATCACACTGCTTAGTGATGATGGAGCTTTGACTGCTCGTTTACACCTTAAAATGCTGGCCCCTTTTGCAGCGGAATGGTGGTATACTTTCCCCGGAATAATCAAGGAGCATCATCCGTTTTTATGATTTCAGTCATGATATCAATAACCAAAACTGCCTACTTTTGAAACGGCCTCAGTAAGCCATTTTTTAATTTCTAAGCTATCCTACCTATAGATACATCGCTCTTTAAAACTCCCCTATGCCGATAATACTAAGCACTAAGAAATTTCTGGATGAAACAGGCAACATGGCCAGGTTTGTTGGCCGCTTTTTTTCTGCTGGCATTAAACCACGATATGAAAATAAAGAATTGCTGAACCAGTGTTTTATTATCGGCTATCAATCATTTCCGCTGGTAGGTTTAACATCGTTTATTATGGGCCTGGTATTAACTATGCAGTTACGGCCTTCATTAGTTGATTACGGCGTGGAATCGCAGTTGCCGGTGATGGTTGGCCTGGCAATTGTCCGGGAGATCGGGCCGGTTATCACCGCTTTAATATTTGCCGGAAAAATCGGGAGCAGTATCGGCGCTGAACTGGGTTCTATGAAAGTGACGGAGCAAATAGATGCCATGGAGGTTAGTGGCATTAAGCCCTTTAAATATTTAGTAGCCACCCGTGTACTGGCCGCTACACTAATGCTGCCGATATTGACCATATTGGGTGACGCGGTTGCTTTGTTTGGTGCCTACCTGGGTGTAAATATTAAGTCCGTAACCAGTTTCAGCTTATTTTTTTTACAGGTTTTTAAAAGCTTGAGCTATAGCGATGTATTGCCCGCCATTATCAAAACCTTCTTTTTTGGTTTTGCTGTGGGGTTAGTGGGGTGCTATAAAGGTTTCAACTCTAATAAAGGGACGCAGGGAGTGGGTATTTCTGCCAACTCGGCGGTGGTATTATCATCTGTATTAATTTTCATCATCGACCTTTTAGCGGTGCAGCTCACCGAAGTATTAGGCCTCAATTAAACAGATGAAAGCAACTACTAACTCAAACACAACAAATACCGGTACGAGCACGGGAGACAATAAGCCCGTCATCGTTATAGAGCACCTGTACAAAAGATTCGGCGATAAGAAGGTGCTGAACGATTTTAATCTAATCGTTGAAAAGAATAAAAATGTGGTGGTATTAGGCAAGTCAGGTTCCGGCAAATCGGTACTGATCAAATGCATTATCGGATTGTTAAAACCAGATAGTGGCAGCATTAATGTATTCGGCGATAACATCCCGAAGTTAGATGAAGACGAATTAGATCAGGCAAGGGCTAAGATCGGGTTTTTGTTTCAAAGCAATGCGTTATATGATTCTATGACTATCCGCGAGAACCTCGAATTTCCGCTAAGGCGGCATTGGGTCGATATTGCCGATGATGAGGTCGATCTGCTGGTTGTTGAAGCGTTAGATAACGTTGGGTTGGCCCATACGTCGGGCCTGATGCCATCTGAGTTGTCGGGTGGGATGCTTAAACGCATTGCACTGGCCCGCACCATGATACTGAAGCCGGAGGTGATTTTATACGATGAACCTACAACAGGGCTGGATCCGGTAACCTCACGGGAAATAGAAGACCTTATCATTGCCTTGCAAAAAAAATACCATACCTCTTCTATTATCATTTCGCACGATATGAATTGTGTGAAAAGAACAGCCGATGTGGTTGTGTTATTACTGGATGGCAAATGTTACGCGCAAGGTTCGTTTAAAGAACTACAGCTATCTGAGGACCAAAATATTAAGCAATTTTTTGAATAAAATACCATGGCAGAACAAAAAGCAAATAATATCAAACTCGGGGTTTTCGTAATGTCAGGTTTACTGGTGCTCATTGTCTCGTTTTTTATTATAGGTAAAAACAGCAATATTTTCGGTGCCGATTTTAAACTGAAAGTGCGGCTAAATAACCTAAACGGGCTAACAGAGGGCAACAATGTTTTATTTTCTGGCATACAAGCTGGTACCGTAAAAACGATTGAGCTGATCAACGACACCACTATTGAAGTAACCATGCAAATCAATAGCAAAGTAAAATCGCACATACATAAAAATGCCCTAGCAGCAGTGGGTACCGAGGGTTTGATGGGTAATAAGATCGTTAATATAACACCGGGAAAAGCGGCTGGTGCGCAAGTAATAGATGGAGATATGCTGGGCGCGCAAAAGGTGGTGAGTATGGATGAAGTAATTGCCACCTTATCTAAAACCAACAATAATGTAGCCAGTATATCCGAGGTTTTAAAGGGCACCGTGCTACGGATTGACAGCAGCGAGGTACTCAAATTACTCAACGATAAAGAAATTGGCATCAGCTTAAAATCGTCGTTGAAAAATATTCACCAGGCGACAGAAAACGCTAATCAACTGACGATAGGCTTGAACAGTTTAATCTCTGGAATTAAAAATGGTAAAGGTGCGGCTGGGCTATTGTTGACTGATACCACCATGGCTGCCAATTTAAAGTATGCAGCTGTCAATATCAGATTGGCAAGCAATAATGCTAACCAAATGACTATACAGTTAAATACTATGGTAAAAGGCATAAACAACCAGTTGACCCATGGCGGCGGGCTTGTTAACACCTTACTGAGAGATTCTGTTATGGCAAACAATATGCGTAAAACCATGGAGAATCTTAAAAATGGAATGGACGGCTTCAATCAGAACATGGAGGCCTTAAAGCATAATTTCCTTTTTAAAGGATATTTTAAAAACGTGGAAAAGAAGCGTGTAAAAGATTCTATTACAACACAGCAAGCCCTTAAAGCCAGGCCATAAATCATCACCAAAATGGAATTTAAAAAGATACTGATTGCTATTGACAACACCCCAAGTGCGGAAAAAATAGCTATTAATGGCTTACAATTGGCCCGGCAATATCAGGCAGAGGTTGCTCTTGTAAGTATTGTTGATAGCTCTATATTAGAAAACCATGACGGCGCGACTCCCCGGGAACTTGAGGATATGGCTGATGGCAGTTTTAATACCACCCAACAGCATGTAATTGACCACGTATTTAAAAACTACCCGGTTAAAACCTTTGTGGAACAGGGTAACCCGGCAAAAGTTATTGTAAAGGTGGCTGAAAACTGGAATGCCGATATCATTGTGATGGGTACCCACGGCAGGAAAGGTATTGCCCACCTGCTCATGGGCAGTGTGGCCGAAGATGTATTGAGGCACTCCAAAAAGGCGCTGGTGATCATCCCGATCTTTGAATCATAATACCAAAGCGCAAAACGTGATACAGGTAAAAAAAGAAGGCATTATAATTTCAAAAACCGACCTGGTTTTTGAAAGCGATTCGGTATTAAACCCGGCAACAATTAAGGTAAATGACGATCTTTACTTGTTTTACCGCGCGGTGCAAAAAGGAAACTTCTCGTCTATCGGCCTTTGTAAATTATCCGGCCCGCTAACGGTTGCGGAACGGTATGTCCAGCCCGTCCTCTCCCCCCTGCTTGACATCGAATCGCAGGGCATGGAAGATCCCCGGGTTGTGCAGATTGACGACTTATATTATCTTACCTACACTGCCTATGACGGGGTAAATGCCATGGGTGCCCTGGCAACCTCCGCAAACCTTGTTGATTTTACCAGGCACGGTATCATTGTACCTGTTTTTTCTTTCACCGAATTTAAGAACCGTGCCGAGAGATCTGGTGCACTTAACGAAAAGTATGGCCGTTACGCCCATGATCATATCCAGATCCGAAAGGGCAAAAAGGTGCTGCTTTGGGATAAAGATGTCGTTTTTTTTCCCAGGAGAATAAACGGCCAACTGTATTTCCTGCACCGGATAAAGCCCGATATACAGATCGTGGCCATAAACGAATTGGCAGACCTAACCAAAGCTTTCTGGAATAATTACTGCGATCATTTCAGCGACCATATCGTACTGGCTCCAAAACACGACCATGAAGTGAGTTATATAGGCAGCGGCTGCCCGCCGGTTGAAACTGATCAGGGTTGGCTGGTGATCTATCATGGTGTGCATGATACCACTACAGGCTATGTTTATTCGGCTTGTGCAGCTTTGCTCGATCTGAATAATCCGAAGATAGAGATCGCAAGATTGCCTTATCCCCTCTTTGCTCCCGGAACTGCCTGGGAGTTAAATGGTGTAGTAGATAGCGTTTGTTTCCCTTCGGGCACTGCGTTGTATGAAGATACGCTGTATATCTATTACGGCGCTGCAGATTCTTCGGTCGCCTGCGCCTCGGTCAGTTTACGTAGCCTGTTGAACGAATTGCTAAAATTCAAAATCGATAAACCATGAAAACATACAAAATGCTGATCGCGGTGGCCGGTGGGCCCGATGCTGAAAACGTTGCCTTAAAGGGCTTGCTATTTGGCAGACCCATACAGGCCGAAATTACCTTGATCAGTATTGTCAAACCCATCCTTGATGTTAGTGACGATGGTGCTACATCAAAGGAGATCACCGCTGAACTTAGGCTTACCTATGAAAAGAGCTTACAAGAGCTAACTGAAAAAACATTTAAAGATTACCCGGTAAAAACTTTTGTGGCGGAAGGTAAACCTTATTCTATGATATTGAAAATAGCCAACGATTTGGCAGCCGATGTGATTGTATTGGGTATTCACTGTAAAGTTGAGAAGTTGCAATTTAGTACCCATGATGATTTTGATGAACTTATTAAAGAGTGTAAAATACCTTTAATACTGGTGCCCACGATATCAACTTAAGCAGATGTCAAATCTTAATTACTACGCCTGCATAAGTTAAGCCTCCGCCAAAACCTAATAACAACGCTTTATCCCCGGCCTTAACTTTTTTCGCCTGTATCCCTATGCCCAAAGCCAGCGGAATAGAAGCCGATGATGTATTGCCATAATATTCCAGGCTGGTGAGCATTTTAGATAATGGAAAATCAAGTGCTTCAGCAACGGCTTCAATGATGCGCATATTTGCGCTATGCAGCACAAGCCAGTCCAGTTCGTTGGCCGTCAATTCATTTATCGCTAATAGTTCATTACTTTCAGGCTCATGTTTTGTACCGCCCATTTAAACACAGCACGGCCATTCTGATGGATCTTACCATCAGGAATGATAATTTCCCCGTTTATTTGCCGGGGTTGGGTTGAAAGATACAGGTCTTTGCCATGGCTGCCATCGGTTCCGGTAATGCTTTTCAATATATGAACATCTACAGATGGCTCTACCAGCACAGCACCTGCACCGTCGCCGAATAAGATACACGAAGCCCGGTCATTGTAATCAGTGATCTTTGAAAGTGTTTCGGCACCAATGACCAATACTTTTTTATGCGAGCCCGCGGCAATTAATCCCTTCGCCAGGATAATACCGTATACAAAACCGGCGCATGCCGCCATAAGGTCTAAACAGCCGGCGTTGGGTACCTGTAATTTATTTTGCACCTGGCTTGCCGTATTTGGCATTAACTGGTCGGCGGTTGTTGTGGCAACCATTATAAAATCGACACCAATCAAATCAATACCGGCATTTCCGGCAACCAGTTGCTTAATTGCCTGTACAACCAAATCGCTGGTGAGTTCATCTGCTTCTGCAAATCGTCTTTCCCTGATCCCGGTACGACTGACGATCCATTCCTCGCTGGTATCAATAGCGTCTTCAAACCATTTATTTGTTATAATTTTCAAAGGAGTGTAAACTCCTAAAGCTGTTATTTTAGCATTCACTGTAGAGGGTGTTTTGAAGTGTTTGTTATTTGAATACTCCTTCGATCAACTGAGTCATCCCATGGGTTGTGCTGTAGCCAATGTCAAATATTGCATCAGCGTACTTCATTTCGAACATATTATAACCGGATAGGTCTGGTTCAATAAACAGATCGCAATTTTTACTATGGGCGGCTACTGTACTGCCAATAGCCAGTTCAAAGCAACGCTCAAATACCTGCAATCCTTGGGAATAGCAGTTATTAGCACATCTATTAAAACTTTAGGCGAAAAAAGTCCGCCGAAAGAAAATATAGCGCCTATAATATTAGTGGATGAATTTCCCTTAGCCAGTTTAAGTATTTCCCGGGGTGAATAACCTGCAGCATATCAAGCCCAAATAATGGCACCCGAACTTACGCCCGGCTTGATACCCATTTCATCGAGTGCCTGCAATAGCCCAAGATGCGCTATTCCCCTAACTCCCCCGCGCGAAAGAACTAAGCCTAATTTATCCATTTCCAATTCCTGATCTTGGGCATACATTCTTTACTGTTATTGCCGGTTTAACCATGTAGTACGTTTTAACAATTGGATACTTCAAATTTCTATATACTAACCTGTTAAACAGATGACAATTATCAGGCAGATAAGTGATCTCTATCATTCTTTTATCTTTTAGGTAGTCCATCTTTGTAAAACAGGGTGTAGTGACCCGCGTCACAAATTGTTGTAACCCAAATCACATTGGTTGATGGATACCTTGCGGCTATTCTCGCCGGTAACCTTCTTTCAATATCAATGGAAAACACCGCTCTTTTAAAAGCCATAATAGATAACGCAATCGACGGCATTATCACGATCAACGAACTGGGCCTTATCGAAACGATTAACCCCTCCGGCTGCCGGTTATTTAACTATGAGCCCGCGGAGGTGATTGGTAAAAATATTGCTATGTTGATGCCGAATCCTGACAGCGCCCTGCATGACGGTTATCTCAGCGCCTACCGGCAAACAGGCAAGGCAAACATTATCGGTATTGGCCGGGAAGTGATCGGGTTGAGGAAAGACGGTGTAGTATTCCCGTTTCGGTTAGGCATCAGCGAGGTGCAGTTCTCCGGGCGTAAAATTTATACAGGGTTTATACATGACCTAACGAGGGAAAAAGAAGCGGAAGAAAAATTACAAGACTATGCAATGCACCTGGAAGAACAGGTGGAAGACCGGACACGTTTATTAATGGAATCTGTAAAGGCGTTAGAAGAGGCCAAAGAAAAAGTAAGTTATTCTTTAGCTCACGAAAAAGAATTGAGCCAGATGAAAAGCCGTTTTGTTTCGATGGCTTCCCATGAGTTTCGTACACCGCTCAGCTCCATTCAATTATCAGCAATATTAGTAGAGAAGTATGCAGAACAATCTGATCAACTGAGTATTGCTAAACATATTGGTAAGATTAAAAACTGCGTAAGTGCGCTTACCGGCATTTTGAACGACTTCCTTTCCCTCGAGCGATTAGAGGCGGGTAAAGTAAGTCTCTCTATTTCAGAGTTTGATGTTGTTAAATTTGCAGAGGAGACTACTGAAGAAATGCAAATGATTGCGAAGGAAAATCAAAAGATAGTTTATGAACACACCGGCAGTTTGAGTTTAATCAGGGCGGACCAGGCACTTTTAAAGAATTGCATCATCAATCTTATTGGCAACGCGATCAAATATTCGGGCCAAAACACATTTATTGAGTTTAACACGGCGCTCACCGAATACCAGCTAACCGTAGTTATAAAAGATGACGGAATAGGCATACCGGAAACTGATCAGAAACATTTATTTGAAGCCTTTTTCAGAGCGCATAACACCGGTAATATACCGGGAACCGGCCTTGGCTTAAACATAGTAGCACGATATACAGAATTAATGCACGGCCAGATCAATTTCAAAAGCAAAGTTGACTTGGGTACATCATTCACGCTTATTTTTCCTACAAATAATGGATAAACGTATCTTGATCATTGAAGATAATAACGATCTCCGCGAAAGTACCGCAGAGATATTGCAGCTTTCGGGATACGAGGTATTGCAGGCCGCTAATGGAAAAGAAGGTGTAGAACTTGCAGGAAAGCATTTACCAGACCTTATTTTATGCGATATTATGATGCCCGAGCTTGACGGGTATGGCGTGCTTTACCTGTTGGATAAAAACCCTGAAACCCTTTCTATTCCTTTTATATTCTTAACTGCAAAGGCAGAGCGCCTTGATTTCAGGAAAGGGATGGCAATGGGCGCAGATGACTACCTGACCAAACCCTTTGATGACCTGGAACTATTACACGCGATAGAAACCCGCCTGAAAAAAAGTGAAAAGCAAAAAGCTTACTTCAGTAAGACACTTCAAAACCTGGAGAAATTAACGCTAAGTTCAGGGAGCGGTATCGCCGAACTTAAAGCCTTGATAGCCGGCCGAAAGATTCGGCAGGTGAAAAAAAAACAAGTTCTGTATTATGATGGAGATCAGCCCATGGGTATATATATTGTGGTAGATGGAAGCTTTAAAACTGTAAAATTAGCTGACGACGGGCGGGAATTAATTACCGGGCAACACCAAAGCAACGACTACCTGGGAATTAACGCGCTGCTGTTAGACGAAACTTTTAACGAAACCGCATAGGCTTTAGAAGATGGGGCGGTATGTATGTTGCCAAGGGCGGAGGTCATCAACCTGCTCAATAAATACCCCGAGGTGGGGCAACAGTTTATCAAAATATTATCCAACAACGTCCGGGAAAAAGAAGATCAGTTATTAGAACTGGCGTACCATTCCGTAAGAAAACGCCTGGCGCAGGTCCTCCTCAGACTGAGCAAACAATCCAAAGATGGCCCACTGGTATTCAAAGCATCAAGGGATGAATTAGCATCCATGGCGGGTATAGCGATGGAAACGGTTAGCCGAACCTTAACCGATTTTAAAGACGAAGGATTAATTGAAAAACAACGCAACGTAATTCAAATACTGGACATGAACCGGCTGCTGCGTATGAAAAACTAACTATACGATGTTAAGGCACCTGGGCAATAACCGAACCGCACAGCACAATCTAAAATTGGCTATGATGCTGGGGCTGACCGCCGGGTTTGTTAATGCGGCAGGTTTCCTCGGATTCGCCGTACTAACCACAAATGTTACCGGCCATGCCGCGCTTTTTGCGGAAAGAGTGGCCTTACAGGATTGGAAAACAGCGAAAGTGGTGGCCTTGTGGATGGTCCTTTTTTTTGCAGGGGCTTTTATCTCGAGCTTAATTGTTTCGATGGCAAAAAAGAGCCAGCGATCATCCTATGTTATTCCTGTAATAGTCGAAATCCTGATTTTAGCTACTACCGCGCTTTACGGAAATCTTTATCAGGGAAATTTACTAATTAAAGAACTATTTGCGGGGAGTTTGCTTTTTGCCATGGGCATGCAAAATTCATTAGTGTCCATCATATCGGGATCTGTTGTAAGAACTACCCATTTAACCGGCACATTTACCGACCTGGGCATAGAATTGGCTCAATGGGTAAGCAATAAAAAAATGGAGCACAATGATTTACGATCCAGGATAAAACTAAGGCTATATATTATTTGTTCTTTTATGGCCGGGGCTATTTCGGGCGCATATCTTTTTCGCCTTTGGCGGTTTCATTCTTTTTTTATCCCGGCCTGCTTACTATGTTTAGCCTTGATTTACGATGTCCTCCGGGTCAAGGTAAAGCACTACTATCATGTCAAGTCTGCGGCATTCAAAAAAGCCATACATCCCGCCGGTTAATATTAAAGAGCCTTATCTATGCCAATACAGGTTCTTGCGGGTAAGGGTTTACTGTTTCTTCGTCTTCATACGTAACTGCGCTGCAAAAAGCCTCCGGTACGATTAGTAGCAGGAGCCGCGATGACGAAGCTAACTGCTTAATGATACTGACGTGGAAAATGCGCTCAAAAAAATCGTAACGTTTGTGCACAAGCGCCAGGATGCCGATAGTTCCTGAACGCGTAATGCTTATCAGATCCGATTTGATATCGTCTCTTTAATGTTTTGATAGGTAATAGTAGGGTGGTTTTTACCGGGATTAAATTTAGCAGTAAAACTATGCTCGGTTTCTGAAGGCGTAATTGGAAACCCGACAGGCGAAATATAACTGATGGCTAAACTCGCTTGGTACGGCGCGGTCATCTTTATCAAATATTTCATTACCGCGGTGTTATCAAAAGTAAGGTCGGTAGCGTAGCCAATAGTATTAAACTCCTTTATGAGGGTTCTTATTTCGGGATGACCTGAGACACCCGGAACGTTGACTTTTGTCACATCTATAGTTACATATTTGTTACATCACTAATACCGCTGCACCCTGAATGCTGCTATGGCGTAATTTGCTGATCGCTTCATTAGCTTGTTGTAAATGAAATACCTGCGTTTGCGTATGTACAGGAACACGATTCAATATATCAAAGAAATCCTTGCCATCCTGACGAGTTATATTAGCCACCGATTTAACAGACCTTTCTCCCCAAAGCAGCTGATAACTAAAAGCCGGAACGTCACTCATGTGGATGCCACCGCAAACAACTTCGCCTCGCTTATCTAACGCCGCAAGTGCCTGAGGTATTAACTCACCTGCAGGAGCAAAAATGATAGCGGCATCCAATTTTTCGGGCGGTAATTCGCTAACGCTTCCCGCCCAATCGGCCCCCATCTTTAAGGCAAACAACTGAGAGTCAATATTGCCTTCGCGAGTAAACGCAAATATTTGCTTTTCTTGTGCTTTAGCTATCTGCGTAATGATATGAGCTGCGGACCCAAACCCATATATCCCAATATTTTTCGCCCCGGTGCTAATCATGCTATAGCAACGATAACCAATCAACCCGGCGCATAACAGGGGTGCCGATTCGGGCCGGGCAAAGCGAGCTGTTAAGGGTAGGCAAAACAAGGCATCAGCCACCGTATATTCTGAAAAACCGCCATCAATAGTATACCCGGTAAATTCGGCATTGTCACATAGGTTTTCTTCTCCCCTTTTGCAAAATTTACAGTATCCGCAGGTATACCCCAACCACGGCACGCCAACCAGATCGTTTATTTTCAGTGTTGTTACATTCTTGCCAATACTTACTACCCTGCCAATAATTTCATGGCCGGGAACGAGGGGTAGTTTTGGCTTCTTCAGTTCGCCGTCTATGATATGCAGATCTGTGCGGCAAATACCACAGGCACTTACTTTGATCAGTACCTGCCTATCAGACGGAATGGGGACAGCCATTTTTTTATAAACCAATAACCGGCCTGGATGCTCCAGCACCATAGCATTCATCATTACACGTATTGTCATATCCAGCTGAATTAAACCCGACTATCTGTTCCTAAGAACGGGCAGTTGGGATCATAAATATTTTAAAAAACATCAGTCAATGCGCTTACTCTGATGAGTTTTTTATTTACAAATTCATCTATACCCAGGCTGGACAACTCCCTTCCATAGCCAGAGCGCTTGGTACCGCCGAAGGGAAGGTCGGGCGTGGTCCATGTGGGGTGATTAATAAATACCATACCTGTATCTATCTGATCGGCCACACGCTTACCGCGTTCAATATCATTGGTGAATACGGATCCGCCCAATCCAAACGGAGAATCATTGGCCAGCACAATGGCTGCCTGTTCGTCCTTCACCCGGTAGAAAGAGGCTACGGGGCCAAACAGTTCTTCATCATAGGCGGCCATACCCGGTTTAAGATCTGTTAAAATAGTGGCTTCCATAAAGGCCCCGGGGAAATTTATCCGGCTTCCACCTAAAATTACCGTTGCACCTGCCTTTACAGACCTTGCCACCTGGTCGGCAAGGTTAACTGCGGCTTCTTCGCTGCTTAAAGGTCCTAACTGCGTTTCCGCGTCCATTGGGTCGCCAACTTTCAAATCAGCTATCTTGTGCTTAAATTTGGTTAAAAACTCATCAGCCACGGCTTCCACCACAATGATGCGTTTGGCTGCTACGCAGCACTGGCCTGTATTATTCATACGGCCAACAATTGCCCAATCTACAGCCTGATCAACATCGGCATCTTCGAGTACGATAAAGGCGTCGTTTCCGCCCAACTCCAGCACCGATTTTTTTAAATATTTGCCAGCTACCGCAGCTATACTGCTGCCTGCAGCTTCGCTTCCCGTTAAGGATACGCCTTTGATGCGCTCGTCGGCAGCTAATTCCGAAGCTCTTGCACCGGAGATCAGCAGATTTGTATAAACACCCTCCTGAGCGCCGGCTGTTTTAAATATTTGTTCGATAGCGATGGCGCATTGCGGTACATTGGAAGCATGTTTTACCATCACCACATTACCGATCATGATATTAGGCGCGGCAAACCTGGCAACCTGGTAAAACGGAAAGTTCCAGGGCTCAACACCCAATAAAACACCAATTGGCGAATGGCGAATAAAGGCCTCTCCTACTTTAGGCTCGAGCACTTTATCATCCAGGAAGTTTTCACCGTTAATGGCGTAATAGTCAAAAATATCCGCACTTAAATCAATTTCTCCGCGGCTTTCGGCAATTAACTTGCCCATTTCCAGCGTGATGATAGTAGCCAGTTCTTCTTTTCGTTCCCGCATCATCATAGCTACCATATGCAGCAGGTTAGCCCTCGTTGCATAATCGGTTTTGCGCCAAAGCACAAAAGCCTGCTCCGCTGATGCAACTGCCGCCTCAACGGCATCGGGTGTTGTTTCTGCAAAAGTTTTAATGACCTGATTATTGCTGGGATTTTTGGTTTGAATAGCCATAAATTAAGAATTATATAATGGTTTAAAAATTGGTATAAATCAGTTTGTTAATTATAAGTAGATAAGCAAGGGCAATTTATTTTAATCCAATAGCACACCCCGGGGTTGCTGTGTTAAACAATTGGGCAAAAGCATTTGGTATGATGGTACATAATCAATTACCCGTTAGTTGTTTATTTTGCAATGAAATAGTTTTGATGAGAAGAAATAACTCGGTCTTTACTTCGCAATATTCTACATTGAAATTCCGCATCAGGTAGTCCAGCTCCATTTGCTTGGATGCAAGTGCCGATTCATTTTCATGTAATAGTTCTTCCCCAATCTGTTCTGAGATTTCAAACTGATCGTTTAGCATATAGTCTGAATACTTTTTGTCTTCCTCCAGCTTAGTTATTTTTTTAATGGCGATCCGGAGTCTTTCGGCAAAAGTTTGATCGGATAACCTGATGATGCATACGTCAAGCTGGCTTTTAAGAAAAGCAGTTTCAATATTAAAAAAGTTAAGTTCAGCTATCCAACGTCTGGCCAACATGTTGTACTGTTGTATACGGTTTGGGAAAGTGATGGCTTGTATCATGCTCTGTAGCGTTAAAAAATCAATTAGCAGTTTTTATAGTTTTCTTACCATGCAGAAAGCGCTCGTTTTTTTTAAGATGAACGATCAGCATGCCGTGGTGATACCTGGAGGAAACATCATCTGTAATTACATTTTCGGGCAGGCGAAAAGCCCGGGCAAAAGAAAGCCTGGAGAATTCTCTTCGGGTAAAGGCTTTTTGTGTATCGTTTTCCTCGTGGTCGGTTTCCGCTGTTATCGTCAAAATGTCACCTTGGGTCTTTACCTTGAAGTCGCTTTTTTTAAACCCGGGAGCCGCTATTTTCAATTCATATTTTCGATCGTGCTCCCGAATATTAACGGCATAGGACAACGGGCTTAGCACTGCATCCGGAAGGAAGAAGTTTTCCATAGCCGATGGTTCTATTTTATCGTGTCCTTTTGATTTATCTGACATAGTGATGGTGATTTAATATCGTAAAGGTGGTTGTTATTATATGGGACTATCGTGATACCCGTCAGCGAGTTTAGTGACGTTTGTCATCAGAATAGGGACGGTAAACCACCAATTATATATAATCGCTTTTTAAAATCAACCATCATTGTTTCATGGTGGTCGTTCCGTCCCATATCCATTATCAATCTTTTTTGTGGTTGTGCTCTTCTAACTTTTCTGCAGACCTCTCGTCCATCTCTCTGATCTCCGTATTATCCTTTTTGATATCCGCCCGTATCAGGGCAAAAAGGCTCATGTAAATATTAGCGATCCATACCAGGGCAAACCCCGCTAAAATATATCCACGCCAGTCCTGAAAAAGCAACTGATATTTAGAGAAGATCAATACCAAAATGGTGACGTAATGGCTGAAACAGTATTCGCAGGTGAAGGGGTAGAAAAACTTTCCGGCTGCGCAATGCAAAGTATTCCCGTGGTTCGCGGAATACTTCTTCGTGTGTCACCGTCCATGCCATACAGGCTATTCCTGTGATATTTCTGGACGGTAAATCGAAAGCCTACGGATGATATGAATGCGGCAACGGGTTAATGGGGTTCCAAAGCCGAATAGCCAAGAAAATCCGGAAAAACCGATTTGTTATAGCTCTACCGGGGAATTACCGAAGAGTTGATCTATCATGTTATTGATATGGGCGAGGCCAAAGGGTTTGGCCAGGTAATAATCTGCCCCTGCTTGCCAGGAAAGGGCTTTAACATCTGCATGGGCAGAAAAAAATATAACCGGGATGTTATGCAAGTTTTCCTGCTTTTTGATCGTTTGAGTGGCTACAATGCCGCCACAATCGGGTATATTGTTATCCATCATGATCAGGTCCGGATGGTAACGATCAATTTTTTCGAGTACATTGGTGCTGTCTTCAGAACTGTGTACTTTCCATCCTCTCTCTTCAAAAATATAGGTTAATATATCAACTATTGATGAATCGTCGTCAAAGATCAGCACCGTTTTCGATCCCCCCATCGTTTAACGTTTAAAGTAAATTTTAAAGGTGCTGCCTTTACCCGCCTGGCTTTCAACTTCAATTTTGCCACCCGAAGCATCTATTATTTTTTTTACGAGATAAAGGCCAACGCCCTGCCCTTCCATATCTTCGTTTATTCTTTGGTACATTTTAAAAATAAAATCGATACGGTCTTTAGCTACCCCTATACCATTATCTTTTACGGTTAGTAAGATAAACCCGTCTACGTTTTCAGTTTTAATGCTCACTTCGGGCTGCCGTCCGGGTGAACTGAATTTAAGGGCGTTAGTAAGGAGGTTGAGTAAAATACTTCTCAAATATTTTCTAGAAAACCGTATTTCTTTTTCCCGAAAATCCGTTGATAAAATCGCATTCGATTTTTTGATCCTTTCATCCAGTGTGTCCAAAATATTGCCGTATATCTCCACAAAGTTTTCCTGCCGGCTATCCTGGGCTATTTCGGCGTCCATCATCCCGATCTTACCCAAGTCACTGATCACCGTTTTAAAATTGGTAACAGCTGTGTTCATGATCGCCGCCAATTTCAAAACGTCTTTATCATTGGGGTCGAGTTTTTTGTGTAATATATTGAGCACCATTTCGATATTCAGGATCGGCACATTCAAGTCATGAGAGGCACCATAAACAAAATTATTTAAATCGGCATTAATTCGGGTGAGGCTTTGGTTGCTGGCATCGAAATTTGTATTACTGATATCAAGATTTTTAAGCAACTCTTTTAATTCGCTGATGTCATAAAAACTAATAATAGCACCATCCGGCTTTTCGCTCCCCTTTTTTAAGTAAGGCATTATCATTACCTGGTAAGTTTTATGATCAACAGAAGCCGCCTCCATGGTAAACGTTTCGCCGCCGGCTATTACTTTTTTGATATCATCGATCCACTCCCCGAGATTAATATTTGTGGTAATGTTACTCAGCGGGCGCCCAATGTCACTATCCCTGATATTGATGTGCTTAACAGCAGCAGGGGAATACTTTTTCAATAACAAATCCTTGTCCACAAAAAGCTGACCGTTGGTATTGCTTCGAAAATAATTATTTAGATCATCGTTCAGATCAGTCAACTCGTCAATGGTAAGCTGGTGTTCTTTATTTATCGTTTGTAGCTCTTCGTTCGTACTCTGCATCTCTTCATTTGCAGATTGCATTTCTTCATTTGCCGACTGAAGTTCCTCATTAAAAGACTGCATATTTTCGTTAGACGAGGCTATCCTATCATGAGCTACCTGGAGGCTGTGCTTTGTTTCGGTCAGTTCTTTTTCAAGGGCTGTTAAATGGTCACGGGTTAGTTGGTCAATATCAGTATCCTTAATCGTAAGGGTGCGTTTCGTTTTCTGCTTACTGCCGGAGAAGAATATCAGCAAATTTATTTCGCCTGTTTTTAAAGTTACAGGAGTAATAGTTATGTCAACCAGCATTGCTTTTCCCGAATGATCGGCAAACTGTAAAGCTTTTATTATCACCTGTTTGTTCAAGGAAATAGCCTGACGCGCCGCAGCTTTAAAAATAACAGCAGTATTATCAGGCAGTAGCTCGTATAAGTTAAAATTGAATATCTCTTTTTTCAGGAATGGCGCCGGGTTACCAAACGACCGTATTACCGTAAGATGCTCGTCTGTACACACACCATTAATACGTGCATCTCTAATAATTGCCAAATTTATCTCGTCGGCAATTGCCAACTTAGCGTTAACCACCGGAGCCGTTCTGCTTACCTCCATAATAGTGGTTTTCAGCTCTTCGAGTACTGGTGACGAAAAGGGATCAAACCGGATACCGCGGCCGATCTTCTTACTTTGCAGTATATTCCATTTATTACTTATTTCCTTAAAATCTTCTTGTAATATCCCTGCATTCTCACTTGGCCCTAAAAACAAATAACCATCTTTTTTTAATCCAAAATGCATCATGCCAAATACCTTTTTCTGCAGTACCGTATTTAAGTAGATCAGCAGATTACGGCAGCTGATCAAGTCCATGTTACAATAAGGCGGGTTTTTCACAAGGTCGTGCTGTGCAAAAATGAGCATCTTCCTTATCTCGTGTTTAATTTTGTAACTTGAATCGTCGCACCTCGTAAAAAACTTTTCCAGGCGTTCTACAGAAACCGTTTTTTCTATCTGTTGAGCATAAACGCCCCGTGAGCCAACGTCCAGTGCGGCTTTATTCAAATCGGTAGCAAATATTTTAACCTCAATTTTTTTAGCTGTTTTGTTCAGATACTCTTTAACCAAAATAGCCAACGAATAAGCCTCTTCGCCCGTGGCGCAGCCTGCCACCCATATTTTCAAAATATCGCCCGGCACCTTATTGTCTATTACTCCGGGAATAATCGTTTTTTCAACAATTTCAAAGGCTTCCTGATCCCTAAAAAAAGAAGTCACACTGATCAAAAAATCATTCGCCAGCAGTTCAATTTCCCTGGGGTTATTTTGCAAAAAAATATAATACTTATCCACCCGGCTAAAATTATGCTGAAGCATACGCCTTTTAATGCGGCGAAGTATAGTTGGCCGTTTATAATCAGTAAAATCCAGCGGCATATTCCCCTTAATCAGATTAATAATACCGGCTAATTCAACATCACTTAGGTCTTCGGGTTTTTGATCTGGCAGCAGGTCAAGTTTGTTGTTTTTTACAAAATCTTCTATTACCTGCGGCATTGCCTCCGGCGACAGGATGAAGTCAGCGCAATCCGTCTCAATAGCTGAGAATGGCATTTCACTGAACGACGCGGTCTTTGGATCCTGAACGATTACCATACCCCCTTGTTCCTTTATCGCTATAACCCCTTTACTGCCGTCTTTTCCGGTACCGGAAAGTACAACACCAATAGCTTTGCTACCAATTTCGTTGGCCAGGGATATAAAAAAATGATCAATGGTCATATACGGTCGTGGTTCCTTAGTTTTGGCTGACAAAATTAGTTTACCGGCTTTGATGGCCATAAAATTAGAACTCGGGATAAGATAAACTTTGTTAGACTCGATAACAATATCGTTGACAACCTCTATCACCTGCAATTTGGTATGCCGCGTTAATATAGCGGCCATTTGGCTTTTAAAATCGGTGGCGAGATGTTGAATGAGGATATAGGACACCGCATCAAGCGGTGTATGGTCAAAAAAAGCGGCTATCGCATCTAACCCACCGGCAGATGCACCAATGGCTATAATATATTGCTGATCGCTGATCTTGGCCATAATTAGGGTAGTTTATATCCGATTAGGACCGGGGTTAGGCAATGTACTGATAAGCATCTGTATTGATGTTACTTATATTTTTGATGAATTGATTATTAAATGATTATCAACCATGGATACGCCTGGTGTAAGCCAGGTTACTCTTTCCACCGCTTGTTTCTCCAAGCGGGATCGGATAGTGCCATTGAGGATAACTTTAGTTCCCCTGGTAATTACCTGTGTTTTATCGGCAGCGAAATCTCCACTCCTTTCAAGCGTCTTTCTAATGTTGGTCACCAGGTTGGGGTTGCTAATCCTCTGGCTTTATGGTTATGCTGTTAACGCTGCTTTTAGTTCCCCGCAAGTTATTAATGGTGTTATCTGCCTGGTCTTTTTGAAAATTCCAGTCAACCTCTCCGGCCAGTTTAACATTGCCGTTAGTAACTGCAATTTTAATCTCACCTTCGGGTACATAAGTATTGAGTTTGAACGCCATTAAAATATTTTTGGCTACCATATAATCCGAAACAACATCGTGTGGTGCCAGTTGTACGTTAAGTTCTTCCGCAACGGCTGTTACCCCTTTAACCGCCCAAACGGCATTTTCAGCTGCCACCCTTTTGCCGTAACTATCTACGTTTCCGGTCAAAGTAACTATCCCATCATGTACATTCATACCAATATTGGCATTTTGGAGTATGGGGTCCCATTTAAGTTCATCCGTTACATCCCTCAGAATCTCTTCATCCGTTCTCATGCACTGCTTACAATTTATTACGCAAACCTCCTGCTTAATAGTGACATAGTAGGTGACCGTCGTCACTATACCCACATTATTATCACAAAGTTTCAACAATGCGCCAGGTCACGCTTTTAGCTGATGAAAGTCACCCTTGGTAACAAAATGTGGTCATACCTTCGCTTCAATTGCATTTCGATCATTTATATCTTCATTAACAAAATATTATGGCCAATATTAAAAACGTTCATCCCTTAAGCGCCGAAAAACTTTTCGACCTGCTGAAAAAAGAGTTTCCGGATTATATTAATCAAAGACTGGGCTCTGAACTTAGCATAGACTTCGCACATGTTTATGATGTGATCAACGTAATGTTTCCCGAAGTTATTGAAGGGGCTGTTTTCTCGGTTACCGTAAACGACGATGAAATTACCATTTCGGGCGATTTCGATTCACCGGAATATAATAAAGCCTTGCTGGAAAAGGAATTAACTGATTTTATAGCGTTAAAGGCATCTTAAACCTGGTATTTCGGGAGCCGGCCTTAATTAACTATTGGCAGCGAAATAGTAAAAGCGGTACCCTGGCCAACTTTACTCTCAAAACTAATGGCTCCGTTCATTAATCCAACGTAACGGGTTACAATATTTAACCCCAAGCCGGTGCCGGGAATATTACCGGTATTATGAGCTCTAAAAAATGCTTCAAATAAGTGCTGCTGATCTTCTAAAGGTATCCCTATACCATTATCTGTCACCGTTATTACTAACCGCTCCAAGGTACTTTCGGTATGAAATCTTATGGTTGTATTTTCTCCTGAGTATTTAACGGCATTACTTATCAGGTTAATGATGCAATTTTTCAATAATGCCTTATCCAGTTGAGCCGTGGTTACTTCCCCCTTATGCGAGTAAACAATTTGCTGGTTTTGTTTGGCGGTCATCTGCATTTGTTCTGTGATCTCCTCTGCAAACGGAATGATATCCAGGAAATCCAAAACACAATCAATTTTTCCGCTTTCAAGCCTTTCGAGTGATAGAAAATCGTTTAAAATACCATTAACGTTCCCCAAAGTGGCCCTTATCTTCGCAATGTGTTTATCAATATTTGGATTTTGATAAGGCTGAGCATATTTTTCGATCAGGATCGCGGATAGCTGTATAGAACTCAGCGGTGTACGGAACTCGTGCGAAGCCATAGATACAAAACGGCTTTTTAGATGATTGAGTTCGCGCTCTTTCTTTAATGACTGGTTAACTTGTTCTTTACCATCTTCCAAGGCCCTAACAGATTCCTGTAAATTCTTATTGCTGATATCTAAAGCCTGCAACAGCTTTTTTAGTTCCGTGATATCGTAAAAACTAATCACAGCCCCATCGGCCCTTTTTTTATCCTTCCTTACATAGGGCATGGTCATTACCTGGTAGATCTTTCCGTCCGATGATTCTGCCTCCCTCGTTATAGTCTGGCTACTGCCAATAACCATTTTAATATCTGCTATTAATGTTTCAACTTTAATATTGGTGGTGATATTATTCAAGGGCCTTCCGATGTCGCTTTCCCTGATATTGATCAATTTGGCAGCGCTGGGAGAATACTTCTTAAGCAACAGTTCATGGTCCACAAATAACTGCCCGTTAATGTTACTTCTGAAATAGTTATTCAGGTCGTCATTAAGTTCTGTTAGTTCTGAATTGGTTATCTGCTGCTCTTTATTAATTGTCTGCGATTCTTCGTTTACAGATTGAAGTTCTTCGTTGGCACTTTGCATTTCTTCATTGGCAGATAAGAGTTCCTCGTTAAAAGACTGCATATTTTCGTTTGTGGATGCGATCTGCTCAAGTGCTATCTCCAGTTCTTGCTTTGCATCGTTCAGTTCAAGTTCCAAAGCCGATAAATGCGCCTTACTTAATTTTGCAATTGCGGCCTTCGTTATTGGAACTACTTTTGCAGATTTACTTTTACCATCGGAAAACAAGATCAATAAGAATTTATTGGTGGTTTGCTGCTTTAGGAATGGCCGAATTACAACATCTACCTTATGTTCGGCAATTCCGTTATCATCCTCAAATTTCAAACCACCGAGTAAAATACGTTGGTTACTCTTCAACGCTTTATATGCTGCGGCTTTAACGGTTAACGATACATCATCGGGCAGCAAGTCGTTTAAATTACTGTTAAATATTTCCTTTTTAAGGTATTTGGCTATAGCACCAAACGATCGCAGAACTTTTAAGTCCTCATCAGTGCAAACCCCACAAATACCGGATTCCTCCAGGATAGTTTTATTCACTTCATCGGCAAAAGTTAAAATTGGAAAAGGAATGTTGCTTATATCCATTAGGGGTATGTAAAAACCGATGAGTAGTAATGCAGAGCTTAAAGATAGCACTAAAAAGAGTGTAATTTTTAATTAATTAAATTTCAAAGCAGAAGTAAATGTGATGAAAGTACGATAACCACAAATATTTACGAGTCGAAAAATTATAGCGAAGAGCTTTTCTTCTTGTGCAATATCATTTTAAACCATGACGCAGGTCATTAGCTACCGGCCCCGAATTGATGAGATTTGATAATAGAAGTTAACCATCAAAACCATGAAAAAGATTCTCATTCCAACCGATTTTTCCGCCGATGCAACGCATGCCGTAGACTACGGCTATTTCCTGGCTAAACAGTTGAGGGCGAATATTATTTTGTGCAACGTTGTAACTGTGCCTGCCGAATTACCACAAGCCGGCGTTATTGTATGGCCTATGGACGAAAGCGATGTGCTCCTGAAGGACAGTGCGGACGAATTGGCGAAACTAAAAACCAGGCTTCAGGTAAATGATCGTTTTGAAGGATTTAAACCTGTAGTTACTATTGTGAACGAATGCGGGCTATTCCTGGATGTTGTTAACCAAATTATAAATACAGAATTTGTAGATCTGGTAGTGATGGGCGATCACCACAGCGACGGGCTGAGCACTTTCATGTTAGGAAACCATAGCAAACGAATGATTGACGCTGCAACCCAAATATTGGTAATAGTGCCAAATAACGCTAATGCCAACCCCGTAAAAAAGATCGCGTTCGCCGTTGATCTGGAAAACGCCCAAAGCGACCTGAGCGAAGTATACAAACTAATTCCATTGGCTAAAGAATTGGATGCGGAGATCCTGATCGTCCACATTCAGGATGAAAAGCATCAAACTGTCCGCTTAAAAAAATGGATGGATAATTTTTTAACCGAACTATCTAACAAAGCGGATTATCCAAACATCTACTATAGAATTGTTAAAAGCGAAAATATAGAGAAGGGTTTGAAATGGTTGTGCGAGCATGGGCAGATAGATATGCTGGCGATGCATCACCGGCAACATGGTTTCTTTGATTCGCTAATCAACGGAAGCCATACGCAGAATATGGCCGGCAAGCTATCGATACCACTAATGGTAATGCCCGCATAATTCTATCAAACTAACCATTACCAACCATTTTAGCCTAACACGCTACGCGTGTTTTACAAAACTCATCATGCAAAAATCTATTAGATCCGGCCCGTGTTTTAAAGCTTTTGGCAATATGGGCATTATAATCGGCACCGTATTTCTGATGCTCTATTTAATTACTAATGCTAAAGCGGCCGGCACAACCTTAAAAATCGACAAGGAGGACAGCGCAGAACGAGACACCGCTTTGTCTGAAATGATCAGATCACAACTTGCAAAACATAAGTATGGCTTATATTACCCGCTGTCAGTATCCCGATTTTATCAAAGCACCGGGTTCAAGCTGGCTTTTGTTGCGCCGGAAACGGTAAAAACCCATGCAGGGGAAGCAATGATGTTCTTAGACTGTGTTATTCAATACGGTTTAAACCCATCTGATTATCACTCAAAGATACTGACATATGAAAGGTTGAATAAGTTGGTAAAGCTGGGTAGTAACGAGGGTATCAGAGAAAAGGCTTTTTTCGATATGATGCTTACAGATGCCATGATAACGCTGATAAACAATTTGCATTACGGCAAACTCAACCCTTATCATTCAACCAATGGGATAGATTTAGGCATTGCCCCAAACAATGTTAGCGGGAGCGTACTACAGTACGCTATGGCTCAAAAAGACTTTATGAGTGCTGTAGAACTTGCGCAACCAAAATCGGCTGCCTATGTTAACCTGCAAAAGCACATGCGTTTATTAACGGGTGTTTATGACCTGGATTGTTATGATACTCCGGACAGCACTATTCGCAAAATGGCTATAAATATGGAACGGTTAAGGTGGATCACACATGATTCCACTACCTATATCGATGTTAATCTGGCGGCTTCTAACTTAACCTTCCATTCAAAAGGCAGCACCTATAAAATTAATATTAACGTTAGCGCTCCGGCAATTCCCACAGCGGCTTTAAAAACCGTAATCACTTCCTTTACCATAACCGGCAATAAGCCAAATCATCCAAACGGCTTCCTTTTCCGTTTATCCAACTATACCAATCCGTATATCTACGGTACAACGGGCAGCCAATCTTTCCAGGCACCCGGGCAACGGTTTACCGGTGGGAATATCGAGTTAGCGCAACCTGATAAACTTGCTCAGTTTTTATCAGCTAATGACGGCTCTCTTTATAGATTAGCTATTTTACTTAAAACATTGAAAAAGAAACAGGTAAAAACCTTTAACCTAAAAAAAGGGACAGAGATTGTAATTGCATATTTAACCTGTGAAATGATTGATGGGGCCTTAATTACCTATAATGATGTTTATAATTTAGATCCTCTTTTAGAACTGCGCTTATACGGTATCAAAAACCAATTCACCCAAATCCGTGACGCTAACAACTAAAAATCTTGCGCCTGTGGTATACTTTGTGTTTAAACGCCTGTTTGCAAATCCTTAAATATTAGCCCCCGCGTGTTACATTCCAAATACGAAATTTCTTAATTGTACTTAATAATCAAACTATGGAAAAGATACTTGTTACTACAGATCAGTCCGCCAATTCAAAGGCGGCCATTCGTTTTTCTATTAAACTGGCCAGGCAGCGCAAAGCGGAATTAATTATTCTGCACGTTTATCATCTTTTAAAGCCTTTTAATTGGAGCGAAAAACAATTTGAAGAGTATGGCGACACGTTCAGAAAGAAAACTGTAACAGAATTAACGTCATTTATCGGCGACATATATGATGGTATTCATGAACGCGAAATCAATCATCAATTGATAATGGTATCCAACACCGATGTGGCGGAAGGGATAATGGATTATGCAAATAAGCACAATTGTTCTTACATCTGCATCAGTACGCGCGGTGCCGGTACCATAACAAAAGTATTTGGCACACATACCGCTAAATTGATTGGCAGCTCTGCCGTACCGGTTTTATGTATACCCAGCGCTTACCACTTAAAAGAATTAAAACACATTCTTTATGCATCGGATATGACCAACTATGAAGACGAACTTAAAAAAGTAGTTGAGTTTGCAAGGCCCATACATGCGAGTGTAGAGATGATGCATATTTCTTATCCCGATGAATTCGCTTACGATAAGGAACTGACGGAAGCCACGCTGCAGAAAAAAACAGATTACAAAGTTAGCCTGCTAAACCGCAAAAGAAATACAACAAACGCTTTGCTTGAAGATATAGACGATGCTATCAAGGTAAGCAAACCTTCTCTTTTGGTGCTATTCACCCACCAGTCAAGACCGATGTTTGAAAAGTTATTTTTCCCTTCCAATGCCGAAGAATACTCCTTTTATGGAAAAATCCCTTTACTTACCTTCAGTAAAAAGGTGGAAGGCAGATAAACCCTGCCTTCCACCTTTTTCTTTGAGCGGCGATGAATAAAACCAATTTCAGCATGATAATGAAATACCCTTTGAACCAGCCTTTTTCATTACCGGTTGATGACGTAGCAAACCTATTACAAGCCAATACTATTGAGGGGATCACCCACCACGAAGCTGAAAAGCGCAGCCATACCTATGGCCCTAATAGCTATAAAACCCAAAAGCAAAAAAGCCCGTGGCTTATCCTGCTGTTTCAATTTAAAAGCCCCATTGTTTACCTTTTAATTGTTGGAGCCGCTGTTTCCCTTTATTTCAAGACATTTTAGAAACGACAGCCATTTTGGCCGTTATATTGATTAACGCCCTTATTGGCTTTTTTATGGAGATGCAAGCCCGAAGCTCCATGAATGCACTCAAAAAGATGGACATCATCCTGGCAAAGGTTATCCGGGATGGTAAAGCAAGGTCAATACCATCTGAACAATTAGCCCCGGGAGACCTCATTCCGCTGGAAGCAGGCGATATTATACCCGCTGATGGGCGTTTAATTACCGTTAACCGGTTACAATGCGATGAATCATCGCTTACAGGTGAGTCACTCCCTTCGGATAAAACTATTGATGCACTAACGGAAAACACCGTTGTAGGCGACCAGCATAACATGGTTTTTAAGGGGACTTCGGTAATTAATGGCAGCGGCAAAATGTTGGTTACCGGAATAGCCGCAAACACGCAATTAGGCACCATAACTTCCCTGGTAGAAAGCTCGGCTGATACAGCCACGCCTTTAGACAAAAAACTGAATAAGTTAAGCCGAAAACTGATATGGATAACCATTGGCATGACCGCCATATTTGCAGTAACCGGCTTTATACAGGGTAAAGCAGTATTAACTATTATAGAAACCTCCATTGCGCTGGCGGTGGCTGCAATACCAGAAGGGTTGCCCATTGTTGCTACAGTAGCCTTGTCCTACGGCATGCTGCTGATGGCCCGCCGTAACGCCATCGTGAAAAAGCTATCTGCTGTAGAAACGCTGGGAAGCACCGGGGTTATCCTCACAGATAAAACGGGAACCCTAACCGAAAACAAGATATATG
Organism: Mucilaginibacter sp.; assembly: GCF_039925265.1. Classification (GTDB taxonomy): domain Bacteria; phylum Bacteroidota; class Bacteroidia; order Sphingobacteriales; family Sphingobacteriaceae; genus Mucilaginibacter. The sequence goes on from NZ_JBDSZG010000066.1 coordinate 25,392, forward strand.
CCGATACCTTCGCGTTTCGGGATGAAACCGTTAAAGTACATATTGAAAACAACCTGCTAATATTCCCTGAAGGGGAAATTAAGTTAAGCACCGAAAATTTTGATAAACTATTACTAACCGGCGTTTTATGTAACAATGCACTAATAGAGACTGAAGACGGCGATAAGCGAACAAAATTTTCAGGCGACCCGGTTGAGGTTGCGCTACTGAAAATAGCCATTGCCGAGGGCTTGGATACGGATGCTTTAAAAAAGCAATATGTACGTATCGCAGAGGTACCATTTAGTTCGGAGATGATGATGATGGGTACTTTGCACCAATCACCATCAGGAAAATTTGCAGCCGCCAAGGGCTCCGTGGAACGATTGTTGGAAAAATGCCGTCAGGTACAATCGGGTGCGGCCATTAAAACACTTGATAGCGAAACCCGTAAAGCCATCTTGCTAAAGTCAACGCAAATGGCAGCCGGCGGCCTTCGGGTGCTGGCATTTGCTTACCGGCCAGGTAAACTGATCAACGAACATAATTATATGGATGATATGATTTATGTAGGAATGGCCGGCTTTCTTGACCCTCCCCGTATAGATATTAAAGGAGCTATATTGAATTGCAGAAATGCAGGTATTAAAATAGTAATGATCACTGGCGACCACCCGCAAACAGCCCTGAATATTGCCAGAACGGTTGGTTTAATTGACGAAAGTGACAAAAATGTGATCACCGGTAAAGAGCTGCCAAAAAGTGGATCATTAACAAAAGCGTGGATAAAAAAGATATTAAATACTGCAGTTTTTGCGCGTGCCTCCCCCGGGCAAAAACTGGAAATTGCAGGCGTTTTTCAAAAAGCGGGCTTTATAGTTGCCATGACCGGCGATGGGGTAAATGACGCACCGGCATTAAAGAAAGCGGATGTTGGAATTGCCATGGGCATCAGGGGTACCCAGGTAGCTAAGGAAACTGCCAGTATTATATTGAAAGATGATTCTTTTACCTCCATTGCCGAAGCGGTGGCACACGGAAGGGAGATCTTTCAGAACATTCAAAAGTTTGTGGTTTACCTGATATCCTGCAACCTGAGCGAAATATTTATTGTAACTGTGTTAGGCATTATAACCCCCGGTGCAACTTTACTGCCGTTGCAAATCCTGTTCTTGAATATGGTGACCGACATATTCCCCGCGCTGGCATTAGGCTTGGGCACCGGTGATAAAACAGTAATGAAAGAACCGCCCCGTGACCCTAAGAAAAACATCATCACCAATAAAGGCTGGCTGGTTATTGCCTTATATTCGGCAGCCATCACCTCGGCGGTGGTTATTGCAGTGGTTTATTGTAAAGATGTGCTTCATGCTGATGACAAAGTGTGTAATAACGTGGCGTTTATAACGCTCACGTTTGCACAGTTATTTCATGTGTTCAATATGTCCTCAGATGATTCCGGGTTCTTGAAAAACGAGATCACCAGGAATAAATTCGTATGGATCGCGCTATTTATTTGCAGCGCCCTCGCCTTCATGGTTTTCGCTATCCCGGGCATGAGGTTGGTGTTAGATCTATCGGTACTTCCCTTTAAATTATGGGCAATTACAATAGCAATTAGCTTGCTGCCGTTGGTTGTTATACAGTCTTACAAAGCCGTCCGGAAAATGAATAAACAAAAGGATTAAGCTTGCATCTGACTTTTTAGCGGCCGCTCATCACCCAGCAATACACCCCATTGCTTATACTTATCGCTTCGCTCAAATACAATCTTTAAAATAGATAGTACAGGCATGGCCAAAAACATGCCCGACAGGCCAGCCATTACGCCACCGATGATAATGCCAACAATGGAAACAAGCGGGTTGATCTTCACCTGCGAACCCACTACACGCGGCATTAAAATATTATTGTCCAGTAACTGTACCGCCGTAATTGCTCCCAGTACTACCAGTACATCTGTAATACTATCCGATGAAGCAAGCGTTAGTAATACCCCTAAAATATTGCCTATTAAAGCGCCCAGGTATGGGATGAGGTTCAGAAAGGCGAAAATGATACCAATCAGCAACGCATTTTGGATGCCAAAAAGCCATAATGAGCCGCCTAACAGGATAATTATATAGCTGATCTGTATCAAAAGCCCGATAAGGTAGCTTTTAACCATTTTTTCAGTCTGCCTTACGGCCTCCTCAACATTTTGAAATTCCTCTTTTTTAAACCACATCAGCAGAAATTTTAAAAAAAGATTTCTATACAAAATGATGAGGTAGATATAGATAGGAAGCAAGCCCATAAATATCACCACGCCCGATAACGAGCCTGCCGCGCCGCTTAAAATACCACCAAGGGAAGTAAACATTTTTTTGCTTTGCTCATTAATAAATGTCACCTGGTCTGCCGGGGAGTACCCATACGACTTGCTGATCCAGATACTTAAGTTGTCCAAATGCTTGGCCACGGTGTGCTGTATCTTCGGAAAATCATTTAATAGAGCACCAATCTGGCTGGAGAACAGCCAAATAATAAGCGCTAAAGCAATTGTTAATAATAATATCGGTAAAAAAACGGCAATAGCTTCCGGCACTTTTAGTCTCCTAAAAAACCGGAATACCGGTAAAAGCATCAGGCTGAAAAAAAATGCCATTAACAGGGGCATGATGATCGTATTTCCGGCGACTACAATTGTTCCCAAAACAAACAGGCCAATTAGTTCTACGGCCCGTTTCACGGTCAAGGGCATTTCTTTTATCATGGTTTGAATTTTTAAGCGTTTTTGCAGTGCGCGCCTGCATAAGCTATGCCGACACCGATTACAGGTATAATTAAAACGTTATAAGCCGCAATCAGCGTCATATTGCTTTTTCCAAATCCCGTGAACATAACAAGTGCACCCATTATGGTGCCGATTATAGGCCTTTATGTAAGGAGCGCGCGGATGTACGCCTGGTTTTATTTTTTGTCAAAAATCAGTAACTAATCAGGCATTTTAAGTATTCGAAATCAAGCCAATTGGTGATGCTCATCACGTATTTTATTTGAATAAAGAGGCATATTTACACTCGAAAAAAAACCTATAAAAACAATACTTTTCGGGAATGACTTTTCGGAAAATGCTAATCGTACAGTAAAACTGCCTTAACATTGCCTGTTGCTGCTTTACATGATTGGCATACACTTATAATGGTCAATCTATTTAAATTGGCTGTTATTATTCCGTAACGGCAACATCCATATTAACCCATAAAATAAATGGCGATAAATAATTTTGGCGTAAAAGGACTGCGCGACGATGAGGTGATTACATCAAGGGCAAAACATGGGGCAAACAGACTGTCGTTTAAAAAAGAAAATGGTTTTGTTGATGCCCTGAAAGGCCTGGCAAAGGAACCGATGGTTATTTTACTACTGGTTACCTCTTGTATTTACTTTATCAGCGGTAAACCCGGCGACGGCATTTTTCTGGCTTCGGCAATTGTTTTGGTTGCAGGTATCTCGTTATACCAGGATTCACGCAGCCGCAACGCGCTCGAAAAACTAAAAGATTTTTCGCAGCCAAAATGTAAAGTGATCAGGAACGGCGAAGTTTTAGAAATAAAGAGCGAGGACGTGGTAGTTGGCGACAGCCTGATGGTAGAGGAAGGAACTGCTATAACCGCAGATGGCGTTATTGTACATTCCAATGATTTTTCGGTAAACGAAAGTATCCTTACCGGCGAATCTTTAGCCGTATATAAAGATAGTTCATCCGCAGACAATTTAATTTTCCACGGAACTATGGTAGCAAGCGGACTGGCTATCGTAACCATAACCGCTATAGGTAACCAAACCAGGCTGGGAGAAATTGGTAAAACACTGGAATCTATACAGGAAGAAAAGACCCCGCTGGAGTTGCAGATCAATAATTTTGTAAGAAAAATGGTGATCGCGGGGCTTATCGTTTTCGTGATTGTGTGGGGTATCAATTACTTTCATTCCGGGCGTGTTTTAGATAGCCTGATCAAAGCCCTCACACTGGCCATGAGCATTTTACCTGAGGAGATCCCGGTTGCCTTTACCACCTTTATGGCACTTGGTGCGTGGCGGCTCATGAAAATGGGGATAGTTGTTAAACAAATGAAAACTGTTGAAACCCTAGGCAGTGCATCGGTGATATGCACCGATAAAACCGGCACACTGACCGAAAATAAGATGAGCTTGGCAAAAGTATACACACTGTCGGATAATTGTATCGTTGATGCCCCGGGAAAAATCTCCAATGCGACTGTGCAGCAACTGGTAACATTGGCCATGTGGGCGAGCGAACCGATCCCTTTCGATCCGATGGAAATTGCCTTGCACGATGCTTATTCAAAAACCGGCCTTGCAGATGAACGCCCCCATTATAACATGATACACGAGTATCCACTGGGAGGCAAACCACCCATGATGACCCACCTGTTTGAAAATGCAGGGGGCGAACGCATTATAGCCGCTAAAGGAGCACCCGAAGCACTCATGAACGTTAGCCATTTAAACAGCAGTGACAAACGGCAGATTGCCGGGGCAATTGAGGTACTCGCTGCCGACGGCTACCGCGTACTGGGCGTTGGCGAAGCAAATTTTGCAGGTAATAATTTCCCGGCCACACAGCAGGAATTTGATTTTGTATTTAAAGGTTTGGTTGCCTTTTACGATCCGCCGAAGAAAAACATCAGTGAAGTATTGCAGGCTTTTTATAACGCGGGTATTGCAGTTAAAATCATTACAGGCGATAATGCCGAAACCACCGGCGCTATAGCCCGCCAAATAGGTTTCCACGGTTTTGATGAACGCGTTAGCGGCGATACACTGATGGAGTTGCCCGACAAAGAACTTGGGGAGAAAGTGGAAACGGTAAACATTTTCACCCGCATGTTCCCTGATGCCAAGCTAAAGATCATTAATGCACTAAAAGCCAAAAACGAAATAGTGGCGATGACCGGCGACGGGGTAAACGACGGCCCTGCCTTAAAGGCTGCACATATCGGTATTGCTATGGGTAAAAAAGGCACCGAAATTGCCAAGCAGGCAGCATCGTTGATATTGTTGGAAGACGACCTCTCCAAAATGGTGGAAGCAGTAGCGATGGGCAGGCGTATATATGCTAACCTTAAAAAGGCGATACAATACATTATATCCATCCATATCCCCATTGTATTAACGGTATTTCTTCCGCTGGCTTTGGGTTGGATATACCCTAATATATTTTCACCCGTGCATATCATCTTCCTGGAACTTATCATGGGCCCAACTTGTTCCATAATTTATGAGAACGAGCCCATGGAAAAAAACACCATGCTACAAAAACCCCGCCCTTTCAGTACAACATTTTTTAACGCGAAAGAATTAACGACCAGTATTATACAGGGCATGGCAATCACTTTAGGTACGCTGGGCACTTACCGATACGCCGTACGCAGTGGAGCCGATGAACAACTTACCCGTACCATGGTATTTACTTGCCTCATTACCGCTAATATTCTACTTACATTGGTTAATCGTTCGTTTTTTTACTCGTTGTTTACCACCGTTAGGTATAAAAACAACTTGGTATTGCTAATCATTGCAACTACCCTGCTTATTTCGGCCTCACTCAACTACTTTAGCCCGTTCACAAACTTCTTTGGTTTCGAACCGCTAACCTTGCCTCAACTGGCAACAAGCATAGCTATTGGGTTTATATCGGTAATATGGTTTGAACTGTATAAATGGCGGATGCGGAAAATATCCGGGATGGCTTCGAATCAAACTACTCTTCCGCAATAAGAACTAAAGCCCCCCTTATCCCTGCCGATGAATTAAATATTATTTACTTCCCCTTAAAATACAATGATGCGTTTGCTATTTGAAATTGTTATTGGCTTAATTGCGCTGATTATCATCGCGATGGCTACCGGACGCGTGATGATTGCCAGGCAATTCGGCAAACAACCATTTCTCTATAGTTCAATATAATACCGTGCCTATAAAGGCGAATTGCTTGTTTTATTCCATAGTTTTTGCGACATTTATATTATAAGCATAAGCGCTAATTGAAACAATTTTAAGGTGACCTATTCGGTGACCCAGTAAAATTTAAGATATATAAAGCGTTGATTAATAGCGAACAATCAACAACCGTTGTTCCCTAGCTATCCTTTGAAATATAGGGGTTCACCCCAAGTGTTAAACGAATGGCACACTCACCTACCTCTTTTGACTAATTAAAAAAGGGTGCTTACCTGAAAAGATCGTCAATCAAAAATCATAAATAACTGTAAATAAATAATTTACGGAGTATTAAATTGTAATTAACTGTAAATGAAGGTATGTTCGACAGTCGAACATTTTTACTGGGAATTATTTCGTTCAATTAATATTTATTAATCATTTTATCGCTAACAAGACCTTAGTTAAAACAATAGAAGTGAATATATAGAAGTAACATAACTGCCTTATTTACAATTAACTAACTAAAAATAAAAGGGGAATAAATTGTTCGACAGTACCCCGTCCGGCTCCACGAAATTCAATGCTAAAAAACAAAAGCCTGCAAATCAAAAGTTTGCAGGCTTTTGTTTTTTTAGCCAAGTGACTATTTTATTCACCATTTCGCAATAAAAAGGAGCGTAATTCGGTGAGTAAGTTCTAAAAATTCCTTACTCACAAAAACGACACAACAATTTGATAATCAATCAGTTAAAACTTTAAACATTTTGTACAGGTGTGATTGCAAGCTTAATTTTGTTTCACTTTTTCATGCTTAAAATTTTATGAAAATTAACTTCAGCTTGCTTTTTTATTTAAAAAAGCCAAAAAACTATTAGGCCGGCCTCGTCATATCTATACAACAGCGCGGCCCCTGAACTCGTTATCGTATTTACCCTGATGGGTGCAACAAAAAAGCCCCGGGGGTTTTACCCCCGGAGCTTACCAACTATATAAACCTCTACTACTTACCAAGCTTCTTTATTGCCGGGCATCCCACCCGGCCGCATAGTATTTATCATCATAGCACCGCTGACACACAGCATCTCATTTCCGTTATCTTCAAAAAGGCGTTAGTGACGCCAAAGAGCCAAAATGCCTATATATGCCCTGGGTTATAACAATTGTTAATTCCTGAACAACTTGATGTTTAACACCTGGAAATAACTTCCCGGGTTACCGCTACCCACAACATTCCCTAAAAACCCTATCGACACCACCTGCGGCGAGGTTAGTACAAACTCAAAGGTTTTGGTTTCTTTGGCACTCGGAGATGTTTTACCTATACCTGCACCGTTATACATACTTGCATAGCCCAGTGAAGATGTAAGGTTAGCAAGCACCGGTAAACCGGTACCACCTGCTGCTGCAACACAATATACCGTTGAATTAGCCTGCACCTCGGAATAATAACTAAACGAAACCTGGTATGTGCCTGCCGGTAAGGCCGCAGATGTTGGCTGATAAACTATACCGTTTACCACAGGTGTATTACCCCATGTTTCCCAGTTGATAACGCCGCCTTCATCAGATGCGTAACCTCCGTTGGTGCCGCCGTCTTTATTTTTAGCCGCATCGTTGGTTATCCATGGTGCAGCAAGTACGCCCCATCGCCCACCCGGGGTTGCCCTTGTAAAAGGCCCGGTGTTTGATAAATATATGCTGGTTACTTCGGCTTTTACGCTGTGATCCTGAAAATCGGTATAAAAAGTATCAATTGCCGTTTTATTTGGTTTAAAAGCGCTGCGGTAACTGATAGACGCGCCTGCCTTATATTTTGGCAGTGATGTACTTTGGCCGGTAACCTGCGAGATAATCAGCGTATCGTGCAGTTTATTGTTGACGTCGGTGTATCTGATTTGCATGGAAAGCAATCCGTCATCCGCGTTTACATCTGCCCAGTTGATCAATGCCGAACCATCTGCCTGGAGTTCTGCCTTGGCTATCCCCCTGTTAGCTAAAGAGGCCTGATACTGTTCGCCGTATACATTGCCGGCCAAAGTTACCGGGATAGATATATGCCCTTCGTTGTCATAAGTACGTATCTCAAAGGTCATAACACCTTCGGGCAGGCCGGGGATAAGCAATTTTGCTGTATCCACACCATTTGTACGGGTCACCGCTGTTTCTATCGAATCCTGCTTGCTGTTCCAATACACTTTGTATTTTACAATTTTGGGATCTGATGTAAACAGGCCCGTTAACAGCACCCTGTTCCTGCCGGAGAATATCTGTACCGAATCCAGCTTACCCGGGTATGAAATTGCCCCGTTTGGTTCGTACTTCTTTTTGTAATCATCCATTTTAGTGCAGGCGCTAAACGCAAATACAATTAGCACTAAAAGGCAGTATGATATTTTTTTATATTGTTTCATAATTGAAATTGGATTAAAAATGCCTCGACACACTATTTACTTACCGAATAACGTAAACTCGGCGATACTCATAAAGTACGAACCTGTCCAGTTACGTAAATTTCTGATCCTTACATACCTGTACGCTGAAAGCCCGGCCGGGAAATCAAAGCCCCATCCTTCGTGCCCATAGTTGTAATCGGCAGTTGTTTCGGTACCGGAAGCGGCGCCCGATGGTTTTACCACATTACAGGTAACCAATTTTGTCCACGATGCATCCAAATTGCCATTAGGATTTGGCGAATTTGAGCCCCATATTTCAAAATCGCGTGGGTTTCCCCTTACATAAAACACATTACCGAGTTCCTGGTATGGGTAAAGTATAAGGCGGCTAAATACACGTTGTTTGCTAAGGTCTATCGTTACCATTTGCGGGCTGCCTGCACTTTCTACGGTGAAAAGGCAGTTTGGCCAGTAAGGGTTAGCGTCATTATTAAATAACTTGGTTACATCTGTATACGAATACAGGTTTGTAGCATCTTGTGGCAGTGTATAAACCGACCAATCAAGCTTTGAAAATTGCTCCTCAAAAAACGGTGTCAGATTTAAAAACAAGGTATCAGATTTGTTCAGGAACCTATCGCGAACGAAAAAAGCATATTTCCTGTTTATCGGAGGCTGTCCTCTTACCGATGCTTTAATTGCAACGCTGTTGCTGTAAACATTGTCCATCCCCTTTGTTTGTACAAACTGCCCGTTGTTGGCCGTATCAACCAAGGGTACTATGGCCAGGTTATCTTTAGTAAGGTTATCAGCGGCAATGTTAAACCCGCCAAAAGTGGCTGTTACCTTAAGCGAATTAAATGCCAGTATATATGGCGGCGTTAACGGTTTTACGGTAACACTAACCGGTGCCGAGGCTGTTTCGCTGGAGTTAACCGCGTATAGTTTTACAACGTGTTCATTTGTATCGCCAAAACCGTCAACCGTTAAAGTATTGGAATAGCGCGATGCAATCACCTCGCGCGATTTGCCGGGTGATGTTTCGTAAACCGCCCTCACATAAAACAAGTCGCCATCGCTAGGTAGCGCATAGGTTAAAACAGACTGTCCATTTTTATTCTCTACCTGCACGTTGCTAACCACACCCGGGGCGTTAGTATTATTTGTGAGAGGCTTGTTAAGTGTTTCCTGCTTGCAACCCGACGCTATTACTGCTAATAGCCACATACAAAAAGCAGTTTGTAATTTTATTGATCTCATGTTAATGTTTTTAATGTTAAACATTTTATTAAATACTTTACCAGTTAGGGTTTTGCACCAAATTTTGGTTGATAAGCAAATCGCTTTCCTGAATTGGCCACAAGTAATCGCGTGGGATAACAAAGTGCCTCGAATAGATGGAACGCTCTCTGTAATACAACTCCGGTGAATTTTCACTTATAGACCAGCCTGTTACATTGCTATTAAGCTCAACACCAGCCGTTTTCCAGCGTAGCAGATCCCAAAAACGTTGCCCTTCAAAGCAAAGCTCCACGGCGCGCTCACGTTGAATAATAGAGCGTAAACCGTCTTTAGTGGTATATTTTGTTGGGTTGATACTAAAGTTTGTCCATGAATCCTGAACTGTAGGTAAACCAGCTCTTTCCCTTACACGGTTGATGTAGGTATACGCCTCTGCTCCCGGGCCTTTAGCCTCGTTTAACGCCTCGGCATAAAGTAAATAAAGGTCAGATAGACGCATCTCCGGCCAAGGGTAATTCAAATAGGTAACAGTTGCCCATTCGTAATGCCAGTTAAGCGCTTTTTTCATATAAAAACCTGCGATAGGTATTGGCGACGACTGGCCAATTTCGGCACCGCGCGATTTCAGCCACCAGGTATCCACATCGGTTTTTGTAGGGCTGTTGGCCATATACCAAATACCACGATCGAAACCAAGGTCGGCATAGTAACGCGGCTCCCTGTCAAAATTAAGCCTCGCAGTAGTTTCGCCTTCTTTAATATTAAAACGCTCGGCGTGAGTACCAACACGTAATTTGGATATATTGCTAAAATCAAGGGTTTTATCTTCGTTAATAGGCACGCCGTTTTTGGTGTAGAACATTTTTGCCATTTTGATGGTTGGGCCAAGCAACGGGCGGTTGGCCGATTTAGCGGCGTCAGCATTGTTAAAATCATACTGGCCGGCACACATCGACTGGAAGAATGAGCTAAAACCAATGTTGTTCACTGTTAACCCCCAAATCAGCTCATCATTCCATTTTTCGCTCATGGCATTCCTGATGCTCATTTGCGTCATGGTAGTATCACTCAGCTTAACTGTTTGCGTCGGGAATTTGTACAAGTGAATGCTCTGTGCTTCGCATGCATCAATAGCCGCTTTACAGGCATCGGCAGCCAGCTGCCATTTCTCGGCACTGTAAGTTGAGTTAAACAGCGCTTCGCCGTCTTTATTCTTAAATGAATTATAATCGGGGTTGCCGTTAAACAGCGGGCTTGCAGCAGTTACCAGTAGCCTTGCTTTCATACTTAAAGCAATTGGCTTGGTTAAGCGGCCTAAATCACTGCCTTCGTTTTGAATAGTTGCCGGTAATTTTGCAGCTGCCAGGTCATACAAGCCGGCAATGTAAGTCACTACCTCATCAACAGGGCGGCGTTTTACCCTTACATCATCAATAGAGGCATCTATAGCCAGGTTTTTATCAATGATGGGGATAGGCCCATATGCACGGAATAGCTGGAAATGATAAAAGGCCTTTAAAAACTGTGCCTCGGCTATCCATCGCTCGCGGGTATCTATATCCAGATCGCGCACCTTGGTGAGGTCGCTTACGTTTTCCAGGAAAACGTTACAATCGCGTATGGCCCGGTAGTTTCCTGCTGCATCCCTGGTTCCGTTCATGTAATTGGCAATAGGGTCTGATGAATTTTGGAATCCCCTTGGTAATTGCAGCACGTTGGTAGACCGTATGTGATTCGCCGGGTCTTCCACCCAAACTTCATCACCCGCAGTAAGGCCAACGTTATAAGTTGGGTCTGCCCCGGTTGGCAAGTACGAGTAGCAGGTAAACAAGTATTTTTCGGCCTCCGCTTTAGAAACAAAGGCGTTGGCTATAGTTGATACGTTATCAGGCACTACATCCAGGAAGGGCTTCTTGCACGATGATATTGGCAACACCACTATTAAAGCACCCATTAGCAAGGTGGCATAGCCTCTTGACGCGTGGCTTAATACAGTGTGCTTAATTTTTTGTATATAATTACTTTTCATATAGTTAAATTGAAAGCGTTTAAAATTCTACCCTTAAACCTAAGTTGAACACACGTTGAATTGGATACCCCAATCCCGATGTTCCCATTTCCGGGTCCCAAAGCTTAAAGCTGCTTAAGGATAACAGGTTTAGCCCATTCACATAAATACGCGCGCTACTCAAATGGATATTCTTCAAGGCGTTCTTTGTGAAATTGTACCCTATCTCTGCCGATTTAAGGCGCACGAACGAACCGTTACGCAACCACCAGGTTGACGCTTGTGTATTATTGCCCTGAATTTGGGTACTTAACCTTGGATAAAACGCATAAGGGTTACGGTTATCTTCCGACCAATGATCGTTTGCTATTGCACTTAGTAAACCGCTTTGGTTACCGGAGTTAAGGCCGTTTGGCTGCAAACCATTAACCAGGTAAAAAGGAGAAATATCCGCCGAGTTAATAAAGAACGATGAACGTGCAGAACCCTGGAAAAAGGCGCTGATATCAAAGTTTTTATAACCAACGGAAAAACCAAAACCGTAGATGATCTCCGGCACCTGCGGATAGCCGATAGGCACCACATCCGAGCTGGATATCTTACCATCGCCATTCATATCGCGGTATTTAATATCCCCTGCTTTATAATCGCCAAAACCTTGTACCGGCGAGTTGGCCACATCCTTATCGTCAATAAACAAGCGCTCGGCTATTAGCCCGTATAACTGGCTCAATGAATTGCCTACCCGTGAAAGGTATTGCAGGTTGTCAGGGTAAATTGGCTCTTCGTTTTTAAGCAGTTTACTTTTGGCATAGGTAAGGGTACCGCGCGATTGTATCCAAAAAGAATTGCTAAAGTTCTTCTTATAATCCATAGCAATGTCTACACCTCTGCTGGATGATTTACCGGCGTTTGATGAGATGTTGGCCTGCAAACCCATTGACGTAGGTATGGTGCTGCGTACCAACAAAATATTATCCCGTTTTTGCTGATAAGCATCTACCGTTAAATTAAAGTTCTTAGCGATGGTCAAATCCATACCAATGTTGAGTTGGCGCGATTGCTCCCAAGTGATATTCCTGTTTTCGTAACGGTAGGTAACCACACCCGGCCTGCTGTAAGTATAGTTGGTACCAAACTGGCCAATACTGCCATTGTTCAGGTTTACGTCAGACAGGTAGAAGAAACGGTCGTTAGCCGAGCCTATCTGATCGTTACCCACTAAACCGTAAGTAAACCGGAATTTAAGGTTATCGATGGTTGACAATAATGGTTCAAAGAATTTTTCGTTTGATACCACCCAGCCCGCACCAACTGATGGAAAGAAACCAAAGCGGTGGTTGGCCGCAAAACGCTCGGAACCGTTGTAACCGAAGTTAAACTCGAACAGGTAGCGGTTATCGTACCCGTAAGTAAGCCTGCCCGATACACCCTGGTTACGCGATGGCAACGACAACTGAAGCGTATTAGCATTACCGGTTAAATAATTACGCATGGTACCGATAAGCAAGCCGCTCACCGCATGTTTTTGGGCAAATATGCGGTTGTAGTTTATGGCTGTTTCTATGTAGGTAATGGAGTTAGATATGTTTGCTGCCGGGTTCTGATTGTAGGTTAAATACTCAGTTGGCGTTGCGCCTATACTCCCCACCTCACCGTTATTAAGTAATCTTAACCCGCTGAACTCGCCGTTTGATATGTTTGACTGGTAAAAATACGGACTATACTGGCGCGACACCGTGAAGTACGAATAGCGGGTAGTGTAGCCCATTGCCCTTGCGGATAATCCCTCGGTAAAAAAATCGAGTTTTTGGGTTAGGTTTAACTGTGCTGTTAGCGTACTTGTATTTGAGCTTTGGAAACCTGATAGCGATTGCGCGTAGGGGTTCATATAAAGCCCGCCATTGGGTATAATTGCGTTACCAAAAAGTGGGTGGTTTACATAAGGTGATAAACTGCCTGGATAAATGGCCGGGAAAGCAACCGGGTTGCTCCACAATGCATTTAAAAAAGTATATCCGCCGCCGCCATTTGGGCCCTGGTAGCTATCAAACTGGCCTTTTAAGCTTACCACTGCTTCGGTATTTTTGGTAAGGTTTAGGGTTGTGTTTGATAATATGGAGTACGATTGCAGTTTAATATTATTGCTGAAATTGTTAAGGCTATTTTCGGCCAGGTTACCATTATCAATATTATAGGTCATGGCTAAATAGTACTTAGCTTTTTCGCCACCACCGCTGGCATTCATGTTGTACCGTTGGTTATTGGTTTTGGTTTTTATCAACTGTTGCAGCCAGTTGTTGCTTGGGTACAACAAAGGATCATCGCCTGCCGCGGTGTGGTCTATTTTATTTTGCGAATACGGTAACGCCCCCAACGGGTTACGGGTTAACACAGCCTCGTTGGCCAGCGTCATGTACGTAATGTTATCTGCCAGTTGGATATTTTTAATATTGGATGAAAATGAATTTTCGCCGCGTACATTAAATCTTACAGCGCCTGTTTCGCCGCGTTTTGTGGTTACCAGGATAACACCATTTGCACCACGGGCGCCGTACAAGGATGATGCAGTAGCATCTTTAAGCACCGAAAAGCCGGCAATATCATCAGGCTGTAAGCGGGCCAGGTCGGTAGTTGAAGATTCGATGCCATCTATCAGTATCAGTGGATCTACCTTACCGGCTCCAAACGTGCCAACACCGCGTATAAAGAATTGCGCGTTATCAGCCCCGGGCTCACCGCTTCGCTGATAAGAGATCATCCCCGGTACAACGCCTGCAAGCATTGTTGTTAAATTGCTGGAAGGGCCTTTAAGCTGCTTTGTGCTTACGCTGGTAATAGAACTTACCAGGCTCGATTTTTTTTGCGTACCGTAAGCTACGATAGTTACCTCTTCTATGGCATTTTTATCTGTGCCCATCTGCACATCTAACTGGTAAGCGCCATCTGCACTAACAGGGTAGTTTACGAGGTCGAACTCCTGCGTTTTGGAACCTACAAATGAAAAGGAAACGATAGTTTGGGTGGCACCCTTCAGCGCTATGGCATACTTGCCGTTAACATCTGTTTGTGTGCCAAGGCCTGTACCCTTAATCTTTACGGTAACGCCTGGTAAACCAAGCCCTTTCTCATCGGTAACGGTGCCTTGTACCCACTTTGGCACCACAACACGCACGGGGGCTTTCTGAGGCGTTGGTACAGGAAGCGCCGCATTGGTTTTTTCAATAACAATAAGCTGATCGCGCAAAGTGTATTTTAGTTCTTTGCCTTTTAGCAAAACTTCAAACACTTCGGGCAGCTGGGCATTCGTAAAATTCGCCGAAATAACCTCCTTATCATTCAGAAGTTTGTTGCTGTAAAAAACCGTTAGCCCGGTTTGTTTTTTAATGGAATCGAATACCTCTGCTAATGTGATGTTATCTTTTTGAATGGTAACCGGCCCTGGGCTTTGCGCCTGCACAGTGTTGTACCTGGTTAACAATAAAAGAAACAGAACAGGCAGCAAGAGTTGCCGGTTAAATAAAATTTTCTTCATATATGTGTTAGTTCTGATTGGTTTACACTAAGACCTCATCCGGCAAAAAAGGGTGAAAAGAAAAGAGATAAATTGTAACATTTATATATACATACAATAAATGCAATACTTTCTGGCCTGAAATTTATCAAAAGGAGTTTTAAACATCTTCGGAGAGTAAGATGGTATTACGGCATGTCGTAAAAAACAATGCTTTGGCGTACGGCAAAATTTAACAGTAAAGCAATTTGCTATTTGATATGTAGAACACCGTCTTTAAAAACGGCTTTCACTTGTGCAGAGGCTTTAATGTTTTGGATGAACACGTCAACAGGCCTGTTTTTTTGTATTGCCCCGGTAAATGTTTCCTCGGCCTTGGCCGCGTCATCAAAAACTACCTTCACATCAAACCATCGCGACAGCACACCGCTTATTTCGCTTAACCTGGTGTTATGAAAGTAGTACACATCCTTCATCCAGGAGAGTTCGGTAGCCGGGTTGAAGGGTTGCCTTGAAAAGCCCGTGCCGCTTTGATACACTGCCTGGTAACCGGGATGCAAAAGCAGCTTTTGGTTATTTTCGGCAGTTGTTGATACAGAACCTTCTACCAATGATGTAACAGTTTTATCTGTTTGGTAGGTGTTTATATTAAACGCCGTCCCTAAAACTTTAACATCGGTTTGCCCGGTGTGTACTATAAAGGGCTTGGCCGCGTTCTTCGCTACTTTAAAAAAGGCTTCGCCGGTTAAATACACGTCGCGCGTTTGGCGCACAAACGAAAACGAAAACCGCAGGCTCGATGCGGAGTTAAGCCATACTTTAGTTCCGTCGGAAAGGACGATTTGGTAAGTTAATGTAGGCGGAACTACCAATGTACTCCATTCTTCTGTTTCGTTGTTTTCAAGCTGATAGCTTAGCCCTGATGCATTTTTAGTTAAGTGTGCAGATGCTGTGTTCAACTCCCGGGTTGAAGTGTCTGAAAGATTAAGTTGCCGGCCACTCTCCATCCGCAATAAAATAGCAGGTTTAGCGGAAGGCCTATGGTTTAGTGTTGCAATATTGCTTGCATCCCTCTGTGATGGGTAAAAATAGAATACCGCAACAGCAACGCATAGCAAAGCTGCCAGAGAGAACCATATAGAATTTTTCTTTTGAAGTATACTTTTAGCAAATGCAGGCCGTATATCCGGCTTAACTTTATCCCAGGCCTTATCCTGGTCAATGCTGTCAAAAAAGTTTTTGGCAGCAGGCGATGCCAGGTCTTGCTGCATAGACTCCCAAAGCATTTTCACGCCGGGATATTGCGCTATAGCCTGATTGAGCACCTCACTGTCTTCCGGGCTAATGGTGCCGGCAAAATGCTCAATTATTAAATCCTGAATATACTCCCTACTATACGTCATTACTTAGTAGACCTAAAAACAGGGAAACGGGTGAATTATCGCGCATTTTTAAAACCATCTTTCAAGGTACGCACCGCCAGCTTTAAATGCGTTTTTAACGAATTAACACTAATACCCATTTCAAAGGCGGCATCCTTATAACGTTTATTTTCATAATGAACAAGGGTAATGGCTCGCATTCGTTGCAAAGGCAAAACCGCTAACATTTTCTCGGTACAAATTTGTGGTACGTGCTCTTCTTCCTCCCCATCAATTTCGGTAAGCCCGTAACTATATTCTGCCAATTTTTTTTGCAGCCTGGCTTCGGCTTCCACTTTTTTGAGGCACCTGTTACGAATAGCGGTAGTTAAGTAAGCCTTTAGTGACAAATTGATGTTACAATATAGTTGCCGGTCCCAAAAATCCACAAAAAAACTCTGTACGGTTTCTTCCGCATCAATTTCATCGCGCAAAATATAAAATGCCGACACATTAAGCAGCTTGTAATACCTTTTGAATAAAACTTCAAAGGCAGATTTGTTCCCCAATTTTAGTTGCTCAATAATTTGAGTGTCGTTCAAAATTTCCATGAAAGGGCATCAATTGGTTTATACTAAATAAGCGAGAAGCCTATCGAAAGCTAAATGTACAGTTATTTATTGTCAAAACAACAATTATTAAAAAAAAATAATTCTTTGTTACTATTACTCAAAAATGGTAAATAAAAATGTGTACATGTTTGCGTTCGCCTTTCTAATTAATGTAAATAAAACATCTAAAAATTAATAACATCGTAATTATCTATTCTTATTATTTAATTATTTGCGGATGCCAAAGCCCATAAAAATAGCGAATTAAGCATGCCTTAGTATCAAAATTCTCAAAATACATTAATAAAACCGCCGTAAATATTATTACTTTCGCCTAACCAATTACCAACTCCATTTTTAATGCGTTGCAAACTAAATACAGCAGTACCCGTAACCGCTAAAAAAAAATCACCACTATTTATAAGTGTTTTATTTACACTAATAACAATATGGCAACCTGCTTTTGCTCAGATAAAAAACGATCGGCCAATGTTTGGCGTGGCGTATTATGATGAGTATATGCCCTATGAACGGCTGGAGAAAGACGTACATATGATGAAGGAAACCGGGATAAATGTTGTGCGTATTGCGGAATCTACCTGGAGCACTATGGAACCGCAGGAAGGGGTTTACGATTTTAGCCATATAGACAGGGTACTCAATGCTATGCATAAAGCAGGCATCAGTGTTATTATTGGCACGCCAACCTATGCGGTACCCACCTGGCTGGTAAAAAAATACCCGGATGTATTAGCCATAACCTCCCGCGGGCCTAATCAATACGGTGCGCGCCAGAATATGGATATCACCAATATCCATTTCCGACAAAATGCGGAAATAATGATCCGCAAAATGCTGGAGCATATTAAAGACCACCCTGCCATTATTGGTTACCAGGTAGATAACGAAACCAAGGCCTATGGCACAAGCGGCCCAAACGTGCAGGCGCAGTTTGTAGCTTACATGAAGGGCAGGTATTCTTCGCTGGATACCTTGAATAAAATATTCGGGCTGGATTATTGGAGCAACCGCATTAATAACTGGGACGACTTCCCATCGGTTAACGGCAGTATAAACGCAAGCCTTACGGCAGAGTTTGCCAAATTTCAGCGGTTGTTGGTTACTGAATATTTAGGCTGGCAGGCAAAAATTGTACGCGAATATAAAAAGCCGGCGCAGTTTATTACGCAAAATTTTGATTTTGACTGGTGGGGCCACACCTATGGAATACAGCCCGAGGTAGACCATTTTGCAGCGGCCAAAGTACTGGATATTGCAGGGGTAGATATTTATCATCCATCGCAGGATAAACTTACCGGCGCAGAAATTTCATTTGGCGGCGATATGGCCAGGTCTATGAAAGGCGGGCAAAACTACCTGGTAATGGAAACACAAGCGCAAGGCTTTCCGGAATGGGTACCCTACCCCGGGCAACTCAGGTTACAGGCCTTTAGCCACCTTGCATCGGGTGCAAATATGGTTTCTTATTGGCATTGGCACTCTATCCATAACTCGGCAGAAACCTATTGGAAGGGGTTGCTGAGCCACGATTTTGAGCCAAACCCAACTTACCTGGAAGCACAAACAATTGGCGCGGATTTTAAAAAAATAGGCGCAAAGTTAGTTAACCTTAAAAAAACGAACGATGTTGCCATGCTTTTTAGCAATGAAGCGCTAACCGCATATAATTCTTTTGGGCCGGGCAATTATAATGGCATCCTGAGGCCAATGTACGATGCGCTATATAATATGAACGTTGGCGTTGATTTTATCGACCCATCGAGCAAGCAGTTAGAACAATATAAACTAATTATAGTACCTGCCCTGTATGCCGCCCCCGATAGCTTGCTTAGGCGCTTAAACCTATTTGTTAAAAACGGAGGCCATGTAGTTTACACTTTTAAAAGCGGCTTTGCAGATGAGCACAATAAGGTAAGAATTACTGGCCAGCCGGGTATTATAAACGAAGCTTGCGGAATAAACTATACTGAGTTTACAAAGCCGGAAAAGGTAACTTTAAAGGATGATCCTTATAAAGCAGGCAGCCAAAATTACGCGGAGAAATGGATGGAGCTTATTGTACCAACAACCGCCAAAGTACTGGCCTGGTACAACCACCCGGCATGGGGCAAGTATGCGGCAGTAACTCAAAATAGCTATGGTAAGGGGCTGGCCACTTATATAGGTTTTGGCACCAATAGTACACTTACAAATAACATACTGGCGGAAGCCGTAAAGCGTGCCGGTTTGTGGGGAAAGGACCAGGAAATCCAATTCCCGCTCATCGTGAAATCCGGGGTTAATCAATCAGGCAAGGCCATCCATTATTATTTTAATTACTCTGCTGAGGCGCAAAACCTGGTATACCCATATGCCCGGGGCTTGGCGTTGCTTACAAACGAAAAAGTTGATACGAAAGTACAGGTTACCCTACCAGCCTGGGGTTTTAAAATTATAGAAGAACAGTAATATAGCGGTTATTTTGCAGCTGTCCCAGTTTTGGAGCGCATTTGCACAAAATAAAAAAAGATATAAAGCCGGGTGCGCTATGGGCTGACAATAAGGGCAACCATATACAGGCGCATGGCGGCGGGATAATAATATCAGTCCAGTACAAGAGTAACACAAATCCCTCCGGCTCCACTGAAAGAACCGCCGCCTGTCTCGCCTTTTAACCGGTTTCGATGATTGGTTAGATTGATCTCTGTTGTATCCTGTATCGATAGCACTACTTTTCCTTTACCTGCCCTGAACAACGACCATACATCTCATCTATGAGTTTTGCTTCTGATACCTTTTCGTTGAGTAAAAAACGATAATATGCCTTTTGCTCTGCCCGGCTTTGAGATAAACGCTAAATGCGTTGTATACTGTTACTAAACAGGCGATGGTGCAACTCAGTCCCGCGCTTTTCTATTCGTTTGTCGCCTAAATGCCCATTATAATCACACCTGTCATCCAACGAATATCCTTTATTTATTTGCGGGTACACAATAGCCCCGGAACGGGAGGTATAACGGAACACTTTTTACAAACGGGACTGTATACTACTATGTAATTAATCTAAATAACGATTAGAGAAGCAAATCAACATTACGGCACCAAAACTAAGGGGCACCCGCAATTATTCATCACCGGTGGTATGTTACTGTCGAAATAAGACGTAGCTATCGCATTTTCTACATGGTTGCCCATTACTACCATCCAGATTTTGTTTTCGGCTACCAGTTCCAGGATAGTTTCTACCACCGGGCCCATTCCTTTTTTGCATTTGATATTGATAGCAGATTGCTGTTCGCTGGTTAATTTAGATTTTAAATGCCTGGTTAATTGACTTAACCGATTCGTGCTTTTTTCCGTCTTTGCTGCAATTTCACTTTCTACAGACCGCCGTTCACCTGTTATTACCGAAGATTCGATAGAAATAATGGAGTTGTATATTAACAAATTAGCGGTGTTGCTTATAGCAAGTTCCAGCGCGAAGTCTGCCGCCCGCTCTGCCCTCTTGGTGAAATCTGTTAGCAATAATATCGTTTTTTGGTTTTTCATAGGGCTTATTTATTAAATACTTTGGAGTTATTGTATTCAATTACCGTTAATCGAAACCTGGCATAACTCAACTCACCTTGTTCTAATTGCCAAATGGCTTCGGTAGCGTGCGGGATAAATACGCCATTTATTTTATGGTAATCAGAGAGTTTAGCCAGCCAGGTTTCTAACCCGGTATCACCCATATACCGCCTCGTTTCAAGCTGAACTATCTCGTCTGCGTCATTAAAAGAAACGATATAGTACACTTGTAATCCTTGATGCCGAAATATCAGTTTAGCAGTTTTGTTATCAATCTCTTCCCATCTCAGGTTTTCATTTGGTAAAAGGTTGGTAGGGAACCAAACGCTTTCCCCAAGCCACCGCAGCAACTCACCCTGATCAAAATTGCTGCCTCTGCCACTTACTATAGGATAGATACCAAATAAACTTACATTTAGCCCGCCGCTTCCGTTGATATAAAAGTCTTTAGCAGTAAACGTAGTTGTTTCGCCCTTCCATAAAAATCCGGGGATGGCGGTAGTAAAGTATTCTTCGCCACCAATATTTATCCATTTTTTACCCGGGCCGGTTTTAAATTTCCCGCCATGCTTCAAACGAACGTAATTGATATATGGCTGCCCGTCTGTCAACACATGCTTAAAATATCGCTGCACGGGGGCCGGCAAGCCTTCTAATTGGCTATATTGAAATACATTTCCCGAAGTTTCTGATGACGAAAATAATTGTTTTACTTGTTTGTGAAACAGCATTGAAGCGCTGGCCTTTGCAGCAAATACCAATGCTAAAACCGCCGTTAAAATTAATATCGTTAGTATCATAGCTTTTAATTTCAATGCTGAACCAGCTGTGCTTTGTTGTATTCGTAGTTCATCCTGGCGATGTGTAGTACAGAGATCTCCTGCGGGCATTCCACCTCGCAAGCTTCTGTGTTGCTGCAATGGCCAAAGCCCTCGGCATCCATTTGATCCACCATAGCAATTACCCTTTCTGTACGCTCCACCTGGCCCTGTGGCAGTAAAGCTAATTGGGTAATCTTTGCGGAGGTGAACAAATCGGCGCTGGAGTTTTTGCACGTAGCCACACAAGCCCCGCAACCAATACATGCCGCAGCATCAAAGGCGGCCTCTGCAATAGCGTGTGATATTAATATCCCATTGGCTTCCGGGGTTTCGCCGGTGGGGGCGGAGATAAATCCACCCGCCTGGATGATGTTATCGAATGCTTTCCGGTCGACTTTAAGGTCGCGCACTATAGGGAATGCGGCAGCGCGAAATGGCTCGATGTATATGGTATCGCCATCTTTAAAACTCCGCATGTGTAACTGGCAGGTGGTGGTGTGTGTAAGCGGGCCATGAGCGCGTCCGTTTATCATCATACCGCATTCCCCGCAAATGCCTTCCCGGCAATCATGGTCAAATTCCACCACGCGTTCGCTCTTTTGTATCAACGATTCGTTCAACAGATCCATCATCTCCAGGAACGACATATCCTGCGATACCTCATCCAGTTGATAATCCTTCATCTGGCCGGGTGATGCAGGGTTATCCTGCCGCCATATCTTCAAGTATATTTTCATGATCGGAAATTATTTGTAGCTTCTTACGGTTAATGATACGTTCTCAAACACCAGCGGTTCTTTATGCAGTTCATGTTCGGCATTTGTGCCTTTCCATTCCCATGCAGATACATAACAGTAGTCCTTGTCGTTACGCAGTGCTTCGCCATCGGGGGTTTGGTATTCTTCTCTAAAATGGGCACCACATGATTCTTCGCGACTTAAAGCGTCCTCGCACATCAATATCCCTAGGTCGAGGTAGTCGGCTACACGGCCCGCCTTTTCCAATTCGCTGTTTACGGTATGGTCACCGGTTATTTTTAGCTCTTTATAAAACTGCTCTCGCAATGCTTTTATAGATACTATGGCCTTTTCTAAACTGCCTTTTGTACGGGATAACCCGCAGCCATCATAAAGCAACTTGCCTAATGTTTTGTGAAAATGGTCGGCAGAGAGGTGCCCGTTGATGTTTAAAAACTGCTGTAATTGTTTTTTTACCGCTTCTTCTGCTTCCGCAAATGCCTGGTGTTCAATGGTTATCTTTTCCGCCTTTAATTCACCTGCCAGGTAATTGGGGATGCTGTAGGGGGCTATGAAGTAACCATCTACCGAGGCCTGCAGCAATGAATTTGCTCCCAGGCGGTTAGCGCCATGATCTGCAAAGTTCGCTTCGCCTAATGCAAATAAACCGGGAATGGTGGTCATCAGTTCATAATCTACCCAAAGCCCGCCCATGGTAAAGTGTGCCGCAGGCGAGATGAGCATAGGCTCTTCGTAGGCATTTACGGCGTTTATCTTATCGTACATTTTAAACAGGTTGCTGTACTTCTCTTTTATCTTTTCTTTACCCTGCTCTTTGATGGCTTTGGAAAAATCAAGAAACACGGCGTTTTTCATTGCACCAACGCCACAACCGGCATCAATGCGTTCTTTGGCAGCGCGGGATGAAATATCCCTTGGTGCCAGGTTGCCGAAAGTTGGATAACGCCGTTCCAAATAGTAATCCCTTTCTTCTTCGGGGATATCGTTTGGTTTACGTTCATCATGGGCTTTTTTAGGCACCCAGATGCGCCCATCGTTGCGTAAAGATTCCGACATCAATGTTAATTTAGACTGATGCTCGCCCGACTGTGGTAAACAAGTTGGGTGAAATTGGATCCAGCTAACGCCACTCATATACGCACCTTTTTTATGCGCCCGCCAAATAGCAGATGTGTTACAGCCCATTGCCAGTGTAGACAGGTAATAAACCTTACCATATCCACCGCTTGCCAATACTACTGCGTTAGCGGCGTGGCGTTCTATCTCGCCTGTTACCAAATCGCGGGTGATAATGCCTTTAGCATTGCCGTCTATCACTACCAGATCCAGCATTTCGTGCCGGGTATAGGTTTTCACTTTGTTCGCGCCAACCTGCCGCATTAGCGCCTGATAAGCCCCTAATAACAATTGCTGCCCCGTTTGTCCGCGTGCATAAAAGGTACGGGAAACCTGCACACCGCCGAATGAGCGATTGCTGAGGTAACCGCCGTATTCCCGTGCGAATGGAACACCCTGCGCCACCGCCTGGTCAATCAAATTAGCAGAACATTCTGCAAGACGGTAAACGTTTGCCTCGCGGGAGCGGAAGTCACCACCTTTGATGGTGTCAGAAAACATGCGAAAAACGCTGTCGCCATCATTTTTATAATTCTTAGCTGCATTTACCCCGCCTTGTGCAGCAACACTATGTGCCCGGCGCGGCGAATCCTGAAAGCAGAATGATTTAACATTATACCCCAGTTCGCCCAATGAAGCTGCACAGGATGCACCGGCAAGACCGGTACCAACTACAATAACATCCATCTTTTTGCGGTTAGCCGGGTTTACCAGTTTCACGTGCTCTTTATAATTGTCCCATTTATCGGCAAGGTTGCCTTCGGGTATTTTTGAATCTAACATAACGGTCAGTCATTAAAATAAACAACAATGGGTATCAGCATAAAGCCGCCGGTAATAAAGGCAGTGTAAACCCAGCCGGTATAGCGCAGCAGTTTTACATATTTGGGATGATAAAGCCCGAGCGTACGGGCTGCACTGAAAAAGCCGTGCAGCAGGTGAAAACCTACAGCGATAAAAGAGACCTCATAAATAAGCACGTACCACCACTCATGAAAGGTTAATACCGCCACCGAATACATATCCTTATACCCCTGCTTATCCAAACTCATTGTGGTAAAATCAGACACGTACCAGAAGTCTTTTAAGTGGATAATCAAAAAGACGAGGATGACGGTACCCAGGAGGCCCATGTTTCGGCTGTTCCAGGGGCTAACATCGGCGCGTTTATCGTAGACGTATTGTGTACCGTTAGCTTTTTTTGTTTTAGTGGCCAGGATGAGTGCATAAACCGCATGGGCAATAATGGAGATCAGCAGCACCCAGGAAATGATCTTGATACCCATGTTACCTGCAAGCAAATGCGAGTACCAGTTAAATTGTTCTTTGGCCTCAGAAGCAGGTAACAGCAATTGCAGGTTGCCCAGCAAATGGATCACCAGAAAAAAGCAAAGGAACAGGCCAGTGCCGGCCATAACCAGTTTGTATTGAATAGTTGTTTGTTTCATGATCGATTGTATCGGCAATAAATGTTTGTAAAGAATTTAGCATCGGTTACCATAAGCCAATCACCTTCCACCAAAGGCCGCCGACAAGGAACCAAACCAGGAGGAATAACACGCTCATAAAAAAGCCCTGTTTCCACCAGTCCTTCATATCTACATAAGTGCTACCGAAGAATATGGGAGCCGGGCCGTGCCCGTAGTGCGTTAAGGAACCCATCAACGTAGGGCAGGCACCCAAGAAGATAGCCAGCATTGGCCCGGGAACGCCCACTGCAATCCCCACTGCTAAGAACACCGAATACATGGCTGCTACCTGCGCCGTAGCACTGGCAAACATGTAGTGGCAATAAGAGTAAACCAGTATGATCAGCGGGAACGCAAGTTGCCAGCTAAACTGTTTCATGCTACCGCCCACTAAATGGCCAAACCAACCGATCAAACCTAACGAGTTGAGGTAAGAGCCCATCATTACCAGGGCCGAGAACCAAACGATGGTATCCCAGGCACCCTTTTCAGATTTTACATCTTCCCAGGTGAGTACGCCGCAAAGCAGCAGGATACATAGGCCGATGAGTGCGCCCGTGGTAGCATCGATAGCCATAAGGTTACCGAAGATCCACAACACCAGCAGGATAATAAAGGTTGCTACCATCAGCCATTCCTGTATGGTTATCTTGCCCATTTCCTTTAGCTTAGCGGCAGCCATGGCAGGCGCTTCCTTGGTTTGCTTCAGTTCGGGCGGATAGAATTTATATAGGAATAAAGGCACTAACAGAAAACAAACCAAACCCGGTATCGCAGCCGCCATTGCCCAGCTACCCCAGGTAATATCTACGCCCAAATCGTGCGCAAACTTTTGTGCCATGGGATTACTTGCCGTGGCCGTCAAAAACATCACAGAAGTGATCATATTAGCGTTGTAACTACTTAGGGTCAAAAACGCGCCTATCTTACGATGGGTTTCGGGTTTCTCCGGCTCGCTACCCATGTTTACTGCGATAGATTTCATGATGGGGAAAATAACCCCGCCGGCCCTTGCGGTATTGCTGGGTATAGCGGGGGCCAGTATCAGGTCGGCAGTGTTTAAGCCATAGGCTAAGCCCAATGTACTTTTGCCGAATAACTTGATGAAATTATAAGCAAGCCGGTTGCCAAGCCCTGTTTTAATAAAGCCGCGTGCTATGAAAAATGCCAGCCCGATCAACCATATAGTAGAATTACCAAAACCGCTTAATGCATTCTTGATAGCATCTATCGGTTTGCCTGGCGCTAATACCTGGGTTGCCGCGCAAAGCGTGATGCCCAGCATGGCCATAGTGCCCATCGGTGCGGCTTTAAGGATGATACCCACAATGGTTGCCACAAAAATGGCCAGCAAATGCCAGGCGTTGGATTTAACGCCCTCGGGTGCCGGAATGACCCAGATAACCAGGCCAACCACCAATGTGATGGCGAACGATTTTAAATTGATCTCTTTCATGATAGTAAATTAAAAGCGTACCTGTAATTGGAGATAAGCCAGGTTGTGGTTATAAGCAGTGGTGAGGGGAACGTTTTTTTGGTACAGGTCTATAGACACGCCTAATTGCAGCGCTGCATAAAAATCATCAGCGAAGATGAGCGAGGCATTGGGGATGATGGTTTGCCTGGAGTTGTGGTTAAACCAGTAGTTCTCGTTAAAGTACTCGTACCGAGAAGAAAACTCGATGGCCCTAACCCTGCGCATATTGGCATTATAGCGTACAATTGGGAAGATATAAAAGCCCTGCATGCGTACCTCGCTTAAGGCGGGTTTTACAGTTAAGGCGTTGTAAAGGGCAAAGTTTGTCCCGGTTTTGTATTCGCCGCCCAAACTAACCTCCCATTTTTCATTTAGTGTTAGGCCACCCTTTATATCTATACCTAAAGCATTGCCTGTGCCCGCACCTAAACTGCCCGCACCTGCGTTGAAGCCCAGTGTTAAGCCCTTAGTTATATCGGCTTCTAAGCGGCCGTAAAAGTTTTTGGTATTGTCATTATCGGTGGCCTGGTTGCGGTTGTTGCCATTGTAAGCACCTGCATAATAACGCAGTTGCCCGCCTTTGTTAATGCTACCAAATACAGCAACCCCCGTTTGGAAGCTCTGCCAACCACTTGCACCAAAAGCGTAATATTGATTGGAATAATCCAGTGTACGGATAATATCATTAGGTACAACGTCCTCAATGCCAAAAAAAGGTCTAAACTGCCCCGCCTGCACATTTAAGTACTTGCTCAACGTGTATTTTACGTAGGCATTTTCTAATACCTTATTAGCCGGGTCGCTACTGAACTCTGCAAAGTTTACCAGCAAGTTCGCCGAAAAGTGATCGTTCACGGTACCTTTTACAACAAAGCGCACACGCTTTAACATAAAGGTGTTGGTGATCTTACCCGTAGCGGCTGCGGGATCAAAGTTTTTGCCGTTTACATCTACGTTCTTAGTAAGAGAGCCCAGGAACCGGGTTTGCAAAAGCCCGGCGAAGGTGATAGACCTTTTATAAGTGGAGAAATTTTTAATAGTATCGGTATTAACTTTCGGCGTTGCCGATGGCTGCTGCGCCGAAACCTGTAAACAGGCGAACAGCATAAGGATCGGGAGGGTAAAATTTTTCACATGGTGATGATAAAAGAACGTTTGATTGATTACTGTAAAGGTGATGTGATAAGGCAGGTTAAAACGTGACCCGGCACATTAGTTAAAATGATGCGGGTCACTATAAGGAAGGTATTAGAGGGTGCCGACCATGTTTACGGGATTCACCCACTGGTCGAATTGTTCGTTGGTAAGTAGTTTCAGGCCGATGGCAGATTCGCGAAGCGACAGGTTCTCGCGCATTGCTTTTTGGGCGATCTTGGCAGAATTTTCGTAACCTACATGCGGGTTTAAGGCGGTTACCAGCATCAGCGATTCTTCGAGGTGTTTTTTGATGCCATCGTAATTGGGTTCTATCCCCATAGCGCAATGCTCGTTAAAAGATGCACAAGCCTCGCCTATCAAACGGGCAGACTGCAGGAAGTTGGCAGCCATCACCGGTTTAAATACGTTTAACTGGAATTGCCCGTTGGAGCCGGCAACAGTGATCGCAACATCGTTCCCCATCACCTGAGCCGCCACCATAGTAACCGCTTCGTTTTGGGTAGGGTTTATCTTGCCCGGCATAATAGACGACCCAGGTTCATTCTCCGGCAGGTGTAACTCGCCAATACTACAGCGCGGGCCGGATGCCAGCATCCGGATGTTATTGGCTATCATCATCAGCGATACGGCTATTTGTTTTAGCGCACCGTGGCTTTCTACAATAGCATCATGGGCAGATAGTGCTTCAAATTTATTATCAGCCGTGCGGAACGGCAGGTTAGTGAATTGCGCAATGTAATCAGCTACTTTTACATCGTAACCTTCGGGCGTATTCATACCCGTACCTACAGCCGAACCGCCAAGCGCCAGTTCAGACAGGTGATCGAGTGTGTTTCCCAAAGCTCTCAATCCATGATCCAATTGAGATACATAGCCGGATATTTCCTGCCCCAGCGTCAGTGGGGTAGCATCCATTAAATGGGTACGGCCTATTTTTACAACATCCTTAAAAGCCACTGATTTTGCTTTTAGGGTGTCGCGCAATTTTTCAATCCCCGGTATGGTAACGTAAATCAGCATTTTGTACGCCGCAATGTGCATAGCCGTTGGGAAGGTATCGTTAGATGATTGAGATTTGTTTACATCATCATTGGGGTGTATAATGGTTTTGCTATCACCCAAATCACCACCATGAATTACATGAGCGCGGTTGGCGATCACTTCATTCAGGTTCATGTTGGATTGCGTACCCGAACCTGTTTGCCAGATAACCAATGGGAACTCATCGGGTAGTTTTCCTTCCAGTATTTCATCGCACACCATCGAGATCAGATCGCGCTTTTCTGCAGGCAGCACATCCAGATCGGTATTGGCGTAGGCGGCGGCTTTTTTCAGGTAGGCAAAAGCCTCAATAATCTCGGCGGGCATAGATGCGTTAGGGCCGATCTTGAAATTATTACGTGATCGTTCGGTTTGTGCGCCCCAGTATTTTTCGGCGGGGACCTGCACTTGGCCCATCGAGTCGTGTTCTGTCCTGAAATGTGGTTCGGTATCGGGAATATTTAGCGTTAAAGTTGACATAGGATATTTTGTTTGATGTGCGGTAAAGGTGGCCCATTAAAAACGGGCAGGGATGACGGCCGTCAATAAACACCATGATGTTAGTCACATATTCAAAGCTATTGCTTCACCCCACTGTTTCAATCAATTAACATCAGTCCCCAATAACAGCATATCTGCAAGGCGTTGGTCCAGGTTGTAAATATCTTTCCTGAAATTAAGGTGACCTGCCCGGTCTGCAAAGGCGGTAAAGTAGGCGATAAACACCGGTACTTTTTTTGTGAGGGTTACATAACGTTCTTTCCCGGCATGCATGCTCTGGCTGATTTTTGTGTCGTCCCAATTAGCATTCTCTTTCAATAAAAAAGCAGCGAATTTTGCGGGCTCGGCTATGCGGATACAACCATGGCTAAACGCCCTGGATGTTTCGCCGAATAGGGATTTTGATGGTGTATCGTGCAGGTATATATTATAGCTGTTTGGAAACAGGAATTTAACTAATCCTAAAGAATTATCGTCACCGGGTTTTTGCCTAACCACAGGCAACCCGTTCTGGCGTCCTATAATTTCCATGTTATGATCCTGCAGGTAAGACTTGTTCCTTTTTATACCAGGCAACACCTCATTCTTTAATATCCCGGGCGGTACATTCCAGTAAGGGCTAAACACCACATATTGTATCTCGCCATAAAACGCTGTTGTAGGGTGCTCCGTTTTACCAACAACCACGCTGCAGCTCCATAGCAACCTATCGGCATGGTAAACGTGCATTTTAAATTCGGGAATGTTAACAGCTACGTAATCGGCATTTAAATTTACCGGCAGCCAGCGGCTCCTCTCCATGTTTACTAATATCTGAGTTATCCACCTCTGCAATGGTATGTTCAGTTCGGCTACCGTCTCTTTGTTTAAAAACCCGTTAACAGTGAGTCCGTGCCTGTCCTGGAACACTTTTATGCCGTTCTGTAATTGGGCATCGTAAGCATTGGATAATGTATCGCCGACAAAGTCGTCCAGTTTACATAAACGTGCTCTAATTAATTTAAATATTGAAGCAGTATCGCCCAGGGCCCATTTCCTGGTGGTAACAATGGGTAACCATTTGTCTTTAGCCTGTAACTGGCTATATTTTCTTAAAAAGGTTCGTAGTAATTCATACTGGCGGTAAACCGGTTCTTTTTCAGATAGTTGCTTACCCGGCGCCTTCAATAAGCTATCGAGGTATTCGCTATACGCTACTTTTTTCCTCGGCAACAGCCATCCGCTTGCTTTGCTGGCTGATACATCAATGCCCTCATAAACCGCTTTTGAAAAATTAAAGTACTGGGCGGTAAGCATCAGTTCCATCTGTATATCGGGCTGGTGGCTTTTAGTATTGGGTTCTGCCTGATTTATCAAAGAGTCGAGCGCAGGCTGATAAGGGGTAGCTTTGCTAAGCCCATCGCTTTTAAAATTCAGGATCCTGCTGGTTAAATTGCTCGCCTGCTCAATGAGTGATCCGCCATCAAACCATGCATAAGCAAAAGCCCTCTGCCTGTAGAAATCCATAACCTCCGTTTCGTTAGCTTTGAGTAATGGATAATGCTGGAAAAAGCCGGCAATTTTTGTGCTGTCAAAGGAGTTAACTACTACCGCGGTATCCGAATGTATAACTATAGTGGTCTTCGGAGTTTGTTGCCCGCAACTGGTTAACCAGGCACAGCTTGCGGCGCATATTAATAAGCATCTCACAAAATAAATTTTCATTGCAGATTATTGGTTAGTAGAAGCTTGGTTAACCCACTTCCAGTTTAATATTTCGGGCATGTCTTTTCCATTTGCTTTGATGTATTGTTTATGCTCGGTTAGCTTATCGGCAAGCATTTGTTTAAGGTAAACTCCTTTACTGCCCGTTTGAGGTACACGATCTATTACATCCATCACCAAATGAAATCTGTCCATTTCGTTCAGCACCGCCATGTCAAAAGAGGTTGTAATAGTTCCTTCTTCTTTATAACCACGCACGTGCATGTTAATATTATTTGCACGGTTGTAGGTTAAACGATGCACCAGCCATGGGTAACCATGAAAAGCAAATACAACAGGTTTATCAGTGGTGAACAGGGCATTGTAATCCTGGTCGGTAAGCCCGTGAGTGTGCTCGCTGCTTTTTTGTA
Organism: Mucilaginibacter sp.; assembly: GCF_039925265.1. Taxonomy (GTDB): domain Bacteria; phylum Bacteroidota; class Bacteroidia; order Sphingobacteriales; family Sphingobacteriaceae; genus Mucilaginibacter. Next base: position 56,477 of record NZ_JBDSZG010000066.1, read on the forward strand.
ATTTAAACAGATCAACCAGGTTTACTACCCGGATCTTCAGTTCGGGCAGATGTTCGCGTAAGATGGAAACCGCCGCAAGCGTTTCTAATGTAGGCACATCACCGCTGCAGCCCAACACTACGTCGGGTTCGCAATCCTGGTCGTTACTGGCAAAATTCCAGATGCCAATACCGCGGGTGCAATGTTCAACGGCCTCTGCAATAGTTAACCATTGGGGTGCGGGGTGCTTAGCGGCCACAATTACATTTACGTAGTGGTAACTGCGCAGGCAATGGTCCATTACAGAGAGCAGGCAATTGGCATCGGGTGGTAGGTACACCCTAACGATGTTTGCCTTTTTGTTCACCACATGATCTATGAAACCCGGGTCCTGGTGGGTGAACCCGTTGTGATCCTGCCGCCAAACGGTTGAAGTAAGCAGTATATTTAAGGACGCTATCTTTCTGCGCCATGGTAGTTCCAGGCAGGTTTTAAGCCATTTAGCATGCTGGTTAAACATAGAATCGACAATGTGGATAAACGCTTCATAACAGTTGAATAGCCCATGCCTGCCGGTTAGCAAGTAACCTTCCAGCCAGCCTTCGCATTGGTGTTCGCTTAGCATCTCCATCACCCGCCCTTCAGGGGCAAGGAACTCATCATGTTGTGTTACCGGCGCATTCCATTGCCGGTTGGTAACGTCAAATACTTCATCCAGCCGGTTAGACATTGTTTCATCCGGCCCGAAGATCCTGAAGTTTCTCTGTTGCTCATTCTCTTTAATAACATCCCGTAAAAACCTACCGCAAACATAGGTATCACCCTCGCCATTGGCTCCGGGCGATTCCACAACGGCAGCATAATCTCTAAAGTTGGGCAGGCGGAGGCTTTGCAACAGCGCGCCGCCGTTGGTATGCGGGTTTGCACCCATGCGGCTATCTCCTTGCGGAGCCAGTTCAGCAAGTTCTGCAATCAATTTTCCATGCTCGTCGAATAGTTCTTCGGGCCGATAGCTTCTTAGCCAACTTTCCAGCATCCGCAAGTGTTCGGGCGGTGTGCCTGCAGATACTGCCAGCGGGATCTGGTGCGACCGGAAGTTTCCCTCTATTTTGTAGCCATCTACTTCCTTTGGCCCGGTCCACCCTTTAGGCGACCGAAGGATGATCATCGGCCAGCGGGGGCGCATGGCATTAGGGTGTTCCGCATCAAACTTAATTTGTTTTATACGGTCAACGGCATAATCCATAGCTGCCGCCATATCGTTATGCATTTGTTCCGGATCGTCACCTTCAACAAATATGGGGTTCCAGCCATATCCGCGAAACAACTGCTCCAGTTCTTCATGGCTTATGCGTGCCAAAACCGTTGGATTGGATATTTTATAGCCATTAAGGTGCAGAATTGGTAATACAACACCATCGGTTAACGGGTTCAGGAACTTGTTAGAATGCCAGGCAGTGGCCAGCGGCCCTGTTTCGGCCTCGCCATCGCCAACCACGCAGGCAACTATCAGGCCCGGATTATCTAAAACCGCACCAAAGGAATGGCTTAAAGAATAACCTAACTCGCCACCTTCGTGAATTGAGCCTGGTGTTTGAGGCGATGCGTGGCTCGAAATTCCACCGGGCGAAGAGAATTGGGTAAACAGCTTTTTTAGCCCATCTTCATCCTGCGTAATATCCGGATAAATTTCGCTGTAGGTGCCTTCCAGGTAGGTGCCTGCAACAACGGCAGGCCCGCCATGCCCGGGGCCGGATACATACAGCATGCTCAAATCATATTTTTTGATTATCCGGTTAAGGTGGGCATATATAAAATTCTGCCCGGGTGTAGTTCCCCAGTGCCCCAATAGCATGCTTTTAACATGCTCCAGTTTAAGAGGCTCTTTTAACAAAGGGTTATCATGCAAATACAATTGCCCTACCGACAAATAATTTGATGCACGCCAGTAAGCATCTACTTTATATAATTCTTCGGCGTTTAACCCATTGGGCAATATCTCCATCGTTTTCGTATCCATCTTAATTTGAGTTACTTGTGGTATTTTTTAAAACCAGGCTAACCAGCCGGGCTATCATCAATTCTTCGTTAGTTTGCATGGCCTGCACGGTTACTTTGCCCTGCCGGGCTGATATATTTTCGAGGCCATTATTGTTATTTGCTTTGTCTATTTCTATGCCCATAAATTCCAAACCGTTACAGATCCGCTCCCTTATTTGGGGCGAGTTAGCTCCAATTCCGCCGGTAAAAACCAATCGGTTTAACCCACCCATTGCAGCAGCAAGCGCGCCTATGAATTTTCGCGCTTGGTAGCAGAATACCATTAGCGCCAAAGTTGCCTTAGGGTTGTGCTTTTCCGTCACTAATAATTCCGCTACATCGCCGGTGCCCGCGATTGCCTTTAAGCCGGACTCTTTGCTGAGTACTTTATCCAACTCATCTACCGTTAATTGGTATTCCTTTAAAAGAAACAATAGCACCCCTGGGTCAAGGTCGCCGCTGCGTGTGGCCATTACCAGCCCGCCAATGGGACTTAAGCCCATGGTAGTATCCACGCATACACCATTATGCACCGCAGCCATACTGGCACCATTTCCTAAATGGGCAATGATGATCTTTGATTGATTGACGGTAGCATCGTTTTCACTAAGCTTTTGCATAATGTATTGGTAAGAAAGGCCATGAAAACCGTATTTCCTTAATCCCTTGGTTTGAAACTCTCCTGGTAATGGGTAATATTTTACATGATCGGGCATATCACTATGAAATGCGGTGTCGAAACATGCAATTTGCAGCAGGTCTGGAAATTTGGTTTTAAATGCCTTAACCGCATCAATTTCGCCGGGTAAATGATTTGGCGCGAGGTAAACCAGGCCATGGAGTTTTTGCAACAAATCGTCGGTAATTGTTTCAGGATCCTGGTGGTCTGGCCCTCCCTGTACAATACGGTGGCCAACTACCTTTAAATTAAGTACATGTTCATTTTCATCCATGTATGTAATTAGTTCGGATACGGCGGCGCTAATGTTTTTATAATTTTTTTCTCTTCCTTTCAGCAATTGATGTTCGCTATCAAAAATATCCAGTCGCCCATCAGCTTCCCCAATACGGCTAATAGCGCCATAGCATATCACCTCCAAATTGCCCTCCTCGTATAAGCAGAATTTAAGGCTTGATGAACCGCAATTAATGGAGAGAATAGCATTATCTGACGGTTTATGCATAATAGCAGTGTAACGGGGACATTAAAGGGTGTACTGTAAAGATGAGTTTCCTGCGCCGCTAAGAACATGACGACGGTTGATGTTAAAAGTGATTAGCATCACTTTTTGACCCAAACAATACGGGCTTTATAACTCTTTAACAGGGAGATATAGCACTTAGGCAATAGGTATAACTATTGCTTATGTTTTATTTACAATGCAACAATGCCGCTGAAGGATTTAAAATTAGCCGGGAAGCCTGATCACCATACTTGATGAAAACCGCCTTGCCAAAATGAAAAACTGATAAAGGTCATGTTTTGGGCTGACTACGCTCAACTGTAATTCCCCCGCGCCGCTATAATTTTGAAAAAATAAACTATCGCGCATGAAAG
>NZ_JBDSZG010000067.1:0-3390 GCF_039925265.1 Mucilaginibacter sp.
TGAAAATACCTTTTAAATAACTATTTTTGTACACGCTTTTATAGCGTTTGCTGCACGCCCCACGTCAGCTAATTGCCTGGTCAGTTTGGCCCGGAATCAGGTGGTCAACATCTCCATAACATACAACACCTGCTTTCATTGATTTATATGTCCATTTATTGTATAAAAATGAACACGTAATCATTTTGTGTCCATATTTTTTTATCCAAATAACAATATGTTCATAATTCATTATGAAATGGACACGATGTTTCAATTGTTCTAAAATGTTTTGTTTATTTGTATCATGTTCAAATGCAATTAAAAATTGGACACATTATATGGCTTACGACCGGAGCAAACCATTTAACGATTTACCATTATTACCACCAACTTCGGAAATCGAAAATGATGTTGAAATTTTAAAGAAACTGGTAACTGCTTCAAGGGCATTGGCGGCAGTAAACAGTAGCATTATGAGATTACCCAATCCTTTGATGCTGGTGAATACGATTGCTTTACAGGAAGCTAAAGCTTCTACAGCTATCGAAAATATCTTCACAACTGAAGACGCTTTATATAAAGCCGTTTCAGACACAGTACAGGAAGACAAAGCAAATGTTGCAACAAAAGAAGTATTACGGTATCGTGAAGCTTTATGGACTGGTTATCAACTTATAAAGGAAAATAACAATATCGACTTAGAAAGTATTTTAGGAATTTTTAGACAGATCAAAAATACATCCTCGGGGTTACGATCACCAGCATCATTAACTATAATACAGCGTGGACAAAGCGAATTTCGTTCGGGTGAAGTAATCTACACTCCACCAAGGGGGGCTGGAATATTAGAAAAACTAATGGATAATTTATTGATCTATTTAAATGATAATGAAAAGTATCCTACAGACCCTTTACTTAAAATGTGTTTTGCTCACTACCAATTTGAAGCCATACATCCTTTTCCCGATGGAAACGGCAGGACTGGACGTATTTTAAACCTATTATATCTTGTACATGCGGGCCTATTAAATCAACCCGTACTTTATCTATCTAAATATATCATCGTTAATAAAGACGACTATTACTATAACCTGGGTATCGTCACACAACGAGGCTCGTGGAAACCCTGGATACTATATATGCTGGAAGCAGTAGAAAAGACAGCCCAATTAACAAGCCAGTTAATTAACAGCATACTTGCACAAATGGATTCAACGTTGGCCCATGCCAAAGGTTTAATAAAATGGTATAATAAAGAGGTAAATGAATTAATTTTCAGTCAGCCATATATCAAACCTAAATTCATTGGTGATCAATTAAATATAACATCCAGGACAACCCTAACAAAATACTTCAACGAATTGGTTAATGCAAAAATATTAAGTCCCATAAAAGATGGTAAAGAGTTATTTTATGTTAATAACGACTTGATCCAAATATTGGAAGGATAACAAATACTAACTTTTAATTTTTTTAACCGAAGGGCAGCAGGTGTGTAATGAGGAACGAATTTCACTCTTGCCAGTGGCGGCGAGGCTGACGGAGTAATGAAACCCGGCGCAACAGCGCGCGGTGCAATGAAGCCGCCTGCCGTAGGCGCATGGTTCCAACGGGTGTATGCGTCGCTTTGCCTATCAGCAGCGAAGCCGGGCGATTAAAACCAACCGCCCGACATGCTACTTTCGGGTTCTTAGCGGTTACCATCTTTACGGTTAACGAGTTTCAGAAGCAAGACAGGACGAACAGATGTCCGCCTGCCAATACCGCTGACGCTGTCAAACATTAATATCTTTAATATATTGCTCGTAAACTCTTTCTGCTACATGATTGAACTTGATTACTTGCTTTGACAATATTCTCACTGAATCACCATCAGGATCAAACGAACTACTATATCGTGATTGTGAATAAGCATTTTGCAATAATTGGTAAAGTTGCGCTCCCTCTGAGGTATTGAGTTCAAAAACCTCTTTCAATTCATCGGTAAATAACAAGGTAAGCCGTAGCAACCTTGATAAATTATGCATCTGTACCCGGTAGCCTATAACCGCTTGTATAATTGCTTTTAAAAGGCTTTCAACGGATTGATGCAAAAGAAATGCTGCAAGCCTGAAATTATTATCTGCCCTGTATAATTCTGCACCTTTTAAAAAATTATCGCCTTGTTTACCCCACCTTTCCCAATTGAACTTTGCTCTTTCCAATAATACCTCCTTAGTTATTTCTTGATGCTCTGGTAATATTAATTCGGGCGACTGATATAAAACAAATCCCTTTTCCATAACAGTTGACCAAAATCGCCTACCAATATTAAGGGCTTCTTTTGCGCTGTTTGCCTTATGGACTATGGCGTGTACATGAGCAAGGTATTGGCAATTGTCCTCTATCTTATTGCTGACTTCATGCTCCGGAGTTTTTTCATCATCGCCTATCAGGATAAGCAAGTAAAATGTAAACGGCTTGGGGTTTGTTCCTAAATGATTAATCATTTGAACCTGCGGACAACGTTTTACAATCAGATTTTTAATTTCTTCCAATGCCAACTTTTCGGCAGATGTTGGTTCGGGGCTTATTGACCTTAGCACAATTGGTTCGGTGGATGTGTCTGCCAAACTATCTTCAAGCGTGCTCCGCTTTAGCTGTGGGCGACCACCTTCTCGTTGGCAAATTAGCCATGCTGCCGAATACAGTTTAATTAAGTTTTCATAAACGGTAATAACCTCGCCTGCATATAAAGATTCTACATCCGCATTATTATATAGGGCTACGTGTGACCACTCATGCAATTGATCCCTGTATTCCTGCGGCTTAAATTTTTTAAAGACTTTCTTGACAGCCTTATAGGGTTCAAGTTGTTCTTTCAGGGAAAGGTTTTTAGGATAGTATCTCCATTGTTGCTTTTCTTCCTCCAACTGCTCCTCTGTAAGCTGTTTTCGCTGATAAGAGAAGTTTTTGTAATTGATTAATAGCAAGTACATAGCTTCCAAGATCCTCAAGTTGAGATCATATATAAAAAGCAAAGTGCCGGGGCCGTGTCTTTTTTCATCGTAATGCTCGTCATTAACTACATAGTAACGCCATTCCTTTAATCGCTTGCCATGGCCTTTTACTGAATCAGCACTAAAAAAATCGACTACTACAGACATTGGATTTTCCACTTCGTAATGGCGAAGTGTTTTAGGATAATGTTCCCAGGGGGCATAAGTTCCGTTGTACATGATGATATTTTTATACCGGCCTGCATTAACCGGCAAATCAAAAGAATAGCAAATCATCACCGTACCTGGATATTCCGCTCCATAGTATACCAGTGATTCCGCTACAAAAGGGACCAGTGATTCCGCTGCAAAAGGGGCCAGTCAAAAGATAAGAGGTTGCTAAAAGATCACCGGGAAAGGATGTTTTTTC